>CAVYVI010000012.1:0-48561 GCA_963771905.1 uncultured Acidobacteriota bacterium
CAGATTCCTGGTGGATGAGGCATCGCGCCGCGTCTCGGCGACGCGGTGCGTTGCGGGCATCAGCCTCATCAGACCCCACAGGCTTAACCATTCGAGCAAAACTGCGAGCGAGATCGAGCCCAAGATGACGAATGAAAGAATCGTGAATTGAATGGCCGCTTGCATTGGCGTCTCCTCTGGTTCTGCTGCACTGTCGTTACGAACGAGTGGCACGCGGCGCGCCAGAGCGGATGACTCTCAATTCACGGCATTTATGCGGAAGCGTGGCGGGGTGAAAGCGTGGTGACCGCGACACGGCGTGGAATTAGGGACGCGGAGCGAGCGGTTGGATATAATCCGAGCAGGGGTTAAATGGAACGCGCTTCCGGAATCCGGCTGGGACGAATCTTCGGTATCCCCATTTACGTGCATTCGAGCTGGCTGATTATTTTTGCGCTCATCACGTTTTCACTCTCGACGCAATTCCGCGAGCAGCATCCGGGCTGGGGCCCGGCGCAACACTGGACGCTCGGAGTCGCCACGGCCATTCTATTTTTTGCCTCGGTCATTTTTCACGAACTGGGCCACAGCGTCGTGGCGATTCACTACCGAATTCCGGTGCTGTCGATCACGCTGTTCGTGTTTGGAGGCCTGGCGCGGATCGGATCCGAGCCGGGCAGCGCGAAGCAGGAATTCAACATTGCGATTGCCGGCCCAATAGCCAGTTTCGTCCTCGCGGGAGCGTTCTACGCCACGGCGCGTCTCGCCACAGGAAGCGAATTGGTTGTGGCGACCGCGATGTGGCTCGCCGAAACGAACGCGGTGCTCGCGCTGTTCAATCTCGTACCCGGCTTCCCGCTCGACGGCGGCCGGATTCTGCGCTCGATCGTCTGGGGGATTACCAAGGATTTTGCCAAGGCGACGCGCTTCGCCTCCCGCGGCGGCCAGATCCTCGCTTACCTCATGATTTTTGACGGCATCTGGCAGTTTGTCAGCGGCAGCCGGATCGGTGGGCTCTGGCTGGCGTTCATCGGGTGGTTCCTGCTGACGGCCGCGCAGGAAAGCTACGTGCAGGTGGCGATCCGCTCGACGCTTTCTGGCCTGAAATCGAGCGACATCATGTCGAAGGACGTGCCCACCGTGAAACGGGACATCTCGGTGGAAGAGTACGTCCACGAAGTTTTGCGGACGGGCCGGCGGTGCCATATCGTGACCGGGGCAGGCGCGCCCGTCGGACTGGTGACGTTGCACGCGGCGCGGGAAATTCCACGCGAGGAATGGACGAACACGTCCATTCAGGCGGTCATGCGGCCAATCGATGGCATTCAATGGGCCGCGCCGGACGAACCGGTGCTCGGCATTCTCGAGCGCATGCAGCGCGAGGACATCAACCAGATGCCGGTCCTCGACCAGGGCAACATCGTTGGCATGATCGCGCGCGACGCCATTCTTCGCGTCTTGCAGACGCGGCTCAAGTCCGCGCATCTGGCCGAACAATAGCTTTGCGTCAAAAGCGGGACTCGCGCCCCGAGTGAAAATTTCATTTCGTCTCGAAATAATTTCAGGGTGTATTGTTAGGCTGCCCCACGGTCTGGACGAACCGGGGCGCTTGCCGGGAGATCGACGATGCAAATAGCCTCACGCAAAGATTCAAGGCGGTATGGCTCATCCGCCATATGCGGGATCGCGTTGACGATTTTGTTCGCGGCGTGCCTGTTCGCGCGCAGCGGTGCCGAAAATGGGCCGGGCTCCGCGGCGGGCCGTGCTCAAAAGTCCGATTCGAGTGCGAAGTCCGAATCGGTTGTCGCCACCGGCTGTCTGGTCCAGCGGACTGAGGAAGGCGGCTTCGCGTTCACGACCGCGGACGCCAAGCTGTACTACGTCTCCAGCACCACCATTGATCTCTCCAAGCATGCCGGACACAAAGTCAAGATCACCGGGACAAACGTTCACCAAGCCGACCCGAAGCACAACCCAGAAAACAGCTCCGAAGCCGACGAGCTCATCATTACGAAGCTCGAAATGGTGAGCAAGCGCTGCCAGTAAGAGCGTTACCTCGATTGAAACGTGCATTCCTCGCAATCGCGTCGGAAAGTCCCGGCTGGCTTTCACCTGTGGAATTTACGTACGAACGATCCGAACAACTGCCTTGACACAACCACGATTGAGAAGTAACGTGCGTAAATATTTTTCGCGGACCCGGAGCTCGGGGTGAGCGGTTGAAGTCCATAAACGGAAGAATTGAATAATCCCAGAATAGAACATTGCTTACGCGGCGGTGATTACGGCTGGCTTGCGCGCGAAAAAAAAGAGGCGCGAATTTTGGGCCGCGTCCGCACGATGGCAGCGAAGCTGGGGAGCCCAAAAGGGGTGGCGTCGATGAGAAATAAGCTGATTCTTGTGGTAATGGCGTGTGCGTTCGCTCTCTGCATAACTCCGAGAGCGTTTGGCCAGGCGAACGCGAGTTTTACCGGCACCGTTACGGACAAATCGGGATCGGTGATCGCGGGGGCGTCGGTCACAGTTCTTTCGCAGGATACGGGCGCAACGCGCTCGGCGATCACCGACGACGCCGGCCACTATCTCATCCCCTTGCTGCCAGTCGGCATTTACACGCTGCGCGTCGAATACAAGGGCTTTCAGACATCCGAGCGCAAAGACGTTAAATTACAAGTCGATGAAGGGCGAGAGCTGGATTTTTCGTTGCAGCCCGCTTCGGTCAGCTCGCAAGTAGAAGTTTCGGCGACGGAAGTGGCCGTGGAAACGACGAATGGTTCGCTGGGCCAAGTGATCACGTCGCAGGAAGTCGCCGAGCTGCCCTTGAACGGACGCGATTTCGTCCAGCTCGCAAACCTGACTCCCGGCACCATTACGGAATCGAACCCCAACAGTTTTTTCACCAGCGCAGCGAGCAGCGAAGTAGCGGCGCGCGGGTCGTTCTCTCTTTCGGTCGGCGGGTCACGAGCCAATTCGACGGACTGGCTGCTGGATGGGAACGACAACAACGAACTGACGGCCGGAGGCATTGCGATATTGCCTTCGATCGATGCGATTCAGGAATTCAAGGTTCTGACCTATACGTACTCGGCAGAGTATGGCACGCGTGCGGGCCCGACGGTTCTGGTGACGACAAAATCCGGAAGCAATGATTTTCATGGGTCGCTGTTCGAATTTTTCCGCAACACGGATCTGGACGCGAAAAGCTTTTTTGCGAGCTCGACTGAGACGTTCAACTTGAACCAGTATGGCGGTTCTCTCGGCGGCCCGATTCAGAAAAACAAGACGTTCTTCTTCGTTGATATCGAACAAAAGAACCAGCGGAAAGGCATTCCATTCACGGGATTGGTCCCGAGTCTGGCAATGCGCACCGGCGATTTCAGCAACGATGTGTTTGGAAATGCGCTTGCGCCAGGGGCGATCATCAATCCGAATGTGGGCGGGGCCCCGGACGTGAATTTCCAATGCGACTCTTCAGGAAATCCACTCCCGGCAAATTCCGACGGAAGCCAAGCGGCGGGAACGGACTGCAACAAGATCCCATCCGGGCTGATCAACCCGATCGGGCAGGCATTGATCAATTTGTATCCGATGTCCAACGCGAGCAATCAGCCTCTCGATTACAATTATGTGAACGAACCGGTCCGCAAGCTGAATGAGAAAAAGTTTGACGTGAAACTGGATCATAATTTCTCGCCGGCAGATTCGCTGATGGCGCGGTTCAGTTACGATCAGGCGAACTCGTACGTGCCAGGTGGGGCGCCGGGATTTGCGGAAGAGAGCGCCTTTGGCAGCAACCAGGGGATCATCAATCACGGGCGTAACGCGGTTATCTCCGAGACACACGTTTTTTCGCCGAACACCGTGAATCAAATTACGGGTGGCTACAACCGTATTTTCGACTACATCTCGTCTCAGGGCACGGGGACATGCGAGTCGCAGATCATCGGCGGCGGAATTCCCGGCGCGAATCTCGATTGCGGCGGCGGGACGACGTGCATTCCCGGAGGCGTCAGCTGCGGATTGACGTCGGTGCAACTGGACGGCGGTTACTGGTCATTGGGCGACCGGGGCTACTCGCCGTTCCAAGGCGGGACTAACGTATTTTCGATTTTCGACACGCTGGACATGATTCGCGGGAAGCACGACATCAAAATCGGCGGATCCGTTCGCGCGAATCAAATGAACGTGAAAACAGATGCATTTCAAGACGGCTATTGGATCTATACAGGGTTCTGGGCGGGTGAACCGGAGGCAGACTTGCTGATGGGACTGCCGAGCCTGGCGATCCACGATCAGACTTTCGACGGGCCAATCACCGGGCGGCGCTGGAAAATGTTCCGGCCGTATGTGGAGGATGACTGGCGGGTAACTAAAAACCTGACGCTAAATCTTGGTTTGGCATGGGCGCTGACGACCACGGTGAAGGAAGCCCACAATCGACAGGCGGACTTTAACCCTGCCACCAGTGAGTTTCTCATTGCCGGGCAAAACGCAGGGGCTTCGGCAGGGATCCTCATGGATAAGACGGCGCTTGAGCCACGGATCGGCGTGGCGTGGAAGCCGTTCAGTAGCGACAAGACGGTGGTGCGAGGAGGTTATGCGCTGTACCACGACTCTTCGTGGAACCAGGGCGCACAGGGTCTTTGGCAAAACCCGCCATACTTTGCGGAGTCGGATTACTTTGGCTTTGGTGGGGCGTGTACGTTTGCGTACGCGGCTTGCGCGGTGACGTATGGATTGACGCCCTCGGCACAGAGCGCATCCGCCGGGTTTCCTGTATTTACAACGCCGCCAAATCCAACGAGTTTCACCGGGACGATTTTGGCGCAAGACGTCAATTTCAAGCAGGGCCGGGTTCAACAGTATAACGTGGACGTGGAACGTCAAATCCCGGGTCAGATCGTGCTGACGGTTGGATACGTGGGGTCAAGAAGTTCCCATATCCTGACGGATGGGAACAATTTGAACGTGTCGTCCCCGGCAGCATGCGGAACTGGTGGTTACACGCTGGGATGCGGACCGGGCGGAGCGCCATTCGGCGTGCCGTACACGGAGTTCCCATATTCTACGGTGTCGGACGTCATGGACATCGGTGCGGCTCACTACAATGCTCTCCAGGTGAAGGCCGAGACGAAGAGCTCCCGGTACGGCGTCTACGCATTGATCGGTTACACGTATTCCCGAAACTACGACAACGGCTTTACCGACGGGTTGGGCACGCCGCTGGGGGCGACTTATTATCCGCTGCCGAACTGGCAGAAACTGGATTGGGGCCTGTCGCAAGTGAACCTCGATAATGATTTCACCGCGAGCGTCGTTTACGAATTGCCGTTCGGCAGGGGGAAGCATTTCGGGAACGACTGGAGCGGTCCTCTCAATGTGATCGCAGGAGGCTGGGAGGTTACGGGAATCGAAAAGATCACGTCGGGATTTCCGGTGTTCATCGTCGATAGCTTCAACCAATCCGGAGTAAACTTCGAGAACAACGGAAACAGTCTAAATCGTCCCGACCAGAGTTGCGGCGCCCAGGCGAGCAGCCCGAAACTGAGCCAGTGGTTCAACAAGTCATGCTTCTCAGCGCCGGCTGTGGGCGAGCTTGGAAATGCGGGCCGTACTCCGGTCTCCGGTCCGGACTTCGTGAACACCGATTTCTCGCTGATTAAGCATTTTGCGCTGCCGCGAGAGGGCATGCGTCTGGATTTCCGGTCCGAGTTTTTCAACATTTTCAACCATGCGCAATTCGGATCGCCAAATGCCGACTTCAATTCCCCGGCAAACTTTGGCGTGGTGAATTCCACAGTGAACAACGCGCGTTTGATTCAGTTCGCCCTGAAGCTGCAGTTCTAAGGGCTCGGATGACGCGAAAATCAGAGGCCCGATTCGACCGACCCATCGCAGGTGTGATGGGCCGGTCGTTTCTTGGACTGGTGTTGGCGTGTCTTTGGGCTTTCGGATGGTTTCCCGCAGCGGCCCAAGAGAGAATCAAGGTCATTGTCGACCAGGATGCGCGCGGTCCGGGAACGAGCGACCAGCAGGCCATCCTGGTTTTCTTGCAATCCGAGAAGTTCGACGTCCTGGGCGTGACCACGGTAAGCGGCGACCAATGGGTGAAAGAGGAAACCCAGCACGCCTTGCGGATGCTTGAAATTGCCGACCGAACCGACATTCCCGTAATTGAAGGCGCGGAATTTCCGCTCCTGAATTCCAAGGAAGAAAGCGAGCGCTGGGAAGCACTCTACGGGAAATTGGAATACAAAGGGTGCTGGACGCAGAGGTTTGGAGCTCAGCGCTCGACCATCTACGAAGAGCCATATCACCCACCGGATTTCGTGCCTCCCATGCCTGAAGGAGAGCCTCACACCAAAGCGCTGCCTGGGACGGCGGCGGAATTCATAGTGAGGATGGTGCACAAGTATCCGGGGCAGGTGGTTCTCTGGGCCGGGGGACCACTGACGAATTATGCTTTGGCGCTGAAGCTCGACCCTGAGGTAGCCACGCTCGCGAGAGAGTTTGTCTTGATGGGAGGCGGGCTGTATGCAGACAAGGGCGCCATCGATCCTGGGGCTATCGACGCGAGGCGGGAATTCAATTGGTGGTTTGATCCGGAGGCAGCGCGGATCGTCTTGCGCGCACCCTGGAAGAAACTCACGATCACCCCAATCGACATTTCGGTGAAGACGCGCCTAAGCCCGGAAATTCAAGCTGCGATCTCCAAGGTCGATACTCCAATCACTCGGTACCTTGGAAAATATTCGCTGACGGGCTATATGTGGGATGAGATTGCGGGAGCGGCATTGATCGACCCGTCCATCATCACGGGGCAGAAGCAATTGTATATGGACATCGACATCGATCACGGCGCGAGTTATGGCAAGACGCTTTTTTGGGGCCCCACGGCAAGCGTTCCTCCCTACCTACGAATGGCGAACGTACAATTCGACATCGACGCGGAGAGATTTTATAAGCTGTATATCGATCTGATGACACGCCCCCCAGGTCAAGCACGAGAGTCTCGCCGCCCGCCCCAGTGAGAGCAGCCCTGAGAGAACGATCGTGAAAATAAGAAGGGTTTGTTTTTTATTGCTGGTTTTGCTGATGGTTACCCCCGCCGAATGGGGCCAAGCCCGTCGCAAGATAGTCATCAACGAGGACCTCTCAGGACCCGGTGGCAGCAATCTGCAAACTCCTTTGCTTCTGATCCAATCTCCGGACGTGGAAGTGTTGGGGATCACCGCGGTGAGCGGAGACCAGTGGCGGGATGAAGAGGTGGAGCATATGTTGCGCCTGCTTGAAATTATCGGGCGCACGGATATTCCGGTCATGCCTGGCGCCGTTTATCCGTTGGTGCGGAATCGTGAGGACGCGCTGATGTGGCAGGCGCGATACGGCAAAGTCGCTTACGCCGGGGCCTGGGATCCGCGATGGTGGCACGAACCCTTCGTCGTGCCAGCACTGCCGGAAGGAATGCCCACGATCAAGCCTTCCACGGAGGACGCCGCTCATTTTTTGAACCGCATCGTGCATCAGTATCCGCACGAGGTTACGATCTACGAAGGTGGTCCAATGACCAACCTTGCGCTGGCGATTTCGATGGATCCGCAGTTTCCGGAATTGGCGCAGGAGTTGGTGTTCATGGGAGGAAGCCTGAATCCCGCCACGAACGATCCGGAATTCGTGAACAACCCGCGGCATGAATTCAATTTTTGGTTTGATCCAGAGGCGGCCGAAATCGTCCTGCGCGCAAAGTGGAAGAAAATCACCTGCACACCGACGGATATTTCGATCATGACGCGCCTGACACCCGCCATGGTGCATGACATCGAGGCGAGCGGAACTCCTCTGGCTCGTTACGTGGCACGCTATTTCCGGCCCGGCCCGGGCTCCGACTACATGTGGGACGAGCTTGCGGCGGCCTCTTGGATCGATCCGACGCTGATCACGAAGCGGGAAACTCGTTACATGGGAGTAGATCTTGATCGCGGGGCCGGCTACGGAAATACGGAAACCTGGACGGAAGACGATAAACCCAAACTGCCGCGAGGGCCGGTTGAGATCCAATTGGATCTAGATGCCGAAAGATTTTACCGGATGTTTGTGAACCTGATGCGTGCCGCGACGCCCGCGGCTCGCTGAATGAGACTAAGGGACTATTGACAGATCTGCGAGACGTAGATTTCATTCGTAATTTTCAGCCAAGTCCGTGCATTTGAAATTTCCTGGGGTGTGCGATGAAACTCTGCCGGTTCTGGATTCTGCCCGTCATGGCGTTACTCCTGGCGTGCCCGAAGAGCTCGGGCCAGGAAAGGCAAAAGGTCATCATTGATCAAGACGAGGCCGGGCCTGCCGGGACTGATTTGCAATCGACGCTTCTCCTGATCCAATCTCCGCGGACGGAAGTGTTGGGAATCACGGTTGTGACGGGCGATATGTGGCTCGACGAGGAGCTCGCGCACACTTTGCGCATGCTTGAATTGATTGGACGGACCGACATCCCAGTCGCGCGAGGAGCTGAAAACCCGCTCGTCAGGGAGAGGGAGGAGACACTGGTCTGGGAGCAGCGATATGGGCAGGTGGCGTGGCTCGGAGCATGGACTCCGCGGGTGTATCACGCGCCCGATCTGGTCGGTGAGTTGAAGGAAGGAAATCCCACGACCAAACCAATTCAGGAAGACGCGGCGCACTTTCTGGTGCGCATGGTGAGGCGATATCCGCACGAGGTGACGATTTACGAAGGCGCGCCGATGACTAACCTCGCTCTGGCCATCTCCCTCGATCCGGAATTCCCAAGTCTGGCCAGGGAACTTGTTTTCATGGGTGGCAGCCTGAATCCGCAGACCAGCGATCCGGAGTTCGCCAATTCGCCGAGGCACGAATTCAATCTCTGGTTTGATCCGGAAGCCGCACACATCGTGCTGCGGGCGAAGTGGAGAAAGGTCGTGTGCACGCCGGTGGACATCTCGGTGAAGACCCGATTGACCCAAGCGATGATTGATCGTATCCGGGAGTCCGCGACGCCGTCCGCGCGGTACATCGGCCGGTACGCCATGCTGTATCAGAACAATTACATGTGGGACGAACTTACGGCGGCTGCGTGGCTCGATCCGAGCATCGTTACGAAAACGGAAACGCGCTTCGTCGATGTCGATCTCGACCGCGGAGCCGGGTATGGAAGCTTTCTGACCTGGGGCGAGGAGGATAAGCCGAAAACGGATGTCCAGCAGATTGAAATTCAAGTGGATCTGGACACGGCAAAACTTTACAAGCTGTTTGTCGACTTGCTAAGCGCACCCACGCCAGCAAAAGTCGTTCCCTAAAGCCCGACGGCTGTGCCGCGGTTCAGTGCCGCCAGAACCTACTGCGGAATCTGCTCCAATTCCTTTTCGGCTTGCGAATGACCGGGATGTTGTTTGAGGAGTTCGAGAAGCACCGCGCGCGCTTTTTGGTTATCGCCCTCGAGGACGTAAAGTCTGGCCAGATTCAAATAAGCCTGATCGAAGGCGGGTGCCACGCGGATGCATTCTTTGAAGCTCTTCTCCGCTTCCTCCTGGCGATGCGTGCGGACGTAGAGAACGCCAAGATTATTGAGAGCTTCGGGATAACCGGGACGCGAAACCAGCGCTCTTTGCAGATACTCGTGAGCGTGCTCCGTGTCGTTGAGTTGTGCGAAGACCATGCCAAGGCTGTAGTTTGCTTCGGAATCGTCGGGGCTCAGTTGAAGGGCTCGCTCGAGCACGCTCTTGGCGTCATCCCAGCGCTTCGCTTGACGATAGGCGCTGCCGAGATTTTCCAAGGCGATCACGTAATCGGGATCGATTTGAAGCGCGCGCAGAAAATTCTGGATCGCGTCGTCGGTGCGTCCGTCGCGCGCGGACAGAATTCCGAGGTTGTTCCAGGCTTTGGGCAGAGTGCCTGGATAGTTGGCGTGAAGCTGAAGCGCGCGTTCAAAACTCTTGCGGGCTTCTGCGGTCTTTTGCTGTTGCAAATAGACGCTTCCGAGACCGTAGAGTGCTTCGGCGCCTGACGGATCGTCCCGGAGAGCGAGTTGAAAAAAAGCTTCCGCCTGATCCATATAGCCACGCTCGAAGAAGATGGAGCCGAAGGAAAGATTGTTGCGCTCAAACTCGAAAGTATCGCTCACGCCTGGAAAAGGAAGCGCCTTGGACAACCGTTCCGCAGCGGTGTGCGGGATGTGCCGGAGATCCGCATCGAAGTGCTCCGCCGAAGCCGATCCCTGGTAGATCTTGACGATCGCTCCTGTCTCATCGATCAAGAAGGATGTGGGGAGGCTCAAATCGCGATGCCGATCAAAAATGTAACGATAGAGAATATTGTAAATCGCGATGACATCCGGAGATGCGCGCACGATCGCCAAAGAGAGACTGCGGTAAGGCGCTAGTGCCGGGCCCCCGTCGGCGCTCGGGGAGCCGTCAACGTTGATCGTGAGCAGTTGTAGACCTTCACTCGCCCGACTCGCATGGAGCCGATCGAGCTCCGCCAGGTTCGTCTGAGAATTTGGTGACGCCGCAGACCAAAAATAGAGGAGCACCGGCTTACCACGTCGAGCGGAGAGTGTCTGCACGTGACCGTCGAGATCCGGAAGAGAAAAACCGGGTGCTGCTACCGGCGAGAGCAGCCAGGTTTCCGCGGAAGCAGGAAACGCCTTCGCTTCCGGAACGGGGGCAGCGGTTGAAAAGGCGGGCCGTTGCGGCGCTTTGAAAGGTTCGATGCGCGAGGGCGAAGAACCTTCTTCCACCCAAACACGGTGATTGAGAGGAAGGTTGCGAAGCTCTTGCACGAGTCCGCTCGGCCAGCGGATCGAAGCTGCGACGGAAGTTTTCGTACTGCCTAAGCCGAAAAACAATTCCTTGCTATGCTGGGACAGAAAGCCGGATCCGGCTTGCACGAAGAGCGTCTGACGGCTTGATTCGGTTGTGACCGTGACCGCGGCTCCAATCGCGTCGCGATTGCTTTTCTTGCCGGTGAGGCGAAATGCAATGGCCGGGCCCAGCTCCGGCATGACGTTTCTTAGAAGGCGCAATTGCGGGCTGTTGCGGTTCTTCAGGAACACTTCCACCCGGCCATCGTGATCAAAATCGGCAAGAGCGAACGATCGGCTGTCTTCGATGAAGTCCAAGCCAACGGCGGCCGATACGTCGGAAAATGTTCCGTCGCCGTTGTTTAGATAACAAACGTTGCGTTCGAAGCCGCTCCAGGTGCCATCAGCGCGAATGAGCTCGTTGATGGCGTTCCATCCCTGCTCGTAAATTAGATTGGGTGCGGCCATGTCCGGCGAATTGGCGACGACTTGGCGCCAAAAAAAACTGTTCAGGTCTTCTCGCGTGGATCCGGAAATCATGCCGTTGGCGATATAGAGATCGGGGAAACCGTCGTGATCGAAATCCCAGGCGTCGCTCGACCAGGACCAGCGACCGATCGACGCGCCGGAGCGGGAGGTATTGTCTTCAAAATGGCCGTCTCCGCGATTCCGAAAGAGCGAGTTACCCATGGTTTGCTTGCGGTAGAGTGCCCGGATTTCTTCGCTCGCATCCTTCTGGAAAATCTTTTGCTCGGAAATGCGATTTCCGGCAGCGGTCCACATGTCGGCAACGTAGAGATCCTGTTTGCCGTCATTGTCGTAATCAAGCCAGCAAACGCTCATGCCCGCGCCAACATCCTCGACGCCGGCTTCCGGAGCGATGTCGGTGAACGTACCGTCGCCGTTGTTGCGGTAGAGATTTTTGCGGCCGAAATCATCGACGACATAGAGGTCCGGCCATTGATCGCCGTTGGGATCACCCCAACCGCAACAGAAACTGAAGCGCGTGTTATTCCGATCGAGTCCTGATTCGCGCGTGACGTCACGAAAGGTCGCGTTCCGTTGGTTACGCATCAGGAAATTGGGAGGGCCATTCTCCGCGTCGCAATAGGGCAACGGATATTTGTACTGGTCGGTGCCCTGGTAGTAGGCATACAGGCAAAAGTAAATATCCAACCAGCCGTCGCGGTCATAATCGGCGACTGCCGCTCCGGTGAAGGCGCCTTGCGGAGGATTGGCGAATTGAAAAGCGTCGGGCCGCGGACGAAATTTTCCGTTGCCGTCGTTTAGAAAGAGCAGTGGGCCAGCCTGCGCGTACGAGGATCAAGTCCTGACGGCCGTCGTTGTCAACGTCCGCAAACATCGCGCACGCCGTGTTCTCCAGAATTCCAACCCCCGAGATTGCGGTGATGTCTTCGAAGGTTCCGTCCCCGCGATTTCGATACAGGCGATTCGGAAGTCCGGCGGGCTGGCAGATGTAGAGATCGTCAAATCCATCGCCGTCGACATCGGCGATGGAAACGCCGTTATGGCCGTAGATGTCGATACCGCAGGCGCCGTCGAGAACTGTTCGCCAGTAGTCTGTCCCGTGGGCCAACTGGGAGGCATATGACGGATCGCCGCAAAATGCTTGCGATGCGATATCGACGAAAACAGGAGCCAACGAGCGGCTGCGCTCTTCGTCGATCAGAAGCCATTTACGGAGACCGAGGTCGCCCGAGGCGAGCATATCCCATTCGAGTTCCCAATTGCCTACGCGCTGTTCGCGGTAGAAATCTTCGCCCGTGCCTACGAGTTCGAAACGAATGCGAGTCTCGAGCGAACCGGGGAGCCCGAGCGACGATGATGGCGTAGTGTCGGCGCGGATGCTCGTCACCTGAAATTCAGCGGTGACCATCTTCGCAAAGGAACTCATGAAGGAACGCCATTCCGGGATGAAAGCTTCGCGATCGAGTCGTGTTTCCGCCGCGTAGTTCATGCGCGAGACCTGTAGAGTGGATCCCGCTCGGACGGGCTGCGAAACAGCGGCCTTCGGAGACGTGCCCGCAAAATTCGGGGTCATCGCTTCTTCAATCGCTGTCGCTTTTTGCGGCGAATCGAGGAGCTGGGAACTCCAGCGCTTCAAAACGGCGGCAACCTGATCCTGATATTTCTCCGTGACGAAGTCGTCGAAGCCGGCTGGGACTTTTTTCAGCACCGCATCGAGCGCTCGCTGCTCCCGGTATTGGGGATGCACGTGAAATTCGCTTGATGGGGGAACCACTGGAGGATTCGATTGCGAGGATTGACGAGGAACGAAAGGATAGAACGAAGGGAAGCCGAGCCCTGCGGGAAGGAACGCCAGCGAAGCCCCTTGGCAATACCGGATAAGGAACTCGCGCCGGCCGGGATCGAAGAACCGGCATTTCTTTTCAGGCCTGCTCAGGGCATTGCCCTCATGTTCCCTCACGCCGAATCGAAAATCTAACATCCGCACCGGAACAGGTCAAGAATGACGGCCTGGAGAGAAATTGGGAGGTTTCAAGTCGTGTGATAAGCTGCGGCTTCTTCTGCAATTTGAAATTTTATTGGAGATGCGACCCTTGCTTGACGTTCGAATTGGCGTGGTCGGTAGTTATGCTACGGGTCTCACTATGAAGGTCGTGCGATTGCCGAGCGCAGGAGAAACGATTTTGGGCAGCGGCTACCGCGTGGACTTTGGGGGGAAAGGCTCGAACCAAGCTTTGGGGTGCGCGAGGCTCGGGGCGAAAACCAGCTTTGTCGCCAAGATTGGAAAAGATGGCTTCGCGGAGATGGCGCTTGAGCTTTATCGTGAGGAGGGCTTGGACGTCCGGTGGGTGAAGCAAACGAGCGAGGCACCGACCGGAATCGGCTTCATTCTCGTCGAAGAAGGGAGCGGGAGGAATTGCATCGCGCTCGATCCGGGCGCGAATGAGATTTTGACGCCGGCGGATATTATGGATTGCAAGGAGGCCTTCGATACGTGTGGGGTCATACTGACGCAACTTGAAATTCCGGTAATGACGGCAGAAGCGGCTCTTGCTCGCGGCCGGTCCGTCGGCGCGATTACGATATTGAATCCGGCTCCGGTGCGGCCGCTCCCTCCCGCTCTCTTCGCGCTGATTGATGTTTTGACGCCAAATGAAACGGAGGCGAAAGTGCTTTGCGGGTGCAGTCCTGACGCTGCGATCTCACCGGAACAGATTGGCCGCGAGTTAGTCCGCAAAGGTGTGCGGCAAGTGGTGATGACCTTGGGTGAAAATGGGGCGTTAATAGTAACCTCTTCATCGATGACGAACATTCCCGCGCACAGGATGAAGGTGGTGGACACGACGGGCGCTGGGGATGCGTTTAACGCCGGGCTGGCGGTAGCGTTGGCGTCGGGTGAGAATCTGGAAGCCGCCGTGCGGTTTGGCGCGGTTGCGGGCGGATTGGCGGTTACGAGAGAGGGCGTTGTGCCTTCGTTGCCGAACCGAGAAGAGGTCACCCGCTTCTGCGAGCAGGAACGCATGGCGGTTCCGAAGTGGCTCGCGGATTAGCCGAAAGGGATTTCGCGAAATCGGAGCCAGCGCGCCTGCGCGAGAGAGAGATTTCACGATCATGAGTTCTAGAGGGCATGAGGGCGGTTCGGCGTCTTCGCAAGCGGAAGCTTTGCTCTTCGCGGCGCGGATTCAGTCGACGATCATCTCGAATTCTCTGACGCGTGTGCGGTGGGAGGAACACGTGGCCGAGTGTCTGGAATTTCGGTTCCAGGCCGCAATGATTCCTCCGTGCTGGGTTAAAGCGACCGCTCAAGCGTTGGCGAAGTCCGGAATCCGTGTCGCTTCGTTCGTGGATTTCCCCTACGGAACCATGACCAGCCGGGGGAAAGCTTTCGAAGCGTCGTCACTGGCGGAGGAGGGAGCGGAAGAAATCGACATGATGACAAACGTCGGTTTTCTGCTTTCCGGAATGGAGACTGAATATTTTCAGGACGTTCGCGGCGTGGTGAAAGCGGTGGCGGGGATTCCCGTGAAAGTTATGCTCGAATTGCCGCTATTGAATCCTCAGCAGCGCGAGCGGGCCGTCGCGCTCAGCGTCGATGCCGGCGTGGCCTATTTGAAAAATGTCAGCGGCGGCGCCGTTGGGATTGCAAAACCGGAGGAAATCCGTTTTTTGCGCCGCTTGGCGCCACCCAATGTCCGAATCAAAGCATCGGGCGGGATCAAAACGGCGGCGCATGTGCGCGACTTGATTGAAGCGGGCGCCGATCTGGTGGGGACGAGCGCTGGAGCGAAAATTATCCGGGAAATTCGCGAGGGCGAAGCAGCCTCGGAAGCGAATCCGGCACAATATTGAAGCCTTGCCAGGGGTTACCGGCGCCGTTCTCTGCCGCACGAGTCGGCAGATATTTTTTGCGTCCGTAAATTTAATGTCCGGAGGGTTTCCTTAGCCGTCCTATGACTGCTTCGAGCAAGAGAGGGCGTCGACCGAGAAAGAAAAAAAGGATGCGCCTGGGAAAATCCGGCAGCGGAATTCGGCCTGGCCTTCCCTTCTCTCCGCGCCGCTCTGCGTTGCCGTGGCCGTTCCGCGCCGGCGGACCCGTGCTTGAAAGCTTGCGACCCGTAATCGAGCGCTCTCGCGACGTGCACACGCATCCGAGGAAGATTGTCGAAATTGCCCGATGGATGGCTTACGAAGAATTGCCGATGCCGGACTATATGCTGCCTCTTGGTCTGGGCGAGAAAGACCCGGAAGAAGTCATCGACTTCATTCTAACGGCGAATTCGGTCGATACAGCGTTCACGGATTTTTCAAGCCATGTGAAATTTCAAGTCGACCATGGTGGCCGGCACTGGTCCGATTCGGATGCGCTGTTCGCCTGCATGAAGCGCGCCATGGATCGTGGCGTCCCGATCCTGGACGGATCGTTCCTCGCCCGCGTGAAGCGGCCGGAGATGGAAGAGATCTTTGCCGGCAATATCGAATTGCCCATGCTCGATGAGAAAATCGAGATCTGGAATCAGGTGGGGGCCGTTCTCGAAAAAGAATACGGCGGCCGCTTTCATCGATTTGTGAGTTCGTGCGCTCCGAGACTCTACGACCGTGGCAACGGTTTAGTCGAGCGAATGGCAGCGGAGTTTCCTCGTTTCAAAGACGTAAGCTCGTATGACGGTCACGTGGTGAAATTTTACAAATTGGCGCAACTGGGGATTTGGTTCGTGTACGCAGCGTTGCATAAGGACGGGCGGTTCCCATTGGACGATATAGGCCAGATGACGGCGTTTGCCGATTACATAGTGCCGGTGGCGCTGCGACTATTGGGGATCACTAGCTATTCGCCCGAGCTTGAAAAGGCCATCTATTCGTACCACCTAATCCCGCGCGACAGTCCGTGGGAAGTGGAGATCCGTGCGCACTGCGTCTATGCCACGGCGTTATTGACGCACGAGATCAACAAGCTGCGCGAGAGCGAACGGAGGATTATCATCCCGCAAGTTGACGCGCGACTCTGGACCCACTACCACACCACGACGTGGCCCCACCATTTGACTGAGACGATCATGTATTGAGGTCGGGAGTCGAATTGTGATTCACGGGCCACGCGCGATATTTCAGTCAAAATTAACCGGAGCGCAATCTGACGCCGGCCCGCGGCTTTTCAATGCGGAGGAGAGGCCGCCGGCTGGTCCTGTAGAACAATCAAGAACTGCTGAAGTTCTCGCCGGTGGCGCTCGATAGCGGCAGCCTCCATTTTCTGATCCTGCTCGTACGTTTGAAATTCCTGATGGGCTTTCGTTTCTTCGCCGATTCTTTTAAAGGCCAGGCCGAGCCGATAATGCGCTTCGCCTAGATTCGGGCTTACTTCAATCGCCTTCTTGTAGGCGGCAATGGCTTGGCCGAATTCGCTGCGCGAAGAATACGAATCTCCGAGTTGCACGTAAGCTTCACCTAGCTTGGGATCAATGGTCACGGCTTTTTGGAGGAGCTCTTCGGCCTGTTGCGAACTTGCGAGATCCTCCGATCCCCTCTCTCTTTTCCGGAGCGCCACAGCATAGTAATAGTTGGCGAGAGCGTTTCCGGGCTGTTCTCGTGCAAAGCGCGCCAGCTTCTGCTCGCTGCACGACAACGGCGCCGGCGCTGCAATTTCCATTTCGCCGAGGAAAAGGTACGGAGCGGGGTCCGCTGGATTCAAGTCCGCGGCATCGCAGAGCCGGCGTGCCGCGCCCTCATAAGAACCGCCCGTATAGAGAGCCGCGCCGAGCCCTGCCAGCATTCTTGCTGAATCCGGATGCGCGCTCGACCCCTTGGTGAAAACTTCGACGGCCGGCTGAGCCGCTCGATGGAGAAGCAGCTCGGTGCCCCAGTTGAAGTAATTCTGTTCGCTCGGATCGAGGCGAACGGCCCGTTCATACTCGTGGACCGCATCCAGAGGATCGCCCAATCGCTCGTCGAGATCGCCCAATAAGCGATGTAAGTTTGCCGTGTCGGCGTCTGGAGGCATTTTTCGGATCTGATCGCGAGCGCGCGCAAAATCGCCGTTGGCTTTGTAAGCCAGCGCGAGATCGTAGGCGTTCGCTTGATATCCGGGGCTGATCTGGTAAGCGGCCTCGAGCAACGGGATCGCTTCGCGATATTTTTCGGTGTGGAAATAGAACTCGCCAAGTTGGTGATTTGCCTCGAAGCTCCTGGGCGCACGGATAAGAGCTGCTTGCAACTCAGTTTCGGATTCATGCGTTTCGAGTGCCGTCTTCGCTTCCTCGGACGCGCCGGAAGAAGCGGCATCCGGCCCAGCCGATTGCAGAGCGAGAGTTTGCTTGGCGAGTGCTTCGCTGGTCCGCACATTCGTGCCAGACGCGTGCAGCCCGAGATTGGACCAATCGGTGACTCCGGCTACCGTGAAATTGGGCTTGTCTTCATACTCCACCGCTTCCGGCGAAGTAACAGTAGATGGAGTACCGCCGGAAGAGACGGGATGCCCGGCGACGACGGCTTCGAGGAACAAATTGACGTGCCTTTTCTCTCCCGCCGAAACGGTCAACGGGTCCGAGACGCAATCGCGCAATCCTGATTTTTCCGCCCTCACCGTATATGTGCCGGCGCCAGGCGCCGAAAAGACAAAGAGGCCATGCACGTCCGTTTTCGTCTCGAGCGGCTTCGGATTGCCCTTCTCCTCAAGAAACACGGTCGCACCGGCAACGGGCTCGCCCGCCGAGCTCCGAACGGCGCCGTCGATCGTGACGGCATCCAAAGCCTGCGGGAATGCGCTGCGCGCGAATGGGGCCGCGCTTGACAGGCTCGCGAGCGCAGCGGCCAGCACGATGAGAACCACGCGACATCGATTGCGCGTTGCTTCAGATGAGGGCCGCAATGTGTGCGAGGATTTCATCGTTGAGAGCAGATTCTCGTGCCGGCACGCAGAGTCGTGCGTCGTTTTCCGAGTTCATGGCATTCTATCCTCCGCCATGTTCGCTCGCAACGGTTCCGGCAAGGCTGGCGCGGGCTTTTCCGCTTGACGCCACGCGAACCGGGAACTATAAGCGTCGTTCGCATACAAACAATGGAAGGGGCACACGTGACGCGATTACGGGTTTGCATCGCAGGCTTGATTTTCTGTTTTCTGGCGACGACGCTGGGCGCGCAAGGCAAGCGCAAAGTGATCGTTGATCAGGACGCTCGAGGTCCCGCGACGACCGATCAACAGTCCATGCTGATGTTCATTCAATCGCCCGACGTCGACGTGCTGGGAATCACGATTGTGAGCGGGGACATGTGGCGCGACGAAGAGGTGGCGCACACGTTGCGGATGCTCGAGCTCGTGGGCCGCACGGACATTCCGGTCTTTCCGGGCGCCGTGTTTCCGCTTATCAATCGAATGGAATTCATCGACCGCTGGGAGAAATTGTACGGGATGGTGCACTATCAGGGCGCGTGGAACGGCCACCGCCCCGGAATGGCTTTCGGCGAAGGCGTACGCGGCCGATACCACGAACCGTACGTGGTGCCGCACCTCGTGGAGGGTGATCCCACGACGAAGGCGGCCGACGAAGACGCGGCGCATTTCATCATTCGCATGGTGCACAAATATCCGCATGAAGTGACGATCTATGCGGCCGGTCCACTGACGAACATCGCGCAGGCGATTAGCCTCGATCCGCGCGTTCCGGAGCTGGCGCAGGAGCTCGTTGTAATGGGCGGCAGCGTGGCCCCGGTAACGAAGATGGATCAGGCGACGGAGAATCGCCGCGAGTTCAATTTCTGGTGGGACCCGGAGGCCGTGCACATCACGTTGACGTCGCCATGGCACAAGATCACGATCACCACCGTCGACATTTCCGTGAAGACGCGGATGACGAAAGCGCTGATCGCGGAGATTGCAAAGTCGTCGAGCGCCGCCTCGCAATACGTGGCGAAATACGCGGATGAGGAATATATGTGGGACGAACTTGCCGCGGCAAGCTGGCTCGATCCGAGCGTCATTACCGCGGAAGTGCGGCTCTACATGGATATCGATATCGATCATGGAGCGAACTACGGGAATGTCCTGGTCTGGACTCCCGGTGCGCAGCCGGGGCTTGGGGAACAGCTCATCAATTTGCCGGCGGAGCTGAATCGAGAAAAATTCGAGAAAATGTTCGTCGAATTGATGGCGCGTCCGGCACCTGAGGCGCAGAGCACGCGCAACTCCAAATGAGGACTTGATGGCGCAGAATCAGAACGTCGATGTCGTGGGAATCGGAAGCTGTACGGTGGACTATTTCGCGATGGTTCCTCGGCTCTTGGGACCTGAGGAGAAAATCAACGCGGATCGGCTGGAAGTTCACGCCGGTGGCGTCACCGCCAATAATTTGACTCAGGTTGCGCGGCTCGGCGTGAGGACTGGATGGCTGGGCCTGATCGGCGACGACGACAACGGCCGAATTATTCAGAAGGCATTTCAAGATGACGGAATGGATCAGAGCGGCGTTGAGGTAGTGAAGGGCGAGAGGTCTTCGCTCACCTGGATTCCCGTCGATGCGCAAGGGGAACGTTGCATTTACATGTTCCCGAACGTCACGGGAAAAATCAGCCCGTTCCAAGTGTGCAATCGTTTCGCGCCGCACATCAAGGCGGCGAAACATTTCCACTCGGAGGCGTCGCAATTGCCTCTGGTGCCCGTGCGCGAGGCATTGAAAGTGGCGCGCGCCGCGGGTGTGCGCGTGATTTTCGATCTGGATGTCGCGCCCAGCTTTTTCGCGCAGATGAATTTGGGATCGGAGCAGGATCTCGCGGCGATGTTACAACTCGTCGATGTTCTGAAGCCGTGCAAGGCGGCCGCGCGAGAGTTGACAGGCGAGGGCGACTTCGAACAGATCGCCGGGAAACTCGTCGGCCTGGGGCCGAAACTGGTGGCGATCACGATGGGCGCGGAAGGCTGCCTGATCGCGACGGCGAACAACAAGGTTCACGTGCCGGCGTTCAAGGTGGATGTTGTGGATACCACCGGCGCGGGAGATGCCTTCATGGGCGGGCTGTCCTACGGGCTGCTGCAGGGCTGGGACAATGCGCGCGTGGGGCTTTTCGCTAACGCATGCGCCGCGTTGTGTTGCACAAAGGTCGGAGCGCGGGCCATGGCCAAGCTCGACGAAGTCGTTGCGTTCATTAAGTCGAAAAATCCCGCAGGGGCGGCGGCTTTCTAGTCGAGCGAACCGGCGGTAGAGTAGCCCGAGAACGAATCAGCGAGCAGCTCGAAAGGACGCATCGATGTTCACACCGCAATCCTTTAGCGTCGCCCTGGGCATGATGATCGCGACCGCGTTTCTCTGGGGCTCGTGGGCGAACACGTACAAGGGCGTCAAGAATTACCGCTTCGAGCTCTTCTATTGGGATTACGCGATCGGAATTTTTCTGATCTCGTTGATTTTGGCGCTGACGATGGGCAGCACCGGCCACGATGCGTCCAGCTTTCTGAATAATGTGCGGTCGGCCGATACGTCGAACATTGGATTCGCGATGATCGCGGGAGCGATCTTTAATCTTGCGAACCTGCTCCTCGTGGCGGCGATTGATATGGCGGGTCTGGCCATCGCTTTTCCGGTTTCGATCGGAATCGCGCTGGTGGTGGGCGTGGTGCTCACTTACATTCGTGAGCCGAAGGGCAACGCGCTGATGCTTGGCGTCGGGGTTCTCTGCGCCATCGTGGCCGTGATCATGGATGGAAAGGCATACGGGAAGCTCGGCAGCGCGAGCAGTAGTGTTTCCCGCAAAAGCATCGTCGTGTGCATCGTGTCCGGCGTGCTGATGGGCCTGTGGGCCCCGATTTCAACCCACGCGATGCGCGAGGGAAACGCGCTTGGCCCATACAGTCTGAGCGTTTTCTTTACGCTCGGCGCTCTGCTTTCGTGCTTCATCTGGAACGTGTATTTCATGAGGAAGCCGCTGGTCGGCGAGCCAGTGGCCTTTAGCGGATTCTTCCGCGCACCTGCGAGCGGACATCTGCTCGGGCTGCTGGGTGGTGTGATTTGGGGCGTCGGTACGGTATTCAACCTCGTTGCGGGAAATTCCATAGGCTTTGCCATTTCCTACGCGATTGGGCAATCGGCGCCGATGGTCGCGGCGCTGTGGGGCGTGCTGGTCTGGAAAGAATTTGACGGAGCCAACAAACAAGCGCGCGCGTATCTCGGGATGATGTTTGTGTTCTACATCCTGGCGATTCTGCTCATCGCTCGAGCCCATTAGCGGCGCAGGACGCGGCGAGAGACCCTGCGTGAGATGCCACAGACTAAGAACAAGACCTAGCTAGTGGATTCATATTATTGACCCGCCCTGCTTGGCGGGAGAACATCCGCCATCAGGCGCAGTGAGTGTGGGTGCGCTCGCCGGGCTTGTCCATAGATCTCAGTCCACGGTGAAATGAATCGGCTTCGTTCATATCTTCTTTCGATCCTCTTTCTGAGTGCTGCGTACCTATTTGCTTGGCCGACAGCGACAATCCCTTATGAAGGCACGGTCATACTGCACTTCGTTGCCGGCGTAGTGTTTGCTCTGCTGTGCGCACCGTTCATGGTGCGCAAAATTCTGCACGGTGAAGCACCGGAACGAGTCGGCTGGTCTCTGGTTTCAGCAGGATCGGTGCTCGGAATCATTCTGATCTTCACGGGCGCGCCGCGAAGCATGTATCCGCTACTCGGCGCGCACATCGGCACCTGCGTCGCGGGCGGAGCGATTCTCGCGGCGGACTGGGCGGGCCATCGCGGCTGGCTTGCTGGCTCGCATGGGCGCGCCGCGCTGCGCTATGCGCTCAGCATAATTCTGGCGGGGGGAATCGCTGCCGGCGGATGGTGGATTCGCACCGTGCCGTGGGATCACGCGAACCGCATTGAGAATCCTTCCATCTCGCCTGCCAGCATGGATAACGAAGGCGACGGCCCGAGCGGACCGTTTTTCCCCAGCTCGGCGCAGACGCTCGGCGAAACGAAAATTCCGAAAGAATATTTTATGGAATCGCAAACCTGCCAGCGCTGTCATTCCGACATTTACAATCAATGGGAGAGCTCGGCGCATCATTTTTCGTCGTTCAACAATCAGTGGTATCGCAAAAGCATCGAGTACATGCAGGACGTGCGTGGAATTCAGCCTTCGAAGTGGTGCGCTGGCTGCCACGATCCCGCGCTGCTCTTCAGCGGCGAATTCGACAAACCCGTGCGGGAAATCGAGAACACACCGGCCGGGCAAGCGGGACTCGGCTGCATGATGTGCCATTCGATCACGCGCGTGAAAAGCACGATGGGCCAGGGTGACTATCGGATCGAAGTGCCCGCGCTGCACGATCTCGCCACGAGCAACAATCCCGTAATTCGCAGGCTTCACGATTTCCTCGTCGAACTGAATCCCGAGCCGCATCGCCGCACGTTCTTGAAGCCATACATGCGCACGGAGACTCCGGATTTCTGTTCCGTGTGTCACAAAGTCCATCTCGACGTGCCGGTGAATCACTACCGCTGGACGCGGGGATTCAACGATTACGATAACTGGCAGGCCAGTGGCGTCTCGGGCCAGGGGGCCCGTTCGTTCTACTATCCGCCGCACCCCGAGACGTGCGCCGATTGCCACATGCCGATGGCGCCGTTGCACGACACGGCGTCCTCGCCGAAAATGGTTCACCAGCACCGTTTTCTCGCCGCGAATACGGCGCTCCCGTTCGCCAATCGAGATCAAGCGCAGCTCGAGGCGACCGAACAATTCCTGAAGGACAAAGAAGTGAGCGTGGATATTTTCGCGCTGTCGCCGGAGACCGCTGCGCAGGCAGGGGCGAAAATCTCGCCCGCGGCACCGCCGATGCCGGGCTTTGAGACGACATTTGCAGTCGGTGAAGAAGCTGAGTCCGAAGCGCCGGCCGGTGCGGCAAGGGCCGCGGAGCAGGCCGGGCCGCCTGCGTCGCCGCTGACGGCTCCGCTCAATCGCGTGGCACCAGCTGTACGTCGCGGCGACTCGGTGCGCGTCGATGTGGTGGTGCGTACCCGGAAGGTCGGCCACTTCTTCCCCGGCGGCACCGTGGACGCATTCGATTGTTGGCTGGAACTCTCGGCCACCGATGAAAATAGGCGGGCGATTTTCTGGAGCGGCCTGGTGGAAGATCAGGGGCATGGCCCCGTCGATCCTGGTGCACATTTTTATCATTCGGTATTGATCGACGCGCACGGCCATCCGATCAACAAACGCAATGCGTGGGCCGCGCGCGCGACCGTCTACGTCCATCTGATCCCGCCGGGCGCGGCGGACACCGTGCACTACCGGTTGAAAATTCCGCGCGACGCTGGCTCGCGCATCCAGTTGCACGCCAAGTTGAATTACCGGAAGTTTGCGTGGATCAACACGCAGTTCTCATTCGCCGGAGTGAAAGATCCGAATGATGCGAGCCCGAGCGTGACTTCGGATTACGACGATACGCACTGGGTTTATACAGGCGACACTTCGAACGTTTCAGGCGAAATCAAATCGATTCCTGACCTTCCGATCGTGACGCTGGCGGAGGACAAGGTCGAATTGAAAGTGTTGCCGGCAAGTGCGCCCGAGCCGCCGCAGGAACTCGCGCTGGATCCCTCAGATTGGACGCGGTGGAACGATTACGGCATCGGATTGTTGTTGCAGGGCGACCTAAAAGGTGCGCTCGGGGCGTTTGATGAAATCACTCAAGTGGCACCGCAGAACCCCGACGGTTGGGTGAACATCGGTCGCGCGCGCTTCCAGGAAGGAAACCTTCCCGCCGCGAAGCAAGCTCTCGAGAAGGCGTTGGCGCTTTCACCTTCCTTGGCGCGGGCGCATTTCTTCTACGCCAAAGTGCTGCGCAATCAAGGTCAGTACGACGAAGCTGCCCAGCATCTGCGGCAAGTGCTTGAGCAATATCCGCGCGACCGCGTCGTGCACGACGAGCTCGGGCGGATTTTCTTTCTCGAGCGGAGGTATGACGATGCGGTTCGGGAATTTGACGCGACCCTCGGCATCGATCCCGAAGACCTCGAAGCCAATTACAATCTGATGCTTTGTTACACCGGATTGGGCCAATCGGACCGCGCTGGCGAATTCCAAAAACGCTACTTGCGATTCAAAGCCGACGAATCATCGCAGACGCTGACCGGACCGTACCTCCGCGAGCATCCGGAAGACAACGTCGAGCGCCAGCCGATTCACGAGCACGTCTCGGTTTCCGCGCAAGAGCTACGGGCGGCGCAATCCGCGGCAACGGCAGCTAACGTACATGGGGGTTCTGATTGAAATCGCGAGGGACGCAACACGTTCGGCCATTCCGTCTTTTCGTTTTAATTGGCGTAGGTGTTGCGGCGGCCGCTTTTGGGGCGTGGCCGCAAGCGACGAAGCCACCGGGGCTCTCGGCATCTATTGTTCATTTTGAAGACATCACGAAATCGGCAGGAATTCATTTCACCCAGAATAACGGCGCGTTCGGGAAGAAATATCTGCCGGAGGCGATGGGTTCCGGCGTGGCGTTTCTCGATTACGATCGCGACGGCTGGCAGGATATTTTGTTCGTGAACGGCGCGAATTGGCCCGAGCACTCAGGAAAGGCGTCTCATCCCGCTCTCTATCACAACAATCACGACGGAACATTTACGGACGTGACAGTCAAGGCGGGACTCGCGATCGAAATGTTCGGCATGGGCGTGGCGATCGGTGACTACAACAATGACGGCTGCGACGATATTTTCATCACGGCGCTGGGGCAGAATCATCTCTTCCGCAACAATTGCGACGGGACGTTCACGGACGTGACGAAGCAGGCTGGCCTTTGGGGACCGAACGAATTCAGCACCAGCGCGGCGTGGGTGGACTACGATCGGGACGGTCACCTTGACCTCGTGGTTGGAAATTACGTGCAATGGTCGCAAAAAACGGACATCTACTGCACGATCGATGGCAAAACGAAATCGTACTGCACGCCGGAGTCATATAAAGGCACGTCCGTGCGGCTCTGGCACAATCGCGGCGACGGAACATTTGAGGATGCCACGCAAAAAGCGGGGCTGGGCGATCCGACTTCGAAGACGCTCGGCGTCACGATCCTGGATGCGAATCAGGACGGCTGGCCGGACATCGCGTTCAGCAACGACACGCAGCCGAACAAACTCTACATCAA
Organism: uncultured Acidobacteriota bacterium; assembly: GCA_963771905.1. Lineage (GTDB taxonomy): Bacteria > Acidobacteriota > Terriglobia > Acidiferrales > UBA7541 > Palsa-147. Next base: position 25,407 of record CAVYVI010000012.1, read on the forward strand.
CAATGGCAACGGGACGTTCACAGAAAAGGGCGTAGCGGCGGGCATCGGCTTCAGCGAAGATGGCGTCGCGCGCGCGGGAATGGGGCTCGACGCGGCCGACTACGATCATTCCGGCTATCCGAGCCTCCTAATCACAAATTTTTCGAATCAAATGGCCGCGCTATATCACAACGAGCGCAATGGACTCTTCGTAGATGAAGCCGCGCCGACGGGAATTGGCCGCGCAAGTTTGCTGACGCTCGGGTTCGGCTGCTTCTTCTTCGATTACGATCTCGACGGCTGGCCCGACGTGTTTATCGCCAACGGCCACATCGAAGACGGCATCGAGCGAATTCAGAATCGCGTGCGCTACGCGGAGCCGCCGTTGCTGTTCCGCAATCTCGGAAACGGAAAATTCGAGGACGTGACCGCATCCGCGGGCACGCGCTTTGCTTCGCCGCGCGTGGCCCGCGGCGCGGCCTACGGAGACATCGACAACGACGGCGCTCTCGACATCGCCATTTCCACGAACGGCGGCCCCGCGTTTCTCTTCCACAACACCGGCGCGACCAACCGTCGCCTGCGCATTCAGCTCGAGGGAACGAGCTCGAATCGCGACGGCATTGGCTCCGTCGTCCGCGTCACCACCGGCTCCGACACGCAAACAGAAATGCTGCGCAGCGGCTCGAGCTATCTTTCCTCGAGCGAGCTTGTGTTAACCTTTGGCCTGGGCACGCACGCGCAGGCTGATGCCATTGAAGTCCGCTGGCCAAGCGGCAAGACCGATCGCCTCACGAACGTGCGCGCCGACCAAATCATCACCATCAAAGAGGGCGCCGGACAGGCGGCCGCGCAACCCCTTCTAAGGAAATAGGAATGCTGAAAAATTCGCGACTTGGATGGTTGGCGCTGGGCACCACCGTGGCCGGTTTGCTTGTGCTTCCGCTTCTGATTTGCGGGAGATCCGCAAGCGCCGCGCAGTCCTCGCCCCCGGCCGCCGCGCCAAATCTCGAGGCCCTGCGGTTGAACAATCTCGGCGTCGCATACATGGAACAGCAGCGGCCCGAAGACGCGCTCAAGGCATTCGAGCAAGCCTACGCGGCCGATCCGAAGAATTACGTCCCGCGGCTGAATCAGGGAATCGCTCTGCTCAATCTTCAGCGCGGCGATGATGCGCGAAAGATTCTCACGGAAATCTGCCAGACGCAGGCGCAGGATCCGCGAGGATGGTACAACCTCGGGCTTCTCGAAAAGTCAGCCGGTAACGTCGAGGCGTCCATTGCCGCCTTCGAACACGCGGATTTGATCGATCCCGGCGAAACGGACACGCACTACTTTCTCGGGCTGCTCTATTCCGAACTGCACAAATATCCGCGCGCGATTCAAGAATTTACGATCGCGATAAAATTGAATTCCTATCACGTCTCGGCGGAGTTCGGGCTCGCCCAGGCATATCAACGCAGCGGCGACGAGGCCAACGCGAAAAAGCATCTCGAGCGCTTCCAGCATCTGAACGCCGACAAGCTTGGCGCCCCGATGAGCCTGATTTACGGCGAGCAGGGCAAGTACTCGCTCGCCGAGCAAATCTCGGCCGAGCTGTTGCCTGTCCCGCCGGCAATTGCGGTGCATTTCGAAGAGGTAACGGGTCGAGCGGGCCTGCCGACCAAACCCGGAGCGAGAAGCGGTGCGGCGAACGCGAATGACACGATGGAGGCGTTCGGCTCCGGAGTCTGTGTTTTCGATTACAACGGCGACGGATTGCTGGACATCTTTCTGGTCAACGCGAATGGCGACGGCCGAGCCGCGCTTTTCCGCAACGACGGCAAGGGCAAGTTCACCGACGTCACGAAAGCCGCAGGACTGGACATTCACGAGCGCGGCTTTGGCTGCGCGGCGGGCGATTACGACAACGACGGACACACGGACCTTGCGGTTAGCTTCAACGGTCACGTCACGCTGTATCACAACGAAGGCAACGGCAAATTTCGCGATGCCACGGACGCCGCGGGGATCCATGTGACGGGGCTCGCGCTCGGATTGAATTTCTTCGATTTCGACCACGACGGCGATCTCGATTTGTATGTCACGCGCTATCCGCTGGCGACGGCGGCGAAAACCGAACCCGCAGACGACGAGGAAGAGAAAAAAACCGTTCCGGACGGCGGCAACTCGCTGTGGCGCAACGACGGCAACGGAACGTTTACCGAATGGACGGGGCCCACGGGGCTCGCCGCGCCGCCCGGAGGAATCGCGGCGCTTGCGTCGGATACAAACAACGACCGCGCCATCGATCTTTTTGTAACCGGACCGCGCACAAAGCCCGCAGTCTTTCTCAACCAGCGTGAAGGGAAATTCAAAAAGTACAATGATCCGTGGTGGGGCTTTGTGGCCACACCGACCGCAGGCATCGTCGCGCTCGACTTCGACAAAGACGGCTGGATGGATATCGCGCTGACGCATGGGTCGGAGCCGGGGATCACACTTTGGAAAAACATCGATGGCCGACACTTTGAGCGCAAGAAGCTGCCCGATCTCGGTTGGAAGCGCGCCTGGGGAATTGCAGCGCTGGATTATGACAACGACGGATGGGTTGATCTTGTGGCCGTTGGCGAGGACGCATCGGGCGGGAAGATCGTGCTACTGCGGAACGAAGGCCCCGCGGGATTCAAAGACGTCACAAAAGACACAGGACTCGACAAGGTTCACCTGATGAATCCTCGCAGCGTTGTTGCGCTCGATTACGACGGCGACGGCGGCATCGATCTGCTCATCACGCAACTGGACGCACCGCCGGTTCTTCTTCGGAACGTCGGCGGCAACAAGAACAACTGGCTTGAACTCTCTCTGAAAGGTCTGAACGACAACAAGTCGGCCATCGGTACGAAAGTAGAAGTTTTCTCGGGCGCGCTGCGGCAGAAATTCGAGGTGAGCGGCGCGTCGGGCTACCTCGGGCAGGGTCCGATGGAAGTGCACGTGGGCCTCGGAGCGGAATCCGAAGCCGATGTCGTGCGTTTGCTGTGGCCGACGGGCGTGGTGCAGGATGAAGTGCACGTCGCCGCCGACGCCACCCGTTCGATCGCCGAGATCGATCGCCGGGGCAGCTCATGTCCCATCGTGTTCGTCTGGAACGGCTCGCGCTACGAGTTCCTCGCCGACATGATCGGGCCGGGCATCGTCGGCCACTGGATCGCGCCAGGACGGCGCGATGTTCCCGACCCCGATGAGTATTTCAAAGTGAGCGGGTCGCAGGTGGCGATGCGCGACGGCCAAATCAGTTTCCGCATGATCGAGCCGATGGAGGAACTTGATTATCTCGACCAGGTTCGCCTGCTCGCCGTGGATCATCCGTCGGATGTCGAGGTCTACCCGAACGAATATTTTGCAAGCAATCCTCCGTTCCCGAAGTTCAAAGTGATCGCGAGCCGCAACGCGCACGCCCTGGCGGGAGCGTGGGACGATCGCGGCGACAACGTTCAGCCGCTGCTCTTGCAGCGCGATCGCAAGTACGTGATGAACTTCGCCGGCGCGCCGTATCAAGGGTTCGCCGCAACGCACTCTCTTACGCTCGATCTTGGCGAGTGGGACGCTTCTCGTCCGCTGCGGCTTCTGATGGACGGGTTTACGGACTATTTCACGGCGAATTCGATGTACGCCGCGTGGCAGGCGGGAATTCGGCCAATGGCGCCATACGTCGAAGCGCAGGATTCGTCCGGAAAATGGGTGCGCGTGATGGACGATATGGGTTTTCCGGCGGGCCTGGCGCGCACGATGGTGGCCGATTTGACGGGCAAAGTGCCTGTGGGGACGCGCCGCATTCGCATCGTCACCAATCTCAAAATCTACTGGGACCGCATCCGCGTCGATAATTCTTTGCCGGACATCGCGTATCGATTGAACGAAGTGCCGCTGGCGGACGCGAACCTGGCGTTTCGCGGCTATCCGCAGGTCGTCGAAGGAGAACCGAAGAATGATATCTACTACGTCTATGAAAACGTGAGCCCAACGGGCCCGTACTCGCGACAAGTGGGAAATTACACACGCTACGGCGATGTGAAGGAGTTGGTGACGAAGTCAGACAGCAAGTACGTCATTTACGGTTCCGGCGATGAAGTCGCCGTGAATTTCGACCCATCGCATTTGCCGCCAGTTCCCGCCGGATGGACGCGAGATTACTTTTTCTACGCCGACGGCTTCGCGAAGGACATGGATTTTTACGCGGCTCACGGCGACACCGTAGATCCGCTTCCCTTCCACACGCTCGTGCCGTATCCCTATCCAAACGGCACCGGCTATCCGATGGACGCGGAACACCAGCGCTACATTCTCGAATACAACACGCGGGGAGTAAACGGCCCCGCTGGATCGAGCTACCAGTTTCACTATCCGCAGTAGTGCGGCGCAAACACGATCGCACGATTCTCGAGAGAACGGCGTGGCGCTTCGACGCGTTCGTGGTTGTCTACGTGCAACACCGCATTCACAATCATCAAGAATTCGGGAACGGCGTGCGTTTCGCACGATGCGTATCGCGGCGGGTTGAGCGATAATACCGCGGCCATGAATGTGACGACCGCAGTGGAAGCGCCGCTCATCGAGGCGCGCGCGCTCGAAAAATTCTACACACAGCCTGACGGCAATCGCATCCAGGTGATTTCGCCGACAAATCTGACCGTTTATCCAGGCCGGATCATCGCGCTTCTCGGACCGTCCGGGTGCGGGAAATCCACGCTACTGCGCATGCTCACCGGCCTCGCGAAGCCTTCCGCCGGGGAAGTTCTGTGGCACGGCCGACCGGTGCTGGGCGAAACCCCCAGTGTCTCCATCGTGTTTCAGAGCTTCGCGCTCTTCCCCTGGCTCACCGTTCTTGAAAACGTCGAGGCGCCGCTCGAAGCGCGTGGCGTTCCTCCCATCGAGCGGCACAAGCGTGCGTTGCGGATCATCGACTCGGTCGGACTAGATGGCTTTGAGACCGCATACCCGAAGGAGCTTTCCGGCGGAATGAAGCAGCGCGTCGGCGTAGCCCGCGCGCTGGTCGTCGAACCGGAAGTGCTGTTCATGGACGAGCCCTTCTCGGCGCTCGATGTCCTGACGGCGGAAACCCTGCGCGGCGAGTTGCTCGAACTGTGGCTCGGACACAAAATACCCACGAAAGCGATTTTCATTGTCACGCATAACATCGAAGAGGCGGTGGTTCTGGCGGACCGCATTCTCGTTCTGGGCCACAACCCGGCGGGGCTGCGCGCGGATTTTGACGTCGATATCCCGCAGCCGCGCGACCGTAAGTCCGCGCACTTCATCGAGCTCGTCGATTCCATCTACCGGATTCTCACGCAGCCGGACGCGCACTTTGCGGCTCCCGCGACCTCAGCAGGCCCGGGGGCGGTGGTGCCGCACCACGTAATCATGTTGCCGCATACGCGGCCCGGCGGAGTGGCGGGCTTGCTCGAAATTCTTCAAGATCAAGGCGGCCGCGCCGATCTGCATCGCCTGGCGGACGATTTAAGCCTCACGGTGGATGATTTGTTGCCGGCGGTGGAAACGGCTGCGTTGCTGGGATTCCTGAAAGTCGAGGAGGGCGACGCCGCGATCACCGAGGAAGGCCGCACATTCGCGCAGTCAGATATTCAGGAGCGCAAGGCGATTTTCCGCAAGGCGGCGCTCGCGAACGTCCCGCTGCTTCGCCAGATGGAGCAGGCATTGCGCTCGAAAGCCGACCGTACGCTGCAAGATGAATTCTTTCGCGACCTGCTCGATGAACACTTCAGCGAAGACGAATCGCACCGCCAGCTTGAAACCGCGATCCAGTGGGGCCGGTACGCGGAAATATTCGATTACGATGCCTCCACCGGGCGACTGAAACTTTCCGAGGCTTGATTCCACTGTGCCCTCGCCCGCTTCCTCTTCTGCGCACTCAACGCCTCTTCCGCCGGCCGCGATAGCGCGTTCGCTTGCCGTGCGCCGCAAGGGATCGTTTCTGATCGATGTCGTGATTTTCCTCGCGGTCATCTCTGTCATTTACGGCGTGTACGCGATCGGCCGGACGTGGCTTGGGCCGGTTACGTCCGCGGCGCATATCTCGCAAAGCCCGCGGATGCTGCCGCTCTACGCGCTGTATTCGCTCGTACGCATCGGTGTCGCCTATCTATTGAGCCTGATCTTCGCGCTCGGATATGGGTACATCGCGGCGCATTCGAAACGCGCGGAAGCGGTGATGGTGCCGCTGCTGGATGTGCTCCAATCGATTCCCGTGCTGAGCTTTCTTCCGGGAGTGATGCTGGCGATGGTTGCGCTGTTTCCGCGCCATCAGATCGGCGTCGAGCTGGGCTCGATCATTCTTATCTTCACGGGCCAGGTCTGGAACATCGCGTTCAGCTTCTATTCCTCACTGAAGACGATTCCGCGCGATTTGAAGGAGGCCGCGACTATCTTCCAATTTGGGAGTTGGCAGCGCTTTACCGAACTCGATCTGCCATTTTCAGCGATCGGACTGGTCTGGAATTCGATGATGTCCGTCGCGGGCGGCTGGTTCTTTCTCATGGCCTGCGAGATGTTCGTCCTCGGAGACCGCGATTTTCGATTGCCGGGTCTCGGCTCGTACTTGCAAACCGCGGCGAGCGCCGGCAACACCCGCGCAATTATTTGGGGTGTAAGCGCGATGATTGGCGTGATCGTTCTGCTCGATCAATTCATCTGGCGGCCGGTCATTACCTGGGCGGATAAATTCAAGTTCGAGCAGGTGGAAAGCGCGAAGGCCACGCACACGACGGTTCTGAGCCTGCTCGGACGAGCCTCGTTCGCGATTCGGTTGCATCGCAAATTCATTCGACCGCTCACCTCACGGCTGACGCTGGCATTCGCGCGAGAAGCGCGCCGCGCGACAGCTTCTCTCGCTTCCGTTCAACAGAAGCAGCCGCGCCTCTGGCTCGGCTGGCTCCTCGGCGGATTGGCGATCGGCGGAATCTGCTTCGGGATGTATCACGCTGGGCGCACATTGGCGGGACTGCACCGTGCCGACTGCGTTGAGCTTCTGCGCAGCGCCGGCCTGACATTTCTTCGCGTCAACGCCGCTCTCCTGATTGGCGCGCTCTGGACGATTCCCGTGGGCGTGGCGATCGGCTCGAGTCCGCCCCTCGCGCGCATCGCGCAACCTCTCGCGCAAATGGCCGCGTCGATTCCCGCGACGGCCCTTTTCCCCATCATTCTTCTCTTTTTCATCCGGCGCCCCGGCGGAATGGAATTGGCGGCGATGCTCCTCATGCTGCTTGGAACGCAGTGGTACATCTTGTTCAACGTGATCGCGGGAGCAATGGCGATTCCGACCGATCTCAAGGAAGCCGCGCAGATATTCCGGTTCGGTTCTTGGGGAACTTGGCGGCGGCTGATTCTTCCTGCGATTTTTCCGTACCTGGTTACGGGGCTGGTCACGGCGTCGGGCGGGGCGTGGAACGCGAGCATCATCGCCGAGTATTTTCATTTTCAAGGGCGAATCCTCTCAACGAGCGGGCTCGGCAGCATGATCAGCCGTGCTAGCGATGCGGGGCGTTTTGATGTTCTGCTGGCCGCAACGATTGTGATGGCTACGATCGTCGTCTTCGTGAACCGACTGGTTTGGAGACGCCTTTATCGCCTCGCTTCGACCCGCTTCAAGCTCGAGATATAGCGCCGATCATGGCTGCCTCTCGCACCGGGCTTGGTAAGCGCCCTGTGCTGCCGGCCACCCCTCTCTGGGCTTGGCTCGCTTGATTGGCGCCTGATACAATGCTAATTTCAGCGAATACATAGGCATACGTGAGCATCCGGCCGTTCTTTCATTCGGACATGAACCCATCCTCGACGCGATACCCCGGCGACAATCAAACCGCGCGCGCAACGCCAGGCGCGCCTGCAGAGCGACCGTACACATTCTGGAGGGTTGAAGGCAGTCTCCTGAACCTGACGGCGGTCCGACCGGTTGGCTTCTTTGCCTGGAACGCCCAGAGCTTTCTCGAACGCTGGGCGAGGCGCGGGACCATGGGAGTACTGGCGGTCGCACGGCCGTTGTTCTACGCCACGCATAGGGTGGGCGCGACGCGGCTGCTGCACATGGTCCTGCGCGGCGTCAGCAGGGATCGCCTCGATCTTCTCGGCGAGGAGTACTTCGAATATTTCTTCAAGCCCCGGCTGAAACCCGACGGCGTCGAGAAGCTGAAGGAAGTCGTCGCGAACGGCGAGCGCGTCGTGCTGGTCAGCCAGGGACTCGACCACATCATGCGGCCCCTCGCTGACCATCTCGGAATCGAGAACCTCATAGCGAATCGCCTTGAGTTTCGCGACGGGCTCGCCACGGGACGCCTTCTTGATCCTGTGATTCGGCCGCGCGGCGCCTTCGCGAAATTACAAGGCCACCGTCCGGACGGGCGCACTGGCCGCGAAGATCTCGCGCGCGAGCTCGGATTTGAAGGCCGCGCTGAAATTCTGGATGCGGCGATCCAGCCCGCCAAGCGCGTTGAGCCGATTATCAGCACTCCCGTGGTCCATTTCGCGGAGCAGCGAGCTATCCCCCGGCTATCCATACGCGATTCGCTCGCTGGTAAAAGAATTTTGTTGATTGGCGGAACCGGTTTCATCGGCAAAGTCTGGCTCGCAAATCTGCTGAGCGATTTGCCGGAGATTGCGAAAGTCCATATCCTCATCCGGCGGAATCGATCGACAACCGCGCTCGGACGGTTTCAGAAGATGGTCGAAGAGTCGCCGGTATTTGGTCCGCTGGCGGAACGTCACGGCGAGGGGTTCGCGCATTTCTTGCGCGAGCATGTCGAGATTGTCGAGGGCGACGTCACCAAGCCTGGCCTTGGCCTGTCCCCCGAGACGCGAAACGACCTGGCGGCATCGATCGATGTGATCGTGAATAGCTCGGGGTTGACCGATTTCAATCCCGATTTGCGCGAGGCTCTAGCTTCGAATGTCGGCGCGGTCGCCGATCTGCTCGAATTTCTGGCCACCTGCCGCCACGCGTCGCTCCTGCATCTTTCCACGTGCTACGTCGCGGGCCAGCGTGACGGCCGCATCCTCGAAAAAATCACGCCAGATTACACGCCCGCCGGAGCGAAGAATTTCGACGCCGAAACAGAATGGCACTCTCTCGAGAATTTCATTCGCGAAACGGAGATTCGCGCGGAGACCCCGGAAATCACCGAAGAGCTGCGCCGCCAGACTTTCGCGAGCGAACATGCCGCGAAAGATCTTCACGGCGCGGCGCTGGACAATCAGATTCGCAAGAACCGCGTGCGCTGGATTCGCCATACGCTGACCGAGAAGGGTACGCGCCGCGCCAATGAACTCGGCTGGCCCAACACATATACGCTCACCAAGGGCCTCGCCGAATCGCTGATTCAGAAGACCATGGCGCAGTCGCCACAGATTCCGATCGCAATCGTGCGTCCCGCCATCGTGGAATCTTCGATTCGCGAGCCATTCCTCGGCTGGAATGAAGGGATCAACACATCGGCGTCGCTGTCCTACCTGCTCGGAACTTTTTTCCGGCAACTGCCGACCAACGAGCGCAAGTGTCTCGACATCGTGCCCGTCGATCTGGTTTGCCGGGGAATGACGCTGATCGCCGCGGCCCTCGTTCAGCGCTGCCATGACCCTGTCTATCAGATCGCGTCATCGGTCACGAATCCGTGCAACATGCGGCGCTCGATTGAACTCACGGGACTCGGTCATCGCAAGCATTACCGTGCGCAGAACGGCCTCGAAGAGCGGCTGAAACTCAAATTCGATGCGATTCCGGTGTCGAAGCGGCGCTACGAAGCACTTTCCGCGCCGGCCCAACAGGCGTTCGTGAAGGCAATCAATCGCTCGGTGGACCCGATACCGTTCCTAAAGCCGCCGCTGGCGCGGCGCGAACGCGAATTGGAAAGGGTGATCAAGCTCGTCTCGCTGTTCGAACCATTCATCCTTCGCAACGATCATGTTTTCGAGGCGGCGAACGTGGAGCGTCTGTCGAATGCTTTGCCGCCGGCAGAGCGGGACAAATTCGGCTACGATGTTCGCGCACTCGACTGGTGGAATTACTGGATCAATGTGCACATTCCGGCTCTGCGCAAGTGGTGCTATCCTCTCATCGAAGGGCGCGCGCCGGAGGCGGAGCCACGCCGCAATGTTCCACTGGTCGCAGCGAGCGGCGACGGCGATGCGGGTGCCGCGCGAGCCGCGTCCTGAACACCCAACCACCGTGGCTATATTCCTGACCGGCTCAACCGGCTACATTGGCGCGCATGTTCTCGCGAATCTCCTCAAGGATTCGAAGGAGCGCGTCAATCTCCTTGTGCGCGCTGGGGATGACGACGAAGCGCAGCAACGGCTCTGGCGAGCCCTCCAGATTCATCTCGATTTCCCGCGTTTTCAGGACGCTCTCGCTTCGCGCATCACTTTTTTTCGCGGCGATCTGACGGGTTCGAATTTCGGCCTTGGCGAAAACGAGTATCGCCAGCTCGTTCGCTCGACGGATTCCATCATTCATTGCGCGGCGTCGCTGAACCGCAAATCGGAGAAGAGCTGCCTGAATGTAAACCTGCGAGGCACGCTGCAGGTGATCCAGCTCGGTTCCCGCGCGAACGCCGATCATGGTCTGCGCCGATTCAGCCACGTCAGCACCGTTGCCGTCGCCGGAATGCGCAGCAACGAAATCGTGCAGGAAGATACGGCGATCGACTGGGAGCGCTCGGACTACGATCCCTACGCGCGAACCAAGAAATTCTGCGAACACATGGGCCGCGAGTTGCTTCCCGGCGTGTCGAAGCTTTTCCTCCGGCCGAGCATCGTGCTCGGCGATAGCCGCCGGCCGGAAACGACGCAGTTCGAAATGGTCAAAGCGTTTGTCTTTCTCGCGGGATTGCCGATGCTTCCCTTCCGCCCCGACGATCGCCTCGACATCGTCCCGGTCGATTACGTAGCCGACGGCATCGCAACACTGCACTTGCAGGAGAAGCCCGAGCATGAGATTTACCATCTTTCGTCCGGCACGGGCTCCGAATCGTTTCAGCAATTGACCGATTCGCTGTCTCAAGCGCAAGGCAAGCGCGGTCCCATGTTTATGCCCGGGCTCGAAGGCCCCTCGACGCGCATGGTGAATGCGCTGGCGCGGCGTTCCGGAAAGGTGGGAGGAATCGCGACGCTTCTCAAAGTGTTTCTGCCGTACCTGGTCTGGAACACGGTGTTCGACAATTCGCGCATCGCCGCGGCGCTTGGCCGCAAACCGGCGCCGTTTTCACAATACTGCTACGGACTACTGCGCTTCAGCCGCGAAAACAATTTTCAATATCGCTATCAGGATTGGCCGGGAGAGCCGCGCGACGAGGCCGCCGCGACGGCAAGGCCAAATGTCACTTCGAGGACTTCGCGCGCATGACCGATCTTCTTCTCGAAGCCTGGGTCAGCAGCATCATCGAACGCGAGAAATTTTCGTGGATGCTCGGCGCGGGCCAAAGCTGGAAACCCGGCGAGAAACTCAAGCTTCTCTTCGCCGGTTACAACGGGACGCGCAACACGGGCTCCGATGTTCGCGTCGAGGAGATTCTTCGTCAGGTGCGGCGCGTTCTGGGCGCTGACAATATTTCGCTCTCCGTGATGACCCAAGATTTCGAAAGCACGCGCGGCTATTTCGGCGACGCGCGCCAAGTGCATCTGCCGGATGTGTTTCCGCCTTTCTTGCAGCGCGAGGTTCCGCGGCATGATGGTGTGATCGCCTGCGAAGGCTCGATGTTCAAGAGCAAGTTTGCCAACGCGCTCACCACCATGATGATCGGCTCGCTCGGGATCGCCGCCGCGCAGAACAAGATCAGCGTGGGATATGGCGCCGAAGCCGGCGCGATGGACCCACTCCTCCAGAAAATGTGCAGCCGGTATTGCCGCGATTCGCTGGTCATCACGCGCAATCCCGAATCGCAGGACGTGCTCGGTAAATTGGGCATTTCTACGGAACTGGGGACGGACACTGCATGGACGTTTGAGCCGCTCGGTCCGGAATACGGCGAGAAGGCGCTTCGCGAGGCGGGCTGGGACGGCGAGTCGCCGATCCTGGTCGTGTGCCCGATCAATCCATTCTGGTGGCCTGTGTCGGCGTCGCTCGGAAAGTGGGCGGCGTATGCGGTCTCCGGCGCGTACAAGGAGAGCCACTTCAGATCGCTTTACTTTCATCGCTCGGGGCGCGACGTGAACGTGGCATTCGAAAAGTATCTTTCGGACATCGCCGCGGCTGTGATGCGTTATACGAAGACGCGGCCCATGTTCACGATTCTCGTGGCGATGGAGCGGCTCGACCGGCAGGCATGCGAAAGGCTCAGCGAGAAGCTGGGTGGTGTGCCGATCTTTTCATCCGATCGGTTCAACATGTACGAGCTGGTGAGCGTGCTGCGGTGCTGCGATCGCATGGTGTCTTCGCGATATCACGCTGTCGCTACGTCGATGCCGGCTGGTGTGGTCTCTGCAGGCGTCACGATGGACGAGCGCATCCGAAACATTATGCACGAGCGCGGCCACGATCATCTGAGCCTCCGTGTTGATGACCCGGATCTCGAGGAGAAACTCGTGGCCATCCTTGGTCAACTGGATCAGGAAGCCGAGGCCATCCGCGCCTCCATCGAGCGTACGGTCGTCCGCAACCTGCAACTTATGGCGCGCATGGGAACATATCTCGAAGCGAATGTGGCGCGTCGCTATCCCGAATTTCCGATTCGCGGCGGTTCGCGGAGTTGGGAGGAATATCTTCCGCCACTCGGCGGAGTGCTTGAGCAACTTGCGGCGGCGCGCTGCTGATTCTCAATTATCCACTTCATGAATTTTCTGGATCACATTTTCGAAAGGCTGAAAGCGGCCGGCGATGCACCAGTGGTGCAGGAAATCCATGCGACGCGCGTCGAGTCTATTTCAGGCAATTCGCTGCTCGAATTGATCGAACGGGCGCGGGGTTTTGTCCGCCGTGCGGGATTGAAGAAGGGCGAGCGCTGCGCGCTCCTCGGTCCCAACAGTATTCGCTGGGCGGCCATCGATCTCGCCTTGACCGCCGAGGGAATCATCGTAGTTCCACTCTACGCGCGCGGAACGCCGAACGATCTCGCCGGAATGATGAAGGATTGCACTCCGGCGCTGCTTCTCTGCGCGGACGCCGCATTGCGCGATTCGATCGCAGCCGTCTGGTCTGGTGCACCGCCAGTCACGCTTTTCGAAGATGTATTTGCGGCGAATGGGAGCTCTGTAAGTATGCCGCCGGCACTCGCCGATGACGATCCCGTGGTGATTATTTACACCTCGGGTACATCGGGCGAGCCGAAAGGCGTCGTCCTGACCGTCCGGAATGTCAGTTTCATAGTTCCCTGCACGAACACGCGCTTGGACCAGCTTATGGCGCTTTATCCGAAGCAATCGCGTTCCGATCAGGTTTTCCACTTTGGTCCGATGTCTCTCGCGGCGTCGTGGATCCTGTTGCTCACGGCGCTTTCGCGGAACAGCACTCTCGCTCTTTCGATGGATTTGAGCCGGCTGGGCGAGGAAATGAAGGTGGCCGCTCCGGATTATTTTTTGAACGTGCCGATCCTGCTCGAACGCATCCGCGCGCGGATCGAAGGGCAAATTGCGCAGCGCGGCGGATTCGCTGCCAAACTCTTCGCGCGCGCGGAATCGGCATACGCTCGGCAGCGCGAGAACGCAGCCGGCTTCGGCGATTCCCTTTCACTGAAGCTCGCCGAATGGCTGATCTTCACCAAAATCCGCATGACGATTGGCCCCAATCTAAAAGCGCTCATCTGCGGCTCCGCGCCCCTCGCTGTGGATACGCAGCTTTTTTTCATGATGCTGGGAATTCCGGTTCTGCAGGTTTACGGCCTGACGGAGACGACCGCTATCTGCACGCTCGACGATCCTCGGCACCCCGAGCCCGGCTTCGTCGGCTCTTCGATTCCCGGAATCGAGATGAAGCTCGGCGAGGGCAGCGAAATTCTGGTGCGCGGGCCGAATATTTTTCCGGGTTATTGGAATCGGCCGGAAGCCACCGCCCAAGCGTTGCGCGGCGGCTGGTTCCATACGGGCGATCAGGGCGAAGTGAGCCCGAAGGGCAATTGGCGCATCATCGGTCGCGTGAAAAATCTCATCATCCTGAATTCGGGCCACAAGATACCGCCCGAGCCTCTCGAAGAGGAATTGAGAGCGCTTGTGCCGGCGGCCGAGCATGTCATCCTCATTGGCAACGATCGCAGCTTTCTCTCTGCGGTCTTTTCTCCCACGGCAGCGAACGGCCTGCAATCGGCCGATCTGCAGGCCGCGCTCGACCGGCTCAACGCCGTTCTTCCGCACTACCGCCGGATTCGCGCATACCGCCTCGCGCCCGAGCCATTCTCGATCGAGAACGGTTTGCTCACCGCCAATGGTAAACTGAGGCGGGACTTCATCCTCGAACGGCTGAGCCCAATCATCGAAGAAATCTACCGGAAGAAGAACGCGTGAAGGATTTTCGCGGCAAGACAGTTTCGTGGAGCACGGTCGACGCCCGGATCGAGCTGGCGCTTCATCGCCTGCCGTGCAATGAAATCGGCTCGGAGACGCTCGGAGAACTCGAACAATTTGTCGCGGCGCTTCGCAAGGTGGACGAATCAGTTTCCGCGTTGATCGTGTACAGCGAAATCGCGGCGGGTTTCTGCGCCGGCGCGGACTTGCGCGAGCTGTACCGGCGCTCGCAGGACGTTTCACATCGCGACCGCGCGACGGGTGTGCGCGACTTTCTCGAGCGCATCCATCGGGTGATGAACACGATTGACTCGGCGCCACTCACGACCATCGCCGCCGTTCATGGTGTGACGTTCGGCGGCGGATTCGAACTTGCCCTGACCTGCGATATTCTGATCGCCGACAAAATGGCGCGCTTTTGCTTTCCAGAGCTGCGCCTCGGGTTGATTCCGGGATTCGGCGGTATTCCGAGGCTCAAGCGCGATCTGGGAAACGCGGTTGTGCGCGATCTGCTTCTCACAGGACGGAGTTTAAACGCCACGAAGGCGCAAGGTATTGGCTTGGTCAGCCAGGTTGCCGCGGAAGGCGAAGCGCTTCGACTGGCGCGCTCGACAGCCGCGCAAGTCGCCAAATTCGATCGTGGAACTGCTGCGGCGGCGAAGCGCTTCATCAAGCCGATTCCTGAAGCCGAGCTGCGGCGGGAAATTGAGATTTTCTGCGACCTTTTCACGCAGCCGGCTGTCGAAGCCGGTTTGCGCAAATTTGTCGAGTCATCGGAGGCGTTGCCGTATTTGCCGTGAGGCGCGCGGAGCGATTCGCGTCTGAGGAATGATGGTCACGCTTCAAGAAACCACGGATCAAATTCTGAATCTGGCGGCGCAGCATTTCCAGGTGCCGCGCGAAAAACTCAATGCCGGCGATGATTTTTTCAAGACACTCGGCATCAACAGCCTGCAGGCGCTCGATCTCCTGACGCGCCTCGAAAATCATTTTCACGTCGAGCTGCCCGACTACGAATTGCAGGGTGTCAGTGATTTCCGGACGCTCGCGGAACGCATTCAAGCCCGCCTCTGATGCTTGACCTCAGCCGTTATTCCTGTCTCGGTGCAGCGCTGCGCGACGCGCTCGAACGCTGGCCGGATGAAGTCTGTCTGATCGAAGCGGACCGCGACCGCGAGAATTGTCGGCTCACATACCATCAATTCAAGGAAGCGGCGCTGCCGCTGGCGCGCGGTCTTCAGGACCAGGGCTTCCAACCGGGGAGCCGCGCTGCGATCCTTATGACCAATCAGTCGAAATGGCTGATTTCCGCGTATGCGATTTTCTATTGCGGCGGCGTCCTGGTTCCGCTTGACTACAAGCTCACTCCCGCGGAGCAGATTCAATTGCTGGCGCACTCCCGCGCCGAGGTCCTCGTCACCGAGCACCATATCTCGCGCGCGATCGCGCAATCACCCGATTTTGCGAATCTGCACCTAAAGACGGTGCTCGTGACCGAAGCTCCGGCTGACGCGGATCTCTCGGGCGCCCAGCGCTGGGAATCGTGGCGAGGATCGAGCGAGCCGGAGTTTTTCACGCGCGAGCGGCGAGATCCGGCGTGCATCGTGTATTCCTCCGGCACCGGCGGACGCCCGAAGGGCTGCGTTCTCACGCACGAGAATTATCTCGAACAATGCATGGCCGTGACGCCGATATTCCCTTTTTCGCCTGGCGCGCGCTATCTCAGCATCATTCCCACAAATCACGCGATCGATTTCATGGGCGGCTTCATCATGCCTTTCACCGGCGGCGGCGCCGTCGTCCATCTGCGCAGTCTGCGGCCGGAGTTCATCCGCGACGCCTTCACGAGATACAAAATCACCTACATGGCGGTTGTGCCGCTGATCTTGAAAAATCTCCAGAATGGGCTCCGCGAGCGTTTTGCAGCTCTGCCTCCATTCAAGCGCCGCTTGCTGAACGCCCTGATCTCTGTGAACCGCGCGCTTACACGCCGCCGCCCGAATGTCGCCCTGAGCCGCGCGCTTCTCAAGGACGTTCACCATGCCTTCGGTGGAGGCCTGCGCGCGCTGCTCGTCGGCGGCGCATTCACCGAACCCGCGACCATCGAGTTCTTCCATGATCTCGGAATTCCCATCTTCAACGGCTACGGTTGCACGGAAGCTTGCACTGCAATCACCTTGAACGACCTCAAACCCTTTCGCCCCGACACCGTTGGCAGGCCCGTCCGTGGAATGGAAATCCGCACACTTAATCCAAGCGCGGAAGGTATCGGAGACGTCGCCGTGCGAAGCAAAACGGTTATGCTGCACTACCTTGATAATCCCGAGATGACCGCTGAAGTCTTGGTCGACGGCTGGCTGGTCACGGGCGACCTCGGGCGGATTGACGAAACGGGCCATCTGCAACTCTTCGGCCGTAAGAAGAACATAATCGTTACGGAAGAAGGCAAAAACATCTATCCCGAGGACATCGAAAATGTCTTTGAGGGACTTCCTGTGAAGGAATTTTGCATCTTCGCGGCCAATTATTTGTGGCCCCAGCGCACCATGGTGGGGGAGCAGTTGGTGATCGTCGTTCATCCCGACACGAATCAGCCCTTGAACGCGACGTTGAGTTCGCAAATCGAGGATCGCAACCGGCGGCTGGCGAATTACAAGCGCGTCAGCGGAATTGTAATGTGGAACAGCGATTTTCCGCGCACAGCGGCCATGAAAATCAAACGCGACGTGCTCGCCGAAGAAATCCGCGGGACGATCGATCGAAGCGCGGTTCTCAACTTATGAGTACGCGTTTTCTGGCGATCGTAAATCCGGCGGCTGGCGGAGGACGCTGCGGCAGGCTCGCGCCGGCCGTGCTCGAAGAACTGCGGCGGAACCACGCCGACATCGAAGTTCGCACGACGTCTTCACCGGGCGAGGCTACAACGATCGCGCGCACTTCTTATCGCCAGGGATGGCGCAATTTCATCGCGGTCGGCGGTGACGGAACATCCTATGAAATCGTCAACGGCCTTTTTCCGGAAGCATTGAACGGCGAACGCGCGGCTCTCGGATTTCTTCCTCTCGGCACTGGAAATTCTTTTCTGAGGGATTTCACATCGAGTGGCGCGAGAGACGCGGCGGAAGCGATCGTCGCGAACCGGCGCCGCCGATGCGACGTCATGCTCCTCACGCACGCCGGCGGCGAGCTTTATTTCATCAACCTGCTGACGCTCGGCTTCGCAGCCGACGTTGCCGCGACCACGAACAAAAGATTCAAGGCGCTCGGCGAAGCCGGCTATCTTCTCGGCGTGCTCGTTTGCCTCGCGCGATTCGATCGCCGGCGGTTCCCTCACCGCTTGGACGCTATGGAGGAACTCGACGAGCGCCGCTGCCTTTTTCTGGCGTTCAGCAACAGCCGCTTCACGGGCGGCAAGATGATGATCGCGCCGAAAGCCGAAACGGACGATGGATTGCTCGAATATGTCCGCTGGGGCCCGATCAGGCGCATGGGCCTTCTGCGAAATCTGTCCACGCTTTTTGATGGCACGCACATTGAACATCCTTTGGCCATGCGCGCAGCCGTCCGCCAGGTGGAATTCGAGCTCGACAATCCAGTCACGGTGATGATCGACGGCGAAAGTCTCGAACTGCAATGCCAAAAGATTGAAGTGCTTCCCGGCGCGCTGGATGTTTTCGTATGAGAAGAATCTATCTGACCCTGCGCTCACTGATTTTGTGGGCCGCCAGCGGCATCCATTTCTTCGTTGTATGCACGTTTCTCGTCATTCTTGCGATCTTCATTGATCCTCGCAAGAACGACTGGCCACAGCGCGTATTCTTTCGAAATGTTCTCCGCATCGCCGGCACGAAATTCGTCGTCGAGCGTAAACCGGGGTTCGATCCGCAGCAGACGTCCATCTTCTTCTGCAATCACGTCAACATTTTTGACCCGTTCGCGGTATACAGCGCGATTCCGCAATTCTTTCGAGGATTTGAGCTGGAGTCGCATTTCAAGGTGCCGGCCTATGGCTGGATGATGGGCCGCTTTGGAAATATTCCCGTGCCGGACACGCCGACTCGAGAGGGCTTGGAGAAAATGAGTCAACGCGCGAAGGCGGCGCTCGATTCGGGCATCAGCTTAATCGCCTTTCCGGAGGGATCGCGGACACGCGACGGCCACGTCGGCGCGTTTCGCAAAGGCGTTTTCAGCCTCGCGCAGAGGTTCGGCACGCCGATCGTTCCGATGTCCATCGTCGGATCGTTTGAGTTCTTCCGAACCGGCGATTGGATTCTGCATCCCGGTAAGATCACGGTGATTCTCCATGACACCATTGAAACGAAGCGTATCGGACGCGACGAAGTGGATGCGCTGCGTGATCGCGTCCACGCGATTGTTTCGGCGCCGATTGAGGAGTTTCTCCGCGCGCGAGAGAAAAACGGTCCGCCCGATAACGCCTCAGGCGAGGTCTAGCGTCCGAGTATCGCGTCAAGTCCGCGATCCAGGAATTCAGAGCTTTGCGCGCGAGTCTGAAATCGAGAGACTTCACTTAGACCCGGCTAGGATTCAGGAAGGCGAAGGGGCGATCACTTCGGGAAGTGTGCGTCCGGCGCGCAATTCTCGCCACGTGTACACGACGCGATGGATCACCGTCAGCGTCGAGATGAGCGCAATCACCCATAACACGGGCGCCATCCGCTGAAAAATACCCCCGAGGATAAGAAGCACAAGACGCTCGGGGCGCTCCATGAAGCCCACTTTGCAGCTCGGAATCAGCGATTCCGCCCGCGCGCGCGAGTAGCTGACCATGAACGAGCTCGCCATGGCCACCGCCGCGAGAGCCATGTAAAACGGCCGGCCAATCAGCGTGTAATACACGACGAGGCCCATGTAGAGCGCGAGATCGGAATAGCGATCGAGCGTGGAATCCAGGAAGGCGCCGAACGCCGTCACGCGTCCGACGCGCCGCGCCACCTGCCCGTCGGCCATATCGAGAAACGCCGCAAAAAACAGGATCGCGGCAGCCTGGCGAAAACGCCCCATGGCAAACATCGCCGCCGCCCAGCCGTTCACGGCGAGCCCGAAGAACGTGAACATGTTTGGCGTGATGCCTGTGGCCGCGAGACCGCCGACGACGCGCTTCAGGAGCCAGCCGCCGCCTTCGCCGATCCAGTACGTAATCGGATGATGTGCTTCTCTGCGCGTTTCTTCCATCCTTGAAATGATATGCCACGCGGAGTCGCGCCTCAAGCGAGATCGAGGCGCGTCTATTCGTCCTTCACCGGCGCGACCATCACAACCGGGATATTTTCCTTTTGCACCTGCTCGTTAAACGCGGGCAAATCCTTTTCCTCGATCTCTTTCCATTTTGCCAGTTCCGCATCCAGCCGCTGATTAAGCTCTTCAAAGACGGCGTAGGAAGCCTGCGTCGGCGCGGCGTCGGCGCTGTTCACTGTGCTGCCGAGCGCTTGAAGTTGGTCCGCCACTTGAATGGGGAAGTTCAGCGGATCTTCGGAGCTTTTCGATTTCGGCTGAATAATTCTCGCTTCGAGATCCGTCATTTTGTTTGAGAGATCTTTGGCGGCGCTGGTGTGATCCTTATGCGCATCGTCGCCGGCCAGCCGCTTGCGAAGCGCCTCGAGTTGGCTGCGCAAATCGCGCATTTGATTCACGGCATCATGCGCTTCGGTGACACGATCGCGAATTTTTAGGTCGAGATCAAACTGCGCCTTTAAATCATCGGCTGACGTAGTCATCCGCGGATCAAGTTTGACCTCGATAGGGGCCGTGTAGCTTTGGCCTCCGACAGACAGCTTCAGTTGATACGTGCCCGGCAGCACAAGCGGCCCGTCCACTCCCCCGCCCCAGGTCGTTGTGCCGGGCACCTTGCTCGCGGGCTCGTAATGCAAATCCCAGACGAAGCGATTGAGTCCGATTTCACCCGGCAAGACATCGCGATCGGCCTCAAGATCGGGGCCTTCTTCGGGAAGCTGCTTGTCTTCCTTTTTCTTGTTGCTCGAATATTTCCGAATGACTTTGCCGTCGGCGTCCAGTATTTCCAGTTTCATCTCATCCTTCGTCGCGGCCTTGAGAGCGTAGTCGATGGTCGCGCCATCCGGCGGATTGCTGCCGAGTGCGCGGCCCTTCGGGATCGGAAATGAACCGCCGCGAAAACGAATCGCGGTTGCAGGTGTGTAAAGATGAACGCTTTCCTGGACTATCGCGCCGGTGATTTCACGCAGAGGCGCGAGGTCGTCGAGAATCCAGAACGCTCGGCCGTGCGTTGCGGCGATTAGATCGTCTCCATGAATTTCGAGATCGTGAATCGGCGCTGGAGGAAGATTGAGTTGCAGCGGCTGCCATCGCCCCCCGTTATCGAAAGATACGTAAACACCCGTCTCGGTTCCCGCAAACAGCAGCCCGCGATGCTTCGGATCTTCCCGCACGACGTGAACGTAACTCGCAGCCGGAAGGCCGTTCGTGATTCGCGACCACGTTTTCCCATAATTCGTCGTCGCATAAATGTACGGTTGGAAATCGTCGAGTCGATGGCGGTCGACCGCCATGTACGCCGTTCCTCCTTCAACGCTCGAAGGCTCAATGATGCTGACGGTGCCCCATTCGGGAAAATCCTTCGGAGTGACATCGCTCCAGGTTTTTCCCGCATCGCGCGTCAGATGGACGAGCCCGTCATCCGAGCCAACCCAGATTTCGCCTTTCTCGACGGGCGACTCGGCAATCGCGAAAATGGTGTCGAAGTATTCGACGCTCGTGTTGTCCTTGGTGATCGGTCCGCCTGTCGCCTCCTGCTTGCTCTTGTCGTTGCGCGTGAGATCGGGGCTGATGATGTTCCACGTCGCGCCCGCGTCGCCGCTCTCAAACAGCACTTCGCCGCCAAAATAAATGATATTGGGGTCATTAGGCGAGAGTGCGATCGGCGCGGTCCACTGAAAGCGGTGCCTCAATTCCGCGGCGCCCGAGCCCATAGGATTGAGCGGCCAGGGAGAGACGTCCTGCACCTGGCCGGTGGCCTTGTCGAATCGTGTGATCAAGCCATCGTAGGAACCGGCGTAGACGATATTCGCGTTGCGTGGGTCGGGCAGGACAAACCCGCTTTCGCCACCGCCAACGGCGTACCAATCTTTATCGCCAATCGCGCCATCATCGCTGCGACTCGCGATCGCGACCGTCGAATTGTCCTGCTGCGCTCCGTAAGCAAAATATGGAAATCGTGAGTCCGTTGCGACGTGATAGAACTGCGCCGTCGGCTGATTGTTCTGAGCGCTCCAAGTCTTGCCGCCGTCGGTTGAAATCGTCGCGCCGCCATCATCGCCCTCAATCATGCGGTCGGGATTCGCGGGATCAATCCACAGATCGTGGCGATCGCCGTGCGGCGCCGGGAGAACCTGAAAGGATTTCCCGGCGTCAGTTGAGCGATACATCCCAGTATTCAGGATATAGACCGTATCCGCGTTCTTGGGATCGGCAAAAATGTGCGTGAAATACCAGGCGCGCTGCCGGAAGCGGTGGTCGTCGTTGATCTTCGTCCAGGTCGCTCCCGCGTCCGCAGAGCTATAGAGGCCGCCCTCCGAGGCTTCGACGAGTGCGTAGACACGGCTGGAATCTGCCGGCGAAACCGCTACGCCGATGCGGCCAAGAACGCCTTCCGGCCAACCGTGGGCTTCGATCTTCTGCCAAGTCGCGCCGTCATCGCTCGATTTGTAAAGTCCGCTGCCCGGCCCGCCGCTCTCGAAGCTCCAAGGAGTGCGCAACGCTTGCCAGAGCGAGGCGTAAAGAATGTGCGAATTGTTGGGATCGAACGTGATGTCGACCGCGCCGGTCTTGTCATCTTTGAATAGCACGTTCTGCCAGGTCTTGCCGCCATCCGTCGACCGGAAGACTCCGCGATCTTTGTTCGGCCCAAAGGCATGGCCGAGGGCCGCGACGAAAACTACGCCTGGATTGCGAGGATCAACAATGACGCGGCCGATTTGGCGGGTGTCATCAAGTCCAACGTGCGTCCATGTTTTCCCGGCATCGAGTGATTTGTATACGCCATTGCCAAAGGAAATATCGCCGCGAATACAGGCTTCACCGGTGCCGACGTAGATCACATTCGGATCCGACGGCGCGACGGCAATGCTGCCGATCGAAGAAACCGGCTCTTTGTCGAAAATGGGAGACCACGTCAATCCGCCGTCCGTGGTCTTCCAGACGCCGCCCGCCACGGCACCGAAATAATAAATATTCGGCTGCCCGGCGACGCCCTCGACCGCGAGCACACGCCCGCCGCGAAACGGCCCAATCAAGCGCCACTTCATACCCTTCAGCGTTTCGTCCTTGAGAGTTTGTGCAGCGGCGGATAACGCAATCAAGATACCCGCGAGACACACCACGATAAGACCCAACAAATTTCGCCGGCCGAAATTCATCCCGATTCCCCCGGAAAAGTTGCCGAGCGATTCTAGCGCGGCCATGGAAGGACGGCGAAGCGATTTCTGGGCCGTGCAAGGGCTGGTAGCGGTGTTTCCCAAGAGCCGATTTTGAATGGCTCCAAGCTTAGCATTGCGATCGAGAGAAGAATCTCCCCCAGTGCGCGCCGCAGAGATTATTCGAACGGTGTTCGCGCTTGAAATGCAAACGCCACGAATGACATCAGCTCCGTGCGTGGTGCCCGGGGTGGGAGTCGAACCCACACGCCCCGTAAAGGGCAAGG
>CAVYVI010000013.1:0-98770 GCA_963771905.1 uncultured Acidobacteriota bacterium
GTGGGGATAAACACGTGCTCACCAAGATCGGAGAAGAGAGGCAACTGCTCCTCTGTGTCCAAACCAGGGAACAAAGGCGCTTGCATGGCCTCCTCATGGCGAAGCAATTCCCTAAACGTGAAGTCCCTCCTCTTCAGCATGCTCCCGTTGATCGGCGACCATTCCGAAAGACGATATGGCCCGGCTTCTCACCTACTGTCCTGAGCGTCAGGGCGTCGCCCCAAATGATGTTCCGTTCGAGAATGAACCGCACCGCCTCGCGGCACTTGTCCTTCGCGGCGGCCTTGAACAGATGCGCGTAGCTGAAGTCGAATATCTCAAAGAGCCTTCGTCGGCAATCGCGGACATTGTCAGGCAGAATATCAATGCCGTAGATGGAGGAGACGGCTAGGACGGCGTACCGCTCAAAGTCCAGTTGTGACTTGCCGTAGCGTTTTTCCACAATGGCCAATTTGCGTTCCAGAATTACGGTCAGGAAGTTACCGTCGCCGCAAGCAGGTTGAGGAACGGGAGTCGATCGGCCCCGTTTCCTGCTTCACTAGATCAAGCATGGCGTTGACCTCGCGCTGCCCCGTCAACACCTCGCCATGATCCGAGACTCTTTTTTTTGTTCTGACCTGCGCAGCTTGCATTGATGTCCTATACGTTCAGAATCTCCACAACTTGTTAACTTTGGTCCTCATTTACCCCTGACGCGAGCATTCAATAAACTACGCGTCGAGCGCACAGTCTCGTTCTTCTGTTTTCCTCGCGCCATCTGGCCTTTACCTCTCAGGTATTCGTCGCAGATTGTATTCCGAGAAGGATGCGGATGGCTACGAGTTGTAGCGACTCCGTCTCATTTCGCTAACCATGGAATTGCTCATGTTCGGCTCGGTCCGATGGGTCTCGGTTATGCACGCGCTGGTGGGGAGTCGCCCTCGTCGGACGACACCGGACGTGGTATAGGCCAAAGTTGATTGATGATCTCGGCTGCCAGAATCAGGCCGTCGAGAGCTTGGCCAGGAGTCAGTATGGTTTGCATGTTTGGGTGGGCGAAGTGGTTCCTGAGCCAAGGGGAGGTCCCAATCAGCACGTCCACATAAGGAACTTCCGGCTGACGATCTGGCTCTCGACCGAGAATTTCCGCCATGTGCTCGTTCAGTTCCTCCGCATTCGCGCGCCGATTTCCGAGGCTTGGAAACCCCTCGTCGCGCAATAGTCCAGCGTCTTTAGCTTCCCTTAACAAATCTCCAAGGCTCCTTCGGTCTCGGCCTTTCTTGTCCAATTGCCGGGGCGGAAGACGCTTCCTGAGCGCCATTTCGACAGCAAAGAAGCTGCGCTCGGACGCCAAGGTGTAGAAGGGGTAGTAAAGCCAGCCGTAGAGATAGAGCGTGACGACCACGTGAAAGTAGTCCCGAATATCCTCCGGGACGCCCTCGTGCAGGGTGCAATATTGCGAAACGAATTCATACAGATGTTCGAGCGTGAGGGCCGAGAAAAACTCATTCGTCGGGTCACGCTCGAAGAATTGTTCCAGCCTTTTGACCGTAGTCATGCAGTTCTCCAAGTAAGGTCAATTCATTGTCTTCTGCGCCCGGTTTGATTTCCAGCAAAGAAGGAAATCCGGGGCCTCGACGCTGTACGAAGCCCCGGTCATGCGTAGGCCGCTAGAACGGGGTATCCTGCGCAGCGGCGGGCTGCGAGTCGTGCGGCGCGTCGGAGTGGGGAGGGAGTGCCTCCGTCTCTTTCTCGCCGCGATTCAGTTTGCGAATAGAATCTGCGCTGCCGGGCACAGGAATTGCCCCGAAGACATGCCCGAGGAACAGCGCGGCAGAAAAGAAAAATGTACCGCGTCAGTTAAATAGGCTGAGGTTTGAGGCCAAGCGACGCTATTGCGACGGCTTAGTCTTCAGGGGGCCATGGTTGCGGAAGATGAAGGAAGGAATAGGGCAGTACACCCGCTTTGTCGACCATCGTGTGGTCTTCATGATTTGCGACGTATTGAGGAAAAGGGAGCGCATCGCTGGGCAGCCCAACGCGCGCCCACGGATTATGAACTAGCCAGGGAATCGTCTGTCCCATATTCCACGCAGTGAGTCCCGGAAAAACGAGAACAGCGCTTACGGTTGTGTTGCGCGCGCCTCTTGGTCCATACCACGCGCCGTCAGGATTTCGGGGACCTGGTCTTGCGGGGCCAGGACCGAAGATCACGGTTTCCTGGCCGAGAAGCCCATTCATCACGTCAGTTTTGTCGGGGCGAAATTCGTCTGTTACGTTGATAGCTACAACAAGAGGAACTTCAAGTTCTCCATATTTGTTCTTAACCTCAACTGCGTTCCTTATGTCCTCGTTTAATGTAAGCTGGCGAACCGTCGTCGGCATCGTGAGTGCGACAGGCCGGATGTCTTGCGAACCTCGCTGCTCGGGTGCCTTTGGCCAGGGCTGAATTAGCAAACTCCAGCCATCGTGTTCCCATGGAAATGTAGGCAGGGCGTCGAAGCCACCCCTTTCGCAAAGTTGCGCGATTTCGTCCCAGTTCATACCTTCGAGCCAACGCTCAAGTCGAGAGCGCAAACGAGCACCCGGAGGCGGAGTTGCAGGCGCGCCGCGTACCTGAATGGTGAGAAAAAAATCCGGCGAGCGCAGCCGATTCAAGGCGTCATAAACTTGATCGGCTCGCTGCTGTTGCACGATTTTCTCCTTCGAATCAGCCGTGATTGTTGCTTCAAGATAAAACTGCCTCGTTCCGTTTTTGAGGAGCTCGAAGTCGGGATGCGTATCTTCATCTTCAATTTCGGGGTGAATCTCGACGACGTAACCCACTCGTGTCACCAGGCGATGTAGGTAAAGTTCAAAAAACGCTCCCCGATGTTGTCCAGCAATCGGTGAGCGGAATCTCTGACGGAGGTCCTCGCTTCCCTCGTTGGGGTACGCCGCAAACCAATCTTCGAGAAGTTCTCTGATCCGAATCACACTCGCGCGGGTGCTTCGGTTGTAATAATCGAAAATTGGTTCGGCGTAGTGCATTGCGCGCAAACCAATGCTTTCAGCATCAGGGTCAAAGAGTGTCATTGTGTCTGTTGGCGTTCGTAATGTGTCCCAGGTCGCTTCGTGATTTTAGCCGATATATCAAGCGATCCGCCACGATTAGGCGGGCGGCGCGGATATTCCATCCGCGCCGATAGCATTGAGGATTTGGGTTGCAGCTCGCTGTACGTATTCGAGGCTCTCGCCGAGGAGCTTCAAATCGCCGCCGTAGAGACCGATGTAGTCTTGCGCGGCAGAGCCGGTTTCGAGGCCGATTGAGCTGCACACGACGAATGCTACGGCCTCGGCTTCGGTCTCGCGGATGCGCTTCGTTGTGCTGCTGCGGCGCTCGTCTCGATGCATAAGCTCGTGCGCGACTTCGTGAGACAGCGTGGCAAATTCCTCAGCCGCAGACTGGCCGGGCAGCAACGTGATCTTGCCGCCTGCCGAAGTACCGCGTGCCGGAGCGATCTCGTCCGAGTATTCGAGTGCGATGCTCTGGTCGGCAACGAATTTCGCAAGCCGCTCGCGATACTCGCGCGGGTCGCCGTTGACTCTGCCGATCTCCGGCAACGGCTGGCCGTCCGTTTGCGCGATATCGAACACGTAGGCCGCGCGGAATCCAACAGCCGTCGAGGAGTCGTCCGCCTCCGCCGCGCCTTTGTTCTCGACTTTCTTCCGAATGATCGGGGCAAGAATCATGATGCCTTTCTCGCCCTTCTTCACGAATCGCCCGAGTTTGTGCCAAGCGTGAAAGCCTGCCACGTGCGTTGCGGTCGGCTTTTGTGATGCGATGAGCATCACGTTTCGGAGACTGTAGCGGTGGAACCGGCCAATTGCCGCAAGGTACTGCGTCAGCGTTTCGCTCCGGCCCTCGTTGAGCGCGGTGATGAGCTGCTTGATGACTTGATTGGTAACTTTCTTGATGTTTTCTGAATTCATTTTCTTTGTCCTTTCGGTGAGTTGAGAGTTGGTTCCCTCAACCAGAGAGGGGAACCAAATCGCAACGGACTCACTGAAAGGACATAGAGCGAAGCGGTCTAGTATTTGCGGCTGGAGCGGATGGCAACGGGCGTGACAGGTCGTCATTCACCTGGCGCGACTGTGTGCTAGCGCAAGCCGCTATGTGTAAAGATGTAGAATTTGAGGGCGCATTGAAGAGCAGGTACGAAGTATCGATCTCGAGCCGGAACTCGCAACCTTACGGGAGTGTCTGTATGTACTTTAGAAATGAATCCATTGCATGTACTCACCGCAGGCACAATTCGCGTCTTCTGGAAGGTCGTCGCAACCAATCAGGAAAGTTCAGAAAGAAACTCTGAGAGCCTCTATCGCTGCTCACCTAGGAATCACAATTGGGACGCCATTCGTCGTCAGTTGGTTTATCAGGGAAGGGAGCTGCGCATAGGCCGAATCAATCGCGCCTTTATCAAACGCATTCGGGAAATTCATATGACCGACAAGATTTCGCGGAACGCGGATGGCTTCCAGTGCGGCAATCCAGTTGTTGGTATCACTAACCACGGGGAGGAACTGGTGACTGTTGGTACGAAGAATGTCGGTGAGGTCACTGAGGAAAATAAGATGAATGTCGGCAATACCGGGGTTAGCATTTCTCGGCCTTGCCGCGTAGTGGGTACGAAAGCGAGATGCTTTCGATACAACGGCTGGGTCCACAGCAACGGTCCACCAATTGGCTCCTAGCTGTAGGGTAAGCACTGAATTGACTACGACCCGGAAAGTATTCTCAATTGCGTAGAGTTTCCAATAGAGCTTCGACCCCACGTGCCGACCGCATCTGTCAATACGATCGAGCCTGAAGGACACGTTGCGAAAATCTCGTACAAGGGGCACAGTTATTTCTTCTTTTTCTTTCTCATTGCGTATAGATGTTGGTGGATTACCGCCGCATTTGTCTCTAACAGGTCGGCGATTTCAACAGCCGTGAATCCGGCGACGCTCAACTGTACGGCTTTCTCTGCTTGCGTAGCGCCCTTCATACTCTGCAAAAGGAGCAAGGCCAGTATTTTTTCCGTACGATTCCCTGTCTCTTGTTTCACCCTTGCCTCCTGCGTCCGCGTAAATTCGAGGTTAGGGTTCGAATTGTGGCCGGCGACGTATTCAGGATATCGGCGATGCTCTGATTGTCGAGTCCGGCCATTTTCAAAACTCTTGCCCGTTCTGTTGTGCTCTTATCGGATGCGACTTGTATACTCACGACTTTTGTGAGCACGTCGATTTTGTCAATCAAGTCACGCAGTAGTCTTTCGGTATTCTCGCCACGTGGCATGGAGACCTCACTTTTCGAATATTTTCGGTTGCCTCGGCGGAGACGACCTCCGGTCACGAGACTTACGGCAGCTTGCTCGGAGGCACCGGATTCACGTCTATAAGTATCGTTCGTATAGTATCGGACCCTCGTTTAATTGTCGGTGGAACGGGCTTCTTTCCACCCCACTTGCGAGCGTCGAAAAGGACCAACCAACCCTCGGTTCGATTTTTGTGTTTCATGTAGGTCGCTAGCTGCGTTGGTCCTGGTACTCGGTTGTCTTTTAGCATTTTCAACTCAACCACGTGAATCAATCCCGAGGAAAATGTCACGAGAACATCCACGAATCCTGTACCCACAACGGGCTCACGAATCGCAGCACCACGTCTTTCGAGCTTCGCGCTGGCGAACACACCAAGCATTTCCTGTGCGAGTTTCTCGGCGCGGCTTCTTAGCTTTCCCTTTGACCTTGATTCCCAGAAAGAATTGACCCCTTCGGCTTCGATAGTCTTCTTAAATCCTTCAAGAAACCTACGGATGGTAATCCGCCGCAGTCGTACTAGGCGATTGCCAGAAGCCTCAACTTTTTCGGCGATTGCCTCTGAGATGAACAGGACTCTTTTTTTTTAAACTTGCTATCGAGGAGAGTCAAAATCTTCCGCTCAAACGCCGGTCGTTGGGTACGCCGGTTCTGCTTGTAGAAGACCGTCCGAATTCGCTTCATTGCAGAGAGAAAAGCAGGGACAGTCTTGCCCTGACGTTGGTAATCGTAGAGCTTGGCCACGCTAACCGCATATTGGTCGGGGTCAGCAAGACCGCAGCGATTGAAATAGTTCTCCAAATAACTCTGGATTGAATAAATCATCTGTGTTCCGTAACAATGATTCTACTTCCGTTTCTTCCCTCTCCCGTGGTCCAATCGCCCGTCCAACTTGAGGTTGTATGCCTCGCATAGGTACTTGCTAATGCGAAGTGTCCGGTCTATTGATTTTTTGGCCCAGAAGTCTTGCCTGCCGGGAGCATCGACGAGTTCGAGGAGCCCTTCCTCCTTGAGGATTCGCAGTTGCGGGCTCACGTTCGGAGTCTTCATCCCAAGGTGCTGAGCAATCTCAACCACGCCGCGAGTTCCGTCAGCAGCTAGGTAAACCTGAGCCCTCCGCTTGCCGTGCCGGAAGATTTTCTTCACAGTTTCCGTGTGCTTCTCAGCATCAGCGCGGAGCGCAAACGCATTCGTATCATCAATGGACTCCACCTTGTGCTCGATGTGCGCAAGGCGACTGAGTATCTGCTGGTCGCGATCTTCGTTTTTCTTCGCTCCCTTGACCATTTATTGGCTCCGAATCGCGTCCAAGAACCTTTGAGGCCCCATGAATCGCGAGCGGTTATTTCTTCCGTTTCTTTTTCTTGGCATTCGATAGCGTTACATTGACCGTGTTCGCCGTAGTTCCAAGCAAGTCTGCAATCTCAGAAGGACCGCAGCCCACTGCATCCAACATCAAGACCATATCTTGCTGAGACCGGTCGCCTCTCATCGTTTGCAGATTTAGCCGAGTCAGAATTTCCAAGAAGCGTGCCACCTTGTTAAGAGCCGCAAGTTCATCACCTTCGGCTGCGTGGCGCGACACGGACCTACTCTCCTTTTTTGACATGTTTGGCTATCCTCGTGACCCGTGCCATATCGATTCCAAGAATAGCTCGGATTTTATGACCACCAATTCCGGCTCGAGATGCTTCGAGGACGAAGAGGTCTTCGAGTCGCGCATGTAAGTCTTCCAGCGCCGCAAGGATTTTCTCGCTGTCGGTTTTCGCCTTTGCCATGCGTGACCTCGCCAGAAACTTACCGATTCGATTTCGGAATGTGCTTGAGCACGTCGTTTATGCGATTGATACCACAACCAGCTATCTTGCGAATATCGTTTTGAGGAACCTTGGCGATGCCAAGCTTCACGATGAGCATATTCCTGAGCAACTCCACCATTTCTTCTTCAGGTGTAGGTACTTTCTTTTTCGCCAATTTTTCCTCCAACCCCCGCCGCAACCGGAAGATAATACAAAGATTAACCTTCCGTCAATCCCTGAGTTGGTGAAATCGCCGGCCAGCGCAAGGCTTCGGCCTGTTTTCACGGTTCGTTAATGATTCGCCTCCAGGCACAATCATATAGCTTGAAGCGAGTAGCGACCGGGGCCAACTTCGAACGATTTGAGGCCTGAAATAGAGGACTCGCATGTTTGGATGTACTGAGACGGCGGTGCCTGGTCCCTTATGAGTCTCGCGAATGAGGGTGATCTTCCTCCAAAGCGTCGCTGTGATTTCTCTTAAGTGCTGCTCCGGTCTTTACTGCCATGTGGCTGCTGACCTCGTCAAAATGCCATGGCCGAAAATCGTGAGTGTCCACTCCAACATCCATCGAAAGTGATGTAGCAACGTCTGGCAATCTTCCATGGGAATGTCCGTAAAGATGCCAAGTTCCACGGGAAGATTGATTCCAGACTCTCATCGCATAGTGACAAAGGACGATTCTTTGGCCGTTGAGCGAGACTTCTGCGAGGTCGTTGAGCCAGCAAAACTCCTGGATGAGTTTGCGTGTGTCTTTGTCGTGATTCCCGGGGACCCCAAAAATCTTCTTGCAGCGAATTTGCTTCCGAAGCTCCGCAGCTCGTGCTTTGGGCCCGATACAAAAATCCCCAAGGAAGTACAGAATGTCATTTGCTTTTACGCAAGCGTTCAGGCGTTCAAGAATCGTATGATTCATTTCCTCAACGGTTTCAAAAGGGCGATTGCAGTACCGAATAATGTTCTTGTGCCCCAGATGAAAATCGGCAGTGAACCAAATGTCTGGCATTGACCTTCTCTTTGGACGTGGGGATTCTGGTCCCCCAAGACGCCGTAGCTCCTTTAACTGCTAGTTAGTCAATGTAGGCTAGCGCTGGAAAGCGATGGCGACGATAAAAGTCGCGCCTCCGTTTCCCCTTTGCAGTCCTTGGGCATCCAAAGAACCTTCCGATGGCACGACCATAATGCAGCATCAGCGAGTGCCTCGGGCCAGTATTTAGTCTGATTCTGTTTGGTCGGCTTGCCATCCATGCCGCGAGGTTTCACTCGCTCGCCGACGCTGCCCCGCTCTTAATGCTGCCTTTTGCTGCCTCGCGAAACTCGCAAGTCCTTCGAAGTGAATGAGAAAGCTGGTAGGGGCGGTGGGGATCGAACCCACGACCAACGGCTTAAAAGGCCGCTGCTCTACCACTGAGCTACGCCCCTGCGGTGAGTTCGTCCATGATACCCGAAAAATGAAATGGCGCACACCCACGCGAAACGACTGAAGAACAATTCTCCACGTCGAGAGCGCCGAAAAGGCGCGAACGGGAAGAAAAAATCGGCAGGAATTTCTACTTAGGGTTCAAGCTAGGCTCGACGCCGCAGCCTTCTGCGTACTCGTCGCGCAGTTTCTGCATCGATGCGGCGCTTTCGCTCTTGGCCGCGACGAGCAACAACGTGCGGGCCTGGTCACAGTTCTTCACCACGCCGTCGCCGCGGATATACAAGTCCGACAAAGCCACTTGCGCGTCGGGATTCCCCTTATTCGCCGCGGTGGAAAATAAACGCGCCGCCTGGACCGTATCGCGAGGGTGGCCAAATCCGATCAGATATTCTCTGGCGAGCTCCAAATCATCCCAGCCCGCGACATCGCGCGCGTGGCCGGAGGTCCCCACCGCCGGAGCAGCGGACGTTGCTGAGTCGGGCGCGGACGTCCCTGACAATGCTGGACGCGGAGCCGAGAGATCCTCGCGCGTAGGATAGACCGAAAACGTAGGAGGTGGCGGAGGCTGCGGATTCTCGTCCGACGTGTCGGAAGTGGAAGGCTTCTTCTGTTTGGAGGAAGTGGACCTTGCCTTCCGGCCAGCGTTGGCGTCATCAGCCGGCTGAGCCGACGCGGCATCCGAACTGGATCCCGCGGACTCGAACAACGCCGTCAATCCACGACGAAACGCAAAAACTCCGATGACCACCGCATCAAGCACGACCAGCAAAATGATTGCGATGACAATTCGCCGCAGTAGTACGGGAGATACTTTCGCACCCGGATCCGTCTTGCCGTTAGCTTCCGTGTCCTTCGTTCGATTCTTCGGTGTGATGGACGAATTCATATATTGCACCACGCCTCTATACCAACCGGAACTCGAATCCGGCTTCGCCTTCGCATCCGCTGGCGTCGCGCTGGGTGCTGCAGGCGAAGTCACCGGGATGATCCTGCTGCGATCAATCATGTTCGCGGGAAGCTGCGCCGGCTTCTTATCGGCGCCGAGACGTGTCGCCGGAGGGGTCGTGGGGGGAGTCGGTGGAGCGGGCCTGGGCACGTTCCAATCGTTCGCGGGGGGCCAATTCACTCGAGGAGTGTCGCTGGCAGTCGCGCCGGCCGGAACTTCCTTGTCGACGGATTCACTCGCGCTCGCGGCCGGAGCGGCAATTTCTGCCGCGGCGGGTTGTACATCCGCGGGCGCAGCAATTTCCTCCACCGGATTCCCAAATTCACGCGCGGTATCGTTTAGTCCCGATTTCAGGTCGGTCCACTTGTCGACAATCGCAGGGGCGGGTTCAGGTTTCCCCGGAATAAACTCTTTCTTCGAAATCGCGTCGTAGCGTGCCGCGAGATCACGAGCGGAATCCAGCGTGGTTTCCGATTCGCCAAGTCCGTGAGACGGGTCGAGGTCCGCCGCGACAAGTTCGTGTGGCTCAGACTCCGCGCCCGTTGTCTCGGCCGCAGATGGCGGCGTCAATGAGGGAATGGACGCAAGTTCGTCAGTTCCGTCCAGAGAATTATTTTCCGACAACCAAGATTGAAGTTGTTCGCGGACGCCATCCGGTAAGTGGGTGAAACGCAATCCGCCCGTGCGCCTAGTTTCGTCGATCCAGGCAACGGCGCCAGTGGCTTCAACCATGTGAGACGAATCAAGAGAGAACGTGAATGTAATCTGGTCGTCCAGCTGAACGGGAGCAATGACCTGAAACCCGAGGCCACCGTCGCACGCATCGACGACAGCTCCACAATTCGTCTCTTCGAGTTTGACGTAGGTCAGTCCCGAGGGCTTCGTTCTGGGTCCATGACGGCGATCAAGTGTCATAGTCGAGGTCCGATTATTCGCCTTCTGCGGAGGCCCCAAAACCACGTTTTGTGGGACGAAGTACAGTTCTCCTTCGTTCCCTGGTCAAGCCATCGCCGGGCTTGGGGTGCTCCGGCTGCTGTGTAGATTTAATACCCGTTCCAGGCCATTCGGCAAGTGCTAATTTGACGCGACTTTGGACTTGGTAGTCCTGTGAGTTTCGCAACGGAAGTACTGGAACGCGGAACGCGCGAGCGAGAAGGGTCGACTAAGGCTTCGAGGGCGTGCCGCAGGTCGAGGCATTCCAATCAGCGAGCTTTTGGGCCGCTTCGACACTTCCCTTCCTCGAAGCCGCCAGCAGCAGGACTCTTCCCTGGTCGCAGTTCTTCGCCACGCCGTCACCCCGCACATACAGATCGGCCAAGGCCACTTCCGCTCGCGTGTTTCCCTTTTCAACGGCGGACCACAGCCATTGCACCGCCTGGCGGGAATCCGATGCGCCATTCGTCCCACGCAAATACTGCCGGGCCATGGCAAGTTCCAACTCGCCCGCGTCGTCTTGGAGCGAATTTGCGGATGCGCCCGAAGCGGAAGTGGAAGTGGGAACTGACTGGGAATTGTTCGGAGCGTCAGACGCGGTGTTCGTCGCAGGCGCAAGCTGAGCCTTGGAAGTGGCGGGGATCCGTGCGGCAGCGGCTGGCGTTGTCGATGACGGTTCCTCGACAGGCGCCGGCGAAAGCGCAGGGCCAGCAGCCGAAGACGAATCGTCTGCCGGCGCACCAGCCGCCGGCGGATTCGTGTTCGGGCTCGCCGTGGTCGCCGGCGCGACATCCTCGTTCGCCGTGTCGCCCTGCATCGCGATGCCCAACCGAATGATCGCCGCGCCCACCTCGCGATGATAGCCATACGCCAAGAAGGCGCCGAAGCCCAGCAAGACAACGACGAGAGCGAGCGTGGCGAGCACATTCGCCGCTCGCGAAGGGACCGGCGGAGGTGGAGGATTCAGGAGCCGGCTCGTGATGCGCGGGTACTCGTATGGCGCCAGCTCGGGACTCGCGTTCGTAATCTTGGGCGGCCCGATCTTCCAAGTCGGCGCTTCCGGAGCTCGAGAGGATGGAGGAGAAGCGAGAGGCGCGGGATTGCTGATTCGCGTTCGCGGTGCGGGAGGCACGTCGCGAGAGATGGCCGGAGGCGGAAACTTACTGCTCATCGGCCGCGGATCGGGAAGCGCGAACCACCCGCGCAATAATTCGCGGTCTTCCTCGGACATATGCGTGAATCGCAGGCCGCCGAGCCGCTTGGTATCGTCCGTCCAGGTAACTTTTCCCACCGCTTCGATCCGGCTCGAGGCGTCGATCGAGATCCAGAAACTGACGGGCCCCTTCGTGTCGACGGCAGCGATCACCTGAAATCCGAGTCCGCATTCGCACACATCGACGACCGCGCCGCCATTGTCCGGCTCGATCTTGACGTACGCGAGCCGATCTGGTTTGCGCCTGAAGGTTTGACGCCGATCTGCGATTATTGGCAAGTCTGCACTGCCTCCCGTGTAATTGGCTTAAATTCCGGCCGTCTTCGGCCCCGAAGCCATTCGATGTGCGAAAAAAATAAATCGTTCCTTCCGTTGACCGCGCGACGCGCAGAGAGATTCATACCGCGAGGAGAGCCCGCGGGGCAACGAATACTTTCGAGATGAGACATGCAGATTTCCACAGGTGCTTGGGAATTCGCCGACGCTTCGTGATTCTCAGCTACTGTTCTTCAAGTTCGCGGCGACAAAACGAACGCGTCGCGACAGCGGTTCAGTCCGCTGCCGAAGCAGTATCCGGCGGCGGACTCGGCCGCGGACGCTTCCGCTTCCACTCGTAATCTTTCCGGAGCTTCGCTTTGTGCTTCTTCAGCTGGCTCTCGAGCTCGGCGAACGCTACGCGGGCGCTCGCGGGAGCTTCCTGCGCAATTCCGGTGGCGTGCAACGTTCCGGTTGGCAGCGCCAAATTTAGCGAGAATGCGAAATCGGCCTTGCGAGGACGTTGCTCAAGGCCACCATGCAACTGCACCAAATCAGGTGCGTACCGCTTCAAAAGCCTTTCGAGTTTCTCGAGGTGATGCCGCACGACTTTTTCGACGGATTTCTGCAAATCGGCACGGATATGGCTGAAGGAAATTTTCATCGGTATACCCTGTGTGATGTACTGGGGTTCGGGTTGGAGCCCGAAGAGGCATCAAGAAGTTCGCAAGAACAGGATAGCAATCTGAACCGTTCGTTTCAATAGTACGCCGTCTAAGGAAGTGCCGGCGCCCGGTGGCTGCGGTTGCGTGACGCCTTCAAACACTTGAAGAGTTCCAAGCATCCTAGCTTCCGGTGTACAGTCTCGGGAGGCAGGGCTTCTCATGCGAATACTCGTGGTGGAGGACGATGCTGCAATTCGGGGTTTTCTAAAGCGCGCCTTGTCGGAAGCCGGATACCAAGTGGACACGGCAGGTGACGCTAAGACGGGGGAACTCCAGGCACTGGAAGGCAACCACGATGCCTTGATCATCGATCTAGGGCTTCCTGACATGGATGGACTGACGTTGATTGCGAGGTGTCGCGCCCAGGGCAGCTTGGCTCCCGTGCTCATCTTATCTGCGCGTCGTTCCGTGGACGAGCGCGTCCGGGGCCTGGAGCAAGGGGGCGATGACTATCTTACGAAACCGTTCGCTCTTGCGGAGCTGCTTGCGCGGCTGAGGAATCTTCTGCGCCGCCCTTGCGCACCGCCGGCCGACTCGATCCGCTTGCAATCTGCGGATTTGCAGCTCGACCTCATCCGCCATGAAGCGCGGCGCGGCGATCAATTGCTTCAATTGACCGCGCAGGAATTCTCCCTTCTGGAATATCTATGCCGCAATGCCGGACGCGTGGTAACTCGGACGATGATCCTGGATCATGTTTGGCGAATGCGAATCGATCCCGCAACGAACGTGGTGGATGTGCACATTTATCGCCTGCGAAACAAAGTCGACAACGAAGGCAGCACGCCGCTGATTCAGACGATCCGCGGTGTTGGATATATGCTTAAGCATGTCTAAGATTTTGCGTACGACCGCGGCTTGGCGCATTTCAATTTGGACCACTCTCGCGTTCGCCCTCGGAACGGGTCTCGCCTTCGCGATCGTTTACTTACTCGTTGCCCAAACCATTCGAGGGCGCAGCGACGCGTGGCTGAGCGGCGAGGCTGAGGTTCTTGCGCAGGTATCCGCCGATACTCCCAAAGACCGCCTTTACAAAAGAATCGTTGGAGAAGTAGCAGAGCTTGCGACCCGCGAATTGCCGGACGAGCGCAATTCACGCGGACAAAGACTGAATTCCGTATTCTTCCTCGAAGAGGACATCGATGATACGCAGAATTCCTTGTGGGTCGGACCGGACTCGAGCGACCCGTTCCTGAAGGCGATTCATGGAGCCAAGCTTGTCCAAGGCGTCCCGGAATCCATAAGAGTTGAAGGCGGGCCGACGTCGTTCCGAGTGGTCGCTCAGCGCGTGGACGGGCGCGGTAAAACTCTTTATCTCGGACTTTCCAATCGTGGCGATATGCACGTGCTTCGCAGCTTGATTCGCCGATTTCTACTCCTGTGGGGCGGTACCGTCCTCCTGGGTTTTCTGATTTCCTACATGAGCGCGCGGCGAACGCTTCTCCGCGTCGAACATATCACCGAAACCGTTGCTCGAATTGGCAGCGAAGACTTAAGCGAACGATTGGCTGAATCTGCGAGTCGCGATGAGATCACGCGATTGGCGAAGACATTCAATCTCATGTTGAACCGGATTCAATCCTCGGTGAATCAGCTCCGCTCTGTAACGGATGCGGTGGCGCACGATCTGAAAAGCCCGGTAACTTCAATTCGAGGCACGCTCGAATCTGCGTTATGCAGTGAGCCAAACCAGAATTGGCGTGATTCCGTCGGCGAAGCAATCGAAGACCTGGATCGGCTTTTGAATTTGCTAAACACAACTCTGGATCTCGCCGAGGCAGAAGCTGGCGCACTACGGCTTGACCGCAGCGCGGTGGATCTTTCAAGCGTCGTGCAACAACTCGTCGATCTTTATCAGCCGGCCATGTATGAACGCCAGCACCAATTGACGGCCGACCTTGAAGCTCACGTTGTCGTGAACGCTGATTTGTCCTTGTTAAGCCGCGTCGTGAGCAATTTGTTGGAAAACGAAATGACTCATCTACGGCCCGGATGTCACATCTATATGCAGTTACGCTCGCACCAAGAATCAGCGGAGTTGGTGATCGAAGACAATGGACCTGGATTTCCACCTGAGATAGCCGGGCATGCGTTCGAGCGGTTTGTGAAAGGCAAAAACTCGCCGGGCCACGGCCTCGGGCTCGCTTTTGTTGATGCAATCATAAAGGCACACGGTGGCGCTGTCAGGATTTCTGGCCGTCAGGCAGGGGGCGCTGTCATAACCGTGTCGCTGCCTGCGGGAGTGCTACAGCCTGCGTAATGGCGGGTGCGAATCGATAATCAGCCGCCGTCGTAATGAACATGAACAATTCGTCATCCACGCGACGTGAGGAGTTCATTTTCAACTGTTAGGGTCTCCCCGTCGGACTTTGGGAGCGCTTTCGCAGGCATTCCTGAAGATACGTGTGCGCGAATTCGGAGCGATTGACAAATCGTTGACTCGCCGAGACGTCTGGATTGATTTTCCTACAGGCCTGCCATCAACTGGAGGACCTCAAATGAAACTAAAAGCGTGGACGCTACTCCATAGCATGACCATTTTGGCGCTCTTACTTTTGAGTTCGAATCAGATGCGGGCGCAGGCTTTGGGTGTGACGCTGACTGGCAGAATCACCGATGCGTCGGGGCATGGCGTGCCCAACGCCAAAATTTCGGCGAAGAATGCCGCCTCAGGCCAATCGACGGACGCCCAGAGCGATTCGAATGGAGTCTATAAAGTTCCGGACCTTATGCCGGGAGATTACGAGGTTTCAGCGTCGGCGGAAGGATTCACCGCTCAAGTATCCAAGATAACGTTAGCGGCCGAAGCGCAGCACACTTTGGATGTGACGTTGAGCAGCGGGCCGTCGCTGAGCGATCTGGGGTTTCCGCCAGCTGAAACTCAGGGCAGCGCGCAGGATCAGGCGAGACTCAACAAGCGGTCACACATGCTCAAGATCCATCAGGAGCTCGGTTTGATCGATGTCGGTCCGCTGCTGGCCACCGTGATCTTGGGGGCCGGCTCGGGCGGGAAGAGCACCAGTTCGGCCAACCGCTATGCGCATCTTGCTCTCGGTTCCGTGACGGGGGACTTGTATTTCATGAGCGCTTACTATGCGATCCGCGCCCCCAAGATTCCGGGAACCGAAGTGCGCGGGCCCATTCGCCTGCACAAGGCGCTGGCCTGGATCCACGGCCCCGGAATGATCCTCACGCCGATTTTGGGAGCGATGGCTTTCGATCAAAAAAGCAAGGGCGAAAGGGTTCACGGGATCGCGAGCGCTCACGGAGCGGTGGCGATCGTGACGGCTGCGGCATACGGAGCCGCGATTCTGTCGGTATCTTTCAAGTTCTAAAGAGGGCCAATGAATAGAGCAATGCTTCTGGCTGCCTTGCTGTTGTTCGCGGTTCCGACACTAGCTCAGACGGAAAGCCAGTGGACGCTGGAACAATCTACCCTCACCTGTCATGTGTCGCACCCGCTGCATCAGGTGGAGGGTGTCAGCCATGCGGCGCGAGGCAAGGGGACCTGCCGTGCCGGGCAGTGCGATTTCTTGATTGCAGCGCCCGTGAAGTCGTTCGATTCCGGAGACAGCAATCGCGATTTGCACATGCTTCAAGTAACGCGAGGCGGCCAGTTCCCCTTGGTCACGGTGCGCACGCGATTGCCCGAAGCGGCGGCTGGATCGGAAACGATTCACGCGGATTTGGAAATTCAATTCGCCGGCCAGACTGCTGTGTATAAGCAGGTTTCGTTCCAGCAGGTGACCAAAGGAGACGAAACGCGGATATCGGGAACGATACCGACGCTGGTCTCCGATTTCAAAATTGACCCGCCATCACTCTTGACCGTACCGATCAAGAACGAAATGCCAGTGCGCGTGGACATGACCTGGAAGAAAGAAAAATAGAATTCCAATCCGATAATTCGTCAACGAGCCGATCGCGCACGCGAACTCGGCGAAAAATTCATTGTCAGGTCTTCACCGCGTCTCGTTCCTGCCACCTACATAATTTGCGCTGAGCCCGCCGCTGTGGTTTTGCTAGTCACCTACGATCAGAGTGACTGACGTCGTGTGCGTCAGCGAACCGGACGTTCCGGTCATGGTAATCGTGTACGAGCCCGGAGGCGTGCCGGTGTTCTCCACTCCGACACTCGATCCGCCACTCGAACCGCCGCCGCAACTGCCGAGCGGCAACAGCAGCAACAACGCGAAGAATGAGAGTGCAACCGCAATCCGACGCGGGCGCGCACTCGGCCGCACGAAAACGAAAAGCGCCAAGATGAATGCTTCGAAGCATACGATCGCTACCGCCAATGGCACGTAAGGATTTCGACGCGCACCCGGAGCCGGGGGCGCGATCGAGTTCGCGATCGTGGAAATTGTCAGTGTTGCGGGCGTTGCCGGCGTCGCCGAAGCCGCGCTGCAATTTGCCTTCGCGGGCAGCCCCGAGGTGCAGGTGAGCGTGACGGACGAGGAAAAAGAGCCGATTGCGATGACCGGGATTGTGTACACCACCGAGCCGCCCGCCGTAACGCTCGCATCGGCCGGCGAGCTCGTAATCGTCCCGAACTTAAAATCCGGCGCGGGCGGACTCACGGTGAAGTTCACGGAGTTGGAGGTCAGGCCACTCTGCGTGATGGTTACGGGAAATGTTCCGGCTATCGCGATGAGAGTTGCCGGAATCGTAGCCGCGAGCGAAGTTGGTTGGCCGGTCGTGTCGGTGGTGACCGCCGTGCCATTGAAATTCACCACGGAATCCGCGAGAAAGTTCGTCCCGGTCACCGTCAATGTAAATTGGGACGAGTCTGCAGCCACCGAAGTCGGGCTCAATGCTGTGATCGTAGGCGCCGAGGCCACGTTGACGGTGAAGTTGACGCTATTCGACGTCTGACCGTTCTGCGTGACGGTTACGGGGAATGTTCCCGCCATCGCGACGAGAGTCGCCGGAATCGTAGCCGCGAGTGAAGTCGGCTCGCCGGTCGTGTCCGTGGTGACCGCCATGCCATTGAAATTCACGACGGAATCGGCGAGGAAATTCGTGCCGGTCACCGTGAGAGTGAATTGCGCGGAGCCCTCAGTGATTGATGTTGGATCCAACGACGTGATCGATGGGCTCCGCAGCCGGAGAATATAGGGGGGAATATTCCAGTCGTTGACGACGACGAAGACGTCGAGTGCGGGAAAATACCGGAAACGTCCGAAGGTCCCGTTGCTGGTGTTGGCACCTCCCTCGTTCTGGGCCGAATTTGGCGGGCCGTTCGCGAAGGTCAGCTTCTGGCAAGTGAAGCGCTGGTTCGTCGTATCCGGAGTCATGATGTAAACGCTGTTTCCCTGATTTGGCCAACCTACGAAATCGTTCGCTACGCTGTCAAATGTGACGCCTGGATTCGTGGCAAGAATCGGGTTCACTCCGCCGCTGAGGAACTCAGCGCAGTTGGCATCAGCCATCGTTGCCGCAGTCCAATCCTGTTGGGTCGTCGAAGTGGGATCGCTGATGTCGGCGACAAATACACCGTTGCCCGCGCTGCAGGTTCCCCCTCCGCATCCTCCCATGACGACGAAAAGTTTGCGGTAGGGATCCACGCCACCGCTCAGATAAATGCTCGTTATAAAACCCTGAGTCGGCGTAATGAGCGCGTGGGTGTTGGTCGTGTAGTCGTAAGTGTAGAGGGCGGCGCCGTCGCTCAAGAAGACCAAGCCGGAGTTCGGATCGTAATCGGCGATCATGCCGTACAAATCGCCCCCGTCACTGCCCGGAAAAGGGCCTGAAATTGTCGGGTCTTCGTGGAACCACATGCTGGAATCGGAGAGATTATCCAGCGAGATAGTCCAGGTGTCTGTACTTCCGTAGCCGTTCAGGCAGGCCAGCGCGCCGCCGGTAATGTACATGAGATCCAAATTGGCGACGAACGCCATTCCTTCATAGCTTTCGCGGGAATTGGGAGCGAAGTTCGGGCTGCCGGGAGGAATGCCATCCACGCAATTGGCATCGTTGGCGTAGTTGGTTGGTACGGTAGGATCCTTAAGCCGAAGTAAGGTGATGGGATTGGCGGTCAGGTTAAGAGCGTAAATTTCGTTGCCGTAATAATTGATGTGGCCCCCGCCCCAAATAATTAGGCGATTCCCCGTCGTATCGGCAATGGCTCCACTCCACGCGCGTATGACGTTCTGGCAGTATTCGGCGAACGGATAAGGATCGCCGCCATATCCGTCCGGAGGGCAGGCGC
Source organism: uncultured Acidobacteriota bacterium (assembly GCA_963771905.1). Classification (GTDB taxonomy): domain Bacteria; phylum Acidobacteriota; class Terriglobia; order Acidiferrales; family UBA7541; genus Palsa-147. The sequence continues at coordinate 18,822 of CAVYVI010000013.1, forward strand.
CACTGCCGGACAGAGATGTCGTTGCCGGAAGCGCGGTCCAACCAAGTGATGGCGGAAGTTGTGCATGGAGAGACTGCGGAAAAAAGATGCTCAGACTAATCGCGAGTGCGGCGACAAGCCATGGCACGCCCCTTGACGCGGCGCACCGCTTCTCCGAGGTACGGCCTCCGGAATACTTCGCGATCGCGTGCATCACACCCGCTCCCGACAGAACGCGTTTCGAGTTCTGACCCGGCGTTGGGTCTCTAAGTCCCCGGGGCGGGAGGCTCACTGAACTCCGCGGCGTCATTTTATCGACGATCGGTCACGCCGGGACCTTACCACGGGTTCAGCCAAACAGAGCTTAACGCAACACAAGCCCTAGCGCACGATGAATTCATGGCGAACGGGGTCGATCGGAGAAGCGTTCACGAGCGGTCGGTAGAGCGCGAAGGAATTTGACAGCGTCTCGAATCGCGGCATACCCTGAGCCGACGCGCGAAGAGTGGAGTGTCGTGCGGGACCTGATGACGCGCACCAAACATCGCGACGCGGCAACGCCACACCGAATCCTGGTGGGACCCGCGGGCTGGTCCTACGCCGACTGGAAAGGAATTGTGTATCCGTCGCGCCGCGCGAAGGGTTTTCACGAAGCCGAATTTCTGTCGCACTTTTTCGACACGATCGAGATCAACACATCTTTCTATCAGCCGCCGCGTCCCGATCTGTGCCGTCAATGGATTGAGCAAGTTTCCGGCAATCCACAATTTCTTTTCACCGCCAAGCTCTGGCAGAAATTCACGCATGAGAGCGGCGCGAACAACTCCGACGTCGCGGCGGTGCGCTCAGGGTTCGATGTTCTGGCGAGCGCAAATCGCCTTGGCGCCGTGCTGATGCAATTCCCTTTTTCGTTTCACAATGCGCGTGAAAATCTGAGCAGGCTCGAATCGATCGTCAGCGAATTCGGCGCCTACTCGCTGGTCGCGGAAGTCCGCCATGCTAGCTGGATGAACGAAGCGTTCTTCGAATGGCTGCACGAACACGGCGTGGGATTCTGCAATATCGATCAACCCATTATTGGAAAATCCGTCAAGCCAAGCGGACGCGCCACCGGCCGCGTCGGCTACGTTCGTTTACATGGCCGCCGGTACGACACGTGGTTCAGCGACGACCCCGAGACGCCATCCTCGGAGCGCTACAACTATTTGTACTCGGAAGAGGAACTCGAGCCGTGGGCCGAGCGGATCGAGAAGACTTCTGAGGCCGCCAAGACAACGTTCGTGATCACCAACAATCATTTCGAAGGCAAAGGCATCGTGAACGCACTCGAACTCGTTCATCTTCTCTCGGGCGCCAAGGTAGATGTTCCGGAGCCGCTTCGGCATCACTATCCGCGGCTCGAAAAAATCGCGAGCGAACCATCGACGGAGCCGACGCTTTTCCCGGTGTGAGAACCGGAAGTGCTGGTTTCAGGAATGAGACGCCGCGGAATGTCGAGCGGCCGCACGGAATTTCCACAGAAAAGACGCGGGCTCGCCGCTACGGACGCAGAACTCAAGCAGAGCTCTCAGCTCATTCAGAGGGTCGGGCCGTGCGGACTTATTTCTTGAAGAGGTCTTCGAAGGCGCGGCGCGCGTCGTTCGGATTCGAAGGCGAGGTTGTCATCGGCTGTTTGGGCGCCGTGGCCGCCGCATAGGCTACCGGCGAGGTATCCTTTTCAATCGTCATCCGGAATTCGAAGAACGTGCATTCGTTGCGCGCGTCTTTTTTCGCGATGCGTTCGGGAATCGGCTGCGTGCATTCGAACTGCGCTCCGGTGTCGAAATGCCGGCACTGCTTGCAGCAGTGCAATTCGGTATGGCACTTCGGACACTGGCCGTTCGGATCGAATCCCGGCATCAGGACAGCGCCGCAATTCGCGCAACGCGCGCGCGTGACGCTACCGACCATCCGCGGCGTGCGCGGGCCGAGCTGATCCTGACGGGGTCGCGGCTCGGCCGGCCGCTGGTCTTTCTTTTTTTCTTCCCGGCCGCGCTCGTGGTACCCCTTTTGCTTATACTTCCGCTCCATGAAAACCTCCGGGGGGATGCCCCATCATACTCTGAATACCTCAGCACAAGCTCCGAATTCGCCTATGTGTTCTTCTGTGTGACCCGGAGAAACGCGTGTCGCTAACAGCGCCGACGCGTTTCAGTCGAGAGATTTCGGGCCGTCAACTGCGCCGCTTTGCGTTTCTGCCTCTGGCACCTGGATTTCCGTTGCGCGCCCAGCGAGCGCACAAACCCTGGGCCGGCAAGTCCGGTTGCAGAAAGCTGACCGGAGTACCCGCGGCCGCGAGTACCGCTTCCGCCGCCAAATATCCACTGCGCACTGCGCCTTCCATCGTCGCGGGCCAGCCAGTGCGCGTCCAATCGCCTGCAAGAAAAAGATTATCGATCGTGCAGCACGGCCCGGGCCGCCAGCGGTCCGAGCCCGGTTCCGGTGAAAAGGTGGCTGCCACCTCTTTGATTACCGTGGCCTTTACCAACTGCGCGTCACGCGTGGCCGGCAGAACATCGCGCAATTCGCGCACGCACAAATCGATGATGTCTTGCCGCGAGCGAGAGACCAGGTCGTATGACGCGCTGATCACAAGCTGCAGATATTGCTGCTGCGATTCGCGGGCCGGCTCGCCGGCGCGCCCTGTCCCGCTTGACGCGGCATCGTTCGTCGCGGAAGCAGTCAATCGCGCCTTATTGAAAATCCACTGCACCGTGTGGTCAAGGAGCGTGAGAAACGGCTCTTCCATCACCTGCCGGTCAAACCAGAGATGGATTCCCGTGATCGGCGCGTCTCGCAAATGCTGAAGTCCCATCAGACTTGGGTCCGACGCGACGAGGGACAATCCGACCACGCTGGCGACGGCCGTTTGCGGAACGGCGATCACAAACGCATCGCCCGTTTCTTCCACGTCGTCGTCGAAAACAACGGAACGCGCGCGATTGTTCTCGTAGCGCATCTCCCGGACCGTTGCGCGGCAGCGAACCTCCCCGCCGCGCCGCTCGATCGCTCCGCGGCAGCCTTCATATAGCTCCGAGAGCGGCACCGTGGGAATTCCGACGCGAAACCCTTCGCGATTCGACAGAAAGGCCTTCCAGAAAACGTCAATGCCATAGCGCGCGTCGGTCCGCGCCAATTCTTCATCGAGCGCGCTGACGAGCACCACGCGCCAGAACCGCTCGATGGCTGCGGGCGTCTGGCCCGTGCGATGCAGCCAATCGAGCATCGAAGTCCCGTCAGCTTCCGGCACGTGGCCGCCAGCTTGCGCAATCCGGAGCATGGCGCGGCCGATCGAGATTCTGTCCGTCCACGAAAGGGCCGAAAATCGCAAAAATGAAAACGCCATGTGAAACGGCGGCGCGAGCGCCGAAGGCGCGATTCGAAACCGGCGCCCGTGCGCGTCGGCGAAAAAGAGCTCGTTGTAAAAGCGGATCTGCCCATCCGATCCGACGCGGCGGTAAAAGTCCGCGAGATTGGTGCAACAGCCGAGCGTGACGTGCTGGCAATTGTCGACGTGGCTTCCATCGGGAAGCAGGTACGACGTCGCGCGCCCGCCCAAATAGGGCCGCTTCTCGAAGAGCCGGACGCGCAGTCCGGCATCAGCCAGCGCGACGGCCGCGGACAGTCCCGCCAGTCCGCCGCCGATCACGTTCACGCATTCGAAGGACATAATTGAGGTCTTGGAATCCGAGCCGGGCGCGCGCCAGAATCCAGATTTTCTCCGCTGCCGACAGCCGCGCGGGCGGCTGGGCAAGGACGTCGCAACCGCGTTCGTCGATCCTCGCGAGGATACCCGCGTAAATTCGCGCGAGCGCCCAGAGCGCGGCGCGGCTATCTTCGTCGACCAGATTGAGCAGCCGCCAGCCGTCGGAATAGAACTGCCACGCGCGGTCGGCTTCAAACTGCGCGAGTTTGAGGAATCGCGGGCTTGAGCTCGGCCGGCGAAATTCTTCGGCGGAGTTGCAGCCAAAGCGATCCAGATCTTCCTGCGGCAGATAGACGCGGCCCATCTCATAATCTTTCGGGACGTCGCGCAGGATGTTGGTGAGTTGAAATGCGATTCCCAGCCTTTCCGCCAGCTCGAGCGCGCGCGGATCGGAGAAGCCGAAAACGTGCACGCAGCAGAGCCCGACGGTTCCCGCGACGCGGTAGCAATATTCCCGCAGGCGATCGAACGTTTCGTACTCGGTGACGGTGAGATCCATCTCCGCGCCGGAAATCAGATCGTGGAGATAGCGCGTGGGAATCTGATAACGATCCATCGTATCGCGAAAGGCGGGCCAGATGGGCAAATCGCCGGCTTCGCCCGCAAGCGCGCGATCCATTTCCGCGCGGCGTTCCGCAAGTCCCCTTTGCTTCTCGGCGATTGCTCCCGGCTCGTCGGCGATATCGTCGACGCCGCGCATGAACGCGTAAAGAGCGCAGAGCGCGTCGCGCTTCTCCGGAGGCAGAATGCGAATCCCGTAGTAGAAGTTGCGCGCCGCGGCACGCGCAAGATTCCGGCAGTATTCGTAGGAAGCCAGGACGCTGGAGCGGTCAGACATGGCGGTCCGCAAGGTCCGAGCCGCGTTCGCGAGAGGACGCGCCATCCGAAGACGATGCGCCATTCGAGCCGGTCCGCGCGGCGGGGCGCAACCGTGAGAAGCAGCGTCCGGCCAATGCTCCGGCCAATAAGCGAACTTGCGCGGCGCGGCTGATGGCCGGGCGGCGATGCAGCGTATCGTAACCAACGGCTTCGATGCCGTCGAGAACCGCGAGCCCACCCCGCGAGAACAATTCAAGATCCACACGAAACTCCGGAGAAACCATTTCCGCGAGCGGCGCACCTTGAGCGAAGAGCGCTCGCGTGCGCGCCAACAGCTCTTTCATGACGCTTACGTAACGCTGATCGAAACGGCGCGCGATCGCATCTTCGGCCGCGAGGCCATTCGCACGGAGCAGATCCAGCGGGATGTAAATTCGATCCTTTCCGAGATCGCGGTCAACGTCCTGCCAGAAATTCGCCAGCTGAAGTGCCGTGCACGTGGCATCGGAGAGCGCTTGGCGTTCGGCGTCGCGATAACCGGCGAGATACAGGACAAGCCGCCCGACGGGATTCGCAGAGTAACGGCAGTAGTCGAGCACGCCCTGCCAGTTTTCGTAACGATGCACGGTCTGATCGTGGCGAAACGCGACGAGCAAATCCCGAAATGGCTCCATCGGAATATCCAACTCGCGCACGGTTCCCACGAGCGCGATGAACACCGGATGGGACGGCGCACCCTGAAAGGCGCGCTGCAGCTCTTCGTCCCACGCATCAAGGAGCATCAGCGCCGCCCGTGGATCGGGAATTTCATCGCCGAGATCATCGGCCCACCGGCAATAGGCGTAGACGTTGTAGAAATGCTGATGCAAACGCCGCGGCAGGAGCCAGGAAACGACGTTGAAGTTTTCATAGTGGTGCGTCGCGAGCCAGCGTGTATAGCGGCGCGCATCTTCGGTCGAGCAGCCTGCCGGAGGCAGGTTGCGTGCGATTTCTAGTTCCGGAGTCGCTTGCATGGAAGCCCCGGCCTGGCCGGGACGATTACGGAATGACCGCGGTCTTCAATTCCCCGTTTCGCTGCTTCATGTGCTCGAAAATCTGCGGGAGTTCCTCAAGCGGAACTTCGCCGGTTATAAAGTCGCTCGGACGGACTTCGCCTCGGGCGATCGAGTCCAGCGCTTCGCGGATAAATTTCGGCGAGTGGTGGAACGTGGACTTGATCGTAATTTCGGAATAATGGAGCGCCGACGGATCGAACGTGACTTCCGAGCCGCGCGGGCATCCGCCGAAAAGATTCACCACGCCACCCTTGCGGACCATCTGAACGGCCCACTGCCAAGTGGCGGTCGAGCCGACCGCTTCGATGACCGCGTCCGCGCCGCGACCTCCTTCGGTGAGTTCGCGCACGTACGCAACGGGATTCGCGACGCGAGTGACGTCAATCGCCGCGGAAGCGCCGAGGCGTTCGGCCGCATCGGTGTGGCTCCGCCTCTTGCCGAGTGCGATCACGCGCACGTTTCGCGCCGCCAGGACGCGAATGAATTTAAGCCCGATCGGGCCGCAACCGATCACCACAGCCGTATCGCCCGGCTGCACGTTCATTTCGTGGACACCACGCAATACACAGGCCAGCGGCTCGACCATCGCGGCGTCCTTGAAGGAAACGTGATCGGGAATTTCGAGGAGGTTTTGATCGACGATTCGTCCCGGGATGCGGATATATTCGGCGTACGCGCCATTATTGAAAAGAAGATCCTCGCAGAGATTCGGCTGACCCTTGCGACAATAGAGACACACGCCGCACGGAGCCGAGTTCGACGGCACCACGCGCATTCCGGTGCGAAGCCCGCCGTTCACCGCGCTGCCCTTTGCTTCAATCACACCCGCCAGCTCGTGCCCGAAAATCGAAGGTGGCTGGATCATTCTCGCGTGAAAGCCCTGCTTCCAAACTTTCAGGTCCGTGCCGCAGGTCAAAGCTACTTCGACCTTCACCAAAACGTCATGCTCGCCGAGTGCCGGTATGTCGACGGTCTCGACCTTCAGGTCCTCTCGGCCGTAGAGTACCGCCGCGGTCATGTGCCCGTTTCGTTCTTTTCTCGTCGTGCTCATAAATCCGTAATCACCACTTTTAAGGTATCACCAGCGGGATGCGATGCCAACTCCAGCGCCGCGACGATGTCCTCCAAAGGGAAACGGTCCGAAATCAAGTCCCGCACCGGAAGCCGGCGTTCGAAGACCAACGCCGCTGACTCCGCCTGCTCTTCCACAGAGGCGCTGTAACTCCCCAGAATTTCCTTTTCCTCGACGCCCACGGCTGCGGCGGGAAATTCGATGCGCATGACCGGATCGTTGTGCGCGAAAAGCAGGACGCGGCCACCGGGCCGGGTCAGATTTAACGCTTCGGTCACAAGGCTTGGGCTCGGCACGGCCACGAGAACCGCGTCCGCACCGCGCCCGCCTGTTCGGTGGCGGATCTCATGGGCGAGGTTTCCCGCAGCTGGATCAAACGCGTCCGCCGCACCAAATCGCAGGCTCGCCGCGCGTCGGCCCGCCATGGGGTCGCTGGTGAAGACAGTGGCGCCTTCGTGCCGGGCGAGAAGCATGAGCAGCAAGCCAATCGGCCCCTGCCCGATCACCACCACGGATTCGCCCGACGCCACGCGCGCCTTGCGCACCGCCTTCAAGCACGTATTCACGGGCTCGACGAAGGTGGCATCTTCAAAGCCCACGTCCGGCGGCAGAGCCAGCATTCCGCGTTCGACGATCCACGGCATCGCGCGAACGTACTGCGCGAACCCGCCGCCATTCGGATCGAAGCCCGCGGTGAGGCCAGTCTTCTTGTACCCGGCGCACTGCGAGAAAAGTTTGCGCGCGCAATAAAAGCAATCGCCGCAGGGGATATGGTGGAAGCTGGTGACGCGGTCGCCCGGCTTGAATCGCTTGACACCAGGGCCGGTTTTGACCACGGTCCCCGCCAGCTCGTGTCCGAATATCTGCGGGGGAGACACAAAGCCATGCTGAATTTTCTTGATGTCGGTTCCGCAGATACCGCACGCGGCCACGCGAAACAGAACTTCACCTGCGCCGATTTCAGGGATCGGCACCGTCTCGACGGCGACGCGCCCCTTGCCGCGATACACGCCCGCGCGCATTTGGCCCATTGCCACGGGGGCGCGCAAAGACTTTTCGAGTTGTGCCGTTTGAGAGCTCATGCCGTGGCGACCGACGCTTGCCTTTCCAGAATGAGTGGCTTCACCGCGCCCAATTCGTTGACGTAGGTGTCGAGAAATGCCGCGAGCGCCGCGGCACTCTTCTGGCTGGCGCGACCGAGCCGAATCAGCGCGGCAATGCGATGGGGCGCGCGCAGGACGCGGCCCAGCAATTTCCCGACGCGCACACGGCCGCGCGCGTCGAGCACTTGCGTCAAATCGAGCGGCAAATCTTCGTCCGCGACATCGCTGATGGCGCGAATCGCGATTCCCGCGATGCCCTGCTCGTGCGCCTCGTTCAATACCGCGAAGCTTTCCATATCCACGGCGTCGGCGATTTGTCCCATCCGGCGCTTGTCATCCGCCGTCGCGATCACGGCATCGGCCGCGCACAGGGTTTCGACGCGCCGCGCGCCATTCGCTTCCGCGACGGACAGAAGCTTGGCATCCGCAAACACCGTGCGCTGTGTCCGGGCGTCGCGGGCGCTTTCCGCCGCGACGACATCTCCGATCTCAAGTCCCGGCCGCAATCCGCCGGCAAATCCGGCGCAAATGCAGATGTTGGGCTGCCAGGGGAGTGCGGCGCGAACGGCGCGCTGCGCGTTCTCGGAACCAATGCCCGTCAAAATCACGCGGACGATCGATTGGTTATACCTGGCTTCGAACGCAGGGAAACTCCCGGCGGCCACAGGCACGAAGTTTTCCCGGCGCCGCCATGACGTGAATTCGTGCTCGATTGCGAATGTGACCAGGATCTTCATCGTTCTTGCTTACGCTGCAGCGGTCACGGCCCGCCGGACCCCCGCCCGGACGTATCCGTTCTCTTGATACCAGCGGACCGCGCGCTCGAGCGCCGCGTCAACCGGCCCCGCTTTAAAACCCAACTCGCGCGGCGCTTTCGAACAATCCACAAACATTTTATGGCGGGCGATCTTCACGCCCTCGACCGGGATTTGCGGCTCGCGGCCGAGAAGGCGCGAATACGCGTTTTCCGCGTAGGCGAAACCCAGCGCGGCAACGTGCGGAATTTTCATGCGCGGTGCGCGCATGCCGGTAATCTCGGCGAGCGTGACGAGCATTTGTTTCAACGTCAGATTTTCGGCGCCGAGCAGATAGCGCTCGCCTATTTTCCCCTTTTCCGCAGCCAGCAAATGTCCATCCGCGCAATCTTCCACGCCGACGAAATTCAAACCGGTGTCGACATACCCCGGCATCCTGCCGTTCAGAAAATCCACGATGATTTTCCCCGTGGGCGTCGGCTTCCAATCGCCCGGCCCGACGGGCGTTGTCGGCATCACCACAATCGCCGGGAATCCGGACTGCTGGGCGTCCATGACTTCTTTTTCGGCGAGCCACTTCGAGCGCTTGTAGTGACCAACCATTTCATCAAGTGAGGAGCGGGTGGATTCGCTCGGAAGCGACGGGCGATCGACCGCGACGGTCGCGACCGTGCTGGTGTAAATAAATTTCGAAACGCCGGCGCGACGCGACGCATCGAGCAAATTCTTCGTGCCGTTTACATTGCTCTCGTAGATTTCTTCCGGATGGCGCGACCACAAACGATAATCCGCGGCCACGTGAAATACGCGCTCGATTCCGAGCAGAGCGCGATCGAGAGAAGCCGCGTCGCGAAGGTCGCCTTCGGCGCGTTCCACATCCAACCCGCTCAGCGCTCGCGCGTCACTGCCCCGTCGCACCAGCACGCGCACCGCGTGCCCCGCGCAGAGAAGCCGGCCCGCAACGTGGCTGCCCACGAATCCCGTGGCGCCCGTAACGAGCGTGTTCATAGAATTCTGAAGACCTCTTCCTTGACGCCGGCGTCGGTCGGAATCGGAGCGGAAGTGTGAATGTGACCGTTGCCGCTGTCGTGGCCATTGCCATTCGTGTGGCCGTTCCCGTTGGTGTGGCCGTTGCCGGAAGATTTCGATTTCGCGCCCTTCTTGCCGCCCATGCGGCCCGAGAGTTGCCACTTCAGCATTTTCCAGGTGTCGCCCAGTTTCTTGTTGCCACCGAGCACAGCGGACGGTTCGTAGCCGGATTGCACCATGCAATCCTGGCACCGAACGTCGCGGCCGCGGCCGTAGTTTTCCCACGGCGTGTTGTCGATGAATTCCTTGAACGTCTCGTGGTGCGCGTCGGTCATCAGGTAGCACGGACCCTTCCAGCCGCGGGGATTGTAGGTGGGGTTTCCCCACGCCGTGCACATCAATTCGCGCTCGCCGCGCAGGTATTCCATGTAAATCGGCGAAGTGATGACGTTGAAATCCTCGAGCAGCCGGCTCGCGCGCTGGAATTTTTCGCGGACTTCTTCGCGGGACATGAAAATGTCCTTGGTCTGAACCGCCGCATAGGAATAGGCTGGCGACATCATGTAGCCGTCGACGCCGAGTTCACGAAGATGGGCGAAGAGCTCGGCGATTTCCTCGAGGTCCGTCTCTTTGTAAATGGTTGTGTTGGAGCAGACCAAAAATCCAGCGGCCTTCGCGGCCTTGATTCCGTCGATCGCTTCACGGAACACGCCATCACGCTCGACGCAGAGGTCATGCGTTTTCTCGAGACCGTCGAGGTGCACGTTGAAGAAGAAACGCGAGGTCGGCTTGAATTCATTGAGGCGCTTGCGAATAAACATCCCGTTGGTACAAAGATAGATGTTCTTCTTGTGGGCGAGAATTTCGCTGACCAGCCGCCCAATCTCGGGATAGATCATGGGTTCGCCGCCGCAGATTGAAACGATGGGCGCGCCGCAATCCACCATCGCGGCGATGCACTGCTCGACGGTGAGCATCTCATTGATCGTCGATTTGTATTCGCGGATGCGGCCGCAGCCCGTGCACGTCAGATTGCAGGCGTGGAGCGGCTCGAGCATCATGACCAGCGGAAATTTCTTCTCGCCCTTAATCGTCTTGCCGGCGAGGTAGCCTGTCAGGTTGGCCGTCAGGCTGAGCGGAAATCTCATTCAATCCCCCGATCGATCTTCCGGTACCGAAATCCTTGCGGTTCGGGCTTAATGCCGGCAAATTCTTCGACGCCGTCCTTCAAATTGCGGTAATGCGCCAGCGCATACAACGGAAATGAAATCCGGTACAGGTGATATTTCAAATAGAAGACGCTCGGGAAACCCGTGCCGGTAAATTCTTCTTCGTCCCACGAGCCATCTTCGTTCTGGGTCTCAACCAGGTATCTCACGGCAGCGAGCACGCCCTCGTCATCCGGGCCGCAGGTCGCGAGCAATCCGATGAGGCCCCAGGCGGTCTGCGACGCAGTACTCGCGCCGCGGCCACGATATTTAGAGTCACTGTAGGACTGCAAGGATTCGCCGAATCCGCCGTCGGGATTTTGAACCGAACGCAGCCACATCGCGGCGCGCTGGCACTCTTTGCTGTCGGTGCAGCCAATCGCTTCCATCGCGCGCAGAACGCCGCTCGTCCCGTAGACGTAGTTCACGCCCCAGCGGCCGTACCAAGGGCCGTCGGGCGCCTGGTCCTTCTTGAGGAAGGCACGCGCATTTTTCACGGCTGGATGACCAGCGGGCCATCCCAATTTGCCGAGGCATTCGAGAGCGCGAGCGGTAACGTCGGCAGTCGATGGATCGAGCATAGCGTTGTGATCGGCGAAGGGGATGTTATTGAGGAGCGTCAAATCGTTGTCACGATCGAACGCGCCCCAGCCGCCGTCGCGATTCTGCATGCTCAGGAGCCACGCGAGTCCCCGGCGCACGCCTTCATTCATGCGTTTCGGGTCGGGATACGCGACGCGGCCCAAGGCCATCAGCACGAAAGCGGTGTCATCGACATCGGGAAAATGATCGTTGCGGAATTCAAACGCCCAACCGCCGGGCTCGGCGTCACGATTCTTCACTTGCCAGTCGCCGCCGCCGGTAATTTGCAGGTCGAGCATCCATCTCGCGGCGCCCACCAAAGCGGGATGTTTCGGGTCGACTCCCGCTTCTTCCAGCGCGACCATGGCAATGGCCGTATCCCAAACTGGAGAAACACACGGCTGAATCCGAAGCGCGTCGTTTTCCTCGATTTCATGCGCGCTGAAATGGGCTATTTGCTGCTTCACCATCGAATCATCCTCGGCATAACCCAATTCGAGGAGACACAGAATCGAGTTTTGAATCGACGGGTAAATCGCCGCGATACCTTCGCTCCTGTCGATGTGTTCCCGAAGCCATTGGTCGATTTTCTTGATGGACCGCGAGCGAAACGGTTTCCAGGGCGAGCGCTCGTGGAGTTTCATCACCCGGTCCGCGGCTAAAAAGAAATTCCGCCAGGACAAGAATCGCCGGTCCCGCGCAAAAGCTTTGCGCTTATTTTCGGGATCCGCGAACAGCTCATCGACGAAACCGTGTGGCGCCACATCGTACTTTGGCTTGCGCGAGGAGAGCAGCGACAGAGTCACAACGATCGCACGGGTCCAGGAAGACATTTCATACAAATTTATAAAGAACCAGTTGGGCAAAAGAATCAGCTCTGCGGGAACAACGGGAACCAGATTCCACTCGATCACGCCCGCCAGGGCCATATAGAACCGCGTATAAGAATTCGAGCTCTCGAGCCCACCCAGCGCGACCACGCGCTCGCGAGCCCGCCGCATATGCGAGGCGCCGGGATCGTCGCCCGCTAGCTTCAAGGCAAAGTAGGCTTTGGCCGAAGCATTCAGTTCGGACGGGCCGCCCGGAAAGATGTTCCAGCCGCCGTCGGCCAGCTGCTTGGCGCGAACGTAGTTCGCGAGCTTGGGAATCTTCGGCGAGTCGGGTCGCCCCAGGAAGAAGTGGTAAACGATGTAATCCGACTCGAGAGTCGTATCGGCTTCGAGCTCGCCCCACCAATAGCCGCCGTCGAATTGCGCCCGTAGCAACCAATGTTTGGTCCGGTCAATTGCGAGTTCAACTAGCCCCTCAAGATTGCGAGTGGGGACAGTCGCAGTCCCACCGCCGTTCTCCGCGGCCAATCTGGCTCGAGATGTGATCAATCCTTCGGACATGCGTTTGTCAATTCTCGCTATATTTGAGTCGAATTGCTGCTACTTTGATGCGCGCGATTTGTTCCAAGTCCCATCCTTGGAGGGCAGGAAATTTATTTCCAACCCGCCGCCACAACCAAGAGATCGAACTACACGCTCTTAAGTGCCCCTCGCGACGACGCTGGGGCCTCAAGCATGAGCTTTACGCTGGACAATTTACGACACGGCCAAATCACTTCGGGCCCGAAGCCTGTTTATCAAGATGGCGGCTCCGGAAGGGGGGTTGTCTAGCCGATCCCCAGCGTATCCAAAGAGATACAGCACCCCGCCTAAGATTATCGGGTTAAATTGAGGTTTTGGTCAACAGAAAAGAAGCTGTGGCGTTTCCTTGCCCATTGCTGGGGCAGATCCAAAAGAATCCTGCGGGGCCCTCGGAACGACCCACATTGGGCCAGGCCGCGGAAAATGGCGCGCGCTATTTGAAATTCCGGAGGCGCTTTCCAATTTCGGGGAGCCGCGAGATCCAGGCGAACTGCTCCTTGAATTTTGCGAGTGGACGGGCAGGGGTTCCCCACACCGTCTGCCCAGCTCGAATCGTCTTGCCGGGTAAGATTCCCGCCTGGCCGCCGACGATGGCATCGTCTTCCAACGCACAGTGATCGCCAAGCCCGGCTTGCCCTCCGAGCATCACTCCCGCACCAAGCGTGCTGCTTCCGGAAATGCCCACCTGCGCAGCAATGATCGAGTTTCGACCGATTTGAACGTTGTGCCCAATCTGCACAAGGTTGTCGATTTTGACGCCCTGAGCGATTCGTGTAGTGTCGAGTGAGCCGCGGTCGACGGTCGTGTTGCAGCCAATTTCGACGTCGTCGCCGATTTCCACAGTACCTACCTGTGGAAATTTCCAGTGCTTTCCGTCCCCGAAAACGTAGCCAAAGCCGTCACCGCCGATCACAGTTCCAGAATGAACCGCCACTCTGCGTCCCAGTCGAACTCCTTCGTATAAGGTGACGTGCGGATAGAGGTGAGAGTCTTCGCCAATCATCACACCACGGCCGACAAAACAGAACGCTTCGATAACCGCCCCAGATGCGATGGATGCTTCTTCTTCCACAACGACGAACGGCCCAATGGATGCATCTTTCGCGATCCGCGCAACTGTGGATACAAGCGCGGCTGGATGAACGCCCACCGGCGCCCGTCGAGCCGGCAGAAGCCATGCCGCCGCCTTTGCGAAGGCCAATTTCGGCGCCGCCGCGCGAATCACGGTCTTGTCCGAGATTGTAATCCCCGGCGGCGCGAGAACGCAGCGCGACCTCGACGCCTGCGCTCGCTCGCGAAACGTTTCATTCTCGACATAAATTAAATCCTCGGGCGTCGCATTCTCAGGATTTGAGAGCGAGAGAATGCGTGCCTTGGATTCACCTTCGATCTCTGCATGAAGGTAACTTGCAAGTTCCGCAGCCGTGCGTGCCATAGGTGCCTCGCGACGAAGAGTTCTTTCCTGTCGAAAATTCTAGAACGGATAGATCGGATTCTCACCCGGCGGACGCGTTTTCCAGCGTTTGTGAACCCAGAGCCACTGATCGGGGTGAGCCCGGGCGAAATTTTCAACCACCCTCATGAACTTCGCCGTGTTGGCGCGGATGTCGGCATCTTCATCGCCCGTGCGAACGAGCACGACCTCCGGTTCGAAGTGCAGCCGGTACTTTCGGATGGCATCGTCCCAAAACGCGTAGCCCGGAACAACGGCGGCGTCGGTTCGCAGCGCAATCTTCGCGAGCCCCGCCGTGCTCGACGCCGGAATACCGAAAAATGGAACGAATACGCCTTCCTCGAGCGAAGTATTCTGATCGGCCAGAATGCCCACGACGCCTCCTGACTTCAGAACGCGCAGCATGGTTCGCGCGGAATCATTCTTGTCGATCATCTGGCAGCCCGACAAACAGCGGTACCGGTTTATCAGAGCGTCGACGCGGCGATTCTGAAGGGGCCGGGCGAGGAAATGACAAGGAAATCCATATACGGCATGAGCGAACGCGGAGAGTTCCCAGGGTCCCATGTGTCCGGTAAGAAAAAGAACGCCTTTGCCGCGCTGAACCGCATCGAGATAATTTTCGTTGCCGCTGAGGACGATCACGCTCTCGATATTTTCGCGGTTGTACTTCGGAAACTGGGAGAATTCGGCGCCCATCCAGCCGATGTTGCGCACCATGTTGCGTATCGTTTCCTGGCGCTGGCCGTTGCTCCACTGGGGAAATGCGAGCTTGAGATTGAAATCCGCGGCGCGGCGCAGCGGCGGCCGGAGCCGATATGCGACGCGGGCGAATTCCGCTCCCACAGTTCGCGCCACGGGCCGCGGGAGCAGGCCCATGGTTTTCACAACGAACCACGCGGCGAAGTATTCGAGCCTCTCGCGCATCGGCCGATATTCTGTCACATTCGCGAGCGACCGAGCCACCGCCGATTCATTTCCGGCGCATTCCTCTGCTAGACTCAGTTCACTTTGAAGAAAAATAATCCAGCCAAGCAGCTTTCGGCGATGGTCGCCGCGATTGCGATTGCATGCGTCGCGCTGTTCAGCCGGCTTGCGGCGATCGGGCTGATCGGCCCCGACGAACCGCGTTATGCCTGGATCGCGCGAGCGATGGCGCAGACGCATGATTGGGTGACGCCACGTCTTTATGGCCAGCCGTGGTTCGAGAAACCGATCCTCTATTACTGGGCCGCCGGAGCCGGCTTCGAATTTTTGCGTTCTGCGGAGTGGGCCGCGCGTTTGCCGTCGGCCTGCGCGGCTCTGGCCGCGACGTTGTGCGTCGGCTGGCTGGCGTGGAAACACTACGGCGAGAGAGCGGCATGGCTGGTCGTGATGATATTTCCAACGACGATTGCCGCGATCGCGTTCGCGCGCGCGGGAACGCCCGACATGTTGTTCGCGTCGAGCCTGACGGTGGCCATGGTTTCCGCGGCGGGAGTTCTCCGCGCTGGCGGCTACCTTCGCGCGCGCGGCGCGACAGTAGCCTCGAGGCGCGATGCACTCTACAGCGTGGTGCTGTTCGGCGCGTGGCTGGGTGTGGCGACTCTCGCGAAGGGGCCCGCAGCCGTCGCTCTTGCCGGAGGCGCGCTGGCACTTTGGGCCTTGTGCGCTCATCGATGGAGAGCCGTATCTCGGCTCGCGCATCCGCTGGCAATCCTCAGCTTTCTCGTGGTCGCGGTGCCGTGGTACGCGCTCTGCGCGGCGCGCAATCCGGATTTTCTGCGGACGTTTTTGTTTCTGCACAATGTCGAGCGCTATCTGACCCCCGTCTTCCAGCATAGGCAGCCGTTCTGGTTCTTCGGGCCGATCGTGCTGATCGCGCTGCTGCCGTGGACGGCGCTGCTCTGGCTCGCAGGCGTGGAAGGCCTGCGTCTGTGGCGCGAAAAATCGTGGCACGACTCGCCCGGCTTTTTCTTCGCGTGCTGGGCGATCTTTCCCGTGGCGTTCTTCAGTTTCTCGCAATCAAAATTGCCGGGTTACATTCTTCCTGTGATTCCGCCGCTCGCATTGATCGTCGCGGTCGCGCTCGATCGCGCCATAGAGAGGCGAGCGCTTTCCGTGCGCTACATGATCGCGAGTGCGGCAATCGCGCTGACCGGCATTTATCTGTATGGATTTCATGCTCTTCGAAGCTATGCTCCGAGCTTTTTAGGTACGGATTCGGAGCGGACGGCGATTGCCGTAATGCTTCTGCTCATTGTGAGTGCGGTAAGCTGTCCGCCGCGCTGGGCCATCGTCCTCGTGAGTTTGTATATCGTAATGGACCTGTGCGTGGATCCATATATCACCACCGGTTGTGACCTACGATTTTCCGCCAGGCCCATGGCAGCAGCTGCACTCGTTTATAAGCGCATCCCGAAAGCCGGATACGATAACATTGCGGTGTTCCGCGTCCATCGCAATTGGCAGTACGGTCTGAACTTCTATTTTGGCCGCGTTCTTCCGGAATGGTCGCCGGATTTCACGGGCTCTTCGTTGGTCTTCACAAGTGAAGAAGGGCTTGCGGAATTAGGCCGTGAGGCTGTCGTTACGCCGGAAGCGGAATTCGGTATGCCGCGATGCTACCTCGTACGAGCGCAGCGCCCGCCCCCTTAGTGAACCGGATGTGCGGAAGCAGGGAGAGCCAATAAGAAAAATGAAACGATCATGTTTTCGTAAGCTTTGCGATCGTCATCACCCATCTCGGAATAACTGAGGCGCTCGATTTCCTGCCGCTTCGGGTCAGGCGATTTCGCGAACAACTGAAATGTCGAGTACGCGAGATTGGGCAGATCTTGCGACTGAATAAAAAGTTTCGATGTGCCTAATAGGCGACCGAGGTGCGCCGACACGGGTGGTTCCTGTCGATAGGGATAGTTGATGAGCTTGAAACCAATTTCGCAGAACTTCGTCACGAATGGCAGCGCGGTGAGTCCCGTTTCCTTCGCTTTGAGATCGAGCATCTCGATCGGATCGTCATAAGCCGAGTCCACAGCCAGAGCGGCAACGCGAGGATCGGCTTCCGCCGCTTCGAGCGCTGCATAGCCGCCCATATCCTTGCCCCAAATGCCAAAGTGCTTCACATCGATGTCTGAGCGCCCAGCGAGCGCGTTGATCGCCGCGCGCAATTCGTCGGCTTCGCGATACCCGAGCGTCGTGGCGTTGGAGTTCGTGCCGTGTCCCGAGAAATCGAAAATGAACACGTTGTACTGCTGATCTTGCAGAGCGGTCACAAGCGTCAAGACGTCGGATCGCTGCGAACCATAGCCGTGGCAAACAATAATCGTCGGAGCGCCCTGCTGCCCGGGGAAAAACCAACCTTCGCGTTCGCCACCTTCGATGTTGAAAGTAAACACGCTCGGGTGGCCCATCATGACATTCAAATCGACGGAATTAGGATTCCGCGGCGGCTTCAAAATCTGATGCAGAAGATAGCCCGCCACGAGGCTTGTGCCAATGAAGGCAAACAGGAGGAGCGCGAAAAGTCCGGATACCACCTTTGCCAGCGCTGTTGTTGGATAACGAAGCTCGGAAAGGACGGCCATCCGGTTTTTACAAAAATCCTCGTTTCAGGGGCTTCGCGTTGGATGGTAGCACAATTCTTGCTAAGGCCTGGTGTCCACCTTGCTGTATTTGAGCGTTGAGTAACAGTTGGGCGCGGGACGATGGAAGGCTATACTTCTGTGAGGGGCCGGACCCAAAAGCCATGCACCTTGTGGATCTCCGCCAGATGCAGACGCGCGAGCTCGAGCGCCTGTTCGATGAAGAAGCTGCACACTGGCGGGATGAGCTCCACTGGGATTACCGCCCCTCCCTCGACCTGATCCGGCGGTTCGTTGATTCGCACTCGCTCGGAGGCTACGTCGCGCTCGAAGATGGTCAACCGGCGGGATACGGCTTCTACGTCCTCGAAGATCACAAAGGACTGATCGGCGGACTGTATGCGTCCTCACGCTTTTCGCAGACACCGGTGACGCACGGTCTGCTGACGGACATGCTTGCGACGCTGCGCGCCACGCCGCGGCTCACTCGCGTGGAAGCGCAGCTGATGCCGTTTGGCGTGGCGCTCGACCCCGTTTATCTCTCTCAACACTTTCATCTCTATTCGCGCGAGTTTATGCTGCTCCATCTCGCTTCGGCAGGTTTGAAGGCCAAGCCGATTTCGGCAGGTCTGCGACTGGAACGCTGGACGGATCGCAACTTTGAAACGTGCGCGAAGTTGATTCAGCTTGCATACGCCGATCACGTCGACGGCGAAATCAACGACCAATATCGCAGCGAGGCCGGTGGGATGAAATTTCTGCGGAACATCGTGATCCTGCCGGGCTGCGGCCAATTTCTTCCGGAAGCGTCATTCGTCGTCCGGCCGGCGAATGGAGACGCGCCGGTCGGCATGGTGCTGACGTCGACGGTTGCCGAGGGCGTCGGACACACGACGCAGATTTGCGTAAAGCCCGGATATCGCGGCAGCGGCATCGGGCGGCATTTGATGGAAGCATCGATTCAGGCTTTGCGCGCGCGGCATTTTCACTCTCTTTCGCTCACCGTGACGGCCGCGAATGCCAATGCCGTGCAGATGTACAAGGATCTGGGATTCGGAACGATCAAGACGTTTGCGGCGGGGGTCTGGCAGGCTTAGGCCGGTTTCGTGACGTTGGGACGATGGCGGGTCGCGAGCAAAGTTGTCCTTTGGAGCTCAGGGTAAGAGAACCCGCCTCGCTATAACCGTACCGCTATTTGCGGGCGCGTTCGCGGAGGAGACCTTTGAGCTCGGACATGAACTCTTTCACGTCCTTGAAGTCGAGGTAGACGGAGGCGAAGCGCACGTAGGCAACCTTATCGAGCTTCTTCAGCCGCGACATCAGCAGCTCGCCAATTTCCACCGTCGTGCGTTCGCGCTCGGCGGCTTCGCTGACGTATTGCTCGGCTTCATCGACGATGGCTTCGAGTCGCGGCGTCGGTACGGGTCGTTTTTCACAGGCTTTCAGCAAACCTTGCAAAATTTTCTTCCGTTCGAAGCGCTCGCGGCGTCCGTCTTTCTTGATGACCATGTACGGAACTTCGTCGATGCGTTCGTAGGTGGTGAAGCGGCGATTGCATTTCAAACATTCGCGCCGGCGGCGAATGAGATCGCCGGCGCGCCCTTCGCGAGAATCCACCACTTTGTCGTCGATGTTTCCGCAAAAGGGGCATTTCACCGGCTCGCTTCTCCTGTGGTTCCATGATTCGAATCTGAACTGTCTTGCAACATGTGCGCTTCCGCTTCTTCGACCGTAGCTTTCCGCTCGGCTTTCGCTTCGCGGCGCAGGTCGCCCATCGACCAACCTTCGCGCAGCATCAGCGGCAAACCAACGAGACTCCCGGACGTGAAGGTGATGAGCCAGCACGTAATGGCCATCGCGGCCGCCGGCTCCTTTTCTACTCCAAAGAGAACCGTCAAGACAAGGAACGTCGCAACCTGCGCGCCGCCGCCGACACCGGGAAGTTGCAGGGCCGAACCGATCATCGTAAAAGCGAGAATGAGCATCGCCGCGGAAAAATCGATATTGGCGAGCGTCCCGCCGAAGGCGTGCGCGACCCAGACGTAAATGTAGACGACCAGAATCCAGTGCACCGCGGTCCAGGCGATGGCGGCGCCGAGGTCGCCCCAAGTTCGAAGGGCGTGAAGTCCTTCGCTGACCCCGGCAATGAGCGCTGCAAACTTGGCGCGAATCGTCGAGCGGTCTTTCGCCTCGATCAGGGAGCGCTCGAGGCGCTTCGCCAATGCGCCCGCACCGTGCAGACGAAAGTAAATCAGGAAGCAGACGAGAATCGCGAAGGCGATGAGCAGCGCGGCGCCGCTCCGGCGCACCGCGTGCATGAAGGGAGTTCCCTGTCCGGTCGCGAGTGTGCCGTGGGAAACTTCAAGAAGAGCAAGGCCCGCAAAGACGGCGGTGGCGCCGGCGTCACAAATGCGTTCAAGAAGATAGACGCCGAACATGCCAGTGACGGGAAGATTTTCCTTACGCGCAATAAGGAGCGGGCGGATTGGTTCGCCCGCGCGACCGAGCAGGAAAAGGCATGCAAAGCCCATCAAAGTGGCCGCATACACGCTGAGGAAGCTTCCTTTGCCGAGATAGCGCGAAAAACGAATCCAGCGAAGGGAGCGAATGGCGTAAGCCGCATACGTCGCGGCAACAGCGAGAAGAAGGAGCCAGACATTGGATTGGCTCCACGATTTGCCGAGAAGCTGCCAGCGAAAGCCTTCGAGCGCGATCGAATTGTGAAATTTGTAGAGAAGCGCGGCGAGAACGACGACCGCAAGAAGAAGAATGAGAGATCTTCGAAGCGGCCGTCGCATCGGAGGCGACCGTAGCAGCAAGCGTCCGGGAGTGTCAAGGAGGGCTGAAGAGCGGGGACGGCGAAGAACGGAGTAAGATCGGCGGGCGCGAACGGAGCAGAACATGCCACGGCTGTTTAAGACAATCCTTCCGCGAATCAAGAAATCGCTGAACGAGCGCGGGGTGATGGCGACGCTGTTCCGCGGAGTGCTCCTCCCCGTTCATTTGTATCGCGAGCACCGGACCGCGAAAGCGCTCGCAGGAGAGCAGCGGCGCAGCGAATTCGATTTGGCGCATGGGGTGGAAACCGACGGCGATCTGGGTGGCTGGACGTATCTGAGCGATCTGGATATCCCGAGCGCGAATTGGATTTACGGCCGGAACTACGCGGGCACCGAGCCGGAGCGATTCGCTGCGGTACTGGCGAGCCTCCCGATTTCGTTTGAGGAGTTTGAGTTCGTCGATTTTGGCTCCGGCAAGGGGCGCGTGCTGCTGATGGCGTCCGAAGTCCCTTTCAAGAAAATCGTGGGAATCGAGTTTTCACCGGAGCTTCATGCGATCGCGCGGCAAAATATCGCCAAGTATTCGAGTCCGGGACAACGACGCAAATCAATCGAATCCGTGTGCATGGACTTTGTCGAGTTCGAGTTGCCCCCAGAACCCTGTGTCCTGTATTTCTTCGATCCATGCGAAGCAAGGGTGATGAATCAGGTGCTCGAGAGGATTCGCCGGTCATTGCGGAAAAATCCGAGGAAGATATATCTAGTATACGTTGCGCCATCGAATGAGCGATTGCTGGACTGCGCCGATTTCCTCCGGAAGGCTAACGAAAACGAAGCGTTCAATTTCCGCGTTTACGAGAGCATCTGACGTGGCACGAAGCTTGATTCCGATGGCGGAGCCTTTTCGAGGTTATTCGTGGCGCAATGCAACCATAGGGTCGACGCGCATGGCTCGGCGCGTGGGAACATAAGTTGCAACGAAGCCCACGAGCGTCAACAATAGGGCGACACCAACAAACGTGAGCGGGTCGGCGGGCCTCACCGCAAAAAGCAAATTCGAAAGGAAACGCGCCAGCCCCAGTGCCACCGGAATGCCAATTGCCAGGCCAAGCAACACAAGCCTGGCCGATTCCGAAAGTATCAACCAGAGAACGCTTGCCGGGGTCGCGCCGAGCGCGACGCGAATTCCGATCTCGTGCGTCCGGCAGGATACCGAATAGGAAATGACGCCGAAAATCCCCGCCGCGGCAAGCAGGAGCGCAATGACGCCGAATAGACTGACGAATAACATGCGATACCTGGGCTGCGCGACGGAAGACTCGATGGCGTCCGACATTGATTCGACGTCCGTCACCGGCAGATCTTTGTCGACATTCTGCAATTCCCGCCGAATCGCGGCGGCCACACTGGATGAACTCAAGCTGCTCTTCGTGACCACGACTACGCCCCAGAAAGGTGCCTGATCGAACGGCACGTACATCATCGGCCCGGGAGCCTGGCTGAGCGAAACATCGCGCACGTCGCCGACGATCCCGACGATTTCGCGCGTGACGTCGGTGTCGGGCGGAAAACCAAAAATAAGGTGCTTGCCGATCGGATTCTCATTCGGAAAATAGAATTGCGCCAACGCCTCGCTAATAACGGCAACACGCGGCGCCGACGGCGAGTCCCGCTGGTCGAAAAAACGGCCACGCAACAACGGAATTTCCATGACCTGGAAATAATTCGGGCTGATGGCGGCGAAATCCGCCGTGCTGGACACTCCGGGTGGTAACGGAGGACCTCCCTCAATTTTGAAGCCGAGATTTACATTGTCATCAGCAACCGGCGGGGGAAGCACCACTGCCGAGTTGGCTAAGCCAGGCGAAGCTTGAATACGCGCCATCAACTGGTCGGAAAAGGCGGTCCACTGTTGCGGCTTCGAATATTCGAAGTGCGGCAGCGAAACCTCGGCCTTCACGAGGTGCTGAACTTCAAAGCCGGGACTCACGGATGTGAGCGTGACAAAGCTGCGGAGCAGCAAACCCGCCCCCACGAGCAGGACCATCGCCAACGCAAATTCCAGCGCCGCCAGGAAGCTGCGCGCGCGCCGTCGCCCGCCGCCTTCGCTCGAGCGCCCCGCGCCTTCCTTGAGGCTCGCCTGTACATCCGAGCGCGCGGCAAAGACGGCCGGCGCCAGGCCAAAAACGACGCTCGCGGTGAACGAAAGTAACAGCGCAAAGCCCAGCACCCATCCGTCGACGCGAATCGCGCGTAGCTGGGGTAAGTCCGCCGGGAGGAGCGAACTCAAGCCCTGAATGCCCCACTCCGCAAGCAGCACGCCGGCAATTCCGCCGAGCAATCCCATGACGGCGCTCTCGACGAGCAATTGCCGCACGATTCGCGATCGTCCTGCACCCAAAGCGATCCGCACTGCCATCTCTTTCGATCGGGAAGTCGCGCGCGTCAAAAGCAGATTTGCGATGTTGGCGCAGGCGATCAAGAGCACGAGGCCCACCGCGCCGGACAGTACGAGCAGCGCGGATTTCGAACTTCCGACGATCTCCTCTTGCATCGGGATAACGCGGATCGTCCAGCCGGCGCTATCCGCCGGGGATTCCTTGGCGAGATTCGAGTTGATCTCGTCCATCTCCGCCTGAGCCTGTGCCATCGAAACGCCCGGCTTCAGGCGTGCCAGGACGGCCATCCAATGCCCGCCATGCCGCGTCATCCAGGTACCGAACAGAGGATCCTGAACCAGCGGTATCCAGATTTGCTCGCTCTTTGCGAAAACCGGAGAGCGAAATCCCGCGTGCATGATTCCAATTACGGTGAAAGAACGCTTGTCGAGGTTGATGGACCTGCCGACGATCTTCGGGTCTCCTCCGAACGTTTCGCGCCACAAATTTTCACTCAGTATGACCACCGGCGCGGCGCCTTGCTTGCCGTCCTCGGGAACGAACGTACGTCCTAGAAGCGGGCGTCCGTCCAGAACGGAGAAAAAACCCGGCGTAACGACGCTGGTGCGCACGACGGCAGGCTCGCCGCTCCCCGTCAATGTAAGTTCGTGCCTTTGACTACTTGCCATCTCGCTAAAAACACGATTCTGCTTTCGCCACTCCTCGAAGTTCGGATACGAGCAGCCGGTTTCTTTCACTCCCTCTTGCAAGTTCGCTTCGAACACGAAGACCAGTTGCTCAGGATTGGTATAAGGCAGCGGCCTCAAAAGCACGGCATTGACGACACTGAAAATCGCTGCGTTTGCGCCGATGCCCAGCGCAAGCGTGAGGATCACAATGGCCGTAAACCCAGGAGATTTGCGCAGCATACGCAGGCCATATTGAATGTCCTGCATCAGCGATTCGACGAAATGCACGCCGCGCGCCTCGCGGCATTCTTCCTTGGCTCGATCGAGGCCGCCAAACGCAAGTCGCGCGCGACGCATCGCCTCCTCGCGCGCCACGCCGCCCCGGATCAAATCCTCGGCGTAAGCTTCGACGTGAAAACGGAGCTCCGAATCCATCTCGCCTTCCACGCGAGCGCGACGCAGGATTGCGTGCGTCCAGGATCGGAGGCGAGACCCCAACGTCACACTTTCTCCGGCAAGGTGTGGAGGATGCCCGCAATGACGTCGGCCATGCGGTTCCAATTTTGAGTTTCCGTGTGTAGGCGGCGCTTCCCCGCCGCTGTGAGGCGGTAGTATTTGGCCTTGCGATTATTTTCCGACTCACCCCATTCACTCGCGATCCAGCCTTGGTGTTCCAGACGATAGAGGGCTGGATAGAGTGAGCCCTGCTGAATTTCGAGGCGATTGTCTGAAATCTGCTGAATGCGAAGCAAAATGCCATAGCCGTGCAAGGGTCCGAGCGACACGGCTTTGAGAATGAGCATGTCGAGAGTGCCCTGCAACAGGTCGAGTGGTTTGTTCATTGGCGCGGCTTTCCTAGACGGTCTAGGAATCTAGTGCGATCCCGCTCGACTGTCAAGAGAGAGATTGCAATCTGCCGCCCCAGAAGAGATCGAGAAGAACGAGACGCGAACCATGAGCGGGCGCCTCGATCACCGCTGAAACGCGTATTTGCGCGGTCGGGACACTGAAAAGCCGCGTTTGTCGCAATACCCGCCAAGACCTGGAATTTGCAGCGCTTGTAATTTGGAGCGCAGAGTGACTAAGATGCCGCGAAGCCACGGAACTTTTCGGTAGCAATTTGCGTTCCATTGTGTGGGACCGGAAGGTGACGCCGGTGGTGGAGCTAACGACGATTGGAGCCCGACGCCCAACTGGTAAGGCACTGCCTGCGGGGCGATGGGCCAGCGTGGGAAGAACTGGTTCAGCGCCACGCGCGCCGCGTGTTCAATATATGCTATCGCTTTACGGGCAATGGAACCGACGCCGAGGACTTGAGCCAGGAAGTTTTTCTGAAGGTATTCAAGTCGCTCACGAGTTACCAGGAATCTTCGGGAGGATTTACAACGTGGCTGACGAGCGTGACCCGCAATTTGCTGGTCGACCATTACCGGCGAACGAAGCGCGACCGGCTGACGGATTCGCTGGACGACGAAATGCCGCAGGTGGAGGAGAAACACACCGTCGGGCGCACGCCGGACAAGGTGCTGGCCGAAGCGGAGTTGAGCAGCCAGATTCAACGGGGGCTCGCGCGGCTGTCTCCGGATTTACGCGAGGCGGTGATCTTGAGGGACTTGCAGGGTCTGGAATACTCGGAAATTCAAGAAGTGCTCTCGGTGCCTGAGGGCACGGTAAAATCAAGAATCAACCGCGGGCGAATTGAGCTCGCACGAATCCTGGAGCAGATGGGATTGCGGCCGGCATAAGAAAATGAACTGGAACTGCACACAAACCGAAGAAAGGCTGAGCGACTTCCTCGATAATTTGCTCACGCCCGCCGAAGTGGCGGAACTGAACCATCACGCCGCGGAATGCGCGAATTGCACGCAGTTGGTGGCGCTTGTGGGCGGGACGGTCCAGCGGATGCGCTCGCTCGCACCGATGGAGATTCCTGTGCGGCTGGTGTCCGCGATTCTCGAGCAAACGCTCGGGCCGCGAGCGACGAAGCATGGATGGAAGAGCTGGTTTTCATGGACGCCGGCATTCGCCCTGCCGAAGCTGGCGATGGGTGCGCTGACGTGCGTCGCGACCCTTGTGATTTTCTCTTACGCGATTGGACTGAATCCGGCGCGCGTCAGGAAGGGCGACCTGAATCCCCTGAACATTTACCGTGCGGCGAACCGGCAGACGCACCTGGTGTACGCGCGTGGCGTGAAATACGTGAACGATCTGCGCGTCGTGTACGAGATTCAATCGCGGCTGCGCCCGGAAGAATCGCCGGCGCGTGAGCCGGAGCCGGAAAGACAGCCGCCATCGGCCACGCCGCAGGAAAAGTCGCAGAAAGACGGGCATCCCGGACGCAGCATGAATCGCGATTCGAGACTGTTTGCATACGTCGCCACAGAAACCGGAGCAAGGAGCCAGCCATGAAGTGCGCCGTGCACTCAGAAGTGGACGCCACCGGCTTTTGCCGGAATTGCGGCAAGCCGCTTTGCCCCCAGTGCACGCGCGATGTTCGCGGCGCGCTCTACTGCGAGGATTGTCTGGTGAACGCGTTGAGCGGTCAGACGGCGGCGATTCCAAAGCCGGACGTGAATCCGGGAGCAGCGGCGGCGCTGGGATTGATACCTGGATTGGGAGCGGTTTACAACGGCGAGTACACGAAAGCGATCATTCACGTTGCCGTCTGGGGCGGATTGTTTGCGATCGGCGTGACAGGCGCGCTGAGCGACCTGAGCGCGCTGGTCTGGATCGCGTTTGGCATTTTCCCGGTTTACATGTCACTCGATGCCTATCGCGTCGCAAGGGCGCGGCAAACGGGCGCAGCGGAACCTGCGGCTACGGCGTCTGGAAAATCGAGTCTGCCGATCGGTGCATTCGTTTTGATCGTGCTTGGCGTGCTGGCGTTGCTAGGAAACTTCGGGCTGGTTCGCGGCGAGTGGATCGATAAGGGCTGGCCTTTGATTCTGATCGCCATCGGCGCGTGGCTGCTGGTGAAGCGCACGCGCGGCGGATCGTAGGAGACCCGGGAGATGTCGAGCCAGGCTCGTTGCACATGCATGAGGTGCCGGATGCGCGGATTGATGGCGCCGGCGATCCTGATTACCATCGGCGTGCTGTTCCTCATCGGCGAGTACGGCGGCCGCTATTCGTTTGCGGATCTCTGGCCGATCCTGCTGATCGTGATTGGGATTGTGAAGCTGCTCGAGGCCACTGCGTCGACGGGCGGACACAACGAACCGCCGAAACCTGCATGAACGCCTGCGAGGATCCACCGCGTGAACGCGAGCGAGTGAACCGATGAGCAACGGCTCGACAGAACGGCGATCGATCTTCGGCGGAGTGCTGCTGATTCTTCTGGGCGTGTTGTTTCTCCTGCACCGCCATTATCCTGAACTCGGAATTGGACACCTGTTTCGCGTGTACTGGCCGGTGCTGTTGATCGTCTGGGGCCTGGCAAAACTCATCGACAATTTTGCGGCGAGAGGATCGGGCGAGGCCCGGCCGCCGCTCATGAGCGGCGGAGAGATCGCGCTAATCGTGCTGCTTTTCGTCGTCGTGGCCGGCCTGTCAACTTTCGAGTGGATTAAAGCGAGGAGCCCGGAGCTCGATAACATGGGCTCTTTCTGGGGGGAACGCGGCGTGGCAATCACGCAGGAGATTGCTCCGCAGCCGGTCAAAGCGAATGCGCCGATTTCGATTCAAACGCAGCGCGGGGACATCACCGTATTTGCGGACGAGGAAAGCAATTTGCGGATTATTGCCACGAAGACGGTTTCAGGGGTAAATGACGCCGAATCGCGCAAGCGCGGCACCGCGATTACAGTCAACGTCGAACCCGTGAACGGCGGCTACGAGATTCGCCCGTCGGGAGAAACCGAAGCCTCGGGCCAGTTGCGCGTGGATTTTGAAGTGCACGTGCCGAAGCAAGTGAGTATCACGGCGCAGACTGACAAGGGCGATATCAACATCAATGGGGTGGGCGGAGAAATCGCGGCGACATCGCAGAGCGGCGATGTGGAAATTCACGACGCGGGAGGAAACGCGACGGCGACGCTGCAAGATGGCGATGTGCGGATCACCAACGTGCACGGAGATCTTCATGTCGCGGGGCGCGGAAACGCCGTCAACGTGAGCAAAGTAGGCGGCGATGCGACCTTCGATGGAGACTTCTACGGCTCGATCGAGATCGATGACATCGGCGGCACGACGCGGTTTGCATCGTCGCGGACAGATTTGACGATTTTGCAGCTGCATGGCAGCTTGGAGATGGATTCGGGCTCGCTCCAGATTTCCGACGCGCTCGGCAACGTCAAGCTGGTCACGAAAAACCGGGACATCGATATCGAGAATGCGGCGGGACGCCTCGAAGTTGCGGATGAGCACGGCGACATTTCGGTGACGCTCGCGCAGCCGCCCAAGAATGAAATCAATATCACGAATATATCCGGCGGAGTGGATTTGTCGATGCCCTCGAAATCGACGTTCGAAATCGCGGCGTCTTCGAAATCGGGAGAGGTTGACAGCGAATTTAATGCCTCGACTCTCGATCAAAAGAGCGAAGGCGAGACGAGCCGCTTGGACGGAAAAGTCGGCACGCGCGGGCCCAAGATCAGCATCGTCACCAGCTACGGCACGATTCATCTCCGAAACTCAGATTCATAGAGTACGCCCTCGCAAGAATTCCTCGATTCGAATTTGGCTGCGGCTTCTTGATCGCGGCCGCGTGGCCGCGGCGTTTTTTCACCTCGAAATACCTGGGCCTCGAATGATTGTGCGGCGAGACTTTCTGTCGCGCCGCTACCGCTCGACGAGGCGATCGAGCGTTCGGAAAAATTCCGGGAAGGAAACGCCAGCGCATCCGGCGTCAAGGATAACCGTGTCGCCATCGGCGCCGAGTGCGGCCACCGAGAGAGCCATGGCGATGCGGTGATCGCCGTGAGGATCGATCTTCGCGCCGCGCAATTTTCCGGCGCTGCGTCCGGCAACGCGAAGACCATCGGGAAATTCCTCGACCTGCGCTCCCATCGCCCGAAGTGATTCCGTGAGTGCCGCGATGCGATCGCTTTCCTTCACCCGCAATTCCTTCGCGTCGTGAATCTCAACACCATTCTCGGTGTAAGGCCCCAGGGCCGCGAGCATCGGGAGCTCATCGATCATTTCGGCCGTTTGCGCGCCGGCGATCGAACCCCCCGCAATCGGTGCGTGATGTACGGCGAGATCCCCTGTCAGTTCGCCATCGCGCATTTGCAGCGAGGCAATCTGAATCGGCGCGCCCATGGAAATCAGCAAATCCAAGAAGCGGGTGCGCGTCGGATTCAGGCCGACATTGTGAATCATGACATGCGATCCGGGCAGGACGAGAGCCGCGGCGATGAAGAAGACAGCGGAGGAAAGATCTCCCGGCACAGTCAGGCCGCGACCCTCAAGGCGCGGGCGGCCCTTCACGCTGATGCTTCCTTTCACGGCGGTCACGCGCGCGCCGAATTCACGCAGAGCGAGTTCGAGATGATCGCGAGTGGCCACGGATTCGCGCACGGTCGTTTCGCCATCCGCATACAGGCCGGCAAGCAGAATCGCGGACTTCACCTGCGCGCTGAGAATCGGTGGTGTGTAATCGACGCCGCGGAGCTGGCTGCCCTGAATTTCCAGCGGCGCCACGCCGCCGTCACGGGCGGCGATGCGCGCGCCCATGGCGCCGAGCGGTTCGAGAACCCGGCGCATCGGACGGCGGCGAAGAGAGGCGTCGCCGGTGATTGCAGAAGAAAATTTTTGACCGGCAAGGACACCAGCGAGAAGACGCATGGTCGTCCCCGAGTTTTCAGCGTCGAGAGTGCGCCGCGGCGCGCGCAAGCCCTCGAGGCCTTTCCCGGCGATGCGCACCGTGCGGCCATGTGTTTCTTTCGGCGAATCGATGGCTATGCCGAGATGCCGCAGGCAGCCGAGCGTGCTCTGGCAATCCGCGGCGGAGGCGTAGTTGAGAATCTCGCTCGGACCTTCGGCGAGCGCGGCGAGAATTGCATAGCGATGTGAGATGG
Source organism: uncultured Acidobacteriota bacterium (assembly GCA_963771905.1). Lineage (GTDB taxonomy): Bacteria > Acidobacteriota > Terriglobia > Acidiferrales > UBA7541 > Palsa-147. The sequence goes on from CAVYVI010000013.1 coordinate 48,461, forward strand.
ACTTATCGCCCGGAAGCTCGACGGCGCCTTCGATTTTCCGCGCGGGCGAGATCTTCTTTTTGCTCACCGCGCGATTTTAGCATGCCGTCAGAAGCGGCCGGTGAGCGCCATTGCATTTAATCCAAGGAGAGATTTCTCGGCGTCTCGATAATCCCGGTTCTGCGCAACGATATCCGGGCAGCTCCGATCCATCGCCATGGCTCCCTTCGAAACTTTTTTGATCCATCGCAGGTGAGGGAACTCGGGGCTCGTGCACGGCATCTAAACACTCGGTAGCGTTTCATTGCGCCGCGTAGGCGGCACGGGTATCATTAAAGTTTATGCGCATGCGGTTCTTCCTGGCCTTGACCGTGACGCTGCTTTTCGTGGCGTCTTCTTCCCTGCCCGCCGCAGACGATCCCGGAATTCTGCCGCTCGACCAAATCCACGCCGGAATGAAAGGCGTCGCTTACACGATTTTCGCGGGCGATCAGATTGAGCCGATGGACCTTGAGGTCCTCGGCATCCTGAAGAATGCGCTTGGCCCGAAACAAGACGTCATCCTGGTGCAACTGCACGGCGCGAAGGTCGAACATTCGGGCGTGGTCGAAGGCATGAGCGGCAGCCCGGTTTACATTGACGGCAAACTGGCCGGGGCGCTCTCGCTGAAGCTAGGCATGTTCACGAAGGAAGCGATTGGCGGCGTGACGCCAATCGAGAACATGTTCGACATTGCGAAGGCGCTGCCTCCGGAAACCGCCGCGCATGCAACTTCATCGAAAAATTTGGCTACATCAGGTGAGGGCTGGAGCGCCTCGAATGCGGCCGCCGCGGGCCTGCGGATTCCGCTGCCGCCGGAGCTGGCACGACGCGCCTCGCTCAATGCCGGCAGCTATCTCGTGCCCATCGAAACCCCACTCGTTTTCACGGGCGTGTATCCGCAGACGCTTGCGGAATTCGGGAGCCAGTTCACCGCGCTTGGTCTCACCGCCGCGATTGGCGGAACGGCCGAGGCGTCGCCCGAAGATGCGAAGTTGAAGCCCGGCGACATGGTGGGAATGGAATTGGTGAGCGGAGATTTATCGCTCGCGGCGGGCTGCACGGTGACGGCAATTGTAGGCGATCGCGTGTATGCGTGCGGTCATCCGCTGTTCGGGCTGGGAAATGTGTCGCTGCCGCTGACGAGAGCGCACGTGATCACCACGCTGAATTCGGAAATGGCTTCGACCAAGATCATGAGCACGGGCGGCGTGATTGGGACGCTCACCGAAGACCGCACAACCGCAGTGATGGGGCAGCTTGGTGCGGGGCCCCGGACGATTCCGATGGACGTGACCGTGGTGACGTCGCAAGAGGAAGAGCATTTTAGTTTCAATGTTGCGGAGATCCGTCAGCTTACGCCGCTGCTGGTGGCAGTCGCGACGGTGAATGGCATTTCCGGCACGCCGGCGTATACCGAAGGAACGACGCTGCAACTCGACGGCACGATCGATCTGAAGGGCCACACACCCGTGAAGATCGAGAATCTGTTCGTGCCGGCGGACTCTCCGATGCCGGGCGGAGTGCAAGTTGCATTCAGCGTCCTCAGCACGTTTAGCCAGATTTTCCTCAACCCCTACGAACTCCCGCAAGTAGATCGGATTTCACTGCGCGTAACCACTATGCCGGAGCGCCGCTCGGCGACAATCGAGAGTGCGTGGAGCGAGAAGAGCGAAGCGGAACCGGGCGAAACGTTGCGCGTCAAGGTGCTGCTCAGGCCATACCGCGGCGCGCCATTCATTCAGGAAATTCCGATAACCATCCCACTCCAGGCCGGGCGCGGGCCGCTGCAATTGCTGGTTTGCGATGCGGAGACGCTGAACCGCACCACGCAAACGTTCGGAGCATCGTCGCAGCTTGCAGGGCTCGATGAGCTGGTGGCGGTTCTGAATCGAGAGCGCCACAACGACCGCCTCTATGCAGCGCTGTTGCAGCCATCGCCGACGCTGCTGGTGGAAGACAAGGAATTGCCGAATGTGCCGCTCTCGGAGATCAACATTCTCGATGAGCGGCGGAATCCCGGCGGTGCGCACCTGCTCTATGAATCCGCAGCGGGTGAATGGTCCGTGCCGATGAATCAGCTTATTTCTGGCCAGCGTTCCTTGACGATCACCGTGAAGTGAAGCCCTCGACGAAGGAGTAGCTGAAGCGATGAGACTGCGAACGTATGCGGTGTGCCTGCTTGCAGTCGTGAGCGTGGTCGCGATGGATCTCGCGGTTTCCGCGCCGGCCGTTGCGGAGCACACGCGATTCTGGCGTCAATCCGACTACAGCGAATTCGCGCGCGGCAATGCCAAGGGCGTGGCCATGCGCAGCGACGGACTGCTGATGCCCGCGCCGCATTTCGCGCCGTTCGCCGATCCCAACGTAGCGTACCTGTGGGCAGTGCGCCTGGATTCACACGGAAGGCTGTACGCGGCGGGCGGGTCGAATGCGAAAGTCGTGCGCTTCGATGAAAAGGGTGCGGCAACGACGGTCTTTGAATCGCAGGAGCTCGCGACACAAACGATCGTTTTCGATTCGCACGACAATCTGTACGTCGGCACGTCCCCCGACGGAAAAGTTTACAAGGTAACGCCCGACGGGCAGAAGAGCGTGTTCTTCGAGCCGAAGACGAAATATATCTGGGCGTTGGCGATGGACCCGAACGGGACCCTTTTCGTCGGCACGGGCGATACCGGCGAGATTTTTGCGGTCGAACCCGATGGCAAAGGGCAAGTGCTCTACAAGAGCGACGAGCGGCACGCGCGTTCCTTGGCCTTCGATTCCAAGGGAAATTTGCTGATCGGGACTGACCCGAGCGGCTTGATTCTGCGGCTGGATATTTCACGGAAAAAATCGGGCGAGTTGGAAGTGGGGCACGCGTTCGTGCTCTACGAAACGGACAAGAAAGAGATCACTTCGCTGCTCGCGGATCACGACGGGAACATTTATGCTGCGGCGATCGGAGACAAACCTCGGACTACGCCAATGATCTCGCCGATCGTGCCGGTCGCGCCCCAGGCTTCCGCCATTGTCACCGGCGGTGTCGCGCAAGTCGAAGCCACATTTCAGGCGCAGGCGCCGGCGACGGTGCCGGCGGCAATTCCCTTCTTCCCGGCGCTGACCGGCGGCGGCGAAGTATTCCGGATCGCACCGGATGGCTCGCCGAAGTCGTTGTGGAGCTCGCGCGAGGATGCCGTTTACGCGCTGGGATTTTCGACCAGCGGCAAACTGTTGCTGGGAACGGGAAATCACGGAAACGTGATCGAGCTCGAAGGCAGCGAGGTGTTCTCGACGATTGCGAACGCGGCGTCGGATCAAGTCACGGCGTTCGTGCCGGGCTCAGGCGGAACAATTTATGTCGCGACGGCAAATCCGGGAAAAGTATTCGTGCTCGGGCCGGGCTACGAAAAGAATGGTTCGTATGAATCTGAACCCTTCGACGCAAAGATTTTTTCGCAATGGGGCAGACTTACCTGGTGGGGCGAAGACGGAGCCCTGACGGGTAAAGTCGCTTTCTACGTTCGCTCGGGAAACACGTCGCGGCCCGAAGAGAATTGGAGCGAGTGGTCGGGGCCTTATTCGAAAGCGAGCGGCGAGAACGTATCATGTCCGCCCGCGCGATTCGTACAGTGGAAAGCCGTGTTTCAGCAAACCGACAGCGACGATGCGGCAAGCATTTCGTGGGTGAGTCTGGCGTATCTACCGAAAAATGTGGCGCCGGTAATTGATGGCATCGCCGTACAGGATCCCGGGATCCGCGTGCAGGGATTCACCGCCCCTGCAGCCGGCCCAATCGGGCCGATGCCTGTCCAACTTCATTTGCCGCCCTCGAACAACCCGAACATTCCCGTCGGCGCCATTCCCGGGGCAATGTATCCGGCAGGTCTTCCGGCGAGAATCGAGATCCCGCCGCAAGGATTTGAGCAAAAAGGGTTTCGCAGCGTGATTTGGACTGCGCAGGATGAGAATGACGACGATCTGGTGTTTACGCTTTACATCCGCGGCGAGGGCGAAAAGAATTGGCGGCTGCTCAAGGACAAGATCGAGCAACATTTTTATTCCTGGGACGCGACGACGCTCCCGGACGGAGCCTATTATTTGAAGCTCGTAGCATCGGATTCGCCCTCGAATCCATCGGACCGGTCCCTGTCGGTCGAGCGGGTGAGCGATCGATTCGAAGTGGACAATACCCCGCCGACAGTGGAACATTTGCATGCAGAAACGGGGAAGTCCGGCTCGGGCGACGCAACTCTGACGTTTGACGCGCGCGACGCTGGCAGTACGATCGAGCGCGGTGAGTACAGCCTGGACAGCGGAGACTGGTCGGTGATCTTTCCAAAGGGAGAGCTCTCGGATTCAACGCAGGAGTCCTACGAACTCCCGCTGCACAATCTCGCTGCCGGCGAGCATACGATGTCGGTGCGCGTGGTGAACCGCTACGGCAATTCGGCGAGCGCAAAGATAACATTCGAGGTCGCGCGCTAAACCTTTCCGGCAGTGCTGCGCTCGTAAACTCCGTTCCAGTCGGAATCCAAAGACGCCGCCAGGTTTCGTTGGGACTCAATTGGCCCAGCGGGAATCCGTTACGATGCGCTCGAAACGCTGGATCGAAACTCCCACTGCTGCGCAGGCGCCTGGTTCGCTGAGCAAATCCACATGAACGACGCGAGCATCGCAGCGCACTTCCTCGGGTTTTCGACCCGTCAGCGCGCTCGGCAAGGTCATCACGACTTCAAGCGCGTCACCGATGGTCAGTGGACGTGGCGTGCGGAAATAAACTCCATGATCGGACAGATTGATCGTTTCACCCTGGTACATCGCGATGGACGCCGACGTCCGAACGCGAAATCGCACCGGTAATGCGAAGGGTTTGCGGGGTGCAAGACGTCTATCGATGGCTGGCATAGTTCTCTCCCTTACCTAGAAGCCTCGTTTTTCGAGAGAAAAAGCCGCGGAAGGGGTTGAGCAAGGCTAACGTTGCCACCGGCAGGCACCAAGCCGCGTCTCGCTCAGCCTGTACCTATCGGCATTTGCCACGAAATCTTTCCTGGTTTGTGAGCGTTGCTGGGCCGCCATGCGATAATGCATGCTGCTTCAGCTGGAGATGGACGTCTTCCCATGCCCACCGGTCCAAATCTCGAGGCCATTCGCAGCGCGCATTTGCGCATCGCGCCGCTCATCCATCGCACGCCGGTGCTCACATCCGAAAAACTGGACGAACGGGCGCGCGCCCGTCTGTTCTTCAAGTGCGAGAACTTTCAGAAGACCGGATCATTCAAGATTCGCGGCGCATCGAATGCGGTCTTGTCGCTCACTCCGGAGGAAGCGAGATGCGGCGTGGTGACGCACTCGTCGGGAAATCACGGCGCGGCCCTGGCGCGCGCCGCGCAGTTTTGCGGAATTCCGGCGTGGATCGTGATGCCGTCGAATGCGCCCGCGGCAAAGAAGGCTGCTGTAGAAGCGTACGGGGGAAGAGTCACCGAGTGTGAGCCGACGCTGGAATCACGCGAGAGCGCTGCGCGGGAGATTCAGGAGCGCACGGGCGCGCAACTCGTGCATCCCTATGACAACTTGCGGGTGATTGCGGGGCAAGCCACGGCGGCACTGGAGCTGCTCGAAGAGATGCCAGATCTCGATTTCATTTTGGCGCCGGTCAGCGGTGGAGGGCTGTTAAGCGGCATTGCGATTGCCGCAAAAACTGTACGCCCGCAAATTCGCGTTGTGGGGTGCGAGCCGAAGAACGCGGACGACGCGAACCGGTCGCTGGCTTCGGGGAAGCTCGAGGCAGCCGCGAAGTCAGAGACGATGGCCGACGGATTGCGCGCGACGCTTTGCCCGTTGACGTTCTCGATATTGCGCGAGCGTGTGGATGAAATTGCGGTGGTCAGCGAGGAAGAAATCGTCGTGGCCATGCGAGCGATCTGGGAGCACATGAAGATTGTGATTGAGCCGTCAGCGGCGGTGGCGGCGGCTCCGATTCTGCTGCGAAAAATTCGCGGGGAAGGCAAGCGCATTGGCGTGATTCTGTCCGGCGGAAACCTTGATCTGGGACGCCTGCCGTTCCACGCGTAGCATCGAACCGGAATCCTTTCCCGAATACGCCCGCCCGAGCCCCGCTCACATTTATCCGAGGTCTGTGACTTGCTTCTCGAGCCGTTTCCATCTCGGCCACCGGATTGGAGTCATAGGGGGTCCGAGTCCCGGTTAGCGCGATTGACCCCAAAAAAGCCGCTCCAGCGATCCCCTGCTTACCAATTTACAGATCGTCGCAGGGTTTCCAGTCCTCCGGTGGGAAATCGATCTTCCAGAAGTTTCTCGCGGGCATGTCGAACTCGATGGGAACGTGGAAACCTTCGGGCATTTCCTTGGCGCTGCGCGTGACGCGACACGCGATGCGTTCAAGTGTGCCGCCGTGCTCCAAAACCAGACGCGTGTGCTCCGTAAGATTTTGCGCGCACACAATCATCGCGCCGTACGGGTTCACGCTCAAGGTGCTGACCTCCAGCGTTTCGGGCTTGTCTTTCAAATTCACATAAATTCTGGCGCGAGCGCGCAGCAGCACGCGCTGGCTCCGCCGGCGCTCTTCGCCGGCCACCCGATGCGGCCGCGCGGCCGGCGCGGCCGATTCTTTGGTTACCACGGTAGTCCCCATGTTCCCGCTTTCCGATGAAGCCAATATTTCACCCGGCAAGCCAGTTGGTTTTTGCGGCTGCACAAGAATTCAGCCTCCCCGCTCCAGCGCGAAATTCACGGGCTGAGTCTCTGATTCTGCCGAACCAATCTGCAGTGCGGAGAAAGAAGCTTCGGCGCCGCAACAATCTCTTCCGAGCGCATTGCAGTGAGGGTTCACGCAAACGCATCGCGCCAGCCTGTTATGGATTGGGATCCAGCGGGGAAGGGCCCACGGACCGCAGCACAAATCGTGCCCAAGGTAATGCTAGGCGCGCGCCCGTCGGCGGTCAATGGTACCGGGGATACGAATGTGCTCGCTCTGGAAACAGGACCTGGACTCTCTTTCAACACGCAGTCGATGCCAATCAAAACGCCGCGGATTGATCGAGAAACCAAATGACCCGGCCCGGTGAATGTACTCGCGCGGCGGGATACGCACTGGAATCTCCGTCAGGCTCGTGGCGAATCGTCTGGACGATGTCGCGCTTCTTCGGGCCCTCGGCAAGGAAAAAGACATTTTTCGCGCGATTGATGACCGGATAAGTAAGCGTCAGGCGCGTCGGCGGGTCGGCCGGCGTCTTGACGGCTAAGACCCACCGTTGACTTTCCCCGAGCGCGGGGGAACCGGGAAACAATGAGGCCGTGTGACCTTCGGGACCAACACCCAGAAAGAGCAGATCGAATGCAGCCACCGCGCCGAAGAATTTGCGCAGCTTGGCTTCATAATCCTTCGCCGCGTCGTCGGGATGTTCGAAATGGGTGGGCATCGGATGAATGTTCGCGGGCGGGACAGGTACATGAGTGATGAGGGATTCGCGAACCATGCGGTAATTGCTGCGTTCGTCTTCCGGCGGGATGTAGCGCTCGTCTCCCCAGAAGAGATGGATTTCCTTCCAAGGCATGCGCGCGGCGTAGTCGCGCGCCCAGAGTTCATTGAGAGCCCTCGGAGTGGTGCCGCCGGAAAGACAGATCGCACAACGGCCCTCTTTGCCGACTGAGTCTTCGGCGATGCGAAGCGACTCTTCCGCAACGGCGTGCGTCAGTCCGTTCGCATCGGAGAAGACCCGGGCTTCGCGAATCACGGCATCGTCCAGCCGGACGAGACCCCGAGCATGAGCTGATCGGCTTCCGCGGGCCCCCAGGTTCCTGCGGCGTACGGATGCACGGGAGGGCGCTCCGCGAGCAATGGCGTGTACAGACGCCAGGAGCCCTCGACCCAGTCATCGCGCACAAAAAGCGTCGGATCGCCTTTCAGAACATCGTAGAGAAGAGTTTCGTAGGCTTCGGGCAGCGGCTCGAAAACATCCGAGTACTTGAATTGCAGATTCTGGCTTTGCAGCTCAACTTCGTCGCCTGGCTTCTTGATTTCGAATCGTAAGTCGAAGCCTTCATCCGGCTGAATGGTAATGACGAGAGCGTTGGCATGAAGCGTCGCCGGATCGCACTTCTGAAACATGGCGACCGGCGGCCGTCGGAAATTCACGACAATCTGACTGGCTTGGCGGGCCAGGCGCTTGCCCGTGCGGAGATAAAAGGGCACGCCGTGCCATCGCCAGTTCTCGACCCACAAGCGCAGAGCGACGAATGTCTCGACCTGCGAATCTCTTGCCACGCCGGGCTCCTCGGTATAGCCCGCGACATCCTTTCCATCGATCTTCCCGCGCGTGTATTGCCCGAACACGACGTCGCTGTGATCGATGGGCATCACCGAGCGAAGCACTTTGGCCTTCTCGTGACGGATAGCTTCGGCTTCAAAGGCCGCGGGCACTTCCATGGCCGTAAGTGTTAAGAGTTGGGTCAGATGATTCTGAATCATGTCCCGCAGAGCGCCCGCGCCTTCGTAATACTTGGCGCGATGCTCGACGCCAAGGCATTCGGCGACGGTAATCTCAATGCTGGCGATTCGATCGCGATTCCAGAGCGGCTCGAAGAGCGAATTCGCGAACCGAAATACAAGGATGTTCTGGACCGTTTCTTTCCCAAGGTAATGATCGATGCGATAGACCTGATCTTCCTTGAAATATTTGTGGACGCAATCGTTCAGCTTCTCGGCGGAGTCGAAATCGCGTCCGAAAGGCTTCTCGATGACGATGCGCGTCCAGCCGGGGCTCGAATGCAGTCCGGCTTCGCCGAGGCCTGTAATCACGGCTGGAAACGCCGGGGGCGGAAGCGCCAAATAGAGCACACGATTCCCCGTGAGCTGCTTGGCCTTCTCGATTTCGACGATGCGCTGCGCCAGGTTGCGATAGCCCGCCACGCTGCCGTCGGGAAGTCCGAAGTAAAAGAGGCGGTCACCGGTAAAACGCGGTGGAAGCTCCGCCTGAGGTATCCCGGAAACGATGAGCTCTTCGCGGCACCGGGCCCGAAAACTTTCATCGTTGAGGTTAGTCTCGACGGCGACTCCCAAAATACCGCTGTGGTCAGGAAGAAGGCCGCGTTTCCGCAGTCGATAGAGAGCGGGAAGGAGCTTCCGGGCCATCAAATCGCCGGTGGCGCCCATGATGATGAAGAGGCACGGTTCGGCGGGTACGCGATGCGGAGTCACAATGGATGGCTGTGCGTTCGATGTGGCGCCATCCGTTGGCGAAGCGGTCGTAGCGGTGGATGCCGGCATCTCCAAGTTCGCCCCCTCTTGCGGCGCGTCCGCCGCTGTCTATTTGCTGCTGGCCGACTTCACCGCATGGCCGCCGAATCCGTGGCGCATCATGGCCAGGAGTTTGTTCGCGAACGGTTCGGGATCCTGTGAACGGAAGCGCACATCGAGCGCCGCGGAAATCACAGGCAGCGGCACGCCGAGCTCAATGCCTTCGATGGCTGTCCAGCGCCCTTCGCCGGAATCGGTGACGTACGCGCCGATGCCGTCCAGCTTCGGATTAGCGGCCAGCGCATCCGCGGTGAGATCGAGGAGCCACGAGCGAATCACGCTGCCGTACTGCCAGATGTTGCAAGCTTGAAGCAGATCGAGATTGAATTCTTTTTTGTGGCCGAGGAGATCGAGGCCTTCGGCATACGCCTGCATCATTCCGTACTCGATGCCGTTGTGAACCATCTTCACGAAGTGGCCTGAGCCGGCGGGACCGACGCGCCCCCAGCCTTTGTCGACTGCAGGAGCGAGCGTCTTGAAAATCGGAGAGAGGCGCTCGACGACTGCAGCGTCGCCTCCAATCATCATGCTGTAGCCTTCCTTCAATCCCCAGACGCCTCCGCTCGTGCCGACATCCACAAAATTGAAATTCTTCGTCTTCAAATCAGCCGCACGCCGGACGCTGTCGTGGTAATTCGAATTGCCTCCGTCAATAATCGTGTCGCCCGGCGCGAGATGCGGAAGTAGCGCGGCGATGGTTTCGTCAACTGGCGCTCCCGACGGAACCATAAGCCAGATCGCGCGCGGCGCCTTCAGTTGCGCCACCAGACCGTCGAGCGAATTGGCGCCCTGCGCGCCCGCTTCCGACACGCGCTTCACCGTCGCGGCGTCTCGATCGTATCCGACCACCCGGTGGCCGTCCTTTACGAGCCGCTCCGTCATGAATCCGCCCATTTTCCCCAGACCGATCATTCCGAGTTCCATGAAACCCTCCTGGTTATTTTCCGTTGAGGACTACACCGTGCTCTGCCAGAGCGTCGCGCAATTGGTTCGCGTTCCGAAAATGAATCACGCGCATGCCGAGCTCTTTCGCGCATTCCAGATTCAGGCCGCGGTCATCGATGAAGATGCATTCGGCGGGCATGCGATGCGTGATGCTGAGGGCGCGGCGGTAAATCCCGGCATCGGGCTTCCGGACGCCGAGATAGCACGAACTGAAGAAAGCGTCAAAATAATCCCTCAGATGAAATGTGTCGATGCGATATTCGTTGATTTCGAGCGATTCGTTGTTGAGCGCGGCGAGGAAGTAATCGTTCGTGGCGGCGATTTCGCCCAGCACATGTAGCGATTCTGGAAAAGGCTTCGACTGTGCGAGGAGAAACGCTGTGAACTCCTCGCGCGTGAACGAACGCTCACGATAAAACACCGTGCGCTGCAGATATTCCGCCAGCGTAACCTCTCCAATCTCGAAAGCATTCAGCAGCAATTCGTGGCGGTCTTCGAACTCTTCCCATTCGAGATGGAATTTCTCGACGGCCTGCAGCCGCGCCGCGCGATCCCAGCCGTTCGTCAGGATCACCCCGCCCATGTCCCAGAAGAGGGTGGTGACTTCACCCACGCAGCACCTCTTCCAGTCGTGTGAGGCCTCCCATGACATCGCGGCCAAGTTGTAACTGAAGTGTGCGGCGGCCGCGCTGCTGGAGCGCGCCGTAATCTCCTTGCGCCTGCGCGCGAATGAGTTCGCCGAATGTGTAATCGGTTTCGGGAACGGCCAGGTCCGCAGCCGGAGTGTCGAGAATTTGCAGGAAAAGTCCGGAGTTGGGGCCGCCTTTGTGCAACTGGCCCGTGGAATGGAGGAAACGTGGGCCGTATCCGAGCATGGTCGCGGACTTCGTATGGTGCCAGAGCAGGATGCGGATGCGCTCGAGCGCGGCGGTCGTTGCATCCGTGGGAGCGATATACGCGTCGATGCCGATGTAATCGCCGGGTTTCACTGACGCGAGCCACTTCTGAATCGCGGCACGGAGCTCCGCCGCATTCGATGCATCGATCGCGGTCGAGGCAGCGCCGGACGCAGCGGCGCCGTTGCCGGACGGTTTCTTCATCGCTTCGCGCGCAAGATCCTTGGCGACCTGAACGTCTGGCTGGTTGAATGGCTGGATGCCGATCACCGCGCCTGCGGCTGCGATGGCGACTTCCCACCGAAAGAATTCCTGTCCAAGATCGGCGAGATCTTTGAGCGTAATGCGCACAACCGGATGGCCTGCGGCCTCCAGCGCGCGAAGCTTTGTCTCGTGGCTTTCATCTTTTTCGGCCGCAAGGCGCAGTGACACAAAGAGACGATCGTTTCCATAGCGCGACGCATCGCCGATTGGTTCTTCTCCAGCCACGGGAATGATGCCCTTCCCTTCCTTGCCCGTGCTTTCGGCGATGAGCTGCTCGAGCCACGCCGGAAAATGCTGCAGGGACGCCGAGGCGAAGATGGTGGTCTTGTCACGGCCGGCGCGGTCGGCTTCGCCGAGAATCGCGCCAAGAATGAGGCCGGGATTTTTCAGCTCGGGAACTGTCGAAGCGCAGGCCTCCTGCATCGTCCAGGCGCGATCGAGAAGCTGCTGCAAATCGACGCCGATAATGGCCGCCGGAACGAGGCCAAAATGCGTGAGCGCAGAATAGCGGCCGCCGACATCGGGGGTGGCTTGAAACACGCGGCGGAAACCACGCTGCTCGCCAAGCGTCTGAAGCGGCGTGCCAGGATCCGTGATGGCAATAAATTGGCGCCCTGCGTTCTTCTCGTGAGCACTGACCTTCTGCCAGAAATAAAAGAAGAAGGAATTTGGTTCAGTCGTCGTGCCGGACTTGCTGGATACGATGAAGAGCGTATGCCGGAGATCCACGGCATCCTCGATGGCCTTCACCGCCGCGGGATGCGTGCTATCGAGAACGTGGAGTTCCGGATAGCCGGGGCGGCTACCGAAGGTCTTTTCGAAGACTTCGGGCGCGAGACTCGAGCCGCCCATTCCAAGAACGACAGCGTCGGTGAATCCTTCGGACTTGATCTGCTCGCGGAAAGCAACCAGATCGCGGACCTGTTCGCGCATCACTTCCGGCAGAGTCAGCCAGCCGAGGCGATTCGTGATTTCGGGTGTGGACACGCTCGCCCAGAGCGTCGGATCCTTGGCCCAGAGGCGGCGGCCAAATTGCGCGGATTGAAATGCAGCCAAACGCTGATCGACTGCTGACGAAAGAGAACCGAGCGATTGCACTTCGACGTCGACATTTGCGGCCAGTAGCGCGGTGCGCTTCTGCGCGAGCGCGGCCATCAGATCTTCGAACGATTTCGCGAAGGACTCGACGCCTTCTTTCTGAAGTTGTTCGGTAACGGCGCGAAGGTCAATCCCGGCCTTGGCGAGCGCTGCAAGCTCGGCCGCCGCTGTCTGGGGTGAATCCAGGATTGTCGAGCCGCGAACCTGGCCGTGATCGCGAAACGCCTTCAGCGTCGCGGGAGGAATCGTGTTCACCGTATCGGGACCGATGAGTTCCGCGACGTACAGCGTATCCGGATACGCCGGATTTTTCGTGCTGGTGCTGGCCCACAGAACGCGCTGAACGCGAGCTCCCTTGGCGCGCAGGGGAGCGAACTCACTCCCGCCGAAAATTTGCTGGAAACGCTGGTAGACGTTTCGAGAATTGGCGATTCCGATTTTTCCGCGCAGCGCCAGCGCTTCGGGCGTGCCAATCTTCTCCAGCGCGGGATCGATCAAATTATCGACGCGGCTGACGAAGAACGACGCGACGGAGGCGACGCGCGCCGGGTTGGCTGCGCGCTTCAGTCCGCGAATGTAGGCTTGCGCAACGGCTTCGTAATGTTCCATCGAAAACATCAGTGTGATGTTGACGTTGATGCCGGAGGCAAGAAGTTCCTCGACCGCCGGAATTCCTTCGGGCGTCGATGGAACTTTGATCAGTAAATTCGGCCGCTGCACCGCCTTCCAAAGCCGCTGCGCTTCGCGAAGCGTGCCGGCCGTATCGTGGGCCAGTTTCGGAGAGACTTCGAGGCTCACAAATCCATCCGCGCCGTTCGTTCGGTCGTACACGGGGCGCAAGATGTCCGTGGCCATGCGAATGTCCTCGATGGCAATGGCGTCGAAGAGCGACGCTTCATCCGCTGCCGGATCGAGAGTCAGAACGGCGCGGAGTCTTTCGTCGTAGTCGGTGCTGCCGGCGATGGCCTTCTCGAAAATTGTGGGGTTGCTGGTGACGCCGGAGAGTCCGTCGTCCTCAACGAGGCGCTTCAGTTCGCCGCTCGTGAGCAGGCTGCGTCGAATGTAATCGAGCCAGATCGCCTGGCCCTGCGCTTCGGCTAAGCGAAGTGGATTCGCGGACGACTGTGCGGCTTGCGCGGCGTCTGGACTAACTTTGCTGGCCATACTTCACCTCCAACACTCTGATTTTCTCAAGCCGGCGGCGGTGGCGCGGCTCATTCGTAAACTCCGCCTTCAAATAAATTGCCGCCAAATCCTTGGCAAGCTCGACACCGATCACGCGCGAGCCTAGGACGAGGACGTTCATATTGTCGTGTTCTACGCCTTGATGCGCGGAGTAGCTATCGTGCGCGAGACCCGCGCGGATGCCGGGAAGCTTGTTGGCAGCAACCGAAGCGCCGACGCCGCTGCCACAAATGAGGACGCCGCGATCCGCTTTGCCGCTTCGCACCGCCAAGCCGACCGCTTCCGCGTAATCGGGGTAGTCCACAGGTTCGGTGCTGTTTGTGCCGAGGTCCAGAACGCTATGGCCGAGTTCCTCGAGAAACGGAATGAGCTCTTGTTTCAAAGGAAATCCGGCATGGTCGGCACCAATGGCGAGTCGCATTACGGTATCCCCGCGGACGATTCAACAACTCTCAGTGTATCATTCCCCTTGCGAGCGCGTCGCCCCGCTCGCTTGCTTCCCCGCCGCCGGTGCTGGCGGGTCTCTAAGACTCCAACGGGCATACCAATTATGTCGCTCATGAATTTTGGATGAACGAGCCTGCTCGACGGATGCGGCACACGACGAAACCGAATCGGCGGAGCAACCCACCGGGTGTCATCTTGACAATCGGCCACTCGAACCGGCCCCTTGACCAGTTCCTGGATCTTCTCAAGGCGAATGGCGTCGAACGTGTCATTGATATCCGGACGATTCCGCGCTCGCGGCATAATCCGCAGTTCAATGGCGACGCCTTGAAAATCTCTCTGCGCGCGGCTGGCATCGGCTACGTTCAATTGAAGAAGCTCGGTGGACTGCGCCACACAACACGCGATTCCATAAATACGGGCTGGCAAAATGCGAGCTTTCGCGGCTTCGCGGACTACATGCAAACAGCGGATTTCGCGGCAGGCATCGAGCGGCTCCTGAAACTCGCCGTGAAAAAGCGTTGCGCACTCATGTGCGCGGAAGCTGTCCCCTGGCGCTGTCATCGGTCGCTGGTCGCGGATGCCCTGCTCGTCCGCGGCGTTGCGGTCGAACACATCATGAGCCGCACGAATCTGCGGCCGCATTCTTTGACGTCGTTCGCGCGAGTCCGCGGCACAAAAATAACGTATCCGGCGCCCGCGGAAATGGAACACGCAATCCGCGCATGAACTTCGGATGAACTTCCGCCCGTTGCGCTGACGAATTCCCGGAACTCCATATCTCCGCGTCAGAACTCGCAGGCACTGTGCTGATGCGGCAGGCGGAGCGGCCCTGAGCCTCAACGATTCTCCGTATTTTCCCGGATGGGGAGAGTGTCCGGCATTAGGAGCCGTATGGATTCGCCGGCGGAGATGGTATTCTTTCGTTTTGACTTTAGGCCAAAAATTCGCTGTACCAGGCAATTTGGAGGAAGTTAGTCGAATGGATTGGAAGAATCGCAATGTACTCGTGACCGGCGGCACATCCTTTATTGGTTCGGGCATCGTAGACTCGCTGGCCGCGAAGGGCGCGCGCATCCGCGTCGTGGACGACCTCAGTAGCGGAAAGCTCGACAACATCGAACCGCACATAAGGGACAAGCGCGCGGAATTCGTGCATGCCGATTTGCGCGAACCGGGTGTCGCGGAGCGCGTCGTTGCGGGGATGAGCATCGTGTTTCATCTCGCCGCGGATCACGGCGGCCGAGGCTACGTCGATCTGCACCAGGCGGCGTGTGCCACAAACCTGATGCTCGATGGCGTAGTGTTTCGCGCTTGTCAGAAGGCCAAGGTCGACAAAGTCGTCTACGCGTCATCCGGCTGCGTTTATCCGAATCATATTCAGACAAACCCGAACGAAGTGCTCTATCTCACCGAAGATATGGCAGGTCCGCCCTACGATGCGGACAACATGTACGGCTGGGCCAAGCTGATGGCCGAAATGACGCTGCAGGCGTATTACAAGGATTGGGGCCTGAAGTCGGCTTCATGCCGCTATTTCACCGTATACGGACCGCGCGGCGTGGAAAATCACGCGGTCATCGCCATGATCGCACGCTCGTTTATCAATCAGAATCCGTTTGTAGTCTGGGGTACCGGCGAACAAATCCGCAACTGGACCTACATCGATGACATCGTCAGCGGCACGATTCTGGCCGCGGAGAAGATTGATGACGCGACGCCCGTGAATCTCGGCACGATGGAACGCATCAAGGTGATCGACGCGGCAAAAGAGGTGCTGCGCTACATGGGCAAGACCGCGAAGTTCGAGCTGCGCCCGGAAATGCCGACGGGACCCTTGAATCGCGTCGCCGACAACTCTCTGGCGAAAAAGCTCCTCGGCTGGGAGCCGAAAGTGATGTTTATGGACGGGCTCCACCGTACGATCGATTGGTATGTGAAAACAAAGAAACAGAGCGAAGTATCGGCCCACCTGCAGGCGGTTCTTACCGAGCGTTGACCATTCATTTTTTTGTGCCGTGAAGGTTTTCCCAATCTATCGCGGCGACTTTCTTTAGGCCCGCACTCGCGGCCACCCGGAAATAATGCTTCGAGTCCGGTTTCTGGACTCCAATATGAACTCCGCTGCGCTTCGCGGACGGGCCTAGGGCTCCGGCCGTGCCGGCGCAGAAGCGGGAGGGATGAGGGCCATTTCGTGGGAAGGCTGGACCGGCGGATTCAAGATGACAAGATCGACGCGGCGATTGAGCGCGCGACTTTCGGGCGTGTCATTCGGAGCGACGGGGTGATACTGGGAATAGCCGGACGCTGAGAGCCGCTCGGGAGCGAGATGGTAGCGATCGATGAAGACGCGAATCATCTCCGTCGCTCGTGCCGTAGAAAGCTCCCAATTCGATTGAAACTGCGAATTGTGGATCGGCACATTGTCCGTGTGCCCTTCGATGCGAATGCTGAGGCCATGCGGCGCAACCACGCTGATGAACTGCGCAAGAATTGGCGCCGTTCCGGTCCGCAATTTCGCCGAGCCGCTGTCAAAAAATCCCGCCTCGCGCAAGCTGACCACCAACCCCTCTTTCGTTGGATGCAGCGAAATTTCGTGGTTCTTGATTTGCGGGGCGAGTGCTTGTTCCAACTCCTTGCGGAGCTCGTTCATATCATCGCGTTGCGGCGCTCCGGCCAGAGAACCGTGCGGCGAGCTGGCCACCTGACCGAGGGATGAGAGCCGCTCGACATTTTCAACCATCTGCGTTTTTGAGAACGGCATCGGCTCCGTGGTAGCCACTTCGGGCCTGGAGTTCGACGCGTCGAAAATGCCCATCTGCTGAAATGCCACCTGAATCGCAAGAGCGAGCTGCCCAACGCGCCGCTTGTCCACTTGTGCCGAGGAATAGTTGATGTAGACGTCCACGACGTTCGTCATCGTGTCGCCTGAGAAATTCCAAACATTCTCGATGATCATCGCGCGCGAAACGCGCTCTCCTGCATGCTTCATCAGAAATTCGAGAAGGTTGTACTCCTTCGGCGTCAAGCGAACGAGTCTTCCGCCGCGCTTGACCGTGCGATCCATGCGATTCAATTCCAGATCGCCGGCGCGCAGAACAGAAGCCGATACCTGGCCGCCACGCCGCAACAGCGCGCGAATGCGCGCCGAAAGCTCCGTGAATGAGAACGGCTTCAGCAAGAAATCATCGGCTCCCTGGTCCAGGGCCCGCACGCGATCATCGACCCGGTCACGGCTGGTAAGAATCAGAATGGGCAGATCGCTCCGCCGGGCGCGCACGTGGCGCAACACATCCATGCCGTCGACGCCCGCCAGATTCAAATCGAGGATCACCAGATCGTATTTCTGTTGATCCGCCAGCATCTCCGCTTGCCCGCCGTCGCCCGCTACGTCGACAGTGTATTTTTCGGAGTCGAGACCCTGACGCAAGAACGTGCCGAGCGCCGGATCATTTTCGGCGACGAGAAGCCGCATAGGAACTCCCGGATGGTCGTGAAAAAACCTTTAGGAAGGGAACAAGATTCTAATGAAGTCGCGCACGTGAAGTCAAAAACTACTCAAGAAAAAACATGTTGGCGCTTTACGCACTAATTTGCCGAGCGTTTCAATTCCGCACATTCCCGTTTCGAACGGAGCCGCGCGCTGTGAAGGAAAATCGGTAGTTGCCTGGTCGTAGCGACGCCGACGCGCTTCGCGATCGTTTGTTCGATAATTTTTGCCGGTTGCTATCGGCCAGAATTTCGCGCTGCCGCGGGAACCTCGGCCGTCTTGTTCGCGTCCGGAGAAATGTCGCGAAACGCGAAGTGTGTTGTAACACTGCCGAGCGCCTTGCCCCCGGCTTCCGCGTATGGATAGACGGAATAATTGAGCGGATCGCCCTGCTGCGGCGGACTCAATCGAATGTCGCGGCCGGTGGTGAACTGAACACGATTCGCATCGTGCGCCCCGAAATAATACTCGTGCAGATCGGGATGCTTCCAGGCTTCCGATGCGTCGACAGGCACCCAACCAGCGCCATCGAGATAAAACTCGGCCCAGCAGTGATAGCCAGGAATGTCGCCGGAAGTCTTGTCGGCCGGAAGCGGGAAACCAATCTCGAATTTTGCCGGAACGCCGGCGGCGCGCACCATTCCGATGAAAAGAGAATGAAAGTCGGTGCAGTTGCCGCGCTTTGCGGTGCAGGCCCAAATCGCGTCGCCGTGGCCCCAACCTTCGCCCGTTTTGTCGTACTTCATGTTGGCGATAACGTATTCGTACGCGCGGCGAGCCTTCGCGAGATTATCCTTCGCTCCATCCAACTGTGCGTGCGAGATGTCGCCGATCGTTCCATCGAGCGGGACAAGATGGTCGGGCTTGAGAAAGCGCTGCAGCATCGGATCGGGAAATCGTTCCGCTGCCGGCACGGCCGCTAAAGCAACGAGGTTGACACGATGTTCGTGGCGCACGACGCGGAAGTTCATGTGAACATCGAGGTCCGCTTGCGGCGACTTTACCTCGAAATATGCGTAGCGATTGCCGTATTCCGCATCGCGCGTCGTCCGATATTTCACCGGGCTTTCGATTTTCAGATCCGAAATTTCCTGCCAAGAATTCGAGACCGGGACCGGAATCCACAAGCGCAGCGCTCCCGTGCCCGGAGAAACCGCCGGGACATGAACGTCATAGGTAAATTCGAACTGGCGGAGGGGTGGCGGCGTCACGCCGGCAAAATCTTGAGAACGCTTCGCGAGTGGAATCAAGGTGAGGAGGACGATCGCGATCGTCGCGATGCAGAACTTCTTCATTTGAATACCTCCAACGGCCGACGCCAGCATCCGCGTGCTCGTGCGCATGCGAATTGACCTCGAAAGGATACTCCGGACTTGCCGGCGAGGCAACGGAGCCTGCGTTCCCGGAAATGGGGCGTCTTGCGTCACGCACACGAGTGACATACGATAAATCCCCACGATGAAATCTGGCGATACCGTCTCTCACTATCGCATCGTCGAGCCGCTCGGCGCCGGCGGAATGGGCCTCGTCTTTAAAGCGGAAGATCCGCGACTTGGCCGCGTCGTAGCCGTGAAGTTTCTATCGCCGGATCTCGAAAACGATCGAGCCGCGCTCGAACGATTCCAGCGCGAAGCGCGAGCGGCTTCCGCGCTCAATCACCCGGGAATCTGCACGATTCACGACATCGGTGAATTCACCGGCGAGCGCGGAGTGCGCCCGTATCTGGTGATGGAATATCTCGACGGGCAAACTCTGCGCGAGCGGATTGCCGGGCGCGCGCTGCCGCTCGATGCCCTGCTCGATTTCGCGATTCAAATCGCGGACGCGCTCGACGCCGCGCACGCGCAAGGCATTGTTCATCGCGATCTCAAGCCAGCCAACATTTTCATCACGACGCGCGGGCAGGCGAAAATTCTCGATTTTGGTCTCGCGAAGACGACCTCGAGGCTGCGCATCGGCGAGACGATGGGAGTGACCGCGGGCGCAAGCGCCGCTCCCATTTCCGAGAGCCTCCTGACGAGTCCCGGTTCGGCGCTCGGCACCGTCGCCTATATGTCACCCGAGCAGGCTCGCGGTGAAGAACTCGACACCCGAACCGATTTATTCAGCCTCGGCGTGGTCCTGTACGAAATGGCTACGGGCCAACTGCCCTTTACCGGCGCGACGCCTCCGGTCATCTTCGATGCCATCTTTCATCAGACGCCCAATCCCGCGTCGGAGCGCAACCCGGCAATCCCGCAGAAGCTCGATGAGATCATCGCCAAGGCACTCGAGAAGGATCGCGATCTGCGCTGTCAAACGGCCGCCGAGCTTCGCGCCGATCTCAAGCGGTTGAAGCGCGATGTGGATTCCGCGCGCGTCACGGCTTCCGGCGTGGTCTCGCGAAAAGTGGATCAGGGGAGCGGCTCGACGGCGCCGTCATTCGCGGCATCCGCTTCGGTCGCGACGCCTTCGCGCTCGTCCATCCGGCGAGTTCTCGCCATTTTAGTCCCCGCGATTGCTCTCGTTCTCGCTGCAGCGCTGGCCTACCACCTTTTTGGCCACCGTCATGAAGCCGCGACCACGAACATGACGATTGCGCCGTTCACTTCAGCCGGAAACGTGGGCGTCGCTGCGATTTCGCCCGACGGCAAGTGGCTCGCGTACACGACGATTGACTCCGGCAATAACGCCATCTCGGTGCGCCAGGTCGTGACCGGGAGCAGCGTTCAGATCGTTCCCCCGGATCCTCGAGAAATTGGGGACATCGCATTTTCGCCCGATGGAAACTATCTCTATTTCGTCCGGGACGTAAAGCCGGGCTCGCGAGCCATTTTCAAGGTGCCCGCTCTCGGCGGTGCGCCGCAGCAAGTGATTTTCGACGTGGTAGGCGGCATCACATTTTCTCCAGACGCGAAACGCCTCGCTTTCATCCGCGCGGCGAGTTCGCCGAGCGGATTCGCGGATAAATCGCTGAGCCAGTTGGTCACAGCAAACATAGACGGCTCGGGCGAAACTGTCCTCGCCAGCCACGAGCGCAGCAACCGATTCTACAAGTACGGCCCGGCGTGGTCTCCGGACGGCAAAGTCATCGCCGTGCCGGTCACAAACTCGTTCGCGGATTCCATGCAGATGGCGATCGTCAGCGTCGACACCGCTTCGGGGCACGAGACTCCGCTCGGCAATCACAAGTGGCGCAATGTGGCGGGTCTCGCGTGGCTGCCGGATGGCGACCATCTCGCCATCGCATCGGCGGGCGCCGGTGCTTCCGTCAACCCTCAAATCTGGATGATTACGTATCCCGAGGGCGAAGATCAGCGCGTTACCAATGATCTGAACTTTTACACCGGCGTAAGCATCAGTGCGGACGGCTCCTCGGCCGTTACCGTGCAGCGTTCGCTGCTCGCGAGCCTCTGGGTTGCGCCGGCTCATGAATCGGTTTTGACAGGTGAGGCGAAGGAAATCGTCACGCGCAAAGGCGAAGACGAGGGCACCGGAGGCGTATCGTGGCTGGCCGACGGCAAAATCCTTCATACGTTCTATAACGGGGGCGAACAGAAGCTCGCAATTTTATCGCCCGAGGGCCACGCCGAAGAAGACTTCGCCTCACAGACCGCGAAATACATCACCTCGGTCCACGCGTGCGGCGGGCATTCTGCCGTGTTCACATCCTCAGACTCGTCCGGCGCCACGATTTGGTACGCGGATCTTGACGGGAGCAATCCCCGGCGACTCGCGCACGGCGAGGCGATTCAAGCGTCGTCCTGCACGCCTGATGGCAAGACGGTCGTCTACGAAGATGCCAAATCGGAGTACGGCGTTCTTTGGAAAGTCACAACGGACGGCGGTACGCCCGAACAGCTCAGCAAGCAACAGCTCGAGTGGCCGGCCGTGTCGCCCGACGGGCGATATATCGCGGCGTCCTTCTGGCCGAATGCGGGCGATCAACCTCGTCTTCGAATTCTGACGATCGAAGGAGGCGACGCAGGACCCGGCTATGACCTTCCCGAAGGCTTTCAAGCCAGCCTGATCGGTGAGGTCAGCGAACTCGCATGGACTTCCGATGGACGTGGGGTGACCTACGTCGTCGCGCAAAATGGCGTGGATAATTTGTGGTATCAGGGCTTGGACCAGAGCGGCCCATCGAAAGCAGAGCCGAAGCAAATCACACATTTCACATCGGACAAGATTTTTTCGTACGCATGGTCGGGCGACGCAAAGCAACTCGTGTTGTCTCGCGGCATCTTTTCCACCGACGCACTCCTGATCTCCCAGTTCCACCAGGAATAAGCCTCCGTAGAGGCCCGCGGAGCGCAACCGTTACTGAGGCTCCTTCATTAACTCGGGGTTGGGCGTTGGTGTGGCGCCCGATTCCATGCCCCCGGCAGTCTGGTTACCGCGAGCCGCTCCCGCTTCTGTCAGCCGCTGAGCCTCCGCAAATTCGTGTTTCGATTCCGCGGTCCGTCCGAGATGAGTTAGAACTCTGCCTCGAACATAGTGAACGTTCTGGCTATCTGGCGCAAGTTTCTCCGCGGCATCAAGCGCCGCGAGCGCCGCCGCGTATTTCCCTTCCCGCTGATAAATTTCGCCGAGCCCGAATTGCGAACTCGCGAGATGCGCGTCGTGCTCGAGCGCCTGGCGGTAATATCTCTCGGCTTTCGCTGCGTCGTTCTTCCGTGAGAAAAGCTCGCCGAGCTGGTCGTAATTCCATGCAACATCCGGCTCGATGGCGATGTCCTTCTCGAATTCCGCCTGAGCGTCGTCGTACTTGCTCATCGCGAGGTAAGCGAGGCCCAGATTGAAATGCACGAAGGGCAGACTCGGATTGGTCTGCTCAGCCCGCTGAAGTTCCGCAAGCGCCTTTTCGGGTTCGTTGCGGTTCAGGAGCGCCTTGCCCATCAGCAGATGGAAGTCAGGTGTGTCTCCTCCCACTTCCACAAGCCGCCCGAGCGCTTTCTCTTCTAGATCGCTTTGTTCTGCGCGGCCGGCAGCGATGCCGACCACATAGAGGTAGCTCAAATTGCCTGATTCGCGATCCCAGAGCGGCTCGAGCGTCGAAGCAGCGTCGCCATAGCGTTCGTCGAAGAAATAAGAGAGGCCGAGTAGATAACGTGCCTGCAAGGAATCCGGAGCATCGCGCACAACCGATTCGAACGGCTGAATCGCCGAGCGATACTCCTCTTCGCGATAGTAAACCAATCCGATATTCAAGCGAACGCCCGGGACGTTGGGAGCGAGTTTCTCCGCTTTGCGCAGCAATTCGAGCGCGCGATTCCATTCCTTGCGGCGCATCGCGATCACGCCGAGATTAGCGTAGGCGCCGGCGACTTGCGGATTGATCGCGAGCACTCTGCGAAAATCCGCTTCCGCCGCGTCGAGATCGCCCTCTTTCAATCGATCCTCTCCGTCGGAGAAGAGCTCCTTCGGATCCGGCTGCGATGCAACGCCCGACTGCGGCGGGGCAAACTCTGTCTGCCTCGCGAAGAAACGAGCCCCCGCTGCTATGCTCGGTGAGCAAGCGGAAAGCAGGATCGCCAATACCGTCCACGCGCGCTCGGAAATCTTCACGGCATCGGACTGTAGGCCAGCCGCGCATCGATTTCAAGAAGCTCCGCGGCGCGCGGCGATGAAACTCTCGGCGCTCAACAATTCCCGGCAGACACGGTATTATGCCCGCAGCGGTTATTCATCCCTATCTGGAGCCAGTGATGAAGAAGCGCCGGAGACACAAGTCGTCGACGGTCACGATTCGCGATGTGGCGCGCGTAAGCGGCTTTTCGTCGACCACCGTCTCTTTCGTCCTAAACGACGCCCCGCTCGCCCGCTTCATCCCGGCCAAAACGAAGAACCGCATCCGCAACGCCGCCAAGAAACTTGGCTATCGTCCGCACCTGCTCACTCCCTTTATGCGCAGCAAGCGCAGCCACGCGGTCGGCGTCATGGTTTTTGATATGACCGATCCGTATTGCACGCTGATCCTCCGCGGCGTTGAAAACGCGCTCTATCAGGCCTCGTATCTTCCCATCCTTGCCGACGTGCATAATGAGCGCAGCCGCTTCGAGCGCTATCTCGAAATGCTGCTCGATCGCCGTGTCGAGGGCCTGATCGTTCTCGCCAACTGGCTCTTTCTCGACATTAATTTTCTCGCGGACCTCGAAAAGAACACGATTCCCACGACACTCATCGGCGGCGAACTCGAGACCGATTCGATCAGCTCGGTCATCGTCGATAATGAAGTCGGCGGCCGCTTGGCGCTCGAGCACCTGCACCTCTATGGTCATCGCAAAATCGCCTTTGTCCGCGGCCCGAAAATGCTGGGAGATAGCAGCCCGCGCTGGCGAGGCATCCGCTCGTTCGCCCAAGCGAATGATCTCGAGCTCGATCCCCGGCTTATTTTGGATCTGCCCGAATCGCGCGATCCGAACTCCGGTTTTGAAGCGGGCATGCGTCTGACGGAAGAGTTGTTGAAACGCAAGCGGCCCTTTTCCGCGCTCATGGCCTTCGATGATCTCACCGCTTTCGGCTCGATTCGCGCTCTGACAAAAGCCGGAGTTCGCGTTCCCGAAGACTGCTCGGTGATCGGCTTCGATGACGTGGCTGCCGCAACGCTGTACACGCCTGCCCTGACGACGATCCGGCAGCCAATGGAAGCGATGGGCTCAGCGGCCGTCGGGATTCTCGTCGACGGCATCAACGCCGGTCAGGACAACCGTGAATTCACCGCGGCGCATCGCCGGGTCGCGCCGGAATTGGTGGTCCGGGAATCGACGAAGTCCGTCCGCTGACGGCGGCACCGCGCCGGTCGTCTCCATCGCAACATCAGGCCAGACCTCCTCGTCCTCGTCCGCGCGCCACCCCGCGCGCTTTTTCGCTTGACATAGGCGCTTTCCTATCCCAATATTCGCCCATTCTGTCGCTCTATTATTTTAATAAACGTTTTAATGAAACTTTCGCTCGGGCGCGGGAGTGTCCCCCGATCGCCCGGGATGGGTTTGGCCGCATCGCTCGAACCTAGGAATTGCCGATTCGTGCGGTGCGCGCCTGAAGTCTCCTGCGCCGGCGCGGCGTTCAGGAAAAAAGGCAATCGATCTCGACGCTTTTACGGAGACGACCATGAAAATCCTCCGCTCGTCCGCTATTTTTGCTCTGGCGCTGTTCGTGCTTCCCGTTCTCGCCCGCGCGCAGGACACCGGCTACATTACCGGGCTGGTCACCGATGCGACCGGCGCCAGCGTTGCCGGCGCAGACGTCACCATCACCAATGAAGCGCACTCGCTCCGCCAAACTGTTACCACCAACGGCAGCGGTGAATATCTGATCGCCGGACTTCGGGCGGCAACCTACAGCGTCGAAATTTCAGCAAAGAGTTTCAAGAAGTTCCTCGAACAGAAGGTCGTCCTGGCCGCCGGCGAGAAGCGCCGCGTGGATGTGAAACTGGAGATCGGCAGCGTCGTCG
The DNA here is from genome assembly GCA_963771905.1 of uncultured Acidobacteriota bacterium. GTDB lineage: Bacteria > Acidobacteriota > Terriglobia > Acidiferrales > UBA7541 > Palsa-147. The sequence goes on from CAVYVI010000013.1 coordinate 73,540, forward strand.
CCGAAGTTATGGTCCAAAGCGACTCCGCCCCGGCCATCGAAACGCAATCCTCCGAACTCAGCACCACCATCACCGGAAAGCAAGTCACGCAGCTTGAATTGAACGGCCGGAATTTCTCGCAATTGATCATTCTGACTCCCGGTGTCAGCAATCAGACGTTTTCGGAAACGGGAACCGACGAAGGACAGACGGGCCTGGGCGGCAACGTCTCCTTCAGCGTGAACGGCGGGCGCACGGAATACAACAACTGGGAAATCGACGGTGGCAGCAGCGAGGACGACGGCAGCAACACGACGCTGAACATTTATCCGAGCGTCGACTCGATTCAAGAGTTTCAGGTTTTGACGTCCAGCTACGGCGCGCAATACGGAAAGAGCGGTTCGGGAACCGTCGAAGTTGTCACGCGGTCCGGAGGCAAGGATTTCCACGGGGACGCGTATTATTTCGGGCGCAACGACTTCTTTAACGCGCGCAACTTCTTCGACACCACTCGTCCGCCGTACAAGAAGCATGATTTTGGATACACGATTGGCGGCCCAGTCTTCATTCCGAATCATTACAACAGCGACCGCTCGAAGACCTTCTTCTTCTTTTCCGAAGAATTTCAGCGGCAAAAATCGCCGACCGATTTCCTGCAAGACGTGCCATCGGACGACGAACGCAATGGCAACTTCAGCGATCTTTGCCCGGACGCGAATAATCCGGCGTCTCCGCTTGCGAATTGCCCGACGATTCCCGGGTCCGGCGGCATTCCATACCCTAACAACACCGTCACAGTCGATCCAAATGCCACCGCGATCATGGCCATGATTCCGCACGCCAACACGACGAATGGCGGCTATCCAGCCTTTCAGGGAAGTGTCTCCACGCCGACCCTCTATCACCAGGAAATGTTCAAGATCGATCACAACATCACGCCCAACATCCGCGTGTCGTTCCGCTACATTCACGATTCCTGGAACCAGACGCAAGGTGAAGTCCTGAATTGGAGCCAGCAATCGTCATTTCCGACGATTGAAACTCACTTGGTCTCCCCGGGAACCAGCTTTGTGGCCCACCTGACGGCTACCGCGTCGCCGTCATTGCTAAACGAGTTCGTCTTCAGCTACGGCGCGAATCACGTCGACCTCAGTAACATCGGACCGTGGCAGAGGCCCGCGAGCATGACCATGACGGGACTCTTCGACAATGGATTTGGCGGCCGGCTTCCCGGCGTCCAGATTCTCAACGGCGGTCCCTACGGCGGAGGATTCCTGGAAGATCCGAGCTTCATCCCGTGGAGCAACGCCAATCCGATCTACACATACAGAGACAATGTCACGAAGACGCTTGGCACTCACACATTGCAATTCGGAGCCCAATTTGTCGCTGACCAGAAGAACGAAGATTTCACGGCTATCTTCAGCCCGGGCGGTTTCCTGGTGTTCGACGCCACCTCACCGGTCAGCACCGGTAACGCGTGGGCTGACTTCCTGACGGGCAACATCGCGTCGTTCTCACAAACGAGCTCCGAGCCGAAGTATTACAACCGATATAAGAATTTCGAGCCGTACCTCCAGGACGACTGGCGTGTAACGCGCAAACTCACTGTGAACCTTGGACTGCGCATCAGCATGTTCGGAACCTATCGCGAAAGATACGATCAAGCTTACAACTTCGATCCCGCTGTGTGGCAGGCCTCCGCGGCTCCGCAGATCGATCCGAACACCGGAGCCTTGGTTCCAGGCAGTGGCAACTTCTTCAATGGTCAGGTCCAATGCGGTCTCGGAGGGTCGCCCGCCGGCTGTATGAAGGGCCATCTCTTTAATCCCGCTCCGCGCATTGGTTTCGCGTGGGATCCTTTCGGCAACGGCAAGACCGCCATCCGTGCGGGCTACGGAATCTTCTACGAGCACACCAACGGAAACGAATCCAATTCAGAGTCGCTCGAGGGATCTCCACCGCTCGTGCAGGTCCCGACGCAGTTCAACGTGTCCGGATATACCAACATCGGCGGCGGCGGAACGGAATTCCCTCTCGGCGTGGCTTCGATACCCACTCAAGCCATTTGGCCATACGTGCAACAATGGCACCTCGACGTGCAGCAAGAATTGCCGGGCAAGATTACGACGTCAGTCGCGTACGTCGGCACAAAGGGGACTCACCTGACGAATATTCGCGACCTCAACCAGGTGCTGCCGACTTCCGCGTCCCAGAATCCATTTCAGTTCGGCGAGGTCATCACACCAGACATCTGCAATAGCGGAGTTGTCAATGGAACGCCGGTGTCCGGCCAGGCCGCGGTCAATCTCAATATTGCCTGCGGGAATGATCCGGATCCGAGCAGGCCGTTTCTCGGCATCGGCGACATCACGCGCATCGAGAACGCAGCGAATTCCATCTACAACGCGTTCCAGCTCTCCGCGCGACGTACCGCCGGCGATATGACCTTTAGTCTCGCCTACACCTACAGTCATGCCATCGACGACTCGTCCTCGCGCTTCGACAACGCGTTCGTGAACTCCTACGACATCGCCAGTCAGCGCTCCAGCGGCGACTACGACCAGCGCCACATTTTCAATCTCAGCTATGTGTATGATATTCCGCTCTTCCGCAAGTCTGCGGGCGTCGTTCACAAGCTCCTCGGCGGCTGGGAATTTTCAGGAATCACCACCGTCGAAACAGGCGTTCCCTTCTCCGTAACCGACAGTCTGGCGTTCGTCGACAACGCGGGCGTGGGAAACGGTGTCGGGACCAGCGCCTATCTCGATCTCGTGGCCAATCCCAAGGCTGACTTGGGTCCGCAAAAACAACTGGCCCTGACAAACGGCGTATTTGCGCCGCTCTATTACAATCCCTCGGCTTTCGAGATTCCCACCGGTCTCACCTTCGGCGACTCCGGCCGCAACGTCCTACGTCAGCCGGGCCGCACGAATTTCGATCTGGGCCTCTTCAAACGCTTCCCGATTACGGAGAGCAAGGCGTTTGAATTCCGCTGGGAGAATTTCAACGCCTTCAATCACACCCAATTCGCGCAAATCACCGCGAACGCGGATTGCAGCCTCGACGTCCCATCGCAAGGCATAAATCTCGGCGCCGCCAGCTGCGTTGCAGCTTCCAGTTTCCTGCATCCGAGCGTCGCACATGATCCGCGCATCATGCAATTTGGTTTGAAGTTCATCTTCTGACGCTCGGACGGTTCGAGTCGATCGTCCGCGTGGCGAGTGGCTCGGCGCCGCATTCGTCGCCTGCGCGACAAACATAAACGCGAACCACCTTCCTCTGGACGATCGACTCGAGACGATTCCTACGAGGTCGTTTCGGCGGTAGTGGGATCAATCATGCGGCGGATGATGGAAACCGAATTCGCCGGGAAGCCTCCCTGACGCGCATGCTCGCGGACGGCTTGTTCATCGGGCGCGATATAGACGCAATAAATCTTGTTGTCGGTGACGTAGCTTTCGACCCACTGCACCTTTGGCAGGGAGCGCAAGACGCTGCAAGATTTCTGGGCAACGGCTTGAAGCTCCGCAGCGCTGAGCTTGCCCGCGCCGGGAATTTCGCGCTCGATCAGGAACTTGGGCATGGAGATCTCCTTTTCGCTGGATTGAACTGGAATTTCCTCTTCGACCTCGAAAGCCACACTATTTTACGCGCATCTCGCCCGTTCCCGGCAATTGAAAAACGAGCTTTATCGGGCGCGTCTGCGTTTCTCAAAATGCAGCTCCCTTCTTCGTAGCCGCCCGCGTTCAGAACAGCAGAAGCAATCGCAGTTTCCGCACGCAGTGTCTCGGAGTTTGAAAATTTTTCTGCGACGTCCGGGCCAGTGCGACCATCAAAACTGGTGTAGTTAGTTCGAATGGCAGGCGAGCTGCCAGGAGGTTATTCATACTATGAGTGTGCGAAGACTTGCCGGCGTGATTGCCGGAGCTTTTCTGGCCGTCGCATTAGTTGTGCCTATCGCGAATGCAGGCGAAGGAGACGACGCGACGACTGTTACGTTTCAACAGCCGGTTCGCATTCCGGGCCACGTTCTAGCGCCTGGAACGTATTACTTCACCCGCATCGATGATGGTCAAGACGCGGACACGAATCTGATACTCGTCTACAACGGCAATCGAACCCGATTCATCGGCATGGTCGAGACGCTGCCCGTCGAGCGGCAGTATGCGAGCGACCGGACCGTCCTGACGCTTGCGGAAGGAACGAAAGGACATCCGTCGGCGCTCGTGGATTGGTTCTATCCCGGCTCACTCGAGGGCCGTCAATTCCTGTATTCACCGCGCAGGGAAAGCCGGATCGAGCAGTAACCGCGAATCATTTTGGCATCGAACAGCGGCGGCCGCGAGATCGTCCACAATTTGGCCGGCTGATCGACATGAATCGCGGTTCAAACATTCTCATCTCGCGGGCGGCAGCGGAGCGCCGGCAAGTCCAGGCTCTCCGCACCGCCGCTTGCGCTTCTCCTGAGACTTCCGATTCCCGCAAGCCAAGTCTGGCCTGAGCATCGGAGATCCGCTCCGCCTCAAGCAAAGTAAAAAAGACTCCGCGCCTCCAAACCTCCAGCGCATCAGTTGGCCAAATTCCCGCATCGAGCGGCTTGGCTACGTCATAGTCCACAGGTCCCCGGACTGCCATTCCGCTGGCTAGTCGAAGTCCTTCACGGCAGAACTTGGTAAAACGTCAACATGCCCGCCGCCATGTGATCGCTCACGTGGCAATGGAATAACCACGTGCCCACCTTGTCGGGCACCATGTCCGCCGTAATCATTTGCGCGGGCGAAATCGCAACGACGTCGGTCGTCTCGCCGCCCGTCGTTACCACGTTGCCGTGCCAATGCGGAGTGTGAAAGTTGAATCCGTCGCCGATGGTGACCACATACCAGCGCACGTGTTCGCCGCGCTTCATCGTCATCATCGGCATGTTGCCGTAGATATAGCCGTTGATGGACCACTTGATCGTCGTGTCGCCGAAGCCGTGGCCCGTGAGCATGAAGTGCCCTTGATCGTCGAGGGGCTCGATATCGTTCGTCTTTACTCCCTTCGGATCGGACGTGTAGGTCTCGATGTTGTGGTCGAGATACCAGCTTTGACTCTCGTTGTACGCCATGAACAAGCTCACAAATTCGTGATCGACGTCTTTCGGCGTGCCATCCTCTCGCGCCATGCCGCGCCGCGTAATTACGATGGCTCCGATCAGTCCGGCGTTCACATCCTTAATCTCATGCACGTGGCTGTGATAGAGCCAGACCACGGAACTTGGATCGTTTGGCCGCGGGCCGGATCGATCGAGTACTTCCCAAATGTATGTATGCGTCTTTCCGGGCGCTACAACCCCGGTCTCTTCCCACGGCATGCCGGCGTACGCCACGCCCTCCGACGACTTGTCGTAGGCAACTCCGTGCGGATGCATGCTGAATGGATGACTCCCGTTGTTCTTGAAAACTACCTTGATGGTGTCTCCCACTTCGGCGTGGAGGACCGGGCCTACAGTTCCGAGGTATTGGTCCTGCGCACTGCGTGGCTTCAGTGTCTGAAACGTGTCATCCGTATATTCCCGATAAACGGCCTTGAGGTATTTCGTCCCGATGCGGTGCGGTCCGCTCTCGGTATGGACTTTTGCGAAGCCCTCGAACGGCTTCCCCGTCATGTGATCGATGCCATCCGGCGCGTAGTTCCAGACCACTTCGTCGGCCGCGACGTAATACGTTCGAACTTTGCCGTCCGCCGGTTTCGGAGTCGCCGGTTGCCCCGCGTTGAGCTGGACCAAAACGCCAAACAGGATCGCAATTACTGAAAAGAGCTTTGTCGTGTGCATGGATCACCTCAGTGAGCAGGAGTCGAGTCGCGATCGTATATTCAAGGTCCCGCCGCTCGGCCACACGTCGTTCACGCCCTAATCGTGGACCGCAATTCAATTTTCACAAGGCACCGACATTAGCATTCTTTCAGGTCCGAAGCCCGACAAGTTGCCAAGTTATCACTCCACCTTCCGCAACGCGCAGAGTCCCACTCGCTCGCCCTTTGCTGCGGACGCCGGACCAGTAACTATGGCCCTATGTAGCTAGTACAGGAATAAGTAGCAGATCCATAATGAGACCTTCCTAGGGGCCTCCGTCAACCACCTGTCCGACTCCGCGCATGGCCCGCTAGGCCAACACGATATCTTCTTGTATCTGTAATACTTGACCAGTAAAATCTGGCGCCTTTTGCCTTCAACGCGGCGTGCGCACCGTGCCAGCTCATCGCACGTCTAACAGCTCCTATTGCCACCCTAGACGCTATTACTCGATTGTAAAACATGGGGAAATTTGTGATTGCGCCGCCCTGGCCTGGCGTCGGAACATTGGCTCGACAGTTTCCCTCTATACCAGAGAGTAAATGAGAATGAGAACAATAAATGGCTTGAGTAAGTCACTGCTGATTGCCTCGCTGTCAGCCATTCTGTTTGGGTGCAGTGGCATCCCCCGCGCTTCGACTATTACTTCCTTCACAATCAGTGGGACCGTAACCGGCCTCACCGGCACTGGGCTTGTATTGCAGGATAACGGTGGCGACAACCTTTCGATCGCCATGAATGGCGCGTTCACCTTTGCGACATCCTTGGCGAGCGGGCAGGCTTACAGTGTCTCCGTTCTCACACAACCGGCAAATCCCGCTCAAAATTGTACGGTCACCAACGGCACCGGCACAGCCTCCGCCAACGTCACCAGCGTCCAAGTAGCGTGCGCCGCTGGAACTTCGTCTGGAACCGTCACCATCGGCGGAACGGTCGTCAGCCTCAGCGGTTCCGGGCTGGTTCTGCAGGATAACGGTGGCGACAACCTGACGATCACCATGAATGGCGCCTTCACATTTCCGACGCCTCTTGCAACCGGAAGCGCGTATACCGTGACCGTTCTGACGCAGCCGTTGAACCCTACACAAATCTGCACCGTTGCGAACGGCACGGGCACTGCCACCGCTAACGTTGGCAATATTATCGTCACATGTTCGGCCCCAGTTACGGTTGGGGGCTCGGTCTCTGGACTCGATGGCACCGGACTCGTTCTTCAAGATAACGGCGGATCGAACCTCTCCATTACCATGAACGGGGCGTTCACGTTTGCTACTCCCGTTTCGAGCGGCGGCACATACGACGTGACCGTTCTCACGCAGCCCTCAAATCCGTCACAGACTTGCACGGTAACGAACGGAAGCGGGACTGCCACCGGCAACGTCACAAACGTTCAAGTCATTTGCCCTGCGGTGTTTGAGTCCATCGGAGGACAAGTAGTTGGTCTCTATGTTCCAACCGGCGGAAACGCCGACGGAGTATTGCAGGACAACGGTGGCGACAATCTGGCCTTCAGCGGAAATGGCCCGTTCACCTTTGCCACACCGATCGCTTTCGGCAGCACGTACGACGTCTCTATCTTTGTGGCTCCGCAGACCCAACCTCAGGGTTCGCGTCTGTATTTCTATCAAGGGACGGCCACTGCGGATGTCACTACCGTCGACGTGGATTTTGGGGACAACGATTGGACCTGGATGGACGGTCCGAACACGTCGAATCATACTGGAGCAAACAACCCTCCGTCCACACTGCCTCCAACATCCATCGTCACCAGTACGCCTGGAGGAGTGCGATACCCCGCAACATGGACGGACTCGAATGGCAATTTGTGGATGTTCGGCGGCTATGGCTACAGCAGCGATCCGACGGTTTCGATTTCGCCAACAAGCGTATTTCCAGGAGCTTTGGGAGTTTTCCGGCACCGGAACCGCAAATTACGAGGGCTCCTATAACAATTACTGGTCGCGAATTGAGCTGAGCGCACTGGTCCCCGCGCGCTGGGGTGCTGTCACATGGACCACCGGGACGGATCTTTGCCTCTTTGGTGGTCAGGATAGCTCTACAGAGTTTCTAAATGACCTTTGGTGCTACGACACTTCTGGCCCATCGTGGACTGAAATATCGCCGGGAACGAGTCAAATTGGAATCTATGGCACGAAGGGTTCCGCATCAGCCGGCAATATTCCCGGCGGACGCTGGGGTGCCACTGCGAGGCTCGATTCTCTCGGCAACCTGTGGCTATTCGGCGGTTACGGTTACGACTCGAACGGTACGCTCGGCCTCCTCAACGACCTGTGGGAGTACAGCGGCGGCGAATGGACCTGGGTGAGCGGCTCTAATGTCGTGAATCCAGATGGCGTCTACGGCACCAAGGGCACAGCCTCCGCAACGAATGTTCCTGGCGGCCGACAAGCGTCGTCTTCATGGATCGACAACTCCGGCAATTTCTGGCTCTTCGGAGGGTACAACCTGTCTGGTTCCGGGCAGCCTTCCGCGTTCAACGACCTTTGGGAGTTTAGTTCGAATGAGTGGACGTGGGTCGCCGGGGCGGACAGTGTGAATCAAACCGCGACGTACGGTACCCAGGGAGTTGCGGCTGCAAGCAACGTTCCTGGCGCGCGATGGAACTCGGCAGCTTGGAGCGACATCGATGTCTCGGGTAATACGCGGCTGTGGCTCTTTGGCGGTCAAGGTTACGACGCGACGGCGAACGGTTCACTGGGCGACCTCTGGGTCTTTACTGGGGGCCAATGGACTTGGACCAAGGGTCCCAGCTCCGTCGATCAGGCGGGCATCTACGGATTATCACCGACGCCGGTAACTTGGCCCTACGTGGGTAACTATCCCGGATCTCGTTGGGGCAGCGGCTACTGGATCGACGGGTCCGGCCAACTATGGGTATTCGGTGGTCAAGGTTACGACTCGACTGGCACATCCGGCAACGGTTTGCTGAATGACTTGTGGCGCTATTTGCCTTATCCCTGATCCATTGATCGATGAGGCTTGTCGTCACTTCAAACCGGGCCGCGCGAACCTTCGTCTTGCGTCGGTGCCGCGTTGAAAGGGGAACGTAATGGGCAGGTTTAGTGTCTTGGGAGCGTTGCTTCTTCTGTGTGCGACGAGTGGACTGGCGCAAGACGTCAAAGTGCGTCCGGTCGACTCCCGCCGTAGAAACCCGGCGCCGGCGTGACTTTCGACAGTTTTAATGAAGTCCCGTCCACGACCACGAACAATTTTGGCGTCAACGCGTCCGTGGTGGCCTACCATGATTGGCTTGGCAGCGAAGGCCAGGTATCGGATACTTTCGGGTCCCAGGGCGGACAATCATCGCAGCTCCTGTTCGCGGGTGCCGGAATTCGGGTTCGCTGGCCGACGTCCCGCTCGATTCAGCCTTGGGCTCACGGCGTCGTGGGGTATTCGCGCTTCTCACCGAACGCCGTTGTCGGAAACCACTCGTCGGTTGGCGACAAAGCGGGAGGCGGGGTTGACATCATTCCGCACCACGGTCGACTCAAATTTCGAGTTTCCGCCGACGTGTTCAATACCAATTTCTTCCACACGCATCAAGTAAGCCCCGAAGTCTCGGTCGGCGTCGTTCTTTCCCTCGATCGACGGGGGCCGATGGGGCACTGAGCACCTCCGCGATGCCGGACGAGTGCAGCGGATGAGCGTCAGGACGCCGTGGGCGATCCTCGTCCCCGATAAGACCCTCCGGCAATCCCGGTAATTCGGCTCACCAATTCGGCTTTGCGTAAAGTCAACGTTCGGCTCTCTCCCGAATGTTCTGGCATTCTCAGAATATCGGTGAAACAAGAATTCGCGAATCGAACCAGCCCTTCATGTCCACTGAAAACTGATCATTCCCTTCTGCAGAATCGCATGCTAGCTTGGAAAGAGAGGCTGCGACTGGGCCAATGCTGAATACGATGACCAACACGCAAAGCGGCCCAGAAACGAGGCGCCCTGGGCTCTTGCCCACTGGGGACACGCGCCCGTTTCGTCCGGAGTCGCGCCTCGCGCGGTTAATTCGATTCGCCAACGACTCAACCGCGCCGCCGAGTCTGACCACGGCCCCAGAAAGACGGCTCTGCACGCGTCCTAACCGGGACTCGCTACGATTAGAAATCGGCGTAACCCGAAGAAAACAAACGATCGAGCTCATTTCTTATCGGGACAAAAACACAACCTCGCCCGGCACGTTCAACGCCGCGGCAATCCACCGCAACAACCCTCAATCCTGCGAGTCACGCCGTACCATTAGAAACCAGCCCAACTCGAAGAAAACAAAACACGGAGACCCTTTCTACGAGTCACAACAACAATGGAATATCCTTCGGTTCTTGGGAGCAGAAATGAAATCGGGCAGGCGCATCGGCATTCTGGGCGCAGCGGCGCTTCTAATAATTCTTGCGGCGCTTCCCGCATCTTCCGCGGCGCAAACCGCGCCGGCATCAAAATCGCTCACCGTCGAGCGAATCTTCAGCGAGCCGAACTTGAGCGGCGAGTTGACCCGCGGCCTCGTCTGGAGCCCGGACAGCAAGCAGCTCGGCTACTTCGCAACGTCCGGTTCCGGCAAGGACGCGAAAACGGAACTCTGGGTGATGGATGCCGCGACCGACGCGCGCCGCCTTCTGATCTCCGCGGACAAACTCGAATTGATGCTGCCTCCGCCGCCGGTTCACGCAACGCAGGCCACCGGGGCCGCTCGCCGTCCTCCCTCGCAGTATCAATGGGCGCCGGATGGCGAAGCTCTTCTCTTCATCGGCGACACTTCGCTCACTTGGTTCGATTTAAAAACGCAGAAGCCGCGGACGCTCGTCTCTGGCAAGGACGCTATCGCCGACTCCAAGATTTCTCCGGACGGCCGCTGGGTCAGCTTCGTGCGAGATCACAATCTCTGGCTCGTCGACGTCGCGAACGCCGCACTGCGCCCGCTGACGAAAGGCGGGACGGAAGATGTCCGAGAGGGCGAGCTCGACTGGGTTTATCCGGAGGAACTTCAGCTCGACTCGGCGTATTGGTGGTCGCCGGATTCGTCCGCGATTGCATATCTCGAAATGGACGAACGGCCCGTCACAAAATATCCGATTCGCGATTCGTTGACGGACCCAACTGAAATCGACTGGGAGCGGTATCCGCAGGCGGGCAGCGCCAATCCAATCGTCCACGTTTACGTTACGCCGGTCGCCGGCGGCGAATCGCGATTGATGGACACCGGCGAAGATACCGACATCTATATTCCGCGCGTCAACTGGCTTCCCGACAGCAAGCAGCTCGCGATTCAGCGCCTCAATCGCGCACAGACCGTCCTCGAACTCCTGATCGCCGACATCGGGACGGGCCGCACGCGGACTGCATTGACCGAAAAAGATGCGTACTGGATCAACGTCCGCGACGATTTGCATTTCTTTCACGACGGCCGGCGATTTCTCTGGTCGAGCGAGCGCAGCGGTTATCGCCATCTCTATCTTTACAACGTGGACGGCACGCAGATCGCGCAGTTGACCCACGGCGATTGGGAAGTTTCGCGTGTCGTGAGCGTCGACGAAGCAAGATCGCTCGTTTACTTTACAGCCACGAAAAAAACGCCGCTCGAGAGGCAACTCTATCGCGTCGCACTCGACGGTTCCGGGCTGATGCAAATCACGCAGCAAGCCGGAACCCATATGGTGAATTTTGCGCCGGACAGCGGCGCCTTCGTCGATATGTTTTCGAACGCCACCACGCCGCCGCGCCAGGATCTCGTCCGCGCTGATGGAACCGAAATCGCAGCGATCAACGAAAACAAAGTCGACGAACTTGCGAGCTATCCCGTTTCGCCGGTTGAATTCCTGACCGTCAAAGCGCACGACGGCGTTTCGCTGAATGCGATGATGATCAAGCCCGTCGGCTTCGATGCGACGCGCAAATATCCGGTGATTGTCTACACCTATGGCGGCCCCAGCGCTCAGGTGGTCGTGAACGCCTGGCAAGGATTTGTTTATCTCTGGCACGAAATGTTGGCCGAGAAAGGCTTCTTGATTTTCGCCGTCGATAATCGCGGCTCGACCGGCCGCGGGCATGTGTTCGAGGAACCCATTCACAATCACCTCGGCGCGCTGGAACTTTCCGACCAGCGCGATGGCGTCGCCTACCTTCGCACGCTTCCGTATGTGGATGGCTCGCGCATCGGCATCTGGGGCATAAGTTACGGCGGCTACATGACTTTGAACGCGATGTTTGAGACGTCCGATGATTTCAAGGCGGGTTTCGCGGGCTCGCCCGTGACGGACTGGCGCCTCTACGACACGATTTACACCGAGAGATACATGGGATTGCCGCAAACACACGCAGCCGAATACAAGGCATCGTCTCCGGTGACAACAGCGCCGGAACTTCGCGGTAAATTGCTGGTCTCCGTGGGAACAGGCGATGACAACGTCCATTTCGAAAACACGCTTGAGATGTTGAATGAGCTGATCGACGCGCAGAAATACGCTGAGGTCGCCATATTCCCGGGACGCGGCCACGGCATCTCGGATCCGGACGGACGAATCGTTCTGTTCCGGCGCGTCACGGATTTTTTCATGCAGAATCTCCAATAACAGTTGCAAGGCTTTTTGTAAGGAGGGCGGCAGCGTCGCCGTGACTGATTGGCACACGAGCTGAGGGAGCGCGCGCGAAACTGTTATTCTTATTCAGCCCTGCGAAAATGCCTCCCAGGCCGCCCGCGCAGGAACACGAATTCATCGAGGCAATTCGCGCCGATGGCAAAGAGATTCATGATTCTATTTTTTCTGGCGGCTCCGCTCTTCGCGCAGAGCAACACGGGAGAACTTCGCCTGATGGTGACCGATGCAGCCGGCCTCGGCGTTCGCTGCACAATTCACCTAATCAGTGAAGCCAATGAATATCGCGGGACGCTCGTTACCGATGATTCCGGAAAGATCACGGCGAAACGCCTTCCGTTCGGCGTTTACAAAATCGACGTCGAACAAGCGGGCTTCGCGCCATTCTCGGATTCCATCGATGTTCACTCCGCGGTTCCGGCCGATTACCACGTTCATCTATCTGTCGCGGAAATCACAACGTCGGTGGTCGTCAACGATCAGCAGACGCTCATCGACCCCGATCAAGCCGGCTCGATCAATCGAATCGGTTCGGAAGCGATCGAGGATCGAACGAGTTCCCTGCCTGGGCGTTCTCTCCAGGATTTGGTGAATTCGCAACCGGGCTGGCTCTACGAAGGAAACGCCGTTCTTCATCCGCGCGGCTCGGAATATCAGACGCAGTTCGTTGTCGACGGCATTCCGCTCACGGACAATCGCTCACCCAGCTTCGGACCGGAAATTGAAGCGGATGATGTCGAGACCGTGGGCATTTATACCGCCGGAATTCCCGCTGAATATGGCCGGAAAATGGGTGGCGTGGTCGAAATCGATACGGTCAGAGAAGCGCAAGAAGGTTTGCATGGCCAGGCCGTTCTCTCCGGCGGCAGCTTTGATACGACGGGCGCGTTCGCTCAAGTGCAATATGCGTGGGGCAAAAATGTGTTCGGAGTTAGCGCCGACGGCGACGCGACGGACCATTATCTCAATCCTGTGGTCCCGGAAAACTATACGAACACCGGAACAAGCGGTGATTTCTCGGTCAACTACGAACGGGATTTCACGCCAAACGATCGCGTGAGCATGGTGGTCCGCCACGAACTCTCGCGATTTCAGATTCCGAACGAGCAGGTGCAAGAAACCGCGAATCAGCTTCAAAATGCCGACAATTTCGAAACGATGGGCCTGATTTCCTACCAGCACATTTTTTCGCCGAATGTCGTGGGCGATCTCCGCGGAATGGTGCGGGACGATTCGAATGATCTTTGGTCGAACCAATTCTCGACGCCCATCATCGCGTTCCAGCACAACAGTTTTCGCGAGGGATATTTCAAGGGCACGCTCTCGGTTCATCATGGCAGGCAGGAATGGAAAGCCGGCGTCGAGTCGGACGCCACTTACTTGCGTGAAAATTTCAACGACGTCATTACCGACTTTTCGCAATTCGATCCCGGCACACCAGCCACTTTCAATTTCCTCGGCAACCGGCCGGACCTCGAACAATCGGCGTTCGTTCAGGACTTGATTCGTCTCGGCAGTTGGACGGTGAGCGCGGGGCTGCGCTGGGATCACTACCAACTTCTGGTCAATCAGAATGCGGTGAGTCCGCGCCTCGCGGTGGCGCGCTACATAAAATCGGCAGACCTCGTGCTTCATGCGTCCTACGATCGCGCTTTCCAGACGCCGTCCTCCGAAAATATTTTGCTGTCCAGCTCACCCGCGGTCATCTCGCTCGATCCCAGCGTCCTGCGGCTTCCGGTCGAGCCATCACACGGCAACTATTATGAAGTTGGCCTCGAAAAAGGATTCTTCGGACAGCTCAAACTCGACGTCAATGTTTTCGACCGCCGGGTAAACAACTATGCCGACGACGACCAATTGCTCAATACCGCCGTCAGTTTTCCAATCGCGTTTGCGAAGGCCTATATTTACGGAGCCGAAGGCAAGATCGAAATTCCGCACTGGTGGCGCGTGTCCGGTTACGTCAGCTACTCCTACATCGTCGGCTCGGCGTATTTCCCCGTCACGGGCGGCCTCTTCCTGGGACAGGATGCGGTTAGCGCCACGACGACAACGAGCGGGAGGTTCTGGGATTCACAGGACCAGCGCAACACGGTTCGGACGCGCTTTCGCTATCAACTGATCAAAAGGGCGTGGCTGGCGTTTGGCAGTGAATACGGAAGCGGCTTGCCCGTGGACTTCGACGGCACCGAAGCGCAGGCGCTCCAGCAATACGGTCAGGCCGTGGTGGATCGCGTGAATTTCGAGCGCGGGCGCGTCCGGCCGTCGCTTTCATTCGACGCTTCGGCCGGCGTGGACCTGTGGAAGAACGATCGTGTGACGACGCGGCTGCAAGTGGATGGCGAGGACCTGAATAACCGGCTCAACGTGATCGACTTTGCCGGATTGTTTTCGGGCAACGCCATCGGGCCGTCCCGCAGTTACTTCGCGCGATTCGTCGCCCAGTTCTAGCGCTGGCTCGAGCGGCCAGTCGCAGTCCCCGCGCCAACCGAGAAGGTCAATCATCTTTTCATACTAGGCGATGCAGCGCGGATGAGCCTTGGACGCATCCTACATCGGCAATGCGACGCATACTGTCGACTTGGGAACGCCACCAGGCGAGATACGACCTGCGTGTTATAATTTCAGTCAAGCGTGCTCTGGACCGCATCCCTGCCCTTGCGAATCCATGCTGGAAAGCCGAACGAGTTTGTCCAGGGCGAGAATCCTGACTGGGGCGAGTCAGACAGCAGTGGGGTCAAGCACTTCGCGAGGCGCGAAAAACTTAAAATAGGCAGGGGTCATGAGAATCCAACGATCGACTGGCTGGAAAGCTTCCCTCGTTTTCGCTTCAATCCTTGTCACCGCATTTGTTGCCGGTGCGCAAACATCGGCCGTGGCGCCGCGCATTACCCAGGCGATTGACGAGACGAACCTCGTCACGCTGAAGGGCAACACGCTTCCGATGGCGCGCGCTGAATTTGATCAGGGACTCGTCTCCGATAGTCTACCTCTCGAGAAAATGCTACTCGTCCTGCAGCGGAGTCCCGCGCAGGAATCGGCGCTGCGCTCCCTGCTCGACCAGCAGCAGGACAAGACCTCGCCGAATTATCACAAGTGGCTCACGCCGGAACAATTCGGCCAGCGATTCGGGGTTGCCGACGCGGACATTCAAACGGTGACGAACTGGCTGCAAGGGCATGGGTTCACGATCGAAAGTGTGACAAAAGGCAAGACGCTCATAGAGTTTACGGGCACCGCGGGGCTCGTCCGAAACGCGTTCCATACGGACATCCACAATTATCTGGTGAACGGCGAGAAGCACATCGCGAACTCGAGCAACCCGCAGATTCCCGCCGCGCTGGTTCCCGTTGTTGCCGGCGTGGCTTCCCTCCACGATTTCTTCCCGAAGCCGCATTACATCCAGACGGGCAAGACTGTAACCGCGACTCTGCACTCCGGCAGCCCGGTGGCACATCTCACCGGCGGGCCCGGTGAGTACTTCGTGGGCCCGCTGGACTTCGCGGAGATCTACAACATCGCGCCGCTGTACACCGCAGGAACCACAGGATCTGGGCGGACGATCGCGGTCCTAGGCGTTACGGACATCGTGACTTCGGACGTGTCTCTCTTCGACAGCGTATTCGGCCTCACTCCCCATCTGAATGTCATCCACACCGGCACGGATCCAGGGGACTTGGAAGGATCAGATAGGGTGGAGGCGACATTGGATGTGGAATGGTCGGGCGCGATCGGACAGGGTGCGACCATCGACCTTGTGGTATCGAAGACAACGTCAACCAGTTTTGGCACCGACCTCTCGGCGATCTACGTCGAGGAAAACAATCTCGCCGACGTCATGACGGTGAGCTACGGAGCGTGCGAAGCGGAGTTCACGGTTACCCAAGCGGAAGCTGAATCGCAGCTTGGCGAGCAGGCAGCGGCGCAAGGAATTACCTACATGGCCGCGTCAGGTGACGCGGGGGCTGAAGATTGCGCCACTTCAGAAACTTCACCAGCCGACGGGGCGGCCGACTTCGGCGTCGATCTCCCGGGAGCGACTCCGTTTGTGGTCTCGGTAGGAGGCACTGAGTTTAACGAAGGAAGCAACGACATGGCGGCACGAAAATTCTCCTCTCGCGGCCAGGGCAGCGTCGGAGGCGGATTTCGAGGCGGCGGCTTCCGTGGGGGCGGGTTTCGAGGCGGTGGAGGCGTCGCAGGTAGCGGTCGAATGATTTGAAGTCGGGAGTGCTCTTTCTGGAGGAATTGCGATGTTACGGTGTGCGGAGCGTGTTTTTCTCCTGGTCTTGGTGACGATGTCGCTGCTGGCGGCCGCAGCCTTCGGTGCCGGCGCTGCTCCGCAAACGTCGCAGCCGTCTACTCAACCGGCAACAAAACCCAAGGCGCCAGCCCAGTCCCAAACGGCGCAAGCAGCGTCCGCGCAGCCTCAGACGGCAAGAAAACTTTCAAGTCGCCCCAGGAAGCGGCTTCGGCGCTCTCTTCGGCGACGCACGCCAATAACGAGAACGAAATGCTGGTAATTCTCGGCGGTGACGCGCGTGATATCGTGATGTGGAGCGAAAACGCGGACGAGCGGGAGAGCGGAAGCCGATCAGTTCTCCAAGAAGTACGATCAGATGCATCGCCTGGTGAAAGAGCCAGACGGCGAGACAACGCTTTACGTGGGCGCCGGAAACTGGCCCTTGCCTATCCCTATCGTCGAATTTCGCGGCAGTTGGTACTTTGACGCCGCCCTTGGCAGACAAGAGATTCTTTACCGCCGCATTGGGCAGAACGAAGTCGAAGCCATAGACGCCCTCCACGGCATCGTCGACGCGCAGAAAGAGTATTACGCGCAGGATCCGCCGCGCGACGGCGGCCACGAATATGCCGCGCATTTCGATAGCGTGCAGGGCTCGCGCAATGGGCTCTATTGGTCCTCGACGAACAACGATTCGCCTCTCGGGCCTTACCTGGCGCGCGCCGGTTATGACCGCTCCGATCGCATGCCGCTGCATGGATATTTCTACCGCATTTTGACGGCGCAGGGCCCCGGCGCTCCCGGCGGCGCGAAAAGCTATTTGGCGAATGGCAAGATGACTGGAGGATTCGCGGTCGTGGCCTTTCCCGCCCAGTACCGCGTTTCTGGCGTGAAGACCTTTATCGTGGATCAGAATGGCGTCGTCTACGAGCGCGACCTTGGCGCCATGACCACCGAGATTGCCTCCGCCATGAAGGATTACAATCCCACGCCGGCTTGGCGCAAAGTACAATAAATTCACCCGACAAAGATTCACCCGGCGCGTTGGCGCCGGACAAATGGAGCAGACTCCGCATTGGATTCCGCGTGGAATCTCGCATTGGGGCAGCGCTCTCTAGCCCGACGCAAATTACATCGAGAGCAAAAAATAGCCCTCTTGACGTATACTTTGGGCTCGGGCCTCAAAATTTGAGTGGGACGTAAATGGAGGTTTTCGCATGAAGCGCTTTGCCCTACTTGTTTTCGTACTCGCGGCAGTGTCGGTCAGCGCGTTTGCGCAGGATGACCTTGCCAAGGACGTGCTTGCAGCCCCAGCCAATATGCGCGACGGCGCCACCGTCATCAAATGGAAACCGGATTTTACCTACGATGTTTTGAAGCAGGGAACGAACAACATCGTCTGTTATGACAAATCGGGTTTTCCCGAGCAGCCGGCGTTCATGGTCGAGTGCACCAGCAGCAAGGCCAATCTCGATCGCATGGCTCAGAATCTGAAGGCCGAGTCGCTGGGCGACAAGAAGGCGACGCAGGCGATGCTCGAGGCGGAGGAGAAAGACGGAACGCGCGTGAAGCCCGTATATGGTTCGGTGTGGTACCACGCCATGGGTGCCGATAAGGATCATGTGCGCATGCATATGACCATTGCCGTTCCAGGAGCGACTACGCAAACGACGGGCTTGCCCGATAACGGCAAGGAAGGAACCGTGTGGATCATGAATGCGGGCACCACGACCGCTCACCTCATGACCCCGGGCGAGTAAGGAACTGTTTCTCCAGGCTGGCGGCAGGTCCCGATCTGATTCTGCAATCGGGTGCCGCCAGGATACCTGGGGCGGAAGAGCAAGCCGCCCTGCTTTCAGGACGGCTTGCGCGGCATAACGCCGATTGCAGAGCCAAGTCCATCGACCGGTGAGGCGAGCGGTGAGGAAGCAGCATTTGGTGTCCGCTTTCGCAGCCAGCGTTTTCGCGCTGAGCCTTGCCGTCCTTGTGGCGCTGTCCGCGCCTCCAGCCAAGCAAACCTTTACCGGCACGATTACCGACGACATGTGCCCCAAGGCCGATCATTCCCGAATGCAAATGGGGCCTACGGACGCCGAGTGCGCGCGGGCCTGCGCCGATGTGCATGGCGCCTCGTATGTTTTGTACGATGGGAAGAACATCTACATGCTGAGCGATCAGCGGACGCCGGAGAAATTCGCCGGGCAAAAAGTAAAAGTCGTCGGCACGCTGGACCCCAAGACCGACTCCATCCAGGTGGACTCCATCACTCCCGATAAGTCGATAGCGACGACAACAAGAAGACAAGTGGCGGTAAGCGACCAACCGAGTTCCTGACTTAATTTCACGACGATAAGAAGCCGCTCTCTCGCTGAAAAAAGAAGTCCTCCGACGCACCAGCGCGGTATTACAATCGCCCCCAAACGCATGCGGAACGTTCCCGACATGCAGGCAAAAGCGGCAGACAAAAAGCGGCAGGAGGAAATTATGGCGACTACCAGGAAATTGACAGCTTTCGGCGCGATCGCTTTAGCGTCCGCGATTCTGGGAGGCGTTATCGCATGCGTCGTTATCTTCGCGCGGCCCGCCAAGGCGGATCTGGATCCCAAGGCCCTTATCTACACGCTGCCGGATCAGATCAAATGGACCGGAGGAGATGGCGGCGCGCAGCAAGCCATCCTTGAAGGAGATCCATCGAAGCCGGGACTGTATATCGTCCTGACGAAGTGGACGGCACACCATAACAGCCATCCGCATTTCCATCCCAACGACCGCTACATAACGGTGCTTTCCGGAACCTGGTGGGTGGGGACAGGAAGCAAGTACGACCCGGACAGCATGGTGCCCATGCCTACGGGTACGTTTGTGAGGCACGTCGGCAAGCAGATCCATTATGACGGGGCAAAAGATGGAGACACGGTGCTGGAAATCGTGGGCATGGGGCCCGCGACCGCGACCCCGGCGGAAGCCAAGTAGGGAAGTGCGTCGACTATTTTTGCAGTGAGATTTTGGTGATGAGCGCTGCCGCTCGGCCTCAGACGAGCATGGCCCGCGGGCAGGTCTTACCTGCCCGCTTCTCTTTTGCGGTGAGACTCGTTCGGTTCGGCGTAAAGCGAAGAGCGCGCTAATTGCCGCCGTTCTGCGACACCATCTTCAGGCCCTTGGGGTCCTTCGATTGGTCGAGCGGAACGGCTGTCATCACCGGCGAGGCGTCGATATAGATGTGGTAGCTCTCCATCATCATCCAGGTGCCGTTGAGCGGCGCAAAAACGCGGCTGGCCCAGTAGGCGCGTTCGCCGTAGGTGGGCTGCACTGAAATCATTACGACCGCCGTGCCTAGATCCACCAGCGCGACCACAGGAAGGGAACCGTGGCCACTTCGGGCTCGTGCTTGGCGGCCGCCTGCTCCTGCGCCTTGGCGATTTGAGCCACCATCTGGGACTTGGGAGCGCGCGGTCCGCCGTAAGTGTTCACGGCGCGCTGATCGTAATTGTCCGCAATGTGCTTGGCCCACATACCGGGTTTGCCGGACTCCTGTTCCATCCAGGCGGCCAGCGACGCTCTTTCGTTTTCGGTCTCCGGCTTATAGGGCACGAATTCGCAAGGATTGATGCAGGGCACCGGGTAGCTTGGACGCACGGCGCTATAGTCGCGCCCGTGCACCGAGACCTCCGAAGTTTGCAGCAGCTTCCAGCCGCCCTTATCGCGCTTCACCCAGGTGTGGGCGGCGTAATCCTTCCCCACGTTGTCCTGGACCCATACCACGTTGCCATATTTGTGCTCGATCACTTTGACGTCACCGCCGGCGGGCACGAGGGGCTTGACGTGTGACTCGAGGGCTTCGCGCAGCGGCCACATGACCCCTTCGGTATCGATCCAGGTAAATTCCGGATCCACCCATTTATTGATTGTGGCCTTGTCGCCTTTTTCGAACGCGGCCGTGACCGCTCGGTCGGCGGTAACCACTTCATCGTCGGCGGCGGAAGCCGGGCTGGTGCTGAGCAGCGCCAACGCGCCCGCCATCAGCACCGTAACGGTAACCAGCAAAGTCGCAAACCATCGCTTCATGTGATCCTCCTGAAACGGAACCCTAATCCGGGCCCTAATGCGGCCCTAATGCGGGCAGTATCGGTGCGAAAAGCGCCTTCCTAGATCAGCCTGCGCGCGCTCTGGGCACTCCTGCGAGATTCTATACGGCGGAGTCTACACCCGGCAGGAAATGCATACAACAGGCGCTGCGGCGCAGTGCCGGACCGCGAGACACCCGGCGGATACTCGTGAATATCGCTTGTGCACATCGGCGGAATAAAAAAACCGCTCGCTGGTTTTGGGGCCGGCGAGCGGATATGTCTTGCAACTACGATTGAGGGAACTACCAAGAAAAGCACCCTCGTGCCTGCCGATAGCCGCCACGATACACGAGGCGACTCGCAGCGAAGCACCTCAGGTGCGATTGATCATGCGCGATATGCTAGCCAATGCGCGTTTTGGGGTCAAGGATTTTAGGATGAACTGCCCGAGATAGGCCATTCCGAGCCGTCGGCCGGGACTCCTTGACATCATTGCTCTTACGATGGTTCAATGAGCCTCATGCGCCGCACTTGGAGACTTCATGGGGAACAGAACTCAGCCGCGGCGCGAACTCTTTCAATCCTCCGGACCTTCTGTGTTCGCCGGAGAGCCATATCTCAGGACGAATTTCCGTTAGGGAGGCGCCACGTGGTGACCAATAAGCTCTTAGCGCGGTTGGTTTTGGTTGTCGCTCTTCTGGCGATGAGCGTGCCGATGTTTGCGCATCATGGCAGCGCGACGTATGACACCAGCAAGCCGGTTTTGGTGAAGGATGCCACGATTACGAAGTTCATCTGGGCGAATCCTCACTCCATCGCTATGTTCGATGCCAAGGATGCCAGCGGCAACGTCGTGCACTGGGCCGCGGAGGCGGGTAGTCCGTCGGCGCTGGGCCTGATCGGCTGGTCGAAGAATTCCTTGAAGCCGGGCGACGTCGTCACTGTGTACGTGTTCCAGTCCAAGACGGGCAATCCCGTGGGGCGGCTTAACAAGATCGTTCTTGCCGACGGCACAACCCTGAGCGATAGCCAACTTGGCGGCGATAAGGGCGGCGACAAGCCGTAAGTAATCGCCGATCTTCCCAGTAATTTAGAACGCGAGCTGGAATTCGATGTGGACGGTGGCCGGAAAATCCGCCGGCTTGCCGTCCTGAAGGGCAGGCTTGAAGCGGATTTGCTCCGCAGCGCGGACGGCCGCTTCGTCCAATCCGTGCCCTAGTCCATTCGTTACCCGAACGACCCGCACCGAACCCGAAGCCAGGAAAACGACCTCGACCGACACGTCACCCTCGAGGCGCAGTTTGCGTGCCTCGTCGGTATACGCCGGATTGGGCTTTGACAAAATAACCACCGGTTGCACGGGAGGAGGGGCTTCGGCCTGCTTGGGGCTGGGCGCATCGGAGCCAGTCACCTCTGGTCCGAAGCCGCCAGCCTTTACCGGTTCGCGTGCGCCCTCACCTTGGGAAGCCGCGGAGATTGCCACACCATTACCAAAGCCAGAACTTGCGACCGTACCGCGAACTCCCCTCGCACCGCCCGTGCCGTCACCGAATCCGGGGCCGGGCAGCAGGGCGGGGGAACCGGCGTGGGCGATATTCGCGCGCACAGTGGGGTTGGTGTCTCCCGGTACGCCGCCGGGATCGCCAAATCCGCCGGTTTGAACCTGCGCGACAGTCTTGTCTGTCGTTGCCGTGGCCATCGCTGGCGCCGCCCCGCCAGCCGCGAGCGTTCCGGTCTTGACCGGTTCGCGCGGCTTGGCCGGCTCAGAAGGAGGCGCCTCGAATTTTGCTTCGGCGGAGATTTCGTTTAACGCCGGTACATCAACGGTGTCGGCGGGCGCGGGCTTAGGTTTGGGTGGAACCAGCGCCTTCGGCGCGATCAGTTTCGCCGCGATTGGCGGCTGCGGCGGTTCCTCTGCGGGTAGAGGTAGGGGCGGGGGTGTCGCAATAACATTCGGATGAGCGAGTGGCTGCTCTGCTGGCAGCGCGATTTCCGTCTCTGGCGCAACGATGGGAACCACCTCGTAGCTCTTACTGGCCAATTTATCCGGAAAGACTGCTGGAAGGACGATCAGAAGGCCTGCCAGAAGAACTTGAAAGATCGTGCTGGTCAATAAAGCGCTCCAGCGCGGACTGGGTTCGGGCAGCGTTTGCAAACGCGGGGAGACGGGTTTGTCGCCGATTATCTTTTTCCATGCCTCGGCATTGGACGTGGCTCCCTGCGCCTCGGTGACGAGGCGCAGATTTCCGCGCGTGAGTTTTGTCACCATGCTGGCCATTTTGGATGCGGACTCGTTTGCAACGTTGAGTTGAGAGACGCGTTTTTCGCTGAATGTGCGGGCCACATGGTTAATGAATTCGAGGGTCCACAGTTGAGCGGAAGGCGTAGGAGAGCCAGCGGCTTTGCTTCGGGAAGACCGACTCCACGGCCAGCACGCGCACGCTGCCGTCGGAGGAAACTGCAATATCCCATCGCTCCAATTGCGGATGCATTCCAAAACCCAATGTCAGTCTTTCCAGGGTGATTCGCCGCTCGCTGGAGTGGACCACGACCGTTGGCGGCAAAGGGACTGGTTCTTTTTGATAAGCCTGCCACCATTGCGTATACGCCTCCAATGCTCTCCACACGTCTCCGTATACTCGGATGTAATAACGTTCCACCGTATGGCGCAGGCCGCCTTCGTCACTTACGGTTTCACCGTAAGTATCCCGAACGCAGCAGCCCAGGAACAAGCGGGCGATGCTTGCCGCTTTATCGTTGGGAACCGACAGCGCCAGATGAGAGAGGAGCCGATTGAACTTCTCTGATGATTGATCGAGGCTATCTGAAGCCTCAAAACCATAGAGCTCATCGGAGCCCAGGGGAGAATTACCCGGGATGACCACCCACAGTGAGCCCTCGTCCGGGGACGAGTCTTCGTCGTAGAAGGAATAGAAAGAGACGCGCCCAGTGGTTTTTCCGGCGATCTGCGAGAGTTCGTCGTCCAGATCGTCCCTCTCCGACATTTGCAATCCGTCCAGGTTGGCGTTGGGCTGCGCAAACTCGATCGCGTGTCTGACGGCCTCTCGCTTTTGATTATCGCGTTTACGGTTTGCCTGCGCGGCCAGCGCGGGAGGCAACAGGGAAAAATAAAGACAAGCGCATACGAAAAAACAAGGTAGCGAGGGAATGTGTTGCCGGACCAATCTATCGGTGCCCATCTTGCAATAGCCTTACTTTGTCAGCCTGACGTGCAGTGCTTCGCTCACTGCTCTTGCGGGGCTTGCGACAGGGCGCCCGCCGTTTGGCTTCTATCGACCCGGGTTCGCCTTCGCGCGTCAGATAGGGGAGCAAGGGCGTAATTTCGAAGGGCATCTTCTCGCGTTCCGCGACAGAGCCCACCGGCTGGGACTTGATCATTTGCAACTCATCGCTCCAGGGGTCGACTTTGATGCGTCCGCCGATCGGTAGCGCGACGATGAGCGGGTGCTGCACGCTGGCTTCGGGGGCTTGCGCTGGGGCCGCGCTCGAAGAGACCGGCCAGTCTGTAGCGACGCGGTCACCCAGATGCGGGCTGATGAGGTTGGGAATCTCCAAAGATCGGCTCTCCAGCGCGCGGATGAACAGTTGGGCTGCGGCCAGTTGGTCCTTGTACGGCGAATTCTTCAAGAGCTCGACCGCTTTCTGGCGGGCCGCCTGCTCTTCCTCGGGCGTGCGCGAGAAACCAAAGTGGCGGAAGGTCTCCTTGTCGTCGAACACCAGCCGATCGAAGAAGGCGTACTGCGCGTCGATCCGGTGGCCGAGCACGACGTGCTCGAGTTCGATGGCCAGAATGGCGGCCAGGCTGGCTTCATCGGGAAGGACGTCCACGAGGCCGCGGCTGAGAACGATGGTGTGGCCAATGGTGAAGGATTCGAGGGTCGAGGTCATCAGCACGCGGCAGCGAATCTCCGGCTGGATGTCGAGGTTGTTGGTGACTTCGAGGTTGTTGACCACCGTCTCCAGCACTTTGTCGACTTCGCCCGGAGGCGACATCAATCCGAGCCGCTCCATGCGATCGATCACGTTCGCTTCCGCATGGCTGTCCCAACTGCGTTGCGCCTGGATGGGCGAAAGGTCATGCGAAGCGGCGGTCTGATCATCCACGGGCGTGGGGGACTCCACCACGACCGTGCTCAACTCCTGCTGTTCGTGAGATTGGCTGAGGTTGTAGCCCCACAGGCGTGTTTGCGCCTTGAAGGTAAGCTTCTCGGTGATGGCATTGCGCAAGTCGCCTTGCTCGCTATAGATAAACGCCGGCAGCCACTCGTTCTTGCCGGCGTTGAAACGCCAGCTGTCAAAATGGAAATAGTGGTTGGCCCGCGCCGATCCCACAAAAGCGCCGTTGAAGCGCACGATGTGATAGTCGCGGTCCTCGGCCCAGAAGCGGCCCACAAAGCGTCCTTTGCCAGACTTTTCGAGAGGGGTTATGTCGAAAACCAGGCACCGAACTTCACCCAGGAATTCGCGCCTTACGTAATCG
>CAVYVI010000014.1:0-633197 GCA_963771905.1 uncultured Acidobacteriota bacterium
GTAATAGCCGTCGCGCGCCTGGACCGCCAGGCCCTTCTGCTTCGTCGTGAGATGAATCTTGTGATAATCGACGCTGGGCTGCCCTTTGTCCGGAGTGTAGCCGAGAATGTACTGGCCGCGGAGTTCATCCTCGATTTCGGAGTAAATCTGGTCCACCGGCAGCTTCTTTGAAACTTCGAAAAGGCGGCCGCCGGTTTCCTTCGAAATGCGCTCCAGAATCTTCTTGCCGTCGGGGCGTTCTTCCTGCGGATATCGACGACCCCCGCCGCCTCCACCGCGGCCGCCCCAACCGCCTCCTCCGCCACCATGACCGCCCCCGCCGAAGCCTCCCTGTGAGCCGTACGCTTCGTCGTCCTTGAACAAGATGGAATAGACAACCGTATTGGCACGCTGCGCCGATTCGATCGCGGTCCCGAGTGTTTCCTTGCTGCCTCTGTCAACTCCGTCTGAAAGCACGATCAGCGCCTTTCGGCCCTGCTGCTTCTGCATGATTTCGCCCGAAGCCAGATACACGGCGTCGTAGAGGAGCGTGCCGCCGCCCCGGTGATGTCCGCCGCCTTCACTCGTCTCTTCACGCTGCGGCGTTTGAAGCAAATCGAGCGCGGATTCCAATTTCTTACGCGAGGCCGTGAGGTCTTGCAGGAGTTCGACCTCGTGGTCAAAGTGGATCAGGAACGCCTGGTCCTTCTTGTCTTCGCGCACGGAATGATCGATGAAGCTGGAGCTGGCGCTCCGCTCCTGATCGAGTACGCGCCGTTGGCTCAGGCTCGTGTCAACCAGCAGGCCGACCGTGAGCGGAAGATCATTCTCGCGCGCAAAATAATTGATGGATTGAGGGCGGCCGTCTTCGTCGAGCACGAAATCGTCCTTGGTCAAGGTCGATACAATTTCTCCGTGTTTGTCACGCACCGAAGCAAACACAGTGACCATCTTGGTCTCGACTGCGATTTTCGGCTGTGGCTGTTGCGGCGGTTGTTGTTGCGATTGCTGCGGTGATTGCTGTGGCGATTGCTGCGGTGAAGATTGCTGAGAATATAGGCCGGCGCAAGGCAACAGCAGCGCCAGCATCAAGAATCCAGGCAAGCGTTTGCGCGCTAGCAGCCGGACATATGCGGAGGCGTTGCTCTCAAACGTAGGGCTTCTCATGCGTGGACCCGCTGACACCCCATTTGCATTCCGATGTGGCGGCCAAAAAGTTCCACAAAGTCCACAACGACGCGAGTCCTTGTTGAACCGACTCGATATATTGAAAGCACGTAAGTTACTGATTTCAAGTCAGGCCATAAACGCCAAATACATAGAACATGCGTACGCAGCGGTCACGCGGAATCCCTCCAAGATTCCGGCGGGTGCGAGATCTTTTTTCAGAAAAATGCAGCGCGGGCGCGAACTCGCTGAGGCCGGGGGGAGGAGCAAAAAATCGAGGTCCCATCAGTCCCAACTCACTTCAGTTTCTTCAGCAGCCCTTCGTAGGCCTGTTTATAATCCGGGTCCTCGGGGTTGAGCGTGTGGGCTGCTCGGTACTCGATTAGGGCACCCTGAAGATCGCCTTTTCTCTCGAGCGCCCCGCCGAGGTTGTAACGGGCGAGGTGGTCTTTCGGGTCCAGGCGGACGGCTTCGCGCAACTCGAGAATTGCTCCATCCCAGTCGCCCTTCATCGCGAATGCCCCGCCGAGGTTGCTGTGCGCAAGATCGTTCTTCGGGTTCAGGCGCAATGCTTGGCGTTCCTCGGCAATGGCTCCGTCCCAGTCGCCCTTCATTCCTAGCACCACACCGAGGGTGGCGTGGGCCTGGTCGTTTTCCGGGTTCAGGCGCAAGGCCTCGCGTACCTCGGCGTTTGCTCCATCCAAGTTGCTCTTCCCTAAGAGCGCATCGCCGAGGGCTGCGTGGGCCTGGTCGTTTTTAGGGTTCAGGTGGACGGCTTCGCGTTGTTCGGCGATCGCTCCATCCAAATTGCCCTTGGCTTCGAGCGCCAGGCCAAGCTGTTGGTGGGCGACATCGCTTTCCGGGTTCAGGCGCACGGCTTCGCGCTCCTCGGCGAGTGCGCCATCGTAGTCGCCCTTGTCTCGGAGCGTCGCGCCGAGGACTCGGTGGGCGTCGGCGTTTTTCGGGTTCAGGCGGATGGCCTCACGGTACTCCGCAATCGCGCCATCCCAATCGCTTTTCGACCGTAGCTCATTGCCTCGCTTAATGTGGTCCTCAGCGGAAGAAGGCTTCAACTGGCTTTGGGCGTCCGCAATCGAAGTCAATGCCGGGGCGCAAACAACTGACGCTGAGAGGATCAACAGACCAGCGCGAAACCCGCGTAGCGTCATGTTCCACCTCCGTTAGGACAGCCCGCCCGGGCCGCCTTTTCACTATATATCTTGGGAGCCGGACAGAAGCAGCGCTCGAAGTCGAAGACATCCAGCCGCAATTTCCGTCTTCAATGGAGCTCTTGCCCGAATTCATACCATAGCGGCCCTGTCAATTCAAACTCAAGCCCGCACGTCTCCTTTCGGCGAGCCCAGCGAAATTCTCCTCCCCCCGCCAGCAGCTCCGTCTCGAAGGTGTGCAACCGTGAGGCCAGAGCCGCGCCTCGCGAGCGATCTACATGCTCCGCGATCTTGCAGACAAGCTGTAGTGGGTGGAGAAGGTTGTGTCAAAGAAGGACCAAGCCATGGCGGATGCCCAGAGCGACCGCTTCCGTTCTGCTCGCAGCACCGAGCTTGCCGAGAATGGATGCGACGTGGAATTTGACGGTATGCTCGGAAATCGTGAGTCGCGTGGCGATCTCTTTATTTCCGAGCCCACTGGCGAGCATTTGCAAGACTTCGCGCTCACGGCGTGTCAACGGCTCGGCAAGCTCGAGTGGTTGGGACGCTGGACTGGCCGCGGGAAAGGCCGTATCGATCTGCCCGCGATTCATCACGAAAAGCCCTGCGGTCGCCGCCTGCATGGCTGCAACAAGCTGTTCCGGCGCGGCTCCGCTTGGCAGGATTGCGCCGACGCCAGCGCGCACGGCTTCGGCAAGCCATCGGGGCGCGGGATGGTCGGCGAGAAGAATAACCGCGGTTTCCGACGTGAGCTCCGAGAGTTCGATGTTTCTAAGCAGGGATTCGAACTCCTCGCCCGATGCGTCGATCAGGACAACGTCTGCTCCATCTTCGACGAGGTGATCGGTGAGCAGTTCAAAGCTCGCGAAAGCGCCCGCAACCTCCACGCCCTGAGCGGCGAGAATATTCTCCAAGCCTGCGCGTATCAGCGGAGAAGCCGTGACAATGAACGCTCGCATCACGCAGCAATGCCACTCGCGGAGTGGAATTCAGTTCCCAGTTGAACGGAAACGCGGCGCACGCGCAAGTAGTCCCCGCGTAAAAATTCGAAGCGCTCAAAGCGCGGTCCGCGGCCTCGCAGCGTTTGCGATAAATCATCGATTGATGCGAACCGCTTTTCTTCGGTCCCAAGCAATATGTCACCGGGCAAGAGTGAGGCGTTGGAAGCCAGGCTGCCGGGCTCGACTTCGAGAACCACCAATCCGAAAGTTCTGCCTCGTCCGGCAACTTGCGGAACCTGGACCGGATGAACGGTCACACCGAGCCAGGAATCCGAAGGACCGGACGAAAGAAAATCCTGCACTGCGTTGCTTGGAATCGCAAGTGCCAGGCCGCCTGCGACCATCGTGTTGATCCCGATGATTCGACCGCGCGCGTCCGCGAGCGGACCCCCAGAATTGCCCGGTGCGAGACGCAGGTTGGCCTGTATCCACGAGTGCGGGCCGAGGCCACGGAGCGGGCCTATCGCGTGAACCGTTCCCATCGTCAGCGCGCCGATAAAACCCAGCGGATTCCCGATGGCAACGGCCAGTTCGCCGGGACGCACCTGAGATGAATCAGCCGGAAGCGCTGCGGGCAGTTCGCTCGCGTCCACGCGGACGAGGGCGATGTCACGCCGCGGATTTCGCGACGTGACTCTCGCTCTCAGCTCGCGACCATCCCACAACTGAACGGCCACCTGCGACCGGCGCGCGACGTGCGCGTTCGTCACAATGATCCCGTCGTGCGACCAGATGACACCAGAGCCGCTGCCTCCCGCGTGAATCAGAACGGTCGAGCGCCGCAATTGCTCCGCGACTTCACCGAAACCCGGGATAGCCACTTTAGTCTCCTCCGTACGGGCGCTCTCCCACCACGATGTTTGTTTCCTGGATCGCGCCTCCGCGGATGAATTTCAACGTCAGCGATTTGCCAATCGCTTCCCCTTGCAGTTGCGAATGAATGTCCTCCAGTCGTGTGACAGACCGTCCCGCGAGCGAAACCAGAATGTCGCCGATGACGATTCCAGCTTTGTTGGCCGGCCCATTCGGCTCGACCTCGAGGACGATTGCCGCGCCCTTTTCGCTGCGCTGCAATGATTGCCGAAGTGCGTCGGGCAAGCGGACAGACTGGAGGCCGACGCCCAGATAGCCGCGAGGGATGCGGCCCTTCTCGAGAAGTACGTCCACCACGCGATTCACGGTGGGAGCGGGAATAGCGATCGCGCCGAATCGTGCGAAACGCGGCGTGGCGATGCCGACGGCGCGGCCGTGCGCATCGATTACGACTCCGCCCGCAGCGGTGGGTTGCAAGCTGATATCGAGACGCACATACGGAGCAAGGGAAGCACCTGCCCAGGTGTGGCGCTCCGCCACGACCAGACTGACAACGGCGAGTCCGGCAACGGGACCGCTCGCTCTCGTGCGGCCGACCACAAGTGCAAGACTGCCCGGTTTGAGCGAGGCAACATCGCCAAATTCGCTAATTGCAGTCGCAGCCTCCGCACACTTCAGGACTGCAATGTCGGTGGAAGGATCGCGACCCGCTAGAGTAGCGGCCACGACTCGGCCATCGGGAAGCGTCAAATGAATCTCTTCATCGCGGCGAAGCGCGTGTTCGGCGGTAACCACGACACCGGGACGCCATACCACACCGCTCGAAGAGCCGCGCTTCTCGGTATGGACGGCAGCCACGTTCGCGGCGGCGTGATCTGTGGATTGCGCCAAGGCATTCGAAAGTTCAACGAGTTCTGCAGACATAGGTAAGACCTCCGCAAACAGGATGCCGTGGATGATGTGACGTTGACATCCGCCAAACGGCTAGGCCGGAACTAGTAAATCGAGCAGGGTCTGAAACGCAAAGCTCCCTGTGTTTTCCGCGTTGAGGCCTGGGTCATAACGGATCGGAGTTCACCACTCAGATTATGGACCCGTGGACTTATCAGAACGGAGTGAGGATCGACTTCAACACCCGGAGAAGCCAGGTTTTGGCCGGACTAAAATTCCGGGAGCAGGTCACTCCTCGGGCCCGGTGTACACCAGCAGGCGCGCTATCGGATCTTTTTTCGCCGAGTTCCCGCGACGCCCCATCGGTAGACGAAGCCGAATGTGGCGCGCTCGCTCCCTTGGTCGCCGTTGGTGGCGTTAAAGAAGCGGGTCTGCAAATACTCGACGTTTAAGCGAAACGCCCAGTTCTCTCGCCACCTGTAATCCAATCCAATTCCGCTCGACCACGTGAGTTCCGTGTCTGTGAGTGTCGCCGCCGGAAAGGGAGGAACGGCCGGAACGGCCTCGCTGATATGGCCACCGCCGAAGAGCACTTGCCCGAAGAGGGTCAGCTTCCGGTGGCCGAGCGGGTAGAACCGCGGACCGGCCATGAACGTGTAGATATGTGTGGACGTGCCGTCGATGGCTTTGTTCGAAGAAGATTGCGTGTTGTAGGTGCCGGTAGTTTCCACGGCACCTCCGATCCAGTGGAAGACGTTGTATACGCCGTTGGCATTCCAGCCGAACATGTTCAGGCGCGTCGCGCCGCTTTCCGGAACGAAGGAGACATATTCGAACCCTCCGCTCACTTCATATTTCGGCGTGAGCTGCGCTTTCGCTGGCAATGAGAAAAAGAGCAGAAGCGCCAACAGTCCCAAGCAACGTCGCATGTAGCAAGACCTCCTGGATGAGTCGAGCTGATAAAGATTCCGTCGAACCGTCAACAGTTGCTCCCAAAATACCGCGTCAACGGTCCGAGCGGTTCGTCTTGGATGGATTTCTGCCGGATCCGGTTAAGCACGGCTCGTGGTGTGTCCGGCAAAATAATAGCAGAGGAACCGGATTCGTGCTGCGCCAGATCGCCGAATTTGCGCTCCGGCGATCCGTACGAGATCATCTTAGAGATCGATCATTCGACAATCTTCTTAGCCCAGAAATCAGCAGACGCGACCACGGGAACGATTTCAAAATCCACCAGGTCTTCCCAGCGGCCGATCCAGGAGTTCAACAATTCCGGAGACATTGTTTCCATAACCTGGAAGCAGCGAGTGCCCGCCGAATCGACCCAGCTCGCGTGATAGCTCACCCCTTCGGGCAACATCCGCCCACTCAGCTTGAATCGCTTTCCAATGGGCCCTGCATCGCCAGCTTTGAATCGCTCGATCACCATGTAGAGCATGAGCCGGAGTGTATGCCACCTTGCTCGCGCATCAAACTCGCCCGCGACCCGGCGATCAGGAAACTGGATTCTCCGGCAGCGATTCGGTTATAACGGCTGTCCATGTCTTCCGCGGCGATTCACGTCGAGAATCTCGAAAAAAGTTTTCCACCGGCGCTATCCGGATGGCGCAGCTTTTTACAGCCGTTGGCGCGAGCGACCCAGCCGGCGCTCGCGGGAGTTTCGTTCGACGTGAAGGCGGGCGAAGCGGTCGCACTCGTCGGGCCCAATGGCGCGGGAAAATCGACGCTGCTCCGAATTCTGGCGACGCTGCTGATTCCTTCGGCCGGCCGCGCCGCGCTCGCGGGCTGCGATGTCGAGCGCGACGCTTCCGGCGCGCGGCGCGAACTCGGCTATTATACCGGCGGCGACGACGGATTTTACGGACGTCTCACCGCGCGGCAGAATCTCGCGTTCTTCGCCGCGATGAACAATCAGATTGGCGAAGAAGCTGCCCGCGGGATCGGACTCATTTCCGAATGGATCGGAATCGCCGGCGCTCTCGATCGCCAGGTCCGCACATTTTCCACCGGCATGATCCACCGCCTCGGTCTCGCGCGCGCTCTTCTGCATCGCCCGGCCGTGTTGCTTCTCGATGAACCGACGCGCAGCCTCGACCCCATCGCTGCCGAAGAGTTTCGCCAATTCCTCAAGAACGATCTCGTTCGCGAACGCGGCACTGCGCTTCTCTTCGCTTCGCACACGCTCAGCGAAGTCGAAGAGATCGCCGGCCGCGTTGTCGCTCTCGACGCCGGCCGGGTCGTCGCCTTCGATTCACCGGCAGGCATCGTGCGTTCGACGGGCGCGGCTTCGTTTCAAGACGCCATCGGGCGGCTTTTGCACGCAAGCCGCGGCGAAAAGGGCCAGCCATGAGCGCGCGACTCACCCTTCACAAGCTCGGCGCATTCTTTTGGCGGGACTTCGTCGTCGCGCGCACGTATCGCAGCGCCTTCGTTCTCGAATTGTTCCAAGCGCTCTTCGGCGTTGCTTCCTTCTTCTATTTGGCGCGCTTCGTCGAAAGTCCTGAGCTCACGCGCGCGCTGCCGCAGGGCGAGAGCTATTTCGCGTTCACCCTCGTCGGCTTCGCATTCTTCGATTACCTCAGCGTTTCGATTGACGCGTTTGACGCGAGCATAGAGAGCGCCCGCCAGAATCGCGCTCTCGAAGCGCTTCTCGTCACGCAGACGCCGCTCCCTCTGATTCTTGCCGGTTCGGCGATCTACCCATTCGCCATGCTGGCCATTCGAACGCTCGTTTACATTGCCTGGGGCGCGCTGCTCTTCGGATTCTCGCTGCGCTCGGCAAACTGGGCCGGTGCGCTGGCCGTGCTCGCCGCATCGGTTCTCTCACTCGCCGGAATCGGCATCCTGTCCGCCAGCTACTTGATTCTGTTCAAGCGAGGGAATCCCATGAAATGGTTGATCGTGGGTCTCGCGGGCCTTGTGAGCGGCCTGATGTATCCGATTTCGATTCTCCCGCGGCCGCTGCAGCTTCTCGCCCGGCTCATCCCGGTAAGCTACTCACTCGAAGGCATGCGCTCCGCGCTTCTTGACGACGCGAGCTTCGGCCAGCTCTGGCCGTCGATTGCGGCACTTCTCCTCTTCGCCGCAATTCTTCTCCCACTTTCATTCGTCGTTTTTTCCTGGGCGGTCCGCCGCACCAAAATCACCGGCACGCTGACGCATCTCTGAAACTTGAGGCTACGGAAAGGTTGCAGTACAGTGGAATTCGCCCGATGAAGACTTCCGCCCCGACCGTCGTTCCCTATTTTGATTTGAAGGCGGAGTACGCCTCGCTGCGCGAAGAAGTTCTCGCCGCGCTCGACCGCGTTTGCAAAAACGCCAGCTTCATACTCGGCGAAGAAGTCGAATCCTTCGAAAAACAATTTGCGAAATTCTGCGAAGTGAAGCACTGCATTGCGCTGAATTCGGGCACGAGCGCGCTCCATCTTGGATTGCTCGCGCTCGGCGTTCAACCCGGCGACGAAGTCATCACCAGCCCGAATACGTTTCTGGCCACGGCCGAAGCCATCACCTACTGCGGCGCACGGCCCGTTTTCGTCGATATCGATCCCGCGACAGCCAATATCGATCCCGAACTGATCGAGCGCGCCGTCACGCGTGCCACGAAAGCCATCATTCCCGTCGATCTCTACGGACGCCCGGCAGACATGGACGCAATTCTCGAAATTGCCGCCCGCCGCCGCATTGCCGTACTTGATGACGCTTGCCAGGCGCATGGCGCGCGCTATCGCGGACGCCGCATTGGGAGTCTCGGCCAGGCCGCGGCGTTCAGCTTTTATCCGTCGAAAAATTTAGGCGCGTACGGCGAAGGCGGCGCGCTCACGACCAACGACGACCGCATCGCTCGATTCGCTCGTGCCGCGCGCACACACGGCCAGACCAGCCGCTACGAGCACGAATTCGCCGGTTACAACTACCGCATGGACGGATTTCAGGGAGCGGTTCTAAATGTAAAACTCGGACATCTCGACGAATGGATGGCGCGGAGGCAGGAACTGGCGCAGACGTATCGCCGCCTGCTCGCGGGCGCGCGTCTGGAAATGCCGCACGACGATCCCCGCGACGTTTGCGCTTACCATCTCTTTGTTGTCTATGTGAACCGCCGCGATGCGGTGCGAACGCAGCTTGCGGAACTGGGAATCGAAACCGCGATCCACTACCCGAAGCCCCTGCATCTTCAGCCTGCCTATGCTTCGTGCGGTATTCCGCCGGGTACTTTGCCGCACGCGGAGCGCGCGTGCGAACGCGTCATAAGCCTGCCATTTTTCCCAGGCTTGCAAACCGAGCAGGCCGAATACGTCGCCAATTCGCTTCGCGAAATCGCCGGAACGAAATAATCACGCGGTGCAGAATTGAACCGAGGGACGGCTTCAGCGGCGGAAATATTCCGGTCTGCTCCAGTTTCCTCACGGAAAGAAAAGAGGCCAGCAATCTTTCAAAATCAGCGACCGAATGACAGAACGCCGGTCCTACGCTCCCGCGTGGGTTTCCTGCGGCCCGTTACCCGGATTGACCAGAGGAGCCGGCGCGGCCGAACTCGAAGACGCTCCGGCAGCCATCGCTTTTGTGTCCGATGCCGATTCCGCGTTTTGGGCAACGCTTTGCCGGATGGTCTCGGCGATTTGCTCGAAGATCTTCAGGAACGACCCACGAAGCGCCTGCTCGCCCGAGCGCGAGAGGGAAGCCACCGCCAACTGGCCGTTTTCATCCAGCTTTTGGACCGCCGCGTTCATCCAGACTTCATTCGTGTCATGCAACTGGTCTTCGTATTTCCGCAGCAACTCCTCGTTCGCGCGCGCCAGCCGCCCGTACCAATCCTGAGCCTGCGCGTCTCGTTCGATGCGCGCCGCCTCGACGGCCGCGGCCAGCTCGCGTGAATGAACCTCACGCGCCTCGGCGATCTTGTCCTCGCCGTGCGCGCTAATCTGGTCACGGAAGCGATCGAGCAGGATCGCAGCTGCCGCTTCGAAATTCTCACGAACCCTATCGGATATCCGCAGGACCTGGCCTTCTTTTTCCGCCAGGAGAGCGTCGTTCGATTCGCTGAACATGCGCAGTGTCTTGCTCGATGACGCTCCAATCTGCTCTTCGAAGCCGCTGGCCGCCGTTGCGGCCGCGCGCTCAAACTGGCTTCCCGCGCGGCTCACCACCGCCGACGCCGTTGAGTCCAGATCCACGCGGACATTTTCCACGAACGCCGTCTTCCTTTGTGCGAGCTCTTCCGTCAGGCGCTCGGATGCTTCCCGCGTCCGGTCCTCGAAGAAACCTTCGGCTTTCGCGAGAGATTCCTGCGTCAGCTTTTCGATGTAGTCCTGCGCCTGCTTCTGATGCCACTCGGCGGATTTCACCAGATTTTCAATCGCCGCGTGCGTCGCCCGCGCTCCGCTTGAACTCAGCTCTTCGTTCCAGCGAGAGATCGCATCGGTTCGCGCCGCTTCAAAATCGTTTCGCAGGTCGGCCACCGTGGCCTGCATCTGCGTGGCCGCGTCGCGCCGGCTGCTTTCGGCCGCCTGGCGCAGCCGTTCGCGATACATCCGCAGGCTCTCTTCGGCCTGAACCTCATGCGCGGTCAGTTCGCGCACCAATTCGGGCACCCGTTCGAGGTGCGGCCCCAGCTTGTCATCGATTTCGCCGAGGACGCGCGCGACAAATTGTTGCCCCGCGGATTCCAGGGCCGGCTGAACGCGTTGCGGCAGATCCGCCGCCAACACGTCGGCGTGGCGATGCAGCTCCGCCACTTGCGCTTCGAGCGCCGCATCGAGCCGGCGATGAAGTTGGTTCACGGCATCGTGGCTCGCGGCGTCTATCTGGCCCGAGAATTCCTTCATGCGGTCCGCGGCGCGCTCGATTTCTCCCAATGAAGTCCGCGCGCGCTGCAATTCCTCTTCCAGCGACGCGCGAATCCCGGCCAACGCCTGTTGCGCATCGTGCACGGCGCCCGTCACCGGCTGCGTAATCTGCGTGATGCGCTCGCTGAGCTTGTTCGCCGCGACGTCCAGCGCCGATTGCGAATGCTCGGCCACCCGCGAAGCCAGTCGTTGCGCCGCCCCGTCGAGTGAGCCCTGCAGGAGTTCATCCCATTCGCCGCGCGCCTGCTTCATCTGTTCTTCGAGGCGGTCGCGCCACTCTCTGCTCAGATCGTCGAGCGCCACGGTTTCCTGCGCGGCATCCTTCAGTTTGCGCATGCGCTGATCGACAGCCGCTTCGGCTGCCTCCAGCGCGATCTTGATTTGCGCCATGCGGTCGGAAGCCGAAGCCGCAGCGTTGGCTTCTTCGCGCAGCGCTTCGGCGCCGCGTTCGAGATCCGCGACGAGTGCCCGCATCTGATCCAGATGCGACGTAAATTCCTGCTTGAGATCGGATCGAAGTTCTTCGCGCACCCAGGACATCTGTCCCGTGAAATGCGCGGCGATTTCGTCGCGCGCCGTCGAGATTTGCTGCGCGGCGCTGCGCGAGAGATCGTCGCGGGCCGCGCGACGCTCGCTCTCGAAATCTTCCTTCCAGTGCTGAAAGAGCACCTCGGCATTGGCGATGTGCTCTCTTTCGACGGTTTCCGCCGTGCGCTGCAAAGTCTCGCTGGCGCGCGCAGCCGCCTCGCCGACGACGCGCGCGGCATGGCTGTCAATGTGCGCGCGCAATTCGCGCAGCAATGGGTTGTCGAACGATCCCGCTTCACCGGCTTCGAGCTCGACCGAGCCCGGAAATCCAAATCCCGCCGCGCTCCCTTCGCCGCCGCGGCTCTGATTCTCGTCCACGTTTCCCGCAAATATGTCTGACAGGGGAGTCTCCAATCCGGGCTTGGACCTTTCAATCGAAATCGGTTCGCTGCGCACGTGCGATTTCTCTTCGGTGCGCAGCCAAGACGACATCATTTCCGCGGAGCTCTGGCCGGCAACGGGCGGCTCGAGAGGCGATGGCACCGTATTCGTCCAATCGCCCGGGGGTGCGTCGAGGCTCCAGATATTTCCCGGAGCTTCCAGTTCCACAGCAATCTGGAACAGCTCGCGCACCGAGTGCGGTTTCTGAATCCACACAACGCGCGCGCGAACGCGCCGGCGCTCCGCGCCTTCGCGCCCCGGAATTTCCAAAGTGACCCAACTGTTCTTCGGGAGGTGATGCTTCGACGGATACTTGCAGCCGTGTGTGTTGAAGGACAGCGTGGACGTCCGCTCTTCAAAGGGCTGGCTCAGCAAATCCACGCCCCGAACAGTCAGCGAAATCGTTCGAACGATACGAGTGCTGCGGCGTCTTTGCACGCCAGGTTCAGGGGTTGCGGTTTCCGCCACGGGGTTCCTCACTACAGGCCCGAGCATAACACCGTCGCGTTATCCGGTCGAGTCTGCTGTGGCTGTGGACACGAGGAAATTGTGGAAAACCTCGTTGGCGCGCAGGGGCGGATGTAAAAGCAAACTGCCCCGCTCCTGAATGAGCAGAAATGGGGCAGTTGAGACTTCTCTAGGATCAGGAACTCTTTTTCTTTGCGCGCTTGCCGACGGTGGTATCGACGCCGCCGATGAGCTGCTGGATGCCGTCGAGAGTCTCTTTGCACTGCGCCGCATACGGCCCGGCCGGCGCGACGTCGATGCATTTCTGGTACGCCTCGACGGTTCCCGGCGCGGGCGTGTACACCATCTTGTCGCCCACTTGCTTCGCATCCATCATCGAAGCCAGCGCGCCGCCAAGCAAGTACCATCCCTGCGCGTCCTTCGGGTCCGCCTGCGTTGCCTTTTGCAGCGGCACGACCGCGCCTTTCAGATCCCCCGCATTGTTCAGCACGATGCCCAGATTCTTCCAGCACATCGACGCGACCGTGGGATCGACGGCGATGGCCTTTTCGCACATCCCCGGCGCGTCGGCGCCCTTCCCCGATTTCGCCATATCGGTGGCTTCAGCCACGTAGTAGCTTGCCGCCGGCTTCAGTTGGTTCGCATGGTCGAACGCGTCGGCGGCGTCCGCCCATTGTCCCAGGCCTTCGTCCGCGGCGCCCATGTTGGCCCAGACCAGCGAATGGTTGGCGATGTCCTTCGCTCCCGCGGCCTGTTCGGCCAATTTGAACTCGACGATGGCTGCCTGGTAATCGGCGGCGAGCTTGTCCTTCAAAGCCTGGTCGGTCGGAGAAGCTTGCAGTTGCGTCTTCACCGCCTTCGCATCATTCATCGACGCGACGCCGGTGGTGAAGTGGGCCTTCAACCCTTCGAATTTCTTCTGTTCTTCATCGCGCTTCTTCTCTTCGTCGGGGTTCGCGGCCTTGCCTGCCGCAACGAGATCCTTGAAATTCCAGCTCTTGTGATTATCGCCCTGCTCCTCAACGTGTATTTGGTCCTGATAATTCAAAATACCCTTCTCGTCGGCAAGTGTGATGTTGTAAATGCCCGTGCGCAAGCCGAGGATCGAATACTTTCCGTTCTTGTCGGTTTTCGATGTCAGCGTCTGCCCTGAATCGGGGCTCTTGAACGTGATCGTCGCGCCAGGAAGGGGATTCCCTTGCGTGTCGAGAACTTGTCCGTCGATTCGCCCGGTTCCCTGCGCCGCGGCAATCACGGCCAGCAGCAGAACCACCGCCGCCGCGCCCCACATGCGTACCAATGTCTTCGTCACGGTTGCCACCTCCTCGAGATGCGAACTCCAAGCGTCGCGCGAGGTTCTCGCGCGACATTATTACGCAACTTGCGCCCGGTAAGCGATAGGGTCGGGCTGCCCGGCCTCGGCGAATGCGCGTAGCCGCAACCGGCAACTATCGCACATGCCGCAGGCTTCGTCCTCAAATTGATAGCATGACCACGTATGGTCGAGCGGCGCGCCCAGCGCTATCCCGCGGCGCACGATCTCGCTTTTCCGCATTCCGATCACCGGCGTGGCAATTTCAATGTGCGTTTCCGGCCGTGTCCCGATGCGGATCACTTCTTCAAACGCACGATAATACTCCGGACGGCAATCCGGATAGCCCGAACTGTCTTCCGCCACCGCACCCACAAAGATCGTCCTCGCGCCGATCACTTCCGCCCAACTCACCGCCGCAGAAAGAAAATGCGCGTTGCGGAACGGCACGTAGGTGATGGGAATCTCGCGCGCGTTGACGCCGCTTTCGGGAACCGTGATGCTCGCGTCCGTCAGCGCCGAGCCGCCAATTTGCGAAAGCGAATCGAGGCGGATCACCAGCCGCTCGCGCACGCCGTAAAAATCGCCGATCTCGTGGAACGACTGAAGTTCGCGCGCCTCGGTGCGCTGGCCGTAGCTGGCATGCAGCAGCGCGAGACGATGTGTCGTCTTCGCAATCGCCGCGGTGACGCAGGAATCCATCCCCCCGCGCAGTAGCACCACCGCTTTTGGTTTTTCCGCCATCGCTCTCGCAATTTCGGATCCGCGCAGCCCGCGTCTCCGCAATCAACTTCGAAGAATAAATTCGCGCCGCCGTTCTCGCCACACTTCACATCTTTCGCTACACTCCGCGCGCGGCCGGATCCCAGATAAATTTGTACAATTGCAGCCCCAGCCGCACCGGCAGCCCGTCCGCCAGAATCCATTCGGCCAGCTCGCGCGGTTCGAGCCCCGGCCACGCCCCCGCGGGGTCCGGAAACGCCGGAGAGAATAGCATTTCGCGGACGCGCTCGGGAAGCCGATGCTGCGCGGAAAAGTCGCTGGCGAAATCGTAGTCGCGCCGCGTCGAAATCACGAACTTCACTTCGTCGTCCGGACCCAGCATGGCGAGATTGTTCATATCAAAAGTATCCGCCTCGCCGGAATCGGGGCATTTGACGTCCACGATCTTGATCACTTCGCGCGGCAGCTCGCCGATAAATCGCTCGCCGCTCGTCTCCACCATCACGCGATAGCCGCCGCGAAGAAGCCGCTGCATCAACGCGGGCGCCTCCGCCTGCAAGAGCGGCTCCCCGCCTGTAATTTCGACGAGAGAAACCGGACGCGGGGTTGCGCCGTTCGCGCCGGCCAATTCGTTTACGCGCGCGACGACTTCGTCGACAGAATATTTTTTGCCGCCGTGAAAAGCGTACGCCGTGTCGCACCACGTGCACCGCAAGTTGCAGCCGGTCAGTCGCACGAAAATGCACGGCAGGCCTGCACGGGTGCCTTCGCCCTGAATGGATTTGAAAATCTCCGTGATGACCATGGCAGGTTGCGTCCGTGCGCTACTGGCTAGACGCTTTATATTTTCGGCGAACGTAAATTACGCCGCCAATAAAAACTGCGAGTTCGAGCAGCGTCAGCGGAACCGCTTTCCGCCAGCCGTAAGCGAATGTGAACCAGCACACCGAAGTGATGAGCGCCGGAATTGCGATGATATAAAGCGCGCGATTCATCGCCGCTCCCGCATTGCGCTATGGCCGATACGTCGCCGAGGTGACATCCGACTCCCACACGGTGATGCTCGAAATGGCCGCGCCGTTCGGCGGCCGCTTCATCTGCTTCGAAGTTTCGTCAAAAATGTGCCGCGCGATATTTTCGGCCGACGGATTGATCTTGTCGAACGGCGCCAACTCGTTCAGATATCGATGATCGAGCGAGCGAATCACGCTCTGAATCACCTGCTTCAAATGCACGAAATCGCAGAGCAATCCAACGGAATCGAGTTCCGCTCCGGCCAGCACGATCCGAACCCTGTAATTGTGGCCGTGCAGATTTTCGCACTTCCCCTTGTATTCGCGGAGGTTATGCGCGGCGGCGAAACTTTCATCCACACTCACTTCGTACATAAATCGTATCCCTGGTTCTCGAGTTCGCGGCCGCGTGGCGCCGGGCCCCGCATTTCTTCTAGGAATTTTCCATGAAGCGCGCGACAGCGGCAAGGTCCTGCGTGGTCGTGTAGTCGGGCAACGACTCCAGGAAAATTCTACCATACTGCATCCGCTGGATTCGGTTATCGAGAATGGCCAGCACGCCGCGATCGCTGCGCGAACGGATCAGCCGGCCGAATCCCTGCTTCAGCGCGAGTACCGCTTCGGGCACTTGATATTCCGCGAAGGCATCGCGGCCGTCTTCCTTCAGCGCGCGAACGCGCGCGGCGACAATCGGATCGCTCGGCACCGCGAACGGCAGCTTGTCGATGATCACGCAGGAAAGTTGCGCGCCGGGAACGTCGACACCTTGCCAGAAGCTGGCCGTGGCGAAGAGAACCGCGTTCGGCGTGGTCTTGAAGCGCTCGAGCAGGACCGAGCGCGGCGCGGTTCCTTGCAGCAGCAGCGGAAAATCCACTTTCGAGCTGGCGCGCTCGTAAACATCGCGCATCTGCACGTAGCTGGTGAACAGGCAAAACGCTCGCCCTTGCGTAATTTCGAGAAGCTTCACGATTTCGTCCGCTGCGCGCGCGGAAAAGCTCGCGTGGCGCACGTCGGGCAGATTGCCCGGAATGTACAGCAGTGCCTGCTCGCGAAAATCGAACTCCTGAGGCAGGACGCGCTCGCGCACGGATTCGAGGCCCAGCCGTTGTTTCAAATAATCGAAATGCCCGGCGACGGCGAGCGTCGCGGAGGTGAGAATGACGGTGTCAAATTTTTCGAAAAGCTGTTCGCGCAATATCGCGCTGACGTCGATCGGCGTGGCCGCGACGAAAACGCCCTTGCCTCGCCGCTCGAACCAATACACATAATTGTGTTCTTCGCTCTCCATGAGAAATGCGAGCTCGCGCCGCAGTTCCGCCGTGCGCCGCGCGATGCCCGCAATTTCTTCGGGTCTCGGCGTCAGCGCGGAGAGCTCCGCTTCGAGGCGTTTCAGCGCCGCGGCCACACTCTCGTAGGATTCGCGATTGTTTTCCAGAAAGCTCGCGCGCTCGGCGGGCTCGAAGGGATAGCGTCCTTCGCGCGCTGGAAAGATTTCGAAAAACGCGTGCGCATTGTCGCGCAGGCGCGTCACGCATTTGCGGACGGCAGGCGTGCCGGCGTTCACGATCCGCAGAATTTGTTCCGTATCACGCGCGAGCTCGTCAAATTTGTAGCTGGAAACCGAGCGGCCGAAATAATCGCTGGCCACATCCTCGATTTCGTGCGCTTCGTCGAAAATCACCGCCGCGTATTCCGGCAGAATCGATCCGAAATCGTCCTGCCGAATCGCGAGGTCCGCAAAAAACAAATGATGATTGACGATGATGAGATCGGCTTCGTGCGCGCGCTGATGCATGGCGGTGAGGAAGCAGCTTTGATATTCGGGGCATTTCTGTCCGGTGCAGGTGTCGCTGCGGGCGTCCAGGCGGTTCCAGAGATCGGCGTCGTCGGGAAGAAAATTCAGCTCGGCGCGATCGCCGGTCTCTGTCAATTTTTCCCAATCGCGAATCTGATTGAACCAATCGATCTCGTCCATGCCTTTCAGAACCGGCTGGCCTTCCATGAGATGGACTTTGTGGCGGCAGAGAAAATTGTTCCGGCCCTTCATCAGCGCGACTTTCAGATCGGGCGCAAAATATTTTCGAAGAAACGGAATGTCTTTGTGGAAGAGCTGCTCCTGCAGCGATTTCGTCGCGGTCGAAATGACCACGCGGCGGCCGCTTTGAATCGCGGGAATCAAATACGCGAGAGTTTTTCCCGTGCCCGTTCCCGCTTCGATCAGCGCATGCTGGTGCTTCTCGAAAGCTTCGGTGACGATCTCGGCCATTTCGAGCTGCGAGCGGCGAAATTCGTACGCCGGATGGCGCGACGCGAGCAGGCCGTCCGGCCCGAAAATATCCGCGATGGCCAGAGATTCGGTTTTTTCCTCTTTCGCTTTTTTCGGCACGGGTGTCACAGAATGTTCGCAGGAGCGCTGTCGAATTGCCTACGATAGCACGGAGCGCCGCGCAGAGTAAGCCGCCCGAATCGCCCGCGGCGAGAAGTACGCGTGCCGGGGCCGCTTTGAAATTGTCATTTTCCGCCGGTCGAATCTCCGATCGCAAAGTCCGAGGTTCGATCTGACGGTAATCACTTTTGAATCCTCTGGATAAGTACCTGTTGGAGCGTGTAGCCGATGGCGATAGCGCTGCTAATCCTGTTCACCGAGAGTTTGACGGTACGTCTTGCCGTATGGATAGAAGAGTTCCTTGCGGCCTTGCTGCCACGCCGCTTTGAGTTCGGGCGTTGTGATGTCCCAGTCCGGGCGGCATTTTT
Organism: uncultured Acidobacteriota bacterium; assembly: GCA_963771905.1. Taxonomy (GTDB): domain Bacteria; phylum Acidobacteriota; class Terriglobia; order Acidiferrales; family UBA7541; genus Palsa-147. The sequence goes on from CAVYVI010000014.1 coordinate 18,109, forward strand.
TGGAGACGGCACGCAGGTCCTGGCGAAGATCTTCCGGAGTGGGCCGGCCGAGGAACCAATAGCCGTTGTAGACCTTATAAATGACAAGACCGGGCTCGAAGACAATCACGTGAGGGATCATGGGATTGTTGACAGGATCCGTGTATTCGGCGATGTCGAGATCTTTTTGGACGACACGCCCGGCGTCAGACAGGAAAGGCCAGTGGGCACCGACGCCGGTGCGATATTCATTCGTCTGAGTGATATTGTCCGTGCTAATGGTGACAAGGCGGCAATAGGCAACCTCGAGTTCGCGATGGAGTTGAACAAGCCCTTCAGCCTGGCGGCGGTCCTTGGGGCAGAAACTTCCGCGGCTGAGGACGAGAACCATGGGATGTTGTCCTTGCAATTCGGAGAGCTTGCGGCGCTTCGCAGTGTGGTCGGTAAGCTCATAGTCGGGGAATAAAGCTCCTGGAACAATGTCAGAACGCATCTGAAATCCTCCCTAACGCGATCCGTGCCGGCGGATCACGGGTTAACGGTTAGTCGCGGGCGATCGCCTAGCGGCTCAGCCAGCGTGCCGCGCGATGGAGCCTGAACGCGAAGAACCGACAAAGCCGCGCACCAGCGCGGCGATCTCATCCGCGGCCGTGTCCAATGCGAAATGCCCGCCGTCGACGATATGCACTTCGGCCTTCGGCACGTCGCGCCGGTAGGCATCCGGCTCCGATGGGTCGAACGAGAGTTCATACTTGCCCCAGATCACCAGCAGGCGCGGCTGGTTCTCGCGCATCCAGGCTTGCCACCTGGGGTAAGCGTCGACGTTAGTGCGGTAATCGTAGAAGAGGTCGCTTTGAATGTCCGCTTGTCCTGGCTGGTTGAGAAAATAATATTCATCGGTCCAGAGATCCGGGTCGTGGCGCTCGACGTTGGGATCGTCGCCGACGTGGCGTGCGCGCGTGGTCGGAAGCGAGAGAAGATTTGTGCGCAGCGCGCTTTCGTAGGTGGCGCGATCCGCCCAGTAGGCGCGGCGCGTCTTCCAATTTGCGCCCAGGCCTTCGTTGTGCGCGACGGCGTCCTGGACGATGAGAGCTTCGGCGCGCTCCGGATGCGCCAGGATCATGCGGAAACCCACGGGGCCCCCGTAATCCTGCATGTACAGAGTGTAGCGCTGGAGCGCGAGCGCTTCGGTGAAGTGATTCATGATCTCGGCGTAATGATCGAAGGTGTAGGCGAATTTTTTTGGGTCCGGCCAGTCGCTGTGGCCGAAGCCCGGGTAGTCGGGCGCGACGAGATGGTAGTTGTCTGCAAGCCGTGTCAGCAGAGGCTCGAACATTCGCGAAGACGAGGGAAGTCCGTGGAGCAGGAGAAGCGTCGGCGCGTCTTTCGGGCCGGCCTCTCTGTAAAAGATGGAGAGCCCATCGATCTTTGTCGTGCGATAAAAAGTCGAATGTTGCATGGGGCCTTCCTTTCCTTGGTTTGGAGCAACTTCACATGGTCAGAACGACACGGAATTGCGCGTTGCCGCTCAGCATGCGCGCGTAAGCCTCGGCCGCTTTTTCGAGCGGATAGGTTTCAATCATGGGACGCACGCCGGTAAGTTCGGCGAAGCGCAATGTGTCCTCGGAATCGGCTGGTGTTCCCGCGGCCCAGCCATGAATCGTCCGACATCCGGAAATGAGCTGTATCGGCGTGACTTCAATGGGATCAGTCGTCGCACCTATTACCATGAGCTCGCCGTTCGGTGCCAAACCGTCGATCAGCTCGGACATCGCTTTCGAGCTTGGGGCTGTCGCCAGAATTACCTGTGCGCCGCCGAGTTTCTGCAATTCGTCCGCTGCCTTCGTCGCTTTGCTGTCGATGTAGACGTTCGCCCCGAGTTTCTTTGCGAGCGCCGCGTTTTCGGGGCCGCGCCCGATAGCCGCGACCTTATAACCAAACTTGTTCGCGAATTGAATTCCGAGGTGACCCAGGCCGCCGATACCCAGCACGGCAACAAGGTCGCCGGGCATTGCGCCGCTGTGGCGCAGGGCGTTGTAGGTGGTGATACCGGCGCAGAGGAGCGGTGCTGCCTCCACGTCGCTGAGGCTGTCGGGGATCGCCGCCAGAGCCTCCACGGGAGCCAACATGTATTGCTGGTAGCCGCCGTCATAACTGATTCCCGAAATTTTCAGATTGCGGCAATTGCGAAAATCTCCGCGCCGGCATGAGATACACGTATTGTCGTGGCCGCCGTGCCAGCCGACACCGACGCGTTGCCCCTTCTTCCATGCGGAAACACCCGCACCGAGTTCATCAATGATGCCCGCGACTTCGTGTCCTGGAACGCGGGGATACTCAATTCCGGGCCACCCGCCTTCTTTCGTTAGCACGTCACTGTGGCAGACGCCGCAGGCTTGGACCTTGATGCGCACCTCACCTGCGCCCGGCTTAGGAATCTCGCGCTCGACGATCTGGAAATCTGCTCCCGCCTTGGGAACCTGCGCGACCTTCATTGGGGCTACCGCGACTTTTGTCGTTGCCATAAATTCTCCTATGAATTTTCAGCGAATGTTGAAAAGCACTGACTGCTACTGGCGAGGCGAGCGAGCATTGCTCGCCCCACCTTTACTGCGCAACCTCGAAAATAACTTCCAGCTCGACCGGCGTGCCGAGGGGAAGGCTTGCGACGCCATACACCGAGCGGCAAGGGTTCTTCTCTCTTCCAAAGACATTTTGCAGCAACTCCGAAGCGGCGTCAGCGACTTTCGGCTGATCGCGGAAATCTCCCGAAGTGGCCACCGAAACGCTGAGCCGGACGACCCGTGTAATTTTGTCGAGCGACCCCAAATGCTGCCGAGCGACAGCAAGGACGTTGAGCGCCGCGAGGTGAGCCGCCTTCCACCCCGCTTCCACATCGAGTTCCGCGCCGACGCGCCCTACGAATTTCGCCCCGTGGCCTTCCGTCGGAAGCATCCCGGTCAGAAAAAGCAGATTGCCCGTCTGCACCGCTTCCGCATACATGCCGAACGGCTCAGGCGGTGCCGGGAGCTTGATGCCAAGTTCTTGCAACCGCCGCTCGGCGCTGGCCGGCCGAGAGACTTCGCGGGTTGCCATTTGCTGTTTCGCGCTCGAGTTCATTTACCTCTGCTCCTATTCGATCTGATTGGATGCCGCCACATGTCGCGTGGAAGCACGGCGCGCACAACGTGCGCGCCGCCCACCTTTCTGCAACTAGCGCAGTGATTTGAATGACGCGCGGAGCTCTTCGGAGAACACCTGCGGCTGTTCCCAGGCCGCGAAGTGGCCGCCTTTGGGGAGCCGGTTGTAGTAAATCAGTTTGGGATAGGCTTTCTCTGTCCAACTCCGCGGCGCTTGATAGATCTCGTCCGGAAAGGCGCTCACGGCAACCGGGATGGTGACGTTCCTGACGTCGAAAAAGCCACCCTTGTATTCCCAATAGAGACGAGCCGACGAGACCGCCGTGTTTGTCAACCAGTAGAGCGTAACGTTTTCGAGGATGTCGTCTCGCGTCAGGCCCTCGGGCTGACCGTCGAAGACGCGTGCGATGAGCGCGTAGCTGGCTGCATCGTGATCAAGGATCCACCCCGCGAGACCCACCGGAGAATCCGCGATTCCGTATAGCGTCTGCGGGCGGTTCGCGCTCTCGATGGCGTAGCCAAGGCCGTGCTTATAGAAAAAGGCTAGCTGGTTGTACGCGCGCAGTTGGTCGGCTGAGAGATTGGACGGCGGCGGAGCCCCGGCAAGCGCAGCCTTGTCAATGTCGGCTGGAACGGTGGCCGCCATGTTGGTGTGCATGCCGAGCAATTCCGGAGGCGCCTTCAGAGCCATCAGCTCCGTGACACAATTTCCCCAATCGCCGCCTTGGGCCACATATCGCGTGTATCCGAGCCGCTTCATCAGCAGGATCCACGCACGTGCGATGCGGTCCGGGTCCCAGCCGGTCATGGTCGGTTTGCCTGAAAACCCGTAGCCCGGCAGCGAAGGGATCACTACGTCGAAAGCGTCGTCCGCCCTGCCGCCATAGGCAGTGGGATCGGTGAGCGGCCCGATGATCTTCAGCTGCTCAATGATCGATCCCGGCCACCCGTGCGTGATGATGATCGGCAAAGCATTCGCATTTTTCGAACGGACATGAATGAAGTGAATATCGAGTCCGTCTATGTTTGTTACGAATTGTGGCAGGGCGTTCAGCCTCGCCTCCACCTTTCGCCAGTCGTAATCGGTCGCCCAATAGTGCGCGAGCCTCTGCATGGTCGCGAGTTGGACGCCTTGCGTCGCATCACTGACCAATTCCCGCTCAGGCCACTTGGCCGCCGCGATCCGCCGGCGAAGATCGGCGAGGTCCGCGTCCGGAAAACTGATGTGGAACGGGCGGATTGACGTGTCGTCGGCCGCTGTGCCCGCCTTCGCGGGAATCGCGGCCGCACCTGCCGAGGATGAGTTGCTGGCGTGTGCTTTCGCGGAAGCCATCATGCCAAACTCAGCGGCAGCGAGGCTCATAGCCGCTTTACCCAAAAAGCGGCGGCGATCATTGTTAATTTCTTCGGGCATTTTTTCTCTCCTATTCAATTCAAAGTAAGTTGCGAAAAACGGGGCCCATCGTTCCGCGATGCGTCCCCATTCACCGGACTTGAGTGCTGATGCCGGTCGAGAGCAGTTTGGCTGGGGAATGCCTGTGAGGTATTTACGGCAGTTGTGACGTACAGTTGCTCGGCCCGTGCGCCAGCAGACGCGGTCGAAGAAGTTGCAGATGCTTCGGCGCGCAATCCATTGACGGCAAGATGCTCCGGTTCATTCTGGAGCGGCGTCGGCCTTGTAGTGTTTGTCATAATGCGGCCGTTCATCCGTCAATAGCGAAGGCACGCGAGTATAAGGCGGTTCTGGGTCCAAGCAAGTTAATTGATTGTGAGAAGAGAATTCGGTGAGACCGTGGGCTGGTAAAGCCGGAGCACTGACCGTGTGGAGTTTATTCCCAGCGCGAGTGAGCAATGAATGGTGTTGGCGAAGATCGAATTCAGGAAGTAGTGATCGGCGGGAGTCACGAGGGCGAGCGGGTGTTCGCGGGCCAGGGGGTATCGCGCTGCGACGAGATAGCGGACTGAACCGGGATGAGCGTTCGGAATTTCGAGCGCGTGTTCACGCGCGAGCTGGAAAAAACGCCATCCCGCTATGTTTTGCAAATGCGAGCCGAAGCTGCGCGCCGGCAGCTGGAGAGAACGGATCAAGGGCTTAAACAAATTGCTGCCGCCTGCGGATTCGCCAGTACGGATTCGATGCGACGTGCGTTCCTGCGATCCGTGGGAACCACGGCCTGCAAGTATCGCCGTCAGCTCCTCTATGGTCCTGAAAGGCACGCTTAGTAGGAGGAAGCGAGGAGAGTGCGTTACGGCGCGGTGGCGCCGGAGTCGTGGAGGATGATGGCGTCGGAGGTCCAGGCGTTGGTCAGCACCCCGAGGCGCTTGCCGTCGGGAGATACGCTTACGTATCCCGGAATCTGACCCGAAACCACGGAGGCGATTTCAAGGATCTTTTCATCGCTCCCATCGGGATTGATCGAGAGCAGACGATATTTGCCCGCTTCGGGATCGTTGGCGCGAACGAAAAAGATGCGCTTTCCTCCGGGGGAGAAGTCGATTTGGCTGTCGATGTCGCGGACGATTTCGTCGGGAGATCCGCCGAGGACGGGAAGCCGATAGAGATTGTAGGCGCCGCCGACGCCGTTTTGCGCCCGCCTGAAATAAATGTAATTGCTGTCGGGGGAAAATCTCAGGTCGAAGGGATATACGGAAGACGGGGCAAGGATCTGGGTGTTGCTGGAAGTCGCGATATTTCGGAGCCAAAGACTCTCGAGCTTGTTGCCCGATCTCACGGTGAGGACATATTTCCCATCCGGAGAAATCGCTGATCCCCAGACGTCGCCCGTAAAGGTGATTTGAGTGACGGAGAAATTCTGGAAAGGAATCGGCGCGGCGCGATGCAGGAGTTCGAACGCCAAGTAGGCGCCTGCGCCGGCGAGGGCGAGAACAAAGAGCAGGATGGCAGCAAGCCCGAATTTGTGCTCGCGGGCGACGGCGACGACGGAAGTAGAGCCCGAGGCGATGTGGGCGCTCGAGGCGAGGGCGACAGAGGCGGCGCTGGGCTGCGCGGAGGAGAGAGCGGCGGGCGAACCGACGGCGCTCGGAGAAGATGGCGTCGAGCCGGAAGCGGGCGATTCCACCGATGAGGAAATCCGGCGGCTGGAGTCGGCGTCGCGGCGGAGACATTTGAGATCGGCGCGCATATCCGCCGCGTGCTGGTAGCGAACGTCGCGATCCTTCTCGAGGGCCTTGCCGATGATTTCCTCGAGCTTTTCCGGAACCTCGGGATTGAGGCGAACGGGCGGGACGGGTATGCGATTGAGAATCGCGTCGTGAAGGACCGCCGTGCTCGTTCCACTGAAGGGCATTCGCCCGGTGGCCATTTCGTAAAGCACGGCGCCGAACGAGAACAAATCCGTGCGCGGATCGAGCGGCTCGCCGCGCGCCTGCTCCGGCGACATGTAGGCTACGGTGCCGACGGCGGTGCCGGGACTCGTGAGCAATTCTTCGGCGGTTTCCGTGGGGCTTGCCGAGACGCCGGCGCGTTCCGCTGCGCGACTAGGCGCCAGCTTGGCGAGCCCGAAATCGAGAACTTTGGCGTGGCCGCGCGCGGTGACAAAAATGTTCGCAGGCTTGATGTCGCGGTGGATGATGCCTTGCGTGTGCGCGACGTCCAACGCGTCGCTGATCTGCATGCCTAGATCGAGCACCTGTTCGAGCGGAAGCGGCGCGCCACCGATGCGATGTTTCAGGGTCTGGCCGTCCAGAAATTCCATGGCGATGAAGCGCCGGGCCCTCGTGCTCGCTGATTTCGTAGATGGTGCAGATATTCGGATGGTTCAGAGCCGATGCGGCTTGCGCTTCGCGCTCGAAACGGGCGAGAGCTTGAGGATCTTGCGCCACGTCGTCGGGCAGAAACTTGAGGGCAACGAAGCGATGAAGGCTGACGTCCTCGGCTTTATAGACGATGCCCATGCCGCCGCCGCCCAGTTTGTCGACGATGCGGTAGTGCGAGATGGTTTGGCCAATCATCGGCAGAGGCAGGGGCAATCTTAGGTTCCGCGTTCAATCAAGTCAACGTATCGGGAGGTCGTGTCCCGCGGCGCCAGTGTGACGCGTGAGCGGACACAGGCAATCTCGTCGGTTTACGATAGGGCCTCCGCTTCAGGTACTGCCATCGTCGCTGCTTCGGAGACCTCAGGGCTTGGGTTGCGGGGGTGGGAATCGACATCAAGATTCTGCCCCACGTCGCCGTTCGAGCCATTCAGCTCGACTATTTGCTCACACATTTCAATTCGAGTACGCAGCGCCAGCCGCACGCGTCAGCGGGAATCGTTCTAACCTTCTGATCGCCCGGAGGAATTCATCCTTCAATGCTTGTCTGTCTTGTCGGGAGCGGCGTCACGCACAATTAGAGACGGCATGTAGGGGCTCAGGCGGAACGGTTGGCGTTCATGGCCGGCGGCCAGAGAGATCGGCTCGGCCGTCATGAATTGAACTTCGTCGCTCCAAGGATCGAGATCGATCCGCGAGCCCAATGGTAAGGCCGCGATGGGCTGACCTTTCCCCGTGGCAGGAACAGCCGCGACACCCGTCCATTGCTTTGCGAGTGGCACTTCGCTGGCTACTTCCGGACTGATCAGATTCGAAAGCGTTCTTGCGTCCGAATCGATGAGCCCAAAGAAAAGAACAGCGGTGCCCATCTTGTCTTTGTAGGGAGATTTTTCGAGCAGCTCGCGCGCTTTCACATTGGCAGCTTCTTCTGCATGGGGATCGAGCGCCAAGCCGAAATGATTGAAGCTGTCTTCCGGAGGAAGGACGGTCCACCGATTCACCGCGCCAAGATCGCCGAGCGCGTTTCCGTTCAGGATGTGCCCGAGTTGGTGGGCCACCACCACGGCCAGGCTCGCTTCGTCCGGCAAGACATCGAGCAGCCCACGACTGATCACGAGTGTATGACCTACCGTGAACGATTCGAGCGTGGAGGTAAGCAGCGTGCGGCAATCCACGTCCGGTTCAATGTCCAGATTGTTGGTCACTTCGAAATTGTTGACGACGGTGCAGACAACCTTGTCGACCGATCCCACGGGAGCCAGCAAACCGGCGGTTTCCATACTGTCCATCACCATGGCTTCCGTTTCGCGCTCCCGGGCGCGTTCGCTCGCCTCTGCCGAGCGATCTACATCTCCGACGCGCTTCGAGTTATAGCCCCACAGCCGCACCTGCGCTTGAAAGCGAACATGGTGAAGGAACATGTCCCCGGCTTCGGCTTCCGCGGCATAAACGTAGTCGGGCACCCAGACGCCAGGGGCAACGTTGACGCGCCAGCTATCATAACGGAGTCGAAAACCCTTGGGATGTTCACCGGGAACGAGTCCACCGTTAATCCGGACGATCGTGTAGGTCTGGTCTTCAACCCAAATTCGCCCCGCAAAATGATCTCCACGAACGCTTGATAGTGGGGTCACGTCAAAGACCAGGCAGCGAACCTTACCGAGGAACTCGCGACGCACATAGTCCAGATGATAGTGCTGGCGGTCAAAGTCCTCCGAATCCAGAGAGGTTGTGCGCGAGAAGCCATCCAGGACAGATTCTTTGGGGAAGACGTCACTAAGGCCACCCAACTTCGCTTCATGATGCTTTTCCTTGTTCCCTTTCGATGGTTCTTGAGCCGTTCCCAGACCGAGCGTGGCGTTTCCCAAGAAGTAATGATCGGTGGCCAGCGCCGAGCCCGGATTATTGTCCGAGCCTAAATCCTGGACGTAGACCTCGATAACCGGCTGGTACTGACGCAGCGTCTTTACTTCGTCGCCTTCACGTTGGAAGATGCGGTCGATTACCGTGTCCACCGCAACTTGTTGCGCATGAGTCCCACGGCCAGTCACGCCAGCAACGAGTGCTATGAGTGACAAAAAGATTGCTAGCCTTCGCATGATTTCTCCAAGAGGGAAGTCATAGAAGTATGCTCTCATACGAATCAAAGTTTGCAATACGGACTTCCGGCTCGCACATCGTATGTCTCTCCTGCCCTGGACACAACGATTTTGGGCGTCTGATCCAGACGTGAGCCACAGATGATGGATTTGGTTGGTGTCCCGGACTACCGGCGGGTCACTGTAACCATAAAAGTAACGCCGTTCGACGCTTCGCTCGATACGGTCACAACAACGTTGCCAGTGGTCGTCGTCGGAACCGTGCACGAGAGAGACGTTGCGGTCCAACTTGAGCACGTTGCTGCGACGCCATTAAACTTCGCGGTGCTCGAACCTTGCGATGCTCCAAACGTGGTTCCGCTGATCGTAACCTTAGTACCGACCGGCCCGCTTGCCGGCGAGAGCGACTTGATTTGTGGTGTGACGGTGAACGAAACTCCGTTGCTGGCGACGCCGCCCACGGTCACGATCACAGTTCCCGAAGTGGCTGCGGTGGGAACCACACACGTGATGCTTGTCGTGCTCCATTTTGTCGCCGAACAGGCCACTCCATTGAATGTGACCTTCGAAGTGCCCTGAGTAGAACCAAAACCGGTTCCGGTCATGGTGACGCTGGTCCCGACTGGCCCGAAGGATGCTGAGAGACTCGACAAAGACGGCGTTACGCTAAAGGCTACGCCATTCGACTTTACGCCGCCCACGGTCACGAGTATGTTGCCGCTCGTCGCTCCCGCAGGCACGGTGCAAGTGATGGTTGTGGCACTCCAACTCGACACAGAGGCAGCCGCGCCATTAAATGTCACCGTTGAGGTGCCTTGAGACGAGCCGAAATTAGTTCCGGTGATTGTGACGGTTGTGCCGGTTTTTCCCGACGCTGGAGACACGCCGGAAATCGCGGGATTCGCCGCGACGGAGAAGCTGACGGCGTTCGAAACTTGCGAGGCAACGGTAACCACGACGCTGCCGGAGGTCGCGCTCGCAGGCACCGTACAGGAGAGCGAGCTGGCGGCCCAATTCGAGCAAGCCGCCGCTATCCCATTGAACGTCACGGTGCTCGAACCCTGTGAGGCGCCGAACGTCGTGCCGCTGATGACTACGTTTGAGCCGGCAGTGCCACCCGCTGGTGACAGACCTGTAATGTAGGGCGTGACGGTGAACGAAATTCCATTGCTGGCATTCCCACCCACGGTCGCTACAACGTTTCCCGTCGTCGCGGCGGCCGGCACTGAACACGTGATGCTTGTTATGGTCCAGCTTGTTGGGCTGCAATTAGCGCCGTTGAAGGCCAACGTACTCGCGCCTTGGGTAGCTGCAAAGCCGGTTCCGGTAACGTTGACGCCGGTCCCGACCGGTCCGGAGGACACGGAGAGACTCGACAAATACGGCGTTATGCTAAAGACGACGCCATTCGACGGAACACCTCCCACCGTCACGATTACCGTTCCGGTCGAACCGGCACTTGGAACGGTCACACCGATCGAGGTCGCGCTCCAAGTGTTGACCGTCAAATTCGTGCCGTTCAGCGTTGCGGTCGAGCTTCCCTGCCCAGCGCCAAAATTAGTTCCGTTTATAGTAAACGTGCTGGCAATATTTCCTGAGGTCGCCGATAGGCTTGAGATCGTGGGCGTCGAAACGCCTCCGGCAACTTCGCCTACGAAGGTCGTCACGCTGTCAGCGGGCAGCGTATAAGTGAACGAATTGGATGCTACCGCTACACTCGACTGCGAAGCCAGGCTCAGGCTTGCCGAAGTAATATAAGGAGTGACGGAAGTGAACGTCGGCGCGTTGGTGATCGAAAAAGCCTGGGAGACGCTCGAGCCATTCTGGTTGGTCGCCACAATCACAAGGTTTCCGCCCGGCGCATTTTGATAGGCCGAGACGGTCACTCCGCTCTGGGGTATGTGGGTGGCGTCGATGCGGTAATATCCGGGCCGCACGAACATGGAATAATTGCCCATGACATAAGCGCGTTGGGCAATCTCGGCTTGTCCGGTTCCGCCGACGAGTCCTTCGTCGTCATCGTCGTAATAGTTGATCAACCACCAGTAGCTCCACGCATTGGCGTTCGCAACCGCTATCCGGTTGTCGATGATCGCCGCCCACATCAATGCGTTGGCCATGCTGGCGTCAAAACACGGCTCGGTGCAAAGACTCGGGCCGAATCCGGCCCCGGCAGACGCTTCCGTCTCCCAGAACTTCTTTCCGAGAGACGCATAGGCATTGGAGACGGAATTGACCGTATCGGGAGCGGTATACGTGGCGTCGTAATCATGCCAGGCATTGATTCCGACGTACTGATAGCACGACGAATCTCCCATGCAGGTCTGCGCGTATTTCACGTAGTCGTCAAAGCCCGTTGGCTCCGGCATCATGATGAGCGTGCTCAAGCCATCGGATGCGAACGCCGGTCCGAGATTGGATTTGATGAACGAATCAAACGCTGCCGCGGACATCAGCGCCGAGTCATACGACGAACAAATGTCGGGTTCATTCTGAACGGACAGCGCATAGAGACTGATGCCGCCGTACGTTTTCACGCTCTCGACATAGTTGGCGAGCCAGGTCGCATACGCGGAATAGTCACTCGAGAGGAGTGCGCCGGAGCCGGACCCGGCGGAGCAGTCCGTACTGCCGTTCGTGGTATATGCGGCAGGAGGTGACCACGAGGTGCTCCAGACTCGCACTCCATACGGGATGGCCAGCTGCATGTCACTTATGAATGGACCGGCACAGCCCGAATTCACTGTGGCGCAGTTTCCGGCTTGGTCGCCATTATTTGGAACTGCGGTTCTCAGCAAAGACAGGCCAATGTCGCCGGGGCTGGTGCCGAAGAAGAAAGCAGCCTGCGTCGTCGTGAGTGGGGTCGCTTGGAACGCATCGGATGCGCCGAAACCATCAATCTCTTGGTGAACGTTCGTCCAATTGACGGTTGCAGAGCTGCCTGCGCCCGGTGATCCTGTGCCAGAAAGCGGCACGGTCTGCGGAGCGCCGATTGCGTTGTTCGTGATTGAAACGCTCGCCGAGCGCGCCCCAGTGGCCGTGGGCGCGAAGGCCACATCGATCTGGCAGCTCAGACCTACTGCGAGGTTTGCAGGGCACGGCGCGGACGAGGTCGTCAACACAAAGTCTGCAGCATTCGTCCCGGTGATCTGGATCGGCAGGTTGATCGCCAGCGGCGCGCCGCCTGTGCTTTGCACGGTGATGACTTGCGATGGACTCTGCGTGCCGGTCGATTGACTCTCAAAACTCAGGCTCGCCGGAGAGATTGAAACGGCAGGAGTGCCAAGAAGCGTGTATGAATTTGTGGCGACGGAGCTATCCGTGTATCCGCTCGCGCTGCAGATTGCTTCCACCGTTGCGGGAACCGGCTGAGAGAACGGCCCCGTGTAGACGGCCGAGCTCTCCGTGGGATTGCTTCCATCCGTCGTGTAAAACATCGTCGACGTTGAGGTCGAGCATGTCATCGAGACGGTCAGCGGTGAAGTGTAGCTTCCGCTGGCCGGGCTGATTACCGGTGTCGCGGCCTGCGAAGTTATCGCCGTGCCTACGAAGGTCGTCACGCTGTCAGCGGGCAGCGTATAAGTGAACGAATTGGATGCTACCGCTACACTCGACTGCGAAGCCAGGCTCAGGCTTGCCGAAGTAATATAAGGAGTGACGGAAGTGAACGTCGGCGCGTTGGTGATCGAAAAAGCCTGGGAGACGCTCGAGCCATTCTGGTTGGTCGCCACAATCACAAGGTTTCCGCCCGGCGCATTTTGATAGGCCGAGACGGTCACTCCGCTCTGGGGTATGTGGGTGGCGTCGATGCGGTAATATCCGGGCCGCACGAACATGGAATAATTGCCCATGACATAAGCGCGTTGGGCAATCTCGGCTTGTCCGGTTCCGCCGACGAGTCCTTCGTCGTCATCGTCGTAATAGTTGATCAACCACCAGTAGCTCCACGCATTGGCGTTCGCAACCGCTATCCGGTTGTCGATGATCGCCGCCCACATCAATGCGTTGGCCATGCTGGCGTCAAAACACGGCTCGGTGCAAAGACTCGGGCCGAATCCGGCCCCGGCAGACGCTTCCGTCTCCCAGAACTTCTTTCCGAGAGACGCATAGGCATTGGAGACGGAATTGACCGTATCGGGAGCGGTATACGTGGCGTCGTAATCATGCCAGGCATTGATTCCGACGTACTGATAGCACGACGAATCTCCCATGCAGGTCTGCGCGTATTTCACGTAGTCGTCAAAGCCCGTTGGCTCCGGCATCATGATGAGCGTGCTCAAGCCATCGGATGCGAACGCCGGTCCGAGATTGGATTTGATGAACGAATCAAACGCTGCCGCGGACATCAGCGCCGAGTCATACGACGAACAAATGTCGGGTTCATTCTGAACGGACAGCGCATAGAGACTGATGCCGCCGTACGTTTTCACGCTCTCGACATAGTTGGCGAGCCAGGTCGCATACGCGGAATAGTCACTCGAGAGGAGTGCGCCGGAGCCGGACCCGGCGGAGCAGTCCGTACTGCCGTTCGTGGTATATGCGGCAGGAGGTGACCACGAGGTGCTCCAGACTCGCACTCCATACGGGATGGCCAGCTGCATGTCACTTATGAATGGACCGGCACAGCCCGAATTCACTGTGGCGCAGTTTCCGGCTTGGTCGCCATTATTTGGAACTGCGGTTCTCAGCAAAGACAGGCCAATGTCGCCGGGGCTGGTGCCGAAGAAGAAAGCAGCCTGCGTCGTCGTGAGTGGGGTCGCTTGGAACGCATCGGATGCGCCGAAACCATCAATCTCTTGGTGAACGTTCGTCCAATTGACGGTTGCAGACTGGCCAAAGGCAATCGTTGGCAGGAAGAGCAGCGGTAGCGTGAGTAACCAGAGCCTTCTCATTCGAGAGGAGGTCACCCCAACAGTAGAATTGAGCCGGAATTTCCGATTTGGACTTCTGGCGAGTGCATCCTACGCTTCTTGCGCCCCGGACACAACGAATTTACCACGTGATTATGCCCCCGCGAAAACAGCAGCGTTCCGGCGGCCGGGCGACCAAGGCTTTGACAATATCGAAACAAACGTTCTAAGAATATTCGCGCCCCGCGCTCTCGCGGCGGTGATCAAGAGAAAAACATCACTCGTGCCGGCAATTCGTGGGAGACTTCGACTCGATGAGCAATCAGTTTCAGACCATAGTCATGAAGCAGGCTGAGCGACTGAGGGGGAGAAGCGGATGAGCTACGTAGAATCGAACTTGGTTCCCGGCGAAACGGTGATTTACCAGACCCGGCTCCATTGGATCGTGATGCTGGGGCACATTGTCGTGGGATGCTTGCTTCTCGCTCTGCCGGGAGCGCTTCTGATTTATTACGCTCTCAACCAGACGGGAATTGAGATCAAGACTTTGCACATCATGGAAGGCGGGGGCGCTGCGTTGATCGTTTGCGGCATCGTGACGATTCTAGTGGGAATGGTGCGGCGGAGCGCGACGGAAATGGCGGTGACGAATCGCCGTGTGGTGATCAAGACGGGCCTGGCCAGCCGGAAGACGATCGAAATGCTGCTGAACAAAGTGGAAAGCATCGAAGTGAGCGAGACCGCTTTCGGCAGGATGCTGGGTTACGGAACGATTGTGGTGATCGGGACGGGCGGAACTCCCGAGCCATTTCACAAAGTCGCGCATCCGCTGGAATTTCGCAGCCAGGTGCAGCAACAGATTGAGAAGCTGCACTAGGAATCGACATTTGGTGCAACTGAAGAAGCAACTTCAGGGGCGCGTGGGAAACCCGTCCATACTGCCATCGCGTCGGCGTCTCTCGAGAAAATGTCCACAGCTTCCGAATTCGCGTTTCCCGTCGAACCCTGCTACGCTTGTTGTGAAGATATATTCGAAGGCAAAGGCGAAGGCAGTTTCAAAATCGCCGAGAAGCAGTTCTACGAGTCGCACGGCTCGATTTGAACGCGCCGCAAATCATTGAAAACAAAGGAGAGGCACTGCGCTTAAGAGTCACAAAAAAGACTCTTGGAGTAGAGGCGAAACTGGCGCCGCGGTCACAAGAATGAACGAAAAGCTTCCATCCATCGTGATTGTGGGCCGGCCGAACGTGGGGAAATCCACGCTCTTCAACCGGCTGACGGGGACGCGCCGATCGATCGTCACCGACGAGCCCGGCATCACGCGCGACCGCATTTACGGCACGGCGTCGTGGGACGGGAAACCTTTCGAAGTCGTGGACACCGGTGGAATCGTGCCCGACGAGCAAGCTGGAATCCCGGGCGAAATTCTGCGGCAGGCCAAGCTCGCGATCGAGAATGCCACCACGGTTGTGCAAGTGGTGGACGCGCGCACCGGGCCCGTGCCCCTCGATCTCGAACTCGCGCAGCTTTTGCGCCGCGCGGGCAAGCCGCCCGTCATCGCCGCGAATAAAGTGGATTCACCGCAGCAAATTCCGCTCGCCGCGCCGTTCTACGAATTCAGCGATCAGGTTTTTCCGATTTCCTGCGAGCACGGATTCGGCATCGACGAAATGCTCGACGCGCTGACCGCAAATTTCGTGAAGCGCGAAGCGCCCGAGGCGGCGGCCGAAATTAATATCGCCATCATCGGCCGGCCGAACGTCGGCAAATCGACGCTGCTAAATCGCCTGGTCGGCGAAGAGCGGGCCATCGTTTCGCCCGTGCCGGGAACGACGCGCGACGCCGTCGATACGGTCGCGGTGCGCGGCGATCACGTTTACCGTTTTCTCGATACCGCTGGAATCCGCAGAAAAGGAAAGACGACGCTGGTCGCCGAAAAGCTGAGCGTCATCATGGCGAAACGCCACCTCGAGCGCGCCGATATCGCGCTGCTGATCGTCGACAGCGCGATGGGTGTGACCTCGCACGACGCGACCATTGCGAGCTATGCCGAGGAATCGGGCCGCTCGGTCATCGTCGTGATGAACAAATGGGACCTGGCGCTTGAGCTCGGGCGCAAGAAAGTCGAGACGCCAAAAAAGCGTCCGCCGAGGAATCCGGACCGGACCGCCGGTCAATTTCGTCCGCAAATGTTGGCGCAGGATTACGAAGCGCTCGTGCGCGGGAAATTGAAATTTCTCAGTTACGCGCCGGTGGTTTTTGTCTCGGCGCTGACAGGCGAGCGCGTCGAAAAATTGTATCAGCTCATCGACAAAGTTGCCGAAGCGCGGCAGCGCCGCGTCTCGACCGGCGAGTTGAATCGCTGGCTCGCTGAAGTGGATCTCGATCGCGGGACCTCACCAGCCAGCCGCAAGATCAAGATTTACTACATCACGCAGGCATCGAGTTCGCCGCCGACATTTATTCTCTTTACGAATCAGACGAAGCCCCTTCATTTCAGCTTCCAGCGTTTTCTCGAAAATCAGCTTCGCGAGCGCTTTCATTTCACCGGCGCGCCGATTCGATTCATCCAGCGGCTGAAGAAACGTTCCGAGCGCGGCGGTTCGCCTGAACGCCGCGGTTCGTCTGAGCGCCACGGCTCGTCCGATCGCCACGGCTCACCGGGTCGTCACGGCTCGTCCGGAAAGCGCAGCAAGCGGAAAGAGAAAAGGTGACGAGGAGCGAACGTCGCCTCGGCATTGTGTTTCTGTTGTCGCTGATTTTTCTCCATCCATCGGTTCGCGGCGATGGCGCCGGATATTACGCCTGGGTCCGCGCGCCGCTCATCCAGCACAATTTTGATTTTCAAAATGACTGGCGCCATGGATTTCCCGGAATCGACTGGGGCCGGCCAGACGGAGTTGGCAACGTCAATCTTCTCCAATGGACGACGGCGGGCCATCTCAGCAATCACTACGCAGTCGGCTCGGCGTTGCTCTGGGCGCCGTTTCTCATCGTCGCGCATATAGGAGTGCTTGCGGCGGACGCGCTTGGCGCGCACATTGCCGCCGACGGCTTCTCGCGTCCCTATTTTTTCGCGCTCGCAGCCGGCACCGCGTTTTACGGTTTCTGCGCGCTGCTCATCGCGTTCCGTTGGGCACGACGCTATTTTGATGAACGCTGGGCGCTGCTCGCGACGATCGGGATCTGGCTCGCGAGTTCGTTTCCCGCCTATCTTTATTGGGACTTGTCGTGGTCTCACATTCCTTCCGCGTTCGCCGTAGGACTTTTTCTTTTCTATTGGGATCGCACACGCGGCGAAGTGACGCTTCGGCGATGGGGTTGGCTTGGGCTCGCCGGCGCGTTGATGACAAATATTTACTACGTCAACGCCATTTTTCTGCTTTTGCCCGCGCTTGAAGCGATCTCCCTGAACTGGTCCGCGCTTCGCGGGCCGCTCGCCGGACGCGCGAATTTTCTGCGGCTCGCCGCCGCGAAGACTTTTTTCGTCGTCATTTTCGTGGTGGGAATGCTGCCGACGCTGATCACCAAGAAAATAATTTATGGCTCGATGTTTCACAGCGGCTATCGACAAATTTCCGAGTGGCATTGGAGTTCGCCGAAGCTGTTCGCCATTTTATTTTCATCCGATCACGGCTTACTGAGCTGGACGCCGATTCTGATTCTGTCGCTGGCAGGACTCGTGATTGCGCGAAAGCGCCTCGGCGGCCTGGTAAAATTCTTGGTTCCGGCGATCGTGATTTTTTATTACGTCATCGCGAGCTATGTCTTCTGGGACGGAGTGACATCATTCGGGAACCGATTCTTCGTGTCGTTGACGCCGATTTTTGTTCTGGGCCTCGCGGGGACGCTCGACGGATTCGCGCGGTGCTGGCGGGAGCCGCGCGGCGCGCTGGTTCGCGCGAGCCTGGTAGTCGCGCTGCTGGCGCTTTGGAATGTCGGATTTCTCTACCAATGGTCGACAGAATTGATCAACCAGCGCGGCCCGGTTCTGTGGAGCGAAGTGCTTTACAACCAGTTCCGCAAGGTGCCGCACGACGCAGGGCGCGATCTGATCGGCCGCCTGAGCGGCGGAATGCTGCGCTGAAGCCGCCGGCGGGTTTTTGCCCAGCGAGAAACCGTTGACACGGCTGGAAATCGTCCTACGATACGGATAGAACATGGCCGCACCTGCCTCATCTTTTCCTCTCGCGCCGCAGAAGAGCCTGTTTCGCATCGGCGAAGTCAGCCGGCTGACGGGAACGAAGGCGTTCGTCCTGCGTTATTGGGAGACTGAATTTCCGACGCTTCAGCCAGTCAAGAGCCCGAGCGGCCACCGACTGTATCGCCGCGAAGACATCGAAACCGTATTCGAAATCAAGCGGCTGCTCTACGACGAAGGCTTCACGATTGCGGGCGCGCGGAAACATTTGGCCGACCTCGCGGCCGGAAGCGGCAGCGCGAAGATGGAACACGCGGCGCCCTCGCGCGTCGCGCCATCGCAACCGCCGCCGTCGGCCTCACGCGCGCAACGCAAATTGTTCCTCGATTTGCGCGAAGAACTCGTGGCCATCTTGACCCTTCTCGAACGCGAGTGATACGCTGATTTCTGGGCGGTCCCGGTCGGGACGTGGCGCAGTCTGGTAGCGCGCACGCTTGGGGTGCGTGAGGTCGCTGGTTCGAATCCAGTCGTCCCGACCATTTCTCTCCACGCTTGGGCAGTGCGATTCCCCAAGACGCGTCTGCGGGTCAGGCCCTTTCGCATTCCATGCCGCATATCGTACTCACAAATGATGATGGGATCGCCGCTCCCGGGTTGCGCGCGCTGGTGAAGGAGCTCGACGGGCTCGGGATGATCAGCGTCGTCGCGCCGAGCCGCGAGCGCAGCGCGGCCGCGCAATCGCTGACTTTGCGGCAGCCGATTTATTGCGAACAGGTGGCAGAACGCGAATGGTCGGTGGACGGCACGCCGGCGGATGCGATGATTATTGCCTTGCATACTTTGTTTCCACGGCCGCCCGATCTCGTGATTTCGGGAATCAATCGCGGCGGAAATCTGGGCGAAAATATTTATTATTCCGGAACGGTGGGCGCGGCGATGGAAGCCGCGATCAATCACATTCCGGCCGTGGCAATTTCCGTCGCGTACCGCGGCAAGGATTTCAATTTCGAGCCGGCGGCAAAATTCGCGCGAAAGCTTGCGCCCGTGGTTTTGAAGGAAGGCTTGCCGAAAGGCGTGGTGCTCAACGTGAACGTGCCGCAGCCGTGGAAGGGCGATGTGCGATTTACGCGGCAGTCGTCAAAAATTTCGCGCAATTTACTCCAGCCCGGCGAGGATCCTCGCGGCCGCAAATATTATTGGCTGCACGAGCAGGAAGTGAAGGAAGGCATCGAGCCCGACACGGATTACGCGGCGATTTTTGCCGGAGCGATTTCGATTACGCCGCTCGAGCTCGATCACACGCACGTCCCATCGCTCAATCATCTCTCGCATTGGGCCAAGCAGCTCGCGGAGAAAGATTAGGCGGACGAAACCGTGGGCTAGGGAGTCTTTAAAGAAGTCAGAGGGCAAAACCGGATCCAAGCCCAAGTGCGACCAAACCAAAGACCCACGTATAACGCCAACACGTAGCACACCAACCTCTATATCCTCGGTTTAGTTCTCGTCCAGCCGGCAAAACCACGCCAGAACAAGACTCGTGTATTTGGGATTTTATCGAAGCGTCGAAACAGGCTCAACACCGTCTCGCGGCGATCGACGCGCGAGGACCGCTACTGCGCCGATTTCAGTGGCGGAGGCGGATACTCGGGCAGCTTGTCCTTGGCGGTGTCGGCGCGTTTTACTTCGAGTTCGTCGAAGAGAAGCGCCGGGGTGATGACGGTTTCGGCGATCTGGCCTTCGCGGTTCCACACTTCGGGTTTGTCGCCGGTGGCGATAAGGTCGCTGCGGATGGAGCGCGTGTCGAGTTCGTTGAAGACGGCGCCGCGCACCAGCTCTTCGTGGCCGTCATTGACCCAGATGCGGTAGAGGAGCCGGGGGCTCAGCTCCTCGCCGAGCGTTTCGACGAAATAGCCGTACGGCTTTCCCTGATCCCGGCACATATCAATTAATTTTTTCTTCAGATCGGCGAGCGGCATGGCATTCGTCGAGTTCAGGAAGAGATTCCCGAATTTCGGAGTCGCCTGGCCGCCGGGAGTCGCGCGGCCATGCCCGTTCGAAGCGGGGAAATCGCGGATGGGCAGGCGGCCCAGAAGATAGTTGGTGAGCGTGCCTTTGTCGACCACGGTGATTGGGGCGGCCTTCACGCCTTCGTCGTCAAAATCGTAGGCGCCGATGAGGCTGTGGCCGTCGAAAGTTTTCCGCGTGGGATCATCGATGACGGTGACGAAATCCGGCAAGACGCGGCTCTTGTAGCTGGAGGCAAATTCGCCGGTGGTGCGCGCGGTCGCGCCCGGTTCGGGTTTCACGCCGAGGACATTGCTGCCGACCAGATCGGCGAAGACATCGCTCGACGCATCGGCATCGAAGAGCACCGGTCCACGATATTCTTCATCGACAATGGGAGCGTCGCGAAGCTGATTCAGGGTTTTCAACGCCGCGTCCATGTCGGCAACGAATTTCGCGGTTGTGGGAAGTTCCTTTGGATCGGCGACCATGACATAGGGAGATCGCGCGAGCCGCATGCCATCCGGCGCTTGCGTCGAGGCGCGCGATTCGAGCGAATAGAGAGCTTCACCGCGGCGCGTTACGCTGCCTTCCGTATTCACGTAGTAATCGTTGATGGCCGTGAATTTCAGAGCGACGGAGACGGATTGCACTTCGGGGTACTTGCGGTAGAGCGCTGAAGCGTCCTCGAGGGTTTTGCGCCAAGTGGCGGAATCGGCTTCGAGCGTCGCTAGCGGCTCGATATCCACGAGCGGCGTCGAAGGCGCGAAATCATTGATGGTCGGATCGAGTGTGATTTGCTTCGCGAGCGATTGTTTCGCGGCATACGCTTCGCCTGCTGCTTTGTAGGCGCGATCCGTCGCGGCCCAGAGTTCCTCGCGCATTGCGAGGATGTCGTTTTCGTAGGGCGCGAAATCGACGATGCCCAATCCGTTGCGGAAGTAACTGTCCTGCTTGTAATCGCCGACGCGGACGACGACGCGCATGATGCGGGCGTGCGACTTTTGATCGAGCTGCGACGCGCCGAAGATCGCGGTGGCGGAGTCGCCGATAAGGTCGGATACGCGGTATTCGATAAAGTACGGCGCCTGCACGCCGTCCATTTTCAATTTTGCTTTCGAACGTTCGATCTCGGCTATCATGGCGTCGAGGACGGGATCGGAATGAGCGGCGACGCGCGCAGCA
Source organism: uncultured Acidobacteriota bacterium (assembly GCA_963771905.1). Classification (GTDB taxonomy): domain Bacteria; phylum Acidobacteriota; class Terriglobia; order Acidiferrales; family UBA7541; genus Palsa-147. The sequence goes on from CAVYVI010000014.1 coordinate 39,281, forward strand.
TCCGAAAAGCCGGAGGAAGAGATTGCCGCTGGCGCGGGCGCAGCAGCGGGCGCGGCGGAGGGCTGCGATTGCGCGAGGAGCGAGCTCGGCGAGAGCGCGAGGAGCAAGAGCGCGGCGGCGCGCGGAGCGGCGCGGATCGAGAATTTCACGAGTTGTCGCGTCATGGCTTCACCCCGGTGGACGCGCCGGCATTGGCGGGCGCGTCGCCGCTCGTATCAAATGCCGGCGGCGGCAGAATCGGCGGGCGATTGTGCGATTGCTTTTGCTTCTGTACTTCCATTTCGGAGAAGAGCATCGCGGGCGCGGCCGCGGCCACCGGAATCCAACCCGATTCGGCTCCGCACACGCCGTTGAATACGTCGAGCTTGTCGCCCGTCAGCGTAATGTGCGTCAGCGCGGCGAGCGGCGTTCCAACGATGTCCACGCCGCGTACGAGCTCATCGGGGCGACCATCCGGATAAACGCGCCAGACCATCACCGGCAGGACCTGAAATGATTGGGGCAAATTGCGCATGGTCAGCGTGAAGCCGCCCTGAATATCTTCGAAGTAGAGGCCATACGGTTTGCCTTGTTTCTTAATTGCGTCGATGAATTTCTGGCGCAGCTCCGCGCTCGGGACCGTCTTCGTCGAAGTGACGATTAAATTGCCCTGGCGGCCGGTGGGCATGAGGCCCGGTTGGCTGCGGCCGTGGCCGTTCGATTGTTCGAAGCCTTTGAAGGGTGTGCGCGAGGTGAGGAAATCTTTCAGGATGCCGTTTTGAATCACGGCGGCGCGTTCGGCCGGCTCGCCTTCGTTATCGTATTGATACCAGCCGGCGAGCGGCGTGCCATTGAGCTCGCGCAGCGTCGGGTCATCCACGACGCTGAGAAAATTCGGGAGGACGAGTTGATTGACCTTTTTTGTGAAGGTCTGCCCTTCATTTTCGCCGCGCTGGCGATGGCCTTCGAGGCGGTGGCCGAGAACTTCGTGGAAAAATACCGCGGCAGCACGGCCGGAAAGGAGCGCGGGTCCATCGAAGGGCTCGGCGACGGGCGCATTGCGCAGAGCGGTGAGATCGCTCGCCATTTTTTCGATGCGGCTCTCGATCTCGGACTGCGCCGGAAGCTGGTCGGGCGTCAAGGCCTGAAAGGTTTCGACGCGGAGCAGATCCATGCCGTCGTCGGCGCGCGTTTCGGCCTGGACGACCAGGCGGACCGAGCTGGTCGGCGTGACCACGCTGCTGCCTTCGCTGGATACGAGCGACATGTCAGTTTTCGAAATCGAAAGGATGACAGCAGAGGAATAGACGTCCGGATATTTTCGAAATTTGGCGGAGAGATCGCGGACGCGGTCTTCCCACGCATGCGGATCGAAAGCAAATTTTGGCGCGTTCGCGTCGACGTGATCCTGCGGCTTTTCTTTCGAGAAATCGGGCGACTTGTCTTCTTCCTCGGAATGCACGGCGGTGTCGGTTTTTACTTTCAGAAAGGCTGGCGATGCGCGCTTGTACTCGCGGTCGGTGAGCTCCCAGAGTACGCGGGCAATGGCGTCGGGATCATTTTCGAGGGGGAGCAGGCCGGAGGACATGCCGGAGGCGCGATTTTCGAGATGGGTGTTGTCGAGTTGGGGCGAACCGACGCGCATCACGACGTCCGCGCTGCGACGATGCGCGCCGCCGGAGACGAGAAGGGCGCCGTAGGAGGCCACGATTTCCTCGTCGGTCTGATCGTAGACGGTGTAGCTGAGGTAATACGGCGCGGGGTCGGATTTCGCGAGATCGGTCTTCGCGCGCGCCAGTTCCTTCTGCATCGTTGCCAGGAGCGGATCAGGAGTGGACGCCGCCGGCCCCGCGGCGCTGGCCGTGAGACTCAAGCACATCGCACCAGCCAAAAGGATTCGAGAGAAAAATTGCGCTTGCCTAGTCATGAATGAGTCCTGAGAAGATTCCGAGAAATCGAGGGGGATGCATACAAGCAAATGATTATGCGCCATCGGCGAAGACGGGGCAAATGCGGTGGGTCGTGGAGTTTCGGCGGAGGCTTGAGAGCGGATTTGACGACACGATCGGCGCTTTACTTTGCGAGCGCGCCGGTGAGTTCCGTGTTGTGCATGACGGCGATCCGCCACTCGGCGTTGCTTTCCGTCATCACAAAGTTGAGGAGCCCGTTTCGCGTTGGCCGCAGCGATCCATCGGGATTCGTCGAACCGGTCATTTCCCAGCGGACATCCACGGCCGCGACATCGGGTTTGATGAATCGAATTTTGGTGACGGATGCGGTTTGATTGCTGTCCTTGAAGACCGTGCTGAAAACCTTGGCGTGAAGACTTTCGATGGCGGCGTGGCCGCTCGCTGTAGTTCCGCGGACATTGGTGAAGTCGGCGTCTTCGGCGAACACCGCCGTGAATGCGCGGGCGTCGTGATGATTCCACGCGTCGACGAAACGAGCCACGAGGTCATGAATCGCTTCTTCGTCTTTGCTCAAGAGGCGGTCCCCCTCTGCGCGAATCTGATGACGCAAACGGCAAAATGTGACGGCAAGCTTCCGGGGATTCTACATCGAGTGGGGCTCGCGCGTGGAATTGCGTCGATTGAGTTACGAAGGGAGTTACGAAGGATTGATGCGGTACACCCAGTTTGGTGACTGGGAGGCTTGCGGAAGAGGCTGCGGTGCCTGGGCGCATTCGACGATGGCGGCGACGATTCCGTGCGACGGCGCGAGCGAGCAGACAGGATCGGTGAGGTTCGCATCGCCCGCGAGAAGCATTGCCTGGCAGCGGCAACCGCCGAAATCGAGTGTTTTGCGCTCGCAGCTTTTGCACGGCTCGGGCATCCAGTCCTCGCCGCGAAATTTCCGGAAGGACGGCGAAGACTGCCAAATCCATTCGAGCGGATGCTCGGTTACGTTTTCAAATTGCAGTCCTGGAATCACGGCAGCAGCGTGGCACGGCAACGCCTGGCCTGACGGCTGGACGAGCATCAGCTTTCGTCCCCAGCCGCCCATGCAGGCTTTCGGAAACCGCGCGTAGTAGTCGGGCACGACGTACTCGATGCGCATGCGGCCGCGCAAGCGTTCCTCGGCTGCATGGATGATTTCGAGTGAGCGATCGACCTGCGCGCGGGATGGCAGAAGGGCATCGCGATTTTCGAGCGCCCAACCGTAATACTGAACGTGGGCGATTTCGAGGCGATGCGCGCCCAGGCATTCGGCCATAGCGATCATTTCTTCGAGGCGATCGAGGTTTTGGCGGTGGACGACGAGATTGAGTGTGAAGGCGATGTGATGCTTCCGGATTTCCGCGGCGACTGCGATTTTCCGTTCGTGCGCGGCCGCGCCGGCGATTTCGTTGGCTGGAGCGGCCTGCGAATCCTGAAAGCTGAGCTGGATATGATCGAGCCCGGCCTTCACCAGAGCATCGAGACGGTCGTTCGTGAGGCCGATTCCCGAAGTGATGAGATTGGTGTACAGCTTCGCCGAGCGCGCGCCTGCAATGAGTTCGGTGAGATCCGTGCGGGCCAGCGGTTCACCGCCGGTGAGATCGAGCTGGAGCGTGCCGAGCTTTCCCGCCTGCCCGAAGACGCTGAGCCAGGCTTCGGTGGAAAGTTCTTCACGGCGTGCGTTCATCTCGAGCGGATTTGAACAATAGACGCAATGCAGCGGGCAGCGATGCGTAATTTCAGCGATGAGAGCGAGCGGCCCGTCGGGCGTGCTCATACAAAATCCACAGCGCGCCGCGTTTGCAACTTCTCGAGAAAGCCGGCGGTATCGTCTTCGATCTTTTTCGGATCGGCCTGGCGAAATTCCGTCTGCAAAGCGCGGACGATTTCTTCGAAGGTGTGCTGGCCGTCGCAGCTGCGGATTATTTGCAGGCCCGGCCCTTTTAAGCGCAGCGCGCCTTCCGGCATGAGGAGAGTGGCTTCCTGATTCGCCGAGTCGCTCAAGCGGCAGCCGGGAGCGAGGCGCGGCTTCGAATCGGGAGAGGGGCGCGGCATTATTTTTCCTCGATGCGAAATGCGCCGGGCGGCGGCCAGCCCGGCTCGACGTAGGCGAAATAGAGGGCGTCGAGTTGCGCCCAAAGGATGTCGCACTTGGAGCGCAGCGCGTTGCAGGCGAGTTCCTGCTCGACCGGCGTTCGTGCGTGCCCGGTCACCCACGCCAGAGCAAAGCTAGCGTCCTCGGGCGCCTGCGTGACGCGGGCTTCGAAATAACTGAGGCCATGCTCGAGATACGGATAATGTTTGCGCAGAGCGTCGAGGCGGAGCGCGATGAGCGAGCCGGCGAACATCTCGGTGAGCGAGGAGGCGACGGCTTCAAGGAGGGATTTTTCGGAGACGAGGCGCACGTAGGCGTCGACGGCGAAGCGCGTGGCTGGCAAAACGCCTTCGCCGCGCAGCGCTGCTTCGCGCTTGAGACCCGTAGCCTCCACGAGGCGCAGCCATTTTTCGATTCCGCCGGGCTTTGTTCCATCGCCATCGTGATCGACGATGCGCTTGCGCCACGCGCGGCGAAGATCTGAATCCTCGCAGCGCGCCAGGAGCGCGGCGTCCTTGATCGGGATGCGGCTCTGATAGTAGTAGCGGTTCAGCGCCCATGCCTGCATCTGCCCGCGCGAAAGTTTTCCTTCGTGCATGCGCAGATGGAACGGATGGCGGTGGTGGTAGCGCTCTTCGCCGATTTTTCTGAGGCGCGCCGCCAGATCGCCGGACGCGCCTGTCTGAGCGGGAGAGTTCATAATTCGAATTCCATTCCGTCGTGCGCGATTTCACAACCGGCGTCGATCACTTGCCGGTACTCGGGGCTGCCTTCATCCAATATGGGATTCGTATTGTTGACGTGAAAGAAAATTTTTCGCGGCCGTTTCAATTTCGCCAGCCCCGCGAGCGTTCCGGCGCTGCCGGAAATGGGAACGTGGCCCATCTCGCGAGCCGTTTTGCCGGTGCGGCGGACGCGACCCAGTTCGTCATTGGACCAGAATGTGCCGTCGATCAGGATCACTTCGCACGCCTCGAGGGATTCGAGCAGCGAAGCGTTTAAACGGGGAAGCGCCGGCGCGCAGAACATTCGACGGCCGCTGCGCCCTTCGATGAATAATCCCAGCGCTCTATCGTCCAATTCTTGCAGAGCGGATGCATCGTGCGTGGCCCCGCCGCCGAGCGGAAGTCCTTCGAGCCGCAGATTCAGGCCAACGCCATCGGCTGCTGCCGGCTCAAACGGTTGCTGCGGCCAGATCGGCGTCCATATTGCCTGACCCGGAACTCGCTCGAGCGCGGCGTAGAGAGAATTGTATTCGCGAAGAAGCCGCGTGACGTGAGCCGTCGCGTAAATGCGTAGCGGCTGAAATTCACGGAGATGCAGGAGACCCATCACCTGATCGATCTCGGGGCCGGTCAGGACAACCACGGCGATCGGCGAATGGCGCGGGCCCTTTTCAGGATGAAAATCAGAATCCGAGAGAACTTGCGTGCGGAGATCGGGAGAGGCGTTGATCAAACACCAGGACGAGCCCGGTTCGCGAACCGCAATTTGCGCTTGCGTACGCGCGCGGCCATGCAAAATTCCCGAGCGGAGGCGCGCACAATTCGAGCATGCGCAATTCCACTGCGGGAATCCTCCCCCGGCGGCGGAGCCGAGGACCTTAACCTGCATTCGCGGGACTAGAGCTCTGCGTTGGCGTAGGAGCTAACTTCGCAATTGAGGCTGACTTCTTCGAAGCTCGGGGTGGTCCATTCCATGCGATTCCTCCGTCTGTCTATACTGGCGTCCGGGGAGCGCACACCCATAGTCGGACCGCCTAAGTTCCAATCTCTCTCTTCGCAAGAATGATACCGTCCGGCCGCGGCGGGTGCAATTGGATTTTTTGTGAGGCGATGGCCGTTTGACATGTTCGTTAAACGCTTTCTTTTCAGTGACTCACGGTCACGGTGTCGCGCTGGACAGCTCTTGAGCACGAGCGCGGGCGGCGGCCGAGCGGGGCATTCTGTGATAGTCTTCGCGCCGAAAAGCGGAAATAGATTGCCATCAACCGAGCGTCGAGGAATGGAACTCATGGGACCAATTCGAGTTCGTTGGCTGCTCGGCGGTGCGGTTTTTCTCGCGAGCGTCGCGCTGGCGATCGCCTACAGCGCCGAGCGGCCTTCGCGCGCGAACGAAAATGTATCGAACGCCGCCGCGACGCCATACTCCGGAATTCACATCGAGAAGGCCGCGATTCCCATGGCGGACGGCGTGAAACTCGCGGTGACGCTCTACATGCCGGAAGGAGCAAAAGCCGACGAAAAATTTCCGGCGATTCTCGAGTACCTGCCGTATCGCAAGGATGATTGGTCCACTGCGCGGGATTATTCGCTGCATTCCTATTTTGTTCTGCGCGGCTACGTGAGCGCGCGGGTAGATATTCGCGGGACGGGCGCGAGCGACGGAATTCCTCCGGAGCGCGAATATTCGCAGCAAGAGCAGAAAGACGGAATGGAAGTGATCGCCTGGCTGGCGCGCCAGCCGTGGTCGAATGGGAATGTAGGAATGATGGGAATTTCCTGGGGCGGATTCAATTCGATTCAGATAGCGACGCGCAGGCCGCCCGCGTTGAAAGCGATCATCGCCGTGGACGCCACCGAGCAGCTCTTTCATGACGACATTCATTACATCGACGGCATCATGCACGCGGATGAATTCGAACTCGGGATGGATCAGGAGCTGGAGACGACGGAAGCTCCGGATTTTCCGACCGACGAAAAGCATCTCGCGCCGCGATTCGATTCGACGCCATGGTTTATTCTCTATCTCCATCACCAGCGCGACGGCGCATTTTGGCGCGAGCCGTTCGAGCAGCCGGTCTACGGCGCAATTCAGATTCCGGTGTATCTCATCGGTGGATTTTACGACGGCTATCGCGACACAATTCCGCGCTTCCTCACGCGGATGAAAACGCCGGTGAGAGTTCTCATCGGGCCTTGGAATCACACGTTTCCGCATGATGCCGAGCCGGGCCCGGCGATTGAATGGCGCGCTTCGGCGGTGCGCTGGTGGGATCGCTGGCTGAAAGACGAGGACAACGGAATTGAGAAAGAGCCGGCGATCACTGTTTATATGCAGCATTGGTACGCGCCCGATCCGAGCCGCAAAGAAATTCCGGGCGAATGGCGCAGCGAAAATGCGTGGCCTCCGCGGGAAATGAAAGAACGCGCGCTGTATCTCGTTCCGAACCATGAATTGAGCGACGCGGCTCCCGCTGCGAATTCAGATCTATTGAAATACGTTCCGACGGCGGGCGTCGAGGCGGGTTTCTGGTGGGGCGATTTGACGAACGATCAGCGGCCGGTCGACGCGTTCAGCCTCGTCTACGATTCCCTGCCGCTCGAGAACGATGCGGCGATACTCGGTTTGCCGCGCGTCGTGCTGAATGCTTCGGCGTCCGTGCCGCTGGCCGATTGGATCGTGCGGCTCTCCGACGTTGCGCCTGATGGAAGCACGACGCTGATCACCGGCGCTGGATTGAACGGGGCGCAGCGCGACTCCGCGAGCGATCCGAAAGATCTCGAGCCCGGACGCACGTACCCGTTGCAAATCGAAATGCATGTGACGTCGTGGATTTTCCCGCGCGGACATCGCATTCGTCTCGCTGTATCGAACGCGCTCTGGCCGATGCTCTGGCCCACGCCCTACGCGATGACCACAACACTTGCGCTCGGTGGAGAAAATCCATCGCGCCTGATTTTGCCGATCGTTCCGGTTGCGGGCGTGGCGCCGCCCGAATTTCCGAAGCCCGGCAAAGAACCAGAGCTGCCGGGAGTCACCGGCGGCGGCGATACGTGGCCGGGCACGTTTGACGTGACGCGCGACGAAGTTCATCACACGGCGCACGTCAGCTGGCGCGGCGCTTCGTGGAGCGGATTTCCCTGGGGCCGCATCGACTATCACGAAGAAATCGGCTACGACGCGTCGGATGAGCACAGCGACATCAGCTCGATTAGCGGGAAAGCCGACACGAAGGTGAAGCTGAAGGATCGCGAGATAATCTTCAGCTCGGTTCTCGAACTGCACAGTGATGCGCAGAACTTCTACTATCATTACGAGCGCATCCTGCGCGAGAACGGCCGCGTGATCCGGACGAAAAAGTGGACGGACACGATTCCGCGGGATCATCAATGACCGAGGGTCGTCGCTGAATTCAGAAATGCGTCGCGCAGAAGTTCCCCGTCGCGGACGCGCGCGTTACGATTAAACCTCGGGTGAAAATGATGGCGTCACGCACAAAAAACAGCGCGGTCCTGCTCGTCAGTTGCCCGGACCAGAAGGGCCTGAACGCGGCGATTGCGGATTTCATCTTCCGCAACAACGGCAACATTCTCCACGCCGATGAACATCAGGACGAAGAGCTCGGGCTGTTTCTTATGCGCGTCGAATGGGATCTCTCGGACTTCGCAATCGAGATGCGCGAATTCAGCCGCCACTTCGTGCCGATCGCGGATAAATTCAAGATGGAATGGCGCGTTGCGCTTTCGAGTTACCGTCCGGGCGTGGCCCTTTTCGTCTCGCGGTACGATCATTGCCTCGTGGACTTGCTCTACCGGCATCGCAGCGGCGAGCTGGCGTGCGATATTCCGCTGATTATCAGCAACCATCCCGACGTGCAGGCGCTCGCCGATTTCTATCGCATCCCTCTGCATGTCATCGAGATCACCAGGGAAAACAAACCGGCCGCGGAAAAAAAGGAACTCGATCTTCTTGCACCGAACCAGATCGATCTCATTGTGCTCGCGCGCTACATGCAGGTCCTGTCGGGTGATTTCATTCGCCACTACCCACACCGCATCATTAACATCCACCATTCGTTTCTTCCAGCGTTTGTCGGTGGCAAGCCGCACCATCAGGCTTATCAGCGCGGCGTCAAGCTGATCGGCGCGACGAGCCACTACGTCACCGAAGTTCTCGACGATGGGCCGATCATCGAGCAGGACGTCGTTCGCATTTCGCATCGCGACACGCTCGACGACTTGATTCAGAAAGGGCGGGACCTCGAGAAGGTTGTTCTGTCGCGCGCGGTGCGCTGGCATATCGAGAACAGAATTCTTTTTTACGGCAACAAAACCGTCATTTTTGACTAGCGCAGGCAGAGCGTCGATAGGGGAACGCGCACGAATGCATTTCTCGCGCGCGAGAAGAATTTAACGCGCGACGGCCGCGTGCGTCCCCTTCAAATCCGCCGCGAGCAGGCGATGGAAAAGATGCTCGCCGGCTTCGCGGCGCACCGATAGCCTGCCTGCAATGTACGCCTGAGAGTTCAGCCCGCGCTGCACCGCTTCGCAGAGGGAAACATCTTCTTCCTGCACGCGATGACTGACGGAGATACTTTGTCGGTTGTAGTCGTCCGCAGCGCCGCCAGTCTTCGCAAAATAGAAATCGAAAATCACGCGGCAGCGGTCCTGAGCGAGCGGCAGCACGAGATTCGTGTCGAGATAGCCCTCGTACCAGTTCAGCATGAAGTTCGGATACAGCCAGAAGTAGTGGCCCATTTCGCCGGTGCGCGTCGCGGCGACGTCCGCGTCTTCCTTGGATTGTTTCAGTGGAGTGGACTGCACGCAGAAGCGATCCTCATTTTCGATAGTGTATTTCGTGATGTCGATGCCGCTGTTCAAGCCCTTGTGGGCGTGCGGGACGTGGTAGCCGCCATCGAGAAAATTGTCCACGTAAACCTTCCAATTGCAGCCGAGATCGTAGCTGCGCCGTTCGACGAATTGCAGCGTTTCGAGACGCAGTGGCTTGACGCGCCTGGTGAGTCCGCCCAGAAAGCTCTCGAGTGATTCCGCTTTCGGATCGAGATTGATGAAGACGAAACTCTCCCAGGTCTCGACGCGGATCGGCACGAGACCATTTTGCGACCGCTCGAAATGGCCCACGCCTTCAAACTCGGTCATGCCCTTCAGCGCGCCATCCAGGCCGTAGGTCCAACCGTGATACGGGCAGCGAAGATGCTGCGCGTGGCCGCACGGCTCGGTGACGACGGCGGCGGCATGATGGCGGCAGACGTTGAAGAACGCGCGCAGCACGTTGTCATTGCCGCGGACGACCACGATCGGCTCACCGGCAATTTCCATGGTGATGAATTGCCCGGGCTGTGCAACTTGTTCCGCCCGGCCGATGGCCTGCCACGTCTTGCCGAAGACGCGGTGCCGCTCGAGCTCCGCGATGCGTGTGTCGAAATACCACGGCGCCGGAATCGTGTGCGCTTCCGCCAGCGTCGCCTGGTCGTCGTAGATCGCGAGAATTTCCTGAACGGGTTGCTCCATGGCGTTCATCCTTTCGCCGTTCCCGGGTTATGCGTCATCGCGTTCGCGCGGCTGCCGCGCGCCGATGGCACCGCGAAGAACTGCCAGGAACTGATGAATGCGAATTTTGTTTTTTTCCGGATCGCCGGGATGCGGGAAGAGTCCTGGATCGAGCTCCTCGGTCAGCAACGCATCCTGAAACCGCTCCATCGTCCATTCGAGAATCGAAGCGATCATTGCCGGATCGACGTCGGAGCGAACTTCTCCGCGGCCGATGGCAAAGCGCACGACGGCGGCGCTGCCGTACGGGTCTTCGGAGATTAGGAAGCGGTTGATCTCGCGCTTCAACGAAAGATCGACGCCGTAATTGCCCAGAAGCACCACGCGATAGGGAATCCAATCTTCGTGCAGCATGTGTTCGGTCCGCGTCAACCAGTAGCGCAGGACTTCGAAAAATCCTTTTTCGCGAACCGAGGCGGCGCAATCGAGATATTTCGGGAACGAGCGCGCGGCCTTTCGATAAGTTTCGAGAAACAGGCCGGCCTTGCTGCCGAAATATTGAAAGATCGAGCCCTTCGCGACGTTGAGTTCGGCGGCAAGATCTTCGATGCGCGTCGCGTGATAACCCTGCTCTGCGAAATAGCGCATCGCCGCGTCGATGATGCGCACGCGCTTGGCTTCGAGACGCGGGCGCGGTTCGGCAAGTGGTCGCGGCGGGGCGGTGAATACGGCTTGTTGAGCTTTCTGAGGCATTGATGACTCCCGGTCACAAACAATCGCGTAACTCTAGCGCCGCACTGTAATATGATGTGCGCCCGTTGGCAATGATTTTGTGACTATGGGTCATAGGGGCGATGAATTTCTCGACGCACAACCGCTACGATGTGATCGTCGTCGGCGCCGGTCATAACGGCTTGACGGCCGCGGCGTACCTCGCGCGCGCGGGACTCTCGACACTGGTGCTCGAGCGGCGAGAGATTGTGGGCGGCTGTTGCGTGACCGAAGAAATTGCGCCCGGCTGCCGCGCTTCGACAACATCGTACATCGCGAGCATGCTGCGCCCGACGGTGATCCGCGATCTCGAACTCGGCGCGCATGGACTGCGCATGGTGCCGTGCGATCCAGCGATTTTGGTGGCGTTTCGCGACGACACGGTGCTGCCGTGGTGGACCGATCGCGGGCGCGCCGTCGAAGAGTTTCGGAAAGTGTCCGCGCGGGATGCGGAGACGTTCGTCCGCGTGGATGACAAGCTCAAGAAACTCGCCCGTTATTTTCAGCCCTTCTTCCTCGAGCCGCCGCCGGACGTAAGCGCCACGGGCCTCGCGGGATTCCTCGAACTGCTGCACGTCGGCAAACGCTTTCGCGGAATCTCCGGCGATGAAATCGCGGAGCTCACATCCTTTTTCACCGGCAGCCTCGGAGAGTTCCTGGATCGCAATTACGAATCCGAAAAAATGAAGACGCTGATTCTCGCCAACAACGTGTACGGCAAACATGGCGGGCCCTACGACAACGGCTCGGCTCTCGGTTTGCTCTTTCATTTATTGAGCGGCGGCGATGGCGAGATTCAAGGATTTTACGGCCACGTCATCGGCGGCATGGGATCGATCACGCAGGCGCTGGCCGCCGCCGCGCAGAAATTCGGCGCGGAAATTCGCACGTCGGCACCCGTTGCGAAATTCGATTCGCGCAATGGCCGCGCGCGCGGCGTCATCCTCGAAGATGGCACGGAAATCGAATCGCGCTTGGTGCTATCGAACGCCGATCCGAAGCGGACATTTCTCGGGCTCGTCGATGCGGGTGAATTGCCCCCGGAATTCCGGCGCGCAGTGGAAGGCATCAAGATGGCGGGGCCGTGCGCGAAAGTGAATTTCGCGCTGAGCGAAGAGCCGAATTTCAAAGGCATGCCGCGCGAGTGGCCGAAATCGCAGCGATCGTTCTGCACGCTGGTGCCGTCTCTCGAATTTGCCGAGCGTTGCTACGACATCGCGAAGTTCGGCGAAATCCCCGAGGATCTGTGGGTCGATTGCGTCGTCGCGTCGAACGTGGACGATACGCTTGCGCCTCCGGGAACGCACATCATGACCTGCTTCGTGCAATACGTGCCGTACAAACTGCGCGAGGGAACGTGGGATGAGAAGCGCGAGCTTCTGGGCGACCGCGTCGTAAAGATGATTGCTGCGTACGCGCCCAATTTTCCAAATTCAATTCTCGCGCGGCAAATTCTGACGCCGCTCGATCTTGAGCGCACCTACGGCCTCACCGAAGGCAATATTTTTCACGGCGATCTTTCGCTCGATCAGTTGTTTTTCATGCGCCCCGTGGCCGGTTGGGCGAAATATCGCACGCCCGTCGCTGGACTTTATCTTTGCGGCGCGGGCGCGCATCCCGGCGGCGGCGTGACGGGAGCGCCGGGGTACAACGCCGCGCACCAGGTCCTGCGCGATCTGAAACGAGGAGCCGCGTGAGCGCGTTGCAACGGCCTGAACGCTTCGGCCGCACGCGCGCCATTCAAAACGAAATCTCGCAGCTTTCCGCCGTTCGTCACGGGGGCGCATTTTCGCAAAATCACAATCACGGAGACGCCACATGAAAAAGGGAATCCTCGAACGCCTCAAAGAAGGAATCGTCCTTGGCGACGGCGGATACTTACTCGAACTCGAAAAGCGCGGCTGGGTGCGCGCGGGACCGTTCACGCCCGAAGTGGCGCTGACGCATCCCGAAGCCCTGCGCGAATTGCACATTGAATTTCGCGAGGCCGGCGCGGACGTGCTGCAGGCGCTGACGTTTTATGCGAGCCGCGACAAGCTCGCTACGGTGGGGTTCGACACCCGGATCGAGGAGCTGAATCGCGCAGCCGTGCGGATCGCGAAAGACGTTGCCGGCGACAAATGTCTCGTCGCGGGAAACCTGAGCCTGACATGGATGTACGAGCCAAACGACAAGGCGTCGCACGATCGCGTGCGAAAGCTCTTTGACGAACAGCTCGCATGGCAAACCAGCGAAGGCATCGATTTCATCATCGGTGAAACATTTTCGTTTCTCGGCGAAGCTTTGCTGTGCGTCGAGCGTGGAAAAAAGGCCGGCCTTCCCACGATGGTCACCATGTGTTTCGAAAATGAAGACGTCACGCCGGAAGGCAAGACCGCCGCGGATTGCGCTCGCGCGCTCGTCGATGCCGGCGCCGACATCGTCGGCGTCAACTGCTTGCGCAGTCCCGAGCACACCTTGCCGCTCGTCGCGGAAATGCGCAAAGCCGTGAAAGCTTACATCGCGGCCCAGCCGGTGGCCTATCGCACCACCGCCAAGAACCGCGATTTCACGAGTCTTCCCGCGTTTCCCACCGAGCTCGATCCCTATCAATTGAGCCGCAGCGAAATGGCGCAGTACGCGCTCAAGGCGCGCGACCTCGGCATCAATTATATCGGCGCATGCTGCGGCGCCGTTTCATCCCACATTCGCGAGATGGCCTGGGCGCTCGGCAAGCTTCCGCCCGACACGCGCATCTGGAAAAAAGACGGCGAGAAGCCGATGTCGGCGTACGAATATTACGGGCACGACCGGAGCTAGCGAAGCGAGGATTCGCATTCGCCCACGGTTCAGGGCATGATGTGTCGCGCCGTTCCACCTCCGCAAGAGCGAGGGCGAATGCCGGATAACGAGGTCTCGAAAACTCCCAGGCGCGTGATGGGTTTCCGGGACCTCTTTTTGTTTTATGTGGTTACCGGCATCAGCCTTCGCTGGATCGCCACCGCAGCCACCGCGGGCGCCAGCGCCGTCGTCATCTGGCTTATCGCGTGGTTCGCATTTTATCTGCCGCTGGTGATGTCGGTGATGGAACTGACCTCGCGCTACCCGCAGGAAGGCGGCATGTACGTCTGGACGAAGCGCGCCTTCGGAGATTTTTCCGGTTTTCTGGGCGGCTGGACGTATTGGGTCAGCAATATTCCCTATTTTCCCGCGATCCTGTACTTCGCCGCGAGCTGCGCACTCTATCTCGGCCCGCCGAGCTGGCGGCATCTCGCCGGTAATCGCGCTTATTTCATTCTGTTTTCACTCGCTGGCTTGTTGCTGGGGACAGCGCTCAACATCGTCGGCCTGAACGTCGGAAAATGGCTGCACAATCTCGGCGCCATCGGCACTTGGCTGCCTATCGGAATTCTGTACGTGATTGCGGCCGTGGCTTGGCATCGATTCGGCTCGGCCACTTCGTTTCGTCCCGCCAATCTCATCCCGCACGCGCATTTTCGCGACTTATTGTTTTGGGCGACCATCGTTTTCGCGCTCGCCGGCTCGGAGTCCGCTTCTTTTCTCGGCGATGAAATTGAAAATCCCCGGCGGAATATTCCGCGTGCACTGTTCTGCGCCGGCATTGTCGTTACCACCGGCTACATTCTCGGCACCGTCGCGATCCTGATTGCGTTGCCATCGAACGAAGTCAGCGGTCTCGAGGGCATCATGCAGGCGATTTCAAGCGCGGCGGGTCGCATCGGCTTCGGCGGAATCATTCCTATCGCGGCACTGCTGATTGTGGTCAGCAATATCGGGACGCTCGGCGCGTGGCTCGCCTGCACGGCGCGCATTCCGTTCGTCGCCGGAATCGATCGATATCTTCCTCCGGCGTTCGCGCGTCTTCATCCGCGCTGGGACACGCCGTACGTTTCGCTGATCACGCAGTCGGCGTGCGCCGCACTTTTTATTTTTCTGGGCCAGGCGGGTACGAGTGTGTACGGCGCCTATGAAGTGCTTGTCAGTATGGGGATCATCACCTATTTCATTCCGTACCTCTATGTTTTTGCAGCGCTGATTCGCTTGCAAGGCGAGGCTGCTGGGCCGGAAGTCATGCGCGTGCCGGGAGGGAAGCCTGCAGCAATCACGCTGGGGGTCGTCGGTTTCATCACAACGCTGATATCGATCGCGCTGTCCGTCGCTCCTGGCGCGGACGAGCCGCGTCCGGCGCTCGCGGTCCTCAAAATTGTGGGGCTGACGCTGATATTGCTGGCGGTCGGCGTTGCCATTTTCTATCTCGGGAATCGCCGGCGGCACCGTGACCTCGCGCTGCGAGCGCCGCTCGGCTGATCAGCGTCTAAGGCGCGCTTCTCGTACAGCCGCCAGTGAAGTTGAGTGTGAAGACGCGAAAAAAAACCGGGGCCGCTCCAGCTGGAGCAGCCCCGGTTTGAATTGCCGGGTATTGCGAGGACGTAAACTTTTTTTGTGCGCGCGGCGCTACTTCTTGCCCGCGCGCTCGAGAATCGCTCCGAGATCGCCGCCGACAGGCTTGTTGCTCGGATCGACTTCGATGTGCCCCTTGAAATAGGCGCCCTCTTCGATCGAGATGCGGCCCGTGGTGAGATCGCCGGTCAGCGCTCCGCCCTTCTTGACTTCCATCCGGTCGTGCGCGCGCAAGTCACCGTTGAGTTTACCCTGCAGAACCGCTTCACGGGCGACGACGTCACCGTTGACGACGCCGTTTTGCCCGATCGTCACGCGGTGCCCGCCAAAATTGACGGGACCTTCGAATTTGCAATTCAGATAGAGATCTTCGTGGCCCGTCAACTCGCCCTTCAGCGTCAATCCCGGCCCGAGCGTCGCCATATCGCGCGCGGCGCGCCCTTCGGGCTGGAAATTGTCATAGGGTGACGCATTATTGCGTGCCGGATTCGGAGCCGTCTGCGTTCCAGGTGCGTTATTCCACATGATGTTTCCTCTCTCCGCTCACTCGCCGGAGCGGTTGGAACATGTGCCAAAAATTTCCTTCAGGCCTAACAAATTCGAGGCCGACTTTCCACTTTCCGCGGCTGCTTGGCTGCACGTACACGACGCGGCATTCCTTCTCTTCTTCTGTAATGCCATGAACCAAAAGCACTGATTGCCCCGGCGTCACAAGCATCGAAAGCTCGACTCGTGCGCCGTGCGCGTTGACGGCCAGCGTTTCTGTCACCACGCGAAACGGCTGGTCCCCTGCCGCTCGTCCATAGACTCGAACCGGCACTTGGAGGCTCAGTCGTTTGCTACGTCGCCTGATTTCGGGGCGATCAGCCATCAGCTTGACAGGCTAGCGCACCGGATGGGGGTTGAAAATGGTACTTGGGGACAGGGACCGAAAAGGCAGGCGGGAGCTGTTCACGAGGGACAGGGTAGGGGAATTACGTGGTTCACGCGATGAAACGGTAGCCGACGCTGCGGACGGTCAGCAAATACCTCGGCTTTGAGGGATCGTCCTCGATGTACCGGCGCAGACGGACGATGAAATTGTCGATCGCGCGCGTGTCGGTGTCTTCGCGGAGCCCCCACACATCTTCGAGGATCGACTTGCGCGAGACGTTTCGACCTTTGTTGCGGATCAGATGGCGCAAAAGCTTTGCCTCCATCAGCGTCAGGTGGATGGTATTGCCTTTGGCCCGCAATTCGAGCGCAGCGAAGTCGATGGTCTTCCCGTTGAACGAGAACACCTCGTCATCGCCAATGCCGGATTCGATGGCATCGACCACGGCTTCCGTTTCATCTCGCTCCCGGCGAACCCATTCGCTTCGGCGGAGAAGACCTTGAAGCCGCGCGAGAAAGATCGGCAGCTCGAATGGCTTGGGAAGATAATCATCGGCGCCGGCGGCGAAGCCCTGAAGGACATCCTCTGGCCGGCCGCGCGCCGTCAACATGAGAATAGGAATGTAGTTTTTGGCATGGCGCAACGCAGTGGCCACTTCGAATCCGTCTTTGCCGGGGAGCATCACGTCCAGGACGACCGCGTCGAAATGCTCTTTATTGTTGAGCAATCGTTCTGTGGCGGATTCGCCGTCGCCAACGACATTCACCGCATAGCCTTCCGCTTCGAGGTTGAATCGCAATCCGTCCGCGAGGTGCGCTTCGTCTTCAACCACGAGCACGCGGCTCATGCGCGGCTCCTCGGCAGTTGTAACAGGATCGTGGTCCCATGGCCCACGCCGCCGCTTTCGGCGAACACGCGTCCTCCATGTTTCCGCGCGATCGAGCGAACGATGAACAAGCCCAGTCCGGTTCCTTTCACCTGCGAGCGCGAGCGGCCAGGCACGCGATAGAATCGTTTGAAAATTCGCTTCAATTCAGCGGCTGGAATTCCTACGCCATGATCGCGGACGCGGAGCAGAAAGTGTTTCTCATCCGGCATCTCGATCCGGGCCGATACATCCACGTGGCCGCCCGAATATTTGACGGCATTGTCGAGGACGTTGGTTACCGCGGTCCGAAGTTCCTCGGGATCGCCCCGTACAGTCATTCGCGTGCCGTTCTTCGGCGGCTCGTAGTGCAGCGCGTCGGGCTGGAGATGATGCCGCTCGCGCGCGAGTTCCATGCACTCGGAAACCAGAGCGCTGAAATCGATATCGGTGCGATACCGAAAACCTCCTCTGTAGCCGGCCTGGCTCGCTTTCAAGACCTGCTCGACCGTTCCGAGAAGACGATCGCTGTCGACGAGCATGAGCTTGTAGAATTGCTGTCGCTGCGCTTCTTTCACATCGCGGCGCTGCAACGTTTCCAAATGCAAGCGAATCGATGTGATCGGCGTTTTCAGTTCGTGGGTGACCGCGTTGATGAAGCTGTCGTGCTGTTCGTTGCGGCGAATCTCGCGGATCAGGAAAAGAGTGTTCAGGATCATTCCGGCGATGATGGCGGCGAAGAAAGTTACGCCGAAGAGAAGCAGAACACCTTCGCGCCAATTGAGAATCACCCAGCCGACGTTCAGTGCGACCGCCAGCGCGACCAGACACGCGCCCAGCGTCACGAAAAACGCGATCGTCTTCCGGCGGCTGGAAATCTGCATAGGCTCTCGTCGAGATTGTACCGCTTAAGGAGGCACGGAGGACGAACGAGGATTGAATCGGTGCGCTACAACCCAATCATTCAGCCGAAGACGCGCGCCACCGCTGTCGGCCTATCGCCAATTGCGAAGCGTGCGCACCTTCTGTCAGGTCAGGCGGTCACAAGCTCGGCCGCGGGCTCTTGGACACCGTCGGCATTCTGTTGAGGTTTTGGTTGCGCGGTGAGCCTCACGCGGCGAACCTCGCGGGCGAGGCCAAGCTTGTGCAGCACCCAAATGCCGTACCAATTCAGGTCGATTTCATACCACCGAAGTCCGTGCCGCGCCGAGATTGGGAAGGCGTGATGGTTGTTGTGCCAGCCTTCGCCCCACGTCAGCAGCGCCACCCACCAGCTATTCGTGGATAGATCCTTCGTGACAAATCGGCGCGAACCCCAGGAATGCGTCGCCGAGTTCACCAGCCAGGTCGTCTGCAGGCCAAAGACCGTACGGAAGAAGATGCCCCAGAACACGAATGGCCAACCGCCGATGGCAAGTAGGACGAATCCGAGCACGGTGAGCGGAAGCCAGTGGTACTTCGTGATCCAGACGTGGAATTTGTCTTTCGCGAGATCGGGGACGTAGCGCGCCAGCGTCGTGGTGTCGTGATGCATGGACTTACCAACAAGAATCCAGCCCATGTGCGCCCACCACTTGCCGTCCCGCGGGGAGTGGGGATCGCCGTCGCGGTCCGAGTGCTGATGATGAATGCGGTGCGTGGCCACCCAGAAGATCGGTCCGCCTTCGAGAGCCAGCGTGGCGAAGACCGTCAAAACATACTCGACCCATTTCGGCGTCTTGTAGCCGCGATGCGTGAGCAGCCGGTGATAGCACATTCCGATTCCGACGCTCGCCGAGAGCCACCAAAGGAAGCCCGCCACGAGGAACGCTTTCCAAGTGAAAAAGAAGAGCGCCGCCACGGCTCCTACATGAAATGCAATCATGAAGAACGCGGTGACCCGGTTGATTTCATCGTCCGCCGCCCGCTTCTTTTCCAGGTCCGCGAATTGTACGTTGAGTCCCATTGTGATGGCCCGCCCTTCTGTTCAGTCCTGTGATCGACCGTGGAGCACACCTAGACTATCAGGAGCGCAAGAGGAGTTTTGTAATCCTTGTGTAATACCGCAAAGCATTGCGTTCAATGGATTAGCGGGCGAATCCGCGTTCGCAATTGGAGCACATTGACAGGGGCGGGAGCTCTAAGGGGTTCTTTCGATTGCGTTTTATTGCGGAGCTTGCGGAACGTGTCGAATTCGGCGTTACCTGCTTCGTATCGTCGAGCCTCTGATTTTCAACTCGGTCGCGAGACGCACGTTTTCTCGGCGAGACTTGCTGTTTTTTTCTCCGGATTCGATGCGTTGCATAAGCAGCGTCGCGCCCTGGTAACCGATGTCGTAGGCGGGCTGCACGACTGCGGTCAACGGAGGGTGAAGTAATTCGGCGAGGGTCAGATCGTCGAAACTCGCGAGAGCCACGTCTTGCGGGCAACGCAGGCCCATCTGTGCCAGCGCCTTCATGACGCCGACCGCCATCAGGCCGTTGGATGCGAACACCGCTGTGGGTCGATCGGGTCTGCTTAGCAATCTGAGCGCGAGTTCGAAGCCGCTGTCCTCTCGGAAGTTACCTTCGCAGATCAGCCGCCCATCAATCGGAATTCGCCGGTCGGACAGCGCCTCCTTGTATCCCTGAAGTCGGGCGCGGGCGGTTTGCAGGAGAAGCGATCCGGTCAGAATCGCGATCCGGCGATGACCCTGATCGAGCATATGCTCTACGCAGTTGCGCGCGGCGCCGACATTATCGACCGTCACAGAATCGATGCGGACGCCGCGCGGGACGCGATCGAGGCAGACCACAGGAGTCCCCAAGGCCATCAATTCAAGGACGTGGTAGGGCTTGCCGCGCGCTGGAGCAACAACCAGGAGAACGCCGTCGACGCGTCTTTGTCGAAGCACGGTCAGCACGTACTTCTCGCGCTCCACCTGCTCGTCCGTGTTGAATGTTACCAACAGGTAATTTCGCTTCATCGCTGCGTCTTCCGCGCCGCGAACCAGCTGCGAGAAGAACGGATTAGTAATGTCGGATACCACCATCCCGAGCATGTGGCTGCGGCTCAGCTTCAGGCTGCGCGCGATGTCGTTGGGGTGGTATTTGAGTTCGCGCATCGCGGTCAGGATGCGTTCCCGGCGTTCCGGACCTACCGAAGCGGCTCCGGTGAGGACGTGTGAAACGGTTCCTACAGAGACCTTGGCGCGCTTCGCAACTTCCTTGATCGTAGGCATGGCAAGTGATTCCCGCTCCGTTGAACCTGGATGCAGGATACAGCGTGAACCTATCACTTGACGGGGGGCGCTGGCCACTCTAAGTTTAGTCGCGCTTCTTCTTCAACCCTGCCATGGGGTTTTATTTTGAAGGGATCATTGAATCGATTCAATGCAGTGCCGCTACACCGCATACCCGACACGCAAAGCTTGACCGGTTTGACGCGCGCAACGGATCGCCGGACGCCGGCGTCTTCCATGCGCTTACTGAATAGTGATATGGTCAACGCCACTTGGGGTGGCTTGCTGGAATTGGCAGCGTCAAGATATGCAGAGCTCTTCCTCATGACGCGACGGTTTGTTACGCGCGCGGCACTCGCTTGAATACTTACAAGTAATTGATCGCGGTTGCCAGAAAGTGAAGTGCGCTATTAGCTCGAAAATCGTGGTGGTGGGAAGTTTGAACATGGACTTGGTGGCCTGCGCCTCGAGGATTCCCGTCGCTGGGGAAACCATCAGCGGTCACACGTTTCTCTCGCAGCCGGGCGGCAAAGGAGCGAATCAGGCGTTTGCAGCTGGCCGACTTGGCGCGCACGTTTCCATGATCGGAAAGGTTGGCCAGGACGATTTCGGGAGACGCATGCGCGCCAATCTCGAGAGCGTGGGTTGCGACGTGAGTGGCGTTGGCACCACGGCCGATTGCAGCAGCGGGATTGCCCTGATCTTTGTGGCCGACAGCGGCCAGAATTCGATCATCGTTGTTCCCGGCGCGAATCATCGGTTGTCTCCGCGGGACATCGAAGATTCTCGCGCGAATTTTCAGGGTGCTGCGGCGGTTTTGCTGCAATTGGAAACACCGTTGCCCACCGTGGTAGCCGCAGCGCAAGCGGCGCATCGCGCGGGGGTCCTCACCATCCTCGACCCTGCGCCTGCGCCCGCCCAGCCTCTTCCGGCGGAACTTTTGGAAAGCACCGATATCATCACTCCCAACGAGAGCGAAGCGGCGATTCTGACCGGCCTGCCCCCCGGCCGATTGGATGTCGCCCAAGCGTTCCATGTGGCGTCGAAACTCCAAGCCCAGGGCCCTCGCACCGTGATTGTGAAATTGGGAGACCTAGGTTGCGCGCTGCGCGACGGTAAGGACGAAGAATTAATTCCCGCGCCAAAAGTAAACGCCGTTGACACGACCGCAGCCGGCGATGTTTTCAACGCCGCTTTGGCGGTGGCCCTTTCCGAGGGATCAAGCATCAGCGACGCGTGCCGTTTCGCCAATCGCGCCGCCGCGCTTTCGGTCACGCGGCGTGGCGCCCAACAAGCTGCTCCAGCTCGCTCCGAACTCTAACTCTTCGCAAGTTTCCGAACTTGTGTTGGAGGTCAGGCCTCGTCGTCAAATCGCGCGCCGTGTGAATTTGCGTCGCGCCGCTCGGATTTCTCCTGCAATCCTTGGCGTCCGCACTTGCTGGCGCGGCACCGTATACGGGCGAGAAGAAAGGGGAGATTTCAGATTTGGTCTAACGAGCCGAGTTTTTGTAGCCGTTGCTGAAGCTCACTGATTATTTCTGATCGGGATTTGGGATCATCCGATCGCGGATGATCGCCGGAAGGTCATGGCAGGCGGCGATGAACTGGCGAAGAGTCCGCCTGGTCGGGCCGAACGAGTCAAAATCGTTCATGGAAAGGCCATCTTCGGTGTAGGCGCGCTGGAAATCCGGAAATTTCAACAGAAGCTCATCCACGATTCTGGGATCGACCGGCTTGTCGATCCGCGCGATAACCTCGATATCGCTCGAATTGAAACGAACCTGCCATTTGTGAGGCGGGGAAATCACGACCTCTCCTCCGATAAATTCGCTCCAGTGCATGTGATTGCGGAAAGCCGCAGAGAGAAGCCGGATGCGATATCCACGTTCACGAACGATCTGGTAAGTCTTCTTGAAAGTGGCGACTCCAGCCCACTCGAGGTACCCAGGATCGGTCGTGATCGAATCTATTTCCATCTGAACTTTGAGCCAGTCGTCGAGCCGCCCGACCATGATCGTACACACGGGCCCCATGGCGGAAATGTCCTTGCCCTCGCCCTGACGGCGTTTCAAACCGCGTTCGACGGCCTCCGCGACGGCGATACACTGCGGAAGCGTGAAGCAAACCGTAGCATTGATGCTGATGCCCCGGTAGGTTGCGTCTTCAATGGCTGCGATACCCGCATTGGTGACAGGAATCTTTACAATCATGTTGGGGGCCAAGGCATCGAACCGCACGGCTTGCGCCACAATCGCCTTTGAATCCCGGAAAAAACGGGGGTCCGTCTGAATCGAGAGCCTGCCGTTGATCCCGCGGTGCTGCTTGAAAACCGGCATCAGGAGTTCCGCTGCTTTGATCGAAATTTCTTCGACCACCTTCCAGGCGATCTGGTCTTCGGTAGCGAGCGGCATCTCTCCGATAAGTTCGTGGATGCGATCCTTCCAGAGATGCATTTCCTTCTTGAGTACTTCACCCACGATGACTGGATTGCAAGTGGCTCCAACGGCGCCATGATCGAGGGCGTAGTTTAGTTCCTGGAGAGATGCCGAATCATTCCAGAGACACGTGGGAGTCGTCTGGGTCATTTCGTGCAAGGGGCTCTTGAATTTTACGAGTTGCTTCATCGGCTCCTCCGCCTCCTGCCCGTTCGCAGTTGCTATGTGACCGAGAGATGGGACGCAGCGGTCCAACGCGAGGCAAGAAATCGAGGCCGGCGGCCAAATTTTCGCGGCCCGGGGTGAGTATACACCGAACGCTTTGCAAGAGGCCGATTTCCCGAAACGTTTTGGTTTTGGCTTTATGACGGTTTCTAGTAAGCTCCTGATTTGCAAAACATAATGACTCGGTCTTTGAAGAACGGGGCAGGAGGACTCGGTTGATGTCGAAAGCGAAACCCGTAAAGCGCCACGTTACGATTCGCGAAGTGGCGAAGGCCGCGGGAGCCTCCGTCTCGACAATTTCCGCCGCCCTGAATAATTCGGATTACGTCAGCGCGGACATGCGCAGCCGAATTGACGTAGCGATCAAGACGCTGAAATATTGTCCGAACGATCTCGCTCGCGGGCTTCGGCTTCAGAAAACTCACTCCATCGCGATCGTGGTTCCCGACCTGTCGAACAACTTTTACATCGAGCTCGTGCGAGGAGCAAAAGATTATTCGGCTTCAGCAAGTTACACGGTACTGATCGGAGATTCTCGAGAGAGTTGGGAAGAAGAGCGCAATTATCTGGATTCGTTTCACCGGCGCCGTGTCGACGGCGTCGTGAGAGTCCCCGCGATCAACGCAGGCGGGGGAAAAGCGAGAGCAGTCCTGGGGAATCTTCCGGTAGTGTACGCGGACCGTCACCCGCGCGAGCGTGACACCTATATCGGAAGAGTGGGAGTGGACAACACCCAGGCCGCGGAAAGCGCCACATCCTACTTACTGAGCCTCGGACACCGCGACATCGGAGTGATTACAGGCGACGCTTCGAGCGGGACATCGCTGGACAGATTGCAGGGATTTATCTCGGCGCTTCGCAGCGCGAAAATCCGCCCGGACCGGTCGATGATTCATACCGGGCACAACGACATGGAAAGCGGGCATTTTCACGCGATGCAGCTTTTGACGCGAGGGCAACGCCCCACGGCAATTTTCTGCACCAACAACATGATGGCGCTGGGTGCGCTCGCAGCCATTCAAGAAATCGGCCTGGCGTGCCCCGAAGAAATCAGCCTTTTGGGATTCGACGATTTTTACTGGGCGACGCTGCTACGACCGAGGCTCACTGTGGTGCGCCAGCCCGCGAGAGAGATCGGAATGATTGCGGCGAGAATCCTGATCGATCACATCGAAGGACGAGTGAGCATTCCGACGCCCGCTTTGCTCAAGACACAACTCATCGTGCGAGATTCCTGCTGTCCTCCCAAGAAAATGTAAGCGATATTTCCCGCGGTGCATCAGTCAATTGTCGACGAGGGGCCGCCACCTTGCCCGAGGGGCCATGATTTGACGGCTCGGGCGCGGAGGAAGTACGCACCCAATCCCAGCGCCAAAAGAATGACCGCGGTGCCAATATTCTGGCGTTGTTCCGGCGTGCACGCGACGTAGATCCACCCAACCAGAGCAACGAGTGCCGGGAGGGGATAAAGCCACATTCCGTATGGACGCTTGATTTCCTTGCGATACCTGCGCATGGCGAATAACGCGAAGATTTGTGGGATAAACTGAAAGACGATCTGAATGATCATCAGAGCGGAAAGCAGCCGCTCAAGCGAAAACCAACACAGCGGGATAGCCATGGCATTGGTGGCAAGAAGCGAAACAGTTGGGAAGCGGCCCGTGGGATGGACGCGGCCGAAGACCTTAAAAAAGTTTCCTTCGGCGCCCGCGGCGTAGAGGATGCGGGAATAACCGAGGCTGCCGGTGAAAGCCCCGGCGAGCGTGGCGACGAGGATGAGGCACGTCATCACGGAAGCGGCGCGCGAGCCATACAACTTGCCGATGAATTCCGACACCACCGCGTGAGAGACCGCGGCATCTCGCCAGGGAATCGTTCCGATGATCACCACGCTCATCAAGAGGTAGAGGACGGCAACGATGAGAACCGAGAACACAATGGCCCTGGGGATATTCTTCCCGGGATTTTTAACCTCGCCTCCGAGGTACGTAACGTTGTTGTAGCCGCCGTAGTTATACATCGCGATTAAGGTGGCTCCCGCCAGTCCGTAAAAAAACGACTTGGAAAGATGAAACGCGCCAGGCGGAAAATCGAACGCCATCTTCACGTTGATGTGAATGAGGCCGGACACGATTACCCAAAACATCGCAGCCAAGACCACGGCCAGCATGATGACTGAGTAGCGGCCCACGTCTTTGACGGGACGATACAGTAGGAAAGTGATGAGCACACAAACAGCGCCAGCGAGGGTGCCGACGCCGGCGTGGCCCATTCCGGGAAGAAAATAATGGGAGTATTCGGCGAAGCCGACGCAGGCCGCCGAAATAGACAACGGAGCGACGAAGATTGTTTCCCACAAAAAGAGGAAAGAGAAAAGATGACCCCAGGTGCGCGCGTTAAAGGCCTCGCGGAAATAAATATACGCCCCGCCCGCTCCCGGCATCGCCGCGCCCAGCTCGGCGTAAACCATTCCATCGCAGACGGAAAACAATGCACCGAGAAACCAGCCGAGCACAGCCTGCGGCCCGCCCATCGCGGAAAGGATCACTCCGATGGTGATGAACGGGCCGACGCCAATCATCCCCAGCATGTTGACGGCGACGGATTGAAGCAAGCCCATGCCGCGAACAAGTTTTTCGGAAGGACCGGCGATCTCGGCGGGAAGATGCGGCGAAATGTTTTCGGCCAAGTCAGGCGTCCCGGAAAAATCTGAATCGAATATCGAGCGGGGACTATAGCAGCGGGGCCGGGCACGGGCAAGGCAAGAAGTGGGTCCATACTGAAACGTTTCGGCATGACGTGGGCTTCGCCACGTTTGGGACGTGACGGGGGACTTTCGGTGAGTTCGCAAAGAAATTGGGCGTGGACAAGCCGCAAGATCGTAGGCTAACCTGCGAGCGATTTTGCGAGTGAGGGCAAATGGCGCAGATTTCGAGAAGGGATGTCCTGCTGGCAGGTTTGGCTCTCCCGGGAATCGCTAGCGCAGTCAGCCGGGACACTCCCGGCGACGATGCCTCTTTGAAGCCGAAACGATTCGAGGAAATCGGGGGATTCGAAGCGGCCGAAGTCGTGTCCAGTCATCCGCTTGCCCTATTGCCGTTGGGAAGCCTGGAGTTTCACGGGCCGCGCAATCCGCTGGGCGTAGATTCGATCATCATTTCAGGAATTGCGGAACATGTGAGTGCGCGGACCGACGCAGTGCTGTTTCCGACAATCAAATTCACGCAATATCCGGCGCACACGGCGCATTTTCAAGGGGCGGTCTCGATACGACCAGAAGTGATGACGATGTATTACGCGGACGTCTTGCGCAATATTCTGCATATCGATTTTCGAAAGATCTTCATCCTCAATGGTCACGACGGCAATATCGGACCGGGCCGCGGGGCAATCGCTCAGGTGGCCGATGAAGTGAAAGATTCCGCGATGATGTTTGTGAGTTGGTGGGAATTTCTTCCCGGCGAAATGATGAAGACCTTAGGCATGTTTCATCAGGCCAATGGAGGTCACGGCCATGGCGGGCCTCTCGAAACTTCCGCGGTTGCCGCGTTCCGCCCGAATCTGATTCATCTCGATAAGGCTCGCGATCTTCCCGAACCGCCCGATCTGTCTGGCGGGCCGCCTTATTTTCTGCAGAAGTCCACGGCAACCGACTGGCCGGGGTATTCTGGGCACGTAAGCGAAGCGTCCGCAGAAAAGAGAAAAAACTGGTTCAGATCAGCGAAGACGGAATCGTAAAGCTCATCGAAAACTGGTTGAAACACGAAGAAGCGCCCGGAAGTTGGTAGACAGGTAGAGATTTAGAACCTGCGGTTTCCTTGCCGTGCGGAATTCCGCGACGCTGGTTTACAGTTCAGGGAATAAGAGGCAACCGTGACGACGTGTGGGCACTCGAGACGTTCTCTCCTGGTTGCTGTCGCTTTCTTTCTCTGCTGTTTCCCACTCGCCCTCGGCGCACGGCAGAATCAATCTTCACCTCAAAAGCATTCGCCTCAACCCTCTGGACCGCTCTCGCAAGCGCAATCTGCACTTGCGCACGGAAATCCTGAGGATGCAATTCGGATTCTCTCCGATTACCTCCAAACTTGGCCCGCGGACTCGACCGCACGGACCATGCTCGGACAAGCGTACGCCGGCACAGGGCGGAACGACCTCGCCGTCGACGCGTTCAACACCGTCTTGCAAGCTTTGCCTGACGACTACATCGCCCTGACGGCGCTCGGCGAGATCTATGAAGGCGAAGGCCAGCCCGAAAAGGCTGAGCCATTTCTGGCCCATGCCGCAACAGCTAGCCGGGGCAACCCGCATATTCGAACCGAGTGGGCCATCGTTCTCGTGCACCTCCGTAAGTACACGGAAGCTCAAAGCGCATTGGCAGGCCTATCACTACCGAGTGACCGTGAAGAGCGCATCGGGTTCTACCGGCTCAAGGCTTCCGTGGCGCTGGGTCTGGGAAATCCGTCGACCGCCGCTTCCGAAATGGAGAAGGCTCTGGCCTTGAAGCCGGCGGACCCTGGGATCGCCATGGCGACGGCCGTGGCGCAAATGCAATCGAAAAATTGGCGGCGCGCGGCAGGTTTGACCGAGCCTCTATTTTCCCGCACCCACGATCCCCAAGTCGGCCTCGTTTGTCTGGAAGCGGAATTGGAAACGCACGCCGATTTTCATCAAACTCTGGAACTGCTGCGCGCGACGCAGCTGGCATCCTCGGAAGAGTTGGCCTTTCACCAGCGTCTGGCGCAGCTCCTGATCTCTCACGAAAAATATTCCGAGGCCATTGAAGAGCTGAAGAGCGCGGCGGATCTCGATCCGCAGCGCGCCGACTTGCAGTTCGATCTGGCTCTCGCGCAATTTCGAGCGGGCCGCTCCGACGATGCCTTGGCCAGCGCGGAAAAGTGTAAGGAGCTTGGCGACAACGCCGATCTCGAGGACCTGCTCGGCGACATTCAGGAGGCGCGCGGGGACAGCCTCTCGGCGGTGAAGAGTTATCAGGCCGCCGTGGCGCTGGCGCCGAACGATGAAAAGTATAGTCTCTCGCTCGCTGTGGAGTTGATGCGGCACAGCAGTTTCGAACCCGCGCGAGTCGCTCTCAAACAAGCCGAGGAGTTGCAGCCGGAATCCTGGCGAATCGAATTGGCACTGGGCATGGTTGAATATCTTGGAGGAACTGACCAGGAAGCCACAAAATATCTGCTGCATGCGGCCGCGCTCGCGCCGGAACCCGAGGCTGCGTTGCAATATTTGGGAGACATTCAGATGGACCGGGCGTCTGCCCCCGATCCTGCGGCGATGGCGAAGTTGTGTGCGTACGCGGACGGCCAACCAAAAGACGGCCACATGCAGTTCTACTGCGGCGCTGTGATGTTTCGCCGAGATTACGTCACTGGCGACAAAACGCACGCCGACGAGATTCTACGTCGCTTGCACGCCTCAGCTGCTCTTCTCCCAAAAGACGCCGCGCCGCATTGCCAGTTGGGCAAAGCGTATCGATGGCTGGAGCGCTGGCAAGATGCGCTCGGCGAATCCGAAATCTGTGCGCGCATGGACCCGAGCTCCGCGGACGCGCATTACCGTCTGGCCCAAATTTATGAGCACGTGGGGCAACCGGAGAAGCAGCGGAAGGAAATAAAACTCTACGAAGCCGCCTCAACGCGCGTCGCGGATGAGAATGCGCGACGCGTAGCAACGATGAAAACGTTCCTCTACACGATGCAGAAGGACGAGCAAGGCCAGAAGGAACCCCCGGAACAGAAGGAAACGCCGGACCATCGGTGAGAATGGTCCGGCGTCGGACGGCTCGGCTGTCTACTTCTCGAAATCAGCGAGTGGACTTCGCCGCGGGCTTGGCGTGAGCGCTCGCGGGTCGAGATTTCATCAGCTCAGGATTTTTCCCCAAGCTGACCATGTTGGCGAAAATGCGATACGCGCCGGGCACGCCGTCAGGCATCTGGCGGTAGAAGGCGTAGGCGTTATAGATGTAAATGCCCTTGCCGTATTTTGCGTAAACTAGGCCGCCTTCTTGCGGAGCCTGGCCAGGGTCGTGCGTTTCCAGCAGCGGGACATACTGCGGGTCCCAGCTCTCAAGGAATTTCGAGCCGCGCTCTTCCACCCAATTTTCAAAATCCTTCGTGGTGATTTTGTTGGGCCAGGTGAAAACGGGATTTGTCGGCGCCAGGATTTCGACCTTGGAATTTTCGTCGGTAACTTCCTGCGGGTTGGAACCCATCTTGTAGGGATATGGACCGTAGTCGTGGTCGTACTCCGGTGTGTTGTACTGGACGATGACCACGCCGCCGTTCTTCACGTAGTCGAGGATGCGATCGTTGTGAGCTATGAGATCCTCGCGCACGGCATAGGTGCGCACGCCGAGAATGATGGCGTTGAATTTGGAGAGATTTCCACTGGCGAGATCTTCGGGCGTGAGGAAATGGACGTTGATGCCGAGATTGACGAGAGATTGAGGCATGTCGTCGCCGGCACCGACGATGTAACCGATATTCAGGCCCGGAGCGACTTTTACGTCAACGCCGGTGGTGCGGTAGGTGGAAGCGCGATAGAGATTGTAGGGACGCAAACCGGGATAGCCGATCGTGTGATACCCCTCTTTATAATCGTGGCCGTCGTAGGTGGCGACGGCCGTAATTGCATACGCCCTCTCCATGAGGCTGGCCGGCGTGACGTGGAAGTTGAGGGATTGATCGTCGCCGTCCCTCGAGGTCGAGAATTCTTCCTGCTGCGCCTTCCAGCCTTCCGGCAAGTCGAGTTTTACCGTGCCCTTCGCGGGACCTTTTACGTTGCTGTGAATGTTGACGGCCACTTCGAAGGACTTGGAGTCGAGGGGAACGATTCCTGCCTGCGGCGAGATGGAAACGGAAATGGCCGGGGCGACGATTAGAGGCTCAAGCACCGTTCCCACACCGGTGATGTGTTGAACGGATTGGACGACTTGGGCCTGATCGAATGGAACGTCGTCGAAAACGAAATGTACTCGGGCCGAAAGCGGATACGGAGCCAGAGGCAGACTGAGATCTTTTGGCACATTGATGTCGTAGTAGGACTGCTCGATGTTTGGACGCGTGAAATAGGGGCGCGTGAAACTCGCGTCGGAAGCAGCGTGAACTGTGAATCGCAGATCGGCGGACTGATTGCCCTTGAGAGTGCCGCCCGTTTGGGTTGAGGGATCGATGGACCATTGTTCGCCCGACGGAGATTCGAGGACGGCGCTCTGAATTTGTACGGGAAGGTTGGTTGGATTCGTCGCGTGAATATTGACCCAGAATTCCTGGCCGCGGATGGCGACCTGGAAGGTTGGCTGATTTCTGAAGAAGCGCGCGAAAGGCCCGGTCGGCGCTTTTTCAGGAACCAGCGTCGCAAGAACCGAAATGCCGAGGGATTCGGCGAGCGCATTTTCGAACTGCGCTTGCTTCACTTTTAGTTCGTGAGTTACGTCGTACTTCGAATCGGCGGTCAGATCGCTGGCGGTGACTTTTTCGATCAGCGCGTTCGTTTCCTTGAGGCCTGAGGCGATCGTGGAAGCAATCGCCTCCGGATGCTGGGCCGAAAAATCATTCATCGCTTTTTCGACGAGAGAATTGATTTGAGACAAGCCATCCTTAAGGAACGCGGAATCGCCGCCCTGCGCGAGGCTCGCGATGCCCGCTAGTGAAATGTCGATGCCATCAAAAACAGTCGACTCTTTCTCTGGAACGGAGACGAGTGACGCAAACCGGTGATACGGAGTCATCTCTGCTTCTGCCGGCGGCAACGCGGTGCCGCCGTTCTGAGATTTCTGGTTCCCGAGTCCCAAACGGGCGACCTGCACGTAAGTTAACCCGAGGAGCGGCTCGTAATCGCCTTCCGGTATTTCGACGGAGGCGGAAAGCGCGCCTTTAATGACAGTGCCGTTGATGTAATTGCGAAATTCCGCAGGGTAATACTTTCCGTCCGCATAGTCATAAATCCCCTTATCGGTGACGGGGGAGAAAGGTACTAGCGCATAATCTTTGAGCGGCTTCCAGGGACGCAGCCCCTCTTTGATCTGCTCGGGAAACATGGTCGGGTCTCCCGCCGCCTTGAAAGCTTCCTGCGCCATTTGGCCGGAAACTTGGTGATGCCCGTGGCCGTCGGTTCGGCCTCCGACAAAAACAGAAGTAATGACGAGAGGACGGGTCATGCGTACGACACGGACAACATCGGAAAGGGTTTGATCGTGCCCCCACTTCTCAAACGCCTCTTCTTTTGTCTTGGAAAAACCGTAGTCGCACATTCGCGTGAAGAATTGCTGCACTCCGTAATAGCGATCGGCTGCGAGCAATTCCTCGGTGCGGACCAGGCCGAGTGCGTCGAAGTAATCCGAAGACATGACGTTCGCGCCGCCTTCGCCGCGATTGAGCGTCAAAAGAGCGGCTCGCGCGCCTTGCCCGCGCGATTCATAGGTCAACATTCCTCCGTCTTCGTCGTCGGGATGCGCCACGACCATGATCAAACTGGAACGCGTGTGGAGTTTCAGAAGGCTCTGCCAGAGTGCGGCCGCACCTCGGTCAAAATCCAGCGCCTGCGCGGCCACAATCGGCTTCGAACCGGCCGCGGTGGGAGATTGAGCGATCACCGGACCCGATCGAAAAAGAAAAGGAAGTGCGCAAACGATTACTGCGAAAATTACGGGAAGAATCTTGCCGGAGCGTGATGCCATTCTTTCTCCTTTGCGTGTTCCGGGATATCTATTGAAATATTCCAGAAGTTCGGGATGCGCATATCACCACGGATTGCTTCCGAATGCGTGCCGGCCCTATCGTTTCGACTGAAAGTATATTCCGATGCTCAACCGGAGAACTTTCTTCGAGCCGCAAGGCACGTGTCGTAAGCGCTGCGGATACGGCTTTGAGGTCGCTGTGTGCGAAGTGCGAGGCGATTCGAATTCGTGCAACTGTTGCGGCGGTTGGCATCCAGCCTCCGTATTTTCATTCGGAGTAACGGCATTGTACGTCCGCGAAGAGCGTTGTCAATACAAATGCCAAAACGTTCTGGCATTTTCGCGGATCACTCATCCGCGGCCGTTACACACTTTCAAATATGCAAAACTCGGCAGCAGAAGCGCACTTTCCAAAAAATGGGCTTGACAACGATTTTTGCGAATGTTACATCTCCACGTATTCGTAACCGAATCGTTTCGGTACGCTTGAGGGGTGGGTATTTAGGGGGCAGCAATCCGGTGACCTTGTTTCAGTTGCCATTCCCGCCCGTTCGCGACCTCTTGGTTCGGAATACGTGCTGGGCACTTGCGCACGCTGGAGTGAACCGTCGAAGCCGCCGATTATTTCGGGGGCAGTGAGGTTCGCGGGCGCTGCGGTTTTTACGTTGCCAGCGATGGATTAGGACATTAAGATTCCTGATTTGTATCCAAGCGGGTGGCTGAGTGGTTTTGAATCCGACTGCGTCAAAGGTTGGGAGACCGCTCTTCGAATCTGAATAGTGGAGGCTGCAATGAATCGAGGGATGAGAACTCGGAGATTGCTTGACTGGGCGATGTTGTTTGCAGTGTTGCTCGGGGTTTCCGCTCTGCCGGCGTTTGGGCAAATCGACCGTGGCGCCATCGCGGGCAGGATTCTGGATGCGACCGGCGCCGTCGTGCCGACCGCCACTGTGACAATCACGAATAATGCCACAGGTGTCGCCGTGACCACCAACGTCGATAGCGCGGGGGAGTATCAGGTTCTGACATTGATCCCTGGCACGTACTCGGTGAAGGCGAGCGCGGCCGGCTTTGATACTGTCTTGCGCGACAATATCGAATTGCACGTGCAGGACCACCTTTCCATTAACTTTGCCCTGAAAATTGGGTCGATAAAGACGGAAATAACGGTCACTGGTGGCGAACCGCTCCTGCAGACTCAGACGGCCGATGTCGGAAGCGTCGTGAATTCTCAGCACATCAACGACCTTCCTTTGAACGGACGGCGCTATGCTGATTTGGCGCTATTGGAACCCGGCGTAATTAGGCTTTGGTCGCCACCGTCGGGTAACGATGCGACAGACCTGTTCAGCGCAAACGGGAACTCCCAACTCCAAAATAATTTCCTGCTGAACGGTATCGACAATAACTCGTTCTCGGAAAACCTGCAGGAAGCTTCGGTGCAGGTTGTGCAGCCTCCTCCCGATGCGCTGCAAGAGTTCAAGATTCAGACCCGCACTTACTCCGCTGAATTCGGCAATTCCGCGGGAGCCGTGGTCAATGCCACCATCAAGTCCGGCACCAATGGCTTCCACGGAGATCTGTACGAGTTCTTCCGGAATAAGGTTCTGAATGCGAACACCTGGATTAACAATGTGGATGGATTGCCGCGCGGCGGCTTCAACCAGAATCAATTCGGGGGCACGATCGGCGGCCCGATCGTGAAGAACAAACTGTTTTTCTTTGGCGATCTCGCACGCTTCACCAGCCGGGATGGCGCTACCGAACTAAGCACGGTTCCCACACCGCTGATGGACCAGGGCAATTTTACGGAATTGAACTTTCCTTTGACCAATCCAATACTGATCCCCAGCCAGGCCAATTGCTATGTCGGAAACATTATTCAGGCGGGATGCTTCGATCCCGTCGCTCAGAAGTTTTTGGCCTTGGTAGCTGGCACAGCGGTTCCGAATCTCCCCGCCGCGGTGGCATCGGAAGGAATTCCGGGAAGCTGGACGGGAGCGCCGAACTACGCATTTCCGGTGTCGATTCCCAATGACCAAAATTCCCTGGACGCGCGTATCGACTACAACTTGAGTTCGAAGGATCAAATCTTCGGAAGCTACAGCTATCGCCATGTGAACCGCCAGGACCCTTTGTGGACCAGCAATCCCTTGATCGGCAACGGCCAATTCGCAACACAGTATCGCTGGCACCAGCAATCGCTCGCGCTGGGTTGGACGCACACACTCTCGAACTCGTTGGTCAATGACGCGCGTTTCGGCTTCAGCCGTGACTTCGCGCATAGCGATCCTCTGGGATTAACTCTTGGCACTTCCCAGGCCGAATCCGCTATCGGTTTGTCAGGAGTCCCGCCTGGTCCGAACGACGCTGGCCTTCCTGCTTTCCAGTTCAACGGCCTGGTGAACATGGGGTCAGCGGGGTGGCGGCCTCAGTACCAGATTTCGCAAGCCTGGAACTTCATTGAAAACCTGAATTGGTTGAAAGGCAGCCATAGTTTCAAGTTCGGGTATCAATACCTCAGGCGGTCCGACAATTTCTTCGACATAGAAGCACCTCAAGCTCTTTTTTATGAAGGCGGATCTGTCGCCGCCGGTTTCGGGTTTGGCCTGCCTGATTTGGTGCTCGGAGACGTCGACGATGCGTTTTACACAACTCCCCACGTGGCCCACTATTTCCAACCGGGACACTCCCTCTATGCCATGGACACCTGGAGAACGACTTCCAAACTCACCCTTACTTACGGTCTTCGCTATGAACTTTTCGCTCCGCTCATAGATAGGAATAACCAGACCTCGAACTTCTCGCCGGCCGGCGGCGGAGAGATTATCACTGCGGCAAGCAACGCGTCCGGTTGGTATAATCGCTCGCTGATTCATCCAGACCTGCTCAATTTCGCGCCGCGTTTTGGCTTTGCTTACCAGATGCTGCCGCGCCTCGTCTGGCGAGGCGGATACGGGGTTTTCTATCAGCACGTGGACCGGATAGGCTCGGAAGCCCTGCTCCAGCTCAACCCGCCGTTCTTTATTGATACCAACATCCAAGACTTCAGCCCATCCAGCACCGTCTTCCAGCTACAGAATGGGATACCCACTTCCCTTACTCAGTCGACGGCAGTCAATTTGACCCAGCTGCAAATACGCGCCCAGGATCCCAATCAACGCACTCCTTACGTTGAGCAGACGAGCTTCGGATTCGAATATCA
The DNA here is from genome assembly GCA_963771905.1 of uncultured Acidobacteriota bacterium. Taxonomy (GTDB): domain Bacteria; phylum Acidobacteriota; class Terriglobia; order Acidiferrales; family UBA7541; genus Palsa-147. Next base: position 74,192 of record CAVYVI010000014.1, read on the forward strand.
AGTGATGAGCGACACCGTGCTGGCGGCCACCTACGTTGGCAATTGGGGCCGCAAAGAGGACAGGCTGCGTGACTATAACCAGCCGATGATCACGGGCTTCGACACGGGCTGTCCGATTTTGCAGTATCCCTACCCCAACTTGACCACGGCAACGGGCCCAGTCGACACATTTACCACCAAAGGTTGCCAAAATAATACCACAGATGGAAACCTTGAAACTGCGACCTATGATGGGAATACGGACTACAACTCGCTCGAGCTTGCGTTGCGGCACAGGATGTCCCATGGCTTGAGTTTCAACTTGGGATACACCTACGCGCACGGTCTCGCCAATTTCACCGACCACTTGACGGCCGGACTGTATCCTCAAAACTCGTATGATTACGCTTCGGAGATGGGCAATTCGATTCTCGACATTCGCAGCCGTTTCGTGGGGAGTTTCCTGTGGGAGTTGCCGTTCGGTCAGGGGAAACCCTACATGAACGGCGCTGGTTTCGCTGGCCGCTGGTTGGGAGGATGGCAATTCAACGGGATCGTAACGGAACAGACCGGAAATCCCTTTCAAGTCACTGCCAGCAACGATGGCTTGGTTGACGGTCACAACTCACTTTACGCGGATTGTATAGGGGATGCCTTCGCAGGCGCGACGACCAATCACAAACTGTATACAACCACGGGCTTTTATATCAATCCGGCGGCGTTTGCGCAGCCCGGTCCCGGTCAGTTCGGGACCTGTACTCCCTATCCGTATCACGGTCCCGGAATCCAGATGTGGGACCTGAGCTTGTTCAAGCAATTTAAGTTCACGGAACGGTATCAGCTACAATTCAGAACTGAATTTTTCAATGCCTTCAATCATCCCAACTTCGCAAGTCCAAATGCGAGCTATACCGCCGGCAGCCTGGGTTCGTTTGGCAAAATTTCCAACACGATCGCGCCGGTTTTGGGTACCGATTCGGGCGGACCAGGTGATCCTCGTGAAATCCAATTCGCACTGAAGCTGTACTTCTAACTTCCGGCGCGGGAGCGGCGAGAGCTGCTCCCGCACCCTCTTTCGAGCGTTTCTGATTCCAATACCGGATGGGATCAAACGCCCATCTGGGAGGCTTTTTTTGGCGTCCACGTGTCGAGCAACGGCGGCGCAGGCGACCATTAGATTTTTGAAAAATCAGTATGTCGAACGAGATGGAGTCGAACGCCCTTTTTTCGCAGGCTGCTTCGGAATTTTTGGCCACGGCAACGTAGCGGGCATTGGCCAGGCGCTGCAGCAGAACCTGGACTTTCCTTATTACCTGAGCCGCAACGAGCAAGCCATGGTTCACACCGCCGTGGCCTTCTCGAAAATGAGCAATCGCCTGCGTGCGTTTGCGTGCACCACTTCGATTGGGCCGGGAGCAACCAACATGGTAACCGGCGCCGCTACCGCCACCGTGAATCGCATCCCCGTGCTTCTGCTTCCTGGTGATATTTTTGTACGCCGCAATGTCGCGCCCGTCCTCCAGCAACTCGAATCTCCTCAGACGCAGGACATTTCCGTCAACGATTGCTTCAAGCCGGTCTCCCGTTATTGGGATCGCATTTCGCGGCCGGAGCAGCTTCTGACTGCGTTGCCGGAAGCCATGCGCGTAATGACCTCTCCGGCCGAGACCGGTGCGGCAACTCTCAGCATGCCGCAAGACGTGCAGGCCGAGGCGTTGGAATATCCCTCAGCCTTCTTCGACAAGCGAATCTGGAGCATTCCCCGGCCGCGAGGCGACGCGCAAGCAATGCGTCATGCGGCCGAAATGATTCGCGCGGCCCGTCAGCCGCTGCTCATTGCCGGCGGAGGCGTGCTCTATTCCGAAGCTTCAGGAGCGCTCGCCAAGTTCGTTGAACAAACAGGAATCGCTGTCGCGGAGACCCAAGCCGGAAAAGGCTCCCTGTCGTTCGATCACCCGAACTGCCTGGGATCCATGGGTGTAACAGGCACTCCCGGAGCCAATCTCTTGGCCCGCGACGCCGACCTGATTCTCGCAGTCGGTACGCGCTATACCGACTTCACCACCGCGTCAAAGACCGCCTTTCAGAATCCCGCCGTCAAGTTCATCAACATCAACGTGGCGGAATTCGACGCGGGAAAACACGCAGGTGTGCCTCTGGTCGCGGACGCGCGAGTCGCCCTCAAAGAACTTGCGCAACTTCTCAAGGGTTATCACACGCCTTCCGAGTACCAGGAGCGCGTCCGCAGCTTCCGGGAAAAGTGGGACAAGGAAGTCGATCGCCTTTTTCATCTTCAGCATGGCCCGCCGGTCAGCCAGAGCGAAGCGATCGGCGTGGTCAATTCCGTTTCGGAGGCGCGTGACGTCGTTGTCTGCGCGGCAGGTAGCCTTCCCGGAGATCTTCACAAATTATGGCGGGTGAGAGACCCCAAAGGCTATCACCTCGAGTACGGCTACTCCTGCATGGGCTATGAAATCGCAGGTGGCCTCGGCGTGAAGATGGCCGCGCCGGATCGTGAAGTTTACGTCATGGTCGGCGACGGTTCCTACCTGATGATGGCCCAGGAAATCCACACGTCCATCCAAGAAGACGTCAAATTGAACATCGTCCTGCTCGATAACCACGGATTCGGCAGCATCGGCGCACTCAGCGAATCGTGCGGCAGCGGCGGTTTCGGAACGCAATATCGGTTCAGGAAGGACGGAAAGCTCGAAGGAAACACCGTAAACGTTGATTTCGTCGCGAATGCGCGAAGTCTTGGCGCCGAGGCTTCCCGCGTTCGTACTCTCGATGAATTAAGACAAGCGCTCGTCGCCGCGCGCGCAACTCCTCGAACGACTGTGACCGTAATCGAAGTGGATCGCAACGCCCGTGTCCCCGGCTATGAATCCTGGTGGGATGTGCCCGTGGCGGAGGTCTCGGAAATGGAAAGCGTCCGCAGCGCACGCGAGAACTACGAAAAAGGCGTCAAACGAGAGCGGCGCTTTTTCTGACGCCGGGAGTCGACAAGGATTCATCAAATAGTCGGGAGTGAAGAGATTTGGGGCAACCTGAAACTTTTCCCCCGGGAGGTTGACATGCCAGAAACTTCATACGCACAGGAGGTATTGATTCACCCGGCTCCCGTCGCGCAGGACAAATCCGGCGTACTCGTATCCGTCACGCGCGAGCGAGCGAACTGGAAGACCATCAACTTCTCGGCCCGCCGGCTGATCGCCGGACAATTTTGGCAGAGCGACACGCGGGACGAAGAGGCCGCTCTCGTCGTCCTCGGCGGAAAAGCCACTCTGGACTGGGGCGAAGGGCCCCGCGAAATTGGCGGACGCAAGGACGTTTTTAGCGGCTATCCGTACGCCGCCTATCTGCCCAGCCACACCCCTTTTGAGATTTCCGCCATCACCACTTGTGAATTCGCGGACTGCCGCACTCCTTCCTCCGCCCGTCTCAGTCCTCGGATCATTACTCCCGCGGATTGCCGCGAGGAAATTCGCGGCGGAGGAAACTCCACTCGCCAGATTGTTGATGTCATTCGCCCGGAATTTCCGGCGGATAAGCTCTTGCTCTGCGAGGTCTACACACCCAGCGGAAATTGGTCGAGCTATCCTCCCCACAAGCATGACGTTCACAATCCGCCGGTCGAAGTCGATCTCGACGAGACCTACTACTACCGGATCAGCAAGCCCGAAGGTTATGCATTCCAGCGCCTGTACGACGCCGCCGGAACGCGCGACAACACCCTGACTCTCATCGACGGCGATTTAGTGCTCATCAAGGATGGCTACCATCCCGTGGTCGCGGCTCATGGGTATGACGTCTACTACCTCAATGTGCTTGCGGGCAGCGCTCGTTCCATGGCGGCCAGCGATGATCCGCGCTACGCGCACCTCCGCAAGACTGGTTTGGAGCGCGATCCCCGCGTGCCTTTAGTTCGCGTCGGCGGGTCGGAACGAAATTCGTAGTTCGAGCTTTGTTCTGCGGCGGCCCTGCTGATGGAAGTTGCCGCAAGTCCGGCTAATGCGCGCCGCGGCAGAATCGCACCAGAGAATTTTCTTTGTGCAATTCGGGCCAGGGAAGGAGACGTCGGGGATGCCACATAAAATCGGAATGGTTGGAACGGGAGGTGTTGGAAGCATTCACGCCGCTATCCTGGCGAAGGATTCACGCGTCAAGCTTCAGAGCTTTTTTGACTTGGAACCAGCTCGCGCCCAATCAATGGCCTCCCAGTTTGGCGGCCGGTCCGCCCGATCGCTCGAGGAGCTTTTCAAGGAATGTGACGCCGTCTTTGTCTGCACTCCGAATACGACTCATGAAGAAGTTGCCATGCAGGTTCTGGATGCCGGCAAGCATGTGTTTTGCGAAAAGCCCTTCGCCTTGAATCTGGAGTCCGCCACGAGGCTGCGCGATCGGGCTGTCCGCTCCAAACGCATCTATCAAGTCGGCCACAACCGCCGTTTTGCGCCGGTCTATAAAGTTCTTAAAAGCGCCATCGATAGGAACGAATTCCAGCCGCTTTCCGTCCACGCCAAAATGAACCGCGGAGAGCTGGTGAACCCGCCCTGGGTGTGGAACGCCAGCCTCACCGGTGGCTTCCTGTATGAAACGCCCGTGCACATGTTTGATTTGATGACTTTTTTCTTTGGAAAAGTCGACTGGGTGCAGGTTGCTGCTCGCGCTCACGAGCATGGCGAACTCGATGATTTTTCCATCTTGCTCAGTTTTCAATCCGGCGTGCAGGCAACGATGAAGACCTACGCGCATGCCAGTTGGCACTTTCCTTTCGAACGCTTTGAAGTTTACGGGATGCACTCGACATACGAAACGTTCGAAATGGAGAGAATCTCTTTCACGAATGGCTTGGAAACCCGCACCACGACTTACGATTTCTCTCTCGCCACCATGCACGAGAAATGGGGCTACATTGAAGAAGACCGGCTTTTCGTCGACGCCCTCGAAGGCAAATCATCTCCCCCCGTTACCGCCGATGACGGCTATAACGTCGTTGAATTGATCGAAGCTTGCTATCAGAGCGCCAGGGAAGGGGTGCGCGTCCACCTGGGCGCACTCGTAAAGAAGCTCTAAGTTGGATAAATTCTCCGAGCGAATTCGCTTTGCGTCAGCCCCGGTTAGTTGGGGCGTGCAGGATGATCCCGGGCCGGCCTGGAAGCAACCCTACGAGCAAATTCTCCAGGAAATCGTTTCCGCGGGCTACACAGGTACGGAGTTGGGACCCTACGGATTCTTCCCCACCGACCCCGGCGTTTTGAATAAAACCTTGCAGCGTTTCGGTTTGACCATGCTTTCTTCTTTCGTTCCCGTACCGGTCACCGAACCTTCGCGCGTGGAAAAAGTGATCGAACACGTCCGCAGGGTCGGCGTACTACTCTCCGCATTGGGCGCCAAGTTGCTCGTTCTCGCCGATTGCCAAACACCCCAACGGCGCGAAATCGCGGGTCGAGTTCCGGTGGATGGAAGCAAGTCCTTGCTTCCCGCTCAATGGAAGCAGGTGGGAGCGCTCGTCCGCCAGGTCGAGCAGGCTGCTGCGGAATTCGGCCTCCGCGTTGTTTTCCATCCCCACGTCGCCACTTTCGTCGAGACTCCCATGGAAGTGGAACGCCTTTTCGACGCACTCGCCGGCACGCAGGTCGGTCTGTGTCTTGACACTGGGCACTGTGTTTATGGAGGGGGAGATCCCGTGGACGAGGCGCGAAAATACCGTTCCGTGCTGCAGTACCTCCACATCAAAGACGTCGACGCCGGCATTCTGGGCGAAGCTCGGCGCCAGAAGTTTAATTTTGAACAAGCGATTGGCGCCGGCGTGTTCTCTCGGATCGGAGCCGGGTGCATCGATTTCGACGGTTTCTTTCGATTCCTGGCCGAAATCCGCTATTCAGGCTGGGCGATCGTCGAGCAGGATGTGATCTACGGCAAGACACTCGTTCCGCCCGTCGAAAGCATGCGCGCCAGTCTGACCTATCTGAATAACGTCCTATCCAATCTTCGCAGTGGTCCAGCTTGAAATGGAGAGACGTCGTTCTCCGTTAGTCAGAATTCCGCTTTTCGGCCGCGGATTTTCATGGCATCGGGGTCTACCGATCCGATGAGGATTTGGAAGCCGCGCGAACCCGCTTAAGCCGGACACGATGATTAGCATCTCTGCGGAACACTGGGCTTCCATGTTCACTCCTCCCGAACTCGTCTCGCGCGATTGGCATCAGTTGTACCGGTGGATTCCGATTGTGTCGCACCTTCCGTCTCTGACACTTGGCTCCAGTCATCCACCTCTTCGTCGCGCCGGCTCGATTTCTTGATCCACACGGGACGATTAGGAGTCGGATCGATCTCAAGGTGAAAGATATCGAATCGGTTGTAATGCCCGACGATGTCATGGGCCATTTTTTGCTCGATGCTACGAGCGATGTCGATATCGGCCACCACCATCCCCTCGCTCCCCACCAGCGGATCGCCGAGCAATTCCCCGTTCGGCCCGACAATCATCGAGACCGGAGCCGGCGTCGCATGCAACAACTCTTTCATCTTGGAATCGCCCTGCGAAAGTTGCTCGATAGCATCGGCATCGAGCGCGCACGCAGCGACAATGTTGAAGACCTTGCCCTCGAAGGCATGGGCTGCCGAGCGAATGCGGATCGCCTCACTCAGATTATAGTTCTGCGCGCCGCCCCCAGGGCGGTGGAAGGGCCACGCCGGGGGATAGGTGGCGATGTGGATCTGTTCCCCTTGTGCTAACAGCGCGAACCGAGCCAGGGTATTTGTATTCTCACCGCAGATGAGCGCCCCAATTCGGCCGATGTCGGTCTCCTCGGGACGAAGATAAGCGGCGTCGCCGTTCGCCCACGTGAGTTTTTCCGCCCATGTGGGGACCAGCTTGCGATGGCGGTTCAGCAACGTCCCGTCGCGACCGAAGAGAAGGTTCGTGTTCCACAAGGCTCCCATGCTAATGGTGCCCTTCTCGGTGATCCCAACAGACAGGATCACCCGGTGACGCTTCGCACTCTCGCTCAATCTCCTGGTCTGTGGCCCGGGGACCTGGACAGCGTTATCGAACAGCCGCCGGAAGAAGCCGTGCTGGTCCATGGGAGCATAGATCAAATTCCAGACCGGGAAGGCGGGGACGAAGGACTCTCCGAACACAACGAGCTCGGCGCCGGCATCGACGGCCTTCTGGACCAGAGTGTCCATCTTGTCGATAGTCGCATCGCGGTCCAGGAACACGGGAGCGGCCTGCACCGCTGCCGCACGAAACTTGGGATACACATCGCCTGGCATGGACGATTCCTCCGGTGAATGACGTTATGACAACTCGACGTGCTTCGTTTCCGGTCCGGACAGCGCGCCGAGCAACAAAAGAAAGCCCCCCACTACGAAGATGACGATTTCGGTGTACTCGTAGGGCATTCCCAATCTCTTCAGACCTAACATATAGAACGAGGAAAATGCCGGAATGATCGTGGCCGCGCTGTAACCGATCCCATAGCCGGATGCCCTGACCCCGGTGGGGAAGCGTTCGTTGATATACGAGGTGACGATCGCCCAAACCGGCGTGGCGCACAGATTGATCAAGGTCACCAGCAGGACCAGTTGCAAGGCGCTCTGGTAGCCGGACCTGACGAGCACGTAATACAGGATAGGACCCGCGGTAATTCCCGCGAGTCCCATCAGAGCTAGGATGGTCCGGCGACCGATCATCTGGCCCAATATGCCGAAAGGAACAAAGGAAAAAGTCAGCACTAAGCTCGCGACCAATTGCGCGTTGGTGACAACGATGCTGTTCACGTGTCTCACCGTCAAGAGAACGCCGGGAAGAATGGACGTAACCGCGTTCAGCGTGAACCAGGCCCCGCTCATTACCAGGAACACTTGTGACAAGCACCGGAAATTGTCTCCGCGGAACAGTTCCTTCAGCGGAGATTTCGTTTTCTCGGCCTTGGCCCAAACGCTGGATTCCTGAACGTTTTTGACGTAGTAAAGGAGAACTCCGCTGGCAAACAGGGCCCCGACGAAGAAAGGAATGCGCCAACCCCATTGTACGTACGGTGAATGTAGCGACCCTGCCGGTAGCACGCGCAACAAACCTGTGGTGATCAGGGACATGGCGGCCAGAGACATCGGAAACCCCGTATGGATGAACGCCGCCCATTTTCCTCGCTTCTCCTTGGGCGCATACTCCATGGCCAGCGGATTGGCGCCGGTATATTCGCCTCCAAGGAAAATGCCATCGACGAAACGCAGCAGCGTAAGGATCACGATGCTGGCGATGCCCCAGCTTTCGTAGCCCGGCAACAGTCCAATGAACAGGGTCACGAACGCGAAGCCACCCATGGAAATAATCGTGACCTTTCGCCGGCCGAGCTTGTCTCCGTAATGGCCGAAGAGCGTTGCTCCCACCGGACGGCCCACCAAGGACAAGGCAAAAACAATATAGAAGAACGTTGATTTCAGGGCCGGGCTCAGCGCTGCGGGTTGGAAATAGGACATGGCCGGACCCAGGGCCACGACAGGTAGATACACGTCGAACATGTCCACGAAGAATCCGAGGAAGGCGGCGCGCAAAGCTCGGAGTCCGGCGGCATCGTGGGCCGCAGTGCCGGCTTGCACATCCTGACTGAAAGAAACTTTCGGTTGAGGCACATTCCCCTTTTCAGGGTGCGGTCCAGGATCTGAGAGCCCGGACGCTGAGCCAGCGCCTGGCGCTACGGGGATGCTTTTTCGCACAAAACCACGTCAGTCGGAATTTCGCTTTTGGCTTCGAAAACAGCGGGATAGTACACCGGACTGGCTTTTTGCGGAAGGAACTGTGGATCGGTTTTCACCGGGAGGAGTCCCCAAAGTCTGGCGTTCTCACCGGAACAGGTCGCCCATGATCGAGATTCCGGCGCCATTCACAATCTAGTGGGACGAAGGCGTTCTGCATTTTCGTGTGAGGGAGGACTTCTTGAGTCCGCAAACAATCTCGCGGAAAAGCGCGGCTGCTCTGAAGCAGATGTCTTCGAGAGCGAACTGCCTTACGCCGCCTGAAGCTTCATCTGCTTCCCAAACGCCTGAACGTATTCCGCCAACACTTCCTGCGCCACGTCGGGACGCCCAACCAGAGGGTTTTTCTCCAGCGCCGCAAGCGCGAACTTGCGTGAATGCTCTACCGAAGCACGCACCGTAAGGCGCTCATACTCTTTTACCTGCAGCAGCAAGGGACGAACCGCTTCCGGCGCGCGGCCCACGGGAGGCGCATGAACGCCGCGAGAAGAGACTTCGCACGGTAGCTCGACCGCGTCATCGGCAGCGAGATCTTCGAGTGCTCTGCCGTTGCGGACCGTAAGAGGAATCAATGAGGGCGTCTCTGCGTGCAGCGCCTGCAGCACGAGCAGCGCGATCCGCTCGTAACCGGAAAACTCCGAGTAGAGTTCCTGGTTTTCCTTGCGTCGTTCGCCCGCCGTTGCCTCAATGCTGAAGTAAGAGGCGTTTCGTTCGCGCAGATAATCTTCATAAATTTCGATTAGCTTTGACTCGGGAGCCTGCGCCAGTTTTTGAAACAGCCGCGCGTTCATACCGGTGATGGCCTGGCCGCGCGACTGGCCGCTTTGTTTCGTATTCTTGTACGCCGTCTCCGGGAAGTAATAAAAGTAGAGATATTCCGTGGGCAGCAGCCCCAGCTCTTGAATGAACTTCGTGGGGAAAAGCCCGTGCCGGTAGCATCTCTGGATGATCTCGGGCGAAGACAGCACTTTCGGCAGCAGTTCCGCGCCTTTCTCATCGCGAATCGATCGCACCCAACCGAGATGATTGAGCCCGAGATAATCGAAACGAAGATCGAATGGGCTCCGGTCCAGCGCGTGAGCGATCGATTCATACGTTTCCAGGGGAGTATCGCAAACGCCGATTACATCGACACCGGAATGATTCAGAAGTCCTTGTGAAATAATTCCGACTGGATTTGTGAAGTTGATCACCGTCGCCCGCGGAGCCACGCGTTCGATCATGTGCGCATACTCCAGCATCGAAGCCAGATTCCGCATCGCGCATGCGAAGCCGCCTGCGCCCACGGTCTCCTGGCCGACAAGCCCATGTGCCAGAGCTATCGTCTCGTCTTTCACTCGCGCGTCGATGCCGCCTACGCGAATGCTCGTGATGACGTAGTCCGCTCCTTCCAGGGCTTGCTCCGGATCGGAATAAGCTTTGAGGCGCGCGCGAAGTCCACTCCGCTTGCCCATCGCTTCCGCGACGCTCTTCATAATCTTCGAGCGGTCCGCATCCGTATCCCAAAACGCCAACTCATCCAGCCGCACGTTGCCGCCCAGGCCGGCCAGACCGTGGACCAGAAGTGGCGTCCGAACCCCCGCGGCTCCGACGAGAGTGATTTTCATGATCGCGTTATGGCCTCCAGAACAATTTCCCGCTGAAAGTTTTCGATGCGGCTCGGAATTCCCCGTCCCCGTTTCTCGACTCCATTTCAGCGAATCTTTTCCATCAACTTCTTCAAATTTTTCCGCGTCGGGATCGCAGAGGATCCTCCGGCGCCCGTTGTTGCCAGCGCTCCGCACACATTGCCGGCTCGCAAACACTTTTCAAGCGGCCACCCGGCGAGATAACCGTGAAGAAAACCGCCGTTGAACGCATCGCCTGCTCCCGTCGCATCCACTGCGCGCACGCGAATTGATTTCACTCGCAAGATTTGTCCGTTGCGAACGGCAAGGGAACCATCTAAACCAAGCTTGACTACAGGAATTCGCACCCAGCGCGCCAATTTCCTTGCAGCGGCCTCAACTGTTTTTTCACCCGTCATGGCTTTCGCTTCCGATTCATTTGGAAACGTGAATTCGAATTCCTTCAGCAAGGCCGGCAATCGGGGAGATTTGAGCACTTCGGGGTTCCAGCCCAAATCCGCTGAAATCGTCAAGCCTCGCTTGCGCAGTTTGCGGATCGGCGCAGTCCACATTTGCGGAGGCCGCAGTGCGCACGCCAGATGCAGATGACCTCCTCTCCGCAACTGTTTCTGCACGACACTCCGCGCCAAAAGTCTTTCCAGTTTTACATTGATTCTGTCGTGAGTGATCATCATGCGATCGCCCTCGCAGGCGGCGCACACTGTCATAGCCGTCGGTAAACGCGGATCGAATTCACAACCTTGCGTGGAGACGCCGCCCTGAATTAGCTTCTGCCATTCCGGGCTCGCGAGCGCATCCCGTCCGACCCGGGTAATAGCTGTGGTCGGAGTTCCTAATCTTGCCGCTACCAATGCGGTTGTCGCCAGGCCGCCGCCCGGAAAGCGCGCGAAGCTCGTGGTCTTAACCTCTTCGCCCATCCGGGGAACCCTCGGCAGGTCGTAGAACACCAGATCGAAAAAAAATTCGCCGAAGACCACCAAGCCTCGATCGCTTCGGGCGGAGGCGGGAGTCACCATGCTTCGAATCATAGCAGAGTTGGTGTGGCGGGCAAAGAAACGGGCCGAATACACCGAAACGTTTTGGTGCCCGTATTTTCGCGGTTTATCGGAGGTTTACCGTGCCGCACGCAAATAGATTCTGCCGAAAACGGTTCCTATTCCGACGCGACCCGCACAAGCGTTTTGTAAATCATCTCCGTTCCTTGCTCCAGCGACTCGATCGGCACTCGCTCATCGTTGCCGTGCATCCGCGTCAAATCTTCCGGCGTGATCGGATACGGATAAATTCCGTAAACCGGAACGCCTCTGCTCCGCCATGCGATCGCATCTGTGCCCGCTTGAAAGAGGTATGGCGTCACAGGCGTTCCCGGCCAAGTCGAACGAGCGCTGGCCTCCAACGCCCGGTAGAGATCCGTTTCAGTGCTCGACGCCTGCAAACTCTCAGCTTCCTTCACAAGTCCCTTCACCCGTATACCCTCAGGGTTGTCGCCGGAAGGCAGGGAAACGTCCACGCGCGGGTCGTCGATTGCTCCGCGGATCTCCGCAATGAACTTTTGCAGATCGGTTCCCGGAATTACCCTCAGATTCAGCGTCGCCTCCGCTGATCCGGGAATTACGTTTCCCCGAAAACCTGCTTTGAGGAATACGGGAGCGAAAGTGTTGCGCATGATCGCATGCAGCAATACGTTCTTGCTGATTTCTCGATCCGCCTCCTGAATCATTTTCGGGTCCTTGCTGTTTACCAGGTTCTCGAAATATTTGGACTGCGGAGGCTCGCTCGTCTTCGCGAGCGTTTCGAAAAATTCTCTCGTGCTGGGAATCAGCTCCACCGGTGTCTCGTAATCCGCGAGCTTCGCCATCGCCTTGGACAAAATAAAAATGGCGCTGTCGGGTCTCGGCATCGAGGAATGCGTCGACGTTCCTGTGGCTGTCACGATCAGGGGAATGGACACTTTGTCGCCTGTGGAAATGCTCACGTACTGCACTCCACCCTTCGCATCCTTTATGATCCATCCGCCTTCATTCAAAGCGAATTCGCAGTCCATCAAATTCCAATGCGATTCGGCGAGCCAACTCGTGTCGTAGGGACCGCTTTCTTCATCCGCTTCGGACAGAAGAATCACGTCGCGGTGCAGCGGGACGCGATTCTTCACCAACTCCATGATCGCCTCGGCGAAGACGGCTATGCCGCCCTTGTAATCCATCGCGCCTCGGCCATAAATATAGCCATCCTTCACCACACCCGCGAAAGGATCGACGGTCCACTTCTCGCGTTCCACACCCACGACGTCCGCGTGGGCCGCGAGCAATACGGGCTTCTTGGATCCGTCGCCTTTGATTCGAGCGATGAAATGTACTTTGTCTGTTTCCGGCGTGGGAACGATTTCAACTTCGACGCCGAGCGCGCGAAACTTCGTCGCCAATAATTCCGCCAATTTTCTGTTATTCCCGGGTGGATTGCTGGTGTCCACACGAATGAGTTCGATCAAGAGATCCGCCGTAGGATTCTCTTTGCGTTGTGCCGGCGCTTCTTGAGCGAGACTCAGGCAAATCGCAGCCGCGATCGCCAATTTGAACAGCGTCGATGCATTCATTTTCCCGGTGCTCCAATGTTTTTCGGACGGACGAAAGACTTTCGTTGGCAAATTTCCATTCCTGCTCTGAGTAACCGGCGTCACGCCGGAAATCCATTTCGTCCAGAAAAAGTCGAAGAGTTCTTATATCACAGCCACGGACCGCGAAGTCGAGTTCTGAAGTCGAGTTCAGTGGAATCAAACGGCGACGCTGATATCGTTTCGCCGCTCTCTGCGTCGCCTCAGCGGTCAAGCCAGTCACTTTTTCTTTGTGTTGATTCCTTGCCGGATGACGCGCGCCGCGGAGCCGCTTTTCTGTATTCGGATTGTGAGCGAATGCGCTATCGGCTAACGTAGGGAGTGGGATAGAATTTCCGTGGTGACAATGAAGCTCATCGGCATAATCGTGATCCTGGCTTGCGCAGCTGCTTTCATCTCCGCACGCGCGACACCTGCGGCGCCGCAGCAGACTGAAACTTCCCATCCCGGCGCGGCAAGAACATCCGTGAACGAAAATAGACCTGGCACTCGCGCCGACTTTGTGGGAGACGCGGCTTGCCGGGAGTGCCACCAGGAAATCGGCGATACGTATGCGCGCACCGCGCACCACTTGACATCGCAATTGCCCGACAAGGATTCTATCTTGGGGAATTTTACGCGCGGCGAAAACATTCTGAAGACCGGCGATCCCGATCTCAGTTTTCGCATGGACGCGAAACAAAGTGGGTTTTACGAAACCGCCGTTTTCTGGCAACCGCCGGACCAGAAGACGCGAACGGAGCGAATCGACATCGTCACCGGGTCGGGACATAAGGGTCAGACGTATTTGTATTGGAAAGGCAATCAACTTTTTCAACTGCCGGTGTCTTACTGGACGGACTTGAAAGGATGGATCAATAGCCCGGGATACACTGAGGGTGTCGCGAACTTCGACAGGCCCATCGTTCCTTTGTGCCTGGAGTGTCACGCCACGTACTTTGAGTCGATTCCATCGGAGAAAGCTGAAAACGAATATAAAAAAACGGGTTTTGTTCTGGGCATATCATGTGAGAGATGCCACGGGCCGGGCCGAGCACATGCGGAGAGCGAGCGATTGAAATCCGCCGCGGTTTTTTCGGGCACTCATTCCATCGTGAATCCCGCGCTTCTGCCGCGGGACCGGCAAATTGAGGTGTGCGCGCAATGTCATGGCGGCATCGGGCAAGCGATTGCGCCAGCGTTTTCGTACGTCCCGGGACAGCAATTGGAAAATTACGTCAGACTGCCGCGTCCCGACGCGGAGGCCCGCGTTGACGTGCACGGCAATCAGGTGGCGCTTACGCAAAGAAGCCGCTGTTACCAAAACTCGCAGATGACGTGTACGACGTGCCATGACGTGCATGCACCCGAACGCGCGGCAGCTTCGTATTCGGAAAAATGTTTGCAGTGTCATCAGGATCGCGACTGCGGCGAATTTGCGAAGCTGGGTGCGAAGATTCGCGAGAACTGCATCGATTGCCACATGCCGGTGCAGGATTCCAACCTGATCGTCTCCGACTTGGACGGAAAACAGGTCAAGGCACGGATCCGGAATCACTGGATCAAGATTTATGCGACGGGACAAAATCCTTGATTTAGGAAGAACGGGTTGGGGACCGGTCAGGGCGATGCAGTGGACTAGATCATTGTGGCGACGGAACCGTCGAAGTTGTTCGTGTATGTGAAAGTCTCTGCAAGGCCGTTCGTTGTGCGTTGGTCGGATGCCTCCCTCCCCATGGAATGATGCGCAAGGCGCGTGGCGCTCGCCGGCCTGGACGCCGAGGTCCGCCTCGGGAGTACCGAGCTCGCGATCGATCATCGCGAGGGTAGCGTTTTTGTTCCGGTTAGAAATGACCTCCGTGGTTTGTTTTGAATGGATTACGGCGATTTCTAATCGTATGGGAGTCCCGATTAGAAAAGCGGCGGCCCGTTTCATCGAATGAGTTGCTTCAGGGGGTAAAGGCCCGGGATCGGGAGCCCGGCGACTGCCGGGTCTGAAGGCTCGACCTACAAAGATGCCGGACGCGAAGGTAGTGTTTTTGTTCCGGTTAGAAATGACGTCCGTCGTTTGTTTTGAGTGGGTTGCGGCGATTTCTAATAATTCGGGGGTCCCGATTAGAGGTGGGCGGGATTCGATTAGGCTGGGTGTCGGGCCGGGGGCTCCAAGCGCGGGTTCGAACTGAAGGCGCCGGGGGAGCCGCGCTGCGTGGGTGGGTTCGATCCGCCGAGGCCGGGCGTCCGGCGGCGCGGGGGCGGATTCCGGTAGCCGGTGCGGGGGAAGGGGCGCCCGGAGGGCGGAGTCCATCGGCCGGCGGTGAGGGATCGGCGCTGGGTTGGTGGATTCGATTTTGGCGGCGATAGGCATATAGCACTCACAAATATGATGGCACGGAAATGATGAAATTGAGCAGTAGCGGTGTGTAAGGATTTTGGTACGAGGCGCGGAACTACGGAGATGGCGTATGGGGCTCGTTTTGCGGCTGGGCGGTTTCGGCTTGGCGCGATTCAGTCGTGAGTCGAGAGCGCAGGAAAATTCAACAACCGCACCCTCGCCTGCGGCGAGGGATGCGGCCCCCGAAAAGGCTGGCGGCATTTGCCTCAGCGGAACGGAAGGGTTGGCCACCCGCCCCGTGAATCAAAGTCGGTTACTTTGGCTCATCGTTGGCTCGGCCTCCCGCCCAATAAAACGACGCCTCTTAGGCTTTCGATCCGGGCGGCTTGTTATCCTTGTCCGCATCAATCAAGACGATATCCGGGCTGTTCTCGAGGTTAAGGATTTTCAATACTTCACGAACTTTGGCGAGCTCGTCTTCGGACCGATATACGATCACTTTGATCACCCTGTGAGCGTCACTTGCCTTCTGATAAATCTCGGCTTGGCGTTCAAGATTGCGCTTGAGGTGCGAGCTACTCGCCAGCTTGAATTCCACAAGGGTCTTGTCTGCGGCTCCACGCGAGACCTTGTAATCGACCGGCCCACGACCGTCATTCACCTCCCGACTCACATCGGACGGTGTGCCCCACCAGATGAGTCTGAACAGTATGTGTACATCCTCTTCACGGTGAACTGGCTCGCCGTTTACGTAAAAGATGCGATGGCAACCTTTGTTCTCGATGCAGTCTTTCAGGTACGCGATGCGCTGGTGAGCCTCCTCGTAAGTTGAGCCGGATATTGCATAAAACCCCAGCATTTGGAGCAGCTCCGCCACCGGTCGGATCTGCTTGATATACAGCATCTCTGATTGCTGTACCTTTTGCGCGCTCACTGACGTTGCGCTGTCTCCGTGCTCTTCCTTGTCTCTGATGTAGTGCTCGATGACTGCCGGATAATCCCTCAGCGCATCCGCTTGGGCCTGGTTAATCTCTTGCTGCGTCGGATTCTCTCCCAGTCGCTTTCTCAGATAACTGTCCAATTGGGCTCGGAGGCTTTCGTTCGGCAACGCCGCCACAATCTGATCGAAACGCGCGACCAGCTCGGGCTTGTTTATCCAGATGTTGTCCTTCGTCAGGATGTCGCGTGGCGTAAGTATGACGTAGTCATCGCCGTAGTACGGGAGGTCGAAGCTTCCTGACTCCCAAGTCTCGGTCTCGTAATTGAAGCTGACCTTCTCAACGGCGAACGTCTTTCGATGCTCAGAGGCGATATGCTCCACTGCGAAGGCCTGCGAATAATCGAGAAGGAACTTCTTGATTAGGTTGGTCGTGAAATCACTAACGTGATCACGTCCGACACCTGACCCTATCAGGCACAGTTTCTCCAAATGGCTGCCATGGGTTACTTGTTCGTTCCCAAACGAGCTAAAAACCGAATTCAGATTTCGATTTAGCGCGCGAGCAAACTCGATACCAAGTCCGCTGCCGCGATTGCCCGTCTTCGAGAAGCCGAGCCAGTTCTGGTGAACTTCCTTGAAGGTGTAGCGGGCCCGTAAAATCCCGTCTTCTTCGACACCCGCCATCGATTTGTCTCGAAGGAAGCTCAGGTACCGGATGGTTTCGTAGTGTAAGTGTCTGTATTCAGGATTGCGGCTGTTGAACAGCAGAAACGGATCAATGAACAGCGGCAGGTCGCTAACTAAGGAGATATTGAAGGCCCCGTAAAGATCAAGTGTGCTTTGAGGGATTTGGAAAAAATCCGAGAAGTAAATGTCAACCTTCAACTCCGTCATTGAACTGATTTTCACATACGCAGTACGTATCGATCAAGCTCACTTACGATTCGAGACGTGTGTTATTACAGTCGTCCGCGTCGGGCGCGGCGCCTCTTCTTAGCTCTTGGAGGTCAGTTCAATGCCCGGAGCCATCGCTGTCATTTCATCGAAGCTCTTTTCCGAGAATTCGATAACGCATCGACAGTTCTTTCCAAAGATACTCTTCGCCGCAAACGTGGCGGCTATCTTGCCGTTCTGAATAATTGGATCCCAGGACCCGCCGCCATAGCACTCGTACTCAAAGAAAACCATTCCCGTAATCGAGCATCCCGGTTCAGTAAGCGTACTGCCATCGGAGTGGATGCCTTTCTGACCGAGCACAGGGTAGTATTTTTCGAGCTTTCCGATTGTCGCCTTTGGTTCCGGCATGTTATGAGGTTCTAGGCGGTGTCTCCCTTGCCCTGCGGTTGGGAGATAAAGCCGCGTGGAATCAAGCTCCGTCTTCCTGAGACCGGTGTTCAGGACTTCAATGTAAGCGACAAAACCATAGTTGCGTGTTGTTTCCCCGTCGTGCTGACGGGCGGGCATCTTGAACCACCACTGATAGAAATCGGAGCGTACCGCCCTAACCTCGAGTTTTGGCCGGTCTCGCAGATAGAACTTCAATAGAAACAGACCGTTGACGATAGCGAGAACCAGTGCCGCGGCATCGAGTAGCGGTTTGAAATGCACACCTGACAGTTGGAAGCAATGAATCGCGTAGCTCATGTCGAATTCGGCACAAGATGACACATGATCAAATATCGCGGCGAGTTTATCATACGGAATCGTACTGTAATATTTGGCAATAATTGGAGAAATGCGGTGGTCCGCAACGCCGCATAAAGACGGTTGATTCGAAGAATCGCCATAATTTCGGCTGCCACACGCTTCCGCCAAGACATTCGGATTGCGGCTTGAAAACTTCCGGTCTTAGAATGAGGACATTATGCGTATCGTAGCTGGATGTTTACTGCTGCTGACTGGCGTTTTGGTTCCCCAGCGGACTTCGACCGAGCTCCGAACGCTTTACGGCCAGCCCGAAATGGAGCGATTTCTTGCGCGGCCCGGGATCAGCCTGACAGTTGAATATGGATCGGACGGTGTGGCGTGCAAGATGAGGATTGAAGGGGAGCCTCCGAGGGACGCGCGCGGGATTTCCACGCTTCTGTCGGTGGACGATGTCACCCAGGTATTGGACGAAGCCGTTCCTCCGGAAACACGGGGCGCCAAGATTGGTTCCCTTGGCGGCTTCCAGTCCGGCGTCACTTACCAACATGGCGAGAAGTATGAAAATGATTCGATTTTGCGTCTGACTACTGCGTGTAAATTGCCGCGACACGAGTGCGACGTCAGCGCTTCCGTCACATTCGCGCGAAAGCCCTGCGAGAATCTGAACTCGTAAGATAGGCGCCTGCGGATTTTTTTCTTTGGCGCTGAAATGCGTACCCTCTTTTTGTCAAAAAGCAAAGGACTGACGGAATGTCGCTGCGGGGCTGGGCGCTCCGCGACCCTTCGAGGCTCAGGGCAAGCGGCCTTCGGCAGAGAGGTAGCGGCTGCGCCGCGACTTGCGATGGGAAGGCGTTGGGTCTTCCCGGGAGGCCGTGCGAGACGCGGACGGCGCGAAAGAGGGGAGTTAGATTTGAAGGAGCGGACGAAACCAAACCAAGAAACCAAAATTCAGAAGAAGGCAAAAGCAAGACCCACGTGTAACACCAACCGTGGTGCACCCACAATCTAGCTGTTGGGTTTGCGTCCGGGCCACCCGGCTGGGTGAAGGGGCGAGGGGCATCCGGCTTCGGACTGTGGGATGGTGCGGATCCAGGTCCGTGGGCCGAAAAGCCTCACCTCTGAAGAGGTGAGCTACATTGGAGGGAGCGGGCGAGACCAAGCCAAGAGGCCGAAATTCAGAAGCAGGCAAAAGCGAGACCCACGTGTAACACCGACACGCGGGGCACCCGGCAACAAACCAAATTTAGAAGCGGGCAAAAGCAAGCACCCGGCAACAAACCAAAATTTAGAAGCAGGCAAAAGCAAGACCTAGGTGTAGCACCGACAGTCGCGGGACACGCGCGATCTACCTCCTCGGTTGACGGCTGGGCGACCTGCCGGACATGAGACAAGGACGCTTGGTTTCGGAGCAAGCGCTCTTCGGATTTTCGCGTGATGTAACGGGCTGAATCGCAAAAAAGAGTGGTCGGGGCGAGTGGATTTGAAGCACCGACCTGCTGGTCCCCAACTATGAAGCTCAATTCTATAAGCGCCTCATCTGGCGTCGCTTATGGGACAGGAAGCGTTATTTCCCCTCTCTGAGTCGTACCTAACTTGTACTTGATCGATTTAGAGCCGAGAGCGAAGGGCTGTTGTAGTGTGGAAGCAGAATTCCGCCGCAGTTTTTCGCTGGCCTACGACGTCCCGAGTGGTGGATTCGTCCAGCGATTCTCGGAACGCCCGATGTGGGTCGCGACCGCGATGATAGCTTCCGAATTGCCGACAATTCGGGAGTCACTGACGGTAAGCGCGTTTGCCGGTGCTAAGCCGACCGACTGGCTGATAACTCCGGGGGTTGCCCATCACTTGGGACAAACCGATTTTGAGCGGCACGCAGGAGAGGAAGAAGGGTGGGGGAAAGATTGGAAAAAAAGAGCTTGACATATTCCTATATAGGAATATATTGAGAGCATGGCAAGGGCGGCGACAACCTCGGACGCGTTCAATGCGGTGGCGGAACCGCGGCGGCGGGACATCCTGAACTATCTAGCGATGCGGGAGAGGTCCGTCACCGAGATTGTGGACGCAATGGAGATGGAGCAGCCGTCGGTTTCGAAGCACCTGAAAGTCTTGAAGGGTGTTGGCCTGGTGGAGGTGCGGAGGGAGGGCCGGCATATGCTTTACAAGGTGAATGCTGTGGCGATCCGGCCGTTGCACGAATGGACAAGCATGTTCGAGCGGCTGTGGAAAAACCAGTTGCTGCGAATCAAGGAACGGGCTGAGGCCAATGCTGCACCGAAACAATAATCTTGTGGAATCTCAAACGAGGAGGAAATCGTGAGTTCACCTGCACTATCGCTGGAAGCGACAACCATCCATATAGAGGAGGAGATCAAAGTGCGCGCGTCGATCGAGGTGACGTTTGCCGCGCTGCTGGATCAGCTTGGACCGTACAACGAGACTCAGGTAGACAAGCCAATGCCGATGAAGCTGGAGGCGTGGCCGGGCGGCAGATGGTATCGCGACCTGGGAGACAACAACGGCCATTACTGGGGAACGGTGCAGGCGATCAAGAAGCCTACGCTGCTGGAAATCTGCGGGCCACTGTTCATGTCCAATCCGGTGATCACGAATCTGCAATACCGGCTGAAGGAATCGGGCGGCGTGACGGTCATTACATTTCGGCATCAGTCGTTTGGTCTGGTGCTGGAGGAGTACAGAAACGTAAAGAATGGCTGGGCACACTTGCACGAGCTTGTGCGGCAGCGAGCGGAAGCGCCGCGGCCCCACTGAGACGCGGACGACATAGAAGTTCAGGGAGGGAAATATGTGCCCAGCATGCATCGCGAGCGCAGCAGTGATGGCCGCCGGAGCGGGATCTACGGGAGGAATTCTGGCGGTGTACGTCGGCAAGTTCAGAAAATTTTTCAAAGCGAATGGTCTCGGCCGGCTTCAGAAAATCAAGGAGAGATAAAATGGGAACAAGCAACGAGAAAGACATGGCGCAACGGAAAGAGCATAGGGCTATGAAGACACCACCGATCGTCTCGGCGCAGGAGTGGGAGGCGGCGCGCCAGCAGCTCCTGGTAAAGGAGAAGGCTTTGACGCGTTCCCGTGACGCGCTGGCCGCGGAGCGCCGGCGGATGCCATGGCTGGCCGTGGAGAAGAAGTATGAGTTCGAGGGGCCTAAGGGGAAGGCGAGCCTGCTCGAGTTGTTCGAGGGCCGCCCTCAATTGATCGTGTACCGCGCATTCTTCGAGCCCGGCGTCTTCGGCTGGCCCGAGCATGCCTGCCGCGGCTGCTCCCTCGGCGCCGACCAGGTCGCGCACCTCGCGCATCTGAACGCCCGCGACACTACTCTCGCGTTCGCCTCGCGTGCGCCGCAGGCTGACATCGAGCGCTTGAAGACACGAATGGACTGGAAGATGCCGTGGTACACCATCACGGACAGTTTCGACACCGACTTCGGCGTGAACGAATGGCACGGCACGAACGTGTTCTTCCGCGACGGCGAGCGAGTGTTTCGCACCTACTTCATCAACAACCGCGGGGACGAGGCGATGGGGAGCACCTGGAGCTACCTTGACGTAACTCCGCTAGGACGCCAGGAGGAGTGGGAGGACTCGCCCGAGGGCTACCCCCAGACTGCACCGTATAAGTGGTGGAACTGGCACGACGAATACGCCGCCAACGCCTCGGTCGACCCCAGATGGAACAAAGTAGTGGAGAACGCAAAGGTGACGTTGAACCTCAACGGCTAGCATGGTGGCGAATGCGATTGCTCACGTCGGAGGCGTGCTGATGGAGGAGACCCTGGTTCCGTTGGTGAGCAGGGTAGGCGTCTGGACGAGTGGTCGGCTAACCGGAAGGTATTCGGCTTCCACCGTGCGGATTAGTGCTGTGAAGTCGGCTTGTGAAACGTGATTGGGCGATTGGGCGATTCGCGATCTCAATTGCCGGATTAAGGGGTAGTCGGAAGCAATCCACTTGGATTAGCCCGCGTTATACGGAGAAGCGCGCCTTCCTTCGCACGAAATCGGTACGATAGACATTTTCTCTGATGATTGTCCGCGATCAGCGTAGCAGCAGGATCGCATCTTGACAGGGCGCAGAACTTGAACCCAATTTTGGTTTTTCTCCACAAAGGGCCGATCCTGTAGCTAATTTCCCGAGAATCGGATTCCCAGTAAAGCGAACCTCGTATCGCAAGGCAATGAATTCAAAGAACAAAGAGCGCTCGCGTCCAGCGGATATGGGACAAGAACGCGTGGTTTTTTGACCAGACGCTCTTCTGAGTTTCGCGTGAGGTAACCGGCCGATTGCAAAAAAGAGTGGTCGGGGCGAGTGGATTTGAACCACCGACCTCCTGGTCCCGAACCAGGCGCTCTAGCCAGGCTGAGCCACGCCCCGAGTGAAAGTGCGTTCCCACATTGTAGCAATTCTGCGGCTTCGGTGTGGCGAAGATTTTTCGCTGTCTCGAGATCACGCCGCCGATCTCGATTGCCTCATCGCGGTGCCGGAAATGGCGCGTCGCTTGAGGCGTTCGTGCGCGGCCAACATCAGCACGTCTCACTCTAGAAAACGAATTTCGCTCCTAATTGGACAAGCCGTGGCGGGGCTGCGCTGACGACCTGGCCGAATGTGCCGCTGCTGATATTCCCGTCGACGGCCTGAGGTCCGAAGAATTGTGCGTGGTTGAAAATATTGAAGGCTTCGAGGCGAAATTGCAGAGATTTCGATTCGGTCAGCCGCACGTTTTTGAGAAGCGCCATATCGTAGTTATCCATTCCTGGGCCGTAGAAAAAGCGGCGCTTGGCATTGCCCGGCGTGCCCAAAGCGTTCTCGCTGAATTGGGAGTTATTGAAATAGGGCTGTCCGTTGCGGGGATTTTGATTCAAATCAAGAGGGCCGCCCGCGTAGTCCGGTTCATCCACGCCAAAGTTGTTGACGCCGTTTGGTTCCGCGCCCAGGAGGGAATTATCACCGTAGTTGATGAGGGTCACGGGAAGGCCGCTGCTGAAATGGGTGATGCCGGAAATTTCCCAGCCTTCGGTCCAGCGATTCGCGGCATGAAAAAGGTGTTCGAAGGGAATTTTGTAGCTATAGCTCACGACGAAGTTATGCTTCACGTCAAACGCCGAGAGGGCCTTGCTGAGGGCGGGATCGAGCGGGTTGACCTCTTCGCCGAGATTTGAAGACTGGTCCTGCGATTTGCTGAAAGTGTATCCGGCCAGCAAAACCAAGCGCTTGCTGCTGTGCCGCACGGCGACCTGCAGAGCGTTGTAATTGGAATTGCCGAGGGTGGATTGATTCGCATTGCTGCCGAAATTCGATCCCAACGGGCCTCGCGTGCCTTTATAAACCTGGCGGCTTGAAGTTGTATAGACGGTGTCTTCGCCGAAGGGGCCGCACGGAGTTTGGCGCGGTGCGAGGTTCGAGGGATTGCTGAGCTGGAGACACAGCGCGGGATCGCCGGGGTTTGCCTCCACAAGCACGAGAAGGCGATGGGCCTGGGTGCCAACGTAATTCACGCTGACGACTGTATCGGCTCCAAATCCGCGCTCGAGGGAGAGCATGTATTCCTCGGTGTAGGGAATGCGATTGGTGGTGGAATAGTTGGGAAGTCCGGAAATGGGCTCGAACTGTGCCCAGTTTACGTTTGGATCCGGGTGACTGGCGGACGTGTTCAAGGGCGCGAGAGTGACCGGAAAGTATTGGCCGAGATTCTGGCCGCTCGACGCTGTGACAAACGGAGTGGAAAACAGCGGCGGAGCGGGACTGGTGTACGTGGTTCCGTAAGGTGCATTGGCACTCATCACGCCAATCGTGAGGGCTTCGATCGCGGTGTAGAAAATGCCGAAGCTGGCGCGGACGCTTGTCGCGCTCGGGCCGCCGAGTATTTTGGCGAGCAGACCGTCTCCGGAAGCGTTGGGCGAATAGGCAAGGCCGATGCGCGGCGCGAAATCGCGATTTCCGGGAGGCGCCAGCGTGCGCGGAACTCCCGGATCGGTGGGATAGAGGATGCCGGCAGGAGCGCCGGGGAAGACGATGGACTGCCTGCCCGGCGCAAATGTTGCGATCTGGTTGAACTTCTCATACCACGGCTCGATGCGATCCCAGCGCAGACCGTAATTGAGCGTCAGATTGCGCGTGACGCGCCAGCTGTCCTGCGCGTAGAGACCCGCATACTTGTTGCGGCCGTAAAAGGCTTGCAGTTGGCTCTGGTTGTACTGGCTCGGAATTCCCAACAGGAAATCTGCGAAGTCCGAGCCGGTCTCGGTTCCAAAGAACAGGAAGCTGCCATTGAACTGAGCGATGGCATTGACGTTGATCTGATCGTAGTGGAACTCGCCGCCGACTTTGATGGTGTGGGTTCCGATCACCTTGGAGAAGTTGTCGAGCCACTGAAATGTGTTGCCAACCTGATTCAACTCATTCGTGTTGGTCCCGATGGTGAAGCTGTTGAAACCGGCACTTTCGACTCCTTCGGTTTTTGGCGAAAGCGGGACGATCCCCGGAGTTCCTTCGCCCACTTCGAAGCCCTGCGATGCGAGAGTGACCCCGACTCCACCGACGGGTTTGCCGAGGTCATTCGCATCACGCAGGTAGCTGAAGTGGAATTCGTTCACTGCGGACGCGTCGAGTGTCTTCGTGTCGCTGAGATCGAGCAACTGCGAGCGGCCCGTATAGAGCGCGTTGAAGCCCGGGACATTCGCGCCGCCTTGAGCGACCGGATAGGGATTGTTCTGCGACCAATCGTCGACGAAATAATAGGCGGAGATCAATCCCCAGCGCGAGTCAGCATCGAGGCGATAAGCGGCTTTGTCGTCCCTTAGAGTTTCGTTGAAGGCTGAGGTAGAAAAAGTGCCGTTCGCACTGTTGGGTTGGGGGATATATTGCAGAAGGTTCTTCGCGGGGGCGGACCATGCACGTTGCGGAATTGTTCCGCTTGGGAAAACGCTTGCGTAGGACTCTCCCGGCGAAACGGCGTAGCCCAACCCCTTGGACAAGAGGTTGGCCCAGAATGAGCCAGTCACCGTGCCGGGTAGCGAGCCAACCTCTCCGGACCGCTCTTGCAAGGACGGAACAGGAATCAATCCCGTGTCGACGCCTTGCGTGAGCCGCGTTCCCTGATAATCCGCGAAGAAGAAAATCTTTTTGCGCCGGATCGGACCGCCGAAAGTCCCGCCAAATTGATTTTGGCCGAACGCGCCGCGCGTGGGTGAGAAGAAGTTGCGCGCGTCAAGATTTGTGTTGCGCAGAAACTCGAAGAGATCGCCGTGGAATGCATTCGTGCCGGACTTCGTGACGACGTTAATCTGGCCGCCGCTGAACTCGCCGTATTCGGCGTCGAAATTACTGGTGAGAATCCGAAACTCCGCGATGGAGTCCAGGGTGGGGACAATCGCCGCACCCATGTTGACGTCTTCTTCGACGTCGCTTCCGTTCACGAGGAAGCTGTTGGCAAATTCGCGCTGGCCGTTGATGGAGATGGTGCCGGGATTCAAATCACCGGAGGGAGAGAGCGCGCTCGCGCCCACGTCCTGAACGGTGTCGGGCGTGATGGAAGCGGCCGGAACGACACCGGGCTGAAGAGCGAGCAGATCCGTGAAGCTCCGACCGTTGAGCGGCACAGCGGTCATCTGCGAACCCGTGATGACCTCGCCCATTTGGGTGCTGGCTGTCTCAACGCGGACCTGGTTTTCACTGACCGTGATGGTGTCCGTCTTCTCGCCGAGCTCCAGAACCGCGTCAACAATCAATGCACTGTTTGCGTCGATGACGATATCCGTGCGGCGATAGGTTCTAAAGGCCGTGGATTCGAACTCGAGATCGTAGTGTCCAATCGGAAGATCGGGGAAGGAATAGAAGCCCTTGCTGTCTGTCGCAACCGTTTGCCGAATTCCAGTGCCGGTGTTTGTGGCCGTGACGCTCGCTTTCGGAATCACAGCATTGCTGGAATCTTTAACCGTGCCCGAGATGCTTCCTCCAATGCCAGCTCGCGCAGTGATGGCGAGCCACGGAATCAACGCTACTACGAGCAGCAGTCGCGCTCCTGGATTGATGGGAGGCTTCTTAAATTGCAGTGCGTTCGATAACGAACGCGCGAAAGAGCGGCGACGCTTCGCTACAGACGGGGCTCCAGCCACTTTGCGTTTCTCCTAAGACCGCCGTGGCCGGCTCCCTCATAATGACCACGATCGTCAGCCTATCGGGTTGTCGATTCCCGGTCGCCACGACCCTTCGCGAAAAGGTTCGTCGTGGGGACCGTTTTCAATCGGCCAAGAAATTCGCTACTTCTATTGCTTGGCGAATTCCCTTTTGTTGCGACATGGTCGCAACAGAAAGTCAAATCATTCGAACTTCGGCCTTGATTCGCGGGTTGCCACTCCGCTTGATCGTCTACTTGCGATGCTTCTCTGGGGTAGCCACTTTGCGGCACTGCTTGCAAAGCCCACCGGCCTCCAGCCGGACTACACGGATTGAAAAGCCGCTTCGTTTGGCCATCTCGGCTTTGAGACCCTCGAAGGAGGAGCTCGCGTATTCCACGATAGAGCCGCAACGAAAACAGGCCATGTGGCAATGATCGCGGTTCGTTTTCACCTCGTAATAGTGCTTCTCGCCCTGGAGGTGCATGAGATCGAGTTCGTCGATGAGTCCCCCACCCTTCAGCATGGCGATGGTTCGATAGACAGTGGCGCGGTCGATCTCGGGATCCTGCTCCCTAGCGATCTGGAGAAGCGTGGCCGCATCAAGGTGGTGGGAAGCGTCCTGAATGATGCCGACGAGCAAGCGTCTTTGCGAGGTGATACGTACGCCGCGGGCGACCAGCTCTTTCATGAGGGAACGCCGGGTGATGGCGGCGTCATTTTTGGATCTACCGAGTTGCGACTCTGTTGCAATAACAGAACGGGCTATCACGAGTCCTCGATTTCTAGTTGCGAATCCAGTTGCGAATGACTTTCAACTGGAAATGTGATTCAACCGTAAGAGCGGATTTCTGTCAAGCCAGAAATGGCGAATTCTCCCTGAACAACGGCGAAATGCGAGATAGACAATGCGAACGGGAATCGGCGCGGTGTTAATGGTCAAGGAAGTTGACCAACGCCCGGACAGCTGCGTCCGTTTACTTGGTGAGACGGGCGCAAAGCGGCGCGCTTCTTTCATTGACGCCGCCACTCTCGCGGCCTATAGTGGCGCATTTTTAGCTGGAGGAAACTGCTTGTTCGAGCGTGTCTTTCATCTTCGCGAAAATCAGACGACGGTTCGCCGCGAACTACTCGCCGGGCTCACGACTTTTATGACCATGGCGTACATCGTCGCGGTCAACCCGCGCATTCTTTCGGAAGCCGGCATGCCCGTCGAAGGCGTCCTGTTTGCCACCTGCATCTCCGCCGCACTCGCCACGCTGGTCATGGGCCTTTGGGCCAACTATCCCATCGCCCTGGCTCCCGGGATGTCGCTCAACGCTTACTTCACGTATTCCATCGTGATCGGCCGGGGCGTTCCGTGGCAGACGGCGCTCGGTGTCGTTTTTCTCTCGGGCGTGCTCTTCCTCCTGCTCACGCTCACGAATGTCCGCGAGCACATCGTGAACGGCATTCCCGACTGCCTCAAGCATGGCACGGCCGCCGGCATCGGGCTCTTCATCGCGTTTGTGGGTTTGCGCAACGCGAAGATTGTCGTCGCGAACGCGGCGACGTTTGTGGCGTTCGGAAAAAGTTCCGACCCGCAGGTGATTCTCGCCGCGGCAGGCGTCGTTCTCATTGCCATTCTCATGATCCGGCGCGTTGGCAGCGCGATTCTTCTTGGCATTGTTGCCATCACGCTGGCGGGCATTCCGGTCGGACTCAGCCACTGGCCCGCGCATCTGTTTTCATGGCCGCATCCTTCCGGCACGCTCTTCAAACTGGATCTTCGCGCGGCTACGAAGATCGGCCTCGGCGAGCTGATCTTTGTATTCTTCTTCGTGGATCTCTTCGATAACGTGGGAACTCTGGTAGGTGTTTGCGAGCAGGGTGGATTTCTGCGCGACGGCAAACTGCCGCGCGCCAGCCGCGCGTTGCTCGCGGATGCGTTCGGCACCATCGTTGGCGCGCTCACGGGGACGTCCACAGTCACAAGCTACATCGAGAGCGCAGCCGGAGTTGCCGCGGGGGCGCGTACCGGCCTCGGCAATCTCGTCATCGCGGCGCTCTTCTGCGCGGCCATGTTTTGCGCGCCGCTTGTCGCCGCAATTCCCGCTTACGCCACAGCGCCGGCGCTCATCCTTGTGGGCGCGCTCATGTGCGGTTCGATCGCCAAAGTCCGCTGGGACGATTTCAGCGAGGCGTTCCCTGCGTTTCTAACACTCGTCGCGACGCCTCTCACGTTCAGCATCGCTACCGGACTCAGCCTCGGCGTGCTTTCTTTCACGCTCTTGAAAATTGGCGCGGGAAAGCACCGCGAGATCAGCCCGTTAATTTGGGTTCTATCGGGCCTCTTCCTTCTTCGCTTTATGTTCCTCGGCGCTGAATAATCTTGCGGAAAGAATCAAGGCGGCGGGCGCGTTCTGCCACCGTGTGCGGATCAGGGCGCGCTCAAAACGGTTTATCGTGCAGCGGCATGAGAGTCTTTTGGTTAATTGCGAAAGGAATTCTCGACGAAGATCGCGTTCGTAGGAAGCCACGCGGTTAGGTGTCTTTGGTTGCCGTGGCAGCGCGCGATTCGGCAGCCGATTGCGGCAGGCGGATCAAACGTGCCTCGGTGATCGACGGGATTTCGCGGATGCGCTGCGCGACGGAATCGTCGACGTCTCCGTCGAGGCGAAGAAGAGCCAACGCATCCGCTCCGCGCGTGGGTTCGCGGCGGCCGAGCGCGAAAGTGGCGATGTTCACACCGAGACCGCCGAGCGCGGTTCCGATCTGACCGATAACGCCGGGAACATCGAGATTGCGCGTGAGAAGGAGCGTTCCTTCGAGAGGAGCTTCCAGCTCGATGCCGTCGAAGCGAAGAATACGCGGCGCAGAGTTCTGGAGGATCGTTCCTTCGGCGGCGAGCTCCGTGGTGCCGGACGAAAGGCCGACTTCGATCGTATTCGGGAATCCACGCTCGCGGCGACGCGTGGTTTCTTCGACGACGATACCGCGGGCGGCTGCCGCGGCGGCGGCATTGACGAGATTCACCTTTTCGTCGAGCACGCGATTCAAAATGCCCACGAGGACGGCGCTGCGCAGAACGTGCGTACCGAGCTCACTGGCTTCACCGGCATAGCGGATGCGCACGCGGCCGGACCGGCCATTCACGGACTGCGCGACAAGCGAACCCAGCCGCTCGGCCAATTCGATGTAAGGACGCAGGCGGCGGTACTGCTCGCCCGAAAGCGACGGCAAATTCACCGAATTGCGAATGATGCCTTCGGCGAGATAATCCCGCACCTGCAACGCGATCTGAATTCCAACCTCTTCCTGCGCTTCCGCTGTCGAGCCGGCGATGTGCGGAGTGGCGATGACGTTCGGCATGCCGATGAGCGGGGAATTCTTCGGCGGCTCCTGCGCAAAGGTGTCGAGGGCGGCGCCGGCGATGTGGCCGGAGCGCAGAGCTGCGGCGAGCGCCGCTTCGTCAATCAACTCACCGCGCGCGCAATTAATGAGGCGAGCGCCGCGTTTCATTTCGGCGATCGTGGCGGCATTGATCAATCTTTCGGTCGAGGGGCTGAGCGAGGTGTGCAGCGAAACGTAATCCGAACGCTTCAGGACTTCGGCGAGCGGCAGAAGCTCGACCTCGAGTTCCCGGGCGACGTCCGCGCTGACGTAGGGATCGTGGGCGAGAACCTTCATCTCGAGCGCCTGCGCGCGCCGCGCCACTTCTGTTCCCACGCGGCCGAGGCCCACGAGGCCCAGAGTTTTTCCGCGGACCTCGGTCCCCATGGCAGCCGATTTTTCCCAGCGGCCCGCCTGAATGGCCGCGTTGAATTGCGGCACCGAGCGCGCGAGCGCCAGCAAAAGCGCGAAAGTATGTTCCGCGACGCTCACGGCGTTTCCGCCGGGCGTGTTCATGACCAGGACGCCGCGGCGCGTGGCGGCGTCCACGTCGACATTATCGACGCCGACGCCGGCGCGGCCAACGACGCGAAGCGCCTGGGCGTTTTCGAGCAGCTCCGCCGTGACTTTCGTGGCGCTGCGAACGATTAGGCCTTCTGCGCCGGCAAGCTCCACGACCACATTCGCGGCGGAGGGAATAGCAACCGTCCATCCGGTCTGGCGCAAAAGTTCGATCCCGCGCTCGCTAATTTTGTCGGCTACGACGATTTTCATGACAGAGAGCGTACGGGTCGCGTGAATTTCTGTCAAATGCCGCCGCGCGCGCGGCGTGTGATATTCTGCAATTTCAAATCGTTTTCGAGCGGGGAGCCAACGAATGGCGTTGATCGACCAGATTCAGAAGGACATCACGACGGCGATGAGAGCGAAGGAAGAGCTGCGTTTGAGCGTCCTGCGCATGGTGAAGTCGGCGATGCAATTGAAGGGAGTGGAGAAAATGCGGCCGCTCGAAGACGCCGAAGGATTGCAGATTCTGCAGACGCTGCTGAAGCAACGACGCGAATCCATTGAACAGTTCACCAAGGGCGGGCGGATGGATCTGGCGGAGAAAGAAACGAAGGAGATCGCCATTATCGAAGAGTATTTGCCGGCCGCGCCGTCGGACGCGGACATGGCGAAAGCCATCGAAGAGGCCATCGCCGAGACAGGCGCGAATTCGCCGAAGCAGATGGGCCAGGTGGTGAAAGCGGCGAAGGCGCGGCTCGAGGGGAAAACCGTCGACGGGAAGATATTGAGCGACCGCGTGCGCGAGCGCTTGTCGAAAACGGCGTAAAGCGGCGCGCCGATTGCGCCGAGACCGGCGCGCGCATCCCTGCCGCTCACGCTGCTGATTTTTTGAGTTCTGATTTCGAGTCCGTGCCCGCATGAACCTGCCCGAAACAATCCCGGTCCGCTACACCGAGGAAGAAGCCGAATACTTGAGTCTGCGACCTGTGGTGAAGCAGACGTTCCGCATCGCGGAGCTCGTGGACATGATCGTGAGCGTTACGGGGAAAGATGCCGCGCGCGTGACGCAGATTTTGCGCTCAGGTTCGGTCGTCTATCACGGCTACCGGTATTGGTGGAGCGGCTTCGAAGCGGCGGACGGGGAACTCGGCGTTCTGCTTGCGGCGTATCCGGACGCCGAACCCGAGCGGCGGTTCGATCCGGCGGCGTGCACGGCCATGATTTTCGAATCGGGAGGCGCGCCTCCGAGGCACACGATAGAGATTCCGCGCGCGCTCGGCGAACGTCATGGCTGGCTGCGATTTCGCTCTTTCTGGGATGACGCGATGGAACACGCGCGAGCGAACCCTCCCGCGTATCGCGAGTATTCCTATGGGCGCCGCGCAGACACCTTTGTTTCTCCGCTGGACGCCGCCGGCGCCGCCCGTCTGGCCGAAGCCGCGCGGAAGCGCCTGCCTCGCGCCATGCGCGCACAAGCTTCTCTCTTGCATTCGATGACGCAAATTGTGTGGATTTGTTCGCGTGCGCCCGCGAAAAAATAAACGCAACGAAAATCTAGGGCGCGTTTGAAGCGGAATGCGACGCGTTTATGGTGCACTCTTGCGGAGAACCGCGTTGGCGCGTTCGTCGGAGGATATCTGAGAGTAGAACTTGCGGAGGTCCGGGACTTCTGGCGTGGCGATATAAACCTGCTTGATTTCGAACGTGCGTCGGTAGTGGAGCGACCCGTCCGCAACGTCGATCTTGCTCTTGTAGGAGCCATAGTCCGTTTTTACGTCAACGGGATCCGGCAAATCGTCGGCCACAAACCCCGCAGGAAGGGCAATCTTGTAATCGTCGGATTGAACTGTAGCGTCAAGGAATTGTATCGGATACTTGCGCGGCTTGTCCGCGTCGACCATCCCACCTTCGGACCCGAGGACGCGCGGCCGGACGAGAAGGAGATTTCCAGCGACTTTCGCGTAATTCTGTACGACGAACTTGTAATGCAATTCAAGCGTCTGATCGTAGAGTTCCAGATTCCCGATGCTCGCACTGGTCAGCCGGAAATTGTTGAGATGGTAGCCGAGAAAATCCTCGAAAATCTTTGCGCGATCCGCCGGAGGAGTTTCCAGAATCTGCGCCCGTCTGATAACGGCTGGGGCGCCCCATCGTATCTCCACCACATCGCCCGTGAGATCGCCATTCGAGGTCAGCGTGAGCTCGCCGGTACGCAGCAAGCGGTTCGTCGACGCAGGAAGCAAAGGCAGAGCCAGAAGCTCGCCGCCCGTCGGCGTGACGAGAAGGCCATAGTTGTCTTGTTCGTACGGCGGAATGTAACCGAGCGGTGTGTAGGGATCAGTGGGGTCGAAGATCAGCAACCGGCCGTATTGCGGATGTTTCAGGATGGCGTAGAGGCCTGCGGACGGCACGTCATCCGGCAGCCGGATGGCCAGAATCATGTGGTTGAAGCCCCGGAGCGACGGAAAATCCGGACGCAAGATTCCGCGGTCCGTCTGGGCGACCACGTAATAAGACTCTACTCCGATTTCGTGAAGCATCGAGCCGAGCAGCGTGGCTTTATCCTTGCAATCGCCGTAACGGTAGCGGAAGACCTCGGAAGCAGGATGCGGTTGGTAGCCGCCGATGCCGATTTCGATCGCCACGTAACGGATCTGGCGTTGCATGAACGATGTGAGCGCTTTGATTTTGTCGAGGGTGGTCGGCTCGCCGGCGGTAAGTTCCGCCACCTTCTGCTTGATTTCCGGGCTGGCCTCGCGGCTCGAGACTGTCAGCCCCGCATACCAGAGGGCAATGTCGTTCCAGGAACCGCTCGTCTTCGACCGGAGCGCGGGATCGCGGGGGGAATACTTCACATCCATGTGACCCGCAACCGCAGGCCACGGCGGCATCTCCGGCTCGACTTCAACAGCCGGAATATTTTCGACCTCCCACAAAAAGGAGTTTGAGCCGACGGGTTGTTCTTTGGATTCCACGTAATTGGCCCACCGCGTCGTGATTTCCCATCCGGGAGGGAGTTGTAGCGTGAAACGGGCGCGAAGAATGGGAATTAAATCTTGAAAATACCAATCGTCTTCCAACAGGTACGGCCTATGCCGCTTGGAATATTCGTAGCCGATGACGTTACCCGGAGTTGCAGCCGGGATATCAAGCACTTTGACCCGTTCGTCGTTGTAAAGGCCCTCGCCGACCAGGCCGTGTTCGACGGAATCCTTCTCTTTGAGTTCATATTCCTTTCCGTCGGCGGGAATCGCCCAAGCCTTCAGCTCGAGCAGTCGAGTGTCGGAGTCGAAATGCACTTCGAGGTGACCGTATCGTTCACGGCCTTCTGGCCGAAGGATTTTGTACGCGCGACGATAGACAGTCTCGATCTCGCCATTGTCTCGAACAGTAGTAGAGCACTCATCGAGGAGAATGACGGCGACAGGGTTGTTGGGAAACACGGGCACGGTTTCGCGGGCGGCGGCGCGCAGCCAGTCCGGCGCGGTGTCACCGGCTTGGCCCGGCCGGGCGAACCCCACGAAACAGAGCGCGACAGCCAACAGGCTGATCCAGCTACCGGCTCTGGCTTGTTTGTGTAGGCTGCAAGACAATTTGTGCATCATCGCCCGTCTTGACCGTGTTGAAAAATCTGC
This sequence comes from uncultured Acidobacteriota bacterium, assembly GCA_963771905.1. GTDB lineage: Bacteria > Acidobacteriota > Terriglobia > Acidiferrales > UBA7541 > Palsa-147. The sequence continues at coordinate 107,720 of CAVYVI010000014.1, forward strand.
GAAGAGCCGGGTATGTGTCGACAGAAAACAAAATTCCTCCGATCACAAGGTGACGCTCCATTTTCACCCCGGTGCCATCCTGCGTCGCGGAAACGTCGTAGAGAAAGCCGGCGCCCGGCGCGGCTTTCGCAGCCGCGGGAACCGTTTCGACTTTCAGTCCGTCCGGAAAATGAATCTCAATGCGAATCCCTTTCGGTATAAGGATAGTGGAAGTAGATGGGGTTGACGCGAGTTTCGTGCGTGAACGACGGCGGCTCCGTCGCTCGGAAGAACGTCACGGGAACGAGGGCTCGGTGTCCGGCCTGTGTCGCAAAGCCGGGTATGCGCACCGTCCCTGCGATGTGAAGCGGTTGCGAGGAATCGCTCCAGCCCGACATCTCGGTAATTTCGAACGTGCCGCCCGGCAACCAGGACTTGACGTCGTCGGTCAGCTCCTTCTTGCGCGCGATGTCATCGTCCTGCCAGAAGTACTCGCGTTCCATGCAGCCCCATTCCCCTAGAAAGTTCACGCTGACCGTGCCGCTCAGCGTTCCGTCCGGATCGAGATGCACGTCCGCATGGCGTTCGCGAATGGCGTCAGCAGGCTTGCTGAGTGGCACCGAAATCGTGTCAGCGCCCTGCTTGGTGGGTTTTAATCCGTTCACGCCGGTTTCGTACCACGGCAGCTCGCCATAGGGATAGTATTTCGAGGCCGGATCTAGAAAAACATCGGTGTTGTTCAGACGCACCCATACAAGGTCGGCCGAGAGCTGCCGCGAGTCCTCGAGTTCATAGTAAAAGGAATTGTGGCTGCGCGGCGCCACAAAGATCATCGCGGAATCGAAGCCCGCCGCGCGCGCCAAACCTACCATCAACTCATTGAGTTGATGCCCATTCGCGGAATCGTGCTTGAGCACGTCTTCGACATTATTGTTTTCCTTTTGCTTTTCGCGCTTCTCTTCTTTGGCTGTTTTTTGAACCTCGTAGCCGGTGTTCGGGATCTGTTGGACCCGCGCATACAATTTCTGAAGCTTTACCTCGGGAGAATCACCGGCTCCGATCGTTTGTGAGACGACTCCCTGCAGCGCGCCCTTCTTGTCGATGAAGCGCTCCTCACTGTCGCTCATCTTCTTTCCAATGCGCTTCCAGAATTGCTCGGGCGTTTCGTTCTGCGGATCGTCCTGATCGCGGTAGAAAAACGACACGCGAGCAGGAATCGCGCTTTCCGGAGGCATCAAGTCTTCCTCTTCAATTCCGGGGAGGTTCTGAATTTCCATTGCGAGAGTGCCGTCTTTTTGCATTTCGGGCTTGGCGGTACCCGGAATCATGTACTTCCGCCAGTACAGCGCGGGCGCGCGTGGCCTGGTGTCCGGCTTGATGGCGAAACGCGCCTCGCGCGTGAATAGGTTGCTCTGAACCGGCCATTCGATGCTCCAGTAATAGTCGGTGTTGTGCTGCTCGCGGTATTTGTACTCGATGATGCAGCCGGGCTCGACCTCCGGGAGACTAAACGTCTTGGCAAGCACCTTGAGGCCGGACGCCTTCACGACTTCCTTGTCGAAGATTTGCCCGTCGAAATTCAGAACGCTGCCGTCCGTTCGAATCGTGCGTGCGCGGATGTCTTCGATCTTTGAGGCCTTGCTGTCGTAATCGATCTCCACATCACCCAGGCTCTTGCCTTCTTCAGTGAAAATCTTTATGCGTTCGTATTCGGTCTCGTAAGCATCCGCGGCATTAGTGACGCTCTCTCGATACAGGATCATTCCGTGTGCTCCCGGGGCCGCGGGATTGTCTTTGAGAGCGAGGTCCGCGGGGGAGATGGGCTGCCACTCATCTTTCGCGGGCGAGCGGCCGGGAAGAAGAAGCAGAGCTACGAGAAGAGTCAGTACGGCGCACGGCACGAGGCTGGGGCTTCGAGTCATGTGACACCTAGCCCGGCGTCTGATTAATCCCGAGGGCCGGGTTGTTTTTCCGGAACTCTGCGTCAATGCGCGGGAAGTGACACTGATTTGCCAATCCGTCAATTCCAAAGCATTGAATTACCAACTACGCTATCTATTGGGAGCGGCGTTGTCAATCCCTACGTTGGCCGGATGGCTGAGGCGGCTGAAGAGCGGCTGTTGAAGGGTTTGAACGGAGGGTGCGGCTTGCTTCGGCCGGAAACTGATGCTACGTTGACGCTCTTTCCAGACGAATGAAGGGCAAAAGCGAGCGAGTGTGGGCCGCGCGAGGAGGTGGAGCTTGGCAACGAAACCGTGGAGTTCGACCGCTCCAGTGGGCGAATTCCGGCCGTACGTAGATTCCGCGCAGAGCCCCACCGAATTCAGCGTCCGCGCGATCCTCCTCGGTGCGTTCTTCGGAATCATGTTCGGCGCCGTATCCGTGTATGTCGGCCTGCGCGCCGGGCTGACGGTATCAGCGTCGATTCCAATCGCGGTGTTGTCCGTGAGCATACTTCGGGCGTTCGGCCGCGCCACCATTCTCGAAAACAACATCGTGCAAACGACGGGGTCGGCGGGAGAGTCCGTCGCCGCGGGCGTGATTTTTTCGATTCCCGCGCTGATTTTTCTGGGGTTTTCGCTGAACGCCGAGTACTGGCGAATTTTCTTCCTGGCGCTGATCGGCGGATGGCTGGGCGTGCTGTTCATGATTCCCCTGCGGCGCCAGTTGATCGTGAAGGAGCACGGGAATCTCCTGTTTCCCGAAGGAACGGCGTGCGCGGACGTGCTGGTGGCGGGCGAGCGCGGCGGATCATTTGCGGGACGCGTTTTCTGGGGGCTCGGGATCGGTGGTGTGTACACGTTCTTCATGAATACGCTGCAGATGTGGCCGGTGCAGCCGGATTACCAACCGAAGTGGTTCCCGGGATCGTCGTTTCGCGCAGCGGTCACCTCGGAATATCTAGGGGTGGGGTACATCATCGGCCCGCGCATTTCGGGGACGTTGTTTGCAGGCGGCGTGTTCTCTTGGCTCGTGCTGATGCCCGCGATCAAGTTTTTCGGATCGCTCGCGCCGAATTCGGCGCTCTATCCGAGCACCGTGCCGATTCCGCAGATGTCGCCGGATGAATTGTGGGCCAGTTACATTCGTCCAATGGGAGCGGGGGCCGTTGCGGCGGCGGGATTGATCACGCTGCTGAAGACGATGCCGACGATTTTTTCGGCGCTGAGCGCGGGGCTGAAGGACGTACGTGCGAAACAGGCCGCGCTTTCGGAAGCGAAACGCACCGAGCGGGATCTCTCGATCCGCGTGGTGTTAATTGGCTCGGTGGTGATCATCGCGATGATGTGGGCGCTGCTGACATTCAAACCAATTCCGGGGGCGCAGACGGGATTGTTTTCAAATTTGATCGCGGCGATCTTTGTGGTGGTATTCGGATTTTTGTTTGTCACGGTCGCGTCGCGGATCAGCGGCCTGATCGGGAACTCGTCGAATCCGATCAGCGGGATGACGATTGCGACGTTGATGGCCACGTGCGCAATGTTCCTCGTGATCGGATGGACGGCGAGCGCCTATGCGGTACTGGCGCTGACGATTGGCGGCGTGGTGTGCATCGCTTCGGCAATTGCAGGGGCGACGTCGCAAGATTTGAAGACCGGCTATCTCGTCGGGGCCACGCCTGTGGCGCAGCAGATCGCCTTGGTCGTCGGAGTTGCGGTTTCTTCGCTTGCGATCGGTGGGACGCTGATTTTGATGAACCTGGGGCTGGCACAATACAAGGCCAACAAGATCCCCATCAATCTCGAGCAATTGCCGCAAGGGGTGCGTGTCGAAACGCAGCACGACAGTTACAAGGGCAAGGATTACGTGCTCTTGAACGCGCTCGGTTCGCACGAAGTGCCCGACGGAAAATATCTTTACGATTCGGAGACAAGAGAGATCGAGATTCAATGGGTCCAGGGAATCGGCAGTGCGCAGGCGGCGGCGCCGCAGGCGCGATTGATGGCCACGGTGATCAACGGAATCCTGAATCAACAATTGCCGTGGCGGCTTGTGCTGCTCGGCGTGTTTCTGGTCGTTGTCGTCGAGCTTCTCGGAATTCGTTCGCTCGCGTTTGCGGTGGGATCCTATCTTTCGATCGCGACGACGATGGCAATGTTTGCCGGAGGCGTGGTGCGCTGGTTGGCGGAGCTGGGCCAGGAAAAGAAGAGCGACGCCGAAAGCGAAGTGAGTCCCGGGTCGCTGTACGCCAGCGGATTGATTGCCGCGGGTGGTGTTTTCGGCCTGCTCGCGATCATCATTAATCTGACGCAGGATCCGGAGTTATCGCGGCATTTGCCACATTGGCTCGCGTGGCTGCCGCTGCCGATTCGCGCGGATCTGTTTGCATTCGGGCCTAAGGTGATGCCGCATCTCAGCGTGGATTCATGGCTGGGCGTGGTGATGTTTGTGCTGCTGGCCGCGTCGTTGTTCGTGAGCGCGCGGAAGAAGTTGAATTGATTTTGCGCCGTGCGTAAATGGGGCGTTGCCTTCTTTCGCGACAGCCAGGCCGGACGAAGAACTAAGTTGTCACATATTTGAAATGTTCGGGAGTGATCCCTTGGGACGCTGTCTTTGACACCTGCGCCATCGTCTCGCTAGACTGAAGGCGTCGATGAGTTCCTTCCGCACTTCCGGTTACCGCTTCGATTGGCGTGGAGTCATTCCTCCCGGAATCAAGACCCTCATCATCGCCTGCGCGGCTGTTTTCCTGGCACAAACACTGGCCGCGATGTTCATCGGCCGGGAGGCCACCGCATTCTTTCTGGGCTGGTTCGGCCTCGTGCCGCTCAGGGTTACGCACGGTCTGCGCATCTGGCAGCCGTTCACCTATCTGTTTCTCCACGGCGGCATCTGGCACTTGCTGCTGAATATGCTGTTCCTATGGATGTTCGGAGCGGACCTGGAGCGGGCATGGGGAACGCGCCGATTCTATTCGTATTATTTCGCGTGCGGCGTTGGCGCGGGACTGATCAACGTGCTCGTGAAGACGATCCTCGATCCGCATGGGCACGGCACAGCGACGATCCCGACGATCGGCGCGTCCGGAGCGATCTACGGAGTGCTTCTGGCCGCGGCAATCATATTTCCCGATCGGCAAGTGTGGATCATTCCATTCCCGGTCACGCTGCCGATGCGGATTTACGTGCTGATTATGGGAGCGCTGGAATTTTATTTTGGAATAACGTCAGGAAGTGGCGACAGCGTCAGCCACGTCTGTCATCTAGGCGGGATGCTTGTCGGGTACATCTATTTGCGCCGCAGCTCATTCTTCTATGATGTTCGCAATAAATATTCGGATTGGCAGCGGCGACGGCTACGCCGTAAATTCGAAGTGTATGTGCGCGACCACCATGACAAGCCGCCCTCGAACCCGGATAGCTGGGTGAACTAGCTCGCGGCTCCTTCGGTTTAACCGATCTGTTCATTCCGAGGCAAGGGTAAGGGGTACCGCTACGCGCCGATACGATGGAGGCGCATCATGTTGGTCGTGCCGGTGGCGCCGAACGGCGTGCCGGCAATGATGCCGATCACATCGCCGCGGCGCACTAATTTTTCCTCGAGCAATCGTTTTTCCGTGGCTTTCGCCAACTGGTCGACGTCGCCGACGCGCGCAATCGTGGCTGGGCGGACACCCCAATACAGACTCATGCGCCGCCGCGTCTCCGGATTCGGCGAGAAGGCGACAATCGGCGCGCGCGGTCGATACTTCGAGACAAGTTTCGCTGAGAAGCCGGACTCAGTGAACACGGCGATCACCTTCATGTGCAGCTCTTCAGCGGCGTGACAGATGGCTTCGGCGATAGTTTCGTTGATGTGGAGCTCGGTGAAACGCGACGGGCGCAGAGGTTCACTGATGCTCGATTCGGCTTCACGAATGATGCGCGCCATCATTTCGACCGTTTCGACCGGGTATCGGCCGACAGCCGTTTCGCCGGATAGCATAAGCGCATCACTCCCGTCGAAGATGGCGTTGGCGACGTCGGACGCCTCGGCGCGCGTGGGCCGGGGATTTTCCGTCATCGAATCGAGCATCTGCGTCGCAGTGATGACGGGAACGAGCGCGTTCCGCGAGCGCGAGATGATCTGCTTCTGCACGACGGGAACTTTTTCAGGATTCATTTCCACGCCCAAATCCCCGCGAGCGACCATTACGCCGTCGGCCACGCTTAAAATCTCGTCGAGATTTTCGATGGCTTCCGGCTTCTCGAGCTTGGCGATGACAGGTATGTTTCTTCCGGCGCGGCGGATGGCTGCCTTCGCGGCGCGAACATCGCGGGCCGAGCGTACGAAGCTCAAAGCGACGTAATTCACACCGAGACCCAGTGCTACCACCAAATCCCTGCGATCTTTCGGAGTCAGCGAAGGGATCTTGAGCTTCACGCCGGGCAGATTGATACCCTGGTTTTCGCCAAGCTCGCCGCCATTTTCGACGCGGCAGACGACTTGACGGCCATGCTTGGATTCGACGCGCAGCGCAATCTCGCCGTCGCTGAGCAGAATGCGATCGCCCTTATGCACCACATCGGGAAGTTGCTGAAACGTCGTACTGACGCCCTCGGCCGTGCCCTGCACGTTCGCCGTCGTAATCGTGAACTTTTGCCCAACGCGCACCCGGACGCGCTGGCCTCCCGCAAGGCGGCCCGTGCGGATTTTCGGCCCCTGTAAGTCGGCGAGAATGGCCACGGGTTTTTCATGTTTCCTCGAGGCCAGGCGCACTCCCGAAACGCGAGCGGCATGCTCCTCCGGAGATCCATGGGAAAAATTGAGGCGCGCTACGTCCATGCCGGCGCCGACGAGCCGCTCGATCATTTTCGGTGACGTGGTTACGGGACCCAAAGTACAAACGATTTTTGCCCTGCGAGTCATAGTCAACGATTCGATTCCTTTTTTGTGATTCTTCAATGTTAACTGATGGAGCCGATGTTGGCGAGGGGACGGAAGCAGCAATCGCGAGAAGGCTCGCCGTTGAACTCGTCGCGTGCGCGCTAGAATGCCAAACCAGACCATTCGCACCGTGCGAGCGAAGAATTACTGTGCGACGGCGAAGGCCGTCACAATGCGGTAGATAAAATCCACGCCCTTGCGGAAAGAATCGAGCGGGATACGCTCATCATCGGCGTGCATGCGCAGGCGATCCTCCTGGGTCAGCGGGAAGGGAAGCAGGCCATATGCCTGCACGCTGCGAAGACGCAACGGTGTCGAATCGGTCGCGCCCGTGGACATCATCGGCAGAACGAGCGTGCCGGGAAATTCCTGCGACGCGGCCTTGGCGATCGCTTTGTAGAGAGCCGAGTCGAGCGCGGAGGACGGCGCTGTCTCCCAACCATCCGGCTCGACTTCGAATTTAACTTGCGGGTCGTTGACCAGTGGGGCGAGCTTCGCAAGGAGCGGCGCGAGCTGATTGCCGGGCAGGAGGCGGATATTCAGGGTAGCTCGCGCGACGGACGGAACGACGTTCGCGCGAACTCCCGCCTCTAACATAGTCGGCGCGATGGTGTCGCGCAGCATGGAATTCCAATATGGATCCTGCGAAATGATGCGCGCGGCGTGTTCCTGCCGGTCGGGTGATTCGAGCGCGCGCATCCATTTTCCGGTTTCTTCGTCTTCGACGGTCGCGAGTTGCTCAAAATAGGCGCGCGTAATCGTGCTGAGCTGTACCGGGGCCTGATACGCGCCGATCTTTTCGATCGCGGCGGCCAGATGCACGACGGCGTTGTCGGGCCGGGGGATGGAGCCGTGGCCAGAGGTACCCGTGGCTACGACTTCCACGTTAACGGAAACTTTCTCGCTCGCCTGAATGCCGATGTATTGGATCTTGCCGTCCTTGGAGACGACATAACCGCCTTCGTTCAGCGCGGAGCCCGCGGCGATTTTGTCCCAGTGCTTCTCGACTGCGAATTTCATACCGGTGGGTCCGCCGGCTTCCTCATCGCCTTCGGCGAGAAAGATGACATCGCGATTCAAGCGGACGGCGCCGCGTTTCAGCGCGACGATCGTGGCCATATTCGCCGCCAACATGCCTTTGTCGTCAATCGCGCCGCGGCCGTATAGATAACCATCTTTGATGATTCCGCCGAAAGGGTCGACGCTCCACTTGCTCTTGTCGACGCCCACGACATCCATGTGCGCCATCAGGAGTAACGCCCGCGACGGATCCGGAAGCGCGCCGGAGGAGAGCCTCGCGACGATGATGCCCCGTCCTGGCGCGCTCTCGAAGATTTCAAACGGAATTCCCTCTTTCTGGAGAATGCCGCCGATGTATTTCGCTACCAAGAGCTCATTCCCCGGCGGATTCGAGGTATTGATGCGGATTAAATCCTGCAGCCAGACGAGAGCTTCGTCGCTGATTTTGGCAATATCCGAAGATGGCGCGACGGGCGGGAGCACTGCGGTCTGGGCTTGGGCGCGCGTCTGGGCCAGAGCCGACGGGACAGGCCACGCGCCAACGAGCACACACAGAACTACCGCGACAAGAGATTTCCGGAGCATTCCGACCCCCGGCAGAAGGAAATTCAAAATGAATTGCGCAGTCACAATTAATCCTAGCACGACGCGAAGAGGCGCCAACCTCTCGGACCGGACCTGTTCCCAGCGCAGCAATTGACCATCCGTTGCGCTCATGGCAGCATCAAAGGCCGAAGAGGGGACAATGAGAATTAACCCATGGATTCGCGCGGCTGCGCTGGCCGTTTTGACGCTGGCGCTGGCGATTCCGCCCGGCACTCTGCGAGCGCTCGCGCAACAGGATTCCGGTCCGATCAAGCCGCAGCAGGGCCAGCAATCGGCGCCTCCTCAGGCGCCGGCGCAACCCGCGCCGCCGCCGAATGGGACGCAGCCGCGGGATCAACAGACGCCGGGCTACTCGATTTCGGTCGAATCGAATCTCGTCAATGTCGACGCCGTGGTGACCGACAACGACGGAAATATTCTTACAGGGCTCAAGAAAAATAATTTCCGCGTGCTCGATGACAATCAGCCGCAACAGATCACGAATTTCGCGCCGACGGACGCGCCGATCACGATCGTCCTGCTTATGGAATTCAGCCAGCTCGGTTACGGATACTTCGCCTACAACGCGAGAAATTGGTCATTCGAATTCCTGAGCCATTTGAACAAGAAGGATTGGGTTGCGCTGGTCACCTACGATTTGCAGACGCATGTCGAAGTGGATTTCACTCAGAACAAAGATGAAATCCAGCAGGCGCTGTATGGCCTGATATACCCTGGCTTTCATGAAGCAAACACATTCGACGCGCTCATCGAGACAATCGACCGCTTGCAGGATGTAAAGGGAAAGAAATCGATTCTGTTATTGTCGGCGGGATTCGACACGTTCAGCAAACACACGCTCGACCAAACCCTAAAGCGCTTGAAGAACACCGAAGTCACGGTATTCTGCATCGGAATCGGCGAGGAGCTGTTTGTGCGCTCGGTTCGGGACGGTGGCATCGCTTACCTTCAGGCGAAAAATCAGCTCAATACGTTTGCTAAAATGACCGGAGGCTTCGCCTGGTTTCCCCGCTTCGACGGCGAGTTGCCGGGGATCTTTCAGTCGGTGACGGCGTTTCTGCGAAACCAGTACACGATCGGGTTCGTGCCTTCGAATCCGACGCACGACGGGAAGTATCACAAGCTAAAAGTTGAAGCCCTTGACGACAAGGGCGATCCGCTCACCGTGAACGACAAGAAGGGAAGACCGAAGAAAGTGATCGTATACTCGAGGGAAGGATATACGGCGCTGGCCGGCACAGTCGGTGATTAGAGGACACGGAGTGAAACAGGAGTGGATGCAGTTGTCCGGGCGATGGCGCCCGGGCGCCATCAATACCCCCGCGAAAAATCCACGCGGTTTAGCAGTTCGCGGCCGTCGAACCATCGCTCCAGATTTTCAATCAGCAGATTCGTCTGCCGCGTCCACAAATGCTCGCTCGCTGCGGCGAGATGCGGTGTGATGAGGACGTTGTCGAGTCTCCAAAGCGGACTTTCCGGCGGCAACGGCTCGGCCGAGGCCACGTCCAGCGCGGCGCCGGCAATTCTGTGCGTTTCGAGCGCGGCGACAAGCGCGGCCTCGTCGATTAACGATCCGCGAGCAACATTGACGAGATAGCTATCGGGCTTCATCGCCGCCAATTGCCGTGGGCCTATCAAGTGATGCGTGTCCGCTGTTTCCGGTGCAGCCAGGACAACGTAGTCGGCTTCGGCAAGAGCCGCGTCGAGCTGCGCTGCCAGATAGATCTTCTCCGCGAGTGCAGTGTCGCCGCGACCCGAACGCGTTACCGCGCGGACGGTCATTCCAAATGCTCGCCCGAGTCGCGCCACTTCTTTCCCCACGGCGCCCAATCCAACGAGAAGTAACACGGTACCGTGCAATTCCCGCGGCGAAGGCTGCGCATCCCAGATTTCCTGCTGCGCCCAGTGATGTTCACTCCGGTAGCGGAGTGCATCTGGAAGGCGGCGCGCGAGGGCGAGGAGCATTCCCAGAACGTGCTCGCCGATAGGAATGCTGTGAGTCCCGCTCGCGTTCGTCACCAACACGCCGCTTTCGCGCAAGGCCGGATACGATAATTGCGCGATGCCCGCCGCGGTCGAATGAATCCATTTCAATTTGCTCGCCCAGGGAAATTGATTCGGGCGGATCGAATAACCGACAAAGATGTCCGTGTCGGGCAGTTCGGCATCCAGGCGATCGTAATTCGGCAGATGCACGACGCGCATTTCGGGGAAGCGCCGCTGCACGGCGCGGCCCATTTCCTCCGGCGGACGCCAGAGGTTGAATGGGTGCCAGACGCAGATGAGCAGCTTGGTTTGCGCTGGTGTGGCGCGGATTACTTTTGTCGGAATGTTCGGTGCCATGTTGTGCGCCCAGATCCCTTGCCTAACCATCAGCGGCCCGGACCAAGAATTCTTAAGTCGCGGCCAGTCATTTCAATGGGTTCAGCATCGTTGAGAATGCCGAGCATGGTCGGAGCGATGTCGCGAAGCGAGCCGCCCGGGCTGAGCCGTGTGGCGGAGTCTTCGGAGACCAGGATGAACGGAACAGGATTCGTGGTGTGATAGGTATGCGGGCCGCCGGTTCGGGGATCGATCATCGTCTCGGCGTTGCCATGATCGGCGGTGATGATCCAAGCGCCGCCGCGCGGACGGAGCGAGTGAAAAATCCGGCCGAGGCATCCATCGACCGTCTCGACGGCTTTTATCGCAGCTTCGAGCTTTCCAGAATGTCCAACCATGTCGGCGTTCGCGAAATTCATAATGATGGCGTCGAAATCGCCTTTTTCGATCGCTTTCACGACCGCGTCGGCGACTCCCGCCGCCGACATCTCCGGTTTGAGGTCGTATGTCGCGACTTTCGGCGAGGGCACCAGAACGCGCTCCTCGCCCGGAAAGGGCTTCTCGACGCCGCCATTGAAGAAATATGTGACGTGCGCATACTTTTCGGTCTCGGCAACGCGGAGATTCCTGTAATGCAGCTCACCAAAAACTTGCGCAAGAATATGCTCGAGCTTTTCCGGCGCCTGGACGTAGCGCAGCCATGGCCACGTCTTTTCGAACTGAGTCATGGCAACGTAGCAGAGATTCTTCGGACGGCTAGGATCGCTAAATTCCTTGAATCCGGGTTCCGCGATGGCACGCGTCATTTGGCGGGCACGGTCCGCGCGGAAATTGAAAAAAATGACGGCGTCGTCATCGCGGATCACGCCGCGCGGGGCGGGCGGGCGGCCGGTGGCGGGTGTATCGGCGATCGCGACGGGAACAATGAATTCGTCAGTCACGCCCATTTCGTAGCTGGAACGAATCGCCGCGATCGGATCAGAGAACGTTGCTTCGGACTGACCGTGAACGATGGCGCGATAAGCTTTCTCGATGCGTTCCCAACGATTGTCGCGGTCCATCGCGTAATAGCGGCCGTTGACGGACGCGATCCGGCCAACGCCGAGTTCGCGCATTTTCTGTTCGAGCTGCTGCAGGAAGCCCATGCCGCTTTCAGGCGGCGTATCGCGGCCGTCGGTGAAAACGTGAACGAACACGCGCTCGACGTGGTTTTCGCGCGCCATGCGCAGCAGCGCGAAAAGATGTTGGATGTGCGAATGCACGCCGCCGTCGCTGACCAGGCCCAGGAGATGAAGCTGGCGTTCGCAGCCGCGCCGCATGGCTTCGAGTAGCAAGGGCTGGCGAAAGAATTCGCCACTCGCCATAAGCGCATCGATACGCGTCACATCCATCTGCACGATGCGTCCCGCGCCCATGTTCATGTGCCCGACTTCGCTATTGCCCATTTGACCTTCGGGCAAACCAACGAAGGGACCGGAGGTATGAATCAGGGTGTTTGGGAATTTCCCGAGGAGATCGTCGTAATTTGGCTTGCGAGCAAGAGCAATCGCGTTGCCCTTCGTTTCAGGAGAAAATCCCCAACCATCGAGGACGGTGAGTACCAGAGGCTTTGGTCGCTTGGCCATGGCTGGTTAGGATACACGGAAAACGTTGTACGTTTGAATCGGAGCAATCTAAACGGAAGTCCGCGCGGCTAGCCCGGCCCCCGCGTGGAAGTGAAGGCGAGCGTGAGGAGCGTCTTCTGTTCCATTTCGTGGGCGCCGGCTGAGCCGGTTGCGGGGCTTGCGCTCGCCGAGCGCTTTACGGAGAGCACCGGGCGTCCGCGGGCGATGCGCTCGAGACGCGGGAGCAAGAACGCCAGCGCGCCCATGTTCGCCGGCTCCTCCTGCACCCATACGAATTCTCGCGCCCCGGCGTGACGTTCGAATTCCGCAGCGAGTTCGGCTTCGGGGAACGGATAGAGCTGTTCGAGGAAAACGATCGCGGTCGAAGTATCTTTGCGCTTCTTGCGCTCGGCTTCGAGCTCGTGGCCGATCTTGCCGGTACAAATCAGAACGCGCGTCGGATCCTTTGCCGTTTCATCGGGAATCACAGTCTGGAAATGTCCTTCGGCCAGTGACGCGAGGTGCGAAGACGCCGCTGGATTTCGCAACATGCTCTTCGGCGTGAAAATCACGAGAGGTTTGCGCCACGCACGCAAAGCTTGCCGGCGGAGGAGGTGGAAATATTGTGCGGCGTTCGAGGGCTGGCAGATTTGGATGTTATCGCGCGCGGCCAGCTGCAGATAGCGCTCGATGCGTGCGCTCGAATGCTCCGGCCCCTGTCCCTCATATCCATGTGGTAGAAGTAGGACCACACCGGAAAGCAAATTCCACTTGTCCTCGCCCGCGGCGATGAACTGGTCAATGATGATCTGCGCGCCGTTGGCGAAATCGCCGAACTGCGCTTCCCACAGAACGAGCGTCTCCGGGTAATCGCGGCTGAAGCCATATTCAAAGCCGAGAATGGCGGCTTCGGATAGGGTCGAATTGTAAACCTCAAAGAGGGCCTGATCGGCGCTCAAATTCGAAAGCGGGATGTAGATTTCCTCATTCTCGATATCGATGAGCGCCGCGTGACGCTGATTGAATGTTCCGCGGCGGGAGTCCTGGCCGCTCAGGCGGACGGGCGTGCCGTTGCGAAGGAGCGAGCCGAACGCGAGCGCTTCCGCCATGCCGAAATCGATCGGGCGCTTGCCGTGCGCCATTTCGGCGCGCTGTTCGAGGAGCTTTTTCACTTTCGGATGAATGTGAAAGCTGGAGGGATAAGCCGCAAGCGCGTCGCCGAGTGTCGCGAGCTCTTCGAGTGGCACAGCGGTTGCGACTTCGAATGATGGCTTGTAGCGGCCGCCGCGATACGCGTCCCAATATTCCGGCAACTTCCGCATCACCGGATTTTTTTCGAGTTCTTCCGCTGCTTTTTGCGCCGCATCGAGTTCCGCGCGAACCTTCTCGACGCTCGGGCTCGCGTCCACGCCTATTTTTTCCGCATAAATCTGCCAGAGCGGCGGGTGGGCCTGAATCTTGCGATAGCGAAGCGGCTGCGTAATCGTGGGATCGTCGACTTCGCTGTGTCCGTGGCGGCGATAGCCGATCAAGTCGATCACAACCGCGCTGCCGAATGTATAGCGATATTCGAGCGCCATGCGCCCAACCCGCACAACGGCGTCGGGGTCCTCCGCGTTTACATGAAAGATGGGAATGGGCAGCCGCTTCGCGAGGTCCGAAGAAAACCGCGACGAATGCGACTCAGCCGGAACAGTCGTAAAGCCGATGAGATTATTGACGATGATGTGAACGGAGCCGCCGACGGTAAATCCCTCGACATTCGCAAAATTCAGTGTTTCCGCCCACACACCCTGGCCCGCGAACGCCGCGTCGCCGTGCAACAGAATAGGCAGGACGCGCGGCTGACCACCTGCTCCGAGCCTCGTCTGTTTCGCTCTCGCCCGACCCATCGCGACCGGGTCCACCGCCTCCAGATGGCTGGGATTCGAAACGAGATGCATCGCGATGCAGTGGCCGTCGGGCGTGACGAAATCGCCCGTGGCGCCCAGATGATATTTCACGTCGCCGCTGCCGAGAACGCTGCGCGGGTCCACGTCCTCGAAACGCGCAAACACCTCCGCGGCGGCGCGTCCGATCGTGTGGACCATCACGTTTAAACGGCCGCGGTGACTCATCGCTACGACGCCTTGCTCAACTCCATGCGCGGCCGCAGCATCCAAAATCTCGTCCAGAAGTGGAATCAGCACCGCGTTTCCTTCGAGCGAGTAGCGCTTCGTTCCGAGGTAGCGAGTCTGCAGGACTTGCTCGAAGATTTCTGCACGGACGAGGCGCTCGAGAATTCGTTTCCGGTCCGGCGCAGGCGATTCCGTTTCCATCCGCTGCGCGATCCACCGGCGACGTTCCTCGTCCGGAATGTGCATAAAATCCGCGCCGATGCTTCCGCAGTAATATCCGCGGGCTTCGGCAGCGTCTTTGGTGTCGCTATCGAGTTCCGGCATCGGCACCGGCTGCAGATCGCCGAGTGGATCCAGATTTGCTTGCAAATATCCCCAACGGCGAAACGCGTCGAATATCGCTTCGCGTTTTTCCGAGCCCGATGTTGCCTCGACCGTCGCGTGTCCGCGCGCCATCACTTTTCCCCTTGTCCCAGTTCCCATTATAAACGCATCCGGCTTTCCGCTGCTTGGCGCCGGACGCTACGAAGACTCCCAAATTCCCAAAAGGCGTCGGACGAGAACTGCCTGCCCAGTGTGATACGCATTGTGATCGGCGAGGAGCAGCAATTCGCGAAGAATCGTCTGGCCGGTGCCGTGTGGGATGCGAGCGTAGAGGTTCGTCTTCGGATTCAACGCGAGTCTTTTCATGTCCTCCAGACCACGCTCGATCGCGCGCGTCGAGTCATCCCATGCTTTGTCGCTCGGCGGCGCGTCGTTCGAGGGCCAGTATCCTGAGGGCCAATGCGGCGAAACGTGCTTCGAGTCGCGGGTGAATTCGAGGATGTCCCACTGCGAGATCCGAATGTGCTCGAGCAATTGCCAAAGTGAATATGGCAAGCCACCGGGCTTCACGCCGCGAAGATTCGCCGGTACGCCGGCAAACGCGTTTTTCCACCACACATGCGCGTGGCTGCCGCTCAGCAAGACCGCCAGATGCTGGCGAACAGCCTTGTCGCTGTCGTACGGTGCATTCGCCGCTTTCTTCGCGCGACTCTTGGATTTGCGAGCAGGTTTCACATTTTTTGCCATGATGGCCTCCGCATTTCAGATACA
This sequence comes from uncultured Acidobacteriota bacterium, assembly GCA_963771905.1. GTDB lineage: Bacteria > Acidobacteriota > Terriglobia > Acidiferrales > UBA7541 > Palsa-147. The sequence goes on from CAVYVI010000014.1 coordinate 123,330, forward strand.
AATGGCTCCATCGTCTTGCCAGCCGCGCACTTGGGGCACATAATCGCGGCGTCAAATTTGCCCGAGAGGTCCTGATGCCAAAACAAAGTCTATCCCGCCGTCAATTTGCCGCAACCCTTGGCGTGGCGGTCGCCGCCGCGGCGGCGCGTACGTCATTTTCGCCGCTGGGCCTGCAACGGCCCGCACGCACGCCGCGGCCCGCCGGGATGATTCTATTGAACGCGAACGAGAATCCATATGGGCCTTCGCCGAAGGCGCTCGCGGCCATGACGCAATCGCAATCGGTAGCGATGCGCTATCCCGGCGCCGCGATCGATGAAGTGGTGCACGAGATTGCGCAATTGCACGGGGTCACTCCGGACAACATTGCATTGGGATGCGGCTCGACCGAGATTCTGCGCGTTTGCGACATGGCGTTTCTCGCGCCGGATAAGAATCTCGTCGCGGCGGAGCCGACATTCGAGGCGGTACTCGAGTACGCCAAGGTAACGCGCGCGCAGGCGATCAAGATTCCGCTCACAACTGATTTCCGTCACGATTTGCCACGCATGGCGGCGCAGTGCACTTCTCGCACCGGCGTAGTTTATCTGTGCAATCCCAACAATCCAACGGGCTCGATCGTGACGCGCGACGAAATGGTGCGTTTCTTCGACGACGTTCCGAAGTCGACTCTGATCATTGTCGATGAGGCCTATCATCACTTCGTCGACGATCTTCACTATTCAAGCGCAACCGAATGGCTCGACAAAATGCCCAATCTTATTGTGGCGCGCACATTCTCAAAAATCTACGGCTTGGCCGGAATGCGCCTCGGCTATGCGATCGGCAACAAGGACACCCTTGCAGCCATGCGTCCCTATCTGAATGAGGATAACTGTAACGCCGGCGTTCTTGCCGCCGCGAACGCCGGGATTCAGGATTCTGAGTATGTTGCCGAGTGCCGCACTCGAATCGTCGGCTCGCGCAATTGGCTCAGCAATCAGTTGAAAGGATTGGGATGTAACGTAATTCCGTCCCAAGGGAATTTCATGATGGTTGACATGGAGCGTGACGTCCGTCCCGTCATCGAGGAATTTCGCAAGCGCAATGTCGCCGTCGGCCGCCAATTTCCGTCGATGGGCCAGTGGCTGCGAGTGTCGATCGGCACGTCCGATGACATGAACGCGTTTTTTGCCGCCTTCCGGGAGATTTATTGCGCCGGGAAGGCCTGCCCCGCCGCGGCTTGAAGAGATTCGTCTGCGAATTCCTCTTTGCGCAGTGCGCTTCCTCCGCACCATGCACGCATGTCGGCTGGCGGATCATTGAATGCGTGTCTCAATATGCTTGAAGCGAGGGGATTGAGCAGATTCCGCGGGTCGTGAAGAGGATGGGAACAACTGTAGCGGCGGGGCGAAACTGCCAACCTGGCGGCTGGCTCGCTCCGCACGGGACATGATTCCGGCGCGGGCTGCCGTCCCGAGCAGCCGCGTCTGGGCTGGCCGAAGTCCCCTATTTACGCCGTAGCGCTGGAAGCGCCCATCGTCCGCCGCTGCTGGAAGCATTCGCGGCAATAGACTGGGCGTCCCTGCGTAGGCCTAAAAGGGACTGTAGTTTCCTTCCCACATTGCGAGCAGACGGTCTTCGTCTCGACGCGCTGAAAATTTCCCGAGGCCGAAGACCCGCCTTGCGCTCGTGTTGCCTTACACGCCTTACACCGCTTGGGCTCGTTCTTGAAGCCCTTGTCGGCGAAGAACATCTGCTCGCCGGCGGTAAAGACGAATTCAGCCCCGCAGTCCGCGCACTTCAGGACCTTATCGTGGTATTCCATGGGCCGCTCCGTAGCCTGGCTCGGAGGAGGCAGGTGGTGCGACAGGCAATGCCAAACGAAACAGGGGGACCCTGGGGGAAGGAGGCGGTTCCTGTTGGCCGATTGGCACGAGTTCGCCTGAAGAAACCCACTGGGTTTGATCGCCTAATCCTGCTCTCGCCGTTGCTTCTTGCGGAGGCGTTTACGCGAAAGGGCGGCCTTGGCGCGACGTCTCTCTCCGGGCTTCATGAAGTAGCTGTGCTTCTTAATTTCCTTGATGATGTCTTCCGACTGCACTTTCCTCTTGAAGCGACGAAGAGCGTTCTCCAAAGATTCGCCCTCCTGAATGACAACTTCAGCCACGCGTACTCACCCCCGTTCCGGATCGAGTTTCAAATTGTTCTGGTGAAACGTACAGTGTAGCCGGTTTCCCCAAATCCGGCAATGCGAGCTTCTTCTATCTCCGCCAGGACACGAAGTCAAGAGATAAATAATTACTGAGGTATTCGCGACAGGTTTATTCATCAGTTACTCGTTATCGGATGCTAGAAACACCTGATGGGGTGCGGAAAGGGTATCTGGCACCGGCACGCGTCGCTGGTTTGGCGCGCCGCGACTTGCTGTTAGAATGTGTTTCCCGGTTCAGGCAATTTCCCCGGGGGCGGTGGCCTATGTCGGCGATGCGCAACGCGCTGGGAGTCTTGCTCGCAGGTGGCCAGGGGGAACGATTGTGGCCGTTGACGCGCGACCGCGCCAAGCCGGCCGTGCCGTTCGGCGGAGTCTACCGCATTATCGATATCACCCTGTCGAATTGCCTCAATAGCGACATGCGCCGCGTGTTCGTCCTCACGCAGTACAAAGCGCTCAGCCTGAACCGGCATGTACGCCGCGGCTGGTCCGCTTTGATGGGCCACGGCGATTTCATTGAAGTGCTGCCACCGCAAATGCGCGTTTCGACGCATTGGTATCAAGGCACCGCGGACGCGGTATACCAGAACATTTATTCGATCGGTAGCGAACCTTCGAACTACGTCTTCATTCTCTCTGGCGATCACATCTACAAGATGAATTATCAGAAAATGCTCGAGCAGCACATCGCTTCGGCCGCCGACGTCACCGTCGCGACGATCGAGATGGAAGCGGCGGAGGCCTCACGCCGATTTGGCGTGCTCGAGACGGATCGCGACTGGCGGATCATGGGATTCGAAGAGAAACCCGCGAATCCGAAGTTGTCGCAGATTCACCCAGGCAAGGTGAACGCGTCGATGGGCGTCTACGTCTTCAATACGCAGTTGTTACTGCCGATTCTGATTGCGGACGCCGAGGACACGCAGTCGTCGCACGATTTCGGAAAAGACATCATCCCGAAGATCATTGAGAAGCATCGCGTGTTTGCGTACAACTTCCGCGACGAAAATAAAAAGGAGACTTCGTACTGGCGCGATGTCGGGACGATCGACGCCTACTACGAAGCGAACATGGATCTCGTGGCGGTCTCGCCGATCTTCAACCTGTACGACAAGAGCTGGGCGATGCATACCTGGCAGCAGCAGTATCCGCCGGCGAAATTCCTCTTTGCCGATCCCGATAGGACAGGTACGGCGCTCGATTCGATTGTTGCGGGCGGTTCGATTATATCGGGCGGGCGTGTGAAGGGATCCGTGGTCGGCTACGACGTACGCGTGAACAGCTTTTGCGACGTCCAGGATTCCATCATCTACAACCACGTGAACGTCGGCCGCCATTCAAAGATTCGCCGGGCGATCATCGACCGCCATGTGAGTCTGCCGGAAGGCTCGGTGATCGGATATGACTCGGCTGCGGATCGCCAGCGCTTTCAGGTCACCGACACGGGTCTTGTCGTAGTGGTGCGCCAAGAATCCATGCTGGAAGAGCCGGAGTAAAGTTCGTTGCTGGCCGCACGAAGTACAATTTCAGGAGCGATTTGATGTCCACCAAGATTCGATCCGTGCACGGCCGCGAAGTTCTCGATTCGCGCGGCAATCCAACCGTCGAAGCCGACGTAATTCTCGACGGCGGCACCCGGGGCCGAGCGGTCGTTCCGTCGGGCGCTTCCACCGGCGAGCATGAAGCGCTGGAACTTCGCGATGGCGACAAATCACGCTATTCCGGCAAGGGCGTGTTGAAAGCTGTCGCGAACGTGGATGGCGCGATCGCCAAGTCCGTCGTCAAGATGGACGCGAGCGATCAGAAGGCCCTCGATCGCCGCATGATCGAGGCGGACGGCACGCCGAATAAAGAGAAGCTCGGCGCGAACGCGATTCTCGCCGTATCGATGGCGGCCGCGCGCGCGGCGGCGACGGCTTCGGGCCAGCCGCTTTACAAATATCTCGCGAAGTACTCGAGCGCCAAAACCGCGAACACTCTCCCGGTGCCGATGATGAACATTTTGAACGGCGGCGCGCATGCGGATAATTCCGTGGACGCACAGGAATTCATGGTGATGCCTGTCGGCGCACCCAGTTTTCACGAAGCGCTGCGCTGGGGCGTCGAGGTGTTTCACCAACTGAAAGCGGTGCTGAAGAAGAACGGCTACTCGACAGCGGTCGGAGATGAAGGCGGTTTCGCGCCGAACCTGAAATCCAATGAAGAAGCGCTGGAGCGCCTTCTCGAAGCCATTACCGCCGCGGGTTACAAACCGGGAAAGCAGATCGCCATTGCGATCGATCCGGCGGCCAGTGAATTCTACGACCGCGCCAGCGGCAAGTACATCTTCAAGAAGTCCGACAAATCGGCGCGCACGTCCGAACAGATGGTGGAGTTCTGGAGCAACTGGATACGGCAGTATCCGATCATTTCGCTGGAGGACGGCCTTGCCGAAGACGATTGGGCCGGCTGGAAAATTCTGACGAAAGAACTCGGGAAAAAGGTCCAACTCATCGGAGACGATATTTTTGTCACCAATCCCGAAATATTTTCGCGAGGCATTCGGGAAAAGATCGGCACTGCAATTCTCATCAAGCTGAACCAAATCGGAACGGTGACCGAGACGATTGAGGCCGTCGAAATGGCGCGCAAGGCGGACTACGCGGCGATCGTATCGCACCGTTCCGGAGAAACCGAAGATACATTCATCGCCGATTTTGCCGTCGCGATGGGGACGGGTCAGATCAAGACCGGCTCGGCATCGCGCACCGACCGCATTTGCAAATACAACCAGCTCCTGCGCATCGAAGAAGGGCTTGGAAGTGCAGCGAAATTCCCCGGCCGCAAGGCGCTGCGGCCCGCGTAAGGCGATTCGCATCCACTAGCGCCGCTTCCACGCGCACACTTTCTGGCGATAAAGCTCTTGTTTTGACTCCTCACTCGGAAGGCCAATCGCGGCTCTTCGAACGGCCAAACAACTTCGCGGCTCGGCTGTCTACTTCAATTCGTTCTTGTAAACGACGCCGCCCTTCATCACGAACTTCACGTGATCGAGGACCGCAATGTCCTTCAAAGGATCGCCATTGACGGCGATGAGATCGGCATATTTTCCGGCTTCAACGGATCCGATTCGATCGCTCCAGCCCAGGAGATCGGCAGCGGTCGTCGTCGCAGTGCGAATCGCTTGCATGGGCGTCATTCCGTAGTCGACGTAGTAATGGAATTCCTGCGTTTCGTTCAAATCCTTCCAATCGAACCCGCCGGCGTCGGTGCCGAAAGCGATTTTCACGCCCTTCCTGAGCGCGCGCTGAAACGTTTCCTTTTCTGTCTCAACCATCTTCACCCACACTCCGCCGCGTCCCGGCGCGACGGCCGCGCCCACCATCACCGTTGGCACCCAAAACTTGCCTGTCCGCACGATCTCGTCCGCTTCTGCTTCCGTCATGCCGTCGCCGTGTTCGATCGTATCCACGCCTGCGCGCAACGCCGCGGCGATTCCATCCGAGCTGATCGCATGTGCGGCAACCGGATGGTGAAGGCGATGGGCTTCATCGACGATCGCGTGCGCCTCATCATAGGTGAAATTGACGATGCCGTGCAGGACGCCGTCCGCGCCAAAGTAGTAGCCGTGGTCGGAGTAATATTTGATCCAGTCCGCGCCGTGCGACAGTTGTTCGCGCACCGCGAGTCGTGCGCCTTCCACGCCGTCCACCGGCTGAACGCCGTGCGGCAGATCGAGCTCCCAGGAAAAGCCGAGGAGCGGATACATTCCCGTCGGCGCCATCGCGCGCGTCGAGACGAAGAGATGCGGCCCGGGTATTTCTCCTTTATTGATCGCTGTCTTCACATCCACATCGGCGTACATCGCGCCTTCGGTTTCGAGGTCGCGCAGCGCCGTGAAGCCGTGACCGAGCGCGATCTGGGCATTGCGCGCGGCGAGAATCGCGCGATAGGGGATCGACTCGACAAGCAACTGCTGGGAGTAATCTTCGGCGGTGACGTCGCCTTGCAGGAGGATGTGCGTGTGAACGTCGATCAAACCCGGCAGAACCGTCGATCTCGAAAGATCGACGACTTCGGTGCCCGCCGGTGGCTCTCCGCCCGGCGTAACACTCACGATTTTGCCGTCCTCAATCAGAATCATAGCGTCCGCGATCGCTTTGTCGCTCTTGCCATCGATCAACCAGCCCGCACGCACGGCAATTCGTTTGGGCGCGGCAGCGGACCCGCTGGATTGCGCGAAGATTCTCACGCATGGCAATAACATCGCAATCAGCAATGCCACCACGGAAACTCGCAGATAACACCGCATGGAACCTCCTCCTGTGAAGCCTCTTCCAGCAGAACGGACGTTCTTGTCCTTCCGCGAGCCGCGCTGCAAACCGAAAGCCTTTCTCATCGAAAACACTTTTCAAAGTCGCGGCCAGGCATACACACGCTAGCGATCATCGGAATCGGCATTCCGGGATTCGGAAGCGTTCGCTGGGAAAACATTGTGTTGCGGCGCGGGCATCGGCCGATCGCCCATTCGGTCCCGCCAGAGAATTTTGTTCAACTTCACGTTGTCAGCGCGATCCGCCTGGCTGAAATCCATTTCCTCGGAATCCTCGGCGCCGGGCGCACCCGGCGGATTCGCCGTGTAGATCAAGCCATTCTCCCGATTGCGGTAATCGGCGTGAAAGCCGGGATGATGGCCGTCTCCGGAAAACAACGAGGCGATCACGGGAGCTTCCGCGTCATTGTGATTCATCGGTGGAAGTCCAAGGAGCGCTTCCAGTGTCCGCACCATGCTCACCGTCGTATAAAAGCCGCTCTCCCGATAAGGGTTCTCCGCCGAGCTCGGCGAATACGCGCTAATGAGAAAGGCGATGCTGCGGTGCGCGTCGACGTGATCGGGGCCGTCCTGCGCGTCGTCTTCCAGAATCAAAATCGCCGTGTCCTCCCAATAGGGACTGTTCGAAACCGCTTCCACGACGCGGCCTACCGCGAGGTCGTTGTCAGCAACGGCTGCGGCCGGCGAGGCGTAGCCAGGCCGCGTTCCCGAGGTGTGATCGTTCGGAATGCGCAGCAAGACGTAATCGGGGAACGTAGCGCCTTTCCCCGTGACTTTCGCGCGCACGAAGTCGGCGAACTCGTTCAGGAATTCATCGGCGCGAAGTTGATCGGGATATTCCGTTTTGAAGTCCGCAAATCGCGGATCGAAATGATTCCTCAGTTCGGGCTTCGTGGCGACGTTCTTCGCGATCATCGGTATGGCCCAGGGATACGGGCTCGGTGACCCATGCGGCTCGCCGAGAAAAGCAGGCAGCGCCTCGCCCTTCTCGATTTGCGTTTTCCGGCAGGCAAGACCTAAAGGAGATGGCGTGCCCTGTCGCGGCGATGCCGTCGCGGGGAGCTCATTGCACCAGCGCGTCGCAACGAATTCGCCGTAATGACGGTAGGTGAGGTGATGCTTCGCCACGTTCGTCCAGATGTAGCCCGTTCCTCCTTCATTTACATCCGGCATATCGTCTTCGAGCGGAATCCGATTCGCGACTTCACCTTCGTAATCGTAGGTTCGCTCTTCGTGGTCGCGGTAATCCACCTGAACCGTTTTCTCGAGATAATCGCTGGCAAATGCTGCGGTCGACCAGTTGTGCCCGTCGCCGGAAACCTCGCCGCTATCGTAAAAATTGTCGAGGATGCCGAATTCCTGTGCGAGCTTGTGCTCGTTCGGCGTGATGTCCGCGCCGAACATCACAAGCGATGGATCTCCGTTCGCGCCTTTCAAATCGCCCAGGATTTGATCGTACGTACGATTTTCCTTGATGATGTAAATGACGTGGTGAATCAGGCTCTTGCCGCCCGGAAAGGGCAGCTGCTGGTCGGCACTGGTGCCAAAATTCGTGGCGACAACTTCCTTCGTGAACTCAGGCAGATTTTTCTCGGCTCCTCGCATATCGATCCGCGCGAGGGAGCCGTGCATCAGTTCGAAGATGTACGCATATTTTCCATTGTTGCCGTTGCCCTCGGGATGAATCACTGTTCCGGTGGGCCCGGCCCCGCGTCCTTTTCCGCACGCGACCAAAAGTTCATCGCCGCGCATCATCAGCGCCTGCGGATACCATTCGGTCGGAATAAAGCCGAGCGGTTCCGGCTTAGTCGCCTGGCCCGTCGCGCGCTGTGAGACGTCAAGGATGGCGATCGCGTTGGCGCCCGAATCCGCGACGTACAACCGCGTCCCGTCCGAATTCCGCGCGAGCGCCACAGGCGCAACGCCCAGCGCTTTCTGCCCCGGCAGTTTCGCTGACAGATACGCCTCGACGCGTCCCGTTTTCGTTTCAATCATCGCGACGTCATCGCTGTTTGCCAGCGCAACGTACAGCCGCGATTCGTCAGGGTTGAAAAGCAATGCCGTCGGATGGGAGCCTGCTGCCGAATGCGATACCGGACGGTGCAATGGGATCATCTGCATGACTTGATTGTGAACGAGATCGAGTTCGGCCACGCGCGAGGCATTCCACAAACCTACGAACGCGAATTGTCCGTCTCGCGTAACCGCGGCAGCGTAAGGATACGATCCCGGGATCACGCGCTGCGTCGCCAGATCGAAGCGGTGGAGAATTTTTCCGGAGTCGGCGTCGAGCAGCAAGGCTTCGTCCGACAGATTCCCCGCAACCAGCAGTCGGTCTCCGTCCGCGCCTTTGACAACGGCGAGGCCCGCAGGGTAGGGAATCACTTGGTCCGCCCGAAGTTTCGAGTTCAAGGATGCCGCAATTTTTCCCGTCTCCGCGGTCTCGAGCGGCAATTTGAAGAAAGTCTGGGGAGCAATCCGTCCGGAGTCGAAGGAATAGACAATGATTCCGTTGCCGAGGTTTCCCGGCTTGGCGACGGCAGGATCTGTGAGCGAGCCGACCGACGCGTACAGGCGCCGTCCGTCGGAGCCGAACGCCAACCCGAGAAAGTAAGATTGGTGCGCGTTGAGTTTCAGCCGGTCGTCGGGAAAATCTGAAATTTTATTGGTCGAGAAATCGAACACGGCGAGCGACTGCTTGAACCCGGACTCGGCTGTTCCGTAGCCGTTGTTCAGAGCGACGCCGTAGCGCCCGTCAGGGCTGAGTGCGAGAGTAACGGGAAAGCTGTTGACGGGTTGCGGCGCGCCGGGAACAGTCGCTGCAAGCCGCTTTCCGGTCGAAATCTCTTGGCCGGGAGCGCGCCCGCCCTGAGCGAAGCAGCGAGAACCAGAAACGACCGCGCCGCACACGATTGCCAGAATGCTCACCGAAATCACGAAACGCTCGCCGCGAAGTGTCTTCATGGAATTGCGCCTCGCTCCGGACCGTTAAGCAGCGCCGCCATTCTCATTGTCTCAACGCGCCGTGACGCGGCTCGCTTGCCGCGCCATGGACTCTTCCATCCATTCATCGATGCGCCCGAGCGCTTGCGCCAGAATGTTCGCGTCGCCACCGAACCCGATGCGGAAATAACCGTCCATCGCAAGCTGATCTCCCGGGACGATCAGCACGCTTTTGCGTGTACGCAACTCTTCTCCCATGTCGGCGGATTTCCATCCCGCGTTGTAGCCGAACCAGGCAATCGCTCCCGCGCGCGGCGCAATGTGCGTCAGAAGACCGGAATGCTTCGCGGCCCACTCGCGCATCATCGGATATTGCCGCCGGATGATCGTTCGCGTGCGGCCCAGAATACGCGCCGTGTTCGCCGGCTCGAGCGCGATCGACGCGAGCTTTTCGGTCAGCATCGTCGGCGCCATGCTGGCGTAGTCGTGGTAGCTCCAAAGTTTGTCGATCATCGGCGGCGGCCCGATAATCCAGCCGGTGCGCAGGCCCGGCAGGCCGAACGCCTTGGAAAGTCCGCCCGTGCAAAACAGCCGATCGTAATCGCCCCAAAAGCTCGGAGTGGTGTCCCCTTCCAATTCCGCTCCGCGATACACCTCGTCTGCCAGAACGTACGCGCCGACTTTCGCAGCGGCGGCGCAAATAGCGCGGCGCGCTTCGGCCGTGAGAGTCGCTCCGGTCGGATTGTTCGGATTACAAACAGCGATGAGCCGCGTTTTGTCCGTAACGAGTTTCGGAAGCTCGTCGAGATCGGGCGCCCATCCGAGATCTTCGCGCAGCCAGAGCGGCTTCACGTTCGCGCCGAAGCTCTTCGCGATTCCCGACACTTGCACGTAATTCGGCAGCATGAGTACCACTTCATCGCCCGGCACGACGAGCGACCACGTCACAAGAAAGTTCGCTTCCGCGCACCCCGCCGTCAGCAAGACATTTTCCGCTCGCGCGCCGGGATACAAAGCCGCGACCTTGGCCCGCCATTCCGGCGCTCCATTCGTCTGCGGATAGCCGAGCCGCGTATCCAAGAGTTTTTCAACCGAGCCAGAATCACCTAGCAGCTCGCGCACCGTCATCGGGTGGACTCCGCTTTCCGAGACGTTCAGCTCGACCGTGTTTTCCCACACCGACTGCCATCGCTCGAGTTCGAAGGGTTCGATTTGCATGGGACTCCTCGTTCTGTTTTGGAGGAACGCCTTCCCGTGAGACCGCGATTAAACCGCATTGCGGAATAAACCGAAAGTAATTTTCTCGACAAAAGAGGTGGCTGCGGGTCATCGCCGAGCGCCGCGAATTCGCAGTTGCTCTGCGGTCCGGTGCGCGGGAGAATGGCGCGGGCTATTTCAAGATGCGCCGGCTGATTACCGCCAGAGTCCGGGGAGAGCGATGAAACGCCGAGTTGTTATCGCGCTGCTGATCTTTTCGGCCATCGCTTTTACAGCGGCACACCCGGCCGCCCAGCAGAGCTCCGCGGTCGCGTTTCGCTTCGCGGTTTCCGGCGATTCGCGCGATTGCGGCGACGTCGTCATGCCGGTCATCGCCGGGCAGGTTCTTGCGGAACACGCCGCGTTTTACTGGCACCTGGGCGACTTTCGCAAGATCTACGACTTCGACGAGGACATGCAGCACGAACCCGAACATCTCGCCAAGCCGATGACCATCATTGGATACGAAACCATCGCCTGGGACGATTTCCTGTCCAATCAGGTCGCGGCGTTTGGCTCGCTTCCGGTTTTCCTCGGCATTGGGAATCACGAAACGATTCCTCCGAAGACACGCGAGCAATATATTCCGCAATTTGCCGATTGGCTCGACGCTCCGGCGCTCCGCGATCAGCGGCTTCGCGACGATCTCCACGATCATCTCCTGAAGACTTACTTTCACTGGGTAATGAATGGCGTGGATTTCATCAATCTCGACAATGCCACGCCGGAACAATTTGACGAAGCTCAGCTCGGCTGGGTCGAGAAGGTCTTCGCGCGCGATTCCGAGAATCCGGAGATCACCGCGATAGTCGTCGGCATGCACGAAGCTTTGCCGAATAGCATCTCTGCCAACCACAGCATGAACGAATCGGAGGAAGGAGCTGCCAGCGGCGAGCGCGTCTACGCGGACCTGCTTCGTTTGCAGAATGAGGCGCACAAGCACGTCTACGTGCTTGCCAGCCACTCGCACTATTACATGGACAACATCTTCAATACGAACTACTGGCGTTCGCATGGCGGCATCCTGCCGGGATGGATTATCGGCACGGCCGGCGCGATTCGCTATGCATTGCCGCCGAATGCTTCCGATGCCCAGGCGGCGATGACCAATGTTTACGGCTTTCTCCTCGCTACGGTTCACGCCGACGGCGAAATTCAATTTGAGTTCAAAAAATTGAACGAGAGTGACATCCCCGTTCCTATAGCGACCCGATTCACACGCGAATTCGTGCATTGGTGCTTCGCTGAAAACTCAAGCGCGCACTGACGGCGGCGCGAGTGACTCGCATTGCATTCGCCGACTCGTTTGGCGAGAATGCAGCCGCACCTTTCGATGTAGCGCGCGGAGTCAGTGTCAAATTCCGCGGGTGATTTGGTCCAGGGGGTACGCGATGCCGAACACGTTTCTACAGACGATCGTAACGATCGTCGTGGCCGCTGCGGTGGGAGTTAGTCTGAACGCGCAGCAGGCGCGCCCGGCTCGCGCGCCGTCCGTGCAACCGTTCATCCGCGTTGATGCGCCGGTTGTCGCGCTCACGCATGTCCGCGTGATCGACGGGACAGGCGCTGCGCCGCATGACGATCAGACCGTCCTCCTCGCCGACGGGAAGATTAAATCCATCGGCGTCACTGCATCGACGGCCACGCCGGCTGACGCCCAGATCCTCGATCTTCACGGCTTCACCGTGATTCCGGGTCTCGTTGGCATGCACGAGCACATGTTCTATCCATCGGGCGGCGTGCCGATCTACAACGAAATGGGATTCAGCTTTCCGCGGCTCTATCTGGCGGGCGGAGTCACGACGATTCGCACGGCAGGTAGCGTCGAGCCCTACACCGATCTTGAAATCAAGCATTTGATCGATTCCGGCGCGATGGTCGGCCCGGAAATGCGCGTCACAGGACCCTATCTCGAAGGGGTCGGATCATTCACACCGCAGATGCACACGCTCTCGGGTCCGGACGACGCGCGGCGCACGGTCGACTATTGGGCCGACGAGGGAGTCACGTCATTCAAGGCGTACATGAACGTCACTCACGCGGAATTGGCCGCGGCGGTGGAGGCGGCGCACAAACGCGGTTTGAAAATCACCGGCCATTTGTGCTCCATCGGTTTTCGGGAGGCCGCGTCGATTGGCATCGACAATCTCGAGCACGGATTGCTGGTCGACACGGAGTTCAATCCCGGTAAGAAGCCGGACGTGTGCGATTCGAAGCCGACGGACGAAACGCTTGCCGCACTCGATTTGGAGAGCGAGCCGGTCAAAGCTATGATTCGCGATCTTGTCGAGCGCCATGTGGCCATCACCTCGACGCTCCCCGTCTTTGAGACGTTCGTCCCGAATCGCCCTCCGGTGGATGCGCGTGTCCTCGACGTGCTTCTTCCCGAAGCGCGCATCAGTTATTTGACCACACGGGCGCGGATTGGCACGGGCGCGAAATCACTTTACGGCGTCCTTCTCCGCAAAGAGATGGAGTTCGAGCGCGCGTTCGTCAAGGCTGGTGGACTGCTGATTGCAGGCGAGGATCCCACAGGCTACGGAGGAGTCGTCGCAGGATTCGGCGATCAGCGAGGCGTTGAGCTCCTTGTCGAGGCCGGCTTCACACCTGTCGAGGCGCTCCGAATTTACAGTGCCAACGGCGCCCAATTTCTCGGCGAGTCCGATCGCATCGGTTCAATCGAACCCGGAAAGGCCGCCAATCTGGTCGTAATTCACGGCGATCCGGCCACCAACATTTCCGATATCGAAAAAGTCGATCTGGTATTCAAGGATGGAATCGGATTCGATTCCGCAAAACTCATCGAATCGGTGCGAGACTCGGTCGGCCTCCACTAATCCGCCATTTTCGGGGTTTTCGGCTCGCTCACCTATACTGTCTCATTCTGAAACAGCATCCATAATCGCTCAGAAAAATTTCCGGCAGCGTGCGCAAACGCGATATAATTTGTGCATGGCCAGAGGGTGGGAAAGCAAGGCGGTTGGCGATCAGATCGAAACCGCGGCGGTAGAAAAGGAACCCCGTAAGTCAAAATCACTTTCACCAACACAGCTCGAGGTAGTGCGCCAAACGAAGGTCCTCGAGCTTTCCCGCGCGCGCGTTACACGCGATCTCGAGAACAGCCAGGACCCGCGTTATCGAAGTCTCCTCGTGCGCGCTCTCGAAGATCTGGACGCTCAGCTCGCGCGGCTACAGAAAGCGGTCTAAGGTTTCGTTTACCCGGCTGTACCGCCGAAGGTGTCGCCTCGATGGCGGCGCTTTCGCCACAAACTGCACGTCTGTCCTGCGCCGTTCCTCTCGATCGCTCCCCGCATCTCCTCACTACACGAGTGCCCACAATAAATTTTGAGTGAAGGCTTATCGCGTTGCAAGATGCCACCTGAGAGGGTTCACTCATGAGCACTGCTTCCGGTCCGCCGCTCGCTTCTCCTCATCCTGTTCGAATGGCTAGTTTACAACTGGCGCTGCGAATCCTACTCGGCGCGGGAATCGTGTGGTTTCTCGTTCACCGCCTCGGTCACCGCGATCCTCTCTGGGCCATGATCTCGGTGGTGATCGTCTCCGACCGCGAGCTCGTCGCGGCGATGACCGCTTTCCGCGCCCGCGCGCTGCATACCTTGATTGGCAGCGCCTTCGGCCTCGCGTTTCTCTACATCATGGGGCCCGAGACCTGGTCAATTCTTTTCGCCATGGCGGCGTCCGTTTTGGTGGCGACCAGCCTCGCGCCGACTGTTATCGCGTGGCGCATCACGCCGGTGACGGTTGCGATCGTCATGATGCCCGGCGTGTTGCAGGGCTCGCGCGTTGCCGGAACGCCTATCGCCATCGCGCGGACGCTCGACGTTCTTCTGGGCAGTGTCGTGGCGGTAGCTGTCTCGTGGTTTTTTTACGTTTCTAATCGCGCCTACGTTCATTCCCGAGCGTGAGGCTTCACTTGCCCAGATCAGTCATCGTCCGAATGGTTTGATCCGTTCGTTGTTCCTGCATCCAGATCCGCTATTCGCCGGTACCACGCCGCCGTTCGCCGATTTACCCGCGACATACCCGAGACCTCACGCTACCTTTGCATTGTGAACGGCGGGTGCATAGTCGGTATGAGGGAGGCGGCGTGAAGAACATAGAGCGGGCCTCGCTGGCGGTCGTGGTGGCCCTACTGCTCGTGAGCTGCGGATTGGGTTATGCTCACATACGCGGAGAGGGCTTGTTCTGGACACTTTCGCTCATCGCTTCGTCACTCTGGAGGCTGGTGGCGGCCCATTTCGATGCGGCCGGCGTTCACGCTCGTGCGTGGCTGCTGTCGCTGACGCTCCTCGCGTTCGGGCTCTTGCTGTCCGTCGAGCGATTGCCGAAGATGCGTCGCCGGAGCACCCATTCCACTTCGGCCGGACGGGATCGTGAGTAGCTCAACCAGCCGAAAGTGGGCCAGCATATTCGTCGGTGCCGGGATGCTCGCCTCGGGCGTTCTCTTGCTTCTCGACCGCGCGGGAATCATGCGTGCCGACAGGGTCATTATCATGTGGCCGCTGGTTTTCGTCGTGGCCGGGTTGTTTCGCGTCTTCGGCCACAAGGATCCGCGCGAGCGTGCTTTCGGTGGTGCGCTCATCATCGTCGGCACTTTGCTCCAGTTCAACGAGTTCGGCTTCCATCAATTCAGCATCGAGCGCATCTGGCCATTTCTCCTGATCCTGGCAGGGATCTGGATTGTCGTCTGGGGATGCACGAAACAGCTGGAAGTGGAGACCTCCGGCGAAGCTCAGTTCGATCACGTCAGCATCTTCGGAGGCGGAGAGTTTCGAATCAGCGCGAAGAATTTCCGCGGCGGGAAACTGCTGGCAATTTTTGGCGGCTATGAACTCGACCTGACGCAGGCGGAAATCGAAGGCGACACCGCGGCGATCGACGCCGCCGCCGTATTTGGCGGAGGAGAAATTATCGTCCCAGCTCATTGGGATGTCATGATTTCGGGAACTGGAATCTTCGGTGGGTACTCGAACGAAACTCACCGGCCGGCGCTTAATTCCACCGGTACCCAGAAAACGCTCGTGGTGAAAGGAGTCGCCATCTTCGGTGGCGTAAATATTCGAAACTGAGTCCGCCTCGCAGACGATTCCATGCATCCGATTCTCTCCAATTTCCGGCGGCTAAGCCTCTATCTTGCTGCGTGGATTCCGCTCGCGGGTCTGGTGGTGTTTCTTCTCGCAGCGGGCGCCGGATTTCGGTGGAGCGAAGCGGTGGCCGCGGGTGTTCCACTCTGTCTCGTCTACGCGTTCGTATGCCTTTCGTCATGGTATTCATGTCGCGCAACGCCGCTCGGCCGCTCGGGAGTTCCATCGCTTCTCGCGACTCATCTCAGCGGCGCGATTGTGGCGAGCGCTTTGTGGATTCTCGCGGCGCGGATTCTCGGAGCCGCGCTGTCGCACCTGCCAGCGTTCCCGGATCTTTCGGCGAAAATTACCAATGCCACGGGACTCTTCTTCGGACTCGGCGTGCTTTTTTACTTGCTCGCCGTCGCCCTCTTCTATGTTCTGCTGGCCATCGATGCGTCGCGCCAGGCCGAGGAACGTGCCCTCCAGGCGCAAATCCAGACGCGAGAAGCGGAGTTGCGTGCGCTCAAGGCGCAAATCAATCCGCACTTTCTCTTCAACAGCCTGCATTCAATCAGCGCGCTCACCAGCGCGGACCCAGCGAAGGCGCGGGAGATGTGCATTCGCTTGGGCGACTTTCTGCGCCGCACGCTCGGCCTGGGTGAAAAGGAAATGATTTCGCTCGGCGACGAGCTGGCTTTGGTGCGCGCGTTCCTGAGCATCGAAAAAGTCCGCTTCGGCGCACGCCTGGAAATGCGGGAAGAGATCGAGGACGGCGCTCAGGCGTGTCTGGTCCCGCCGCTGCTGCTGCAGCCGCTTGTTGAGAACGCCATCGCGCACGGCATTTCGAATCTTGTCGAAGGCGGGTGGATTCGGATTGTCGTTCGGCCTAGCGAGGAAAGTTGGACGATTGTCGTCGAAAACCGCTTCGATCCGGAAAGTCCGTCGGCGCGGCGAAACGGCGTGGGCCTCGAAAATGTCCGCCGCAGGCTCGCAACTTCCTACGGCAATCGAGCGCGCCTGGATGTGAAAACCGAAGGCGATTGTTTCCGAGTCAGCTTGCTGGTGCCCGTGGACGGAAAGTCGAGTGTTCCTTGAGCGCGGATGAGCGGAAGATAATTCGAGCCGCGATCGTGGATGACGAAGAGCTCGCGAGGCAGATGCTCCGCGAGCTTCTGCGGTCGCACGCACAGATCGAAATCGTCGCCGAATGCGCGAATGGCTTCGAGGCGGTTAAGGCCGTCGCCGAATCGAAACCGGATCTGCTTTTTCTCGACGTGCAGATGCCGAAGCTTGACGGCTTCGAAGTTCTCGAGCTGATCGGAACGGATGTCGCGATCATCTTCGTCACCGCCTACGATCAATACGCCATCCGCGCTTTCGAGGCGAATGCCATCGATTACCTGCTGAAGCCGTTTGGCGCGGAAAGACTCGAGGCCGCTCTCGCGAAGGCGCGGGAACGTTTCGGCGGGAAAAATCCACCGCCGTCAGGACTGTCTATCGAAGCGCGCCCGCCCGGACAATTCGTCGAGCGCATCGTGGTAAAGGACGGAACGCGCGTTCAGATTATTCCGGTGGGCAGACTGGATTACGGCGAAGCGCAGGACGATTACGTTTCCCTCTGCGCCGATGGAAAAAAACACCTGAAGCAGCAGACAATTTCGAGCCTCGAAAAATCGCTCGATCCTGCCCGCTTTCTGCGGATCCACCGCTCTTACATTGTGAATCTCGAACGCGTCGCGCGAATCGAGCCCTATGGCAAGGATACCCACGTCGCCGTGCTCGCAAACGGCGTGCAGCTTCCCGTCAGCCGCGCAGGCTACGCTCGGCTCCGCGAAATTCTGGGATAGCTTGCATCTGCACGATCAGCCCATGCTGTTGAAGTGCGTCGGCTCGATTTTGATGATCTCCCGGACTTCGCTCGGCTGGCGGTACGGATATTTGTCTTTCCCGAGATATTTCTTGGCCATCTTGTCGATGTGCTCGTCAGCGCCCTTCTCGATGATTTCGACGACGCGCCCGCGAATTTCGAGATAGCGGTACGGATTTTGCGGGTCGGAAATCGCGAGCGCCACCCGCGGATCGCGCCGCAGATTTTTGTCCTTCTGCCGGCCCTTCGCCGTGTTTACGAGAACGTATTTTCCATCGAAGTCCACCCAAACGGGCGTGACCTGTGGACTTCCGTCCGGCATCAGCGTTCCAAGATGCGCGAATGCTTGCTTCTCGAACAAATCCTTATGAGTATCCGGAATCTTGGCTGCCATACATCCTCCTGATCGAATTGAAATCTGCCCGGCGCGCCGCCTACTCTACCACGCCGGCCGCAACATTTTGCTTCCGCTGGGTTACAGGATCGCGCGGATAACGCCGCCGTCGGCGCGCACGGCTGCCCCATTCGTCGCCGACGCCAATGGACTCGACAAATAAACAATCATGTTCGCGACCTCGTCGGTCGACGCGAAGCGCTTCAGCAGAGACGTTGGCCGCGCGCTCTGGAAGAATTCCCGCTCGAATGCCGCCGCGTCCATTCCCCGTTGCGCGCTCAGTTGCGAGATGAAGGCTTCCGCGCCTTCGGAACGCGTCGGACCCGCCAGCACGCTGTTCACAGTAATCCCGGTGCCTGCGGTCGTTTCCGCGATGCCGCGCGCCACAGCCACTTGCGCTGTTTTCGTCATGCCGTAGTGAATCATCTCAGCCGGTATCTGCACCGCCGATTCGCTCGAAACGAAAAGAATTCGCCCCCAATTTTTCTGCTTCATTCCTGGCGAATAGTGCCGCGACAACCGGACCCCGCTCAAAACATTGGCTTCGAAAAAGCGTAGCCACTCTTCGTCGGTAATCTGCTCGAACGGTTTTGGTTCGAAGATGCCCATATTGTTCACGAGGATATCCACCGCCGGCACGGCGCGCGCGAGGCGTTCGCATCCTGGGCCGTTCGAAACGTCTGCGGCGACTCCGGAAACCACCGAATCCGGATGCGCCTTCTTGATGTTGGAAATGGCCGCGTCCACGCGCGATTGCGTCCGCCCGTTCACAATCACTGCCGCGCCTTCCGCCGCGAGGGCCCGCGCCGCCGCGAATCCGATCCCGGCCGTCGATCCCGTCACTAATGCTTTCTTGCCCTTAAGCTGTAGGTCCATCGCTCCGCCCTTTGAAAAGAAACCTTTGCCTCGAACTTGCGCACTCCTAGTGGATGCACCAGACCCCTCCAGAGTCGCAATTGCCCCGCGGAGAACCGTGCGGGATAATCGGGACGATGCGAACCTTCACGGCCTGCGTCTTTTTGTCGGTGGTTCTGGTGGCCGCTGCGCATTCCCGCAACGTTTCACCGCAACAACTGGTCGCGCAAAACGCACCTCCAACCTTTTATCGCGACGTTCTCCCCATTCTCCAGAACCATTGCCAGGTTTGCCATCGCGATGGCGGCATCGCTCCCATGCCGCTGGAAACCTACGCGCAGGCGAAGCGCAAATCGGGATCCATCGCCGATGCCGTCGCAAGCAAGAAAATGCCGCCCTGGTTCGCGGATCCGGCCGTCGGCAGATTTTCCAATGATCCATCCCTAACACCTCAGGAAATCGCCACGCTTGCTTCCTGGGCGGACGCCGATGCGCCCGAAGGCGATCCAAAAGATGCTCCGCCACCTAGAAAATGGGCGGGCGGCTGGACCATCCCGCAACCCGATGACATTGTGCGAATGCCCACGCCGGTGAAAATTCCTGCCTCCGGTGAAATCGAATACACCTACGAAATCGTGCCGACGGGTTTCAAGACCGGCCAATGGATCCAGTCGGCGGAGATTTTGCCGTCCAGCCGGCCGAACGTGCATCACGCGGTAGTATATGTCCGGCCGCCGGATTCGAAATGGCTGCGCGAAGCGCCCGTCGGCGTTCCGTTCACCGCGTCCACGCTCCCGGACGAAAAAGATAGACACGACGCCCAATGGACGGACAGCGACGTTCTTCTTGTCTACGCGCCGGGCAGTTCGCCCGACGAATGGCCTGCGACGATGGCGAAATTCGTTCCCGCGCGTTCCGATCTCATCTTCCAGGTCCATTACACGACGAATGGCGCCGCGGTCCAGGATCAATCCAGCGTCGGTCTAATCTTCGCAAAATCTCCGCCGCCGGAGCGCGTTCTGACCCTGCAACTCACGAACGACAAATTCGTCATCCCTCCCGGCGACGACGATTATCGTGTCGAAGTTCACGGTACTTTGCCGAACGACGCGACGCTGCTCAGCTTTTTCCCCCACATGCATCTCCGCGGCAAGCGTTTCGAATACAACATCGTGCACAAAGACGGCAGCGTCGAGACGCTTCTTCGCGTGAATTACCATTTTCACTGGCAGATGAGCTATCGCCTGGCCGCGCCGCGCCCGCTGAGGGCCGGAACGATGCTCCAGGCCGCTGCGTGGTTCGATAACTCCTCAAGAAACCTTCACAACCCCGATCCCACGAAAGCCGTTCACTGGGGCGATCAAACCAGCGACGAAATGATGGTGGGCTTCTTCGATGTCGCCGTCGCCTCGAATCTCGATAAATGGCATTACTTCATCCGCCAAACACCCGCGAAATAGCGTCGCGGCGAAGGCCGTCGAAAATCGAGAACGGCCTCGCGTAGAGGCAGCGAATCGATCCCGTTTTCTCCGGATTTATGTGTCCCGCCGTTTCTCGATTTGTCTTCGCAAGTCTTGTTGACGGTTCATGGGACCCCCGTATACGATGCCTTCGAATTTCACCGGAGGTTTCATATGGCCAGCAAAAGCAAATTGACGCGGGTAGCGAAGAGAATCGGCGCGGCCGTTGGCGCGGCCGACCGCAAAGCTCACAAAGTCGCAAAGGCCGGATCTTTGGCGAAGAAAGAGCTCGAGGACATTTCGAAACAGGTCGACGCCCTGAAGCGCCAATTGCAAAAAACGGCGAAGCGCCTCAGGCACGCTCTCAGCTAGCGCGAGCGCGCCCGTTTTGCGCGTCGTGCACTGAGGCTGAATCCGCGCGACGCCGCCCGCCTGTCCGAATCTGCGTTCGCGACTCCGCGAAGCACAAGCCACGCGCGCGAGATCGCACATTCTTCAGCTCTCGGCGCGCCGATCTCAGGTCTCGCCCAACGCCAAATCAATCCGCGGCAAATTCTCCGCATCAGCTCTGCGCAGCGCCTCGAAGCGGAAGACGCCCGCGCCGCGCTGTTATCTCTGGCTTAGCAAGTAAAAATCCTGGCGGCCGCCCGCGCGCGCGTACACGATGGTCGAGAGGTCTCTCGAGAAATCGTAGCCATTCCCGCCGGCGTAAACGATGCTGAACGCAAACGGCACTTTGAAGGCTACCTTCCCCGGGCCCGTGAGTTTCCCGTCGCTCCACGGCTGCCGGAAAATCGTCACCGACCCACGCGAGGCCACGGCATACAGAAAGGACTTGTCATCGGGCGGGAAAACGGCGCCTAACGTCGCGACATTCGGCACCAACTTCGTGCAATTGCCGTCGGAGGTGGATATTTCGTATAGGCCGTAATCGGCGCCTTGCGACTTGATGTTGAGCAGGTACTTGCCATCCCAGCTTGTGTCCCATACCTCTCCGCATCCTTCCGCGATCACGTGCGCGTTTGACCCGTCGGCATTCATTTTCCACGTTTGCATCGGACTCTGATCCGACTTGCTGGTGCTAGCGTAAAGAGACTTCCCATCAACGCCGAAGATGAATGATATGGCATTGAGCCCGTTCGACGGCACCTCCCGGATGTTTCTTCCATCTGCTCCGGCAACATAGAGCTTGAATGGCGAGCTCGTAAAATCTGTGAACGACAATTGAGTTCCGTCGCGCGTCCAGGCATCCGCCGCTAAGACTTCGCCCATAGCAACTTTCACCTTATTCTTTCCGTCGATGTCCGAGACCCAAAGTTCCTGCCTGCGCGGACCGGAGTTCACCAGATACATCACGCGCTTTCCGTCAGGCGAGATCGCCGGTTGCGTCGCGTCCTCGTCGACGATGTCCACGGATTCCTTGGTACGCGTGTTGTAGGCTGTCAGATACCCGGTGGATTTTCCGCTGACGTAGTAAATGCCCTTCCCGGCAGGGTCGGCCATGGGATCCGAGTCCGGGCCCGGACCGAACGTCACTTGCGTCAACGCCCGCTCGCGCAGATCGTATCTCCAGATGTTCTTTATGCCATCCTCCGTGCGGCTGAAGAGCAGCGACTTCCCGGGCTGTTCCCAACTAAAGTCAAAAAGGACGTACGGAGGGATTGGAATCGTGCCCACCTCCGTGGCCGTGTGGCTGCCGAGGTGCACTTCCTTAACATGGCCAACTTTTTCGTTCACCGCCATCTCGATAACTAGGAGGTCTTCGTCCCCCGGGAACGGCAGCAACCCTGCCGAAATGACTCCTTGCTCTTCGAACTTGAATACCTCCTGCCCGCCCAGCCCCGAGGGTTCCGCGCGATAAATCGCTCGGAGCCCTTCCGGGAAGTAGAACAGCCACTTTCCGTCCAACGACGGAGCCAGTAAGTCGGCCGTCACGACCTGCCTCGGATTGCCCCCCAACGTCGGTACGGCCCAGATTTCAGCTCGTCCGCTCACCCTGGAGTAATAAATCTCGGTGCCATCCGCGGAAAACGCTGCCACTCGTTTGTCGCCCTCGTCACTAGTCAACTGCAACGGTTCGCCACCGGATGCAAGCATGACGAAAACCTGGAACACGCCGCCCGAAATAGACGAAAACGCCATGGTACGTCCGTCGGGAGAGAGTTTCGCGCCTGAGATGGCTTTGTTCCAGTGGCTGATCTGAGTCACTTTCCCCGGTTCGCTCGGTCCGGCCGTGCGCGGCCAGAAGCGATACGCAACCACCGCGGCCAGCAGCAGCGCGATGCACGCGGCAGCCATGATGTATTTGCGCTTGGCTGGCGTTTGCAATGGCGGGGCGGTCGCAATTGTGGAGCTGCCCGACGCGGCATTCTCCCTGGCCGGCGGCGCGGCCACTTCCGCGGCCGTTCCGCTGGCCGATGCCGAACTCCGTCCTGAACTTGTGTCCCGCCGCAGGCGCTTCAGGTCCGCGCGCATCTCCGCCGCCGATTGGCAGCGGAGATCGCGATCCTTCTCGAGCGCCTTGTTGATCACGTCTTCGAGCTTCGGTGGCAGATCCGGATTCAGCCGCATCGGCGGCGTGGGCGCGCGATTCAGAATTGCGTCGGTGATGACTCCTGTCGTCTCGCCGCGGAAGGGCAGCGTGCCCGTGGCCATCTCATAGAGCACCACGCCGAATGAAAAGAAATCCGTGCGCGCGTCGAGTTCTTTGCCGCGCACTTGCTCGGGCGACATGTACGCCACCGTCCCCACGGCCGTTCCCGGGCTGGTGAGATCTGCGGGGTTGACCGCGGTCGCGTTTTCTCCCGCAAGCAACGCGTCTTGCGTGAGAGCAGGGCCGGCCGGTGCTGCGCGCATTTGCTTCGCCAGTCCGAAATCCAAAATCTTGGCGTGCCCGCGCTCGGTGACGAAAATATTCGCGGGCTTGATGTCGCGGTGGACGATCCCTTTACTGTGCGCTGCGTCGAGAGCGTCGGCGATCTCGATGCCGAGATCGAGCAGCAATTCCAGATCGAGTGGGCGCCCCGCAATCTGGTGCTTGAGCGTCTTGCCGTCGAGCAACTCCATCACGATGTACGTGCGCCCGTCCGCCTCGCCGATGTCGTAGATCGTGCAAATGTTCGGATGATTCAGCGCGGAAGCGGCTTGCGCCTCGCGCCGGAATCGCTCGAGCACCTGCGCATCGCTCGCCAAATCTTCAGGCAGGAACTTCAGCGCGATGAATCGGCGCAGGTTGGTGTCCTCCGCCTTGTACACCACGCCCATCCCTCCACCGCCCAACTTCTCGATGATGCGGAAGTGCGAGATGGTTTGGCCAATCATTGTTGCTTCGCCGTCCTCGGCGACGCATGTTAGGTCTCGCTCAGCACCAAGTCAATGTGCAGAAAAATTGCCCTCATCGGCTCTGGCCGCAATGCGTGGCTCGGCGTTTGCAAGAACGCCGAACTGCGCTGCCGCTGGAGCAATCTCAGGCTGACATTTGTTCCTAGGCTAGCCGGGAACCCGAGCATCAGCGAAGCCGCCGTTCATTCGCTCGCGGGCCATCTCAGCCGCCTCAATATTGAAATTATCAATTCGCGTCTATGAGCGGACGTTCGCTTTGTCTCCACGACCTACGAGACTCAAGATGATAGGTTAACCAGATATTGGTTGGACCTGGTTCCCAGGATGGAGCCCCTTCTTGAAATTCGGGACTTGCACGCCGCGTATTGCTCCCGCTCAGGAGAGATGCGCCCAGCCTTGCAAGGCGTCGGTTTTGAAGTCAGGCAGGGCGAATTCCTCGGCATCGTTGGAGAATCGGGCTCGGGCAAGAGCACGCTCGCCGCAACGATCCTGCGGCTGCTTCCAGCCAACGGACGCATCACGCGAGGTTCCATACTCTTTCGCGGTAAGGACATCCTTCAGGCAGACCCCGAAGAACTTGCGAAGATCCGCGGCGGATCCATCTCGCTGATCTTTCAGGAACCCTCCGCGGCCCTCCATCCCACCATGAGCATTGGGAATGAGATCGAGGCCGCCGCGCTTCTTCACGACCTCGGCAAAGTTGGCATTCCCGACGCTATTCTTCGCAAGCCCGCGCGCCTCGATCCGGACGAATATGCCCTCATGAAAAAACATCCGGAATTTGGCTGGGCAGTCTTGAATATGCTGCCGGGCTTTGAACACGCGGC
Source organism: uncultured Acidobacteriota bacterium (assembly GCA_963771905.1). GTDB lineage: Bacteria > Acidobacteriota > Terriglobia > Acidiferrales > UBA7541 > Palsa-147. The sequence continues at coordinate 147,868 of CAVYVI010000014.1, forward strand.
GCTTCACATCCTGCATCATCATGAATCTTTTGACGGCACGGGGTATCCGGCCTCGCTGAAAGGATCTGAGATTCCGATCGCTTCGCGCATTGTCTCGGTCATCGACGCGTTCGATGCGATGGTTTCCTCCCGGCCGTACCGGAAGGGACTTCCGCTCGAAGAAGCGGTGCGCCGTCTGAATCTCGCGAGTGGCACCCAATTTGATCCTGTGGTTGTGCAGTCCTTTCTGTCATTCGCGCAGGCGGAGATGGACACCGTTTTTGCTGCCGCCGGCACGTCCGTCGCTTCTGCTCTGTAGGAGTTCGCGCGAGGGAAGAGCGCGCCGAGGTCTCTTGTAGACGTTTTGCAGTTGAAGGCCCGAGCAGAACAGTGCCCCGATCGCTCGCGGCGGTATCAAGATTCATCAAGCAGCTGGTGGGCCCGCTAGGATTCGAACCTAGGACCAACGGATTATGAGTCCGCTGCTCTAACCAGCTGAGCTACGGGCCCGCACTTCCACAACATACTACACCGAAGCGATTTAGCGGGTATACGCCCCCTCAAACTGAAACTGCACGACCGCCCCGATGTTGGTTTTTGTCTCAGTCGGAGTTTCCGCTATGCTTCCCGTCGGCCGCTCGCGGGTCTCCAAAGTACGTCTTGGGGCACGATCGGAATAACGCGACGTCATTGAGATCGTCGCGCGGGACTCATTCAAACTCAGAGGCTCTTCGGATCTCCGGTAAGTCCGCACTCGGCATTAGTCCCAAATGAAAACAGTCAGAAGGCTTGAATAATCGTCCGTCCACACCCTCGCTTTCGGATCGCGCTTCAAGACCGCCCAGCGGGGATCGCCGATGAGCGCGCCTAGATCGTCTTTCGTGCGCGCCATCACGACCCAAGTCGAGGGAAGCTTGCCCGCTCCAAGGCTAGTCGTGTCGTCCTGTATGAGAGCAATTAACCCCGCGTCGCTTGCCACGTTCCCAAGTACTTTTTGGAGATGCAGGTAGTGATTCGAAATATTGAATACGAGGATGCCGTGGTCGTCCAGCTTCGAAAGATAGAGCTGGACTGCCTCACGAGTCAGAAGGTGTATGGGAACCGCATCTCCGCCGAAGGCATCCAGAACCAACATGCTAAAGTGACGGTCCGGCGCGTTTTTCAACGAAATCCGCGCATCGCCGAGCACAACGCGAGCCTGCGGTGCACAATCCCTCAGAAATGTGAAATACCGCGGATCGCGAGCGATTCGCTCGACCACCGGATCGATCTCGTAGAACGTGAATTCCTCTCCGGGTGCCGCGTAGCAGGCGATGGTTCCCGCGCCAAGTCCGGCCACACCCACTGCTCTCAATTTCTCGGTGCCAGAGAATGTTGCGAACACCTGACCAATCGGGCTCGAATGCGAGAAGTAGGTGAGAGGCTCGCGATTTCGTCCGGGCGCCAGACTCTGTATCCCATGAATCGTCTTGCCGCTGAAATAGACGCGGTATTTGCCCGTATCGTCGTTTGCGACGCGATTGATGCCGTAGAAGCTGCGTTGCGTACTGAGAATATGTTGATATGCGCCGGTGTAGCCCGTGGCCGCAATCAGGAGCGCGGCGAATCCCAAGACGAACCGGATCGGACGTTTCCCAAAGCTGAGGCAGACCAGCATCGTGGGCGCGAAGACAATCAGATGAAAAATGATTCCTGGCTCGACGCCGAATTTGCGCGGAACGCGAATCAGAATCACCGCCAGCGCGCCGAGCGCGAACGGGAGTGCGACATCGAGCCAATTGAAGCGTGGCTGTTTTGCCGCCGGGATCATGATTTGCAGCAGCAGGGCGGCGCAGATCAGCGCCAGAGGAAATTCCAGGACCGTGCTGAAAATCAACGGCGCGATTATAGCGTTGAACACTCCGCCCAGAACTCCGCCCAGCGCGATCCACAAATAGAATCCGGTGAGGTGCTCCGTCGCAGGCCGCCTCTTGGCCAGTTCGCCGTGGCAGGCCACTGCCACCACGAATAGCGTCATTAGATTTATGGGGATCTCCAGCAACAGCGGCCAGCTCGCTTTCAGAAGCAGAGGAATCATCCCGGCTAAAATCAGAAGCGGCATGCGTGCGGCTACGTCGTAATAAGAAATGATTGGTTTCTTCGCAAACACAAGAATGAAGCTCAGGAGATACACGGCAAGAGGTAGAACCCACAGCATCGGAATCGGTGGGATTTCGGTGGTGAGTACCGTTGTCACTCCGAGCATGAGGCTTGAGGGTACGAATGCCAATGCCATCCAGAGTAAGCGCTCGCGGAACGAGAGGACCGAGGTTGTCACATCTCTTTGAGGAGGAGCCAGCTCACTTGGATTCTGCTGCCCCGGCGCGCGCCATAGCGTCACTGCGCAAACGACAACGAGAATAAGCAGAACCCCGTAGCCGTACTCCCACAAACGACTTTGCTCGGCGAGACGAAATCGCGGCTCGATCAGAATTGGATAACTCAAAAGTCCCAACATGCTTCCCACGTTGCTTGCCGCATACAGGAAATAGGGATCGCCCGAGCTCCCATGGCCGATGCCTGCAAACCATTTCTGGAGAGTCGGGGCGATCGTTGACATCACAAAGAAGGGAAGTCCGACCACGATCGTCAGGATCATGAACAGCCATGGAATGGGATTCCGCTCGACGGGCGGCACTCGTCCCGCCGGGAAGCCGAATGGCAGAATCATCAAGGGCGCGAGTGCGAGGGCTACAAACAATAATGCCTGCCAACGTGAGCTCATTCGGCGCGTCACAAAATTCGCGAATGCGTAGCCTGCGAGCAGTATCGCCTGATAGAAGGCCATGCACGTCGCCCATACGGCTGTCGTGCCACCGAGCACGGGTAACGTCATCTTCGCGAACATCGGCTCCAACAGGAACAGCAGGGCAGCACTCATGAACAGGGTGAGAGAGAACAGCGGGACGTACACCGAGCCTCGTCGCGACACTTTCACGGACTGCTCGGTAGCCACGTCTCGGGTCGCCATGTTCTCGGAACCCTCCCTGAGGACATCGACGGATGGCGGAGCGTCAAGCGAGATCGTATTAAACGTTACACTAAGAACGAAACTTGAGACCACCTAACAAATAACCGGCCATTTACCTAATAGAGGTGCATCCGTACGCAGTGAGTCCGCCCTCCCGAAGTGAGCGGCGGCCGCACCTTCACCCAGGATCGTACGAGACACTCTCCTTGTACGGACGAGCCTCCGGCCGCCTGGTCCCAGCCCGCCTCGGGAAAGGCGGACTTTCCCCGGGTCGGCGCTCAGCTCGAGGGCGCGCCGAAAGAGTGCACGACTGATGACTACCGCCGACCGTAAGAATCTACTTCTTGAGACACGTGGTCTGGCGAGATTTGTCGCACAGTTTCACAGGATTTTCCGTGACCATAGCCTCCAGTAAATAAATGACTTAGGCCACGCACAACGGGCCCTGCCGAAGCCGGGTTGGAAGCGCACGTGCTCCACCGGCAGCTACACCTGTGGGCGGGGTGTTGTATCTGTGCGCAGCCGGAGAGGCCTGCAATGGCTCCGCTGCCCACCGCCCGAGTGGCCAAAATCCACCCTTTGTCCGGCCTGCGGCGGCCAAGAAGGGGAGCGTCATGAAAAACCCGGGGACCACGGATTCCCGCCTACCTATGAGATGGGCAATCGCAAGCTGCGTTTTGTTGTGCCTCGCCGGAGTTTTTTCAATTGAGCTCGCTGGGCGTATGCCGGGCAAGACGGCCGGATCGTTGGTGCCGTCGCGCGCGGTGATTTCGCACAGCGGGACGCGTTCTCCCGGACCGCCGAAGTCGGGCATTTCTGCACCAGCGGTGCTCGCGAGCCACGCCGAGATCGTCAATCGGTACGGAAAATTGCCAATGTCGTTCGAGCCGAACGTAGGGCAATCCGGCGACCCAGTGAAATTTTTGGCGCACGGAAACGCCTACACGCTCTTCCTGACTCCGAGCGAAGCTGTCTTCGCGCTGAAGAGCGCTCCCGCACCCTCTGGCACACGCAGCCGGAAAACTACTTCGATCTCCTCTACGGCCACGAATGTTCCGAATTCTCGATTCCACGCGAAAAGCTCGTCCATCGACGTCGTGCGCATGCGTCTCGTCGGCGCAAATCCAGCGCCTCTTTTCGCAGGACAAAACGAACTGCCGGGGAAGAGCGACTACCTCATCGGCAACCAGCCCGCGAAGTGGCACACGAATATTCCTAACTTCCTGAAGGTTGCGGAACATGGAGTTTATCCGGGCGTCGATCTTCTCTATTACGGCACGCAGCGCCAGCTCGAATACGATTTCAGCGTCGCACCTGGCGTTGATCCTCGCGTGATTCAGTTCGCAATTCATGGCGCAACGAAACTGCGCACCGGTTCTCAAGGTGAGCTCATCGCGAGCGTCAACGGCGGCGAAGTGCGGCTGCAAAAGCCAGTCGCCTACCAGCAGACCGGCGCTGCGGAGCAGCCCGTCGCGGTCGATTACGCGATGAAGAAAGACGGCACCGTGACATTCGTTGTCGGCAACTATGATCCAAGCCAGACGCTGGTCATCGATCCGATCCTGGCGTACTCCACGTTTCTCGGAGGAAGCGGCATCGATGTGGCGAATGGGATTGCCGTCGCCACGGATGGGACTGCTTTCATTGCGGGCGGCACGTCATCGACTGATTTTCCGACGGCGCACCCCCTTCAGCCGGATGCGGGCGGGCCTGACGACGGTCCGCAGGATGCGTTCGTGTCCAAAATTAGTGCGGACGGTTCGACGCTTCTCTACTCCACGTATCTCGGCGGATCGGACATAGATTTCGCGAATGGCATTGCTGTCGACGCGTTTGGAAATGCGTATGTGACAGGTCTGACGAATTCCACGGATTTTCCGATCGTTAATGGGAATAACGGACTGTGCGGTGGTGACGGAGAATGCGGCGCCACTTTTAATACGCTTCACAAAATTGTCACGAACGCCTTCGTGTCGAAGCTGAACACAGCAGGTTCGGCGTTGGTTTACTCGACCTATCTTGGTGAGTACGAGAATGTTGCGGGCGAAGCCATCGCAGTGGACGGGGACCAAAATGCGTATGTCACGGGGTATACCGGGCCCAATGGCGTGCCAACTGTCGTCATTACGCCACCAGCCCTACCACCCCCGCCATTTCCGATTATCAACGGCTTCCAGACCACCGCCGTCAACGAAGTCGCTTTTATAACCGAATTTACGGCCGTCGGCGGGCTCTCCTACTCGAGCTACCTCGGCGGTACTACCGGTTCCGGGGATGATGGTCTCGGTATTGCGGTCGACACCACCGGAGATGCGTACATCACCGGACTCGCGTTCTCTACGGATTTTCCGACGACCGCGACGGCGCTGCAGGCGACGTCTGGCGGCGCCGGCGACGCATTCTTGACGAAGGTCAATACAACTCTCGTGGGTACGCCCTCGCTTGTCTACTCGACGTACCTCGGCGGAGCTGGGCTTGATCAAGGTAACGGTGTGGCCGTGGACAGCAGCGGGAACGCGTATGTGGTCGGTACGACGAACTCGACTGCTTTCGGATTTGCGGCGCCAGGCGGCGCCTTTCAACCCGCTTGCGCTCTCGACGCTCAGGGCGTTTGCGAAGGCGACGCCTTTGTTGCCAAATTGAACCCGGCGGCGGCCGGCGCAGCTTCTATCGTTTATTTTACGTACCTCGGCGGGTCGCTCGCGGACACCGGCAACGGGATTGCCGTGGACACAAGCGGCAATGCGTATATCGCGGGGTCGACTGTTTCACTGGATTTTCCGACAACGGCCACAGCCTTTCAGCCTGCCTATGGCGGCGGCAACGCGGACGCATACGTGACAAAGTTGGATCCATTCGGCGCGACGCTGGTGTGGTCGAGCTATCTTGGCGGCACCAACACAGATGTTGGGAATGGCATCGCGGCAGACGCTACCGGTTCTGCTTATCTGACCGGTCAGACGTGTTCGCTGGACTTTCCATTGTCGAATCCGCTCCAATCGAACCCGGGCGGCAATTGTGATGCGTTCATTTCCAAGGTCAGCATCTTGAATGGAATCGCCCTTAACCCAGCGGGTCTTGTCTTCCCAGCTCAGAGCCTTGGCACGACGAGCCAGCCTCTGTCTTCCACACTCACGAATGGAGAAACCCCGCTCACGATTTCGGGCATCACGCTCGCAGGCGACGATCCCGGCGACTTCGCCGTAATCAATACCTGCGGCTCATCCGTAGCTGCCGGAGCGCAGTGCACGATTACCGCGACATTCACTCCCACCGCCTCGGGAACTCGACGGGCGTTAGTCATGATCGCGGACAGCGCTCCCGGCAGCCCTCAAGTGCTGAGCCTGACCGGCCCCACATCCACGATTACATTATCGGCTTCGAGCCTTTCCTTCGGGACCCAGTCGGTGGGCGTCGCGAGCAGCCCGCAAGCTGTTACGGTGACGAACAACGGCACGACTGCCTTGACGATATCGAGCGTCGTTGCCAGCGGAGATTTTTCGGAGACCGACGACTGCACGAAAGCTCCGCTCCAGCCGACGACACAGTGCGAGATCGATGTCACGTATACGCCGACCGCGCCGGGCGCGACCGTTGGCGCATTGACGATTACCGATAACGCCGCCGGGAGCCCACAGGTTGTTCTCCTGAACGGAACTGGCTTGGCGCCGGGTATTTCGATTGTCAGTGTCCCGCCCAGTGCCACGGTTTCGGCGGGCCAGACGGCGACATTTACTTTGCTAATCTCGTCCGTTTCCGGCTTCGCGGAGCCGATACAACTGGGCTGCGGCGGAATTCCACCCGCGTCGAGTTGTTCGTTCTCACCCGGTGTTGTGACTTTGACTGCGAACTCTTCGACAACCGCCACCGTCGGCATCAAGACGGGGCTTAGGACTCTGGCGCCTCCAATCCCGAACGTGAAAGTGAGTCCGCTCGGCGGGCTGCGCAATTTCGGTTTCGCACTGCTGGCGTGGCTGGTCTTTTTCCTCATCCTGACCACAACGGGAAAACGGCGAGGGCTACGTGCAACCGCGGCAGCATTCGGACTGGTGCTGACTTTACTGATGTTCTCAGCGGCCTGCGGAAATGGCAGTGAGACCGGGGTACCAGCCGGAACGCCCGCCGGTCCATATCAGATCACGATCGTAGGCACCTCGGGTTCGGTCTCGGGCTCGACGACGATTAATTTGCAGGTTAACTAGGCGGCGGCTCGCTCTCGATAATCTGTTGAAGACAGTGGTTGTGCCACGCCATCATTACTGTCCGGGTGCTTCGAACGGCTGGACCTTTGGTCGATCGAGCTCGGTGAAAACGCAGCGGCGCTATACGGACGCAATCGAGGAGATAACGAAATGAAACGAATCATGTGGCTGATTCCCGCGATTCTCCTGCTGTCTCTGACAGCGCGCGCGCAGGAAGCGCCGCAATTTGAGATCTCGGGTGGATATTCGTTCTTGGACGCCAACTTCAACAACTCCAGCTTCCATCTCAACGGCGGCAACGCCGCTCTTGGCGAGAATTTGAACAGCTGGTTCGGCGGCCGCTTCGAATTCAACGCGTACGGCGGCTCTGTCGCCAACACGAACATTTCGGCGCAGACATTTTCGTTCGGTCCCGTCTTCACGTACCGCCATTTTGACCGGCTGGCTCCCTTCGGCTTTTTCGAGTTAGGAGGAATGCACGCGAGCCAGGGGTATCTCGGAATTTCGGCTTCCGCCACGAAACTCGCAATGTCCTTCGGCGGCGGAGTGGACTACAAACTGAGGGATCGCATCGCGGTGCGCGTTCAGGGCAACTACATGTGGACGGATTTCCTCGCTCTTCGGCAGAATAACATCCAACTACAGGCCGGCGTCGTTTTTCAAATCGGAAAGATCTAGCGAGCCTCGACGCGTGTTGGTTCAGCCTGAAATGAAGAGAGGCCACTCTCCGCTCCTGGGGATTCCGTCCCGCGGAGCGGAGATTTTCAAGGCATGAGGGCCTATCGTCCAATTCCTGTTTTTGAATGTTTAGCGCGAGAGAGTTGGCTCCCGCACTGTTTGCCATCGGCCCGGTGAGGCCTACCCGGTTATCCCCCAGCATGATTGCGTCCCTGCAATGGCCGCTTCCGTTTCACCCGGCGTAGCCGCCGTTCGACATTTTCGCAGCCCGTGCTGACCGGGCTCTAGCTTTTGAATTCAGATTTGGTTTTACGGGTGCCGATGTAGTACGTGAACCGCGATATCCGGCCAGAACTCCCGAAACGCATTCGTGAGCACGTCTCGTCCGATGGCCCATCCGTATTTCGAACCCAGCGCCCCGGGAGTCCGCGCGCCGCTGGGATAGTATGCCAGGGAGATGCTTTGAGCGATGGCTCTGCCGAGAATTTCGGACACGTTGAAGCTATTGTGTCCATGATAATCGGGGGTGATCAAAATGCGCGAGGCTGCGTAGATTCCACGCTTCCAAATTCCGCCCTTGCCCAGCGCATAATAGCGCTCGTCCTGATGGAAGACGCTAGGCAGCGCGAAGATCACCCAGTAGTTGCCATCGGCTTTGTCGACAAATCCGCGCCAATAATATCTTCCGTAGCCCGGCATGCCTTGCCCGAGCTGTGGATGAGCGTCAGTCCATTCAGCAAACGCTGAAGTGATCCCCACAAAGATAAACGAGGAGTAGTCGAAGCTGTTCTTCGTAGCGATCACGAAAGCCTGCTTTGGCGTGGGAGGTGGAGGGATGGTGCCGGCGCTGACCGCCCGGAAATTGGGCATGACGCCGAGAATGCGTTTCGGCTGTGGCGGTGGCGTATTCTGTGCAGCAGGCTTTGCGGTCTCAGACTGCTTTTCCGGCGCCTGCGCGCCACCAGACTGCGTCCCCTTGTCTTGCGCGTCCGCGGCATTCTCTCCCGCAGCCTCGACGTCTGCAGCACCAGAGACGGTCGTGCCTGAGCACCCGGCACTCCCTCCCGCCGCAATAGCAGACGATGCCGCGCCGCAATCCCGTGTATTCCCGAGCGGCGCAACCGAAGCGTCTTGGGCCAACGAAAACCGCACCGCTCCAAAGATCATTGCCACCGCCAGAAAAAGTTCCCAAATCCTAGGCAAAGCGCAACTCCCATATTCGAAATAAAACAAGGCTCAATCCGATGCCTCATTGAGGCAGAGGATTACCAACTCTCCGCGAAAGGCCTCTCGCGCAGATTCCACGATAATACCCGGATTGCGCACTCCGGCGGATTCTCACAAAGTTTCTTTCTCAACAAAAACCGCGAGGTTTTGCATCGTTCCGACGTTACGGGCTCGAGTGATATCAACTCGCCATTGCCAGTTAGCGCTCGCGAGAACGCCCCTATTCTAACCGCGTTCGAGGAATGCGCCAAGATCGACGCCCGCTGCTGCTGCCGACGAGGTTGTCGCAAGTGATGTGCTTGCTCAAGCTTACGATTCAGTGCGGCGTGAATTGCAGTGATTGGTGTTCTGATTTAGAGCGCGGGCTTGCGCGGATAAAGACTTCGCGTGGATTTCGAGGTGTGCGCGCTGCGGTATTCGTCGAGATCGGTTTCGCTGATGCGGAAATGCGACTTCGGGGGACGGTTGGCAAACGCCGCCAGCTCGTTGTGCAGCCGCAGCGAGCAGATGTCCGGCGCGTCCTGGAATCGGACGCGGTGTCCGTCAAACGCCTCGTTTACGATCGTTAGAGTAAATTCCCGGGGCTCAATGGCAGTTTCCCGGACGAGAAACGTATACTCGCGGACTTGCGGCTTGGCCTCGAATCCCAGGTATTGGACGATAATTTTTTCGTTCATAAGTGATTCGCTGGAGCTTCCACCGTTCACTGCGCACTGAAAAACCGTAAGTCCTGAGAAAGAAAAAGGGCGGGACGGTCATTGACCGGCCCGCCCATGACGACTAGAGGGTCGTTACGGCTTCAGCCTGCAAGCCCTTAGGGCCCTTCCGGACTTCAAACTCGACGGCTTGGCCTTCGTTCAGGCTCTTGTAGCCGTCCGCTTGAATCGCCGAAAAGTGGACGAAAACATCCTCGCCGGACTGGCGCTGGATGAATCCGAAACCTTTGCTGGCATTGAACCACTTCACTGTTCCTTGTTCTTTCACTGTATTTCCTTTTCTTTAATTGAGCTATTTGGTGCCGCTCGAGCGCCCCCAGCCGTAAACACAAAAAGGGGCTGCAAGTTTGAACTTGCAGCCCCTTCACGAATCTAAAGGTGTTACAAGAGCAACAAACGCAAATTCACTCTAGCACACCGAGGCCCAATCATCAAGCCAATTCGCGCGCGAGAGATGGCGGCCCGGCGGTTTGCATATCGCGCACGCGCCCGCCCGCTCGTATTTGTGCCGCTCCGGAATCTTGTTATAGTCGAACGGTTGTTTCTCTCGTTGCATTCCACGATTCAAATCAGGAGCAGACAAGCGGATGGGCGCGGATCGCAAGCCGGAGTTTTTCGCAGGAAAAGATATTCGAATTGGCATCATCGGATGCGGATACGTGGGGCTGCCGCTGGCGTTGCGCTTTGCGGAGACGGGCCACCGCGTCACTGGCTTCGATACCGATCCCTCCAAGATCGAAAAGCTGAACGCCGGACAAAGCTACATTCAGCACATTCCGGCGGCGAAGATCGCCGAGCACGTCAAAGGCGGGCGTTTCGGCGCGACCACCGATTTCACGAAGCTCCGTGACATGGACGCCGTTCTGATTTGCGTGCCGACGCCGCTCGATGAGCGCCGCGAGCCGGACCTCAGCTACGTCGAGAAAACCGCTCTGTCCATCGCACCGAATCTCCAGCGCGGCCAGTTGATCGTGCTCGAAAGCACGACGTATCCGGGCACGACCGAAGAACTGGTGTTGCCAATCCTCGCACGCGGCGGCTTGAAGTGTCCGATCGCTCGCGGGCCCGAAGTGGAAAACATCGCGACCGACTATTTCCTGGCGTTTTCGCCCGAGCGCGAAGATCCCGGGAACAAACAGTTTAGCCTGGCGCAGATACCGAAAGTCGTTGGCGGAACGAATCCGCCGAGCCAACGCGCCGCCGCAAATCTCTACGCGCAGATCGTTTCCCGAGTCGTGCTTGTCAGCTCGACTCGCGCCGCCGAAATGGTAAAACTTCTTGAAAACATATTCCGCTGCGTGAACATCGCGCTCGTGAACGAGTTGAAACTTCTCGGGCAGCGCATGGACATCGACATCTGGGAAGTGATCGACAGCGCCGCCACCAAGCCGTTCGGCTTTATGCCCTTTTATCCCGGTCCCGGCCTTGGCGGGCATTGCATTCCGGTCGACCCCTATTATTTGTCGTGGAAGGCTCGAGAATACGATTTCGCGACGCGTTTTATCGAACTCGCGGGCGAAATCAACACATCTATGCCATATCACGTTGTGGAATCGGTCGCCGATGCGCTGAATGATCGGCAGAAGAGCATCAACGGTTCAAGAATCCTGCTGCTTGGCGTTGCCTATAAAAAAGATGTCGACGATTTGCGCGAATCGCCGTCGCTCAAGCTCCTCGAGCTGCTCGCGGCCCGCGGCGCGAAGCTCGATTACAACGATCCTTATTTTCCGGCACTGCACAAAATGAGGCATTACGATTTCTCGAATCTGCGCTCGACCGAGCTGACTCCCGCGGTGCTGGCTTCTTACGACTGCGTTCTGATCGCAACCGACCACACCGCCTACGATTACAACGCCATCGCCGAATCGGCGAGGCTCATTGTCGATACGCGCAACGCGACGCGTCGCGTCACGAAGCATCGCGAAAAGATCATCGTTTGCTGAGCTCGATCGGCCCGTGTGGCGTCGGTTTGAACGCCCGGTTGCGCCGTCCGCCAGCCCATTCGCGGGGTTTCGAGCGTCTGTACTTCTTTCCGTGTTTACTCAATAGCGGCCAGATTCCAACGATTTCGGCGGGTCTCCGAATTTCCGGTTATCGTTGCTTCGATATGGTGCAGCAGACTCCAACAGGCAGTTTGATGGCGGAAACGGGTCGCCGCCGCAGCGCGCGCGTGCTCTTGAGCGTGCCGGTGCTGACCGCGGGTACCGCGGTTGACGGCAAGAAATTCGACGAAGAAACGCGCACGCTGGTCGTGAACGCGCACGGCGCGCTGCTGTCCCTCAGCGCAACGGTTCGTGCGGGCCAGACCTTCGAGCTCACGCACAAACTGACACAGAAATCACTCGAGTGCCGCGTGGTCTATGTAGGCAAGCCGCAAGGTGGAAAAGCGCAAGTCGGAATCGAGTTCGTCAAGCCAGCGCCGTCGTTCTGGCAAATCGATTTCCCGCCCGAAGACTGGGTGGTGCCGGAGTCCTAGCCTCTTTCATTTCAAATCCTAGATCTCCGCGCTGAGCTTTCTTACCTCACTTCTTGCGTCAGTTTCTTTTCTCAATTATCTGGCAGCAACGCAGTGGTGATTTGCCCGGAAGGCATCGACACGGCCCCGATCCTTATGGCGCAATTCTATTTTGTTGCGCCCGAATGTGATCCCGTCAATTCGACGCGAAAAGTTCCGATCGGAATGTCCGCTTGCATCGCCACAGGAATTCGCGCGGCATCGTGCCCGAGCCAGAGCTCGAAATGCGTGTGCGGCACTTCCTTCCCAGACGAATACAGTTGCATCGTGACGTGCGTTGTCGGAAACGTTCCCGCGGGCACCGTGATCTGCGGATCGGTCATCGTGCGGCTCGCCTGGACTTCGTAGAGATTCTTGCCGTCGAAGACAGGCACGCGCAGCTCGCCGTTGTGATCCCAGTCGTACGCGCGAAGTGATTCGAGGAGTCCGAGCGGATCGCGCGTTCCCGGAGAGACGATTACGGTTGCGACGGGTCCACGCGGCACGCCACCCTGTGGCGTGAGCTCCATGACGCTCTTTTCGTTTCGGCCGAGCTCGTCGAGATACATCTCGTACTGATGTCCCGCGAACGTGATCGCGTCCGTATAAGAATCGAACTCATCGTCAATCGAGAAAATAGATCGCACTGGCGGCACCGTACTCGCTATGGCGCGGAAGTGCCACGCGTCCCACCCATAGAGATTACGGCGTTCTGCGACGCTCAGCCGCACCGTCGCCGCCATCACAAAAGTCGTCCAGGAAATGCGATAGTCCAGAGCCTCACCAGCCTGAAAGGGCACAACGGCCGGCTTTGGTAGGACTTTCGCGGCAGCTTTTTTGTGCTTCTGAGTCAACGCCGAATCCGCAGCGATATCGGTGTGCGTTGAAGTCGGCGCTAATGCTCTTATTTCGGTCGTCGCCGGTAATCGCGGAGCGGCTAGCGCCAGAAGCACTCCAAATCCGGCTGAAATTGACGCGGAGAGAACCGTCCAATGGCGGGACTTCATGACTGAAGGGAAGCAGCGCATCCGGAAGCGCGTTCAACCTGGGAGCGTTCGTCCGCGTTGACCGAATTGGAATCGCGCCTCATCGGCATGTTGCCCGCACGTCGCTGCGCAGGCTATATTCGAGCGTACCCGAATTGCACGACGCGAGCCAGGAATTCCCGAGTCATCGCAAAATTCAGCGAATCGGTTCGCTACACTCCGCTTCAAGGACGGTGCTTTTATGCGCTACCTGGTGACGGGCGGCGCCGGATTTATCGGCTCGAATATTGTGGACGAACTGCTGCGGCGTGGACAAGGTGTCGTGGTTCTCGACGATCTGTCGTCGGGCAAGGAAGAGAACCTGCGTGGCGCTGCCGGCAAGATCGAGTTTCATCGCGGTAGCATTACCGATGCGGAGACCGTAAAAAAAGCCTGCAGCGGTGTGGACTACGTCATCCACCTGGCTGCGCGGACGTCGGTGCCGCGTTCCGTCCTCGATCCCGTCGAAACCAATCGCGTCAATATTGACGGGACACTGAATGTTCTGGTCGCGGCGCGCGACGCCAAGGTGAGACGTCTTGTTTTTGCCGCGTCATCCTCCGCCTACGGGGAAACGCCGACTCTGCCTAAAGTGGAAACGATGGTTCCGCAGCCGATTTCGCCGTACGGTGTCTCGAAATTTGTGGGCGAACTGTACGCGCAGGTTTTCGGCCGCTGCTACGGCCTTGAAAACGCTTCGATGCGTTACTTCAACGTCTTTGGTCCACGCCAGGATCCCACGTCGCAATATTCGGGCGTGCTCTCGCGATTCATTTTTGCCCTGCTTGATAACGCGCAGCCAGTGGTTTTTGGTGATGGTGAGCAGTCGCGCGATTTCACGTATGTGGATAATGTCGTCGACACGACGTTGCGCGCTTGCGAAGCCAAAGGCGCCTCCGGCAAGGTCTTCAACGGCGGCACCGGAGCGCGCATCACGCTGAATCAGGTGCTGAAGCTTCTCGAGAAGATCTCCGGCAAGCCGGTCCGCGCGAAATACGATCCTCCGCGAACGGGCGACATCCTGCATTCACAAGCCGATATCAATCTCGCGCGCCAAATGCTTGGATACAATCCGAGTGTCGATTTTGAGCAGGGCCTTCGCCGGACCTGGGATTGGTATCAGCAGACGTACGCGAAGAAATGACGCCGCTCATCGTTGAGTTTTTGTAGCCTCGTAAATCGCGGGTGCGTGCGGCGATTTTCGCTTCATCCACAGTCGACGCAAGCCGCTCGCTTCATCTCTTCGTCTCACTGGCCGTCTTTCAGAATTTTCGGCAGTTCCGTAAGGCTATCCAGCAGCAGATCCGGCGCGCATTCCGGGAGCCGCTCGCTCCCGAGTCCGTAGGTTACGCCACACGCCCACGTTCCCGAGTTCCGAGCCGTCTGCACGTCCACTTCCGAGTCGCCGACCATCATCGCTTCGCGCGGCGAGGCGGCGAAATCGCGCAGCAGCGTGTGCACGCCGATCGGGTCGGGCTTTTTCTTCTCGAAGCTGTTGCCTCCGTAGACGTAGCGAAAATGTTTCGAGATGCCCAGTCCGTCGAGAATCTCGCAACTGAATCGCACTGGCTTGTTGGTCAGCACGGCCATGGAGCGCTCGCCCAGATCGTTGAGGCACTCGCGCACGCCGGAATAGAGCACCGTGTTATCGAGCATATGCGCCCGATAGTAGGAGAGGAAAAAGGGAAGCGCGACATCCGCTTCTGCATCCGTCGCTCCTTCGCCGAGAGCGCGTCGCACCAAGGTTGGCGCTCCGTTGCCGACGAGACTGTAGACTTTCTCGTGAGTCACTTCCGTCCGGCCCATGTGGGCGAGCGTCGCGTTTACGGACAGCGCGAGATCCAACTTCGAGTCGATCAGCGTGCCGTCCAGATCGAAGATCAGTACGTTCACGCCGGAGAATTTTCGAAAGTCGTCGCTCATGAATGTAGGGCCTGACGCAGTCGCGAATTCATTGTAGGGGGCGCGTACACTTTTGTCATCCGCGCGTCGCACAGCCCAGCCGCGAGTTTTGCCGCACTGCGCGCGGCTGTTACAATGATTTTCTTTTCGCTCGCTGTCTGCTGATTCCGAGGAGGCCATGGCGGAAATTCGCCCGTTTCGAGCCTTTCGCTACAACACTCAGCTCGTCGAGCCCGCCGACGTGTTGACGCAGCCTTATGACAAGATCACTACGGCGATGCAAGAGCGCTACTACGCCTCCAGCCCGTACAATCTAATTTCCGTTGAAAAGGGCCGCGCGCTGCCAGATGATTCCGCTGAACAAAACGTCTACACACGCGCTTCGCAAAAAATCCGCGAGTGGATCGAAGCGGGCACTCTCGTTCGCGATGCGGCGCCGACGATTTACGCCTACGCGCAGGACTACGTCGTGCCGGGCGCCAGCACCCACCGCGTCCGCCGCGGTTTCATTGCGCTCGGCCGAGTTGAGGATTATGACGCCGGTGTCGTCTTTCGCCACGAACACACGCTCGCTGCGCCGAAGGCAGACCGGCTCGAGCTTCTTCGCCAAACTCGCGTGCAAACCGGTCTGCTTTTCATGCTCTATGACGACGCATCCAGACAGATTGATTCGATGCTCGATGCCTTCAGCCATACGCCTCCCGCAGTCGAGTTGACCGATGAGTACGGCGTGGCGCATCGTCTTTGGGCCGTGACGGACGTTGGATCGCTCCGCCGCGTGACCGATGCCATGGCCTCGCGGAAACTCGTCATCGCCGACGGCCATCATCGCTACGAAACCGCGTTGAACTTCCGCGATGAATGCCGCGCGCTGTCGGGTAAAAAAGAAGATCGCGACGCGCCCTACGAATTCGCGATGATGGCTTTCTTCAACACTCACTCGAGCGGCCTCACGATTCTTCCCACGCACCGTGTAATCCGCAACATCACCGGATTCGATTTCCAGAAGTTTCGCTTGCAGGCCGCCAAATATTTCGACTGGTACGGCTACCCGTTCGCCTCGCCCGAAGAGCGTCCCGCCGCGCTCGCCGATTTTCTTCGCGATCTCGAAAAGCAACGCCAGCGCCACGCCATCGGCGTGTATGCAGGCGGCGGCGCGTTCTATCTTTTTGTCCTTCGCCGGGGACTTGACCTTGCGCAGATTCTGCCCAAGGTGTCCGCAGTCCAGCGTGAACTCGACGTCATTTTGCTGCATCGCCTGCTGATCGAGAGATGCCTCAGCATAACGCCAGCGGCGGTTGCGGCGGAGGAGCACATTACCTACGAGCGGGGAATAGAAACCGCGCTCGGAGCCGTCGATCGCGGGGATGCGCAGCTCGCCTGCTTGCTAAATCCCGTTCGCGTGCAACAGGTGGCCGATATCGCCCTTAGTGGCGACGTCATGCCGCAGAAATCGACGGACTTTTATCCGAAACTGTTGAGCGGTCTTGTAATCTACAGGCTGGACGCAGACCAATAGCGCGAAGAATGGAACGACCGAAAGTGATCCGCGAATCGGAGATGTGCGTGCGCGGATGACGCAGCGCAAGACGCGGCGCAGTGATGGACGCCGCGCCTTGCGGAATTCGAGTTTGTTACGAGCCGAAGCTTCCGACAGCAGCCGAATCGCTGTCGTATACGTCGAATACGGTCATCAGCTTCGTCACTTGCAGCACTTCCTTGAATTTTGCGCCCAGGTTGGCGAGCTTGAGCGTGGCTCCCTGCGACCGCGCGCTGTGGAACGTGGCAACCAGCGTACCCAGCCCCGCGCTGTCGATGTAAGTCACGTTCGCGAGATTCAGCACAATTTTCTTCTTTCCGGCCGCGAGCAATGCCTTTACGCGTTCACGGAACGCGTTGCTCTCTTCCCCGAGCACAATTCGCCCGTCGATTTCCAGCACGGTGATTCCAGTCACATCGTGATCCGTCATTCGCAGTGCCACGTTTTCGCCTCCTGGCAAACGCCGTTCCGTTTGTAGAGTTCCCGGCTTCGAGAACCCGTGAAGCTGCCCCTAACTTCCCGTTCGAGGGCACCCCTCAGTAAAAGTCCGAACACGACATATAGTAGCCGCACAAAGCGCAGGCAAGCTTGCAACTCCGCGCAATAAGCTTCGCCGAGCACCTCGGGCAGTGCGTCGACGCCTCTTCCGCGGGCTGTTCGGTCACTTTCGGCGGCTCCGCCTCATCATATGCCGAAGCTTCTCTTACAAAGTTCAATCGCCTAATTCCCATAGCGCGAAGGTTATAACATATCCCGGCCAGGTGGGGGAAGCAAACCCGCTATAGCAGCCCGCGGTGGGCTCCACAAGAGTCGGGATCTCCATGGACATAGACACCATTCGCGTCTTTTCGGTGCCCGAATACGGCGCGCCGGCCTCTTCGATTGGGAGTAGAATCCAGGTGCAACCACGCAGCACGGTAATGCGTCTGTAACAGTAGAGGCGGACGGCCATGGGAAAATTTGCCACCGCAGGTCTTATCGCGTTTTTGACTCTCGGTTTTTATTCGACGGCACACGCGCAACGCGGGGGAGGCGCAGCTTCGGCCGCTCGCGTCGGCGGGTCTTCCGTGTCGGTTCACGCGCACCACATCTTCACGACTTCGAACCTGGCCGCGAGGCCCTTACCGCCCAAGAGAACTTCCGGCGTCGTCACGGCAAGCTCTCATCCGAATGTCATCGTGTACGGCCCCAATTCCGGAGTGACGCTCCAGAATTTGAACAGTTCGCTTTCTGGCATCGGAGTGGACAACGGTCAGATACCGCTCAATGGGACGGAGTTGGCCGAAATGGCGTTGATTGACCCGGCCACGCGCGAGGAATTGGCACTCGCGGCTCGATTCCAGCGTAACCTGCCGTTCACCGGCGCATATCTACTCACCGATTATGGCAGCGCGCCGGTCGCGTACGATGAACCGCAACAGGACTCACAGGCCCCCCCACAGGTCATCATCATCCAGCAGCCTGCGGCAGGGCCCGGGACGCGCGCGGCGGAATCGGCTCCGGCGGAAGAGTCCGCGCCACTTACGGATGCCGGCGAATTCACTCTCGTTCTGAAAGATGGTTCGCAGATCTCCGCAGTCGCGTTTACGCGACAAGGTGATCAGCTCGTTTACATCACACGTGAAGGCAACCGTCGCAGCGTGAGCTATTCGCAAGTTGATTCGACCGCCACAACTAAGCTGAACGACGAGCGTGGTACGGCTTTGAAACTTTCGCTGTAATCTTCAGTTCAATTTGTTTTTTGCGCCTTCGCGTTTACCCCTGACGCGTGTGTTCGCATTCGCAACTCTCTTCCTCGATTTCTCCCCTAGCATGGCTTGCGCCTGAATGCGAAGATGTCAGCGACCAATGCGAAAGAAACTCGTCCTTATCCTGGGCCTGGGCCATCTCTGCACAGATTTGAACCAAGGCGCTCTTCCGGCTCTGCTTCCGTATTTCATCGCGATCCATCATCTGTCGTATGCGGCGGCCGCGGGGTTGGTCTTTGCGCCGAATCTGGTGTCTTCGATATTTCAGCCGCTGTTCGGCTGGCTCGCGGATCGCTATCCCATTTCATGGCTCGTCCCCGTTGGCATACTCACGGCGGGTCTCGGCGTTGAATTCGCGACCGTGATGCCGGCTTACGGGTCGATGATGGCGTTCGTTGCCATCAGCGGGCTGGGTCTCGCGGCCTTTCATCCCGAGGGCGCGAGACTCATCAGCTATGTCTCCGCCAAAAAAAAGGCGACCGCGATGAGTATTTTTTCCGTCGGCGGAAATATCGGCTTTGCTGTCGGCCCACTGCTTACTGTCGCGTGTCTCAGTTGGCTCGGAATGCGCGGGATTTTCCTCCTTTTCCTTCCCGCAGTTCTGATCAGCTTGATTTTTCAAAGAAACGCGCGCGATTTTCGGAGGGCGGATCCCGCCGAACGCGCAGCGGAGCCGGGCGCAGCCAAAGCCGTCGATTTGTGGGGCCCGTTTGCTCTGCTCACGGGCGCTTCCGTGTGCCGCTCGGTCGTGTTTTTCGGATTAAACACGTTCCTCGCCCTCTATTGGATCGAACAGCTTCACCAGACCAAAGAAGCCGGCAATACTGCTCTCAGCATTTTCATTTTCGCAGGGTCG
The DNA here is from genome assembly GCA_963771905.1 of uncultured Acidobacteriota bacterium. Lineage (GTDB taxonomy): Bacteria > Acidobacteriota > Terriglobia > Acidiferrales > UBA7541 > Palsa-147. The sequence continues at coordinate 167,245 of CAVYVI010000014.1, forward strand.
ATCGGTACCGTGGTCGGTGGCGCGCTCGCCGACCGGTTCGGGCGCAGCTTGATCGTTTTAATTTCTCTGGCCATCGCTCCATTGCTGCTCCTCGCGTTTCTCCAGATTCAGCGGCCCCTGTGGGCTCTCGCCGTCGTCGCTCCTCTGGGCTTCGCGCTTTTCGCCTCCTTCAGCGTGATGATCGTGATGGGACAGCAATTTCTTCCGAATCGTCGCGGCGTGGCTTCAGGGGTTATGCTGGGCGCCGCGGGAAGTATCGGCGGAGTGGCGACGCCAATCTTTGGCGCCATCGCCGACCGTCACGGAATGCACGCCGCTCTGGCCGCGCTGGAAGTGACGGCGTGTCTCGCCGTGCTCCTGGCTCTGGCAACCGTACGTCTGATTCACGCCCGCCGCCAGGCTCCCGCATTCGCAATCGGAAATTAATCGGCCTTGCGGATGGGTTCCGGCATGTAGAGGCCCGTGTCGGGAAGGCCGGCACGTTCGAATTGCACCGTCGAGTGCGTGATGTGGAATTCGTGCTCGAGAGTGTCCTGAACCAGCGCAAGAATTCTCTCGCTGTCTTCCATGTGCATGTCGGGAATGCGAATGTGGCACGAGAGCGCCTGCAAATCGGTGCCGATAGTCCAGATGTGAATGTCGTGCACTTCCTGCGCGCCCTCAACCTTCAAAATCGCCTTCGCCACATCTTCCAAACGAATCTGGCGCGGCAGCCCTTCCAGCAGTACGTGCGTACTCTCCCGCAAAATCCCCACGCTCGACCACAGCACCATCGCGCCGATAGCAATGCCGATGACCGGATCGATCCAGTGTGCGCCGATCCAGTGAATCACGGCAGCGCCGACGATGATCGCGACGTTCGAGATCGCATCCCCGAATGAATGCAGCAAGATGCTACGAACGTTCAGGTCGCGCCGCCCCGCCACGAGCGCCCACGTGATTCCTCCGTTGATGAGGAGCGCGAACAGCGCCACCCAAAGCATGACTCCCGCTTCCACTGCCACCGGCGCGCGCAATCGCTCGAAGCCCTCGTACACGATGAGCAGCGCAACCGCGGCCAGGAACAACGCATTCGTGAATGCCGCAAGAATCCCCGCACGACGGAAGCCGTAGGTGTGCTCTTGTGTGGGAGGTTTTTGCGCCCAGCGCGTCGCCAGCCACGAAAGAATCATCGCCGGAACGTCTGTCAAATTGTGAACCGCGTCGCTCACCAGCGAAATCGAGTGCCCGAAGTACCCCGCGACGAACTCGACGGCGACGAGAATAAGAGTCACCACCACGGCGGCGCCGAGCACGAATGTCATGCGGCCGGTTGGTGAGACTGCATGCGCGTGCGCGTGATCGTGCGTATGCGAATGTGAGCCGTGCGCTCCGTGCGCGTGGTCGTGCATGTGATGGATTTTAGCCGTATCTGCTGCCGCTTGCACTCGCTTCTGATGGCCAGGTTTTCAGGAACTGCCGCTTCAGCCCCCAATCGATCCGGCTCGCAAGCCGGTCGTGAATGCAGATTGACACCGCTCTTGGCGACCGCCTAACATGGTTTTGGTTCTAGCTTCCGCGCGCCGGTCAGGGCGACAAAGGCCCGCGCGCGAGTCATCCTGGTCTACGCAGCGATGTCTAACACCCTGACGAAGCTTGTATTTTGGGGAGTCCGCGGCTCGACGCCGACGCCACAGGCCAGCACCTGGCGCTACGGCGGCAATACACCGTGCATCGAAGTCATCACTGGCGACGGTACGCGTTTCATCCTCGATTGCGGAACGGGCCTGCGGCTTCTCGGCAATCACTGGGAAGAGAAATCGCGCGATCGCGCACTCGAAGCGCATATCCTGGTGACGCATTACCACTGGGACCACATTCAAGGGATTCCGTTCTTTCATCCGTTCTTCCAGGCGCAGAACCGCTTTCACTTCTACAGTTTTCAGTCGAAATTCCTGGGGCCCGATAGCCTGAGAAAAGTGCTGGAAGCACAGCTCGCCAGCCCGTATTTTCCGGTCGACCTCGGCATGATGACGGCCAGCCGCGAATTCCGCGAATTGACCGGCACCGATCTTTTCGAAGTCAACGGAACCCGCATCACCGCGCGCTGGCTCAACCATCCTCAGGGCTGCCTCGGCTACCGCCTCGATACCCCAGGCGGTTCGATCGTATACGCGACCGACAACGAGCCCGGCGTGCCCGAGTACGATGAAAACCTCCGCCAACTGGCTGCCGGAGCCGATGTCCTGATCTGCGACGCGCAATGCTCGCCCGAGCAGCTCGCCACGACGCGAAAGGGCTGGGGGCATTCGAGCTGGCTCGAATGCGTAAAACTCGCGCGCCAGACCAAGGCCCGCAATCTCTTCCTCTTCCATCACGACCCGGATTCGTCGGACAAGTTCGTGGATGGATTTCTCTACGCAGCGCGGCAGGAATTCGCGCCCACTTGGGCCGCGATGGAGGGCATGAGCGTTACTCTCAGCGAAAAGGGCGTGGGCGTGGTCCTGCGCGAATCGCGCGTGGGCCAGCGTCGCCGCATGCGCTTCGCCGCGACGGTTACCGGCGTCGGTGACGATGGCGCTCGATTCGAGGAGAAAGCCACCGTTCGCGACATGAGTCTCCAGGGCGCCTACTTGTCTCTCGCACATCGCCCGGCGTTGCAGTCCGAAGTGAAGGTGTTGATCGAAGCGTCGGCTGCGGACAATCCTCCGAGCCTGCTTTCCCTTCGCGGTACGGTCGTTTACACGGAGCCCTCGTCGGAAAAGCTGAAAACCGGCGTTGGCGTCGTATTTGTCGAGGATGAAGATCGCGTCCGGACGCGCGATTAGAAGTTGGCGCTGGCGCCGCGAGACATTTTGGCACTCGTCTCTTTGGCTCCCGCACCTGCCTCCAGGGTTGACCCGCGCTGCGCAATTCGACACACTAAGGCTCTCGACCGGGCTTCTGAATCCGCGGTTCCTGCTCGCGTGGGCGATTCGAGTTTGCTTCACCCCGGCCGCATTTTTTCCGGACTACAGGCGAGGTCTGACGCCATGAGGAATGAAGCCATCGGAGAATTACTTCCCCCGACCAGATTGATGCTCACCCCAGGACCGTCCTGCGTGGACCCGCGCGTCTATCGCGCGATGGCCGCACCGCTCGTCGGCCATCTGGACCCGTGGTTCACGGAGATGATGAGCGACGTCCAGATTCTCTTGCGGCGCGTCTTCCAGACGGACAATCGCGTCACGTTCCCGCTCTCTTCATCCGGTTCGGGCGGCATCGAAGCAGCCGTTCTCAATCCCCTCGAGGAAGGCGATGAATGCATCGTCTGCGTGAACGGCTGGTTCTCCGAGCGAATGGCCGTGATTAGCGAACGGACACCCGCGAAAGTCATTCGCGTCGAGACGCCGTATGGCCGCACGGTGGATCCTGACGACGTACGCCGCGCCGGCAAAGGACGCAAGATCAAATTCGTCGGCCTCGCGCACGGCGAGACTTCCACCGGTGTCGTTCAGGATCTCGATCACTATCGCAAAGTCGCCGACGAGCTGGGCGCGCTCCTATTGGTGGACGCCGTCGCCACGCTCGCCGGCTGTCCTCTCGCCATTGACCGCCAGCGCATTGATATCTGCTTCAGCGGCTCGCAGAAAGCCATCAGTGCGCCTCCGGGAATGGCGCCCATGACGGTGAATGCAAAGGTCGAAGAAATTCTCCGAGCGCGCAAAACGAAAGTGCAGAGCTGGTATTTCGATCTCACGCCGGTGATGAATTATTGGGGTAAGGAGCGCACGTATCACCACACGCCGCCAATCTCGTTGATCTACGCGATGCGCGAAGCGTTGCGGCTGGTTCTCGAGGAAGGCCTCGAAGCACGCTGGGAGCGGCACGCTCAGAACCAGCAGGCTCTGATCGCCGGCGTCGAAGCCATGGGCCTCGGTCTATTCGTGTCGAATCCGGTCGATCGCCTCGTTACCGTCACCTCGGTCAAAGTTCCTGCGGGCATCGACGACGCGAAAGTCCGGCAACAATTGCTCGACGAATTCAACATCGAGATCGCCGGAGGCTTTGGCCCGATCAAGGGTCAAATCTGGCGCATCGGCCTGATGGGTTATTCAAGCCAACGCAACAATGTGCTCTTGTTCCTGGCGGCGTTCGAAAAAGTCCTCCTCGATCAAGGTTTCCGCGTTTCATCCGGCGCCGGGGTCGGCGCAGCGGTGCAGAGTTATCGGCAGTCACAACGCGTCGAAGTGGGCATCGGAAAGTAGTGCATTGATAGCGTCGCGGCTTTCACGTCGGCACGCGCACTGGGGTGCGGGGCGGTTTTAGCTGCCGAAATTTTTTTTGGTGCAAAGGGTGCTTAACGCATTATGGCGACAGTTCAGGCGAAAGAATCGAAAACCTTCTCAAATGTGGGCGCGATGAGCGATTTCATCGGCGCGTTCGATGTTCCGTCGAAAGTGACGGACTTCACCTACCGCTGCCGCTTTTCGCATTGCTGGAATGGCATCGCCACCCGCCACAGCGATACGATTGACTGCAAATTCTTCGTCGACGGGAAGGGTGTTTTCCTCGGTCTCGCGCATCCCGCGTTCGTGAAGTTCCGCTCCGAGAACGGCCGTGACCTCACCGACCGCGAAGCCAGCTATGTCGCTGCGCAATATCTCCGCGAGCGCCTCGAGCAGGAAGACGAACACTCGCTCTACGACGTCGCAGCTGGCGACGTCACTCGCATCATCGCCCAGCTTGGCATCAACTGAGCCTCCCGGATCTCCATCACGACCCAGCGTTCCCGATTGCTGCGCCTCCATGCTGGCACGGCGAAAAGCCGATCGATTCACATCAAGCAATTCAGCCTCGTCTGAGTTTCAGGAGATAAGCGGAGGAAGTTGCCGGCGGGCTTCGGTTGGCGGGACCTTGGGTTTAGGCGTCGGAAAGAGACTCATCGAATCCGGAGGTATCCTTTAATTCACCCGCCTCGAGGATAGCGCCGCAATCTTGGCATTCGACGTACTTCTCATCTACGTCTTCGGCGATGACCTGGGTGCGCGGGTGTTTGCACGCGGATGGTTCGGGCATCGTGCTGGTCCTCGTTCGCTCCTCGCGTCATCATAGCATTCCACACTTGCCGCGTCACATTTCACGCTCGCTGCGTCGCGCAGTTGACAAAATCGGCGAATGAAACTATTTGTCGCAAGGGTTAATCTGATAGGTTGGGTTCTTGGGACGGGGTCAAACATGAATTCGATGAGGAAAACGGGAAGCGTGGCGGCTTGACGTCCGAAATCACGTCCGAAAAAAGACTCGGCCCCGTCCTTTTCTATGGCGTCGTGGCGGTCCTGGGCTATTTTGCTTTTCGCATTTTCTTGCCCTTTTTCGCTCCGCTCGCCTGGGCCGGCGTTGTCGTCGTCGTGTTCTTCTCGTGGCACGAGAAAATCGAGAAACGTTTGGGCAAGACGCGCGCCGCCTTGACGAGTACGGTCGCCGTTACTTTGATTCTCGTGGTCCCCATAATTTTGGTTGCGGGCGCGTTCGTCCGCGAGGGGCTGCAAATGGCCCAGTCGGTCCAACAGCAGCTCGCCAACAATCGTTTCGACTGGGCAAATCACGTGTGGCAATCGATCCAGAATCGTCTTTCGGACGAAGGCCCCGCGGATCTGAGTTCTTTCCTGCGGGAACGCGCGGACAGATTCGCCGGCTTCTTGGCGACGGGACTCGGCGTCGCCCTGCGTCATGTCGCCGGATTCTTCTTCGATCTCTTCGTCATGATTCTGGCGATGTTCTATCTCTTTCGCGATGGCGATGACGTCATGGATCGCATCCGAAGCTTGCTGCCGTTCGAGCCCGAGCATCGCGATCGCATGCTTCAAGAAGCGCACGAACTTATTTTCGCCAGCGTTTTGTCGAGTCTTGCAACCGCCGTGTTGCACGGTGCGGTCGGCGGCGTGATGTTTGCGATTCTGGGCATCAACGCGCCGCTGTTTTGGGGAGTCATGATGGCCTTCTTTTCGCTCTTGCCCGTCGTCGGTTCCGCATTGATCTGGGCGCCCGCGGCAATTTGGCTGATCGCGCAGGGTCACGCGACGCGCGGCATCGTTCTGATCGTCGTATGCGCGGGCGTCGTCGCCGCCGTTGAAAATATAATCCGTCCATGGCTCATCAGCGGTCGCGCGCAGATCAGCGGCTTGGTGATTTTCATCAGCGTGCTCGGTGGGATCGGAGTTTTCGGCGTGCTCGGAATCATTCTCGGGCCCATCATCGTTGCCACCACTGCGGGCGTTCTCGATCTCTACACGCACCCGGAACCGAAACGGCACGCCCGCGTCCAATCCAGATAGGCGCGGCCTGAGTGCCGTGCTAGAGTACGACCCTCGGAACGCAAAATGAGCGAAAAACCCTCATCCAATCGCGTCGGTTTGCCGCCCGAAAAACTTCGCTGGCGCTGCGATCCTGAGCGCGTGCCCTTCGCGACCACCTCGGACGCCCCCCTCGTTGAAGGTGAAATGGGCCAGGAAAGAGCCTTGCGCGCTCTCCAGATGGGCGTCGAGCTGACTGCGCCGGGCTACAACCTCTTCATCTGCGGACTTTCGGGAACCAGCCGCGGCGGCATGGTCACGCGCATGGTCGAGAATCTGAATCCGCGCCGCGAGCCCGCGCCCGATCGCTGCTACGTCAACAATTTCAAGAGCGCCGATCGCCCGCGCCTGCTCACTCTTCCGCGCGGCCACGCCAACGCGTTCAAGAAAGAAACCGATTCGGGCATCGAATTCCTGCGCCGCCGCATTCCGCAAGTCTTCGAGGGCGATCCGTTCCAGCGCCAAAAAGCTCGCATCGTCGAGCGCTTCACCGTACGCGAAAAAGAGTTGATGGATGATTTCACGCGACGCATCGCTCGCGAGCAATTCGCTCTTGGCCGGATGCAAGTTGGCGCCGTCGCGCTTCCTGAAATCTTTCCCGTCCTCGAAGGCCAGATGGTACCCATCGAGGAAATTCCGAAGCTGGTTCAGGACGGCAAGCTCGAAACCGTCGCCGCCGAAGACATCGAGCGCAAGTACGATCAGTTCCGCCAGGAATTCACTGTCGTCTACCGCAAGACGCTCACGCTTTCGCGCGAGCTCGCCAGCGAGATGAGCTACCTCGAGCAGGAAGCGGCTTCGGTCCTCGTCGACGGCGTCATCGAAGAGCTGAAGGAAAAGTATCCGAACGAACACATCGCCGAATATCTCGAGGAAGTCCGCCACCACATCCTCGACAATCTCGAACCGTTCAAGGAACGCGAGGGCGAAGAAGAACAGCCTCCCTCGGAAGGCGGCGGTGGTCCGCGGCTCGAACGCGCCGAGCGCGATCCCTTCCGCGTCTACGGCGTCAATGTCATCCTCGCGCACAGCGAACACGAAGGATGTCCGGTCATTTTCGAAACCGTCCCGACCTACGCGAATCTATTCGGCACCGTCCATCGCAGTTACGACAATCGCGCCGGCTGGAGCTCCGATTTCATGGATCTCCGCGGCGGCTCGCTTCTCCGCGCGGACGGCGGCTATCTCGTCATGTACGCCATCGACACGCTCACCGAACCCGGCGTTTGGCGTGCTCTCAAGCGCACCCTCAATCACGGCAAGCTCGAAATTCAGCCCGTCGATGTTTTTTTCCCGTTCAGCTCGGCAGCCATGAAGCCCGAGCCGATCGCCGTGAACGCGAAAATTATATTGATCGGCGACCGCGACATGTACGAGCTCCTTTATAACTACGAGGAAGATTTCCGCAAAATTTTTAAAGTGCGCGTCGAGTTCGACGAAGAGATGCGCTGGAATGACGAAGTCATCCTGCATTTCAGCGGCAGGCTCCGGAAGCTTACCGAAGATGAAGGGTTGTGCCCATTCGATCGCACCGCCATCGCCGCGTTAATGGAGCATGGCGTCCGCTGCGCGGGCCGCCGCGGAAAGGTTACGGCGCGCTTTTTCGAGATTGCCGATGTCGCGCGCGAAGCGTGTTACGTCACACGCCATGAAAATGGCTGCCAGATCGTCACCGGCGCCCACGTCCGTAAGGCTCTCGACGCCAAAATCGAGCGTCACAATCTCACCGAAACCAAAATTCAGGAAATGATCGAACAGCACCAAATATTCATCGACACCACTGGCTCTCGTGTTGGCCAGGTCAACGGTCTCGCCGTTCTCGAAATCGGCGGCTACGCTTTCGGCAAGCCCTCGCGCATCACCGCTTCCGTCTCCCTCGGCAAAGCGGGCCTAATCAATATCGAAAGAGAATCAAATCTCAGCGGCCGCTTCCACGACAAGGGCATGCAGATCATCGCCGGCTTCGTCCGCCGGACATTCGCGCAGGATAAGCCGCTCTCTCTGGCCGCGAGCCTCTGCTTTGAACAATCGTATTCTGGCGTGGACGGCGATAGCGCCAGCTCGACGGAAGTTTACGCGCTTCTCTCCGCGCTCGCGGACTTGCCGGTTTCACAGGAACTGGCCGTCACCGGCTCCGTCAATCAGCAGGGCGATGTTCAGCCGATTGGCGGCGTGAACCAGAAGATTGAAGGCTTCTATGACGTCTGCCGCCTGAAAGGTCTCACGGGGAAACAAGGCGTCTTGATTCCTAGCGAAAACGTTGAAGATCTAATGGTCCGCGACGACGTCATTGAAGCTGTCGCAAAAGGACTATTCCACATCTATCCCGTCGCCACTGTCGAGGAAGGCATCGCGATTCTCACCGGTGTCCGCGCCGGCACGCGCCACGCCGACGGCAAATTCGAAGAAGGCACTGTCTTCGCCCGCGCCGATGATCGCCTCAGCAAGATGGCTGAGACCCTCCGCCACTTCGAATAATTCCCGCTTTCTGATTTCGCGAGGGTCGCCTGGCCTGCGCAAACGCCGCGGCGGAGCTTACGACCGTCGAAGACGCCGCAAACCGGCGAATGGAAAGATTGCCTCGAAGCTTCGGTAGGGAATCGCAATCGGCGCGGCGCGCTAGACTAAACGCCGCGTTTTCAATTTCAGCTCGACCGTGTGGTCTCCGCGCAGGACCGTCAGCTTGTACTCCGCGCCAATCTGGCGAAACATATCGCGCAGTTCGCTGAGGTTCAAATCCGCCGCCGGTTGACCGTCTACGCCTGCGATGATATCGCCATCCTTCAATCCGGCATCGGAACCCGGCGAATGCGGGGCCACCCCAGCCACCACAAATGATTTCAAATCCGGTCCGGAAGCGCGCATCGCGACTCCGCTCATATCGGCTTCCAAATCCGTTGGGTAAAAAGAATTTGTTTCCACGATCATCTGCTGATGAGGGATGTCGAGGAACACGCGGAATTTTCGGAGTATGGCGTTTCCGATCGCTCCGCCGGGGCCGGAGGCGCCTCCACTGGCCGCCTGCGGAAATTCAACGAGGGCGTTGGTGAACACGTAGGGCCCCATCGTGACTCGCGTCGCTCGGCCGACCTCCGTCTTCCCACCCTTTCCATCCGGAAAGCCGAATCCTTTCACCTTCCCCGGCCGAAGGTGATGCGCACTAATGAAGGGCTTGTTGATCTCGAGGCCTCCGGTGAACTCCGTTTGTATTTCGAAATCATCCTCAAACGTCGGCTGGTTCGGCATGCTCAACTTGAGATGGACGCTGGGAACCCCGTCGCGGAGAATGAGCGGCAGAGTCTTTCCTTTGCCGTCGTAGTGGAACGATTTCATATCGTGAAAATGAATCGCGGATCGGTCGGACTCGATTTCCACAACAAATTGGCCGAGAATGTCGGCGCCGAGGATGCCTCGCACGTGGCGCCCCAAGATTGACGATATATCGCCGAGCGATTCCGCCTGGATGTGCGGGATTCCCAAATCGAGTCCCGGCATTGAAAGCAGCGTGTTCGTGAAATTGACGCGCGTGTCGGGTCCCGAATCCGCCGGAATCCACGGCGCGGGATCGAGGACCGAGTGCGGATCGCCTGTGGCGACAAGGAACAGCGCCGGCTTCGATTCATTCACGCTGACGGGCACCAGCAACCGATCCGCGGCGAATTCGAGCGGCACCTGTGCGACGTTTCCTCCGAACGCGAATCGGACGGCGATTGCATCTCCCGCTTCGGGAGCTGTCTTCGGTGCTTGACTCTGTGCTGTCGCGCAGATCCACAACGCTGCTCCCGTTACCACCACGGCCATGCACCGCACGAGCCTCCGGCTCATCCGTAATCTCGAGACCTCTCTCATCCGATTCTCCTGGGGTGCGAGTGCCGCGATTCGGGCGAAATGCACGCCTGTCAAGCCGCCGGGACATTGTATCGAATCCGGCGGCTATTTTTCCGGCGCGAGATAACTTTGACGCGCATAGACGCGCATTCCGTGCGCCACGCCTATGGCCCCCAGAACGCGCCTCTGGGCGTCTACGACGCGGATTTCTATCGTATGAATCCGCCCGTCGGGAGCTGGCGGAGTATATGCGAGCAGATACTGATGGCGCAGTTGCGCCGCGATCTCGCGATACACTTTCGCGAACTCATTCAGCGACGCGGGAAAATAGGAGCGCCCGCCCGTTGTTTCCGCAATCTCCCGCAAGGCCGCGTCGGCTCGCTCGAAGCTGGCCTCTGCAGCCTCCACTTCCGTCTTCCGCTCAGCGTTCGCCGTTTCGTCTTGTGATCCGGTACCCGCATTTTTCTTGTCCTGCGGTTTGTTTTTTCCCTCGGGCTTCTTCCCCTTGTGATCGCGCACGGAGCCTCCCAGTGCCACCGTGAACACCGGTACGTCCGTCATCTGAAGTTCGTGTTGGAGCGCCTGCCAATGTGCCGGCGGCGAAGAATCGAGGCCGGTCGCGAGGACGAGCAGAGCCTTTTTTCCATTGGCCGCCGGAAGCCATGCAAGCGTGCTGCTCACGGCGTCGTAGAAATTCAAATCTCCCATCCCCAGGAAATATTGCAAGCCATCGAGCGCCTCGAGGAGAGCCCTCTTATCAGCGGTGAAGGGGAGAACGAGCCGCGTCTTTTCATCGTACGTAACGAGTGCGACCTCATCCGTCGTAGCGAGTCCATCGAGAAGCGCATATGCGGCGCTTAGATGCTGTCCTTGAATCAGGTAGACCGCGGGGCTGGTCTCAATCAGAACCGCTATATGCGCCGGAGATTCCACCGGCTCGAAGAATGTGATTTTTTGTTCGACGCCATTATCGAGGATCAAGAATTGCGAAGCTTTGAGATCGCTGCGAAAGTCTCCGTGCGAATCGGCAACGCTCGCTTCGACGACATGCAATTGCGATTGTACTTTCAGTGGTTCCTGGCTCGTCGGAATGGGAGCGGGCACGCCTTGCGCCTGCGCGGCGATCGGCAAAGCAAGAAATGCGCCGAGCCATGCGCCAAGCCGTGTGAACGAAGCCAGCCGCTGCCTCGATTTACTGCAGGTAAGAATCAAAATAGATGCCGTCGGGAGTCTTCCACCATCCGCTGGCAAAGGAATGCAGGTAGCGCGCGAACACGCTCAGGTTGACGCCTTGCAATACGTCCCCTGACGATGCGCCGGTTTTGTCAGAGTCGGCCGCGGCTTTTCCCGCCGTTCGCGCCAGCACGGAAAGCTCGCGTTCCCAGGTTTGTTTCGTCATTTGCGCGTAGGTGAAACCTGTTAGAAACTTCGGCAGCAACGCGCGCGCATGCTGAAAATCAGGGTTTGAAGCGAGCGTCACACCCAGAGTTGCTCCGCCCGCGCCAGAGAGTCGCGCCGCTGCATCGCGCACCATCGTCCGCCTGGGCGAAAACAGGAGCACGTGTGGCGTCACTCCAATGTAATAGAAATGCTGAAGTGTCGCTTTTGTTTGCGGATCGGTGTACGGCGCGGCGAGATCGAGAAACGTCGTCTGGCCGCTGCGACTTTCGTTCTGAATCATCGACCCCACTGCTTTGCGGACCACGCTCACCACTGCAGCCGGATCGCGAATCGTGGCCGCATAAAGATCGGTGTAGGTCGGATCGCCCGGAGTGGAGCTGATCGTCGCTATCTCGCCGCCAAAAAGTGCGAGAGCGTCGGGAACGGGCATACCGAGCATTGTGCTTCCCAGCATGTCGAATCCCTTCAGGCTGCCCGCCTGCTTCTGTGACAGCGCCTCGAGAACGGGTCCGTGCAGGATGCGATAGATCGCGGGCAGATTTACCTTCCAGACGCTGTACGACGATCCATCGCGCGCCAGCGGGAGCGTCTCGAATACAGGGGAACTCGCGCCCACCACGTCAAACAGGCTCCCCGCCGAAGTGTCTCCCAATATCGCGAACCGGAGCCGCGTAGCTTCGCCCGCAAGGCTCAAACTCGCCGTCCACGCATGCGCCCGCTCCAAATGAACCCCGCTCGCGAACGCGGAGAAGTTGAACTCGTTCGCTTTCGCCAAACCTCCCGGCGACGGCTTAGAAATTCGCGAGAAAACCTCCACGATCGCGCCCGGCGCAAAATCCTGTTTCGCGCGCCTCCAATCGGCTTCATTGGCGAGCGACGACGGAGTCGCTGTCTTCGCCCGAAACCGCGTAATCAAGTCCTCTTCGACGTCTTTGCGCGAGGCTCGCACGTAGTAGTTTCCCACCTGCGTTGCGAAATACGTTTCCGTCGGTGTTTCGACCGAGTCCACCTTGGCATCGCCAAACATGTAGGTAGACGATTTCGTGGAATTTGGCGCCGATTTCCGCAGCAGTTCGATGGCATTACGCAGCACTTCGGTTTTCCCGGTGGCGTCGTAAATGAAGAAGCCGTTCGGCGTCTTGGCGCCCGCCTTCGCAGCGGGCGAAGCGATCTCGCCGAACACAGCCTCGTTCTCAAACAATGGAATCAGCGAGTTCAGCTGATCCGGCGTAAGTTTCCCCGTCGACGGGACCCGCCACATTCTTCCGTACGCTTCGGACGTAATCGCTCGCCGCACCGGCGCGAAATCGGGATCGTTCCACAAACGCAAGAGGCCGTTCTTCGTCTTGGCGGCGTCGAGCGATTTCAATCCTCGCCAGTGGATGTATGTATGTGTCGTTGGAGGCAGGCGCGTCTCGATGGGCGCTTGTTGTGCGCGCGCCTGGCTCACCAGAAACAGGCACGCCAAAACGGACGCGCACATCGCCACGAATGCGCTGCTCAGAGCGCTTTGAACTTCGCGGTGAACACAAGGCAGGGACGCGCGCCGGCGCGAGCCCGGCTTCCTTCCGCCACTCTTCCAAACCGCCCCGCTCGCTTGCCGTAGGATTTTATGCACTCTCGTGTCTGGTTCTCAGTTGCCCGGCGGCGGCGCGGACGCAGCGGGAGCCGGCGGCACAGATGTCGCGTCCTTCGGCGTGCTCAGGTAACCGCTGATTTGATTCTTCGTCACGTCGAACACTACGATCTCATAAGGAGCACGCGCGCCGTGGACGTAGAATTGTATCGGCTCGCCCGCCGTCTTGTCCTTCTTCTCGATCGTTTTATCATCGGCCAGGACGTTTAACGTGTATTTGTATTTCTTGGGGTCCACTTTGCGCAGCGAAACCTGGATCGGTCCGACATGCTGCAACGAATTCGATCTCACAATTTTGAACTCGTAGATGTTTCGCTCGCCGAGCCGCTTCAAATCTTCCACTTCCTCGTGATTCCGCGCGATCAAGCCGCTTTGCACTCCGAGGTCGCCGACGGTCGATTGCAGCTTCGCTTTGGTGGCTTCCAGGTCTGCTTTCGTGGACGCGACATCGCTCTTCGTACCGCTCAGCTCCGTCGAAACTTCGCCAAATTTTGATGCCGTGTCCGCCTGCACCTGTCCGATCTGCGTCTGCAAATTCTTGCTGCTTTCCTGCTGTTCCTTATGGACCTGCTGCGCGAGAGCTCGCGCGTGCGCGAGCTGGTCCTCGGTTATGCCGAGCTTTTGTGTCGTGATATCCAGCTCGCCTTTCAGGTCGGTGATCTGCGAATTCGTTTTGTCGAGCGCCGCGGACAGCGTGTCGGCTTTCTTGCTCGAATCGCTCAAGCCTTTCTCGAACGCCTGGCGCTCCGACACGCTGGCGTACAAAAGATAGGCAACAAAAATAAAAGCAACGGCAAAGAGAATCACAACCCAGCGGGGAAGCGCGGCGCTAGGTTCTGGTTGCGGCGCTGGTGCACTGGACGTCGAAAATTGGGACGGCGTGCTCATCGAGCCTCCTTAATTCTTTTCGCGCGGGTCTCGCGACCTCGGCGGCGATGTGCCGCATTATCTCCGACAGGCCGCACGAAGTCTATCTCCCGCCGCGACTGTTTCCACCCCGGCGGCGCGGCCATGTTGCTTCAACCGTCGTGGTCAGGCCTCCGCGCGGCGTGAATTCACCTGTAACGTGGCACCATGCGGGCTTCGTCGCCGCGACGATATCTCGCAGCATCCGGTTCACCGCATTTTCGTAGAAGATTCCGAGATTACGGTACGCTAGCAGATACATTTTCAGCGCCTTGAGTTCGAGGCAGACTTTTTTCGGTTCGTAGCGCAGCGTGATCGCCCCGTAATCGGGCAGGCCCGTCTTCGGGCATACCGACGTGTACTCCGGAAACCGAATCGTGATTTCGTAACCGGGAAAATGATTGGGCCACGTCTCCAGTTTGGGCAGCTTCGTGTCGATTCCGGCGCGCGAATGCTCCGCCGTATAGTCAGGCATCGATTCTTCTCCCGTCTGATATCTTACACTGCTATGGAACACGGCGGCATCGGTACACTTGCCGCCGTCTGAGGTTTGGATTAGCCTTCTCCCGTTTCGCGTCGTGTGAGGCGACAAAGTGCTTTGTCCGGAATGCCATAGCCTGTATTGCAAGCGTTCGCACCGGCGCCATGCGATGGATTACGCTCTCAGTCTTTTTGGGCTGCGTCCGTGGCGTTGCCGCGAGTGCGATACCCGCTTCTTTGCATGGTCCGTGATTCCGGCCTCTTTCGTGGCGTGCGCGCACTGCCCGCGCTGTGGACGCATGGATCTCGAAAAGATTGCTGGGCGCCTCGTCGTCGACGGCACTCTTCGTCGCTTGAAGCGCATTCTGGGATTTGCCGCTTACCGCTGCGATCCTTGCCGCGAACGCTTTTTCAGTCTCAGGCGCTACAATCCCATCCGGGCGCATGCCGCTCCCGCCGGACATAAGCCGGCCGAAGCGGTTGCAGCGGACGCCCCGCGCGATTGACGCTGCGGCTCCGCCCATTTGTCGCGCCCGGCTCTTTCGATCCGCCGCCTCGCTCTCCAAAAAATGTAAATCATCTCTTCCGCCGTTTTCTTGAGTCGCGAATCGCGGAATCTGCATCTCAAGCCCCAGCGTTCCTGAAATCCATTGATCCAGACCTTGTGTCCGGGCAAGCGCCGCCTGTCATTGGGGTTGACACCGGTGTCCTGCGGGTCTAATTTTTGCCTAGTGGGTCCCTGGATCGCGGGCGGGGTGTTGGCTGTTCAGCAGGCGTCAGAACTCGAATCCATAAATCTGTGCCGGAAGCACGGAGCGGTAGCGCTCCGTCCGAGGGAGATTATTTCCATGAAGAGCATGCGCGTGGTGTGGGTGCTTTTGATTCTCGCCGTGATCGCGGGAGGCGCGCGTTGCGTCTTTGCGCAAGGCGGCGCGACCGGCGCGCTCAATGGCACTGTTCTCGATTCGAGCGGCGCGGCCATCGCGGGCGCCGAAGTCCAGATCACCGATGAGCGCACGGGAATCGTCGTTCGCTCACTGCCCACCAGCGCGACGGGCACCTTCGCCGCCGCGTTGCTTCCCCCATCCACATACACCGTTGTGGTGAACGCCAAGGGTTTCGGCGAGGGGCGCACGACCAGCATCGAAGTCCGCGTCACCGAAACGACCACCATCAGCATCACTCTCCGCCCCAGCCAGGTCTCCCAGCAAGTCACGGTTTCGGCCAGCGTCGTGACCGTGGACACCGAGAATGCCACGACGGGCCAGGACATCAATTCGAACACCCTTCGCAATCTCCCTCTGGCGACGCAAAACTTTCAACAGTTGCTCACGCTTTCGACGGGCGCTTCGAGCGCACTCAATAACGCCTCACAACTCGGTCGCGGCGACGTCCGCATCGATGTCAACGGTCAGCGCGAGGACAACAACAACTATTTGATCGAAGGCATCAGCGCCACCGATTACAACGTCGCGGAATTGACCAACACGCCCCTGCCGAGCCCCGATGTGGTTCAGGAATTTAAAGTCCAGACCAGCCTCTATGACGCCAGCCAGGGCCGCAATGGCGGCGGCAACATCAACGCGATCTTGAAGTCGGGCACGAACTCCATTCACTTCGACGCCTACGAATTTTTCAGGAACAATATTCTCAATGCCAATAACTTTTTCCAGAACGCCAACGACGTCTCACGCGGCGTCTTGAAGCAGAACATCTTCGGTACCAGCGGCGGCGGCCCGCTGGGTCACAAGGGCAAGTTCGGATATTTCTTCGGCAATTACCAGGGTACGCGCCAGCGGAGCGGTATCGACAACGGGACCATCATCAGCACCACGTTTCCCATTATTCCGGCTCTCCGCACGGAGTCGACAATTTCGCAGGCCTTCTTCGGCAACACCACCACTCCCATCGATCACGTCGTTCTCAATTTGCTCAACTTCAAGAGCAACCAGTTTGGCGGTGCGGGCGGCGGCTACCTGATCCCGACTCTCCCGGGCACTGCCGGATACACCACAGTCGCGGGCTCCGCGCCCTCGATCAACTCCGCTCCCTTTGTCTTCAGCAGCCCCGGCCGATTCTCGGACAACCAATTCACCACCAACTGGGATCGCGAGTTCAATAACCTCAAAGACAAAGTCGCGGTTCGCTTCTTCTTCAGCAATTCCGATGCGCTGAAACCCTTCGGCGCGGGCGGACTTCAGGCTTCCCTCGGTGGCAGCATCAGCCAGACCGACCTGAATTTCCCGTTCGATACGCCGGTACATTCCCGCTTTCTCAGCGCAACGGAGACCCACGTCTTCTCTTCGAGCCTCGTCAACGAATTTCGCTTCGGCTTCGTGCGCATCAACAACAGCGCCATCAACGTGACCAATGACGCGATTCCCACGGTCACCGATCTCGACATCAACCGGCCCACCAGCAATCTGACGAACGCCATTTACAAATTTACATTCGCGAGTTCTGGCTATCAGATCGGCCCGACGCCTCAGGCCAACCAGTTCCAGATCCAGAACAATTACAACTTCGTCGACACTCTGAGCTGGATCCACGGCAAGCACGAACTTCGCTTCGGCGGCGAAGTGGACCTCGTGAAACTCAACAAGCTGTTTCCGCAAGTCTTCAATGGACAGCTTTTCTTCGCCAATGGCGCCGCGCCTACCGCTCCTCTGGCAACGGAATTTCCGAACGGCATCACCGACTTTCAGAGTTTCCTGCTCGGCGCGCCTGCGTTTAGTTTCGGCGGCGGCGGCGTTTTCAACCATCAATACCGGGACAACAATTATTCCGTCTTCGCGCAGGATGACTACAAGATTCGCAACGATCTGACTCTCAATCTCGGCTTGCGCGTTGAAATCAATGGCGCGTTCCACGATGAGCTCAGTCACATCGGCAACGTCGATCCCAATCTCCTTCTGAAGGGCGACTATCCGTTCATTTATCCGAGCGGCGTGAACAGCTTTGACGTCCCCGGCTTCTCCGGCACGGCCAACGGCACGACGTTGAAGAACAATTACTCGACGGGTATCGGACCTCGCGTCGGCCTTTCCTACGATCTTTTTGGCCACCACGACACAACCATTCGCGCCGGCTACGGCATTTACTACGTCCGCGAAGACGTTGGCGCCGTCGACCAGCTCTCGTTTCAATCGCCGCTTCTTCCCATCGCCTTTGGCGGCGGTGCTCCGGGCAGCCTTCAGAATTTCTTCGTCATCGGAAATGGGAATATTAACGGTTTGCCTCCGGCCGGCGTGATCGACCCCGCGTTCGTCCCCGTTATTTCGCAGTTGACTGGATTCACGGGCGGCAACACGTCGAATTCTCCGATTTACAACAACAACTCCATCGATCTCTTCGGCCTTCAGGTTCCGCAGCACTTCATCGTGCCCATGACCCAGCAGTGGAATCTCACCGTCCAGCGCAGCTTGCCCGGCAAATGGGTTCTCGAAGTCGGTTACGTCGGCAGCCATGCGATCCACCTGCGCGAGACGCGCGACGCCATTCAATCCGTTCTCACCAGCCCCTCGGACCCGCTGACGGTCACCGGCGCAGGCGGCCAGCAATTCACCATCACCACGAATACCGAAGCGAACGGGCCCGCCCGTTCCGTTTATCAAGGCTTGAACGGCTACTCCGGCTTTGAGCTCTTTGCCAATGATGCGTATTCGCACTACAACTCCTTGCAATCCACGATCTCCCGCCGCTGGGGCGCCGGTTATTTCCAGGCCGCCTATACTTTCTCGCGCTCGACGGACGCAACCTCGACCGGTAACACGGCGTTCAATACCGCCTGGGATAGCCAGGCCAACCTCGATGACTCGCGCGGCCTCTCCGACTTCGACCGCACGCACCGGCTTGTCGCAAGTTACGTCTACACGCTTCCGTTCGCCAAGGACGCCACCGGATTGCGAGCGGCAGCGCTGAAGGATTGGAGCGTGAGCGGCGTGACCATCTTCCAGTCCGGCCTGCCATTCTCCATCGTCGATTCTTTGGCCGGGACGGCCTACGACGGCGTAACCACGATCACCACGGGCGCCAGCATCGCTCCGGGTGCAAGCCTCTCACATAGCTACACGCCCGGCAGCCTCGCAACAAAGATCGCGAATTACGTGAACGTCGCCGATTTCGTTCCCGCTCCGATCATCGGCGACGACGGCGTGGCCACCGGCTTCGGCAATCTCGGCCGCAACGTCCTCCGCGGGCCGTTCGAGCAGAATTGGGATTTCTCGATCATCAAAAATTTCCATATCACAGAGCAGCAGCAATTGCGTTTCACCACCGAGTTCTTCAACATCTGGAACCACCCGGTCTTTGGAAACCCGTCCTTCACCGACGTCGAGAGTCCTTCGAATTTCGGCGAAATCACGACCCAGGCGAACAATCCGCGCGTCATTCAATTCTCGTTGAGGTACGCATTCTAATGGGCTATCCGGGAGACCGCGTTCCGCTGCTCGAGCGCCAGCAAGTACCGCCCGAAATCGGCGCGATTTACGACAAACTTCTCGAAGAGCGCGGCGTCGTCCCCAACATGTTCAAGATGCTCGCCCATACCCCGGCGCTCGCTCTCGGCATTGCGGGTTTTCTCAAGCCGCTGATGGGCGAAGGCGCGTTGCCCGCCTGGTACAAGGAGCTCGTCGCCACGCGCGTCGCGCTCCTCAACAAATGCGAGTACTGTATTTCCTCGCATTCTTTTCTCGCCAAGCTTCGCGGCGCATCGCAAGCCCAGGTCGACGCGGTTGAAAATTTCGAAGCCGGCCCGTTTGCGCCGCGCGAGAAACTCGGCTTCCGCGCCGCCGACCGCCTGCATCGCTCGGCCGACGAAATTGACGATGCGTTTTACAAGCAGCTTCAGCAATCCTTCAGCCTTCAGGAGATCATCGAGTTGATGGCCGTCGCCGCCGCATTTGAATTCTTTCCGCGCTTCGTCAGCTCGCTGCACATTCCAACGACACCTCTCCCGGGCGAAAAGTAGCGCTAGAATAGGGACCCTGTGCCGCAACTGGCTTCTCATCTCGGCCGCTTGAGCAGCGAAGGCGCGCTCGAAGTTTTCGCGCGCGCCCGCGAGCTCGAACGCGCCGGCCGCTCCATCATCCATCTCGAACTTGGCGAGCCGGAATTCCATCCCGCCCCGCCGGTTGTCGAAGCCGCGCGTGAAGCGCTCGCCGCCGGCCGCGACCGCTATGGCCCGTCCGAAGGCATTCCGCCGCTCCGCGAAGCTGTCGTCGAATATCTCGCGAAGACCCGCAATCTCCACTACCGCGCCGAAAATGTGCTCGTCGCGCCCGGATGCAAAATGGCGCTGCTCATGTGCCTCCTCTCCGTCATCGAGGCCGGCTCTGAAGTTCTCTATCCCGATCCCGGTTTTCCCATGTACGCATCGGTGACGCGCGGCCTCGGCGCCGTGCCCGTTCCGTTTCGTTTGCTCGAAGCGAATCGTTTTCAGCCGGATGTGAACGAAATCGCCTCGCAAATTTCGCCGCGCACCCGCGTTCTGCTTCTGAATTCACCCGGCAATCCGGCCGGTACCGTGTACGAACGCTCCACTCTGGAGCCGCTCGCCGATCTGGCGCGCCGCCACGATCTCTGGGTCGTCTCCGACGAAATCTACGCGCGCATTATTTACGGGTCCGCCTACGAATCCATCGCGTCACTACCCGGCATGGCCGAGCGCACGCTCCTTGTCGACGGTTTTTCAAAATCCTTTGGCATGACCGGTTGGCGCTTGGGTTACGCGGTCGCGCCGCCCAGCGTGATTTCGGCGTTGACGCTTCTCGTCATCAATTCCTACAGTTGTGTCCCGGATTTTTTGCAGTGCGGCGCGATCGAAGCATTGCGCGACACCCAAGACGCCGTGGCGGCCACCGTCGCTGAATTCGCGCGCCGCCGCGCATCTTTCGTCTCCGCTCTCAATCGCATTCCCGGATTTCGCTGTAGGCCACCCGATGGCGCGTTCTACGCCTGGATCAATATCGACGGCACCGGAATGGATTCCGCGGCGATCTGCCGCATTCTTCTCGAAGAAGCCGGCGTCGCCGGAATTCCCGGCGAAGCCTTTGGCGCGGCCGGCAAAGGATTCATTCGTTTCTCGTTTGCGGGCGCTGCCGCGCAACTCGACGAAGCCATTCGCCGCATTGCCGGCGCGGCTCCAGCTTGGCAACCGGCCCGCGCCGCAGGCGCTCGCTCCAGCGAGCGATGAGAGGAGATTCCGTGTCTCGCAATCGCATACAAATTTGCTGCATCGCCACGATCGCTGTTCTGGCCGTTTTCTCCGCAGCTTCGAACGCCTTCGCGCAAGCCACGCCTCTGCCTCCGCAAGGCGCCGACGTCCACGCGATTTACGACCGCCTCCTCAAGCAAATCGATCAAATCCAGATTTTCGATAATCACGCTCATCCCGGTTTCGCCGATGATTCCGACGTCGACGCCATGGCTTCCCCGGAAAACGAGAGCGTAGCCTTCCGCATTCGCGCGGACAATCCCGAGCTCCTCGCCGCCGCAAAAGCCCTCTTCGCCTATCCCTACTCCGATTTTTCTCCCGAACATTCCAAGTGGCTCGAAGAAAAAACTGCGCAACTCAAAAAGCAGCAAGGCGCAAAATATTTCTCGAATCTTCTCGATCGCGTCGGCATTGAGACAGTTCTCGCCAATCGCGTCGCCATGCCCGATTATCTCGAGCCCTCCCGCTTCCGCTGGGTTTTCTTCGTCGACTCCTTCCTCTTTCCCTTCGATAATTCCCAGCTCGAAAAACGCGATACCGACGAAGCCCTCTTTCTCCCGCTCCAGGAAAAAGTCCTGCATCGCTACATGAAGCAGGCCGGCGCCTCCGCTCTCCCGGACGATCTCGCCGGTTATGAATCCCTGATCCATACCGTGGCCGCCGAGAATCAGAAGCGCGGCGGCGTGGCCATGAAATTCGAAGCCTCCTACTTTCGCTCTCTGCATTTCGGCGATCCGAGCCGCGAAGAAGCCGAAGCGATTTACCGCAAGTATCACGCCGGCGGCGTTCCCACGAACGACGAATACCGGATTTTCCAGGACTACGTTTTCCGCCGCCTCCTCGACAACGCCAACGCCTTGCACCTGGCCGTCCATTTTCATTCCGCAGTCGGCATCGGCGATTACTACAGCCTCACAAACGGCATCGGCCTCAGTCTCGAAAACGTCCTGCGCGATCCGCGCTATCTCGGCGTCACCTTCGTCCTCCTTCACGGCTGCTTTCCTCTCGAGCGCGAAGCGATCTGGCTCGCCGCCATGAAAAACGTCTATCTCGACAGCTCGTTGATGGAATTGCTCCTCTATCCTTCCGAGCTCAAGGAATCTCTCAAGCAGTGGCTCGAGGTCTTCCCAGACAAAATCGTTTTCGGCAGCGATGCATTCCCATTCAGCGACGCTCTCGGCGCGGAGGACGTATTCTGGCTGGGTGTTCGTTCCGCTCGCACCGCGCTCGCGGCGGCTCTCGCCGAGATGGTTGCCGACGGCGAAGTCACCGAAGCGAAAGCGCTCGAACTCGCCCACGGCTATTTGCACGACAACGCGGCCAAGCTCTATCCGCCGCGCCAGTAATCTGAAATCCGAGCGGCGTCACGCGCTCAAGGAAATTCACGGAGAAATCCCATGGCAGAATTGAAATTCCACCGCTGGAACGACATCGAACTTGAAGATCTGAATCCTCTCATCCAGCGCCAATTCGTCGTCGGCGACACGATGATGGTCGCTCGCGTCCTGATCAAGAAAGGCGGCTACGTCCCGAAGCACAGCCACTTCAACGAGCAAGTCACCTACGTTCTCGAAGGGGCGCTGAAATTCGGCATCGACGGCAGGGAAATTGTCGTCTCCGCCGGCGAAGTCCTCTGCATTCCGCCCAACATGCCCCACGACGCTCTCGCCCTCGAAGACACGGTCGACCTCGACATCTTCAATCCGCCGCGCGCCGACTGGATCAACAAGACCGACGCCTATCTTCGCAAGGCCACCAAGCCCGGCGAGTCCGGCAAGGCTTGACTCGCGGTTTCATCGCCTCCGCATTCACGCTGCTATCGTCCTGAGGCCCCGATCCAATCGGGGCCGAACGACCCCGAGCGCCGTCCATTCCGCTCGCTCCCCATTCGCCGCAAAGATTCCTCGTGATACAGTGCCCTCCTCGGACCCCGAATGAACTCTCCCAGCGCCGCTGACCGCGCCAACCAGCGCAACGCTCTTCTCGCCGGATTTCTCGGCTGGACTCTCGACGCCTTCGATTTCTTCGTTCTCGCGTTCGTCCTCGCTCCCATTGCTCGCGATTTTCATCGCAGCGTCCCCGAAATCGCTCTCGCCATCACCGCGAGCCTCGCCACGCGCCCTCTCGGCGCGTTTCTCTTTGGTCTCCTCGCAGACCGTTACGGCCGCCGCCTTCCCCTCATGCTCGACATTCTGTTTTATTCCGCCGTCGAATTCGCCACCGGCTTTTCGCCAAATTTCGCCGTCTTCCTCATCCTCCGCCTCCTCTACGGAATCGGCATGGGCGGCGAATGGGGCGTTGGCGCATCGCTCGCCATGGAATCCGTCCCGGCGAAGTGGCGCGGAATTCTTTCCGGTTTGCTGCAGGAAGGTTACGCCCTCGGATATCTGCTCGCCGCCGTCGCCTACTGGACCGTCTTCCCGCATTGGGGCTGGCGCGCGCTCTTCTTCCTCGGCGGCGCGCCCGCTCTGCTCACGATTTTCATCCGCGCGAAAGTGAAAGAAAGCGAAGTCTGGAGATCGAGCCAGTCCGAGCGCCATGACTGGAGCAGCTACGCCCGCGCCGTCTGGTCCAACGGCCGCCGCTTTCTCTATCTCGTCCTGCTCATGGCCATGATGAATTTCATCTCCCACGGCACGCAGGATCTCTATCCCACCTACCTTCAGCAGCAGCACCACTTCTCGCCGAAGCTCACCTCCATCGTCACGATCGTTTCGATGCTCGGCGCGATCTGCGGCGGCCTCGCCATCGGATTGCTCTCAGACCGTTGGGGACGCCGTCGCGCCATGATTGGCTCGGTCCTCGGCGCGCTCGCACTCATTCCTCTGTGGGTTTTCGCGCCGAGCCTCGCCTGGATTTTGATCGGCGCATTCTTCATGCAATTCATGGTGCAGGGCGCGTGGGGCGTTATTCCGGCGCACATCAATGAACTTTCTCCGGATCGCCTGCGCGGATTTTTCCCCGGTTTCGCCTACCAGGTGGGTGTGCTCTTCGCCGCTTCGAGCGCCTACCTCGAAGCGCGCATGAGCCATCGCTTCGGTTACGGCCGCGCCATGGCCATCTTCGCGGCGATCGTCCTCGTCACCGGCGCCATCGTCATCGCCCTCGGACCCGAAGCCCACCGCGTCGCCTTCGGCCACAACTCCGCGCCCGCGGACTAAAGGAATTTTTCTAAGACGCTAAAGCGGACGAGGCCTGCGCTACTTCCTGCGCCTCCGCCAGCGCCGCCTGAATCGGCGTCCTTCTCACGCGCTTTCCCGTCGCCGCAAAAATCGCATTCGCAATCGCCGGCGCAAGCGACGGGACGCCCAACTCGCCCACTCCCGTCGGCGCCTCTTCGCTCTCCACAAAATGGATTTCGATCGTCTTCGGCACGTCCCCGATCCGCACCATCCGGTAATTATTGAAATTCGTCTGCTGCACCCGCCCGTTCGCGATCGTAATTTCTCCGAAGAGCGCGCCCGTCAGTCCAAAAATCACGCCACCTTCGAGTTGCGACCGCGCAATATCCGGATTCACCACGCGCCCGCAATCAATCCCCAGCACCACGCGATCGATCGTCAGCGTTCCATCCTTCGCCACCGTCACTTCCGCTACTTGTGAAACATAACTATTGAACGCATACAGCGCCGCGATCCCTCGCCCTCTTCGCTCCCCCAAATCCTTTCCCCATCCGGCCTTTTCCGCCGTGAAATCCAGCACCTTTCTCAGCCGCCGCACGTCCACCTGGTCCTCGTCCGCCTTCGGCGCCGGAAGCTCATGCCACTCGCCGATAATTTCCCGCCGTAACGCAACCGGGTCCTTTTTCGTTGCGGCCGCAATCTCATCCATAAATCCCTGCACCGCCCATTGATTCGCGATGTTGTCGACCGCTCGCAAATATCCGCGTGGCACGGCCGTTTGCAAGAAGCTGGCTTCAATCAAATAATTCGGCACGGTGCCATTGATCACGCCGGGCCCCGCCAGCTCCGATCCGCCCAGATCCGGCGTCTCGGGTCCTTCGTAATAGCCGTCCGTCGTCGGCTGCACGATGTGGTGCATCCATGCCACGACGCGGTTCTCCGCGTCCAGCCCCGCGCGAAAACGATGCAGGCTCATCGGCCGGTAATAGTCGAAGTGAATGTCGTCCTCTCGCGTCCAGAAAACTTTCACCGGCGCGCCCGCCGCCTTCGAAAGCACCGCCGCTTCTACGCCGTAATCGATATTCAGCCGCCGTCCGAATCCTCCGCCGAGCAACGTCACATGCACCGTCACCGCCGAAGTTCCAATTCCCAACGCGTTTGCAACTCCCGCCAGCACACCTTGCGCATTCTGCGTCGGCGCCCAGATCGTGCAATGCCCATCCTTGAATTCCGCCGTGCAGTTCGGCGTCTCCATCGGCGTGTGCGCCAAGAACGGCACTTCGTACACCGCTTCGATTTTCCGCGCCGCATTCTCGTAAGCTTTTTCCGGCTCGCCCACGCGCCCGAATTCCTGCCCCGGCTTCTGCGCCAGCTCCGCGCACTTTGCGCGCTGGCCCACCGTGCTTTCCGCATTTCCGCCGTCGTCCCATTCGATTTGGAGCGCACGCCGCCCCTGAATCGCGTTCCATGTCGAATCCGCCAGCACGGCCACTCCATTCGGCAGAACGTGCTGATTTCCAGCCTTTCCGGCTTCAAAACTGAATGGCGACGGCATCTGAATCGGCGGCACTTCCACAACTTTCTTCACGCCCGGCACGGACATCGCTTTCGTCGCATCGAACTTCTTCACCCGCGCGCTGAAAACCGGCGGTCTCGCGATCACCGCATACAGCATCCCCGGCAACTTCGTATCGACGCCGTACTTCGCTTCGCCCACCACGATCTTCGGGCCATCCACGCGTGGTTCGCTCGTTCCGATGATCCGAAAATTCTTCGGGTCCTTCACCGCGGGATCTTTCGGCACCGGCAGCGCCGCCGCCTTCTCGGCAAGCGCCCCGTAACCGAGCGCGCGTTTCGTCCCTTGTTGATGAATCGCTTCGTCCCGCGCCGTGCATTCCGTCACCGGAATTTTCCACGTCTTCGCCGCCGCAGCCAGCAGCATCTCCAGTCCCGCCGCTCCAGCCTTCCGCAGTGGATCGAATCCTGTCCGCACGCTCGCGCTCCCGCCCGTGATCATGTCTCCGTACTTCGCTTCCGAATCGGCCTGGACGATGTGCACGTTCTTCCAATCCGCTTCAAGTTCTTCGGCGATAATCATCGCCATCGCCGTCCGCACGCCCTGGCCCATCTCCGATCGCGCCACCCAGAGCGAAATTTCTCCACTGGGCTCGATTTGCAGCCACGCATTCGGCGCGAAATCTTTCGCCGTCGCGTCCTCGCCTCGCGCCGGCAGATAGAATGCGATCACCAGCCCCGCACCCGCCGCTGCGCTGCGCTTTAAAAAATTCCGCCGGCCCAGTTTTCCGCGCGCAAACGCGCTCAGCGATTCCAGTCCCGCCGGCACTTCGTGACGCCCGCTCGGCACGATTCCCGCGCGCATATCCCTCATTGCGCACCTCCGCTGCTCGCCGCCTTCGCGGCGCTTCCCGACGTGGCCCGATGTATCGCCTTGCGAATCCGCGGATACGTCCCGCACCGGCAGATGTGTCCCGAAAGCGCGCTATCGATATCATCATCGCTGGGCGCCGCGTTCTGCGCCATCAGCGCCGCGCACGTCATGATCATCCCCGCCTGGCAATAGCCGCATTGCGAAACCTGCTCGTCGAGCCAAGCCTTCTGCAACGGATGGCTTCCGTCCGCCGCGAGCCCTTCGATCGTCGTGATCTTCGCTCCCGCAACCGTCGAAATTTTCGTCGTGCACGATCGCCGCGCCTCGCCGTTCACGTGCACCGTGCACGCGCCGCACAGCGCCGCCCCGCACCCGAATTTTGTTCCCGTCAATTCGAGCGTATCGCGAAGCACCCAGAGCAAAGGCGTATCGGCGCTCACATCGACGTTCACGGCCTTGCCATTCACGGTCAAGTTATACGCAGCCACTTTTCCCTCCGCACTGAATTCCGCCCCGCGCTATCCCCCCGCGCGCTAGAGGTTACGCCACCGCCCACTCCGTCTCAAGCGCGATTCTCGGCGCGAACGAGACGCTACGCGTCAATTTGAAAATTAACGGCGAACGCCCGATCCGCCGCCAAACCGGACCGACCCTCTCGTCGCGCAGCACCGTTCATCTTCACGGCTCTTGATACGCTCCAATGTCGTAGACATGCCCGGCCCGCGATTCGTCTCCCCAGAAATCCTGAGTCCCCATCGAGCATCCGCTGATTCCGCTGCATACATTGGCTCCCGCGCGGCTAGCCGGAGAGCCCGTCAATAAATGAAGCGCAGTGGTTGGCCTTCCATCCGAGTGACAGTCCGCATCGCTCAGCTTCGGGTCCGCGTAGAAACTGTGAGCGTCTTGCTTCTCCGCCAACTTGTAATCGCCGAAGCTTGTGTACGCAGCCCCGCCAATTTGCCAGTTGCCCGCAGACGCCGTCGTCCAATAAATATTGTTGTCCAGTACAATCCCGGAAGTTATCTGAATCATCCCCGGCACTGTGGCATAAACGATGTTGTTCTTGAAAAAGCGTGGGTCGCTGCCTGAATACACCGCATCGCTGGTGAAAGCGGCCGCATTCGAGGCTGGATTCCAGTAGATCGTATTGTTGTAGATTTGCACGCCGTCGAGTGAGCCTCCGTCCCACGTATGCAGGTACACCTCTCCTTGCTTCGACAAATCGCCTCTCCGGCCGTCATTCGCGCAGACGTTGAATCGAAAAATATTGTCGTGACTCACCCTCCCGCCCGCGCCGTAAATAGCCACGCAATAACCCGCGGAGTCGTGGCCATAGTTGTACTGCACGATATTATTGTCGTCGTAGAAGTCGATATCGAAATCTCCGCCATCGCCGCCCCAACTCTGATTCGCATAGGACTCGTTGAACTGGACCGTACACGTATGGCAGTACCACTCCCACAGGCCTACCGGTGTACTGCCGGTGCATTTTGGACAAAGCCCGCTGTGGTATACGACATTCCTCTGCACCAACCCATTCTTCACCTCCGCGATAAGAATGCCATCGCCGTAGATGTCGTGCGCCGTCGAATTCTGCACCGTGACGTTGCTTCCCAGCGGCTGCGGGGCGCCATCTTTCTCAATCCATGCTCCACCCGCGCTCACGAATATGCCTTCGGAGACGTGGCTGTCATGCGCCGTCACTCCGTCGATCAAAACGTCATTCAAAATCTGGCCGGCCCCTCGGGTGGACAAGAACACTTCACCCGAATCGGAACGCCAAGTCGATGTGTAAGTGGCATTGTGAACGTTCAGATTTCTCAGGTAGATGTGATTGATGCTTGACCTCGGAATGTCGCCGGAAACATACACGCCATACCGCTTGCCGCCCGTGATCTCAAGATTGTTGATCTCCCAGTATTGTTGGTTGAACAGCTTCAGAGCTTCCTCGGCACTGCCGCCGCTGATCACCGGCTGCGTGCCCGTTCCGTAAGCGTCGATCGTAATCGCTGAGTTCGCCGCGCCGGAGCCTCGCGGCGTCAGCGGCCCGGCGCAAGCCGTGCCTCGCTTGAGCAAAAGATGATCACCCGGCCGCAAAGTAAATGCATTCGCAGTCGACACGGAATTCCACGGCGAACTTCGCGTCCCGTCGCCGTTTTGGCTGGCCGAGCAATCGAGGTAATAGCTCGTCCCGGAACGTTTTTGAGGCGAGACCGGCGGAGACTCGCCCGCTCTCGGGCACTCAACTAGCGCAGAAAGCAAGAGCAAAGCCATCGCCGATGTCAGACTGCGGCTCGCAATATTCTCGATCAGGCACGACATCAACTCTTTCCCCTCGCGTGCTCAAGACATTTGATGTGGGATTCAGTCCGATAGCTTAACTTCATTTGAGCGAGGAACGATCGAGTCGCCGCTTGGAAGCGTCTAACCCGGGCCGGTCGACGTGCTTGGGGTTTTGGCGGAACTGTGGTCGGGAAGATGCGGTGTCAACTTCCGCACGATAAATTCTTGAAGGACATTGGCGCCGGCGGTTGCGCCAATCCCGATGAGCGCATTTTCAAATGTTAGCTCCGCTCCGCGATCGTTCCCTGGATAGTAGAGGTTTGAGATACCTCCCGCGGCGAGGCTTCCGAGGACATTCGAGTAATTCGGCTCCCAGTGTCCATTGTCTCCCTTGCAGATGACGGCATTCGCCATCGCATAGAAAATCCGCGATCGCTTGCTTCCGGTTCCCTTGTAGAAATAACGCGGATCTTGTTTCAGCAGCGACGGCAGCAACGCGCTTCCGATGAACGTGCCGGCGGCGAAGTCAGCGTACGCAGCGCCGTAGCGCTTTCCATAGCCCTCTGCACCTTGTCCATATCCACTAAAACTGTTTTCCGCTTGCTGAATTCCCGCGATGGCCCCAACGATTCCGAAGCTGAATGGATTCACTGTCGTCTTCCAGGCAAGCTCGAACTTTTGCCTCGGAGTGAGAGGAACTGCATCGGGCAGGTAGCTGACGTAGAAATTCGGCATGAATCCCAGAACACGCTGCTTCTCTTCCTCCTTGATCTGCGCTTCTGCCACTTCGGTCCTTGTCAGTCCGACCCGCACCACGGTGACATTGCCGGCAATAGATAACGTAATCTGCGGGACGATATCGAACTCCCCGGAATGCAGGACTCCGGAGAATGTCTGCGTCGCGAAGCCTTCTGACGTAACCGTGAGCTGAAAGGACCCGGGAGCTATGTTGGCAACGCAAAATTGGCCATTCTCTCCTGAAACCACATCTTGGACTGTGGTTTGACCATCACGTGTAAGTTTCACGTGGGATCCGGCGACGGCGGCTCCAGTTCCATCAACGACTGTTCCGCAGATAGTTCCGGACAATTGCTGATCGGACTGTTGCGCGCCGGCTGATGCCGCCGTTCCCGGTGCCGCTGTTGCCGGTGCATCAGACCGGCCACTCTCCGCTCCCGGGACGCTCGGGGGTTGCTGAGACTGAGCCAGTGCCGGAAAACCGCAAAGCAGGACACTTACGCTTAGCCACACCAAGCTTCCAATGCCGAGGACCGGGATCCGGACGTTCCGGCCCAAAGAGTTTTTGCGCGATTCTTTTTTCGTCGCATTCACGGTCATTAAGATTCATCATCTCCCGGGCGGGGTGGCCGAGGCCCAAAAATAAGCTGTTCGGTGTCTAACTCGCGATATCCGATTTGATCCTCTGTCTCGTCTCGCACATCGTGTCCTGCTCTTGCCCCGAACACAACGAATTTGCCACCAGAATCACGCGGCCATCGGAAGTCACTCGCGAGCCCTGGAAATCGGCCTCCAAGGAAGCATTGAACGGCAACTGAAAGGGCTGGATTTGTCTGTCACCGATTGGGTGTGTCGCTCCAGAGTGCCCTCACCGCATCCAATCTCGCCTATATACAGATGATGTTCGGCACCCAAAGGTTCGTTCAGTAGAGCTTAAAATTTTAAATCTGGGCAGGAGTTCCAACTGACCCGCCATCGAAATTTAAGTGCCGTTTACCGATAAATGCATCTATTCAGGGCGACTCTAGCCGTCCCGAAAAGCAGGCCGATATTCAGCGGTTTCAACCTCTGAGGTTCTTTCTGAATGAATCGTCGCCAACCGCGAATCGAGAAGCGTCCCTCGTTAGCCGGCGCGACGCAACAAGCTGCAACAAGTTTCCATCCTGATCCAGCGCGCCGCCTTAGCGAGTGTCGGACGCACTCGTCGAAAATCCTTCTGCAAACCCGCCGGTCTTGGCCGGCGCGAGCAAGCTAATCAGGATAGTGATCGCGAAGTTGACGCACAACGCGAAAAAGCCGGCATTTAACCCTCCGAAGGGGTCCCGTTTGCTGAGGATCAAAAATGTTGCGCAGGTAACCCCCGTAATCATTCCACCGAAGACGCCTGCCATTGAAACGCGTTTCCAATAGAGGCCGAGCACAACGCCGGGAAAGAATTGTGTCACCCCGGCATATCCCAATAGCAGCAGGGATACCAGAGTCGTTGAGCTGTAAATGGCGAAGTACAAGCTCACTAGGGTGAGCACCACAACCATCACGCGGGCCAGTTTGGTCACCTGATCGTCGGTCATGCCAGGCGTGAAGAGGGGGCGATAGAAGTTCTTGGCGAAGAGCGTGGCGGCGGCGAGGGAAAATATAGCCGCGGGCACCATGGCGGTGAGGGCGCCGGCGCCGCCAATCACGCCCAGGAACCAGGGAGGGAAGGTTTGCCGGACGATGGTCAGGAGAGACATGTCGCCGTTCGGCAGTCCGGGAACCACCAGAACGGCGGTGAAGCCAACGATCAAGACGAATGCAAGCGTGAGTGTGTAGAGCGGCATCACCACGGCGTTCCGGCGCAGGGTGTCGCCGCTTTTTGCGGTGAAGGCAGCCGCGAACGTGTGCGGCCACATATAAAAGCCGAGGGAAGTCAGGAGAACTGTGGAGATGTACCAAGTGTGGCCCAGGTTCGGTGTGGCTCCGGGCATGGTCAGGTGCGTGGGCCGGGCGAGTGCCAGCGCGGCAAACATTTTGCCGATACCCCCGAAATGGATATACGGCACACCGATGCCGATGGAGACGGCGGCGAATACCATCAGCGCATCTTTCAAGACGCTGACCCAGGCGACGGCGCGCACGCCACTGGTTAGAACGAACGAGGCCACCAGAGCCACAGCTATCACCATGGCTGGTGTGCGGCCGATGCCATCGAAGCTCGCGACCTCAACAATGATGCCGAGTCCGGTCAGTTGGAGTTGAAGGTACGGAATTAGGAAAGCGACCCCAACCACGCAAACGAACCCTGATAGGTACTTGCTGCCGTAGCGTCGAACGAAGAAATCTGATTCCGTTTGCAGGCCATATTTCCGCCCCAGCTCCCAGATTTGCGGCAGGATGAAGAACGATACGACGTAAGCCAGGGTGAGATACGCCATGATGTACAGCGCAGGGCCGCCACGGGAATACGCCCAGCCGCTTGCGCCGAGGAACGAGAACGTCGTGTAGACCTCGCCGGCCATCAGCAGATACACGAGCACTACGCCGAACCCGCGTCCGCCGACCGTCCATTGCTCCAAATCCATCTTGCGGCGGGCACCGGCGAGGAATCCTATGCCGGAACCCACGGCGATTATGGCGAAGATGACCGTCAACGCAATGCCGCTGGGGCTCATCGCGTTCCGGCGACCTCCTTCTTATCTCGAGCGGCTTCGAAGCGGTACGCGGCCCACATACACAGGGTGCTCAACATGATCCAGGAGATGAGCCAGAACAGATTGAACGGGATGCCGAGAAGGATGGGATCCACACGGTCCCAGAGCTTCACCGAGAAGCACATCGCGACGAACGGAATCAGCGCGAACAATATCGCCCCGAGGGACGGCCGTTTCATTTTCTATACTCCCGTGCGACTCTGGGACAAAGCACGATTCCGGCGTGGGTCCCGTGCCCGATATATCTCTCCCATGTCGCTCGTGCCCAGCGGCGATTGGGTTTCGTATTGACGGAGCTTTGCGCCGCAGCTTCGAGCCGTCAGGTGCGCGGGATTATACCTCTAGACCCGTGTGGTGTTTGGGACAAGACACCTTGACAGGATCGTGCGCCGGCAAACGAGGAAGCCGAAGACCATCGGCGGGACCGTCACAACGAATACGACAATCGTTCCAGTTTGCTGAAGGCGAACGAATGGCTGAGCAACACGGGAACGCGTCCGAATCAGCAGTAAAACGCTGCCGGATTGATTCTCTGGATTTACTTTCCTGGGAACAAGAAATGAAACCGGGGACAGACTCTAGAGAAGCATTCCCGTTAGCCGCACGAGTGGACGGCAAATCGGATAACCGGAACAAGTCGATTCGCGCCCCTGAAAACGGCTCCATACTCAGCGGTTTCAACCCCTGAGGTTCTTTCTGAATGAATCGTCGCCAACCGCGAATCGAGAAGCGTCCCTCGTCAAGTTCCGGGTGCGCCGTCACACGCCCGCAGTCGGGGGTTAGCCACTTACGGCAGACCGCGCACACGCGCCGGTTTCAAGTTGCAGGGCCCGGAGATTTTGTCGAAGTGACCGTTGGGCATGCTGCAAGAATCGTGGCTCGCAGCTCCGGTCTGACCGAAATCGTTAGCCCCCCAGCAATACACTTCGTTTGCGAAGGTCAGCGCACAGGAAACCTGGCTTGCGACTGCGACCTGACGTGGCCGCGAGGGCAGAATGACCTTTACCGGAGCGTCGGTCGGGGCTGCCAACTGTGCGCCGCTGTCGCCAAGTTGACCGTGAGTGTTTTCTCCCCAGCAATAAACATCGTCTTTCCAGATGATGCAACTATGGTCGTCAACGACCGCGACATCCGTGACTCCATCCGTGAACTGGTTTGCGGCGGCAACGCGCTTGTCCGATTCCGGCCGGAATTTCTCTGCAGAGCACTTTAGGGCGCCGCTTTGCGTCCAGCAGACGAGACTGTCCTCATATCCATGGCTCTCTGACGCGGCTAAGTGTTCTATTTTCCCAGAGAAGCTTTGCTGTTCCTTGGATTGGAACGCATGTGGTGCGTAGCGTACGCTAATCGTCCAACACTTGAATCCTTCGGAGAAAAGCCCGCAGCGGGGAGAGCGTGAAGATAATCCCGTCACATCGTTCGCTACGGTGATGAAATTCTCCGGATTCATCAACGTGTCGTCCCAGCATTTCAGTTGTTCTTGCACAATTCCGCACGCAAACCCTTCCCCGGCTCCTATCGCCGTCACACCTGAATCAAATCCCTTTACCATGGTGGGCTTGAAAAGAAACCAATCCATCTTCGAGCTGCGTTGCCAGCAATCCATGGCCCCCTCGAGTAGCAGACAAGTTTGGCTTCCTGAAATCGACACCATGGATGTGCCGGCCGGGATCAACAAGTTCGGCAGCGCCCGTTGAGCGATCATTCCGGGGCCGGCCGCGGCGAGGCTGGGCATGAATAGAACCTCCCCCCAACACCACGCACCACTCTCGCGAAGTGCGCAGCCATAGAATTCGCCGAGACTAATGGACTTGATCGGCTCTTTGTCGTTCCACATTTTGTGCAGTTGCCGATGCTGTGGCTCATCCAACTTTCCAAGGTGGACCGGATACGAGTGTCTGCCATCCGTGCTGTTCCAAGTACCGTCAAGATGCTTTTCGCCCAGGAGGTCATCCAGCAGGAACTGGTTTCCGCTCCCTTCTCCACCGGAGAACTCTGCAATTTTCATTGATCCATCTGGCAGCAGAGCACCCTGCAGCCGGAGAGGTTGCTGATGAGCGCCGTACTCGTAAGTGCCTGCAACGACCTTGCCCCGGCGCGTCAAAGTCAGTTCCACTTCGAGTGTTCCATTGATGGTGCCGTGGTAGAAAGCGGTCTCGCCGTCCGCGATAGGCGCATTGTCGCTGGTGGCCGTTTGGGGTGGCCCGTTGGAAGCTATCAGGACCGCCAATAGGAAAAGACCGCACATTCCGTGCATTCTAACAGCTCCGAAGCCGGAAACTGGGTCTGTGCCTAGTTGATAAGCCAAATTCCATAAAGCGTTAGTTCGCTCGGCCAACGTTGCCCCAAGCCGAACTCGTATAGGCGGCAACCCGAATACTGTCGTCTGTTTGCGCAGTTCGGAGGCTTGCGGACGTATGGTCGGCGTCTCGGAAGTAATCGCGTGATTCGATCCGTCCGGCAACCAGATTGCCGACTGTCGAGAGTGTTCCGAATTGAATCTGACTCTCCATCGAATTTAAACCGCCGTTCACCGAATCCTCGGAATCTCCGGTACAATTGAACTTTCGTTTAGTCCGCCAGGAGGAAACCGCCATGGTCGCCACTTCACAAAACTCCGCCGCCACGATCGAAGCCATCAAGGAAAAAGCGCGCCGCCTCGGAATTTATTCCATGATGTGCACCACCGCGGCCGGCTCCGGCCATCCCACATCCTGCCTCTCCATGGCTCAGCTCATCGCCGGCGTATTTTTCTATGCCATGAAATTCGATCCGAAGAATCCTAATTCTCCCGATGGCGACCGTTTTGTCTTGTCCAAAGGCCACGCCGCGCCCATTCTCTACGCCACTCTTGCGGAAGCCGGCGTGTTTCCTCTCTCGCGCATCATGACCCTGCGCCAATTTTCCAGCGAGCTCGAAGGTCATCCCACGCCGCGCATTCCGGGTGTCGATGCGGCCACCGGTTCGCTCGGCCAGGGACTTTCGGTCGGCGCGGGCCTCGCGATCGGCGCGAAAATGGATAAGAGCCCGACGCGCGTCTACGTCCTCATGGGCGATGGCGAACTCGC
Source organism: uncultured Acidobacteriota bacterium (assembly GCA_963771905.1). Lineage (GTDB taxonomy): Bacteria > Acidobacteriota > Terriglobia > Acidiferrales > UBA7541 > Palsa-147. The sequence goes on from CAVYVI010000014.1 coordinate 202,314, forward strand.
CGAAGGCCAGGTCTGGGAAGCCGCTGCGTTTGCCGGCCACTATAAACTCGACAATCTCACGGCCATCGCCGACATCAACGCGCTCGGCCAAAGTGAACGCACAATGTATCAGCACGACATGGACGTCTATCGCCAGAAGTTTGAATCCGAAGGCTTCGACGTGCAGGTGATTGACGGCCACGACGTCGCCGCGGTTCTCGCCGCGCTCGATCGCGCGAAAGCGACGAAGGGCCGCCCGCAAGCCATCGTCGCGCGCACGATCAAGGGCCACGGCGTCAGCTTCCTCGCCGATAAAGAACATTGGCATGGCAAGGCGCTCTCGAAAGATCAGTTGGCACAGGCCATCACGGAAATGGGAGGCATCGATCCGATTCCGCCCGACCCCGGAAAATCCTACGCGCGTACTTCGCTGCCGAAGCCGCCTGATTTTCCCGCGCCCGCCGCGCCCGATTACAAGGCCGGCGCGCAGGTTGCCACGCGCGAAGCTTATGGCTACGCACTGAAGCGTCTCGGCGCCGTGAATCCGCACATCGTGGCCATCAGCGGCGACGTCAAAAATTCCACATTCTCCGAAATTTTCGGCGACGCGTATCCGGATCATTTTTATCAGGGCTATATCGCTGAACAAAATCTCGTCAGCGTCGGCGTGGGACTCGCCGCGCGCGGTAAAGTGCCGTTCGTCGATACGTTCGCGTGTTTTATGTCACGTGCCTATGACGAAGTGCGCATGGCCGCCATCAGCCGCAGCAGCATTAAACTTTGCGGCTCTCATTGCGGCGTTTCGATTGGAGAAGACGGCCCGTCGCAAATGGCACTCGAGGATCTCTCCATGTTCCGCGCGGTCAATGGCTCAACCGTTTTGTATCCGTGTGATGCCGTTTCGGCCGAGCGCTTGACGGAATTCGCCGCGCACGAAGAAGGCATCACCTACATTCGCACTTCGCGCCCGAAAACGGCGATTCTCTATTCTATTGAAGAAAAATTTCCAGTCCCCGGTTTCAAAGTTCTTCGCAAAAGCGACAAGGATCGCGTCACCGTAATCGGCGGCGGCATCACCGTTCACGAAGCTCTCAAAGCCGCGGACCAGTTGAAAGAGCAGGGCATCGCCATTCGCGTGATCGATCTCTACTGCGTGAAGCCGCTCGATGGAAAAGCCATCGCCGCGGAAATCGGCGCCACCGGCGGGCGTCTCGTAACCGTCGAAGATCACTTTGAAGAAGGCGGCATTGGCGAAGCCGTTCTCACCGCTCTGGCCGACGCGAGCGCGGCTCCGTCGAAATCGCGCCGCCTCGCCGTTCACGGCATGCCGCATTCCGGAAAGCCCGACGAGCTCGTCGACGCTTTCGGAATTTCCGCGCGTCACATCGTCGACGCCGTGAAGGAAATTGCATCCTGACTATGTCTGAAAAATTAATTCTGGTGGGAATTCACCCGGACATCGCGGTTATCGAGATGAGCGAACAAGTTGTTTGGCAGGCTCTGTCGGGAAATTTGCGTATTGAATTCGATCCCCGGCGCTCGCCGTTCGATTCAAATGTTTTTCAAGCGCCCGCCGGAAATCGCCTGCAGAGTGGCCCGCCGCGCCCCGGCGTAAATCCCGGCTCCTACAAATATCGCCTTTTCCTGAACGACCAACTCATCGGCGACGGCGAAATTTTAATCCGCCCGAAATAATTTCTGCGTTCAGTCGTAGGCCGCGATCGCTTCCGAAGTATTCAGTCGCCTGCAACGGGCCGCGCTTCCTGAACTGAATCCGCCAGCACGCGCCGCATTGGCGCCAACACTGCAGCGGGAACAGCGCGCTCGCGCGGCACACCGAAGCCCGCGGTCTTCCGCGGAAATTCCGTCCGCCGATCGAGTCGCAGCCCCAGATCCTGCAGCAATTCCGCCGCAAGATTCGGGTCATCGCTGCGCTCCCGTCCCCAGAACCACAAATGTTCTTCCTGCCGCTGCAATAACTGCAGCGCTTCTTCGAGTTTTCTCATCGCCGCATCGAACGACGACGCCAGAAAATACACCGGCAGATCCCATTCGTTTCGGCCGAACGAAACTCGGATCCGCACGGTGTACTTGCCGTTCTGATTCCGCTCAATAGCGCAGCGGTATTCATTGCCGGATGACGTCAATTTTGTGGACATAGATTTTCTCACTTTCTTGCTTTTTGGAAGTTTGAACTGACCCTCGCGCGGGTCGGGAACCGCGCGGAGGCCGAATCAGGGCCCGATTGAACTCGATGGAGTCGCCCGAAACTCAGGAGTCGCTCGAAACTCATGCGGCCTTCCATCGCCAGCAGCAATGAGGGCGGTAGAGGAACCGCCATCGCTGAAACCCCTCTGGCGTTAGGGGTGGGCGCAACGGAAAGTAAAGTATAGCGAACGTGCGAACGGCGGGCAAGGGCACCTTTGAATCAAATAAGTGCAGTTATTGCAATTACTTACGAATGAAATGGGAGGGGGCGACCGGCGGAGAAAATAGCGCTGGCGCGTTTTGAGGGCCGGATCAGGAGCCCGTCAGGGCCTTGAGGTTGCTGCTGTCGATTATGAGTTTGCCGTTCTTTTTCAGCCGGTCTTCGAGCGCTGTCCGGAACGCTTCGAACGCCGCCTCCTGCTTGGATTGCAGGAGCTGCTGCTGAATCTGAGTCTGCTGCAAGAGGAGCTCTTCCGGCTTGGGCTGGACGTGGGCGACGACGCGGTAGACCACCCAGTTGCCCGCGAGCGGGACCGCGTTGCTGACCTGATCCACTTTCATGCTGAAGGCTGCGGCCAGCTGCGCGGCCGAGCCGAGATCTCCGATCTGCCCGATTCGCGCGAAGGGCTCGCTCGTCTTCACATCGATGCCCATCGCTTTGGCGGCTTTGGCGAGAGCTTCGCCTCCGTGCGCGCTCTTGGCGAGATCTTCGGCCTTTGACTTCGCGAGGATCACGGAATTATCGCGCCGGTAATCCGCGAGGACGCGGTCGTGCACCTCGGCGAGAGTGCCCTGATGGGCCGGAGCGATGTCCTTGACGGTGAGAATCACGTCGCCGCGATCGATGCGCAGCGGCTGGCTCAATTCACCCGGGCGCAGCGCGAAGAGATCCTGGCGCAGCTCCGGTGAGTTCCCGAGATCGCCGACGGGATCGGTGGCGCTGGCGAGCGGCGTGGTCCCGGTTACCAGGTTGAACTTCTTGGCGATGTCGGCGAGCGGCTGGCGGTTCGATTGCCGGACGGCGGCGGCCAACTGGTCGGAAATCTGATTCACTTCGGTATCGACCTTGGTCTCGAGAACGACCGGCTCGATTTCCGCTTTCACTTCCTCGAACGATTTCGTGTGCGCCGTTTCCTTTTCGAGAACCTTGATGATGTGGAAACCGTATTGGGTCTTCACGAGATCGGAGATCGAGCCTTTCGGCAGGCTGAAAGCGGCGCTCTGAAACTCCGGCACGGTCTGGCCTTCCACGATCCAGCCGAGGTCACCGCCCTTGGTTTTCGTCGTATCGTCGGAATATTTTTTTGCCAAATCCTCGAAATTCGCGCCGGACTTCGCCTGCTTCAACACTTGCTCGGCCTTCTGCTGAATCTCGGCGACTTCGGCGTCGGTCTTTCCGAGGGTCTTGAAAAGAATGTGCTCGACGTGGACTCGGTTTTCGACCTTGAACTCATCGATGTGCGAATCGTAGTAAGCGTGGAGTTCCTGATCGGTCGCCGTGGTGTGCTGCTTCAATTGATCGAGGTCGAGAAGCGCATAGTTGGCCGAGCGCTTCTCGGGAACTTGATACTGGCTCATATGCTGCGAGAAATAGGAGCCGAGCTGGGCGTCGGTCGGATTGATGGTTGGAACAAGATCGCTGGGCTTGATGAGCGCGTATTCGATGGTCACCTTCTCGTTGCGCCGCCGAAATTCCTGAGAAATTTCGGCGGGAGAAACCGTGATGCCATCCGTGAGCAGCGAGCGGAATTTTTCTTCGAGGAGTTGCTGGCGGACGAAATCCTCGAAATCCTCGACGCTCATTCCCGTCTTCGCCTGCACTTCCGCGGTATAGCGGTCCTTGCCGACCCACGTGTCTCCGATGAAAACGGTCGGGAGATATTTCTTGATGCGTTCGGTTTCTTCTTCTGGAGTCACCTTCAAGCCGATACCGCCGGCTTCGAGCTCGAGGGCCTTCTCGAAAATCATCTGATCGAGAACTTGCTTGGCGTAGAGTCCCTTCAGCATTGGCGGAAGCGTCTGGCCGCGCGTCTCGCGGTTGAGCAGAGTCTGCACATCGGTGCGCGAGATTTCCTGATCGCCGACGCGCGCAACCGCGTCCGCACTGGTGCCCGCGGTCGTGCCCGGGATGAGGCCCGGCACGAGCGTGATGACCATGGCCAGGCAGATGAGCCCGAGCAGAACGCCCATGACGATCTTCACGCCCGTCTTCCGCTGCTGAATAAGGTCCAACATGCTTGTGTCAGCCCTCTCCGTAACCGCCAAAACGCTCAAGTATAGTGCACGTTTCCTTGACTCTCAATGAGTTTCGTTTGTGAAGCCAGAGACTTCGTGATTCGCCCGGAGCTCGAAGCGAGCGTTCGATCGCGGCGCGCGAGGACTCGTATTTTGTTCCGATTAGAAATCGGCTCCGTTCCATGTTGTCAACTCCTTAGCGCGATTTCTAATCGTTTGGTGTCCCGATTAGAAAGAGCTGCGGGTGCGTTTTGCCGCCACGGGCCGCTCGTGCGCCGCAGCGGACGCAGGGAAAGCGCTGCCGACGGCCCCAGAGGCCGCAGGGTAGGGCTCGGTGCTCGAAGTCGCTGCGCACGGGATCTAATGCGGGCGTTCTGGTAAGCACGGGGGCTAGGGGATAGAAGCCGGAGACAAGAAACCTGTTCCTCCGCCGCGGCGGATTCAGGGTGAAGCCGTACAGGCTCCGCAGCCGCAGGGTAAGGCGGTCCAGCCAGTGTGGATTCGCGGCGGCTGGCATTGGCCTTTCGAATTGTTGTGCGCCTAAACATAGCTCCCATTCCAACCTAGCACGAGCGGTTCGTACCCGCAAATCCACATGCTGTGGACGCCGTCGCAACCGGCGTCAAATCAATGGGATTGGAGGTGTGCGAAAATCTTCGTTTGTGGGACGGAGATTTAAGAGACGAACGAGAGGAATCCGATCGGCGAGACGTTACAGGCTGTGGCGTTTTGGCGTAGCCGCCGATTCAAGGCGGCCGGAGGTGAGGCGAACAATGCGTCGACGTAACGCACCCAGACGCGCCGCAATTGTGCGGGGCTTGGCTACAACTCGGAGAGAATTGAGAAACGGCTCGGGGGACGGGCTATCGCGCGATTCTTTTCCGGATGTTAGTGCCGGAAACGTTTCTGTCGGCTGAGGCGCTGGCGATCACGCAGATGTCCTTGAAGACTCTAGCGTTATAGATCGAATTCGAGCCAGCCTCTTTCAAAATGACGGGCAAATTCCTCACTATATCTTCGTAAATTCGCCGCATCTGTTGAATTGTTGGCTGTCTGTGCGTCCTAACGAAAGCATTGCAAAGTTCTCGAAAAACTCCGGTGACATTCCCGTGATGGACATATGGATCCGTGCCGTCAAGGTCGCTTAAGGACTTGGCAAGCCGCCGATTTTTTGCTTCGCAGACAAACCATGCGTGCTTCTTTTTGGAAATCCTCTCCCAAGCGACGGAAAGCCCGAGTTCGAAAGGCATGTTAAACCGCGGCGTTGGAGGCCGCCTCGTGTCGAGTTCGACTCTGGAAAGGTGATGAAGCGAATATTGACAATTCTTTATCAGTTCAAAGATTCGATCGAGTCGCCTAGCGCCTCCACGGATCTCGAGCGTGGCCCGCGGCACGAGTCCAAAAGCGCTAATTCCTGAAATGTACGCGAGGCACAGATTCTCAAATGGGGCGTCGTAAGGGATGTTCAGGAAGACGCTAGCGGGAGGCTTTCGAGATTCTGACACGCGATTGCCTCTTTCTCGAGGCAGAAGCTATTTTCGAGGAGTGACTCTTAACCGTGCTCAGCGCGTCCGCGAACTTACGGCCGTTCCTGCGAAACGCGAATGTCGATTTGGAGGAATGTCTCTGCGGAACAGGAGACGCCTCCGAAAGGAGGTGATTGGTGTGATGGGCCTGTGCGGGTGAGTCTACGAGCTTCGCCAACTTCTCCGCGCGAATGCGCGGCACACCCAGCGCTCTAGCTGTCGCTTTGGCGGTCGCAAACCGTGTGCGGATCTTCACTCTCATAAGATTCTAAACTCATCGTACCGTCAAAAGTCCATGACTCACAGCAGTTTCCGCGTCCGATGCTGGCCGAATCGAACTCGCCCCTTTTTTTTGGCGTATCTGCTCCGAATTCGAGGAGATTTTCGGCAGATTCATCGCGGAATTTCATCGCGCAGCGGGTTTAATGCGTTTCGTGTGCGAATGGACGGGGTTGGCGGATTCGCACCGATTTCCGGGCTCTGTTGCAGGGCCTATACCCCTATGCTAGATTGCAGAATCGACGTATTTTCCCATGATAGAAACAAAATTACCGGCAGCAGCCAAGCCCAAAATCCAGAAGGTCGAGGTGTACTGGCACACGGTCACGTATAAGACCGTGCTGATTTACGGGTCGATCCTTCTCGCCATCATTTTCGGGGCGGTGTATCTGGTTTTTCCACAGGCTTCCGGTAGCGTCATGCAACGGATCAGCGCGAAGATCATGGAGCCGAGCGCGCCGGCAGCAGCTCCCGTGGCGCGGGAGGCGCGATTCGTCAATCTGGACGGCAAGGTGCAGGTGAAGAAGGTGAATTCGGTGCAGTGGGCCAACGCGGACTATCAATCGACGCTCGATAAGGGCGACTTGATTCAGACCGGTTCGGAAGGCGTCGCGCGCATCGCTTTTTCGGATGGCACGACGTACACGGTCAAGGGCGACACGCTGGTTACGGTGGAAGAAAACGCCGTGGACTCGGATCGCAGCACGCGCGTCGGGATGCACATCCAGGCCGGGCAGGTGGATCTTGCGACGCCGAGCTGGAATGTGCCCGGATCGAAGGCGGACATTTCGTTTGCGAACGCGGTGGCTTCGCTGCGCGAGAACAGCCGCGCCGAAGTTCGCAGCGACCCGACGACGCAGGAGCAGCAGATCACCGTGAATGCCGGCAGCGCGGAAATGAAGCGCGGCGGCGAGAGCGTCAGCGTGAATCAGTGGGAGCGCGTGACGTTCCCAACGACGGGCGGCGGGTTTACGAAGGAGCAGGTTCTCGCTCCACCGGAGTTGATTACGCCGATCAACTTGCAGCCCATCATCGTGGCCGACCCGAAGAAGGATGCGATCCATTTCTCATGGAAGGATGCGCCGACGGCGAAGGCCTACGTCCTGCAGATCAGCAAATCGTCGCTCTTCAATCACGTTTTGCTGGAGCGGCACACCGCGGACACGAGTCTCGATATCGCGGGACTGGATCCCGGCGATTATTTCTGGAAGGTGCGCGCGGTCGACGCGAAGGATGCGGTCAGCGACCTGAGCGATCCGTACAAGTTCACTCTCGTGACACAGGGCAAGGAACAGGACATGCTGCTGGAGGTGGATTCCACGGAGTTGCACGGCAATCTCGTGGAGGTTTCCGGGCGCACCGAGCCCGGCGCAACGCTGATCATCAACGGGGAAAAAGTTGCGGATGTGCGCGCCGACGGCACGTTTCACTATTTCACTCCGCCGATGACGCGGGGGAGCCAGAACATCGTTATCACCGGGCAAAATCGGCGCGGCGGGACGGCCATCAAGCGCGTGTCGATTGTCATTCCATAGAGAGCGCGCCGTGCGCGCATTCGTTGCGCCGGGAGAAACCCGCGCGGTGCCCGCTGCCGGAAGCACGCTGCGAATTCTGGGGGGAGGCGTAATACTCACGTGAATAAGAACGGTTACAGCATGAGGTCGCTGTTCAGTCTCTTCTCCTCCGACCTCGCCATCGATCTCGGAACAGCCAATACGCTCGTCTATGCGAAAGGCAAGGGCATTGTGGTGAACGAGCCGTCGATCGTCGCGATCAACAAGAACACCGGGGAAGTGGTCGCGGTCGGACGGGAAGCGAAGGACATGCTCGGACGCACGCCGGGAAACGTGGTGGCCATCAAGCCGATGAAGGACGGCGTAATTGCCGACTTCAAAGTCACCGAAAAGATGCTCACGTACTTCATCCAGAAGGCGCATAACCGGCGCGTTCTGGTGCATCCGCGGATCGTCATCGGCGTGCCGAGCGAAATTACGCCGGTGGAGAAGCGAGCGGTGCAGGATTCGGCGTATCGCGCGCGGGCGAGCGAGGTCTATCTGGTGGAGCAGGCCATGGCCGCGGCGATTGGCGCGGGTTTGCCGATCGAAGAGCCTTCGGGAAACATGGTGGTGGATATCGGCGGCGGGACGACCGACATCGCGGTCATTTCGATGAGCGGGATCGTGTACTCGCGCTCGGTGCGCGTGGCGGGGAATGAGATGGACGAGGCCGTCATGCATTACCTGAAGCGCAAATACAATTTGCTGGTCGGCGAGCGCACGGCCGAAGCCATCAAAATGGAAATTGGCTCGGCGTATCCGCTTGAGAAGCCACTCACACTTGAGGTGAAGGGGCGCAACCTGATCGAGGGCGTTCCGCGCACCGTGACGATCGACGACAACGAAATTCGCGAGGCGCTTTCGGAGTGCATCGCGACGATTTTGAACGCGATTCGCGTGGCGCTCGAGCGCACGCCGCCCGAGCTTTCCGCGGACATCAGCGATCGCGGGATCGTGCTGACGGGCGGCGGCGCGCTCATCAAGAATCTTGATAAGCGCATTCGCGAGGAGACCGGACTGCCCGTTTCGATTGCGGACGATCCGCTCGCGTCGGTGGTGCTCGGGACGGGGAAGATGCTCAGCGATTTCCGGCTGCTGCGGCTCGTTTCGATTGATTAGCGGTTGCGGCGCGGACAAGAAGATTGCATTTGAGGCCGCGGCTTTAGTCTCTTCCTAATTCTTAGGCGAAAAAGATTTCAGCACTTGGTTGCCGGTTTTGGTTGCGGATGTAGCGATCCATGATCGATTTTCCATCGCGTCAACGGCCCTTCACCCTCTTGACGGTCGTGGTGTTGGCGCAGGTGCTGCTGATGGCGTTTCAAATCAAGCGGGAGCGCGACGTCCGGCTCATTCGTCTATGGGCAGTCGAGCTTCTGACGCCGCTGCAGCGCGCCGGCACGTGGTCGATCTTGACCGTGACAGGCGGCTGGCGCAATTACGTCGATCTGCGCCACACGCGCGCGGACAACGAGCATTTGCGCCTGGAAGTCGAGCAGCTCGAACTGCGCAATCGCGAACTGGAGAGCGCTTCGGCGGAAGCCGGGCGTCTCGCCGCACTCCTAAATTTTCGCGAAGCGCATAACGAAGCGCCCATGCTTGCCGCGCAGGTGATCGGGGCGAGCTCGGATTCTTCCAGCCGCACCATTTTCATCAATCGTGGCGAGCACGATCGTCTGCGGCGGAACATGGCGGTGATCACGCCGGACGGCGTGGTCGGGAAAATTGTCGAGGTCTATCCGAATACCGCGCAGGCGCTCGTGATTACGGACAAGGACAGCGGCGTGGGCGCGCTTTTTTCGTCGACGCGGACGCATGGAGTGATCAAGGGCACCGGCGATCCCGCGTTGCGGATGGAATACGTGGTGAACGAAGAGAAAGTGCAGCCGGGGGAAGCGGTGGTCACATCCGGCGAGGACCGTATCTATCCGAAGGATTTGCCCGTGGGCACCGTGGTGGACGTGAAGAGGGGGAACACGTTTCAGACGATCGACGTGCAGCCCGCGGCGCGCCTCGATCGGCTCGAGGACGTCATCATCCTGCTTTCGCAGCAGGAAATTTCATTGAAGAAGCCGGCGGAAACCGCGGCGCCTGCGTCGCAGAAGTGATTTGCGCTTTGCGTGTTGAAGACTGATGAGCTCACGAGTACAGGCCGAGCAACATATCGAGGTTCATAAGTTCTACGGCGGCGCGACCGTGGTGACGGCGTTCCTCGCGCTCGTGCTGCAGGCGTTCCTGAACAAGTACGGCAGTTGGGCCGGACTGCTCGAGCTGCCCCTGCTGGTTACGATTTATTTTTCGCTGAGCCGCCGCAACCCGGCGACGGGATTGCTGCTCGGAGCTGGGATTGGGATCTTGCAGGACGCGGTGAGCCACATGCCGATCGGTTATTACGGCATTGCGAAAACGTTCGTCGGTTACGTGGCGTCATCGCTCGGCGCGCGCATCGATACGGAACATCCCGTCAGCCGTTTTGGGTTGGTTATCGTATTCTTCCATTTTCACCAGGCGATACTGACGCTTCTCAGCCGCGTCCTGCTCGACCGTCCGGCAACATATTTCAGCATGAAGCTGTTCCTCGCTTCGCTCGTGAATGCTGCGATTGCAGTCGTCCTATTTCCGATCCTCGATCATCTCCGCAAACCGAATTGAATCGGGAGCGCCGGGCTCGCGCCGGCGAATTACAATAATTCGAGAATTTCTTCGTAGCGTTTGAAGGGCGGGATCAGGTACGCGCCGGCAACTTCGGTGCGGGCCCATTCGAGCATGCGTTTCGCGAGGGCGAAGCCGGCGTCGCGAGCGGTGTTGCCCGCCTTTTCGAGTTCTTTCAGCGTGGGCTCGGGAATTACGATTCCGGGAACTTCATTGTTGAGGCGCAGCGCCTGCTTGTAGCTCGTCAGCGGCCACACGCCGACGATCACCGGGACGGGGCATTTGCCGCCGAGCTGCTTCAGAAAGGCGTGCCAGTGCGCGGGATCGAAGATCGGTTGGGTCATCGCGAAGTGCGCGCCTGCGGCGATTTTTTCCTCGAAGCGGCGGATTTCTTCGTCGAGATCTTCCGCCACGGGATTCACCGCGACGCCGACGGTGAAATTTGTTGCACCGCCAAGATTTTTGCCCGCCCAATCGGTGCCCTGATTCAGCCGCGAAAGAATCTTCACGATTCCGATGGAGTCCACTTCGTAGACGCCGGAAGTTTCCGGATGATCGCCGAGCGAAGGCGGATCGCCGGTGATGGCGAGAACGTTGCGCACCCCGCCGACGGCCCAGGCGCCGAGGAGCATCGCCTGCAGGCCGATGATGTTCGAATCGCGCGAGGTGATGTGCGGAATGGTTTCGTAGCCGTGGGCTTCGAGGGCGCCCGCGAGCATCATCGCGTCCATGCCGACGCGCGCGAGCGTGCCGCTGTTGATGTCGATTGCGTCCACGCCGCCGTGGGTCATGATGCGGGCGACCTGCTCGAGAATGCGATCGATTGAAATTCCTTTCGGCGGATCGATCTCTACGGAGACGACAAACTCTTTGGCGCGCAATTTTTTCCAGAGCTTGCTTTCGGGCTCGCGCGCTACGATGCGCCGCGCTTTTTCGACGCTTGCTTCCTCCGGCGCTTCCACGGTCGCGCGCTGTTTCGGATGCAGTTTCTTCGTGGCCTCGGCCATGGCTTGAACGTGTTGCGGAGTTGTCCCGCAGCAGCCGCCGAGGAGCCGGACGCCGAGTTCCGCGGCCTCGCGCGCAAACAACGCGAAATATTCCGGGGAAGATTTGGGGTAGACGATGCGGTCGCCCATGCGATGCGGGAAGCCGGCGTTGGGCATCGCGCTTAAGGGCAGATTCGCCACCTTGGCCAGCTCGCGCAAGACGGGAAGCAGAAGTTGCGGGCCCACCGTGCAATTCGCGCCGATGGCCTGAATGTCTTTGTCTTTTAGTTTTGCCCATGCTTCTTCGGGGCGCGTGCCGCCGAACGTGCTGCCTTCTTCGGAATAGGTGAGTTGGGCGACAACCGGAAGCCGCGAGAACGAACGAATACCATCCACCGCGGCGCACAACTCGTCGAGATCGCTGAAGGTTTCGAGAATAAATAAATCCACGCCGCGTTCTTCGAGCGCCGCGGCCTGCTCGCGGAAGATCTGCTGCATTTGTTCGGCCGGAAGTTCACGGACGTGGTGCTGGACGCCGAGCGGGCCGATGGAGCCGGCGAGAAGGACTTCGTGGCGCGCCGCTTCGCGCGCCTCGCGGGCAATTTTGACGCCGCGATGATTCAGTTCGTTGACGCGATCGCCGAGTCCGAGAGCGGCGAGCTTGTTGCGGTTCGCGCCGAAGGTGTTGGTCTCGATGACTTGCGCGCCGGCTTCGAGATAGGACTGATGAATGCGGAAAACGGCTTCGGGTTGCGTGACGTTTAATTCTTCGAGGCAACGCTGCGCGCCGGCAAACTCGTAGAGCATCGAGCCCATCGCGCCATCCGCGACGAGAATCGAACTTCGCAGGCGTTCGTTGAAGTCTTCAATCTTCATATCGTGCGGGATTCCCGGGCAAAAGATCAGATCCGGCCGCGTCCGCCGTCAGGCGCAACGAGGCGTTCGCCATCACACGTTCGCAATTGGATGTATGGCGCCGTTCGGCGGATGGCAAATTGTCAGCGCTTCAGCTCGACCAGGCCGGCAATCGTGTCCATCAGGTCGAACTTGGTCAGAATCTCGTGCTTGCCGTTTCCCATCTCGACGAAAACCGCCGGGCCTTCGTGGCTCAGCATGTGCGTCACGCGCTCGACCGGCGCGTCGCTCGCGACTTGCGGCAGCGGCTTGCCCATCACTTCGCGAATGACGAGCTTGCGCAAATCTTTGCCCTGGAGCGCGAGGTTCAGAATCTGATCTTCGTAAATCGTGCCCACCGGCGTGTCTTCCTCGAAGACCGGGAGCTGTGAAATATCCTGCTGTTGCATCGTGTGCAGAGCATGAAAAACGGTCTGGTACGGCTGCGCGACGATCAGCTCGCGGGTCTTTCCGTTGTGCCTCTTCACGCGAACGACGTCGGCTGCCGTGAGCGTGACTTCGGCTTCGACGTAGCCGTATTCGCGCATCCAGGCGTCGTTGTATATCTTGCTCAAGTAGCGCGTCCCCGAATCCGGCAAGAACGCGACGATGACATCGCCTTTCTGGGCTTCCTTCGCCACGCGAATGGCGCCGGCCACGCAGCCACCGCCCGAGCCGCCCGTGAAAATCCCTTCCTGCTTGGCCAAGCGGCGCGCCCAGACGAAACATTCCTCGTCGTTGACTTGCAATACGTCGTCGAGAACTTTGAAGTTCATCGTGCCGGGGAAAATATCCTCTCCAATTCCTTCGACGACGTACGTGAGCGCCTTTCCGACTTTTCCCGTCTTCACGAATTCGTAATAGAGCGAGCCGTAAGGATCGACGCCGATAATTTTGATTTTCGGATTCTGTTCTTTCAGATAGCGGCCTACGCCGCTGATCGTTCCGCCGGTTCCCATGCCGCAAACGAAGTGCGTAATTTTTTCTTCGGTGTCTTTCCAGATTTCAGGACCCGTGGTCCGGTAATGTGCCTCGGGATTCATGGGATTTTCGTACTGATTCGGATAGAACGAATTGGGAATTTCGCGCGCCAGTTTTTTCGCGACGGAATAATAGCTGCGCGGATCTTCGGGCTCGACCGCGGTCGGGCAGACGATCACTTCCGCGCCGAACGCTTTCAGCAGGTCGATTTTTTCGCGCGATTGCTTGTCGGTGATGGTGAAGACAATTTTGTAACCGCGCACCACCGCGACCAGGGCGAGGCCCATTCCCGTGTTGCCCGAAGTGCCTTCGATAATCGTGCCGCCGGGCTTCAGCAAGCCTTTTCGCTCGGCCTCGTCGATCATCGAAATCCCAATGCGATCTTTCACCGAACCGCCGGGATTCATGTAATCGGCTTTGACGTAGAGTTCGGCTTTCGAATCTTTCGCGAGGCGATTGAGGCGAACCAGGGGCGTGTTGCCGATCGCTTCGAGGATGTTGGTGCACTTCATTGCGTGTCACCCGCCGCCGGACGATCTCAAACTTTAGCTTAGAGAGTTCAGGAATCCGTGTCCAGCGGCAGTTTCCAGAGGCGTCACGATGGATTTAACCTTCGCGCCGCGCGACAATACTGTTCGAGGATCGGGTTTCGTCCGGCAATCCGGAACGCTGCACGAGAACTGGTGCGGTCCTCCACGTGCCATGAATCAACCGTCCACAATTCTTCAGAGCAAGACCGGCTCCTCGCCAGCCGGGGCAGAGAGAATTTTCTATGACGGGTATTGCGGACTGTGCCAGGGCTATGTGCGATTCCTGATTGCGCGGGACAAGACCGGCGCCAAATTCAGGTTTGCGGCGCTGCAAGGCGCGACGTTCGAGGCGCTCGTGCCTGCCGAACGGCGGAGTGGTTTGCCGGACAGCATGGTTGTGCTCACGAGCGACGGCCGGCTTTTGATCCGGTCGGACGGCGTCATTCACATTCTGCGGCGCCTCGGCGGAATCTGGAAATTAATCGCGGGGATCATCCAGGTGATTCCGCGCGGGCTGCGCGATGCGGTGTATAACGGCGTTGCGCGCATCCGGTACCGCATTTTCGGGCGCCGCGACAATGTGTGTCCTGTGACGCCGCCGGAGCTTCGCGCGCGCTTCGACGATTGACGCCGGCCGAATTGTCTTCGGAAGCACAGGCTGCGCAAAGAAATCGTTTTGGCGGCGAGACGCCGGGGAATTTATGATGGGCGAGGAGGATTGCGAGCGATGTCGAGACAAAATATTTCGAGCGGGACGCCGTGGGAGCCGATCGTCGGGTACTCGCGCGCCGTGCGCGTGGGGGATTATGTGCACGTCGCGGGAACGACGGCGACGAATGCGAGCGGCGAATTGGTTGGCATCGGCGACCCCTACGCGCAGGCAGTGCAGATTCTCAAGAACATCCAGACGGCGCTCGCAAAGGCCGGCGCAAAAATGAGCGACGTCGTTCGCACGCGCATCTTTGTGACGCAGATCGCCGACTGGGAGAAAATCGCCAAGGCGCACGGCGAATTCTTCCGGGATATTCGCCCGGCCACTTCCATGATTGAGATTCGCAAGCTCATTTCGCCGGACATGCTCCTCGAGATCGAAGCCGACGCCTACGTCGGCAAAGATTAGCCAAACCCTCGTCTTCCGCGGCGCGCCACTTCGCGCCTCCAGATGAACCAGCGCTTCTTTCTTCGCCTATTGCCGCTTTTGTCCGCATCGGCAAGTCTTCGTCTCCGCGCGAAGCGCTTCGATGCGTTAGAATAATGCTTCCGTGGAACGCTTCATTCAGGCTTCGATGAAAATCGGCGGCGGAACTCTGTTCGGCCGCCTGGCCTTCACATTCCTGCTGCTCTGCTCGATCGGCTTCGGAGCGGCGGTGGGCCTGCTGTTCGTTTACACGAGCGACCTTCCGGAAATTCGCGCGCTCGAGGACTACCGTCCGGATACGGTAACGGAACTTTACGCCGACGATGGCACGTCGATCGGGACCTTCGCGCTGCAGCGGCGCATCCTCCTCACCTACGAACAGATTCCGAAGATGCTGAAGGACGCGATTCTTTCGACCGAGGACCAGCACTTCGAAGAGCATTGGGGCGTGGATTTCACGCGGGTGGTCGGCGCAGCGTGGCGCGACATCACCAAGCGGCGCATCTCCGAAGGCGCCAGCACCATTACGATGCAGCTGGCCGGCGGACTTTTCCTCGACCGTTCGAACCGCTCGTTTCGCAGGAAGACTCAGGAAATGCTGCTGGCGCTGCAGATCGAGCGCCACTACACGAAACAGCAAATCCTCACGATGTACTGCAACCAGATTTATCTTGGCCACGGAAACTACGGCTTTGAAGCGGCGTCGGAATATTATTTCGGCAAACCGGTCGGCAAGCTGACGCTTCCGGAAGCCGCCGTTCTGGCGGGAATTATCCGTGGCCCGTCGTATTCGCCGATTCTGCATCCGGAAAAAGCACGCTCGCGGCGCAACCTCGTGCTGTCGCTGATGGCGCACGATCGGAAAATTACTTCGGCGGAAGCGGAAGCGGCTGCGAAAACTCCGCTCGGGCTCCATCTGTCCACACCGCACAACGATCTCGCGCCGTATTTCGTCGAGGAAGTGCGGCAATATCTGGAACGCACGTACGGCACGGTAGCCGTGCACGAGCAGGGCCTGCGCGTGTACACCACGCTGAACGCTTCGATGCAACGCTACGCCAATCAAGCCGTGCTTGACGGCCTGCACGACTACGATCGCCGGCACGGCTGGCGCGGCGGTCTGCACAATATTGTGACCGAAGGCGTGGCGAAGCTCGACAGCTACGAATCCGACGATTGGCACGACACGATCGAAAAGGGGAGCTACGTCACCGGACTGGTGCGCGCGGTGAACGGTGTGGAAGCGACGGTAAGAATCGGCCCTTATGTTGCGCTCGCCGCACAGCCCGCGTTTTCCTGGACGGGCCGCACTTCGCCGAAGGAGCTTTTCAAGGCTGGCGATCTCGCGCTTTTCAAGATACTCGACATTTCCGGCACGACGGCAAAAGTCGAGCTCGAGCAGGAACTGACGGTGCAGGGCGCGCTGCTCGCGATCGATAATTCCACTGGAGAAATTAAAGCGATGGTGGGCGGGTCGAGCTTCGAGGAATCGAAGTTCAATCGCGCCATGCAGGCGTTGCGGCAGACGGGCAGCTCGTTCAAGGTCTACGTCTACGCGACCGCGCTCGAGCAAGGCCTCTCTCCGTTCGACACGATAGTGGACGAGCCGGTCACGTTCCGCAGCGGCGGGCAGGAATATTCGCCGAAGAATTACGATGAGAAATTCGAAGGGCGCATCACGCTGCGTCGCGCCCTGGCCGATTCGCGGAACGTTCCCGCGGTTCGGCTGCTGGATCAGGTCGGGATTGAAAAGACCATCGCAACGGCGCGGCGCTTTGGAATCACGAGCCCGCTGCCGCCGTATTTGCCGCTGGCGCTGGGCGCAGCGGATTTGACGCTGATGGAACACGTCTCGGCATTCACTGTTTTTCCTGACGACGGCATCCACATCGAGCCGCACATGATTCGGCGGGTTACCACGTACGACGGCGCGCTACTGGAGGAGGCCAAGCCGCAGGTGACCGACGTCGTGCCTCCGGACGTCGCGCGGACGATGACGGCGATGCTCGAGGATGTCGTGCAGTTCGGCACCGGCGTGCGCGCGAAAGAGCTTGGGCGTCCGAGTGCGGGGAAGACGGGTACGACGAATGATTTCACCGATGCGTGGTACATCGGGTTCACGCCATCGCTTACCGCAGGCGTGTGGGTGGGGAACGACGACAAGAGGATATCGCTCGGCAAGAAAGAAACGGGCGCGCGCGCGGCCCTGCCGATTTGGCTCGAGTTCATGAAAGGCGCGATGGACAGCAAGCCGATCGAGGAATTTCAGAACGTCGTGCCGCTCGAAAAACTTGCGCCATCGAGAGTCGTGCAGGTGGACACGCCCGACACGGCGCCGCCCGCCGACGCCGCCGAGCAAGGCTTGACGCAAGTTTCCGCTCCCGCAGCTCCTCCTGCTGCGGCCCCCGCCTCGCAGCACTGAGGGCGACGTATGGCGAAGCGCTGATGCGGCTTCTTCCAGCGCGCCGGAAACGAACTACCCGGAACTAAGGCTCGACGCGATACCGCGCTGACATACCTGATTCCATGTGCTCGTCGATGTGGCAGTGATACATCCACGTGCCGGGATCATCCGGAACCATATCGACGGTTACCATTTGCGCCGGCATTATGGAAACAACGTCGGTGCGGCGACCGTGTTCGAGAACGGTGTTGCCGTGCCAGTGCGGCGTGTGAACGTTAACGCCTTCGCCGATGGTCACCAGATACCAGCGGACGCGCTCGCCTTTCTTCATGGTCATCATGGGCATGTTGCCGTAGATGTAGCCATTGATTGTGAACTTGCCGTTGGCTGCGGCGAAGCCGGCGCCGGCAGGATAGAAATTGCCTTTGTCGTCGGCCGGGCTGAATTCGGTCTTATTTACGCCCTTCGGATCGCTGGTATAGGCCTCGATGTTGTGGTCGAGATACCAGGTGGAGTTTTCGTCGAAGATCATGAAGAGATTGACGAATTCGCGGTCGACGTCCTTTGGCCGGCCATCGGGTCCGGCCATTCCGCGGCGCGTGATGATGATCGCGCCGATCAAACCGCTGTTGACGTCCTTCATCTCCCGGACGTGTGAATGATAGAGCCACACGATCGAGCTCGGATCATCCGGGCCGGGACCTGCGCGCTCGGGAACTTCCCAGGTGTAGGTGTGCGTTGCGCCGGGCGGAACGGCATCGTCGGCCTTATCGGCGCCCGAGGTGCCGTCATCGTAGCCGGAGCCTTCGGAGTCCTTCAGATAGAACACGCCGTGAGGATGAATACTGTAGGGTTCGGTGGCGTTGTTCTTGAAGACCACGCGAATGGTGTCGCCGACTTCGGCGCGAAGGACTGGGCCGAGAATGCCAAGATGTTCCCACTCGGGCGGGTGCGGCTTGAGCTGTGTAAAGCTCGCGTCCGTGTATTCGCGATAGATCGCTTTCCGATACACCTTGCCAATTCGATGCGGGCCGCGTTCGACGAAGACGTTCGCGTAGCCTTCGAATGGCATGCCCGTCATTTTGTTCAGGCCACTCGGAGCGTAATCCCATTCCACTTCATCAGCGGCTAAGAAATAGGTGTGAATCTTGCCGGTAGATGTCTTGTCTTGCGCGCGGTTCACGGGACTAGTGGCGAGAACGACGGCGACGGCCAAACAAGAAACTGCGGCGATGCGGCGAGCCCGGACTCGGATCATGATCGAACCTCCAGTTGGAGCATGTGTCTAGAATTCGGAAAAGGCCGAATGGCCGCGAACGAGTGGCACGAAGTATACGTCAATCTAGAGCACCGGAGACATTCGATGTCAAAGAGTCGTTGGCTGCAGATGGCGTTCGGAGCAGACGCCTTTGCGATTCAGTTCCGATGGCAGGAATCCTGCGATACCGAAGGTCAATCGCGAAAATGGTCCCAGCCGCCGGGAGCAAGCGGCGACTTGCGGCCTAAAGAATCGACGACATCGAGGTGGCGAGCGCGCGTGATTTTGCCGATGCAGGTGAGCGGAACGCCGCCGGGCGCGCGACGTAACTCGCGCGCGCGGCGCGGCGGGACGGTGAAGAGAAGCTCGTAATCGTCCCCACCATTGAGGGCGAAATCGACAGGAGCCGACGCGCGCAGACGCAGGAGTTTTGCCCACGGCCCTGGGATCCGTACGCGAGGAATTCGCGCGGCCTCGACAATGGCGCCAACGCGGCTGGCTTGGCAGAGGCGATTGAGATCGATGGAGAGGCCATCCGAGATGTCCATCATCGACGTGACGAGGCGGCGCCGTGCGAGCCATGCGCCCAGCTCAGTGCGAGCTGAAGGATAAAGGTGCGGTTGGAGCAATCGTTGCGCGCCGCGCTTTCGATCCGCTCTTTTCCGTATCAATTCCAGCCCAAGCCGCGCGGCGCCCAATTTGCCGCTGATGTAGATCAGATCGCCGGGCCTAGCCCCTGAACGCCGGGCGGCTCGTCCAGAGCTCACGTAACCCATCACAGTGATAGAGATTGCGACGGTCCTGTATTTCGCTAAGTCTCCTCCTATAAGTAGTATACCGATTTCCCGAGACGCCCGAGCCAGTCCCGCCAGAAAGCTATTCAGCCACGCGCCGGTCTTGTCCGCGGGAAGCGCCAGATTCAATAGAAAGGCAGCCGGCTCGGCTCCCATGGCAGCCAGATCGCTTGCGGCGCGAGCCAGGGACTTATACCCCACGGAATCAGCCGGATGGAAGCGAAGCAGGAAATGACGATCTTGTAGAAAGAAGTCGCTGCTTACGACGAGATCACTTCCGGCTCGCGGCGAGAGCAGTGCGGCGTCATCTCCAATCCCGAGGCGCAAACCTGCCTTACGGCGGTCGCCAGTGGCCATAGGGACGGCTCGCATGATGCGCCCGAGCAGAGCGCATTCACTGGTCGTCAGGACAGTTGTGGAGGAGCCTGATTTCACGGGAAAATAGTGTCAATCATAGACAGAGTCTTGCCGATTATAGCCTGTACGGGAAGACGTGGGTCGAAATGTGGCCCTATCGGAAATGGAAGAAATGGGTTGACGAACGATGATTGACTCCCTACAATTCGTCGGGTTTCGAACCAGGGCTCTCGGTTCACACCCAAAGAAGACTCGGCGAACCATCGCGGGGGCGCGTGGCCTTCGACCTGTCGCAGTAATCCTAAAGGCGTGGGAGCGGATGCGAAGTAAGTCGTATACCCTCTTTATTGCAGCCAACGACTCCGGCGGAGTCCGTCGTGTGCGCGTGCCGCTGTATATGATTCAACTTCTCCTGCTGCTTTCGCTGGTTGGCGGCGTCACGGTGATCGCGGCGCTTGGTTCGTATAGCCGGATGCTTTGGAAAGTCACGAACTACAACACGCTGCGGCGCGAGCAAGTCAGCTTGAAGAAACAGTACCGGCAATTGCAGACGCAGGTGTCCGACACGAATCAGCGGCTGGATTCGCTGCAATCTCTGGCGAGCGAAGTGGCGATGGCCTACGGGATCACGCGCTTCCGGCAGACGCCGTTCATGATGGAAGACAGTTACCAGGAGCCTGGGACGGAATTCAGCGAGTCAGTTGCTGAATTCAATTACCTTCAGACGAATATATCCCTCGTTGCCGCGTCGAATCAGAACCTGCGATTGATGCCGGGCCCGCAACTCGGGAATCTTGCCGTCGTGCCGTCGCTGTGGCCGGTCGTGGGTGAAATTACGGGACGCTTCGGCGAGCGTCTCGATCCGTTCAGCGGAGAAGGCGCGTTCCATTCCGGCGTGGACATCGCATCGCATCTGGGCGATTCAGTGCGCGCCACGGCGGACGGCGTTGTGACGATCGTGGATCGGCGCGCGGGCTACGGGCGCCTGGTGGTAATTGACCACGGCTTCGGCGTTTCCACTTGGTATGGGCACCTGGCTGAGTTTAATACCAGCGTCGGCGCGCAAGTGAAGCGCGGCGACGTGATCGGTTTCGAAGGCGCCACCGGACACGCGACTGGCCCGCATGTCCACTATGAAGTTCGCTTCTACAATACTCCTGTGAATCCGTGGCGCTACCTGCGCGACACCTCTGTGACTGCAACTGCTAACACCGGCCAGACGAACGGCGACTGAGTTTCCTTTCTCTTTTCTCTCTCGAACCACGTATTTCCCGAACCGAGACCCTGTAGCGACGACTCACCCGGGTGCACATTGCCCTGGCGGCCTTCCGAGTGATGCGCGATACGCTTTTTATTTCGAAGATGGAGCCGCCGCTTGCAGGATTTCGGGAGTGAGATCGAGGCGAATGCGAACCCAGTGATCCTGATGCGAAATGCTGGCGATCTTGAGCAACGTGTCGAGCGCGGCGGCATCGGCGGGGCGCATCTGCTGGCGAGTTTTGGGGTCGGCGAGGGCGGCGCGGCCGATCCAGCGCAAGGCGTCGAGTGTGGTGGAGAGTTGAAGCGCGTTCGGGAACGAATTGCAGTCCGCCTCCGCTGCGATGACGAGTTTCGCGCCGTCCGGATGACCGGCCACGGTCACGCTGCGAATGCTCTTGAGCAGGTGATTCAACTGCCCGGATTGAAGTCCGGGAATCGCGATGGTTTGGGGAAGATTGTCGGTGCGCATCACGGCGAAGAACGTCGCGCCTGCCACGTGCGCGATGCGTTCGCGCGTCGCGGGATCGAGGCCCGAGTTGCCGGAGAGAGCGAGCAGCGGATCGAGGCTCATTTCCTGGGCGAGAGCGATGCGCGTCGGCGAGAGGAATGTGAAGGAGAGTTTTTCGTTCGGTATGCTTGATGGCACTTCATAAATATCATCGGCGCCGTGCTTTGTCACGGTTCCGAATCGGGCCGCATAAGCGCTGATCTTTCCTCGATCGAAGCGGCCATCGGCGAGAGCAACGAGAGCGACGCGCGGCGCTCCGTTTGGCAGCTTCTTCGCGTAGTCCGGCCACGCCGCAATGGCCAGTCTGTCGAGATCTGTGTTCCAGTGAAACCCGGTTTGCTTCTCCCACGCCTGATAGTCCGGATCTTCCTCGGCGCTCGAATTAAAGACGGGGCTTTGCATGCCGAAATTCGGCGAAGCTCGCAAGGCCGCGACATCGGCAAAGGCAATTACGGGCGCGTTCGGCGGGAGCAGACTGAGTAGGTCAGGCGGGGCGCCTGGCGCTACAACCAGCGCGGGCGCAGGGCCGCGGAGAAAGTAATAGCCTACGGCGCCGAGAATCAAAACCAGGAGGACGACAACAACAACGATGGCCCGCTTACCCGAGGAACTCATCGCCGCAGTATAGAGTTCGCTCCCGTGCCTGTAAAGCCAGTGCAAGCGGCAAGATTTCGCAGTCGGCGGGAGAAATTGAGCTTAGAATCGCTCGGGCGCGCATCCGAACTCGTCACTCGCGCATCTAAAGTTAAACACGCATGCTTTCCGATTTGCCAAAGGCCCGACAATGAATCGATTTGCTACGATTCTCCTGTTCGCTGGGTTCTTGACGGCGCCTGTATTCGCGCAAGACTCTGTACCGCCAGTTGATCCTGCGGCTCCGGCCGAGCCAGCACCGCCGGCCAAACCCGCAGCCCCGGCTGCGTCCGCCGTTGCAGCGGAAACAGCCAAAACACCTGATGAGCAACCGTCACCCACGGTCGACGAGATTCTCGATCGTTACGTCACCGCCATTGGAGGCCGCGACGCCTGGACGAAACTCGAAACCTGCGTGTCGACCGGCACCATCGAGATTCCTTCGATGAATGTCACGGGGACGATCGAGGTGGATCAGAAGACGCCGAACAAAGTTGTATCATCCGGATTTGTGGCGGGCGCGAACTTTGGACAAGGCTACGATGGCACCGTTGGCTGGGCACAGGATCCCATGAACGGATTGCGCGAGATGAGCGGCGAGGAACTCGCGCAGGCTGCACGCGACGCGCAATTTGATTTGCCCGCGAAGCTGCCGGACGCCTATCCGACGATGACCTTGCTCGGTAAAGAGAAGGTCAACGATCACGATGCCTATGTGCTCGAAGCCACTCCGGCGGAAGGCGACGCTGAAAAATTCTACTTTGATGCGAATTCCGGACTGATTATTCGAGAAGTCGGAACGCGGGATCGCCCGGAAGGGAAAACGGAGTTCCGCGAGGACTTTTCGGACTTCCGGGACGTGGACGGGGTAAAGCTTCCTTTCGGAGTCGAGCAAGTAATGGGAGAGCTGGATATCCGGATCACATTCAGCGAGATACATCACAACTTACCCGTCGATGACGCGAAGTTTGGTAAGCCTTCGGCGAACTAGACCGGGGGAACTGTTTGCGCAAAAGGCACTTCCGGGAGGGTCGGTTGGCATCCGGCGTGTCGGAAAAGAAACATGCTTGCAATTTTCATGCCGCTGTGATAATTTTGCTCGGTTTGAGTGTGCTGGCGTAGCTCAGCTGGTAGAGCATCTGATTTGTAATCAGAGGGTCGGGGGTTCAATCCCCTCCGCCAGCTGAATTTGACGGGCCGGGGACTTTTTGCGGTGATGCGATCGAATTCCTCGCGATAAAATAGTTGGGGCTGGTGTCTTTGGACACGAGCCCTTTCTGTGTTGCGATGTTCCCCCGTGAAGTCGCGACAGCGGTGTCTCGGTGGATTACGCGGGACGGGTGGGTGAGTGGCTAAAACCAGCAGACTGTAAATCTGCCGCTCCTTGCGGGCTACGGAGGTTCGAATCCTCCCCCGTCCACCAGCGTCTCGCTCGAACGGACAAGTCCTGCGAATTGCGCGCGACAAACAGTAGGTTCCCGACAGTTGAGGTGAGTAAGAGAGCAGCCCCGCTTTTGCGTGTCAAGATTCACGAAGCGCGGGCCGAGTGACCGGTATGAGCCTGGGTAGCTCAGTTGGTAGAGCGCGTCCTTGGTAAGGACGAGGTCACCGGTTCAATCCCGGTCCCAGGCTCCAGACCTTTGGACATGAGCGGGGGTAACTCAGTGGTAGAGTCTCTGCCTTCCAAGCAGATGGTCGCGGGTTCGAATCCCGTCCCCCGCTCCAGATCGCAGCGCGGAAGGCGGCTTGGGTTCGGCGAGGTCCGGAGTTAGCGGCTAAATAAAAAAACCAACGATCAGACGAGCGCGAAATTCCGTGAACGCAGCTCTCTGGCAAGGATAACCGACGATGTCGAAGGAGAAATTCGAGCGCAGTAAGCCGCACGTAAACGTGGGGACGATTGGGCACATCGACCACGGCAAGACGACGTTGACAGCGGCGATCACGAAGGTGCTGTCGAAGAACAACCCGAAGGTGGCGTTTCGGGCGTTCGATTCGATCGACAACGCACCGGAAGAGCGGGAGCGGGGCATCACGATCGCGGTAGCGCACGTGGAGTACGAGACAACGAACCGTCACTACGCGCACATCGATTGTCCGGGGCATGCGGATTACATCAAGAACATGATCACGGGCGCGGCGCAGATGGACGGAGCGATTCTGGTGGTAGCGGCGACGGACGGGCCGATGCCGCAGACGCGGGAACACATCTTGCTGGCGCGGCAAGTAGGCGTGCCGGCGATCGTGGTGTTTCTGAACAAGTGCGACGTGGTGGAAGATCCCGAGCTGCTGGAGCTGGTGGAGTTGGAAGTGCGGGAGCTGCTGAAGAGTTACAAGTTTCCAGGCGACACGGTGCCGGTGATCAGGGGATCGGCGTTGAAGGCGCTGGAAGGGGACGCGAAGTGGGAGAAGTCGATATTGGAATTGATGGAAGCGGTGGACAAGAGCATACCGTTGCCGCAGCGGGAAGTGGACAAGCCGTTCGCGATGCCGATTGAAGATATATTCAGTATTTCGGGACGCGGGACGGTGGTGACGGGGCGAATCGAGCGGGGGAAAGTGAAGGTTGGGGAAGAGATGGAAATCGTGGGATTCCGGCCGACGGTAAAGCGGATCGTGACGGGCGTGGAGATGTTCCGGAAGCTGCTGGATGAGGGGATAGCGGGCGACAACGTGGGATTGCTGCTGCGCGGGACGGAGAAAGAGGATGTGGAGCGCGGGCAAGTGGTGGCGAAGCCGGGGTCGATCACGCCGCACACGAAATTCAAGGCGGAAGCGTACGTGTTGACGAAGGAAGAGGGCGGGCGGCACACGCCGTTTTTCACGGGGTACCGGCCGCAGTTTTATTTTCGGACGACGGACGTGACGGGAGATGTGGCGTTGCCAACGGGCGTGGAGATGGTGATGCCGGGGGACAACGTATCGATGGAAGTGAAGCTGATTACGCCGGTGGCGCTGGAGAAGGGATTGCGATTCGCGATTCGCGAAGGCGGGCACACGGTGGGCGCCGGCGCGGTCACTGAGATCATCGAGTAAAGGGACATGAGAGAAATCATCACATTGCAGTGCGGCGATTGTAAGAACCGCAACTACACCACCATGAAGAACCGGAAGAAGCATCCCGACCGTCTGGAGACGCAGAAGTTCTGCAACACATGCCGCAAGCACACGGCGCACAAGGAAGTGAAGTAGCCGGGAGTAGAACTAAAGGGTTGGAGCCGGAAGAAGAAGTTGGCGCTGATCGCAAATGGCGCTGCGAAGAACCCCAACCCTTCGGCGCAGGAAGGCCCCGCGCCTCAGGATAAAGGGGAGTAGGTTCAACGGTAGACCATCGGTCTCCAAAACCGAGAGTGGGGGTTCGAATCCCTCCTCCCCTGCCAGTTTTTTGGAAACGGATGGCAGGCGATGATTATTAAGAGCGGCAGACAGGCAGGCTCATGGCAGAGGCGGCGAAATTGAAACAGGAAGGCGCAAGCAGCGAAGGCTCATCGCTTCCGGTCCCGGGATTTGTCACCCGGCTGGCGGAATACCCGAAGCGGATGCGCCAGTTTTTCCACGAGACGCGCGTGGAGATGTCGAAAGTAAGTTGGCCAAACCGCGATGACGTAGTCTCGACGACGCTGGTCGTGGTCATAACCGTGGCGCTCTTCGCGGGATTCTTCGCGGTGATTGACGGAGGCCTCGGCTACCTCGTCAATATTTTGTTCAAACACCTTAAGGCTTAAGGGAAGCTGAATGTCGAAGCAGTGGTTCATCGTTCACACCTATTCGGGATTTGAGAAAAAAGTAAAAGAGAGCCTGGAAGGCCGCGTCGCGGCTTTCGGCCTCGAAGATAAGATCGGGCAGATGATCATCCCGACCGAATCGGTGGTCGAGGTGCGCGGCGGCAAGAAAGTGATTTCGCCGCGGATGTGTTATCCCGGGTATTTGCTGGTCGAGATGGACATGGACGACTACACCTGGCACGTCGTCCGCTCGACGCCGCGCGTGACCGGGTTCGTCGGCTCGGGGCAGACGCCGACGCCGCTCACCGACGAAGAAGTGCAGAACATTCTGAACCGCGCCACGAGCACGGCGGAGAAGCCCAAGCCGCGGCTGAGTTTCGACCGGAACGAATCGGTGCGCATCGTGGATGGTCCGTTCGCCAACTTTACCGGCGTGGTCGAGGAAGTGAATTCCGACCGCAGCACATTGAAAGTTTCGGTGACGATTTTTGGACGCTCGACTCCGGTCGAGCTGGATTTCGCGCAAGTCGAAAAGGTCGCCTAGGCGGCCGAAGGATACGCTGATGCTGTCGAGTGTTGTTTCAGCTTTAGACGACGCCATCGAGCAGGGCAAACTGCGGGAACCGTTCTCGAAGGAAGATTTTGAGGCGGCTTGCCCCGGATTTGGCCGAGGCACGTACAACATTTTTCTCACCAAGCACCGCCGCGGCAATCCCGACGGCGACATTGCCTATTTTGAGAAGGTCGATGCCGAACGGTTTCGGCGGATTCGGTCGAAGCGCTAGCTAAAAGGTAGGGGTTAGAAATGGCTAAGAAAATCCAGACAACGGTGAAGCTGCAGTTGGCGGCGGCGAAAGCCACGCCCGCCCCGCCCGTGGGCACCGCGCTCGGCCCGCACGGCGTGAACATCATGGATTTCTGCAAGCAGTTCAACGCCAAGACGGCGAAAGAGCCCGACGGCATGATTATTCCGGTCCTGGTGACGATTTACACCGACCGCACATTTACGTTCATCACCAAGACGCCGCCGGCTTCCGAGCTGTTGAAGCGCGCCGCGGGAATCGTAAAGGGTTCGCCCGAACCGAACCGCAACAAGGTCGCCAAGGTCACCAGGAAACAAGTGGAAGATATCGCCAAAGCCAAGCTCGCCGATTTGAACACCACGAAGCTCGATTCCGCCGTGCGCACCATCATGGGCACGGCGCGGAATATGGGCATCGAAGTTGTTGGTTAGGAGAAGCTGAGAAATGGGCCGCAGTGCAAAGATCGGTGGCAAGAATATAGACCGCGCGCGGAAGCTGATTGGGGCGCGGCCGTACAAGCTTGAAGAAGCGGCGGAACTGCTTCGCAAAGCGCATTTCGCGAAATTCGACGAGACCGTCGAGCTGGTGCTGAACCTGGGAGTCGATCCGAAACAATCGGACCAGATGGTGCGCGGCACGGTGGTGCTGCCGCACGGACTCGGGAAATCGAAGCGCGTGCTGGTGATCGCGAGCGGCGACAAAGTTCGCGAAGCGCAGGAAGCGGGCGCGGATTTCGTCGGCGGCGATGACATGGTCCAGAAAATCACCGAAGGCTGGACCGACTACGAAGCCGTGATCGCCACGCCGGACATGATGAAGTCCGCCGGAAAGCTCGGAAAAGTTCTCGGGCCGCGCGGACTGATGCCGAATCCGAAGACGGGAACGGTCACGTTCGAAGTGGCGCGCGCGGTGAAGGAAATCAAGGCCGGAAAAGTGGAATTCCGTCTCGACAAGACCGGCATCATCCACTCGCCGGTGGGCAAGATCAGTTTCAGCGCGCAGCAACTCGCGGGAAACGCGCATGCGTTGCTCGCGGCGGTGCAGAAAGCCAAGCCCGCGTCGGCCAAGGGCAAGTACATCAAGAAGATTACGCTGACTTCGACGATGGGGCCGGGCGTGCCGATCGATCATGCGGAAGCGGAAGTATCGGTTTTGGCAGCGGCATAGACGGACCGTGGCGGCAGGCGATTTGAGTTGGGCCAGTTGAATTTGGAGAGCCGGGGATGAAGAAGAAAGCGGAAAAGAAAGTGGAATCGGCGGCGTTGCAGGCGGAGCTGGCAACCGTCTCGACGGTGATCCTGACGACGTTTAAAGGCATCACGGTTGAAGAGGACACCAAGCTGCGCCGCGCAGTGGAAGCCGCGGGTGGCAAATATCAAGTCGTGAAGAATACGCTGGCCGAACGCGCCGGACAGGGAACGCCGGCCGAAGGCCTGCTGAAAGCCCTGAAAGGCACCAACTCAATTTCGTACACGCGCACCGATCCGGTCGCACTAGCCAAGGTGCTGACAAAGGTCGCCAAGGAAGTTCCCGCGTTCAAGTTCAAAGCGGGTTGGGTAGAGGGCCGGGTCGTATCGATCGACGACATTCAGAATCTCGCGAATCTGCCTTCGAAGGACGAGCTGATTAGCAAGCTGATGTTCCTGCTCGGCGCGCCAGCGCAGCGTTTGGTTACTGTGCTCGCGGCAGTTCCCCGAAATCTGGCCGTCGTGACGAACGAGGCGGTCAAGGCCAACAAGTTTAGTGGCGGCAGCGCCGAAGCAGCACCGGATTCTCAATCTTAGGAGGAAGGTCAATAGAAATGGCTAGCAAATTGGAAGCAATACTCGATGAAATCAAGGGCTTGACGCTGCTCGAAGCTTCGGAGCTCGTCAAGAAAATGGAAGATGCCTTCGGCGTCTCCGCGGCAGCGGCAGCCCCGGTAGTGATGGCGGGCGGCGCTCCGGCGGCAGGCGCGGCCGCGGCGGAAGAGAAGACGGAATTTGCCGTCGTGCTCACCGACGTTGGCGCGAACAAAATCAATGTGATTAAGGCGGTCCGCGAGGTCACGAGCCTGGGCTTGAAAGAAGCCAAGGACCTCGTCGACGGCGCGCCCAAGACGGTGAAAGAGGGCGTGAACAAGGACGAAGCCGCCACGATCAAAAAGAAGTTTGAAGACGCCGGAGCCAAGGTCGAGATCAAGTAGTGGCGGCCGGAATGCGCCCCGAGAACGGGCGCCAAGGGATTCGCCTACGCGCTTGCTCCATTGGCTTCATCAACCTCGCACCATGTCCTTCCCGGACCTGCGATACGGGTGTCTGCCCGAATTGCGAGTTCCGGCCAACCCCTAAAGGGGAGAGGTAACTCAGCATGCGGAATGGAAACCGTCCGACGCGGGAACGGGAGCGGCTGGATTTTGCCAAAATCAAGACCGCTGTCCAGATTCCCAACCTGATCGACGTTCAGAAAAAATCCTATCAGCGCTTTCTGCAGATGGATCAACTGCCGAGCGAGCGCGAGGACACCGGGCTGCAGTCTGTGTTCAGCTCGGTGTTTCCAATACAGGATTTCCGCGGATTGTCGCAGCTCGACTTCGTGGATTACGCCATCGGCAATTGGGAGTGCAAGTGCGGCCATCTGCGCGGCCTGCATCACTTGCGCGCCACGTGCCGGAATTGCGGCGCGTCCGTAGTCACCAATCCCTACAAGACGGGCGACGTTATCTGCTCGAAGTGCGGCACATTCAATAAGAATACGCCCACGTTCTGCAACAAGTGCGGCGATCCGGTCACCCTGCAACTGAAATATGACGTGACGGAATGCCAGGAGCGCGGCATGACCTACTCCGCGCCTCTGAAGGTGACGATCCGCCTCACGATTTACGACAAGGATCCCGACACGGGCGCGAAGAGCATTCGCGACATCAAGGAACAAGAGGTTTTCTTCGGCGACATCCCGCTGATGACCGAAAACGGCACTTTCACGATTAACGGGACCGAGCGCGTCATCGTCAGCCAGTTGCACCGCTCGCCCGGTGTGTTCTACGAGACCGCGAACAACCGCAGCTATTTCCTTGGCAAGATTATTCCGTATCGCGGCTCGTGGGTCGAATTCGAATACGACACGAAAAACATTCTCTACGTGCGCATTGATCGCAAGCGCAAGTTCCTCGGCTCGATTTTTCTCCGCGCGCTCGGGATGAAGTCGAACGAAGACATTCTGCGGACCTTCTACCAGGTCGAGCGGGTTTCGTTGCGCGACCGCCGGATTCTCTGGAACGTTTCGGAAGGCCTGATCGACCGCAAGCTCTCGCACGAGATCAAGCATCCGAGGTCGGACGAAGTGGTGGTTGGCGCGCACAAGCGCATCACCGAAGCGCTCTACAAGGAGCTGGTGAAATCGAAGGTCACGCAGGTGGAAGCCTCTGTCGCGGACCTTGAAGGCGCGTTTACCGTTGCCGAGCTGGTGAACCGGCAGACGGGCGAAGTGCTGGTCGACGCCAACCGGGCGCTCACGCCGGAGATGTGGGCCTCGCTCGGCGAATCCGGCATCAGCGAAGTCGACATTTGCTTCCCGGAGCGCGATGAAGTCGGCGTCATCGTCAGCCGTACGCTCGACAAGGATGCCATCAAGAGCCCGCGCGAAGCGCTGATCGAAATCTATCGCAAGCTGCGTCCGGGCGATCCGCCGACGCTCGAAACCGCGACCGCGCTTTTCAACGGGATGTTTTTCGATGCGCGGAAATACGATTTCAGCAAGGTTGGCCGGCTGAAGTTCAACATCAAACTCGGCCTGGAAACGCCGCTCGACAAGCGCACGCTCGATCCGTCGGATTTCGTCGCCGCGATCAAGTATTTGCTCAAGCTACGGAAGAATATCGGCAGCGTGGACGACATCGATCACCTGGGCAACCGCCGCGTCCGCGCGGTGGGCGAACTCCTCGAGAACCAGTTCCGCATCGGCCTGGTCCGCATGGAGCGCGCGATCAAGGAAAAGATGTCGGTGTACCAGGAAATGTCGACGGCCATGCCGCACGATCTGGTGAACGCGAAGCCGGTGATGGCCGCGATTCGCGAGTTTTTCGGCAGCTCGCAGTTGAGCCAGTTCATGGATCAGACCAACCCGCTCAGCGAAATCACGCACAAGCGGCGTCTTTCGGCTCTTGGGCCGGGAGGATTGTCACGCGAGCGCGCGGGCTTCGAAGTCCGCGACGTTCACCCCACCCACTACGGCCGCATTTGCCCGATTGAGACGCCGGAAGGCCCGAACATCGGCCTGATCAGCTCGCT
Organism: uncultured Acidobacteriota bacterium; assembly: GCA_963771905.1. Classification (GTDB taxonomy): domain Bacteria; phylum Acidobacteriota; class Terriglobia; order Acidiferrales; family UBA7541; genus Palsa-147. The sequence goes on from CAVYVI010000014.1 coordinate 233,285, forward strand.
CTCGAGCTACGCGCGCATTAATGAATTCGGCTTCATCGAATCGCCCTACCGCAAGGTCAAGGGCGGGCGCGTGATCGACTACGTGCAGATCGTGAACGCCGGCGACAGCGAGTTCAAGCCGGGTGAAATCGTAGAGAAGGAAAAAGTGGACGACGCGAATGAAGAGCTGAAGCGTCGGCGCGTGATCGTCGAGCCGTATTGCTTCTATCTTTCGGCGTGGGAAGAGGACCGCTACGTCGTCGCGCAGGCCAACGCCTCGCTCGACGAAAAGCTCCGCATTACAACCGAGCTCGTCAACTGCCGGCAGGCCGGCAACTTCGTGCTGAAGGTTCGCGAGGAAGTAGATTACATCGACGTGTCGCCGAAGCAGCTTGTGTCGGTGGCCGCGAGTTTGATTCCTTTCCTTGAGAACGACGACGCGAACCGCGCGCTCATGGGTTCCAACATGCAGCGCCAGGCCGTGCCGTTGATCAAGGGTGAAGCGCCACTGGTGGGCACGGGCATGGAGCGGGTCACCGCGCGCGACTCGGGCGCGGTCGTGGTTTGCCGCCGCGACGGCATCGTCGATCAAGTGGACTCCGAACGCATCATCGTGCGCGTGGAATCCGATCAGTCCGGCGTGCTTAGCCGCGAAGTGGGCTCCGACATTTACATTCTGACGAAGTTCAAGCGCTCCAACCAGAACACCTGCATCAGCCAGAAACCGCTGGTTCGCGCGGGCGACCGCGTGAAGCAGGGCGACGTCCTGGCCGACGGCCCGTGCACGGATCACGGCGAGCTCGCACTGGGCCGCAACGTCCTCGTCGCGTTCCTGCCGTGGCGCGGGTACAACTTCGAAGACGCTATCTTGGTCAGCGAAAAACTGGTCCGCGACGATTACTACACTTCGATTCACATCGAGGAATACGAAATCGAGGCGCGCGACACCAAACTGGGCCCCGAGGAAATCACACGCGACATTCCCAACATCAATGAAGGCTTTCTCCGCAATCTCGATGAAAGCGGCGTAATCCGCATCGGTGCAACCGTACGGCCGGGAGACATCCTGGTCGGCAAGGTCACGCCGAAGGGCGAAACCACATTGACGCCGGAGGAAAAACTTCTGCGCGCCATCTTTGGCGAGAAGGCCGGCGACGTCCGCGACGCTTCACTCTATTGCCCGCCGGGCATCGAGGGCACCATCGTCGACGTCAAGATCTTCTGCCGCAAGGGCGCCGAGAAGGATGAGCGCCATAAGGCCATCGAAGCGGCGCAGGTGGCGAAGCTCGAAAAGAACCTTGCCGATGAAATTCGCATTTTGACCGACGAGCGCCTGAAGCGCCTGGGCGATCTCTTGGGCGGACAGTCGCTCCTCGCCGACTTGCACGACGAGCGCACCAACAAGCGGTTGTTGACGAAGGGCACGGAGCTCACGCGCGACATTCTCGAAAAAATCTCGACGCGCAACCTGAAGCGCCTGCGTCTTTCGGACAAGGACCCGCTGCTCATCGAAAAGATCGACGAGATCGAAGAGATGACTTCGCGGCAAATCGACGTGCTGCGGAAGATCACCGACGAGCGCGTCGCCAAGCTGAAGAAGGGCGATGAACTCCCGCCGGGCGTCATCAAGCTCGTGAAGGCTTATATCGCCATGAAGCGCAAGCTCTCGGTCGGCGACAAAATGGCCGGCCGCCACGGCAACAAGGGCGTCATCGCGCGAATCGTTCCGGAAGAAGACATGCCCTACATGCCGGACGGCACGCCGGTGGAAATCGTTCTAAACCCGCTCGGCGTTCCTTCGCGTATGAACGTCGGGCAGATCCTGGAAACGCACCTCGGTTGGGCTTCAAAGGAACTCGGCGAGCAGATCGGCAGGCTCCTGAGCGACGAAGTCCGCGCCGATGCTCTGCGCAAGTGGTTCAAGGAAGTCTTTGGTCCGACGCCGGTGTGGAAGTCGATCGCGGAGCTGAGCGACGACCAGATCATCGATTACGCTCAAGGATTCCGCGATGGCATTCCGTTCGCCACGCCGGTCTTCGACGGCGCGCGCGAAGGGGACATCCGCCATCTGCTCAAGGCCGCCAGCCTGCCGGAAACCGGCAAAATCACGCTCTTTGACGGCATGACCGGCGACGAGTTCGCGCAGCACGTCACCGTCGGCTACATCTACATGCTCAAGCTCTCGCACCTGGTGGACGACAAGATCCACGCGCGCTCGATCGGACCATATTCGCTCATTACGCAGCAGCCGCTCGGCGGAAAGGCGCAGTTCGGCGGCCAGCGCTTCGGCGAAATGGAAGTCTGGGCGCTCGAAGCGTATGGCGCGGCGCACATTCTGCAGGAGCTGTTGACGGCGAAGTCGGATGACGTCTACGGCCGCGCGAAAATTTACGAGGCCATCGTGAAGGGCGAGCCCGGAATCGAACCGGGCGTGCCCGAATCGTTCAACGTTCTTGTCCGCGAACTGCAATCGCTCTGCCTCGACATCGAGTTGATGAAGAGGCAGAAGCCGCAGCTCGAAACCGTCGACGCAGCCGATTAAAAACGCCTGCGTCGCGTATGCGGGAATTCAGGGCGCGTCACGGCGGGGAATTCGAAGATGACGGCGCCAGAATCGGTTTAACGGTCTTCTAATGTAGTTGTCCCGACTTGGTCGGGGCGGGAGGTTTGCCCGTGTATCGTTCGAGCCCATATGATCGCGCGAGCCAGATTGCCGATTTCGATTCCATTCGAATCAGCCTGGCGAGTCCGGAAAAGATCCGGTCCTGGTCGCACGGCGAAGTGACCAAGCCGGAAACGATTAACTACCGCACCTTCAAACCCGAACGTGATGGGTTGTTCTGCGCCAAAATTTTCGGTCCGGTGACGGACTGGGAATGCCTGTGCGGCAAATATAAGCGGATGAAGCATCGCGGGGTCATTTGCGACAAGTGCGGTGTGGAAGTCACGCTCAGCAAAGTGCGCCGCGAGCGCCTTGGCCACATCGAGCTCGCCTCGCCCTGCTCGCATGTTTGGTTCTTCAAGGGCCTGCCCAGCCGCATCGGCTACCTGCTCGATATCACGATGCGCGACCTCGAGCACATTCTGTACTTCGAGGCCTTCGTGGTCATCGATACGGGCGAGGTTCCCGGCATCAAGGAAAAGGAAATTCTGCAGGAAGAAAAGTATCGCGAACTGCAGAAGGAATACGCCGGCAAGTACGACGCGCGGATGGGAGCGGAAGCGATCAAGGAATTGCTCCGCCGCGTCGATGTGGAAAAACTGAGCGAAGAACTCCGCGAAAAAATGAAGATGGATCCGAGCCTCCAGAAGCGGATCAAGTTCGCGAAGCGCCTCAAAGTCCTCGAAGCGTTCCGCAAGAGCGGCAACAAGCCCGAGTGGATGATTCTCGATGTGATTCCGGTTCTTCCTCCGGAGCTGCGTCCTTTGGTGCCTCTGGATGGCGGACGCTTTGCCACGTCGGATTTGAACGATCTCTATCGCCGCGTCATCAACCGCAACAACCGCCTGAAGAAGCTGATGGAGCTCCACGCGCCGGACGTCATCGTTCGCAACGAAAAGCGCATGCTGCAAGAAGCCGTCGACGCGCTCTTCGACAATGGCCGCCGCGGCCGCGTCTTGCGCGGGACCAACAATCGCCCGCTCAAGTCGCTCTCCGACACCCTCAAGGGCAAGCAGGGCCGCTTCCGCCAGAATCTGCTCGGCAAGCGCGTCGACTACTCGGGCCGTTCGGTCATCGTCGTCGGGCCCGAGTTGAAGCTGCACCAGTGCGGTTTGCCGAAGAAAATGGCGCTCGAACTCTTCAAGCCGTTCATTTACCACAAACTCGAAGCTGCGGGGCATTGCACCACAATTAAGCAGGCCAAAGAGCTCGTCGAAGCTCAGGAATCCATCGTCTGGGACATTCTCGAAGACGTGATTCGCGAGCATCCCGTTCTGCTGAACCGCGCTCCGACCCTGCACCGCCTCGGCATCCAAGCATTCGAGCCCGTGCTCGTCGAAGGCAAGGCCATTCGCATTCACCCGCTCGTCTGCACGGCGTTCAACGCCGATTTCGATGGCGACCAGATGGCCGTCCACATTCCACTTTCACCCGAAGCGCAAGTGGAAGCTTCGGTGCTGATGCTCAGCTCGCACAACATCCTTTCACCGGCGAACGGCATGCCCCTTGCGGTGCCGACGCAGGACATGGTCCTCGGTCTTTACTATCTGACCAAGGCCAAGCCCGGCGCGAAGGGCGAAGGCCGCGCGTTCGGCTCGCCGGAAGAAGTCGTCCTGGCGCTCGAATCGGGCGACATCGAATTGCTGACGCCGATCCGCCTGCGCTATACGGGCGAAGTCATCGACCTCACCACGGCCTACGACGATCAGGACGTGCCGCATACGGCGGTCATCACGCTGAACCGGCAATTCCTGCACACCACCGTCGGCCGCGTGATCTTCAATGACCACCTGCCGTCGGAGATGCCCTTCATCAACGGCTTGCTCAAAAAGAAGGGCACGCAGCAGCTCGTGCAGTACTGCTATCTCCGCTTCGGACTCGAGAAGACCGTCCAGGCGCTCGACAAGCTGAAGGAGCTCGGCTTCCTCTACGCGACGAAGGCCGGCGTTTCCATCGGCATCAGCGACATGGTCATCCCGGGCGACAAGTTCAAGCTCGTGGACAATGCCGAACGTGAAGTCGTCAAGGTCCAGCAGCAATACCTCGACGGCGCAATCACCAACGGCGAGCGCTACAACAAGGTCATCGCCATCTGGAGCGACGTCACCGAAAAAGTCGCCGACGAAATGTTCAAGACCCTCGAAGCGCAGGACAAAGAAGGCATCATCAACCCGATTTTCGTCATGGCCGATTCCGGCGCCCGCGGTTCGAAACAGCAGATCCGCCAGCTTTCCGGCATGCGCGGTTTGATGGCCAAGCCTTCGGGCGAAGTGATCGAGACTCCGATCAAATCGAACTTCCGCGAAGGACTGGACGTGCTGCAGTATTTCATCTCGACGCACGGCGCCCGCAAGGGTCTTGCCGACACGGCGCTGAAGACGGCCGACTCGGGTTACCTCACGCGGCGTCTGGTCGACGTGGCTCAGGACGTCATCATTAGCGAATGGGATTGCGGTACGGCCGACGGCATCTACGTCGAGCCGATCATCGAAGCCGGCGTCGAAGTCGAGCCGTTGCGCGACCGCGTTGTGGGCCGCGTTTCGCTCGAAAAAATCAAAGACTATGAAGGCAACGTCATCGTTGAGATCAACCAGGAAATCACCGAAGAGCTGGCCAACGCGATTCAGGCGGCCGGCATCGAGCGGGTGAAGATCCGCTCGGTACTGACGTGTGAGTCCCGCCGCGGGGCTTGCGCGCGCTGCTATGGCCGTAACCTGGCGACGGGCCGGATGGTCGAGATGGGCGAGGCGGTCGGCGTGATCGGCGCGCAATCCATCGGCGAGCCCGGCACGCAGCTGACGATGCGCACGTTCCACATCGGCGGCACGGCCAGCCGCGTATCCGAACAATCGAAGGTCGAGGCCAAGAACAACGGATTCGTCCGCTTCATCGAGCTCAAGGTGGTCGAGGGCCGCGGCAAGGTGCTCATCTCGATGAACCGTTCCGGCCTCATCGCGGTGGTCGACGAAAAGGGGCGCGAGAAAGAGCGCTACCACGTCGTCTACGGCGCGCGGCTGAAGGTCGAGGACGGCCAGGCGATATCGGTCGGCCAGATCATGGCGGAATGGGATCCTTACACATTCTCAATCCTTACCGAAGCGGGCGGCGCGGTCCAGTTCAAGGATCTGCAGTCAGGAATAACGATCGAAGAGCAGGTCGACGAAGTTACGGGTCTGTCGCAGCTTGTGGTTACGCTGCCGCCAGGCGATGAAAAGCACCAGCCCACGATTCAGATCCGCGATTCGCAGGGCCGCGTCCGGAAGCGCTACCTCATGCCGTCGCGTGCGCACTTGATGGTGCAGGACGGCGACGAAGTTCTGCCGGGAGATGTCCTCGCGAAGATTCCTCGCGAGACCACCAAGACAAAAGACATCACCGGAGGTCTCCCGCGCGTCGTCGAGCTCTTCGAAACACGCAAACCGAAAGACCCCGCGGTCATCAGCGAAATCGACGGCGTGGTCAAGTACGGCGAGATCGCCAAAGGCCAGCGCAAGATATACGTCGAGAGCGAGGACGGCCGGACCACCAAGGAATACTCGATTTCTCGCGGCGTGCACATCAACGTTCAGGAAGGCGAACACGTTCGCGCCGGCGAACCTTTGATCGACGGCCCCCTGAACCCGCACGACCTGCTGGCGGTTCTCGGCGAAAAGTACACCCAGGCTTACCTGGTCAATTCCATCCAGGAGGTCTACCGGCTGCAGGGCGTCAACATCAACGACAAGCACATCGAGACCATCGTCCGTCAGATGATGCGCTGGGTGAAGGTCGAGGACGTCGGTGATACCTCGTTCCTTCTCGAGGAGCAGGTGGACAAGTTCCGCTTCCGCGAGGAGAACGATCGCATCATCCACGACGGTGGGCGTCCGGCAACGGGCCGTCCGCTTTTGCTCGGCATCACCAAGGCGTCGCTCTCGACCGATTCGTTCATCTCGGCCGCGAGCTTCCAGGAGACCACCCGCGTCCTCACCGAAGCCGCCATTTCCGGCAAGGTGGATTACCTCCGCGGCCTCAAGGAGAACGTCATCATGGGCCGGCTCATTCCCGCCGGCACGGGCCTCGACCGCTATCGCAATATCAATCTTCTCACCGAAACACCCCAAGAGGAGCCGGCCGAGATCGAACCCGACCTTACGCCGGAAGAGGCCGCCGCGCTCGATTTCCTGCGCAAGGATACCGACGCGGTCGCTGAGAGCTAGACTTTACCAGGCCCAACTCAAACCGAAACCGCGGCAGGTTCTGCAAGGAACCTGCCGCCGTTTTGTTTCTGCCCGCGTTTTTCTGTGGCAGAGCCGGTCGTCGGGTCACGGTCCCGTTGCTTGGCGTATCCTCGATGCCGGCGCAGACGAGCATTCGACGCAGGAAAGGAATCCACGATCCCTTGTTACACAACGGTATTAAGTAACTGGTACGAACTCCCGTGTTTCAAATTGCTCTGGGGCGCGCCGACCGTTAGAATTTTGAGAAGGGAGATCACGTTGTCCGGCCGCATTCCGGCGGTGGGACTGGTGTCTACTGATGCCTCACGAAGCCGAAACCTCGCCCAAACCGCGGGACGCTTCTCATTGGGAGAAGATCGAGCGGAGGGAGCACGCCCTCTGGGGTTACAGCTTCCTGATACTGGTGGTGATGGCGGTCGGTTTGGCTGCCACATCCTGGGCGACTTTCCGTGCCCTACCGGAAAGCTTCGAAGCACTTCCGGTCGGCCTTGTCGTTCTCGTTGTCCTCTTTACCGCGTACGTCTGGCGGCAGCGGCGGGAAATCGGCGAACTGCGCGGGTTTCTTCGAGGACTGCAACAAGGCGTGTCGGCGCCGCCGTCGGACGCGCAGATCGAAAGGCTTCTCGAAGTCGTCGCTCGGTCGCAGAGGGGCTTCCGCGAGCTGATCGATAGTCTCGATCCGGCTATCTTCAACGTCTCGCTGGACGGCGAGATCAAGGTCGTCAACAAAAGCTTCGCGGCGCTCCTCGACCTGCCTTTCAGCGAAATCGTCCAGCATTCCATCGGCGAGTTTTTCTCCGAGCCCACCCCCGACATGGCCGAAGCCACGATGCCGCAATTCCTGGAGAAGCGTTCCTGGAGCGGCGTCTTGCGCGTGCGCCTTCGCAAGAGCGGCGAGGCCCGCTATTACGACACCGTGCTGCAGCCGATCGTCAGCGACGGCAAAGTGGTGGCCATCAGCGGCATCGCAAAGGACGTCACGGCCCAACGCGCATCCGAACTGCGGTTCACCGAGCTGTTCGAATCGCTTCAGGAGGGCGTTTATTTCAGCACGCCCGAAGGAACGCTTCTGGAAGCCAATCCGGCGCTTGTCCGCATGCTCGGCTATAACAGGAAAGAAGAGCTAATGCCGCGCGACACGCGTGAATTTTACGAAGACGCCGCCGCGCGCGCCTGGAAACTGAAGGAGCTCGAGAGGGCCGGCGTCGTCCGAAACCATGAAGTCACACTGATTCGCAAGGACGGCAAAAAAATTCGATGTCTGGATTCCTGCTCCGCCATCCGCGACGGCTCCGGAAAGGTCGTGCGGATTCAGGGCACGCTCGTGGACATTACCGACCGCGTGGAAATCGAGCGGCGGCTCCAGCAGGAGCAGGAGTTCGGACGGCGGGTCGTCGAATGCTTCCCCGACATGATCGTCGCGCTGGATTCCGAGGGGAAATTTACGTTCGTCAGTCCGCGCAGCCAGGAAGTGATCGGTCTTTCTCCAGCCGAACTGGTCGGGAAAAAGGCCGGAGAGCGCGCGCATCCGGAGGACGCCCCGCGCCTGCTGGCCCACCTGCAGAACCTGATTTCAGGAAAGAGCCGCTTCGAGCGCTTCGAATTTCGCGTGCGGCATGCGGACGGCAGCTGGCGCACGGCGCGGGTCTCGGCCAGCCCCTTGATGGACGCGGACGGGCGCACGATTGGGGTGGTCGCTTCCGCGCGAGACCTCACCGAGGAAAAGCAATTCGAGCAGCAACTTCTCCAAGCCGAGAAGTTTGCTTCGATGGGACAAATGCTGGCAGGTGTCGCGCACGAACTGAATAATCCGCTCACCGCCATTCTCGGTGTGAGCGACCTGCTTCGAGAGCGGGCATCCGACGACGCCATGCGCCGCCAGACCGAGCTTGTTCACCAACAAGCGCGCCGCGCCGCTGAGATTGTCCAGAGCCTCCTCGCGTTCTCGCGGAGGTCCGCTCCGGGACGCTCGCCGGTACGGATCGAAGAGCTTGTGCAGCGCACGATGCAGCTTCACGGCAGCACGCTGAGCAAGAAAAAGATTACCGTCGATTTCCGCCCCACGGAGAACTTGCCGATCGTCGAAGGCGACGCCAACCTGCTCCTCCATGTCTTCCTGAATCTCGTCATTAACGCCGAGCAGGCCATCTCGGCGTCACGCGACCACGGGCGGATTCAGATCACCGCCATCCGCTTGGATGACAAGATCGTGGTCACGTTCGACGACGACGGGCCGGGCATCCCCGCCGATATTCTGCACAAGATCTTTGATCCCTTTTTCACCACGAAGCGCCCCGGCGGCGGCACGGGTCTCGGCCTGACCATTTCGATGGCCATCATTCGGGAGCACGGCGGAACGCTCGAGGCCCATTCCACTCCCGGCCGCGGCGCATCGATCAAGATAGTCTTACCAGTGGCGCAATCGACCCGGGCCTTAACGCCGAACCCTGAAGCGGCGGCGCCCGATCGCAGCCGGCAGGTTGTGGCTGGGCTGCAGGGTCATTCGATCCTGGTCGTGGATGATGAGGACAGCATCCGCGAATTGGTCTCGGAAGGGCTCGCGGCGCGGGGCATGGCTGTGGAGACGGTCACGACGTGCGAGGAAGCCCTGGCCATGTTGTCGATTCGCCAGTTTGACGTGATTCTGTGCGACTACAACCTGCCGGGCTTAAGCGGTGAGCAGCTCTTCACGCGGCTCTGCGCGCGCCCAGGAGGCGGTCCCGAGCGGTTTGTCTTCATGACCGGCGATTTGCTCGATTCGACCGCGATGGATTCGTTCGGACAGCGCGGCGCCCGCGCACTGCAGAAGCCGTTTCACCTCTCCGGCCTGGCATCTCTGCTTACCGAAGTCCTCGACGCCCAGACCGCCAAGCTGTCCTAGCTCCAGCCATGCCTGGCACGTGGCTCCTGTCATTCTGTTCGTTTCGCACCGCGGCGACCCAATTATTTCGCAGGATGGGGCCCGGGATCGACGCCGAAGTCCCACACATAGAGCTCGTCTTCGCCGGCCTTGACCACCTCGGCGAATGCATACTCCCCCGGCGGTAGCGGCTGTGAAAGGGTGAGGCGGTAGACCCCCTTCACCAGTTCCCATTTCTCGATGGAAATGGATTCGCGCTTGGCCATCTCAATCTGAAAGAGTCGATCGAGGTTCTCGATCTGGCGCTTGTCTCCGCGAACGCGCGCGTGAATCAGGTAGATTTCGGGGTCGCGCTGATCTTTCGTGCGCCGGTAAAATTCCGGTTCGCTGTTGGTGATGCGGATAGTCGCTTGTTTACCGAGCAGAGAGACAGTGTGCCGCGTCGGCACAATCGGCACCGGGATTAGAATCTGCTTAAGGAGCTGGGTCTTGTTGAACTGGATGTCCGTCTTGGCCGGGACCAGAGAAACCACTGATAGCTTGTCGAGAACAAATAGACCTTCGCCTTCCGGAAGAAACACCTTAGGAGCGACTTCGACGCTCGCGTCTACGTCTATGAAGACGGCGTTGCGCGCGACTTCGTCCTTGTGGAGCTTGGCGTCAAGGGTTGCATCCTGCTGAGCTTGCGTCGCTTGGGCTTGTTTTGTCGCGTCCCAGTCGACCAGAGCCGCCGGTATTTCCTCCCATTGCGACCGCTCCACGCTGTAATAGCGCACCCGGTCACCGTCAATGTGATATTCGCGCACCACGTGGAACGAGCCGTCTTTCAGGAAAAGTTTCTGCCCACGCGGAAGGACGGGCACGAGTCGGTTCTGCGGCGCGCTCCCGGAATCGGATTGTTGCATGCCCGCGATGAGCGAACCGGGGACGCCGCTGGCGACGATCGCAAGGCACGCCGCTGCGAGCCACAGCCGAAGACCGTTTGTCTTCCTCACTTGGTCCATCGTGAGAGAAATCCTCGCCCTTGCCAGAATGGGATGCGAATTAACGCTGTAAGTTTGTGTACCTGTACTACCCAGAATAGCGCCAAGAGTCGGGTTCGCCAAATGGGGATCCCCAGGTATCGATTACGCCAGGAACCCGCTCCTCAAAATAAAATGGCCGCCTTCACGAGGCGGCCATTTCGAGCACGAACTTGTTTCGTATTGGAGGCTTAGTGGTCGCAGCGCTCCGCGAGCACCGCGAGGACGAGCAAATCGGAATTTGTGAATAGCCAATTCTCCGCTTCGGCGCCCGCAGCTTCCGCGGCTCGCGCAATGAATCCCAGATGCCGGCTGCGCGCGAAATTCCGCAAATGATCGAGGCAGATTCCCGTCAGCCCGGAAACTTCATCTTCCGTGAAGAGCTTCTGACTTGATTTGATCGTCAGCACGTTGCGCCTCTCAGTATTACGATGCGAAAGCCATCGTAGAAGGTGCAAGCGTTCGCCTGCAATAGTTCTTCCGTTCTATGCGGGAAAACTATTGATTGTCCGAAATCTTTCAAAACCCTCAAAAAATATGGGTTTTTGACCAGTAGTTGTTCGGTGCAACGTTCGCGCGATCTTCAAATTTCGTTGCAGCTTGGGGAAAGTTGCCTACAGTTGGAATGAATCTACAGTTTCGCGGAATTGTTTGTGTGTCATTTTTCATCGCGAGCAGCATTTTTTGCGCATCGCATACGCCGAATTTGACGAATTCTGGCGACTCGTCACAGTCGGCGTGGACATCGCAAGCCCGATTCGGGCCGAGAAATCTCGCACCGAACTTTTCCATTACGGCAAACGCGGCGGCGACGGCGCGGCCATCGCAAGAGAATTGCCGGCAATTCAGTCTGGCATCGCCGGGAGATTTTCAAAAAGTCCGTGAAGATGTTTCAGAATGGAAGCAATGGCGTGCAAATCCGCGCTCAGTCGCGCTACTGCTCGAATCCGCCCGCGCGTTCAAAGGCCGCCGCAAGACGCAAGATGTGGCCCTCGCCGAAGTGCGGGCCCAGGATCTGCATCCCGACCGGCAGATTCTCCGAAGTCTTGCCGCTAGGGACGGAGATTCCCGTCAACCCTGCGAGTGACCCAGTAACTGTATATATGTCAGCAAGGTACATCTGAAGTGGATCGGATGTGCGCTCGCCCAATTTGAACGGCGGCGTCGGCGACGTGGGCGTGATGATGGCATCCACACGTCCGAATGCTTCCGCGAAATCGCGAGCGATGAGCGCGCGAACTTTCTGCGCGCGGAGGTAGTACGCGTCATAGTATCCCGACGACAGCGCGTACGTGCCGAGCATGATCCGTCGTTTCACTTCCGCGCCAAATCCTTGTCGGCGCGTCTTGCGATACATATCGAGAAGCGTTGCGGATTCCGCGCGGATACCGAAGCGGACGCCGTCGTAGCGGGCGAGGTTGGAACTCGCTTCGGCGGTCGCTATTAGGTAGTACGTGGCTATGGCATATTCGGTGTGCGGAAGGTGCAACGGAACGCGTTTGCAGCCGAGTTTTTCGAGGAGCGCGATCCCGCTTTCGACTTTGCGCCGCACCTGTTCGTCGAGACCCGCGGCGAAATACTCTTCCGGCACGCCGATTCTCAGGCCCGCCACACTATTTTCGAGTTCGGCGGTGTAGTCCGGCACAGGAACATTCGCAGACGTCGAATCATTCGGGTCGTGCCCGGCGATGACCGAGAGGACTTCCGCCGTGTCGCGGACCGAGGTTGCGAAAGGGCCGATCCGATCGAGAGAGGATGCGAAAGCTATGAGTCCATACCGTGAAACGCGGCCGTAGGTGGGCATCATCGCCGGAATCCCGCAGTAAGCCCCCGGCTGGCGAATCGAGCCGCCCGTATCCGTGCCAAGCGAGGCAACCGCCAAGCCCGCCGCGACGGCCGCAGCCGAGCCGCCGCTCGAGCCACCGGGAACGCGGCCGGGCGCGGCTGGATTCTGGACGGGGCCGTATGCCGAGTTCTCGTTCGAACTACCCATAGCGAATTCATCGCAGTTCGTCTTTCCGAGAAAGATCGCTCCTGCCTGATCCAGGCGTTCGACGGCCGTGGCGTCATAGGGCGAAATGTACGTTTCGAGAATCCTTGAACCGCAAGTCGTGCGGGTGCCGCGGGTGTTCAAGACATCCTTGATCGCGACAGGCACGCCGGCAAGCCGAGGCAGGGAAGCGCCCTTCGAAACGAGCGTATCGATGTTCGCTGCCTGGGAGTAAGCTCTGTCTTTCGAAAGAATAAGGTAGGCATTGAGCGCGGGGTTCTCGCGCTCAATTCGCGTGAAGAAATCATCGGCGAGCTCGCGCGCCGAAATCTTTCGCGCCACGAGAGCTTCACGAACCGACGAAACGGTCCACCGAGGCGCCACGCTCATCGCTCGATGACCTTGGGGACCCGGAAATAGGGCTTCTCCGCTTCGGGCGCTTGCGACAGTACGGCCTCGCCAATGTCGCATGGGCGCGGCGTGTCCTCGCGGAGCGACGATTGGCCCGGCTCAGCGGTGGAATAAAGGACCTGCGCCATCGGCTCAACGCCGGACACATCGAGGCGGTTCAACTTTTCGACATAGGCCAGAATGGAATCGAGCTGGACGCGGTAAGTTTCCGCCTCCGCGTCCGTCAATTCCAGATGCGCCAACTCGGCGACGCGCAGGACTTCTTCCGGGCTGATCTTCATCTCCCGCCTGCCTTGCCGCCGTGCGGGCCCGCGGGACGACGGTCGGACGGAGAAGAGCGCCGAGAGCGGACGAATGGCATGTGCTCGTTGTCCAGTTCATGAGGGAGGCGCGGCGTGCCGATTCGGTCCACCAAGAACCGAATTTCACGCACGAGCGCCCCGCCCCAGGCTTCGTTGACTCGACTGCAGAACTCGACCGAGACGCCTTCGAGTTCGTTGCGCCAATCCCTGCCATTCACAGCGACGTCCAGAACGCCCTCAGCCAGCTTGCTTGGCCGAGTATGGGCGGCCAGACGCCGGCCGACGATTGCAGGCCACGTTCCCGCCAGCCATTTGAACGGCGATTGCCGCGCGGCCGTGCGGCGGAGAGCCGGGGCAAGAATTTCTCCAATACGCTTCATGGGAATGGTGATTTTAGCACAGACGATGATGCGACGCCCTGGAGTCGTAGCGAGACCGCGAGGCCACGCGCAGTTGCCCGCCGAGAGTTCGAGGAGCGGCGGAGGCGAGAGCTAATTCAACGCGCCAGGAAGCAGCGAGTGAGCGGCCGGCGATAGACTCCGGAAGAGCGTCACGCGAGGCCGAGAGCGTCCGCCGCGCCCTTCATCGCGTCGATACAGAACGCGACGTGCTGGTCGAGCGGAAGGCCGAGTTCCGCGGCGCCCTGGATGACATCCGCGCGATTGACGCCACGGGCAAAGGCCTTGTCTTTTAGCTTTTTCAATACCGAAGGAGTCTCGACCTCCGCGATTTTCTTGCTCGGTTTAACCAGCGCGCACGCCGTCAGAAAACCGGAGAGTTCGTCGCAGGCAAACAGCGCGTGATCGAGAGCCGAGACACGCGCGACGCTGCAATAGCCGGCGTGTCCGAGGATGGCGTGAACGATCTCCTCGGGATAGCCCTGCTCGCGAAGGATTTTCGCGCCCGTCGACGGATGTCCTTCTGTGGGATGATGCTCGGTATTGGGCCAGCGCTCGTAATCAAAGTCATGAAGCAGCGCTGCAACTCCCCAGAGCTCCTCATCCGCCGCGTTCTTGCGCGCGTAAGCGCGCACGCAGGCTTCGACCGCCAGCGCATGCTTTCGCAGGTTCTCGCTCTGCGTGTATTCGCACAGCAGCTTCCAGGCATCCTCGCGATTCGGCATCCTTCCTCCTTTGGCTACGCAGAAAATTTAGCAGAGGACGCGTCTCGGACCAAGAGCCCGACGATTGGGAGATGAGCACATTCGAGCGTACGTTCGGAGATTACGAGCCGGGGCCGCCGGGCGACCCGCACTCTTTCCACAGCTTTTCCCAATTCCAGATCCCGTACGCCGCCTTGTTCGGCAACGGGAAACCGAGCTGATGCGCGAGCATACACACCTGCCCGCGATGGTGGGCTTCGTGAGAAAGCATGTAGCACAACATTTCCGGGCCAACCGGCCAAGGCCGAGCCCAGCCGTCTCTTAGAAACCTCTCGACGCGGCCCCCACGATCGCCGAGCGCTTCGGCGAGCATCTCCGCGCAGCGAGCGGCGCTCTCGGCCAATCCCGCGCGGGCCTGCCGCGGCGTGCAGTGCGCGCGATTGAGCTGCCGTGGAACCTTCAGGTGAGGAGCTGTAAGCCTGATCCACTTGGTGCGGACATTGTGCATGTGCGTGAAAATGGCTGCAATGGTGCGGGTCTTGCCGGGCGGTTTGGCTCTCCAGGCAGCAGGGTCAAGATGTTCGATAAGAATCTGGTTGATGCGATCATTGGCGGCAAAGATCTGCACTGCGGCTCGGCCAAGTTGAGAGTCGACTTTGTGTTCACGCGTGGTCACGGCTCCCTACTCCTTGACGAATAGTACTTCCTGGCCGCCGGCCAGGATCGGACCTGTCGCTTTCCCAATCAAGGTTCAGCCCCTCTTCGCCGAGAGCCACACCGCCGCAATCAAACACACTGTAATCACGGTTGAGAAAACGATGGGGAGGGTGAATGCATATTCCCAGCTCAACGCCGTGACGGCCACAAAGCAAATGGCGAGCGCCCACGCAATGCTTCGCACGCCTGCCAAAGTCTCTGCCGGAAGCCCGCCCAGCTGCCACGCTAATACCGCCGCGAACAAAAGAAACACGGAGAAATAAAGCCCGAACGCGCTGAAGAAGTCCCAATAACTTCGGTTAAACCCTCCCGCGTTGAAGTGGACGGAGCGCATGATCCCAAGAACCGCGTCCGCTCCCCATTCCGAATTATTCTGGCGAAACCCAAACGTATGTCCGGCGGCAAATAGCAGCAGAAGAACAGAAGAGATTCGGTAAAGAATTGGCGCCTTCACGAACTGCCTCCTGAAAATTCGTGGACGCACTTTACCACGTCAGTCAACCCGATCTGGCGCTTGCTGCCGTTCCGAACGGCTTACGGCCCCTCGAAGTTGAGAGGGTTGCAGATGGTGAAGTTGCAATGATCTTGCCGGGCGAAACCGAAGCGGGAGACCTTGATGCCTTGAAAATCCCCGTCCCGCGGGGCGCAACACTCACTAACGGTGAGCGCCCTCTCTCCGGTTCAGGCTGAACCAACACACATCTTTGAGGGCCGCTGACCCGCTCCCCGTTATTGGTCCAGTCATACGTTAGCACTCCGGGGTTCCTGCTCATCCGAAGCTGCCCACGCTGGGGCGTCGGAGACGACCGGCGTGAGCGTTTGATTACCGGCAAGCGGGGATTTTTCGTGCTGTATTCTCCACGTCGATGCTCCTCATTTCTATTCGTGCTTGGGAGCCATTCGGAGATCGATGGGCGTTACGTTGAGCGAATCAGGGATGGGGTTCTATGACTGTGGAAAACTCGCGAGAATGATGGGTGGCTGAAAAATTGTACGGAAAAGTGTCGCGAATTGTTAGAGGGCGCGCAAAATGTCGACACGTGAAAGATTCACCTTGACAAAAAGTGGCAGCCTGTGGAAAAGTCTCGTCCGCGCCAGTACTCTGCCTTCCCCAGCTAGAAGTTCCTCCTCTCCGCAGCGCCCGAAGAGTCTGCGAGGAGATCGGTGTTGGAAAAGAACGCCAGCACAGCAAGCACGGATATGGACAGAGAAGTAATCCGCTGTCAGGTTTGCGGATTGGTGCAGTACCGCACGAGGACGGGTAATTGTCGCCGTTGTCTGCGGTTACTGCCTCCGAAGGTGACGTTTGTCATTCCGACGCCTTCGCCGCAGGACCTGCCCGGAGATGACCGGCAGTTGTTTGAGAATTGGCCGAATCGCGAAACGGTCGAGAACATCGGCCAACGCATTCGCCAGTTGCGCGAGTCGCGCGGAATGACGCAGAGCCAGCTACAAGCTCGCTCGCGCGTCTCGCGCTCGTATCTCTCGCGCATCGAGAGCGGGCAGATGACCCCGAGCCTCGGCACGCTTGAGAAAATCGCCGAAGCCCTGGGAGTCGGGCTCAACCGCTTCTTCGTTCCAGAGTCGAATGGGGAGACGGTGCTCGAGGATCCGTTCATTCAGGGACTGCGGCCATTCCTGCGCCAGCTCGATTGGGCGCAGTGGCAGTCCATTCTGAAACGGCTCCAGGCAATCAGCGAGCACGTGAGCACGTCCAACGTGACCATGGCCCCGCTTCGGCCCCCGACGCCGCAATCCGACCGGCTATCGCAAATGCCGCGGCGGCATCCGGGGCATTCGGCAACCGCGCTTCACCGCTAAAACTGGAGCAGGTCAACGCGGCGCTAGGGATTGACGGCCCGTGGAGCCTCGTTCAGGCTCACGGGCCGAATTTTTTTGCGGATGTTCCAAAACGATTCGGGAATGCTATTGCGGTTCTCGCTGGCCGACGCGGACGAGGACGATGTCGGTGGAGTCACCCACTTTCTTCAGAGCGATAACGCGAGCGCCGTTGTTGTGATCGTCGACGAAGGCGACGTCGCCAGTCTCGAGTTTCGTGGGAAGGCCGCTGATGGTGTTGGCGCGATTGGTTTCCTGGGTTTCGACGCGGTAACTGGACCCGAGCCTCTTTGCGTACCAGGCTTGCACCGTCTCGCGGGAATCCGCCGTGTGATACTTCTCAACCGCGATACCTGCCCGGTCCTGATTTGCGGACACTTCAATGTCGGCGCCCGAATCTTTGGACGCCGTGGCGCCCGGATAGACGGGCAAGCCGGTCGGGTGCGATTCGCCCTTGTTGACCCGGACATCGCCAGCCGGCGTTAGAATCTCGACGTTTTCGCCGGACTGTTTGACATGGATGCGATGAACGATGAAGGTCACAAGAACCAGCGCGGCCATCACGAGGACCACGATCCCCGCGCCGATGATCCCGAGGATCCACCAGATCGCGTTGGATTTCTTCTGCGCTGGTGGAACTGGTGTCGCAGCCATTTCACACCTCTCCCGAGCTTCTACCGAGAATACGCGAGCGTCGCGGAAAAAGTTCCGCAACGCCGCGCTGCCGATCAGTTGAAACGAACCTTCACATCGGGCCGTTTATCGAGATGCACCGTATCGATGAATCTG
The DNA here is from genome assembly GCA_963771905.1 of uncultured Acidobacteriota bacterium. GTDB lineage: Bacteria > Acidobacteriota > Terriglobia > Acidiferrales > UBA7541 > Palsa-147. Next base: position 251,178 of record CAVYVI010000014.1, read on the forward strand.
ACCTGGTGCTCTTCAAGGGTCAAAATCAGAGATTGCGTTCGCGTCCCTTCACCAAAGAATCGCACGCCGCGGAGAAGACTGCCCTCCGTCACTCCTGTGCAGGCGAAGATGATGCGCTTGCCCGGAGCAAGATCGTCGGTGTCGTAAATTCGCTTGGTGTCCCTGATGCCCATCTTGGCGAGGCGCTCTGCATGTTCGGGGTTTGAGACGACCAGACGTCCGAGGATTTGCCCGTTGAGGCAGCGCAGCGCCGCGGCCGTCAGAACGCCTTCCGGAGCGCCACCGGTGCCCATGACGGCGTGCACGCCCGTGCCAACGACAGTGGCAGCGATGCCTGCGGAAAGATCACCGTCGCCGATGAGGCGGATGCGCGCGCCAGTCGCGCGGATGTCGGCGATCAGTTTTTCATGCCGCGGACGGTCGAGGACGATGACGACAAGGTCTTCGATGTCGCGATCGAGCCGCTTGGCGATGGCCCGCAAGTTGTCCGCGGGCGGCGCGTCCAAATCGACGGCGCCTTTGCACGACGGCCCGACGACAATTTTCTCCATATACAGATCAGGGGCGTGAAGCAGGCCGCCCTTTTCGCTAGCCGCGAGAACGGTAATGGAATTCGGCGCGCCGGTGGCGCACAGGTTCGTGCCTTCCAGCGGATCGACGGCGATATCGACGGTCGGGTAGAGGCCGTTCTTGTCGCGCGACGCGATGCCGACCTTCTCGCCGATATAGAGCATGGGCGCTTTGTCGCGTTCGCCTTCGCCGATGACGATAGTGCCGTCCATGCGGACATTGTCCATCTCGCGGCGCATCGCTTGGACGGCGCCTTCGTCGGATTTGTGTCCATCGCCGAGGCCCATTGTGCGCGCTGAAGCGATGGCGGCTTCCTCCACAACGCGTAGAAACTCAAGGCTGAGTGCGCGTTCCATGGCTGCTCCTGAAGCGGCGGATCGGATGCGATTGGGAAGCGAGTGACGCAATCGCACGTCGTGTTGCCCTGCGAAAATCCCATGCCGGCGCTAAGTCCCGTCCCGAACCGCGCATCCTCCGCCGCTGTCTTGCTGGATTCAGGATTCGGGGGAAAAGATTTCGACTGCAATGGGGCCTATGATAATCAAATTCAACGCGAATGGAACACGGAATGTGCCGAGCGCTACGGCAGCGGGCGGAGCATCACGTTGACCAGCCGCGGATCGTCGAAGTCCGTGCGATCGCCGGCGTCTTTGCCGGCAATCGGCAGCAAGCGCGCCGAAAGAGGCTTGTGCCACTTCACCGAAAGGCTCGCCACATCGCCGAGGATGCGCACTAACTGTTCGTGCGTGATGCGCCCGGGCAGGGGAATCACGTCGAGCCCCGTCCCGCAGACAGCCGAATATGCCAGGAGGCTGTCGACATTGAGCGACCCGTCGCTCCAGCGCCGCGCGATTACGGCATCTTCCATCACCGGCAGCATCAGTCCCGAATAACCGACGCGCGCCACGGAAATGGACTGCACCGCACGGGTAATCAGCGCGGCCGCGGTCATCGTGCCGCTTGAACCAAGCCATGCGCCCGTAAACGATTCGATTGCGCCGCCGATCGAATCGCGTTTGAGCGGCGCGGGCGAGAGATCGATTCCTTCGTATTGCCAGGCGGTTTGTTGCGCCACGCCGCGGCTGAGTTCCTCGATGTTTTTCGCGTATCCGCCGAGTTTGTCGACGATGGCTTTTTCCGCCATGGCGGGATCGTGGGAAGTCGCGAGCGCCTCGGCGACCACGTTGGCGGACTCGAGGCCGATCGCAAATTGATGATCGTTGCCTGAATTATAGGCGGCCGGGAAAAACGGGGTGCCGGGAGGGACGAAAGAGAGCGCGGCGAAATTGAAATTGGCCTGACTTTTTGGCGAGTGTTCGGCCAGAAATTGAATGACGCTCGCCGAAGCTTCGATGGCGTTCCAGTGAGTGCCATCCTCGCCCGCGATGACGACGCTGCCGTTCATGTGCGTTGCAGGCGCGAGAACGTGCGCGAGGACTGCGGCCGGGCCGGCATCATCGGCGGCATGCTGCATGGCGGGGCCGATGGAGATGAGGAAATCGTCGGTCTCGGCGAGATGATCGAGTTCGCGCATAAACTTGAATGTCTCGATGGGGGTCAGATCGCTCGTATATTCAGGAAACGGCTGAGTTGCGATGCGCAGCGTCTGCACTTCGTATCCGGCTTGCTCATAGATGGTCTTGGCTTCGCGCAGAAACGCGAGCGTGTCGTCGATTTGCTGCGGATACGTAGAGCGGTCAAAGTGGATGAACGCCGTGATCGTGCGGATTTTCGGCTTCTTGGAAGGTTGCGGGGGAGTCTCTGCCGCCGCTTTGGACTCTTGTTTCGATTTCACGGGTGGCTCTTGCGCCGTGGCGATCTGTGTCGCGGCGGCGCATACCACCGCGAGCACAGCGTACATCAACAAGTTCTTCAAGTTGGCTCCGAGCGCCGAGCCCGGTCGAGCGGCTGCCGCTTGGCGTCGACCGCGGGGCACGGCCCACGGCCTCAAACAAACGCGGAAATTCCGGTGATCCGCTCGCCGATAATCAGCTTATGGATGTCGTTCGTCCCCTCATAGGTGAAGACGGACTCGAGATTGTTCATGTGGCGCATGATCGGATAATCGTCGACGATGCCATTCGCGCCGAGAATGTCGCGCGCCTTGCGCGCCGTTTCCAGCGCCATCCAGACGTTGTTCATCTTCATCATCGAGATGTGCGCCGGATGCGCCTTGCCCTTGTCCTTCAGCCGGCCCACTTGAAGGGCCAGGAATTGCGCCTTGGTAATTTCCGTGATCATCCAGACGAGCTTTTCCTGCACGAGCTGGTGGGACGCGATGGGCTTGTTATCGAATTGTTTCCGCTCCTTCGCGTAACGAAGCGCCGTGTCGTAGCACGCCATCGCCGCGCCGATGGCGCCCCAGCCGATGCCGTAGCGCGCCTGATTCAGGCAGGAAAGCGGCCCGCGCAACCCTTCGACGCCGGGAAGCAAGTTGTCGGCGGGAATCTTGCAGTCGGTCATCGCCAAGCCCGAAGTGACCGACGCGCGGAGCGAATATTTTCCGTGCACGTCCCACGCCTTGAATCCCGGCGTACCTTTTTCAACCAGAAAGCCCCGGATTTTGTCGTCTTCGCACTTCGCCCAGATTACGGCGACATCGGCGATCGAGCCGCTGGTGATCCACATCTTCTCGCCGTTCAAAATGTAGCTGTCACCTTTGCGCACGGCGCGCGTCAGCATGCCGCTCGGGTTTGAGCCGAACTGAGGTTCGGTGAGCCCGAAGCAGCCCAGGGCTTTTCCTTGCTGGAGCTGCGGCAGCCACTTGTCTTTCTGCGCGTCGGAGCCGAACGCGTGAATCGGGTACATCACCAGCGCCGATTGCACGGAAATGAAGCTGCGCAAGCCCGAATCGCCCCGCTCGAGTTCCTGCGTGACCAAGCCATATTCGACGTTCGACATTCCCGCACAGCCGTATCCCTTCAGATTTGCGCCGAAAAATCCCAATTCGCCAAATTGCGGCACCAGATGCCGTGGAAATTTTCCTTCACGATTATGTTCCTCGATAATCGGAAGTATTTGCTCGTCCACGAACTGCCGCGCCGTCTGGCGCGCCAGCTTTTCTTCGTCGCTGAGCAGGGAATCGAAGTCGAGGTAATCGACTCCGGCAAACGCGGGCATAAGAGTGCTCCTTTGGAGTGGGTGCGAACGGCGCGCGCCATGCAGGCCGTCAAATCGCTGATTGTAGCAGGCGGTCTCTCGGCGCAGCAAGCGTGGGCGCCGGACGGTAGTGACTCAGTTTCCGGTTAGGCGACGCAATATAAAAGGGCGCCCCAATTGGAGTAGGTTTTGAGTGTCGGCTCGAACCTACCTCAGAAAGGAGCGCCCTCTATGGATAGCGTGAAGTATATCGGGATGGATGTGCACAAGGAAGCGATCTCCGTCGCGGTTCTAAATTCCTCGGGCAAGCTGGTGATGGAGTGCACGATCGAAACCAAGGCCTGCACCATTCTGGATTTTCTCAAAGGCCTGCGCGGAAGTTTGCATGTGACGTTGGAAGAAGGCACCTGGGCCGCCTGGTTGTATGACTTGATCAAGCCGCACGTCACCGAGCTGGTGGTGTGTAATCCGCGCCGCAATGCTTTGCTCAAAGAAGGCAGCAAGAGCGACCGCATCGATGCGCGGAAGTTGGCCGAGTTGTTGCGCTCGAACATGGTCCGCTCGGTGTATCACGGAGAGCACGGCGTGCGGACGCTGCGCGAGCTGGCGCGGAGTTATCTGACCATCAGCACGGATCTGATCCGGGTGATGACTCGCGTGAAGGCGATCTATCGCAGTTGGGGGATTCCCTGCAGGGGAAAACAGGTTTACGCAGAACGCGATCGTGCCGAATGGTTGGCGAAAATCAGCGAAGCCGGCGTGCGCCGCCGGGCGGAGTTCTACTACCAGCAGTTCGCTGCGTTGCGAGTGCTGCGCCAGGAAGTGCGGCGCGAGTTGCTCGCGGAAGCGCAGAAGCACGACGCCTGGAAATTGCTACGCGAGATTCCGTTCATCGGCCCGATCCGTGCGGCTCTGCTGATCGCTTTGATTCAAACACCGCATCGCTTCCGCACCAAGCGGCAGCTCTGGACCTACAGCGGATTTGGCATCGAGACGCACAGCAGTGCCGAGCAGCGCTTCGTCCAGGGAGAGCTGCAGCGCGCCAAGAAACCGGCCTCGATTCGCGGGCTGAATCGCAATCACAATCACGAATTGAAGAACGTATTCAAAAGTGCCGCCACCGTGGCCGCTGCGAAGGCTGGCCCGTTCAAAGAGTTTTACGATGCGCTGGTGGCCAAGGGAATGCGGCCGGAAATGGCGCGTCTGACTTTGGCGCGCAAGATGGCCGCCATTACCTTGCTCGTCTGGAAGAAAGGAGTGCGCTTCGACGCCCAACATCTGAAACCACAAACAGCTTGAGTGTCTCGAGCCAATCCGTTCCATCCTGGAATTTCTTCCGGCGGTGGTCAGTCGGATTCTGGAGACATTCGGGTTCGAGGGCGAGTCTCAGCTGATTAGTTAGGCTCTGCGTGCCTCGGGCACGCTGAGTCTCTCACGCGACCCTAGTCCCCCTCGGACAACCCGAAAAAGCTATGGGCCACGAGTCCCCAATAGAACCATGGTTGGCACCTGACAACCGTGCTGCTTGTGAGTCTCCGAACCGACCGGCTTCGTCGCGTCAAAGTGATGAAAAACGCTGGCGGAGAAGACCAAAAACGCTGCCTGAATGAAGCAGCGTCCCGAGATCACGGAACGGAAGGCCAGAACAATCCTGCTCAACGGGGTGGACTGGACGGCAAGAAAAAATCCGGTCATGGGAAAGCTGTCTTTTCTTGACTCCTTTTATAGAACTTATCAGGAGTTATCGGCAAATGCCGCACGCGGTTTCTACTCCGAAAGGGACCCTACGGGCTTAAGGGCTTGTCCACTGGTTCTTAGAGAGGTTACTAATCGAGTCGCAGTTGCATCGCGCGGAAATCGAGCGTGAACCCTGAAATCAAAGCGTCCGTTCCGAGCGTTCCGTCCCGGTAACTCTTGTCTCCAGTGGGCTGCTGGCCGACCACACTCACCTTCGTCAGCTCCTCGGTGCGTCCGAGGATGTCTAAGCGAAGTGTGGGAAGGACCTGTGTCTTGCGGGTCATCATGCCACCCGCACCGGCCGTCTTATCCCGCTCACTCTTTAAAGAGGCGATCTCGTCCGGCTTCAAAGCATCGCGGAAGGAAGGATTCAAGGAGGTTGCGTTTGCTCCAGTATCGAGATCCATCTCGAGCCGCCGGTCCCCGTGCCGCACATCCACAATGAGATCCCATCCATCCAGAAATAGATTGGGCTCCCCGTCCGCACTAGCTCCCTTTGCTTCGATACGAACCACGCCTTTAGCAGATATCGCCACACGCCCTAGCGCCCGCAGAACTGGTATCCCCAGGATCCCCCGAATTTGAACTTCAACGGACCAACGTAGAGAGCCTTGTCGGAAAGCACGAGAAAAACCACGTTTCTGAGGTGCGCGTTGCCAAATCGCAGGTCGCCCGCGATGGCCACACGAAGCGGATTCTTCTTGCCCGTGGACCCTTTGACGTATGTATTCGTTTCGCGCAGCGCGAGTCCCATTTCGGCTGCCTCAGATTCAGAAACAGTCGACCAATTGGCCCCTGTATCGAAAATCCATTTCCCCTTGTGGCCATTCACCTCCACCGGTACATCCCAAGAGCCCAGAGGGTCGAACTCAGCTTGAGCCGCAGTCTCTTCCCCAAACTCGACAGTCTGAGGAGCGATATCCGCCAGCGATTCATAGAGCGCTCGCGAATTCTCAGTGTCAGCTCGCTCGATATCATTAAGGGGAGTCAAACGAAGTACCTCGCTCAACGCGAGCGCGGCATCACCGTAGCGGCCGAGGCGTACGAGTGCGGAAGCCATTTCTTCATAAGCTTTCCGTTGCAGACCTTGATCGCTACCGGCCGCCAGGAACTTCTGAAGGTCCACAACTGCAGCTGGCTCCTGCCCGAAGCGGCTTTCTACCAGCGCGCGATAGAAAAGATTTTCGGGATTATTCCAGCCTGCTTCCTGAAGTGTCTCGCGCAGTTCGAAGAACCGGCTCTTTTCCTGCAGCTGATGCAGCTGCGAGACGTCAGCGGCGGTCACTGACAAACAGCAAATCAGTCCCAACAAGTACCGCATTGCCTTCATCGTACCCGCCACCTTTTTCGGTAAAGACTGCCCGGTTAGACTGTCGCTCCGACGATTGAGTTAGCCTTCACTCAGTTTGGTGTATCTAGCAAGAACTAACACAATTCTGGTCTGGCAGGAAAGTTGCATTGTATCCGCGCGTGGTCGGTCTCCTAACAGTTGCGTCCTCAACTCCCGATTAACGCGCTATCCGGAAACTGAGTCACTATCCGCCGGACAGTCGCTTCGCTTCGCTAGCCTTGACTGTGATATAGTGCCGTCACCCGATGTAGGTCACCCCTTAGTCGAACCACAAGATTAGATCTGCCAAGCAGGAAAAACAGGAGAGAAAACGAAAATGATCAAGCGAATGCTGTGGTTGTCCGCGCTGTGTGTATTTCTCATGTCGATGTTCGCAGTTTCCGCGCCTCCTGCCCGTGCGCAACAATCGGAGCCGCCGAAGCAGCCGACTGTATATACATATGTGTCGTTCTTCGGTGTGCCCCGAGCGCAGTGGGCCGAATACGAAAAGAGTTTGGCGCCGGAGCGCAAAGTATTCGAAGGGCTCTTCGCGGATGGAACGCTCGTCGGATATGGAGAGGGTGCACTTGAGGTTCATGAAGGGCTGAACGCCCCGACTCATGTGGGGTGGTTCGCGTCGTCATCGGTTGCAGGTTTGATGAAGACCTTGGCAGCGCTACGCAACACGGCGCCTACGGCATCCGAGATCGCCTACACCATGCACTCCGATTCGATCACCATGTCGACGATGTACGGCGGCAAAGGCGGTTCTTCCGACGGCGGCTATATCCTCGTGCAGGATTGGACGCCAAAACCCGGACACACCGACGAGTTCATGGATTTGTTTGCGAAGTATCGCAAGCCCTCACTGGACGCTTCCGTCGCGGACGGCACGCTTTCCGGCTATTCGGTCGACGAAGAGCTCATTCACACCGACACGCCGGGTACTTTCAGCCTGATCGCCGCATTTCCAAATGCGGCAGCGATGGATAAGTTCTACGCGGAGATCGACGCGCTGCATAAGACGAATCCACTTTTCGGGTCGGCGTATGGCACAGTGGTTGATTACTCCACGCATCGGGACCATCTCTTGCGCATCTTATTTTCGAAGAGCAAGTAACTCAGCGAAGGGCAGTATTGATTTCAAAATCGCCCAAACTCGCCGCGCGCATTACCGGCAACATTTCGCGGGACGCGCGGCGAGTTCGCGAGCTGGCGGTTTCTGAACGGCGCGGTGATGGGATCGAGCCTCGCCGGCGTTCAGTTCTTCGGCGTGGCGGGGGAAGCACGCGCGGGAATGCGCACAACGCGCAACGTGGTCAGCTGACGAATCCAGCGGGCGGGCCGCTTTTCATGCGGCGCCACAAGCCGCAGCGGCCCGAGCTCGTCGCCCATCGGCGCTCCGTTTAGCGTGTCGGCGACGAGCACGTCCGAGTCCTCGAAATCCGGGTCCAGCTCCGGCAATGAAAAAATCACTCGGTAGCCATCCGACGCGCCGGCTTCAATGTAGGTTGCCATCGCGGCGCCCCGAAGCTGAGGCCCCACCGGCACGCCAGCTTTTTTCAGAATCTCGAGCAACGGCACGCCCTCGTAGCTCTCTTTCTCTTTTTCGTGGGGATTGGTGACGTTGAGCGTCTTTCGCGGAAGATTCTTCAGGTCGGCCAGGGATAGCGAGAGCGGCGTGGTTATATCGCCGGTGACGACCAGGGCGGCTTTTTTCGTCGCATCCTGGGAATGCGCGCCGAGCGAAAAGAAGCTCGCAAAGAGCATGCTCAGAGTTGCGAGATTTGCTTTCCGCAGCCGGGCCATGATCGTGGCCTACGCCTTTTGGAGCATCACTTCGGTCGCCTTGACGACCGCCGCGACAGTATCACCGACCTTCAGATCCAGTTCGTCGGCACTGCGCCGGGTGATCACGCTTTCGACGACATTTTCGCCCACTCGGACGGTCACGTGAGCCATGATGTCACCGAGCTTGATTTCCTCGATGGTCCCGACGAGCCTGTTGCGTGCGGAGATTCTCATGGCGGGGATGATATCTCGCTCCGGAATGGGTGTCGAGCCGGAAGTGCGGCCGCAACGTTAGCGTTGACGCAAAACGGCATGGATGCAATAATCACGGGCTTTGCGACGCCCTAAGTGTGCGCCGAGCACGCTCGGCGTGGGATGGGGCATGTCGCGCCGGATGCTGCCGACGTTCCAGTTTGATAACGATGGAGATTCTCCACCAACTCGTTGAGTTGCTCGTCGAAGCCCTGCCCATCGTCATTCTTGTCTTTCTTTTCTACCTTTTTCTCCGCATCAATTTCTTCGGTCCACTCCAGCGCGCCATGGCCGAGCGCGACAAGCGCATCGAGGGCGCCAAGGCCGAAGCCGCTGCATCCGACGCGGCCGCGCGCACCGAGATGGAGCGTTACCACGAGGCGTTGAAGAAGGCCCGCGCCGAAATGTACGCGGAGCAGGAAAGCGCGCGGCAGGCGACGCTCGATGACCGCGCCAAACTCCTTCGTGCCATCCGCACCCGTTCACAGGAATCAATTCAAACCGCGAAAGTACGCATCGCCGCCGAACTGGCGACCGCTCGCGCGGAGGTGGCGGCCCAAACGCCCGCGCTCGCCAATGAAATCACAAGAATGATCCTCGAGCGGACCGCACCTTCCTCGGGAGGCGCTCGGTGAGCGAGTTCCGGCGGCGGAGGAGCGCACTTGCGAGCATCGCGACCTTCGTCACTTACCTCGCGGTCTCGTTCAGCGCATTTTTTGCGTTGGCCGCGCCCGCGTTCGCGCAACAAGAGAACGTCCCTCTCGAGAATACGCCGACCGGCTGGTTTTTCCGTTATGTGAACAGCGCCATCGTCATCGGCGTGATCGCGTATTTTCTTATCAAGAAGGGCGGCCCGGCGTTTCGCAAGCGCGCCGATGAGATCGAAAGCGCCATCGCGGAGGGCACGCGCACCCGCGAAGAGGCCGAGCGCCGGCGCCGCGAAGCCGATGAACGGCTTGCCGGGCTGGACGCGGAAATCAACGCCCTGCGCGCGCAGGCCAAGCGCGATGCCGAAGCGGAGACCGCGCGCATCCGGGGTCTCACGCGCGACGAAGTGGCCAAAATCGACCGCGCCGCGGAATTGGAAATCGCCGCGGTCGAGCGTGCCGCGCGCATGGAATTGAAAGCGCATGCCGCGCGGCTGGCCGTCGAACGCGCCGAAACCCTGCTCCGGCAAGAGATCACTCCGCGCACCGATTTTGAAATCGTCCGCACGTTCGTCACCGATCTCACGGAGAGCCGAAATTGAGCGCCATCGCCCAGCGTTATGCCGCGGCGTTGGCGGATGTGGCCACGGAGCGCAAGAATTCCGTGGCAATTCGCAGCGAGCTCGCCGCGTTTGCCGGTGCGTATCGCGAATCGGCGGATCTGCGGAATTTTCTGGCGAGTCCGGCGATCGGCCGCGACGCGAAACAAGGATTGATCGAAAAGCTTGCGGTAAGAATGGGCTTGAGTGAACCAGTGCGGAATTTTATCTTTCTACTGGTCGATAACAAACGCATTGCGATCGTCGACGAAATGCGCCAGGCGTTTGATGCGGAGCTTAATGCGCGTGAAGGAATTGCCGAGGCCAAAGTCACGTCCGCGCGCGAACTTTCGGCGACGGAGAAAAACGAATTGATCGTCGCGCTCGAGCGCCTTACCAGCAAGCGCATCACGGCGCAGTACACTCTGAACGCCTCCCTTGTCGGTGGCGCTGTGGTGCAGATTGGCTCGACGATTTACGACGGATCCGTGCGCGAGCAGTTGAACCGGCTGCGCGCGCAGCTCGAAGCCGAATAGGAGCAGGAATGGCGACCATCAAAGCGGACGAAATCACAAAACTCATACGCGAGCAGATCGAGAACTACCAGCAAACGGTCGCGGTCGAGGAAGTCGGCACGGTCATCTCGGTGGGCGACGGCATCGCGCGCGTTCGAGGTCTCGACAAAGCCATGGCCGGAGAGATGCTCACGTTTCCGCACGGCGTCATCGGTATCGCGTTAAACCTGGAAGAAGACCAGGTAGGAACGGTGCTACTCGGCGAATATTCCCGCATCCAGGAAGGTGACACCGTCAAGCGCACCGGCGAGATCATGTCCGTCGCGGTGGGCGAAGCGCTGGTAGGCCGCGTTGTGAATCCGCTCGGTGAGCCGCTGGACGGCAAGGGCCCCGTCGCAACGAAAGAACGGAATGCTTTAGAACGACTCGCCCCCGGCGTCGTAGATCGCCAGCCGGTGCGCGAGCCGTTGCAAACCGGAATCAAGGCCATCGACTCGATGATTCCGATCGGCCGCGGGCAGCGCGAATTGATCATCGGTGACCGCCAGACGGGCAAGACCGCGATCATCCTCGACACGATCATCAATCAGCGCGGCGGCGACATGATTTGCATTTACTGCGCAATCGGCCAGAAGCGCTCGACGATCGCCCAAGTCGTCAAAGTTCTCACTGACGCCGGCGCAATGGACTACACGATCGTCGTGGCTGCTTCGGCCGGCGAACCCGCCACCATGCAATACATCGCGCCGTTTGCGGCTTGCGCGATGGGCGAATATTTTCGCGACACGAAGCGCCACGCCGTCACGTTCTACGACGATCTCTCAAAACACGCGCAGGCCTATCGCGAAATTTCACTGCTGCTCCGCCGCCCACCAGGACGCGAAGCGTTTCCCGGCGACGTCTTCTTCCTGCACTCGCGCCTGCTTGAGCGCGCCGCGAAGCTCAACGACAAGCTCGGCGCGGGTTCGTTGACGTCGCTGCCGGTGATCGAGACGCAGGCCGGCGACGTGTCCGCCTACATTCCGACGAACGTGATTTCGATCACCGACGGGCAGATTTATCTCGAAGCCGACCTTTTCAACAGCGGCATTCGTCCCGCGGTCAACGTGGGCTTGTCGGTGAGCCGCGTCGGCGGAAACGCGCAAATCAAGGCCATGCGCCAGGTTTCCGGGCGCCTTCGCCTAGACCTCGCACAGTATCGCGATCTCGCCGCGTTCGCGCAGTTCGGCACCGAGCAGCTCGACAAAGCCACCCAGGCGCAGCTTCTTCGCGGCGCTCGCCTAACGGAGCTTCTCAAGCAGGATCAATTTCAGCCATTATCCGTCGAGAAACAGGTGCTGGTCATTTTCGCCGGAACGAACGGCTATCTCGATGCCATCGACGTGTCCCAGTGCCGCCGCTATGAACGCGAAATGCTCGTCTTTCTCGAGACGAGCTATAGCGCCCTTCTTGACACGCTGCGCACGAAGAAGGCGATCGACGACTCTTTGCGCGCAGAAATCACCACGGCACTCGATGCATTCAAGGAACGCTTCAACGCGAAGCCCGGAGCCGTCGCCGCCGACTAATTTCCGATGCCGACCCTACTCGATTACCGGCGCCGCATCCGCTCGGTGAAAAACACCCAGCAGATCACTCGCGCGATGAAATTCATCGCCGCGGCCCGCTTGCGCAAGGCGCAGGAAGGCGTAATCGCCGCGCGGCCGTATGCGCGCGAAATCCTGCGCATCCTTCGCTCCGCCGTGGCGCGCATGGAGAATCCAGTCCATCCACTCCTTGAGCGGCGAACGGAGCAGCGCATCCTGGTGCTGGTGCTGAGCGGCGACAGGGGACTCGCCGGGCCGTTCAATGCGAATGTTATTCGCTACGCGCAGAATTTTTTGCGCGAGCATTCTTCGCTGCAGTTGGAAGTGATGGCCATCGGCAAAAAGGGCCGCGATGCGCTTCGGAAGCGCGATTACAACATCGTGGGCGAATATTTCAACATCTCGCTGAACGTCGAATTCCGCCATGCGAAGGAAATCGGAGAGCGGATCATCGAGCGATACTCGTCGGGCGAAGTCGACGCGGTCTATGCGGTTTACAATGAATTCAAGAGCGTGGTCGTCCAGCGACTTTGCGCGGAGAAATTGCTTCCGATTGACTCGGAGGTTCTTTCGGGCGGGGAAAATGCCCCGACGACGGGTCCGCTGGTGGATTACATCTACGAGCAGCCGCCAGCGGAACTATTCAAATCGTTGGTTCTGCGTTACATCGATACGGAGGTATTTCGCATTCTCCTCGAATCGTCCGCCGCGGAACACGGCGCGCGCATGGCGGCAATGGAGTCCGCCACGAACAACGCGGCGGATTTGATCGACGATTTGACGCTGCAAATGAACAAGATTCGCCAGGCGGGAATCACGCGAGAATTGATCGAAATTGTGAGTGGCGCGGCTTCGGCCGGAAACTAACGGCAGCGCGGGAATCGCAAGCCAGGATTGGGGAGACGCGGGATGGCACAAACAGAGCAGCACGTCGGACATATCGTGCAAGTGATCGGTCCGGTCGTCGATATTCAGTTCGAAGAGCATCATATGCCGATGATTCACAACGCCGTGCGGATCACCAGCGAAGGATTCAAGACGCCTGAGCCGCTGGACATCGTCGCGGAAGTCGCGCAGCACCTCGGCGAAGGCCGCGTGCGAGCCGTCGCCATGAAGCCCACGGAGGGCCTGGTCCGCGGAATGAAAGCGACGGACCAGGGAGGTCCGATCACCGTTCCAGTGGGCCGCGCGGACCTCGGCCGCGTGCTGAACGTTCTCGGCGAGCCGGTCGACGGGCTCGGACCGGTGAACGCGAAGTTCCATTATCCTATTCATCGCCCGGCACCGTCGCTGGAGGATCAATCCACGTCGCTCGAAATGTTCGAGACCGGCGTCAAGGTACTCGACCTGATCGAGCCATATCTGAAGGGGGGCAAGATCGGATTGTTCGGCGGCGCGGGCGTGGGCAAGACCGTCATCATCATGGAACTCATTCATAACGTCGCCATGCAACACGGTGGAGTCTCCGTGTTCGCGGGAGTAGGCGAGCGCACGCGCGAAGGAAACGACTTGTGGCTCGATATGCAGGAATCCGGCGTCGTCGTTCCGGGGAATTCCGAAAAATCGCGCGCGGCGCTGATCTACGGCCAAATGACCGAGCCACCCGGTGCGCGCTTGCGCGTAGGTCTCACGGGACTGACCGTCGCGGAATATTTCCGAGATGAAGAAGGTCTCGATGTGCTGCTCTTCATCGACAATATTTTCCGGTTCGTGCAGGCGGGTTCGGAGGTGTCGGCGCTCTTGGGCCGCATGCCGTCCGCTGTCGGCTACCAGCCGAACTTGAACACGGAAATCGGCGAATTGCAGGAGCGCATTACGTCGACGAAGAAGGGTTCGATCACGTCGGTGCAGGCGATTTACGTGCCCGCGGACGACTACACCGATCCGGCGCCCGCCGCGACGTTCTCGCATCTCGACGCGACCACGAACCTCAGCCGCCAGATCGTCGAGCGCGGCATTTATCCGGCCGTCGATCCGCTGGCGAGCTATTCGCGCATCCTGACGCCGAGCATCGTCGGGCAGGAACACTACGACGTCGCGCGCTCCGTAAAATCGATTCTGCAACGCTACAAGGACCTGCAGGACATCATCGCGATTCTCGGAATCGAAGAACTTTCCGATGAGGACAAGCAGACCGTGGCGCGCGCCCGGAAAATCGAACGCTTCCTCTCGCAACCCATGTTCGTCGCGCAGCAGTTCACCGGCCTCGACGGCAAGTACGTCAAGATCGAGGACACCGTGCGAGGCTTCAAGGAAATCGTCGAAGGCAAACACGACGGCGTGCCGGAGCAAGCTTTCTACATGCAGGGCACGATCGAAGATGTTCTCGAAAACGCCGAGAAGATGGCCGCAAAAGCATGACGCGGAAAATTAAATCAAACGATGCTGCCTGAACACATTCAACTGGAGATCGTGACGCCGGCGCGGCAGGTGCTGCGCGAGTCGGTGGATATGATAGAGCTGCCCGGCGAGAACGGCTACCTGGGCATTCTCCCCGGCCACGCTCCACTCATCACGGAGCTTGGCATGGGCGAGCTGAGTTATCGGCGTGGCGGTGAGACGCATTATCTGACGGTAATGGAGGGATTCGCGGAAGTTCTTCCCGAGCGCGTCATCGTACTTGCGGAGGTCTCCGAGCGCGCGGAAGAGATCGATGTGCAACGCGCGCGCACCGCGGCCGAACGCGCGCAGCAGCGGCTCGCGAAGCCCGGTGCGGTCGAAGTCGATTGGCAGCGCGCGGCGTTGTCGCTGCAGCGCGCCCTCATTCGCCAACAGGTGGCGACGAGAGGCGGCGCAGGCACTACGCAGGATTCTTCGCACTAGAAAACTACGCGAAAATCTCGCATCGCAGCGCGGTTCCCAAACATCTATTATGGTGCTGCAATTCACAGGAAAAGAAGCGCATTCCGAATCGCCATGTCCAATATTAAGGTCTACTTGACCGCGTGGTGCCCCGACTGCTGGAGGGCCAAGAAATTTCTCGCCAAGCATGGGCTTGAATTCGATACCGTCGATATCGACGAATCGCCCGACGCTGAGGAACTCGTTCTCCGCGTGAACGACGGCCGACGCAGGGTGCCGACTTTTGAAGTCGACGGCCGATTTTTCGCTTGCAGCCCTTTCGACGCGGATCTTCTCGCCGAAGAATTAGAAATCCAAAAGAAATAATCGATTCGTAGAAGCCGTTGCAGATCCTGGCAAGCCGCTCTCGTCGCTGCGGCCAGCGCGTCAGTCCGGTCCCACACCCCGCGTCATTACGCCCGCCACCGACAAATCCTCATTTAGAAATACGAAATCCGCATCCGCTCCGGGCGCAATCACGCCTTTCTTTCCGCCGAGGCCCAGCCGGCGCGCAGGTCCGAGCGTCGCCATCTTCACGGCTTCGTGCAGCGGAACGCCGAGCGCGACCATCTGCTTCACCGCACGGTCGAGCGTCAACGTGCTGCCGGCCAGTCGCCCTTCCGCATTCCGCGCCACGCCTTTGTTGACGGTTACGTCGAACATTCCCAGCCGATAATTTCCGTCCGGCATTCCAGTGGCGGCGATACCATCGCTGATCAACAGAACGCGTTCCGTCCCTTTCGATGCCAGGAGAATTTCAATCGCGGGCGGATCGACATGAATTCCGTCGGCGATCAGTTCCGTGGTCACTTCAGGATTCGTGAGTACCGCGCCGAGGACGCCGGTCTCGCGATGCGAAAACGGCCGCATGGCGTTGAATACGTGGACCGCGTGCCGCGCTCCGTGCGCGATCGCGGCTTCCGCCTCGGCGTACGTCGCATCCGTGTGGCCGAGGCCGATGACGATTCCGTCTTTCCTTGCGCGGTCGACGAGATCCAGTGCGCCCGGCAATTCCGGCGCGACGGTCAGCATCCGCGCGTAACCTCCCGCTGCCGCCAGGAATTGCTCGAGAAGTTGCACCGAAGGCTGGGCTAGAGAGCTTTCCGGATGCACGCCACGCCGTGCATGGCTCAGGAACGGGCCCTCCAGGTGGATGCCGAGGACTTCGGCGGCCTCACTTCGCGGAGGCGATTGATTCTTGGGGCTGGCTATATACGCGGCGAGCCCCTCAAGGCTTCGGCATGTTTCGTCCGTCGGGGCCGAAACCGTCGTTGCCACGATGGATGTAGTTCCGCGCCGCGCGACGCGGCTGGTCACCGCGTGCATGGCCTCCGGCGTCGCCTCCATCACGTCATGCCCGCCCGCGCCATGAATATGGATATCCACGAATCCGGGAGCCACAATCATGTCGCGTGCGACGACATCGTGCGCGTTCGCGGGGACGACTATTTCGTCGCGATGCCCGATCGCGGAAATGATCCCTTCCTCGACAAGAATCACGCGCTCACCCAACTCTTCGTGGGGCGTGAGAATTCGTTTCGCGTAAATGACTTTGACGGCCACGCTTCGATCATCCTACTCGAACTTCGGGGCAAAGTTACAGAGCGGGCTTGCGTCTCTGTGTCGGTTCGCTACAATTCGAAGGTCACGAATCCGGAAGGAGACATATGTCAAACGAAAAGAACTTCCTGGCTTGGAAGCGGCAGCATCGCCGCCGCAAGGCAGCCAAGGCGAAGGTCAAGCTCTATGAGAAAGGCAAGTTGACTCACGACCAATTGCCGGCACTCGCGAAGGAATTTCTGCGGCGCAAGGTGCGTTTCCTGACGAAGTCCGCGTAGTCGATCTGCCGGATCCACCGTTCGTCCGCAATGATTCTCGGAAGCGCTGGCGCGAAAAGGGTGGAGAGACGGGTGCAGCGAAGACGGAACTCGAGCACTAGACCTGCGAGATATTCTTGCGGTGGCGGGATCGAACTTTGAGTCGTCGACGCAAAAGAAAAAGGGCGGCGGGGTCACCCGACCGCCCTTCTCTTCTGTCCCCTCGTGCTAAACCGATCGCCAGGAAGCTACGTCTCTACGTCTCGGCTTAATTGCCACCCGAGGTGTTTTGCGCGTTTGACGGAGCCGACTTCGGGACGCTCAGGTAACCCACGATCTTGTCCTTGGTAACCTGATTGACCACGAACTCCACCGGCTTGCGCGATCCGTTCTCGAAGAAGTACATCGGCTCGTTGACCGAGCGATTCTTCTTGTCGTAGCGCTTGTCGTCCGCGAAGAGCACCACCGAGTACAGATTCTTCTTCGGGTTGGTGGTCTGCAGCTGGACCATCACGTCGCCGACCTTCTCCTTGGTGCCCTTGTGGTCGATCGTGAACTCGTAGTAGTCACGTTCGCCGAGGCGGCGGAGAGTCTCGATGTCGTCGTGATCGCGAGCGATCAAGGTGCCAAATTCGCCGCGCGTCATCTGCAGATTATTCTTGGTGGTCTCAAGATCGCCCTTTACGCCCGTAACGTCGCCACTGACCTTATTCAAGTCATCCACGCTGGCCTTCGTCGCGAGTTGCCCGTTGACCGCGCTCTGCATGTCCGCGAGCTCTTTCGCGTCTTCGGCTTGAATCTTCTTGGCCTGAGAGCGGGCGCGTGTCGCGTCCTGTTCCGTCAGCTTGAGCTTGTCGGAGACAACGCTCAGCTCGCCCTGAACCTGGGCGTTGGTCTCTTCGGCCTTCGCCAGCCTCTGGCCCAGTAGGTCTTCGTTTTGTTTTGCGGTTTGGAGCTGAGCGTTCAGGCTCTGCTCGATCGCGCTGGTATGCGTGGATGCCGCCCAGCCGACCCCAAGTGCTACCAGGGAAACCACTCCCAAGATAATTACAGCCAAACCGACCCAGCGGGGTGTCGCCCCTTGGTGCTCCTGTGTCTGGTGTAGGTTCAGTTCCTCGCTCATTTCTCTTTCCTCCGTAATTCCCTTGCGCAGGGGAAAGATGCACGGGCGGGGCCAAAGGTTTGGCGTCCCCTATAGCGCTGTATAATACAGAAAAGTATAGAGTTATTGGAATGTCGCTCTCATGTGGACTCCGGAAACCCGCCGTTGACCGTGAAATCTTTACGTGGCTGTAATAGATTCTGCGCGGACGGCCAGGGAGCTCTCCTGGCCGCTTGGACAGGGTATGTAGGCTTTACAGGGTGGACTTGTAGGGGTCTCCGCCGGAGCCGCGGGAACGAAGTGGCTGGGTCGCTACGGTTTTTCCTTTGGTTGTGGCCGGGCTGGTCGCGGCGGATTTCTAGCGCGAGATGGTCATGTTTCGCAGCACGGCGATTCGTTCGGCAAGCGGCGGGTGAGTCTGGAAGAGCCCCGACATCATTTGACGGGCATTCAAAGGAGCGACGATAAAGAGCGAAGATGTCGTAGGAGGCACATTCATTGGTATCTGCTGATTGTATGCACCGAGCTTCTGAAGCGCGCGAATGAGTCCCTCGGTATTCCCGACCATGTGCACGCCCGACGCGTCGGCCTCGTACTCCCGTTGCCGGGAAATACCCAATTGCAGAAGGACCGCCGCGATCGGCGCCAGAATCAGCATCAGAAGCGCAGCCAGTCCGCCACCGCGACGGTTATCGTCCGAGCCTCCGTATCCGCCGAACATCAATCCCCAGCGTCCCACGTAGCCAAGATAGGTGATCGCGCCGGCCAACGTCGCCGCGATCGAGGACGTCAGGATGTCGTAGTTGCGGACATGCGAGAGTTCGTGTGCGATGACGCCTTCGAGTTCCTGATCGTCCATCAATTGCAGCAAGCCTTCCGTTACCGCGACCGACGCATGGTGCGGATTGCGTCCCGTCGCAAACGCATTCGGCGCGGGCTGTGGAATCAGATAGAGCTTTGGCATCGGCAAATTGGCTTTGGCGCACAATTCTTGCACCACGGCATACAGCCGAGGCGATTCTTCGCGGCTGACGGGCCGCGCACCCGAAGAAGCGAGCGCGATCTTGTCGGAGAAAAAATACGCGCCACCATTCATCAGCACCGCGACGACGAGCGCGAGCGTCAATCCTCTCTGTCCGCCAAAAGCCTGGCCGATAAACAACAGCAGCAAGGTCAGCGCCGTCAGTAAAAATGCCGTCTTCAACATCCTCATAGTGAGCCTGCCTTCTCGAACTTCGATTTACGATTCCAGAAATGTGCCGCGCGCATCGAAGCCAGCGCGGCAGCGTACCATTAAGCGGCGCCCGCCTTCGCAGTCTCTTTCGTGAATTTCATTGCCTCGCCGCTCTTATCGACCGTGACCTGCACCGCGTCGCCCGGAAGGATCTGGCCGTCCAGAATCTGCAGCGCGAGGGGATCTTGAATGTATCGCTGGATCGCGCGCTTCAGAGGCCGCGCTCCGTAGACCGGATCGTAGCCTTCGCGCAGCAGAAGCTCGCGCGCCGGCGCCGTCAGCTTGAGGGTGATCTTCCGCTCCGCCAGCAGCGCCGTGACGTGCGCCAATTGCATGTCGATGATTCGCTCGATCTCCTTATTCGCCAGCGGATGGAATAGGATGATGTCATCCACGCGATTCAGGAACTCAGGCCGGAAGATCGCCCGCAACGCCTCAAGGCCTTCCTCGCGCGCCCGCTTCGGATCTTTTTCCGCGAGCGAGAAGATCGAAGCCGACCCCACGTTCGACGTCATGATGATCACGGTGTTGCGGAAATCCACCGTGCGGCCTTTGCCGTCCGTGAGCCGGCCGTCCTCGAGAATTTGCAGCAACACGTTGAACACGTCCGGATGGGCCTTCTCGATTTCGTCGAGCAGCAATACGGCGTACGGCCGCCGGCGAATCTGCTCCGTCAATTGGCCGCCTTCTTCGTACCCGACGTATCCCGGCGGCGCGCCGATCATCCGCGCCACCGAATGCTTCTCCATGTATTCCGACATATCGAGCCGGACCAGAGCTTGCTCGTCATCGAACAGAAATTCAGCGAGCGCCCGGGCCAGCTCGGTCTTGCCAACGCCCGTCGGGCCCATGAAGATGAACGAGCCAATCGGTCGCTTCGGATCGGAAAGGCCCGAACGGCTGCGGCGAATCGCGTTCGCCACGCGCTCGAGCGCGTCTTCCTGGCCGACCACGCGTTGCCGTAGGCGCTCCTCCATGTGCACGAGCTTCTGCACTTCGCCCTCGAGAAGCCGCCCGACCGGGATCCCTGTCCACTTGCTGACCACGCGGGCGATTTCTTCCTCGCCCACTTCTTCCTTCAACATCGGATGGCCTTTTTGCAGCGCCGCGAGGCGATCCTGCGCGGCCTGCAGCTCTTTCTCAGCCGCGGCGAGCTTGCCGTAGCGAATTTCCGCGACGCGCGCCAGTTCGCCGGCGCGCTCATAGCGTTGTTCTTCGGACTTTAGCCTATCGATTTCTTCCTTGGCCTTGCGAATGCGCTGGATCGCGTCCTTTTCCGTTTGCCACTTCGCTTTGAGTGCGCTCGACTTTTCCTTCAGCGCGCCGAGTTCCTTCTCGAGTTCCGCCAGACGCTCTTTCGAATGCGCATCCGACTCTTTGCGCAGCGCCTGCCGCTCGATTTCGAGTTGCATCACGCGGCGCTCGATTTCGTCAATATCCGCTGGCAGCGAATCGATTTCCATGCGCAGGCCCGCGGCAGCTTCGTCGACAAGGTCAATCGCTTTATCCGGCAGGAAGCGATCGGAGATGTAACGGTTCGAAAGCATCGCGGCAGAGACGATCGCGGCGTCCTTGATGCGCACGCCGTGATGCACTTCGTAGCGCTCCTTCAATCCGCGCAGAATCGCGATCGTATCCTCGACCGAAGGCTCGCCAACAAACACGGGCTGGAAGCGGCGTTCCAGAGCGGGATCCTTCTCAATGTATTTGCGGTACTCGTTGAGCGTCGTCGCGCCGATTGAACGAAGCTCGCCGCGCGCCAGTGCCGGCTTCAACATGTTCGAAGCGTCCATCGCGCCTTCCGCCGCTCCGGCACCCACGAGCGTGTGCAACTCGTCGATGAAAAGAATGACTTGCCCTTCGGAGTCGGTCACTTCTTTCAAAAGCGCTTTCAGGCGATCTTCAAATTCGCCGCGATACTTTGCCCCGGCAACCATGGCCGAGAGGTCCAGCGCGACGATTCGCTTTGGTTTCAGGACTTCCGGCACATCGCCCGCGACGATCCGCTGCGCGAGTCCTTCCACAATGGCCGTTTTGCCGACGCCCGGTTCGCCGATCAGCACCGGGTTGTTCTTGGTGCGTCGCGCCAGGATTTGCATAACGCGCCGAATTTCTTCATCGCGTCCGATCACCGGATCGAGCTTTCCGCGGCGCGCGAGTTCCGTGAGGTCGCGGCCGTATTGCTCGAGAGCGCGATAAGTCGCTTCGGGATTCTGGCTCGTCACGCGATGGCTGCCACGTACGCTCGTCAACGCCTGGAGGATCGCATCATGGCTGCAGCCGTGCTTCGCCAGAATTTCGGCCGCGGCATCGTGTCCGCCGGAAGCAATCGCCAAAAGAAGATGCTCGGTTGAGACGTACGCGTCTTTGAATCGCGTGGCTTCATCGAACGCGCGCGAGACAACGTCGTTCAGCGCTTGGCTGAGATAATTCTGCGAGACGCCCGAAACCTTGGGCAGCCTCTCAATCTGGCGCTCGACTTCCGCGGCCAGGCTTTCCGGCGACACTCCGAGCTTCGCGAGAAGCGGCGGCACAACGCCGTCGCCCTGCGCCACCAACGCCCAGAGCAGATGAAGCGGCTCAATTTGTTGCTGGCCGGATTTCGCGCCCATTTCCTGCGCGGCCTGAAGCGCTTCCTGAGCCTTCACGGTTAATTTGTCAAATCGCAGCATTGTCGTACCTCAGTTCTACCTCTACGCTCTTCCCAGAGAAATTAGACGTCTCAATCGCTGTCCAACACACGAAGGGGGCCAAACCGCAAGCGCGGCTGGCCCCCAAGAAAAACGAGCGCTTACTTGGCGACGTTCGTTCCATTCGTGACGTTGACCTTGACCTGCTTCGGCTTGGACTCCGCGCGCTTCGGTAGATTCACCGTCAGCACGCCATTCTTGTACTCGGCATGAATGCTTTCCGTATTCACGGTGTTCGGCAGACTGAAGCTGCGGCTGAACGCACCATAGGCACGTTCGACACGCAGATAATTGTCTTCCTTTACGCTCTGCTCGAATTTCCGCTCGCCGCGAATCGTGAGCATGTTGTTCTCAACCCGAATGTCCAGATCCTTTTCATTGATGTCTGGTAAGTCGGCCTTCAGGACCAGTTCGTTTTCCGTCTCATAAATATCAACAGCTGGTGCCCACGTGGTAAGAGTCGATTCCGAACCACGGTCCGGCAATGTAGATTCAAACAAACGGTTCACCTGCTCCTGCAGGGAGTTGACGTTTCGAAAAGCACCCCATCGATTCAGGGAATTCATGATTTGCCCTCCTCATAGAATGTCGCTATTTAAGCGCAGACGAATAATATAATCTGCGCGCCTAATTGTCAAGTAGTTTGTAAATACAATAAAGTCAGCGACTTACATAAACGTGCGATCTTTGATCATCTCTATAACACTCGAAGAATCAGGCACTTCAGATAGTGCGTCTCCGGCACGGTCAGCAATATCGGATGATCGCGGGATTGTGTCCGTCTCTCGACGACCACGATGGTCCGATGGGCGTCATTGGCCGCTTCGGCGACGATTTGAAGAAACAGCGCCTCGGAAATGTGGTGTGAGCACGAGCATGTCACCAAGTAACCGCCGGGCCGGAGAATCTTCATCGCGCGGAGATTGATTTCCTTGTATCCGCGATGTGCCGCCGGGACGCTTTCGCGATTCTTCGCGAATGCCGGAGGATCGAGGATCACCATGTCGAAGCGGCGATCTTCCTCGTCGAACTGCTTGAGCAGGTCGAAGGAGTTGGCTTCGCGGACGGTTACGTTGGCAATATCATTCAACCCGAGATTGTGCCGCGCGGCAGCGACGGCGGCCGGCGAAAGATCGACGGCCTCGACACGGCTTGCCTTGCGCGAGACGGCCAGCGCAAAGCCGCCGTGATACGAGAAACAATCGAGAACCTCGCCGCTCGCAAAATTTGCGGCGGCCTGATGATTTTCGCGCTGGTCGAGAAATCCGCCCGTCTTCTGCCCATGATGCAAATCGTACGCAAATACGAGGCCGTTTTCTCGCGCTTGCACTTCTTCCGGCACATCGCCGTGGAGAACTGAAACGCGCTGCTCGAGTCCTTCGAGCAAACGGACTTTCGGATCGTTTCGCTCCATCACACCATGCGGCGAAAATAATTCCACCAGGAGCTCGACCAATAACGGTTTGAGCCGGTCGACCGATTGGCACAGATTCTGCATGACCAGGTAATCGGCGTAACGATCGACGACCAATGACGGAATTTGATCCGCCTCGCCGTAAATCAACCGGAAGGCTTCGGCGTCGACAACGGTTCGCTTGCGAAATTCGGCGGCGGCCAGCATCCGACCGCGCAGGAAAGCACGGTCGATCGGAACATCCTCATGCGTGACTAGACGAATCGAAATTTGGGAGCGGTCGCTGTAGAAGGCGCGTCCCAGGTAGCGCCCGCGCTCATCCGTGAGGCGAACAATCGCGCCGGCCTCCGCGTCGGCCGTACGCACATCGCTGCGGTAGACCCACTGATGCCCGGATCGGAGACGCTCAACTCCTCGTGGGCCGATCACAACGCGGTCTTCGGGCACCGGGGACAACCTCGCCGACGGAAGTAGCCGCGTGGTTCGCTACAATGGTTCGGTCGCGCAACCTTGCGGAGACACACCCCGCGTCGGCTGGAGCGGGGGGCGCGACGCACGCAGCGTTCGGTCTGATAGCACAGATTTTGGGAGAAAGCCAGCGTGTTGGGGGCTCTCGCGCGGCGGCTCGCACGAGCACCAAAGCGATTTTTCATGCAACTCGACGAATTCGACTACGACCTTCCAGCGGATCGCATCGCGCAACACCCGCTCGAACGACGCGATGCCTCGCGAATGCTATTTCTTGACCGACGAACCGGCAGTTGGGAAGACCTCGTTTTTCGCGAGTTTCCGCAGTTGCTTCGCGGCGATGAGCTCCTGGTTGTCAACGATGCCAAAGTCATACCCGCGCGGCTGCTCGGGCGGCGACTGGGAGTTCGCTCCGGGCCGCGTGCCCGCTCCGAAAAGGCGAGCCGCGAATTCCTCCAGACTCCGATTGAGGTCCTACTCGTTCGGCAACTCGAGCCGGAAGTCTGGGAAGCGCTGGTCCGGCCGGGGCGCAAGGTCGGCGTGGGCGAGAAAATCGTATTTGGCGAAGGCGAGGTCGAAGCCGAGCTCCAGGCCGAAGTCGAGTCGCGTGGTGAATTCGGGCTCCGGCGGCTGCGCTTTCACGCAACATCTGGAGAGTTCGAGGAAAAGCTGAATCGCCTGGGACACGTTCCGCTGCCGCCTTACATTCGCCGCGTCGATGAAGCCTCCGATCGCGAGCGCTATCAAACGATTTTTGCCAGGCACGCCGGCGCCGTGGCCGCGCCCACCGCGGGCCTGCACTTTGCATCCGAAATTCTCGATCAGCTGCGCGCGCGTCAGATTGAGATCACGGAAATCACGCTCGACGTGGGTCTCGGCACGTTTGAGCCGATTCGCACTGAACGCCTTGAAGATCACCGCATTCATCGCGAAACGTACGAAATTCCCGAGGCCGCCGCCGCGGCCATCGAAAGAGCGCGACGAGCGCACCGGCCGAT
Source organism: uncultured Acidobacteriota bacterium (assembly GCA_963771905.1). Taxonomy (GTDB): domain Bacteria; phylum Acidobacteriota; class Terriglobia; order Acidiferrales; family UBA7541; genus Palsa-147. The sequence goes on from CAVYVI010000014.1 coordinate 275,868, forward strand.
CCTCGCCATCGGTACCACCGTTGTCCGCGCGCTCGAGGATGCGGCCGAGAAGAGCTTTCAGCTCATCGCGGCCGTCGGCGCGACAGGGGGCGTGGCTATCGCCCCGGGCCGTGCCGAGGCCGCAATCTTCCTTTATCCCGGGAAGCCCTTCCGCGTGGTCGACCAACTCCTCACAAACTTTCATTTGCCGCAATCGAGCCTGCTGGCGCTCGTCGCTGCATTCGCCGGACGCGAAAACATCTTGCGAGCCTATGGCCATGCGGTTGACGCGGGGTATCGTTTCTATAGTTATGGCGATTGCATGCTGATTCGGTAACGCCCGGCAGGCGCCCGCGGCCATCCGCTATTGTGTTTGAGTGCAATTGCCCGCCACGTCGTCTATAATTCGCAGCCGCGCCAGGGAAACGCGCCGAATGCGATTTTTGATCCTCAGCGACATTCACGCCAATATGTCGGGCCTCGAAGCGGCCCTGGCCGTAGCCGAAGGCCGCTGGGATCGCGCGGTTTGCCTGGGCGATATCGTCGGCTACGGTCCCGATCCGAATGAAGTGATCGATAAGATTCGCGCCATAGGTGCCCTCACGATCCGCGGAAATCACGACAAAGCCGGCAGTGGCATCGAGGACGCCAGCGATTTCAATCCGGTCGCCCGCAGCGCCGCGATGTGGACGCGCGAGCAGCTTCGTCCCGAGAATCTGGACTATCTAGTGAAACTCCCGACGGGACCAGTCCAGCTCGACGGCATGTCATTCGTCCACGGCGCGCTGCGCGACGAAGACGAATACGTCTTCACGCAGGCCCAGGCGCTTGAGAACCTCCTCGAGGCGACCTCGCCGGTCACATTTTTCGGGCACACCCATTTGCAAGGCGGCTTTGTCCTGAGCGATACCCACGTCGAGGCCTTGCGCGTGAAGGTCCCCGCGGACGCGAGTTCCACCGACCTCGCGATCGAAGACGGGCCGACTTATCTCCTGAATCCGGGTTCGGTCGGCCAGCCGCGCGATGGAGATCCTCGCGCCGGGTTTGTGGTCGCCGACCTCGAACATAAAAAAGTGGAGTTCTGGCGCGTGGCGTACGATATCCCGGCGGTGCAAGCGCGCATGTCGCAAGCGCGGCTCCCGGAGGCGCTGGTCTTGCGGCTTTCCTTCGGTCGCTGAGCGCGCGCAACACGTGGTCATGGTCGATACGATTCAATCCGAAAAGAAAACAACGATTCCCGTCGCGCTCATCGCGGGTGCGGCCATCGTCCTGCTGATACTTGGCGGCGTCATTCTCGCCTCGCGCCTGACGCGGGGAAAAGGTCCCGCGGGCGAGCAGCATTTGCCTTTCGGCCCATCGGAGCAGTCCGTCGCGGAGCGAATTCATTTTCTCGAGCCGCAGATGGCGCGCGCGTCGAATTTTTTGAATCAGGAAGTCACGTATATCTCCGGGGTGGTCTCGAACGACGGCGTGACCGCCGTGCGCGACATCGAAGTCACGATGGAATTCCGCGATCCGTTCAACCAGGTAGTCTTGCGCGAAACGCGGCGTCTCTTCGGTCCGAACGCCGCGGTCCTCGGCGGCGGCCAGCGCCGTGATTATCAAGTCGCCCTCGAATACATCCCCGCGGAATGGAATCAGCAGTACCCTGTAATGCACATCACCGGCGTTGCGCTTCAGTAGTTTCCCGCTCAGTTTTTCCCCCTCAACCCTTCCTTGTACCAATATGCTTTCCGCTTCTCAGCAGGGAGATTGCCGCGCCGCCATGAACGATTGGGCTCAACTCGAAATGACTCTTGACGAAATGACCGCCTCGGGAACCGTCGAAGTTCATGAAGACGGGGAATGGCTCGCCGAACTGACCGGCTTGCACTATGAACTGCGCCGGGCGGGAGAGCAGGCGCTCGTGCACCTCTGGTCGGAGGAACGCAATCTGGTCCGCCGAATCGTTCGCGTGGCCGAGCATTCCCCGCGGCGCATCATTTTCGAAGTGCAGCGATTCGGCCGGAATCGGCCGACGCGTCTCGAATTCCTCCGCACCGACGGTCCGCGCCGAAGCGGGCGCGTGAGCGTCGAGAAATTCCGCGCGCGCCTCGCTCGCATCCTCTCCGAGAATTTTTCGGATGCGAGAATCGATTCGCTCACAGCTTCGCCCGATCTCGAGCATTCCTTTTCGGGATTGTACGCGCGTGGTGTGATCTCCGAAGGCCGGCGCGCGTGGGCGGTTCTCGGTGCGCCCCCGGGCTCAAATGTGGCGGCGCTCGATGGCACGCTAACATTCGGTTTAGTTTGGCTCGATTGGGCGCGGAAGCATGCAGACCGTCGAGCGATCGAAGGGCTTCGGTTGTTTGTGCCCGAAGGCGCGGCGAAGGAGGTCCGCCATCGCACCAAGGCCCTCGGACCGGCTGCGCGCGTCGAGATTTTCGAGCTGCTTGAAAACGAGTCCCGCGTGCGCGCCGTGGATTTGACCGATACAGGCAATCTGCAAAGCTGGCTCGCGTCACGCCGCGAAATCGAAGGGACGCTCGGCGCGGCGAACGATGTTATCGAGCGCGTCCGGGCGATCAACGCCCGCGCCGCGGAACACATTGAGGCGGACGTGCGTTCCGGTGCCCATCTCGGCGTCCGTGAAGTCGCACTGCGGTTTCGGGGTCTCGAATTTGCGCGCTGGGCGGATGGCCAGCTCTCGATCGGTTTCGGCACCGCGCGGCGCGCCTGGAATCCCGCCGCCCCGGGCGTGCTCGAAAAGCTTCTCGCCGATCTCGATCTTCATCGCAACAATTTCGCGAGCGAGACCTCGCACAAACTCTACCGCGCCGCGCCCGAGCGCTGGCTCGAAACCATCGTCCGCCGCGATCCGGCGCAGCTCGACGCACAGCTCGAACCCAATTTCCTGTATTCGCAGGTTCCTGCGCTTTCCTCGGGCGATCGCGGCGTAATCGATCTTCTCGGGGTCACGCGCCAACGCCGTCTTGTGGTTATCGAGCTGAAGGCATCCGAAGATATCCATCTGCCGCTGCAGGGAGTGGATTACTGGCTGCGCGTAAGGCAGCATTTAAACCTCGGCGATTTCGCGCGCTACGGCTATTTCAACGGCGTCGAGCTCGACCCACGTCCACCCTTGCTTTGGCTTGTCGCGCCGGGCCTGCAATTTCATTCGACCGTAGAAATGGTTCTGAAATACCTCTCGCCAGAAATTCAAGTCACGCGGATTGGTCTCAACGAAAATTGGCGGCGCAGCTTGCAGGTCGTGTTTCGTCAATGAAAGGCGGGTAGAAATAAGAAGGGAAGCAGCCTTGGGTTGCCCTGTGCTGCTTCCCGGGGTGTGTCCTAGAAGTGATTTGTAAAGTTAGATGCGGCGCAGCAAAAAAGGTTTCCTGAGAAAATTCAGGCCCGGGAGCGCCTCAATAGAAGAGGTACTTGCGCCACTTCTCATCCTTGTGGCCGATCAGCCGCATCAGCTGCCGCGACGTATGCAATGTGAATGGCCGCGGACGCCGCGCTAGTTTCAATCCCGCTTCTTCGGGAGTCCGGTCGCCCTTGCGATTGTTGCATTCGTAGCAGCAAGCGACGAGATTCTCCCACGACGAATGCCCGCCGCGCGATCGCGGCATCACGTGGTCGAGGGTCAACTCCGACGCCGGAAGCGCACGGCCGCAGAACTGGCACGTATTCCGATCGCGCAGCAGAATATTTTTCCGCGAAAGCGCGCGGCTCTGCTGCGGGATGTGCCGGTAAGTCAGCAGCCGGATCACCGAAGGCACCGACACCGCCCGCGAGCTGGAATGAACCTGCGTCGCGTGGATTTCTTCCGCCTGCGCCACGCCCTTCAGCATGAGAACCAGCGCGCGGCGAACCGCGGTGACATTGATGGGTTCGAATGTCGCGTTGAGGACTAGGACAGGCGCCTGCATCACCGACGGGCGCCTTGCGGGCGCCATGACGGCCCTGGACCCGGACGCGTCCACTTGCGCCTGCGTCACACTGATTTTCGGCCGAGGACGCAAACCGTTCTTGAGCCGGTTGTCCATCAAAGCCATCCTTTTCGCCCGTTTTTATGAATTACGCAATAATCCCGGGTTTAGGTTCTATTAAATTAAATTCTTACCGAAATTTCCATCTACGAAGGCGCTTCGAAATTAGATGCGGTTGACGGCGAGTCGGGTTCGAAGCCAGACAGTTCTGGTACCACCCTCGCCACGGTCACGCCGCAGACGCTGGCAGCACCCGCCGCCAACAGCGCCCTCGCGCAAGCATCGAGGGTCGCGCCAGTCGTAAATACATCATCTACCAGCAGAATACGTAACTTGTCAACTTTGACGCCTTGCCGGGTTTCGTAGGCGCCACGCACGGTCTCCCAGCGCTCACTCGACGTGAGTAGCAACCTCGGCGGACGAGGCTTCGTCCGTACCAGCAGAAAGCCACCCAGCTTCAATCCCAGACGCCTTGCCAGGGGTCGAGCGATTAATTCGGCCTGGTTGTAGCCGCGCTCGCGAAGGCGTGCCGGGTGCAACGGTACTGGAACCACGACATCGAACTCACGCCCCGGAAAGTCTTCGCGCACAATGGATTCCAGTCGCGCTGCAAACCACGCGCCCATCCGCGTCACCGCGTCGTACTTCAGCAGAACTACGGCGCCGCCGACGATATCGTTATAGACGCTGTAGCTTCTCGTTCGCTCAAACGAATACGTCCCTTTGCGACATTCGAAACATAGCGGTTCGAGGGCTTCCATCGCCACCGCCGACGCAAACGGTCTTCCGCATAGTTCGCATTTTGCGCCTCGGATGGGCTGAATTTCTGCGAGGCATTCCTGGCAGATCGGAATCAGCGTGGCACTCGCGAGCGTCTCTCCGCAAATCCGGCATGGCGCCGGAAAGAAAACGGCCGCGAGCGCGTCGAGAGTGTCTTTGAGGAGCACGAGCGCAGTTCCGCGGGTGCGGAATTGCTGGAGATTTTAATCCAGTCGGCTGTCGGGTTGTATCCGGGAGACTACGGAGAATCCGGAGGTGATCCCGCATGCTCGGAACTGCGTGATCTCTCCGCCGCTGCGCCAGGCAGCCGCAGTATCAAAGCATTCCTTGTTCCTGCTTTTCCTGGCACACCAGGCAATACCGCGTCCACGGCACTGCTTCCAGCCGCTTCTGCTGTAGCTCCTCGTGACACTGAATGCACTCGCCGAACGCATCGGTTCTCATGCGCTTGAGCGCGTCCTCAACGAGTTGCAGAAGCCCGCGTTCATTGTGAGTCTGGCCGAACAGGAATTCCTTGGTGTACGAGTTGGCCGCCTTGTCGGCCAGATCCACCGTGGGATCTTCATCCGCTTCGCGGCCTTCTTGCTCGGTCCGGGCGATCGCCTTCAGCAGTTCTTCCCGTCGCGTTTGCAGTTTCTTTCTGTAGTATTCGAGCCGTTTCTTGTCCATGTCGGAGTCCTAAGTGAGCTCCAAAGGCCCACCCAAATCAGGTTATTGTACGGGTCGCGTGGAGCGCTGTCAAATCCGGTGCGTATGGCAGGTTCGACAAATCGCAACAGCAACGACCGTCGCGCAACACTTTTGCCGCGTCAACATCTGATGCAGCTTCGCCGAAAAGGGTTCTCCGAACCGCAAGGTAACGGATCCGATCCGTTTCCTGCGACGATGACTCGAAGAATTTTCGCGCTAACTATTTGCGTTTTGCCGGATACATTCGATCGAAAACCAGGAAAAGCAGAATCATCGTGAGGAAACAGAATAAGCTTCCTTCGGGGCCAACGGTGCCACCCGTAATCCAGCGCGCGCCATGCAACAGGGAATGGGAAAGCGAGCCGGCCGTTGTCGTGCCGCTGTTCGGGACGGAATAGAGAAACGTCTCACCCCAGTCGAAGCTGCAATGCATTCCGATCGCGAACCAGAGATTGCCCGTGCGGCGAAGGGTCAGGCAGAAAAACATCGCGATCGTAAAAACGCTAAGGGCGCCGACGATTCCTTCGCCCCGATTGCTGAGATGGACGGCGCCAAAAAGCGCTGACAGAATCACCGCCGACCACCAGAAGCCGATCCCCGAACCGAGCGTGTATTGCAAATACCCACGGAATGTAAATTCCTCGAACACACCCACAATGAAAAATCCCACGAGCCATAAGAATCCATTCTTGTAAATCTCACTGCCCGTCGAGGCGAGTGTTCCGAATGAATAGCCATGCACTACGGCGATTAGCCCGACGAGCAGCGAAACCTCCGCGAGTCCCCACAGCATTCCTTGCCAGAAGGACTTGCCAAATGCCTGGCGGAGCGGGGTCCCATAAGCGTCGAACGGACGTTGCTCGATCACAGACATGATTCCCGCAGAAGCCAGCACGACGATTGCGACTGAAGCCTCACTCAGAATCAGTCCGAGCGGGGCTAGCTGGCCCCTTTGAAGCCCGCCAACAGCGTGCAGGAAAAAGGGAATATGCCGCAGGAGCCCCTGCACGGCCACGCCGATGCCTACGACGAGCACGATGTAGATTGATATTCGCCAGCCTGCGCGCAATCCGTTCGAGCCCATAAAAATGTCGCCGCTGCGCGGCGGGTTCGATGCCGGTGTACTGCCCGGCGAGAGATTCGGATCACCGAATGAGTTCATGGATGCTGTCTTCTCCTCGAAAGCCTACGCACGGCTCGGATGGGAAATCGGGCACATTGTTCACGTTCCGTTGGACGCCTTCGCGGCGCCTTCGATAGCGCCGCGTCCTACCACCTCGCGCCCCAAAAGCCTTCGCAGCATACCTCGCGTGGCCCCCAGGGGGAAGCGCGGGGGCGTGGTTGCAGCAGCGGTACGCCGCTGATAGAATTGCAAGTCTGCACGAGTCGATCGGCCGACGCAGGCAGTTCCGGCAACGCGCAGTGCCGTTGTCACTGCACGCCACGAATCGCACGGGCCCGCCCGCGGGTCGCGCGAGCCATCAGGGAGGGTCAGCTTGGCAAAGTACGATCTCGTCATTATCGGCAGCGGGCCGGGCGGTTACGTCGCGGCGATTCGCGCCGGACAATGGGGCTTGAAGACACTTGTCGTCGAGAAGGACAGCTACCTCGGCGGAACGTGTCTCCACATCGGGTGTATTCCCACCAAAGTACTTTTGTATCACGCCGAACTTTACGACAATTTCCAGCGCGCCGCCGAATTCGGGTTTGAAGTGAAAGACGTCAAGGTCAACTGGAACGCGATTCTCGATCGTAAGCAGAAAATCGTCAATAAACACGCCAAGGGCATCGAATTTCTTTTTCGCAAGAACAAAGTTGAGTCCATGACCGGCTGGGGACGCATCGCCGGCCCTGGGCGTGTGTCCGTCGAAAAAGACGGCAAGAAAACCGAAATCGAAACGAACTACACCATGCTGGCGACCGGCTCGGATGCCCGCACGATTCCCGGCGTCGAGATCGACGGCAAAACCATCCTGACGAATCGCGAGATCTTGCTCCTGCCGCAGATTCCGAAATCCCTCGTCGTTGTCGGTGCGGGCGCCGTGGGCGTCGAATTCGCCTCGATTTATCGCTCCTTCGGCGCGGAAGTCACAATTCTGGAAATGCTGCCGCGCGCCGTGCCTCTCGAAGACGAGGAAATTTCGGCCGAGCTCCAAAAAGCGTTCAAAAAACGCGGCATTCGCATTGAAACCGAAGCGAAGGTCGAGTCCGTAAAGAAAGACGCCACAGGCGCCACGGTCGTTTTCAAGGATAAATCCGGGAACTCCGAAACGCTTGCGGCCGAAAAAGTGTTGATGGCCGTCGGGCGCCGGCCGCTCACCGAGAATTGCGGCCTCGAAAAAACCGCCGCGAAAGTCGAGCGCGGCTTCGTGCACACCAACGGCTACATGGAGACAGCCGAGCCGCGATTGTTCGCGATTGGCGACATCGTCGCCGGGCAGCCGCAACTCGCACACGCAGCGTCGATGGAAGGCATTATTGCCGTCGGAAGAATGGCCGGCAAGGACGTTCAACCGTTCAATCGTTTGCGCTGCCCGAACGCAACCTACTGCGAGCCGCAAATCGGTTCGATTGGCATGACCGAGAAACAAGCGCGCGACGCAGGCATCAAGATCAAGACCGGCAAGTTTCCGTTCCTTGCCAACAGCAAGGCGTCGATCATCGGCCATCACGACGGCTTCATCAAAGTCGTGGCCGAGGAGAAGTACGGCGAAATTTTGGGCGTGCACGCCATCGGGCCACTCGCGACGGAAATCATCGCCGAGCCGGTGGCAGCGCTGGGGCTCGAAGCCACGCTCGACGACATGGCCGCAACGATCCACGCGCATCCCACGGTCTGGGAAGCGATGGGTGACGCGTTCAACGCCGTGCGCGGCCTTAGCATCAACGCATAATCGGCTTGCCGGTCGGGATATGGACCGGCGAACACTCGACGTGATGAATTCTTCCAACGAATGCTGGGCGGTTGACCTCGGCCTCATGCCGTACGACGCGGCGTGCGAGCTGCAGCGCCGCGTTGTCGGCGAACGCAAGGCTGGGACGATTCCGGACGTGCTGCTCCTCTGCGAGCACCCGCATGTGATCACGCTCGGCCGCAACGGAAAACCGGAAAATCTGCGCGCATCGGATCGCGTGTTGCGCCAGATGCACGTCGAGTTTCATCCGACCGATCGCGGCGGAGACATCACCTATCACGGCCCGGGCCAAGTCGTCGGCTACCCGATTCTCGATCTCGTCGCACACCGCCGCGATGTCCGCTGGTACGTGCATCAGCTCGAAGAAGCCATGATTGGCGCGACGTCGGAATTTGGCATCGCCTCGCGCCGGATTGCCGAATGGCACGGTGTTTGGGTCGATGCGGCCTCGGGCCCCGGGAAGCTCGCGGCGCTCGGCGTGCATTTGAGCCGCTGGGTCACCTCGCACGGATTTGCGTATAACGTCGCGACCGACATGCGTTATTTCGACCTGATCGTGCCGTGCGGAATTTCCGGCAAGAGCGCGACATCGCTGGAACGATTGCTCGGACGCTGTGTCGACCCGCGCGAAGCGGCGGAGAAGCTCGTGCGGCAGTTTGGCGAAGTGTTCGGCCGGCAAATGATTCCAGTTTCGCGCGGCGAATTCGAAGATATTCTGCTCGAGCGCACCACGAACGCCGAGCCGCCGGATCGCGCATCGGCGCTCGTTCGATAACATGGAATCACAGGGCTAGGCAACGGAGTAACAAATGAGTCCCTCTGGCAACGGAACCTCGGGCAACTCGGTGACGCGGCAACAGCACCTCGACCTGTACTACTACATGCGCCTCAATCGCGCGGTCGAAGACCAGATGATGAAGCTGTTCCGTCAGAACAAAATCGTCGGCGGCCTCTACTCGAGCCTCGGCCAGGAAGGCATTTCCGTCGGCACCGCCTACGCGCTCGAAAAGCGCGACTGGATGGCGCCGATGATCCGCAACATCGGGGCGCTACTCGTGAAAGGCGTGCCACCGCGCGATATTTTCACGCAGCACATGGCCAAGTACACTTCGCCGACGCTCGGCAAGGACGGCACCAGCCATTTCGGAGATTTGAAGAATCTGCATATCGTCTCGCCGATTTCGATGCTGGGCGATCTGATTCCGGTGATGACGGGAGTGGCCATGGCTGGCCGCTATCTGGGCCAAAACATCGTCTCGATGACGTGGATCGGCGACGGCGGCAGCTCGACCGGCGCCTTTCACGAAGGCCTGAATCTCGCGGCCACCCAGCGCGCGCCCTTCGTGCTGGTTCTCGAAAACAATCAGTGGGCGTATTCGACGCCGGTCAGCCGCCAGGTGCCGGTTCGCGATCTCGCCGAGCGTGGCCGCGCCTACGGCATCACGAGCGTCACGGTTGACGGCAACGACGTCGTCGCGGTGTATCGCGCGGCGCGCGCCGCCGTAACGCAATGCCGCGCGGGCGATGGGCCCGTGCTGATTGAAGCGAAGACGCATCGCATGCGCGGCCACGCGCAGCACGACCCCGCCGAGTACGTGCCCAAGGCCATGCGCGAATACTGGGAGGAGCGCGATCCCATCATTCGATACGAGAAATATCTCACCGAAAATAAAATTTGGGACGCCAAGACCAAGCAGGAAATTGACTCGCGCATTGAGAAGCTGCTGAAGGAAGACCTCGAGTTCGCGGAGAATTCGCCCATGCCGCCTCCGGAGTTGGCCGAGCAGGGCGTCTACTGTGACGGCTGCCATAAGATCGAAGCCGAATGGCACCGGCCGAAGAAAGAAGTGACGCCGCCGCAATCGAGCACCGAAGCGGTCTGGAAAGTGAAAGACTTTGGCGGAGTCGAAGCATCCGCGCCCGGCGGTAATGGCGCCAACGCACAACCCTCGGCAAGAACTGCGCGGCCATCTCCGGTCGCGAAGAAGATCGCCGCGGAACCCGCGCGCCGCCCCTTTGGAAGAGGTCCGAAGGGCAAGAGGGGAGGGCGCTGACGATGGCTCCCGTCACCATGCTCGAAGGCATTCGTCAGGCGATCTTCGAAGAAATGGATCGCGACCCAGCGGTCGTCGCCATGGGCGAAGACATCGGCGTGTACGGCGGCGCGTTCAAGGTCACCGAAGGTCTGCTCGAGCGCTTCGGCAACGAGCGCGTCATCGAAACGCCCATCAGCGAGACCGCGATTGTCGGCGCGGCGTGCGGCATGAGCTATCTTGGCCTGCGCCCCATCGTCGAAATGCAGTTCATCGATTTCATTGCCTGCTGCTTTAACCAGGTCACGAACTTCGTCGCCAAGGGCCACTACCTCTGGGGCGCGCCCGCGCCGATGGTGATTCGCGGGCCATCGGGTGGAGGCGTCCGCGGCGGGCCTTTCCATTCCGCGAATCCCGAAATGTATTTCGTCCACACGCCGGGATTGAAAGTGATTTACCCCTCGACGCCCTATGATGCAAAGGGATTGCTCAAGTCGGCCGTGCGCGACAACAATCCGGTCCTCTTCTTCGAGCACAAATTTCTCTATCGCCGCATCAAGGAAGAGCTGCCCGAGGAGGAATACACGGTGCCGATCGGCAAGGCCGTGGTGCGGCGCGAAGGCCGCGACGTTACCATACTAACCTACGCGGCGATGGCCCACACCACGATCGAGGCCGCGGCCGCGCTTGAAAAAGAGGGCATCGACGCCGAGGTCATCGATCTGCGCACGCTGTTGCCGCTCGACAAGGACGCCATCCTCGCCTCCGTGAAAAAGACGAACAAGCTGCTCATCGTTCACGAGGACACGCGCACCGGCGGCATCGCCGGCGAAATCGCCGCGCTGGTCTGCGAAGGAGCTTTCGAAGATCTCGACGGGCCCATCCAGCGCGTCACTTCGCTCGATACGCCCGTTCCCTACGCGCCGACGCTTGAAGAACATTTTTTGCCCAACGTCATGAAGGTTGTGCAGGCTGCGCGCGAACTGGCAAAATATTGACAGTCCGAGGAGAAGCCGATGGCCGTTGATGTCGTAATGCCGCAGATGGGGGAAAGCATTTTCGAAGGCACGATCACCAAGTGGCTCAAGAAGGCCGGCGACAAAGTCGAGCGCGACGAGCCACTCTTCGAAATTTCCACCGACAAGGTGGACGCGGAGATTCCGTCGCCCTCCGCCGGCATCCTCAAAGAGATCAAGATCGCCGAAGGCCAGACGGTTCCCGTGCAAACCGTCGTTGCTGTGATTGATGGCGCAGGCGCTGCAGCGAGCGCGCCGGCTCCCGCGCCTACAAAGGCAGTAGCGCCAAAGCCCGCGCCCTCTCCGGCCGCCGCGGCGCCATCGTCCGCAGCGGCGCCCGCTCAAGCAAAAGCCGCGCCCGCGCCGGCGGCTCCGGCCGCGCCGAAGGCAGCCACGACCGCCCCTGCATCGCGGGAAAAGATTCGCAGCTCGCCGCTCGTCCGCCGCCTCGCCAAAGAAAACAGTATCGATCTCGCGCAAGTCCCCGGCACCGCCGCCGGAGGCCGCATCAGCAAGAAGGACATTCTTGGCGCCATCGAAGGCGGCGGCGCCCGCTCCGCGTCTCCGGCCGCGTCATCTGCATCAGCCCCACCGCCGCCCTCCGGCGGCGCCGCGGCCCATGCCACCATCGAAACCGCCGTGCCGCGCGAAAAAATGTACTTCGGCCATTACGAAGTTCAGCCCATGTCCGTGATGCGCCAGAGAATCGCCGAGCACATGGTGCTTTCCAAGCGTGTTTCTCCGCACGTCTACTCGGTCGATGAGGCCGACGTCACCGCCATCGCCAATCTTCGCGCGAAAATGAAATCGAAGTTCGAGGAGAGCACCGGGACGAAGCTGACCTTCATGCCCTTCTTCGTCCGCGCCGCCGTCGAAGCGCTGCGCGCGTTTCCGACCGTGAATTCCTCGGTCGACGGCACCAACATCGTCCTGCATAAGGAATGCAACATCGGGATCGCCGTAGCGCTCGACTGGGGCCTGATCGTTCCGGTCATCAAGAACGCCGAGGAGAAGAATTTCCTGGGGCTCGCGCGCGCCATGAACGATCTCGCCGAGCGCGCCCGCTCGAAGAAGCTCAAGCCCGAGGAAGTGGCCGAGAGCACTTTCTCGATCACCAACCCCGGCGTCTTCGGCGGCTTGTTCGGATTGCCGGTCATCAATCAGCCGAACGTCGCAATTCTCGGCCTCGGCACAATCGAGAAGCGCCCTGTGGTGATCGACGACGCCATCGCCATTCGCTCAATGGTCTACCTGACGCTGAGTTACGACCACCGCATCGTCGACGGCGCCATCGCCCATCAGTTCATGGCCAAAATCAAGCACACGCTCGAAGAGTGGACGGAAAGCATTCTGTAGCCTAGCTCCGCGTCTTTTGACGAAGGCCTCGCATCCAAAATGCGGGGCCTTTTATTTTCGGGAACCTATTTTGCGTTGTGAATCGATGAGACTCGAATTTAACGAAACCTACAGGCAGCCATGAGCTCTCGAGAAATCTATCCCGGATGGGGTCAGCCGCCCTGGAAGATTGATTTCACGCCGCGCCGGCGACGTCTGCCGAAGGAAGTCGACTTCGCCATAATCGGAGGCGGCTTCACGGGGCTCGCCGCTGCCGCTTGGCTGCGCCATCTCGCGCCGGACAAATCCGTCGCCGTCTTCGAAGCGGGGCGCATCGGCGCGGGCGCGAGCGGGCGAACCGGAGGAATGGTGCTTGCCGGCACGGCGTCTGGCGGTCAGCGCGGCCTCGGCGACGTTCTCGCTGGGTTTCAGTCCATCTTGAAGCGCCTGCGCGTGCGGTGCGATCTCTCGCTTTCCGGCGCGTGGGAGATCGGCCGGAGCGGTTCCAAATGCAAAGACTCGCCGATCTCCTGGGAGGATTCGGGAACTCTGCGTGTGACCAAAGAAGTGCCCGGCGGCACGCTCGATCCCGGCAAACTTGTGAGCGGCCTCGGGCGCGCAGCCGAGCGCGCGGGTGCGCTCATCGCCGAACGCCAGCCGGTACAGCGCGTGTCATGGAGCGCATTTCCGGAACTCGAATTCGCAGCGGGGAAGTTGCACGCGAAGAAAATCCTGTTCGCGATGAACGCGATGTCGCTCGATCTTAGCGGTCTCGGCGAGGACATGCACCCGCGATTGACGCTTGCCGCTTTGACCGCGCCCGTATCCGAAAGATTGCTCGCCGCCGTCGGTCTCGCCGCCCGAAAACCGTTCTACACCGTCGATTTTCCGTACCTCTGGGGCCGCGTGCTCAAAAATAATTCGGTGATGTTCGGAGCCGGTCTGGTCGCCTCGCCCGACGAGAACGATCTTGCGGGCGTTGACATCGCATCGGCCGAGCCCGCGCGCATGTTTGACACGCTCGAGGGCCGCGTCCGCCGCATGCATCCAGCGCTCACGAATATTCGCTTCACGCGCCGTTGGGGCGGCCCCATTCTCTTCCGCGACAATTGGACGCCGGTCTTCGATTGGCATCCCGCCAGCCGCAACGCCATCATCCTCGGCGCCTATGCCGGCCACGGCGTCGCGTTGTCGAGCTACCTCGCCGCCTGGGCCGCGGAAGCTCTCCTCGGCCGCCGCAAACTGCCTGCCTGGGGCGCCGTCCGCGTCGCGCGCTGAGCTCGTTCAACCTCTTAGTTCACCCTCATCCGCAATTCCTCCGCAAACTTCTCGATCCGATTCACCGGAACAACCGCTATCTTTTGCTCTTCGAAGAGCCGCGCCACGAATTGGTGCCGCGGATTTTCGCGCGCGGGTTCGGCCTCCGTGAACGCGGTGAACTCCGTCTTCGGCACGCGCGCCCGGATGCATTCCGCCGTGTACGCCAGCACCTTTGCCTGCGACGCATCTCGCGCCAGAGAAAACGCTTGGATGTAGCCGCGCGTCCCGTTCGAGCCGTAGCCGTAATCGAGCCGCATGGGATCGCCCGGCTGGGTGAACTCCTCGACGCGTACGCTCCTTTCCATACGCGCCAGTATCCGGTGGCGGCGAAAAACGTCGCTCAATTTCGACCGCAGCCACGCCCGCATATTTTCGAGCACGCCGGCGCGTCCCGCGAAGTGCGGCGGCGCCACGTGCTCGCGGTAGAGTCGCTCCAACTCCGCGTCGAAATCTTCGGCCAGCAGCGCTCTCTGCGGGCTGAATTGCAGGGCGTTCGACAGCGAGTCATCGAGCTTCGCGAGATACGCCGCCGCATCCGCAGCGCCCGCCACGCGCGCGTCCATTTCGGCCGGCAGCGCGCGCAGCAACGATTCATCGAACGCCGGATGGAGGCGTTTCACGCGCGCGAACTCGGCCGTTTCTTCGATCGTCCGCGCCGCGCGCCGCTGGCCCGCCGCGTCTTCCAGGATCACGCCGATGTTGATCCACTCGTCGCGGACCACATTCGGCATGTAGCGGAGAATCCGATACTTCAGAGTGTGCAAATTATCTTCTGGCATAGTCACATCCCGTTTAGAAAGGATGAGCGCGACGCTTTCCCCGCGCCGGGAATCAATTCAGCCCGCAAACTTCCCGCCGTCAAATCTCGCCCAGATTCACACTTCAGCACAAGACTTCCTCCTCCGGCGTGTGCAGATTGTCCTGTGCCACGTTCACGTCCAGTTCGGAAAGGGTATGCGAGAGGATTTCCACGCGGCGCGAATCAGTTCGGGCACCAAAGTCCGCCGCCGGTACAGTTGTTCGAGCATGCGATACAGCGCGTCCGGCTCGAAATTGTACCACTCGGGTGGAACCGCGCTGGCCGCTTCGTCGAGCGCTCCCGGATCGAGCGCCTTCAGCCGCTCGAGCCACGGCTCGAACGCCTCCATCCCGCGAACGCGCTCGTATACCAGTTGCCGCGTATAAATCCCGCGCAGCGGCGCGTCGGGAAAATTCCATTCTCCGGCGTTGAAGCAAAAGCCGTGGTCGATCATCACGGCGCGGTATTTGCTCTCGTGCGGCGGCCGGAAGAAAATCGCCTGCCGTCCGTTGGTGTTGCACGTCCACTTGTCGAACACCAGCACGCCGGCAAAGCTGTCGAGATTCTGCACATCGCGGAGCTGCTCGTCGGGAAGGAAATCGTATACGACGGTCGTAGCCGGAGCGTCGGGATAGCGCGAGCCAAATTGCATTCCGGTCGAGCACGGCTCGTGACCGCGCCCCAGTTGAATCACCAGATCCTCGGTATTCGCAATCAATTCGGCGCGGACTTCCACCACCGCCGCGCTCGCCACAGGCAATCCCAATCGTCCCGCCAATCTCGTACCCAGCAATTCGTTCGCCAGGATCCTCACTCCCTGCGGGTTGTTTCGAAACTTGACAACGTAATAGCTATCGTCCGCGCAGCGCATCAGATGCGCCTGCGCTCCTCCGCGCATCCTCCGGACCTGTTCGACCGCCAACGGCATCCGCGCGTATGCTAACGAGCGGCCCAAGCCACCGCAAGAAAAAGATTCTCAGATTGGGAACGTAACAGAGTGAAACACTTCGGAGGGTTTCTCTGCAGGCAAACCAAACCGGAATTCCAGCAGCCGGAGCGCACAATCCCGGGCGCTCCGGTGCCGCAAAAATTCGCGACTATCTCTTTCTCTTCTTGGCTTTTTTCTTCGGGCGCGCTTTCGCTTTGGCCCGCTTCTTCTTTTTCGCTGGCGCCTTCTTCGCTTTCCTGCGGGCTTTCTTCGCAGCCGGCTTCCGGGCGGGCTTGGCCTTCGGACGCGTAGGCGCCGGCGGCGCCGGACGGCCAGCGGGAATCTCTTCGGGCTCGTCTTCATCGACTACGATGATCTCGTCGGTCTCTTCCTCGACGATCTCCGCGGGCCCGCCCAGTTCGTCTTCCTCTTCCTCGTAGCGGGGCAAATCCTCGCCGTCGTCGTCGTGCATCTTCGCGTAAAACATGCTACCTCCGTCGGGGTCACCCTATGCTGGCCGGGCTCCCTTACCCTTCGCGCTTATAGACGGAGAGTCCGAGCTTTGTCAAGACGCAAGCGATTGTGGCCAAAAGATTTCCGCGGAAACACTTGAGACGGGGGATCGCACGTGCAGATTTCTTATAACGTTCCTATAATCAGTTAGTTACCATGCGTATATGAAGCTTGGCCGTAGGGATTCGCCGCGCTACGTCTACTTCTTGGGCGCAACGACCAGCAAGTCGCCCACTTCGAGGGCGCGATTGTTGAGCGCGGGATTCGCGCTGCGCAGGGCATCCACGCTCGTCCCAAACTGGCGCGCGATCGAATATAGCGTCTCGCCCGCCTTCACCCGGTACTGCACAGGGTCGGCGGGAGCGGCCTTGGCATCACGGACCGCGACGCTTTGCATCTGGCCGCTCGCGTCGGATTGCGCCGACTTGCCTTTCGTATGCGCGGTCGTCGAAGGGTCGCCGCCCGCGTAGATCCGCAGCCGGGCGCCGCGTGGCGCCTGACTTCCGCGAATTCCGTTCCAGCGTTTGAGGTCCGCCACCGTCACCGAAAATTGCTCGGCGATCCCCGCAAGCGTGTCACCGCGGCGCACCCGATAATGCACCAATTGCAACTGCGCGGGCATCGCGGCTGGAATCGTCAGCTTTTCTCCCGGCGCTATATCCGTTGCCGAGGCGAGATGATTGGTCTGCTCGATCGCCGCCGCGGTCACCTTATAATGCTTGGCGATCGCCGCAAGCGTCTCGCCTTCACTCACCTCATGAATCCGCCAGCTTTTCCATTTGTCCGGCGGAATCCCCGCGATGGCGGCGTTGAAGGGTGCGGAGGTTCCCGGCGGAAGCCGCAGCGTGAAATTCGAATCATCCGGCGTGACCAGTCGCAGCAGTTCCGGATTCAGCATCCGCAGATCGTCGAGTTCCGTGCCGGTTGCATCGGCCACCAGCCGCAGATCGATCGGATGTCCCGGCTTCACCGAATCCACGTCCGGCGGTTTGTCCGGATCCACTTGCACGCCGTAGAGGGCCGGATCCTTCGCCACCAGCGCCAGCGCCAGAATAATCGGAACGTAGTTCTTCGTCTGCGTTGGCAGGGCGTTGCGCTTCTGAAGCTCCCAGAAATCCGCATATCCGGTCCGCTCGATCGCCTTCGCCACATTTCCCGGGCCGGAATTGTATGCCGCCATCACCAGATACCAGTCGCCGAACATAGCGTAGAGATCGCGCAGATGATGCGCCGCCGCGTGCGTGGCTTTCTCGGGATCGCTGCGCTCGTCGATGTACCAGCTTCGCCCGAGGTCGTATTCCTCGCCGCGATACGGCATGAATTGCCAGATTCCGCGCGCGCCCGCCCGCGATACCGCCTGAGGTTGGAACGCTGACTCCGCCTGCGCCAAATAAATCAAATCCTGCGGCACGCCTTCTTCCTTCAGGACTCTCCGAATCATGTCGTGATAACGCCCCGCGCGCCGCAAGCCGGTCTCGACGATGGCGCGCCCGCGCTCGGTCTGGAAGAAGCTCAGGTACTGCAGCACCGAATCGTTCACCGTCAACGGCAGGTCGTGCGGCACCCGCATCAATTCCTGCTCGGCTTTTTCCGCGAGGCGGGGGTCCCCCGGCGGCAGTGTCGACAAGTCCGCAATTTCATCAATTGGCGCCGGCTCGGCCATTTCATCCGCGCCTTCGGTCTTCGCAATCTGCGCGTCTTCGAGCGCGTCCGCGTGCATGGTGTCGAGGATTTGGTCGAACAGCGCGGCGAGTTGCACGTCGCTATCCACCGGGATGCCGCTCGACATCACCAGGCTGATGGCCGCATTAAATTTCACGCGCGCCTCGTCCATTTTTCCGGCTTCGAAAGCTGCCTGCCCGGCGTTCAGATCTTCCTGCATCTTGGCCATCAGGGTGTCGACAGCTGGACGCCGATCGAGAAGGTCGTACCCTGCGAAGGGCTGGTAAGGAGGGAACGGCAGAATCTCGGCCTGTTGCGGCGCATGCGTTGGCACCGGGACATTCGGGCGCACCTGGACGGCGTGCTTCGCCGTATCCTCGCATCCGCCGAGCAGCAAGACCGCCGCTCCGAGCGTCAACGCCGCTCTGAATTTGCCGCGAACCATGGTTTCACCCATCAAAATCAGTTTGCCTGACGCGCCCACCGAAATTTTCCGGACGCGCGTTCCCAATCAAACTTTTGATGCCAACGCGCGTCGCGGCGGCAGTCCTCTACCATCGATCCGTGTCGACACGTGTCAGTCCCGCCCCTAGGTAAGGGGTATCGAAAATTGTATGTGCTGGAGCGAAAGCGGGTCAATGGCCCGCGATCAAACCGGGGTGACTGAAAGAGGACACTGAAATAGGGCAGTCGCGTACTACGCCAATGCTTGCCGGAGATCCTCGATGAGATCTTCCGGATCCTCGAGGCCGATCGAAACTCGAACCGTCCCCGGTCCAACCGAGGCCTTCCGAAGCTCTTCCATCGACATATTGTAGTGCGAGGTGTAGATCGGCAGGACCACCAGCGATTCCACCCCTCCGAGACTCGCCGCCAGAAGGAAAATTCGCACCCGGTCGCAGAATCGCCGCGCGGCGGGCAGTCCGTCCTTGAGGTCAAACGCCATCATCGCGCCGAACCGCCGCATCTGCTTTTTCGCCAGCGCATGATCCGGATGAGAAGGCAACCCCGGGTAATGGACCCGCGCGACCTTGCGATGCTTCGAAAGCCATTTCGCGACGATCATCGCCGTCGCGCATTGTCGCTCGACGCGCAGTTCCAGCGTCTTCATCCCACGCATCAGCAAAAACGCGGCCTCGGGGTCCATCGATCCACCGAGGTTAATGATGTTGTGCCGCACTTCGGCGATCCATTTGCGGCTGCCTGCCACGGCGCCAGCGATCACGTCGGAGTGCCCGGCGAGATACTTCGTCGCGCTATGGCAGACCATGTCGAATCCCAACGCGATGGGCTTCTGGAGCACCGGGCTCGCGAACGTGTTGTCAATCATCGTCACCAGACCGTGCTTCTTGGCAAAGGCCATGGCTTTTTCAAGGTTGACCAGCCGCAGCGTCGGATTCGTCGGCGATTCCACATACAGCGCCTTTGTCTTCGACGTGACCAGCTCTTCGATCCCCGCCAGATCGGCTTCCACCATCTTCACGCCGATTCCGAAGCGCGGGAACGTATCGCGCAGCAGACGATATGTGCCGCCGTACGTCTGCCGCGAGGCGATCAATTCATCGCCGCTCTCAACCGTCGCGAGCAGCGCGCTTGAAATCGCCGCCATTCCCGACGCCGCCACCACCGCATCTTCGGCTCCTTCAAGCGCCGCCAGCTTCTTTTCGACAACCGCCAGCGTCGGATTGCCGTAGCGCGTGTATATATACGCGGAGCTTTTGCCCTCGGCCCAGCGCTTCATCTCCGCCGTGTTCGCGAACGTGAAGTTAGCCGTGCGCGCGATCATTGGTCCAACGGGAGCGCCGATGCCGAATCTTTCTTCGCCGCAATGGATCGCGGTCGTGGCATCTTTCCAGGTCTTGGACGAGGTCTTGGCCGATTTTTTCATAAGCTCCCTTTTGTGGCGCACCGAGGATGTCCCGGCCCGCACTGCGGCACAAGCGCCAATTTGTACGGTTTGCGGCTGGGTATGCCCGCGCGGTCGCCCCGTTCGGCCATCGCTCGGGCCGCCGGTCAGCCAATCGCTGGGCGGGTAGGGAAGTCTTCTCAGACTATTTCAGCGCGTCGACTTCTGCTTTGGCCGCATGGAAGACAGGGATATCGGGGTCGGCGTCCTTCCACGGTGTGAGGAACTCCTGGTATGCGGCTCGGGCCTTCGCGCGCGCAGCATCGGCGCCGCCTGTCGAGGATTTGGCTTCCAGAGCGTCGGCGCGGGCAAGTCCGAGGTGCGCGAGAACGCCGACCGCGCTGTTGAGCGCCAGGCTGCGGTGATCGAGGATCTTCTGAAACTCGGTCGCCGCTTCGGGACCACGAGATTCCGCCCGATACGTTTCTCCTCGCAGATACACCGCATTCAGAGTCAAGAAGGATGGCGTATCAGAGAAAACGGCAAATTCGAGCGGACGCACCGCCTCGAGCTGCTCGAGGGCTTTCTCCGCCTCTCCGGCGTTGAGAGCCAACTGCGCGTTGATGGCAGGCAGCCAGTAGGATTGGACAAGCGTGTCGGACGGAAATCTCTTGCCGAGGTCTTGCGCAACAGACCGGGCCCGAGCCGTATCGCCAGCCAGCGCAAGGACGAATCCCGCCAGAGATTCGGAGTCATGACTGCCCGGCCCGAGAGCGAGAGCCGCCTCGGCTTGCTTCTTCGCTTCAGCCGAATTTCCGAAAAGCGCCTCTCGATTCGCACCGTAGGCTTGCCATAGCGCGGCTGCTTCCTTATTGTCCGTTTGCACTGCCGCGGCCACCGCGCGCTGCGTGAGTTCCCGGGCGTTCTTCAATCGGCCGTAGTAGGCCTCGGTGTCCGCTTCGCTGGCGAGCATTTCGTGTTTGAAATCGGAGTGGATGTCGAACCAGGCAACTTGCTCCGCCATCTCCTTGGTATTGTTCTTCAAGAAGGCGATATCGTAGGAATAGATGTGAAGCGGGTCGTCGTCCAAATTTCGCGCCAACGCACTCTGGATCTCCGTGCGCGCTTCATCGATACGCCCCAGGGCGATGTAACTCTCGGCCACATTATCGATGGCAATGACGTCCGCGGGGTCCAGCCGTTTACTTTCGAGAGACGCATCCAGCGCCTTCTGATAGTCACCGAGCGCGAGATACCCGCTGCCGAGGTCGAGGAAGGCGACGGGGTCCCGTGGGAAACTCTCCGTCCACTCCCGGAATGTCGCCACCGCTTTCGGCAAGTCGCCAGTCGTAGAATCGTAGTAGAGGGCGGAGATATGCAGCTTCTCGCGCTCGCTCGCATGCTCGCGGAGTTCGAAGGCCTTGGTCAAATACTCGTTCGCTCGTACGGGCTGGCCCATATTGCTGTACATGACGCCGACGCTCATGTAGGCGCTCGCAAAATTCGGATCGAGCTCCGACGCGCGTTGAAAGTACGGCAGCCCCGCCACCGATCCTTTTTCGCTGCTGGTCTTGATTGCCAGGCTGAAAGCCTTCAGGGCCTCAAGTGACGACGTTGTCGCTTGATCGAGCGGCACGTCGAACTTCCGGACTGACGCGAGCGACTCGCCGAGCTCGCCGCGCAACCTCGACGCCGCATCCCCCAGCGCATCCAGAACCTTTTCCTTTCCCGCAGCCGTCGCCTGTTCCTGCGCCAGCGTCTCCCCGTTGTCGCAGTTCACCGCCGTCAGCCCGATCACGTACTGGCTCCCGAGGCCGGCGATCGATCCCGCGATGTAGGCCTTGCTTCCCGCGCGCTCACATACTTCGCGCGCCACCTCCGGCGTCAGCGGCGTATTCGCCGACCGTGTCATCAAAGCCAGCATTGTTCCGACTTTTTCATCGGAAAGCACGTTCAGAAACGGCGATTGCCGCAGCGAGACCGAAAGCGCCTGCTTCAGCGCGTCGTCAAATACCGGATCGCCCGTCGAGTTCGCAAAATCACCGATTACCACGGAATCCCGATCCGTCAGCACTGCCGCATGATTTCGGCCCCTGAGCCACCAGACGCCGATTGCAATCGCCACAAGAACGGCCGCAGCAATCGCTGTCGTTGCCATTCTTCGGCGCGCGTCTCGTTTTCCGCCCTCAAAGGGAGCATTCGCAGCCGCCGATTTTCCTTTTGGCTCGCCCGGCGCTGCCATCGACGCGACGCCCGTCCCCACCACGGCGGAACTGGCAGATTCCGCTACGACCCGGCTCGAATCCGTGTCGCGCTTCAGTCGCTGCAAGTCTGCCCGCAGATCAGAGGCGTGCTGGTAGCGCAAGGCGGGGTCTTTCTCGAGTGCCTTATTGATGATCTCTTCGAGTTTAGGCGGGACCTTCGCATTCAATCGCACCGGCGCCACGGGCGCACGATTCAGGATGGCGTCGAATATTTCAGCCGAAGTATTTCCGGGAAACGCCATCTGTCCAGTCGTCATTTCGTAGAACACAACGCCGAAGCTGAACAAATCCGATCGTGCGTCGAGTGCCCGGCCTCGCGCCTGCTCGGGCGACATGTACGCGACGGTTCCGAGCGCTGTGCCGGGGCTCGTGAGATCCAGTTCGCTCACCAACTGGCGGTCCTCCGTCGTGATCGGGTCGAGCGAAGCGTTCGGCGTCTCGAACGTCTTCGCCAAGCCGAAATCGAGCACTTTCGCCTGCTGGCGCGCCGTCACAAATATATTTGCCGGTTTGATGTCCCGGTGAATGATGCCCTTGGAATGCGCGGCATCGAGCGCGTCGGCGATTTGGATCGCAACGTTCAGCGCCACATCCAGAGGAATCGGCTTTCCCGAAATGCGATGCTTGAGCGTCTCACCTTCAAGGAACTCCATCGCGATTACAGGCTGCCCGTCTGTTTCCGCGATTTCGTAAATTGTGCAGATGTTCGGATGATTCAATGCGGAGGCAGCGCGCGCTTCGCGCCGGAATCGCTCGAGCGCGGTGGAATCCCGCGTGACGTCAGCGGGCAATAACTTCAGCGCGACGAAGCGGCCGAGGCTGATGTCCTCGGCCTTGTAGACGACACCCATTCCTCCACCGCCGAGTTTCTCGACGATTCGGAAATGGGAAATGATCTGGCCGGAAGCGCGTTCGGATTCAGGCATGGACGCGCTATGTTAGGTTGCGTTCGACAGCAAGTCAACGCGGCTTCGTGCTTGCGGTCGGAAACGGTTGGAAACTACTTCGTCCCGCCCCCGCCGTGGCTTCATGCGATGCAAATGCGGATGCCCGTTCGTCGTGCAGGCCGCAAATCTCGCGCGTCTAACGGTGCAAATCGCTTTACGCCGAAACGGCCTCGCCTTCTTCCTCGTGGTGCGGCTTGTGCGCGGCGATCACTTTCTCCGCCAGCTCAGCCGGCACAAAATCGTAGTGCGAAAACTCCATCGAATAGCTTCCGCGGCCCTGCGTCATCGAGATCAATTCATTCGCGTAGCTCAGCATCTCGGCGAACGGCACCTGCGCCTTGATGATCACATTTTGCCCGCGCGCCTCACTTCCGCTGATTTTCCCGCGCCGCCCGCTCAAATGGCCCATCAGGTCGCCTGAATACTGATCCGGCGCGTACACCTCCACCTTCATGATCGGCTCGAGCAGTGCCGGCCGTGCCTGCTTCATCCCTTCCTTGAACGCCAGCGACCCGGCAATCTTGAACGCCATATCCGATGAGTCCACGTCGTGATATTTCCCGTCGTAGAGGATCGCCCGGAAATCCACCACCGGAAATCCCGCCAGAAATCCGCGCTCGGCGGAATCGCGGATTCCTTTCTCCACCGACGCTATCCAATTCTTCGGAATCGCCCCGCCGAAAACATCGTCCACGAATTCCACGCCCGACCCGCGCGGCAGCGGTTCCAACTTGACGCGCGCGACACCGAACTGACCGTGCCCGCCTGTCTGCTTCTTGTGCTTGCCTTCGGCGTCGGCCTTCGCGCGAATCGTCTCCCGGTAAGCCACCTTCGGCGGATGCAGCGTCAGTTCGACGTGATACCGCTTCCGTAATTTCGCCACGACCACTTCGATGTGCTGCTGACCCGATCCGGAAAGCAGAAATTCCTTCGTTTGCGGGTCGCGGCTGAACCGCAGCGCGAGATCTTCCTCCAGAATCTTGTGAATCGCGACGCCGATGCGGTCTTCGTCGGCGCGAGTCTTCGGCTCGATGGCAAACGTGATTGAAGGCTCCGGAATGCGCGCGTGCGGATAATAAATCGCCGCGTTCTTGTCGCCCAGCGTGTCGCTCGTGGTCGTCTCTTTCAGCTTCGCCACCGCGCCAAGATCCCCCGCGTGCAGCTCCGGAACATCCAGCGCCGTTTTTCCCTGCATCGCGTGAATGTGCTGCAGCCGTTCCTGCGTACTCCGGTTGAAATTCGAAAGCGTCGCATCATTCTTGAGCACGCCCGACATCACCTTGAAATACGTGATGCGTCCGGCAAAAGGATCGGCCAGCGTCTTGAACACGAAAATCGAGCATGGCTCCGATGTTGCGATTTTCCGATCGATGGCCTCGCCCTTGAGGTCCGCCGACTTGTTCCCGCTCGCGGTCTTGCGCGCGTCCGGCGCAGGAAACATTTCGGCGATGAAGTTCAGAATCGCATCGCTGCCGATGTTGTGCAGCGCTGAGCTCATCAGCACGGGGAATATCCGCTTGGCCTCGACGGCTTCCCGGAGCCCTTTTTTCAGATCTTCCACCGGCAGCGTGCCCTGATCGAAAAATTCCTGCATCAACTCGTCGTCGATTTCCGCCACGAGCTCCACGAGCTTCTCGTGCGCGGCCTTGGCTTCCTCGGCCAGCTCCGCCGGAATCTCGCCGATTTTCGCCTTGCCGTCCCCGTCGGGCGTGTACGTCAATGCCTGCATGGCAATCAGATCCACAACGCCCCGGAATCCTTTCTCCTGTCCGATCGGCATCTGAATCGGCACCGCGCCGCGACCGAACACCTGTTCGAGCGAATGCATCGCGCGCTCGAAGCTGGCCAGTTCGCGGTCCATCCAATTGATCACGAACGCGCGCGGGAGATCGTACTCGGTGGCGAAGTCCCAGACTTTTTCGGTGATCACCTGGCAGCCAGCCGCCGCGTCCACGAGGATCAGCGCGGCATCCACGCCAATCAGCGAAGCTTTCGTTTCGTTCACAAAAGTGCTGTAACCGGGCGTATCGAGGAAATTAATCTTGAGCTTTTCGGATTGCGATGGCGGGGCCCATTCGGCGAAGGCGAGGCTGCTCTGAATCGATATCTTTCTGGCGATTTCTTCTTCGTCCCAATCTGTCACCGTCGACCCCTCGGTCACCTTGCCGAGACGAGGTGTCATTCCCGCAGTGAACAGCAGCGACGATACGAGCTGCGTCTTCCCCGTATCGCCGTGGCCTACAATGCCAACATTACGAATCGCACCTGTCGTGTAAGTTTTCATGGTTAACCTCGGACCGATTCAATTGATCGGCTAAACTCGGAAGGGGCAGAGATTTCGCAAAAACAAGATTCCTTCTGCGAGAGCACAATTCCGTGGAACGAGGATGCTCCGCCGCAATTGCTTGCAGGTCTTTCATGGGCATATTTGCCCCTGGGAAGCGGGATGCTAGCACAGCGTCAACGCGCGTTCAATCTTCGGATAAATCGCTCCGCATAAACCGCGCGGCTACAATGCCTTACGTATTTCCGTCGCCCGCTGAGTCTCCATTTCAAATTCCCGCGGCATCGGCGATCATCGGCAAATCCGCAGCGAAGAGGAAACGAGCATGCATGACGCAAAATATTGGATCGATCGCCTGAGCTTAATCGGGCATCCCGAAGGCGGCTACTACCACTCGACCTACAAATCCGACGTGATACTCCCGCCCGGCGCGCTCCCGCCGCGATTCAACGGCGCGCGACCCGCTGCGACATCCATTTATTTCTTGCTCGATGCAGAAGATTTCTCGGCGTTGCATCGCCTTCACTCCGACGAGTTGTGGCACTTCTACGCGGGCAGCGCCCTCGTGGTTCACATAATTGAGTCGAACGGCCGGTATTCCGAAATCGTGCTTGGGAGCGAACCCGAGTCCGGCGAGGCGTTCCAAGGCGTCGTCAAAGCGGGCTGTTGGTTCGGCGCTAGCTTGAAAGATCGCAAGTCCTTCGCGCTGGTAGGTTGCGATGTCGCGCCCGGCTTCGATTTCGCGGATTTCGAGCTAGCAAAGCGTGCCGACTTAATCTGCCTGCTTCCCCAGCATCGCGCCGTGATCGAAGCCCTCACTCGCGGTTGAACCCGCCGTCACGGAGCTTTAACCGGACTGTAACGAAGCTGTAACCCGTGAGACGCCGCCGATTGCGGATAATCGAGCGCCTATGAACGCTCCCCGGCTTACTTTAACGCGCGGCGACGCATCGTCCGCAGGGCCCGAGGTGCTCACCCTGATCGGACCGCTCGTCATGGCTACAACCGCGACTTTCCAGGAATGGTTGCGATCGGAAACGGCGGGTTCGGTCATCCTCGACTTCAACGAAGTGCCGTTCATTGACTCAGCAGGCCTCGGCGCGATGATCTCGATCTTCCTCCACTACAAGCGCAACAGTCGCAAACTCGCACTCGTTGGAGTGAATGAGAAATGCCACGCGCTCTTCCGGATGACCAACGTCGAAAGTTTATTTCCCAATTTCGCGACTGTCGACGACGCCCGCAAATCTTTTGGGTGAAGTTTGCGCGCTGCGTCTCTTATGTCTTCGCAGGAACAAATCGCATCGCAGCCGCGTTCATGCAAAAGCGCAGTCCCGTCGGCTGTGGACCATCATCGAAGACATGACCAAGATGCGCGTCGCACAGCGTGCAGATCACTTCCGTACGCTCGATTCCGAGGCTATCGTCGCTGCGTTGCGTGACATTTTCCTTCGCGATTGGCGCCCAGAAGCTCGGCCACCCCGTCTCGGAATCATATTTCGTGTCGGAGCTGTAGAGCGCGTTGGCGCAACACACGCACCGGTAAATTCCCTTGTCGTGCCGGTTGTAACCTTCGCCGGTGAACGCCATTTCCGTGTCCGCGCGCCGCGCGATGTCGTATTGATTCGGCGTGAGAATCTTGCGCCATTCGGCATCGCTCTTCCCGACTTTCGCAGCGGTTACGGCACCGAGCCGTTTGCCCGTATCGTCAAACTGAACGATCGTCACGGTTCCTGGCTTCGCATTCTTGTCCGTCGAAGGTGAAGAGATCGGCCCCGCTCCCGTCGCGAGCCCGAGCCGCCCACCGTATCGCCACGCGATCGCTGAAATTCCCGCAAACGCCGCCGCTCCAAAAATAAACTCCCGTCGAATCATCGTTTGAATTTCCTTCTCGCGAGCTGCCCTCTCGCTCCCATCGTCTGCGGCCGCCACCACAGTCTTGGGTGCGCTCGGGTCCGTTGGACGCGCCAATCCGCCAAATGTTACGCCGCGACGATCGCTCGCGCCGACTAGGGCGCTACAACAAATGTCCCGTCCGCAGCCACATACCCAAACGCCATGTGCGAAGTACTGAACGCGAATCCCGGCGTCCCGTTCCTGTCGAGGAGTATCAGCCCGCCAGTGCCCCGCCCGCGCAGGTGCAGCAGCCGCGTGCACGCCTCCGCCGCAGCCATCGGCGCCTGTCCCGCGCGCAGCATCTCCACCGCCGTCTTCCCGAGCACGACACGCATAATCGCTTCGCCGAGTCCGGTGCACGAAACGCCGCCGGCTTCGCTGTCCACATAGCAGCCGCAACCGATCAGCGGCGAATCTCCCACGCGCCCCGCATGTTTGCAGCACGTCCCGCCCGTCGAAGTTCCTGCGATCAAATTCCCCTGCGCGTCCATCGCCACCGCGCCCACCGTGCCCATCGCATGATCGACATGAAATTCCGCGGCGTGCTGATCCTCGCGGCAGCGCCGCCACGCCATCCTCTCGCGGTCCAGCACCAGCTCCTCGGGATCGCACAGCGGCAATCCCTGTTCGCGCGCAAATTGCTCCGCACCCGCCGCGATCAACATCATGTGCTCGCTCGCTTGTTGAACCCGTCGCGCCAATCGAATCGGATTGCGGATCCGTTCGACTCCCGCCACCGCGCCGGCCTTCAGCGTCGCGCCATCCATTACGATCGCGTCCAGCTCGACGTGCCCATCGCGATTCAAATGCGCGCCGATGCCCGCGTCAAACACAGGATCGTCTTCCAGGACAACAATCGATTCTTCCACCGCGTCCATCGCCGATCCGCCGCGCCCAAGAATTTTCCAGCCCGCTTCGAGCGCCCGCCGGCATCCGTTCCGGCAATCTTCCCGCGCGCTTTCAGGAATGTTCCACGCGCCGCCGTGAACGATGAGAGATGGCTTCAAAGGGAGTCGAAGAGTCCGTCAGAGTTTGGGATACAGCATTAGCGTGAGACTCAAGACGATCAGCAGAGGCCCGACGAACGCCAGGCCCATCCCGAGAAACATCGGAAGTGTTCCGCGCGGCTTCACCATCGCCTCTTTTTCGGAAAACGGCCGCACCTTCGAATTCGGCTCACGCAGCAGGGAACGGAACATCCGCATATAAGACGACATCCAGAACGTCAGCTCGCGCCGGGCTTGCCACAATAAATCCAGCCCCGCGAAGAATAGCAGCGCGCCGACAATGGCCAGCAGATGAGCCACGGTTAGCCTCCTCGATGCGCCGTGCGGCTGATCAACGCGGGCGCTTCGTGCACTTCGCGCGCCGCCGCCGCAGCCTTCTGCGCCTCGGCTTGCGCCATGGTGGTCTCATCGGCGCCCGGCTTCTCCCTGGTCCGCTGCCACGTATAGACGATTTGGTGAATCACGGTGATGTTGGGCCCGATCGCCAGCAGCCACAATGCCAGGGGCATGCGATTCGCAAGCGCAGCGATTATCATCAGCACAATCCGCTCGGGCCTCTCCCAAAATCCCACCGTCAATTTCCCGATCAACGATTCCGCGCGCGCCTTCGCGTAACTGATCATCACCGCGCCGGCCATCGCGATCCCGACGAGCGACGCTTCAAGGAACCGGTTGACCTGCGTGTAGTAGACCATCAAACCCAGGAACAACATCAGATCCGAATAGCGATCGAGGATCGAATCGAGGAATCCGCCAAATCTCGAAACCCGCCCCTGCTTCCGCGCCACCGGCCCATCGACGATGTCGAAAAATCCCGCAACGATCATCATCCCGCCGGCCGCGGCAAATCGCCCCGCGGCAAACAACACCGCCGCCCAAAAATTGAAAAACAGGATCAGCCAGGTGAGAACGTTGGGAGGAATTTCCGTCGCAGCGATACCCGCCACGATGCGGTCAAGCAGCGACTCGAACGGTCGCGCGATGCGTCGCGTCAGCATCGGCTGCACGTCCTATTCTTCTTCGTAGATGGTTTGGAGCCGTACAACTTCGAATTCCTTGGTCCCCGCCGGCGTCACCACCTGAACTTCATCGCCCACTTTCTTGCCCAGGAGCGCGCGGCCGATCGGGGACGTTGTGGAGATCAGGCCCTTCGTCGCGTCCGCTTCTTCTGTCGTTACCAACTTATACTCCACCTTTTCCGACTTGTTCAAGTCGAGCACCAATACGCGCGAACCGTAAGCGGCACGGTCCTTCGGCAGGCTGCTCAGATTCAGCATGGCGATATCGGCCATGCGCTGGTGTAGTTGCCCGAGCCGCGCCGAGACGAACGACTGCCGTTCCTTCGCGTACTTATACTCAGCGTTTTCAGACAGATCGCCGTGCGCCCGCGCCTTCATCAGCTCTTTGGGGAGCTCGCTGTGAAGCTCGTGATCGAGCGTCGCGATTTCGTCCAGCAATTTCTTTCGGATCTTGTCGGCAATATCGGCCATTTTTTTGCTGCGCCCGCGCCCTCGTCCTTCTGTTCCGCCCGGTTTCGCCACGCGCGTCAAATCCACTTGATTATAGAGGATTTGCTAACGCACCTGCAAACGGCGGCGAGCTCGCCTCCGTCGGCCGCAGGTTTTCCACAGGCCAACCTTTCGCGCCGCCCTTTGAACTGAATCTTAGCCGAGACCGCTATTAACGCGATATCTGTTGCGTCTTGCAGAGGATCGTCTCTTGCGGGTCGATCAACAGGCGCGACGCCCGAACGCGGCTCTCGAAATGAAAAGGCGTCTCCGGCCCCACGGTCGCAACCGTCCCAAGCAGCACGGGTTTTCCACCCGGCGAAGTCGCATACAGTGGAACCGCCTCTGCGAAATAATCGGGAACATCATCCTGCTTCAATTTCCCGGTGATCACAAACCCCTGCCCTCGCGGTCGCGCCTGGAACTCCACGCTGTAATGGGGAATCCCGGCATCGCGCACCCATTCTTCGAAGAACCAATCGAGCCGGTGATTCCCATCGAGATCCATCGCCGCAGTCATGCGTTTCTCGGCGGCGTGTTTGAGATCGTCCGTCGAAACGGCCTGGTAGCGATGCTCCTCAAGGACCGACCGCAGCACCTCGTCGAATCGCGCGTCCGGCGTTTTCGATAACGGATCGCGCAGCATCGTCCGCAGCATGTGAATCACCCACGTTCCTTTTCCGTATAGAATACGATCGTAGGCGTTCGGAGTTTTCGACGAGCTGAGTCGGTACCCCAGCGTTAGCGGTCCGGCATCCGCCACGGTTTCATCGCTTCCCGGGACCGCCGCCAGAAGCTGGCTTCGATACGTATTCAGCCAGCTTGCCAGCAAATGCGCCGAAGGTTTCTTGCTGTCGCCGTACATCAATGCAAGATAGTTCGCGATGGCCTCGTGGATCCACGAATCACGGTAGCTCGCCGAACCCACCTCGTTGCCCCACCACTGATGCACGATTTCGTGGTACGGCAGCAGATCCGCGATTTCGTCCTGCGTCCGTTCTGCAATTCCCGCCGCTTCTTGTGTCTCGCGTGGGATATACGCCAGAGTCGAAAGGTAGACCAGCCCCGGCCAGCCCTGCCCGAAATTTCCCGGAATCGGCGAGATATCCAGCTCCTCGTATGGGAATGGACCATTGATGTTTTCAAAATAATGAATTGAATCGAGAACTTCCGCGCCAAGACGCTTCAGCACCAAGGACGGTTTAGGAGGAATTCCCTCATCCGAGAGGCCCTTCAAGGGATCGATCGTGATAACGCCTTCCGCCGATCGGCTCATTTCGCCGGGGCCGGGAGAAGCGTGCGCGCGCAATCGCGCCAGAATCCAGTCATCGAGCTCGCGATTCGCGTACAGCTCGATCGTCGGGTGTCCCGTTCCGGCCGATTCCTTCTGATATTCGCCAAGATTGAACCCGGCCACGGCAATCGGCACCGGGGCACTCCAGTGCCCTACGCGGCGCCCACCCTCCTCGTGCTCGTCGGTTTCGTGCCCGGTCGCAATCAGCGAGAGTCTCCGAGGCCAGCGAAACGTCAGATCGATCGGCACAAAATGATCGCCGCCGCTCACGTGCGGATACCAGCTTCCGCGTTCACCCACAAAATACACGCCGTTTCCCGCATCGCTGATCACGCTGCCGCGATAGCGAATCTCCAGGCGTACGTCCGCTTGCGCCTTTGGCGCCGCGGGCAGTACGACGAACACCGCGTCGTTCCCTCGCCGCGCGATTTCTTGCCGGCTCAAATCGTTGTTCTGAAAATAGACGAGCGGCGTGCCATCTTCTTCAGAAACGCTCTCGACAGCCAGCGAGCGCGACAGCTCCAGCGCCAGCATTCGCTCGCCGCCGCGCTCCATTCTCAGATGAACGTGAGCATCGCCTTCGAGCGACAGGTCGTCGTCGATCGTCGTGCCGATGCGATAGTCAACCGGAACAACACTGTCTGGAACCGCAACCAGGTCACTCGTTCCGAACGACGCCCATACGTCGTAGCGGTCCGCGCCGCCTTCGATACGCTCCTGGCCGATCAATATCGGCTCTGCGCGACGTCGATCCACGACGACGTCGAACGGTCCCACGCTTGCTCCCCCGAGCGCCGCGGAAAAATATGCCTCCGGCTCGCTCGAGAGCAAATCAAACATAATGCGCAGCGCGTGCGATGTATTCAAATTCGACACAGTCGAGTTCCACGTCGTTGCGAATTCCTCGTCGTCTTTAGGAACGATGGCCGCCGCGGCGAGACGTCGCGCGAGTTCGTCCGCCGTGTCGTCCGTGAAACGGATATAGGCGCGCGAGAAAGGCTGATCGAGAAGTGGGACGTTGAGAAATTCCGCGAGCGAGCGACGCTCGCCGGCGTCCCGCGGTGTGGCAATAATATGGCCGCGGCCGGAGAACACCGCCCCTGTGATTCGGTTTCCGATTGGCGTCAGAAATGCGAGTTTTCCTTCGGTAAGGGAAATATCAAGCGCGCTGCGCCGCAGAACGATGTCGTGCACGCTGAAAACCTGCGCGCCGTCCACCCGCAACTCACCCAGCGCCTGATAGAGCGCTTTAGGATCATTTGGGATTCCCGCTTCGGATGCCGCCTGAACGGCCGGCCGGACCAGCGACGAAACGGGGCGCGGCTCTGCACTGGACTCCTCACGCGAAATTGCACGCAACGCTGCGCGAGACTCTGCACCCGACACCGCGCACAGAGACACCAGCGCCATCGCGAGACCCAGCCGCACCCTCTTTCCCATACACTCGAATGTAACAAGTAGGACATGGAGCGGCAAGCCGCGCCCGACGGGATTTGCATGCTCTGCTAGAATTTTTTCGTGCGCCGCTTTGCGCCAGTAGCGTTTCTCGCCCTGCTCGTCGTGTCCGCTGCCCGGGCCGACACGATTGTGCTCAAGAACGGTCGCCGCATTGTCGCCACCAACGTCGTCGAAAAAGGCGATCGCGTCACTTATGAAACTCCCGCCGGCGAGCTGAGCATTCCGAGCTCGATTGTCGCGCGCATCGAAAAAGACGATCTCTCGCCCATGGCCGCGGGCGATTCCGCGCCGCCCGTCACGCCACCCACGGTCGATGTCGGCGCCGAACACGCCGAAGTCGCCGCCGCCGTGGTCCACGAAGGTTCGATCGACCAGGCGGCCCTCGCGCGTTACGAGAACGAGGCGCGCAGCGGCGATGCCACCGCCATTGCCAAAGTAGCTGCCGCGCACTACGATGCCGCGCAATTCCTCATCAACAAGGGCGAGCTCGACTCCGCCGAAGATCATTACAGGCGCGCTCTGACGTTTGCTCCGGACAATGTCCCGCTTCTTCTGAATCTCGCGGTCCTCGATCTTCGCCGCAGCCAGTACACCGCGGCGCTCGACCCGCTCGAGCACGCCCGCCGTGTCGAGCCCGATTCCCCCGATGTCGCGAAATTAATGGGCTGGGCTTATTACGGCGCGAATAAGCTCGACCAGGCTGTCGCGGAATGGAAGCGCGCCCAGAAAATCCGCCCCGACGACGAAGTTGCTAACGCTCTCGAAAAAGCGCAGCGCGATCAGGAAGAAGAAGCCAGCTACCGCGAAGGCGAAACCGCTCACTTTTCCCTGAAGTATTTCGGCGGCGCCGCGCCCGATCTCGCCCGCGGCATTCTCCGCACTCTCGAAGAGCACTATCGCGATCTCGAAGCCGAACTCGATTATTCGCCCGCTGAACCCATCGGAGTAATTCTCTACACGGAACAAGCTTTCGCCGACATCACTCGCGCCCCAGACTGGGCCGGCGCGCTCAACGACGGCCGCATTCGCGTCCCGGTCCAGGGGCTCACCTCCGTCACTCCGGAGCTCAGCCACATCCTGAAGCACGAATTGACGCATAACTTCGTCACCCAGAAAACGCGGAATCGTGCGCCAACCTGGCTCCAGGAAGGCGTCGCGCAATACATGGAAGGCCGCCGTTGCCGCGATTCCGCCGCCGCGCTCTTGCAAATTTACAATGACAAAAATGCGCCGTCTTTCGCTGCGCTGGAGGGCTCGTGGATGAGCCTCTCGAGCGATTCCGCCTCCTATGCCTACGCGTGGTCGCTCGCCGCCGTCGAGTCCATCGTGAATTCCGGCGGCATGAGCGACGTCGATCGCCTTCTCGATCGAGTCGCCGCCGCTCCCTCGACCGAAGCCGCCCTCCACGATTCTCTACGTATGGACTACTCCGATCTGGCCGAGCAAACCGCGACCTATCTGCGCCGCGAATACGTCCGCTAGTCCCAAACATCTAGGTGGGTCCTCAGTAGGGAAGAAGTTGACCCGCCTTGCGACTATCCGCCGGTTGCAATAATCCCAGATTTAGGGGACGCTATCGCCCCGGCCCTCATCGGGGGTCTCAGATGAACTGGAAGACAATCTGGAAAATGACCTGGAAGAAAAGTGCGGTGTATCTGGCGCTAGTCCTCGCTTTCGCCCTCGCCTCGGCCGCGTCGGCGTCGTACGCCGCACCGTCCCGACCGATTTCGGACGTCGCTTCGCCCCAGCAAGAGCAACAGCACGAAACCCCGACGAACTCCGTCACCGGGAAAGTCGTCAAGATTTCGCAGTCGCAACTCACGCTCGAACCTCAAGGCGACACCGCGTCCGCTCCCATCGATTTCGACGTCGACTCCAACACGAAAATCGACGGCAAAGTTCAGCCCGGCGATACGGTCAGCGTCGACTATCGCACCGACGGCGACAAAAAGATCGCCACTCACGTCATGCCTGCAAAGGCCGCGAATCCGCCTTCATCCCGATAGCCGGGCGCTAAGTTAAAGCGTCGCGAGCAGACCCGCGATCAGCGCCGCTCGCGGCGCCAATGCGCGAATCACAACGCACTCGCGAGGGCTGTGCGCCCCGTCACCCACCGCACCCATCCCATCCAGCGTCGGAATCCCGAGCGCCCCCGTCAAATTTCCATCCGATCCGCCGCCCGTGAAAGCCTCGCCGAGATCGAATCCCATGTCTTGCGACAACCCCTGCGCGTAACGAAATAAATCTTCGACGGCCTTGGTTCGTTCGAGCGGCGGCCGGCTCGGCGCCGCGCGCACCTCCACTCGTGCACCTCGCAAAATCGGCCGCAGCCCCAGCAATTTCTTTTCGAGCGGCCTCGCATCCTGCAGCCGCGAAAATCGCACATCCACTTCGGCTCGCGCCAAGTCCGGAACCACATTCGCCACCGTCCCGCCCGAAATCACATTCGCCTGCACCGTGATCCCGTGCCGCGCGTCGTTCATTTTCAATAGCCGCGCAATCTGCAGTGCCAATTCATGCGCGGCATTGATGCCTTCTTCCGGATTGATTCCGGCGTGCGCCGCGCGTCCGTGCACGACAATTTCCATGCCTCCCGTGCCCTTACGCCGCGTTTTCGCGCGGCCGTCCGGCCCGAACGACGGCTCGAGCACCAGAACCGCGGCGCTCTTTCGCGCTTCGGCCTCGATCGCTTGCCGAGAAGCTTCGCTCCCGATTTCTTCATCGCCCGTCCAAAGAAAAACAAGTTTGCGTCGCGGCTGGACGCCCGCCGCGCGCAGCGCATCCACGGCAAAGAGCGCCAGCACCAGCCCGCCCTTCATGTCAAACGTTGCGGGCCCCCACGCTCGCCCGCCTGAAATTCGAAATGGCGTCCTCTTGATCGTTCCGAGCGGGTAAACCGTGTCCACATGCCCGAGAACCAAAATCTGCTTCTCGTTCTTCTCGCGCGCGCCCGAGCGGGGAAGCGCCAATTCCGCCCGCACGACGTTGCCACGTTTCGCCGTTTTCAGAATATCGACGCGTGCGCCGCGCTCCCGCCATTCCCGCCCAACTCGCTCGCTGCAGCGATCCACCGCCGCCTTATCTATGCTCGGCGATTCGATCTCCACGAATTGCCGCAGCAGCAGCAGCATCGCTCCTTCCTGCCCGTGTAGGTAACTCAAAAGTTCCCGCACTGGCGGGTTATGTTTTTCGAATTCGCTCATCGTGCTCGTATGCTACCAGCCGCGTCCCCACTCGGCAAATTTGCCCCGCAAATTCGTCCTCCCGATTCGCGCGCAATTCCCGGGGCATCTTCGTTCATTATCTTTGTCCGCCAATCTCCTCCACGGGGTTTCTCGCGGTCCTCGCCGCCGCAAATCCCTACCGCCGGTAAATAACCTTCCGGCGAAAGATCGGCATATTCGCCGCCATCATCGCGCCGAGGCCCGCTCCAATCGTGCCAAAGATGAGCGCGCCAGCGATGTGGGCCTTCACTCCCACGCCGACCGCGCTGCCAACCGCCGCGCCAAGCGCGCCGCCGACGGCCACTCCAATCGCCGGATTCCCGTGATCCATATGCTCGTACCGCACTTCGCGCACGCTCGAGCGATCGATCTTCATCTCCCCCGCACCCGGCGCGCCGAACCGCCCTCTTCCGTGCCCACAAATTAGTTCCGCGTCGGTCGCGCTCTGGAAGATACACGCGAATCGATATTGCGTTTTGACGGTGATGTACGCGCCGTAAGGAAGTTCCTCCACGTCCCGCCAATCTCCCTTCTGTGCCTGCGCGCTCGCCGCGACGGGTTGAACGATGAGTTGAAAAAAGAGTTGAAACGCAACGATGAGTGAAACAATTCGTAGGTATCGCATAGCCGCGCATCCTAGCGGCATGCATCCCGCGCCGCCTGCCACCTTGTTACACTTTCCCGAGTGTCACATCCCCTCGCGGCGGAGAGGCGCGTTTCTCCAAACGTCTGCTGAGGGGTGGACTCGTCCATGGCTATCCGAGCGTCCGTCTAAGTTTGTGGAGATCCGCCTTGGCCTTTAGCGGGATCGGAAGCTCTTAGCGGCGGTCCAGACAATATTCGTCGCGAATGCGGCGCAACTGATGAGGAAACACAGCCCGCCACCTGGAAACGCGTAGAACGGCCATTGAATCGGTGCTTGGCCTCCCCGGACGGACCACGATGTCATAGATCTGAGCGCATGCTCTGACAGTAAGAGCGCCACAAAGCCAACCGTCGCCATCGCAAAGTGCGCAAGACCCAGAGAATTGTTGAGCGGGTGCTTCACCCATCGGGCGGCTGCGAAATAAATCAGCGCAAAACATCCAGTGACCAGCGCCATCTCAATTTGCGGCCTACGTTCACCGATCGTGACCACGAAATAAGTGGTATGAACATACATGTCCACCGACTGTGGAGTTGGTTTGCCTTCGAGCAGAGCGGCGCCGAGCGGGAGGATCGTTAGAATCGCGAACAGTTTTGCCGGCAACATTTCGCAACTCCGCCGCATTCAAACGGGCGCCAATATACTCTCTTGAAACTGCGGCTGGCAACAAGCCATCGGCCCATCTCGCCGGAAATCGACGAACGCCCCGATTGGAAACTAGCCTGCTCCGAGATTTTCTCCCTCATTTCGCTCCACCCCTCTTTCGTATAGAATTAGAGGGTTGCGCGCAATCAACATCGCGCACCCTGGCCACTCTGAGGCACAACATGATCCTCGATATCAACGGGATACAGAACATTCTGCCCCATCGGTATCCATTCCTGATGGTGGATGCCATCGTCGAAATCGAGCGCCTGAAGCGCATCGTCGGCATCAAGAACGTCACCATCAACGAAGACTATTTCGCTGGCCATTTCCCAGGCCAGCCCATCATGCCCGGCGTCCTCATCATCGAGTCCATGGCGCAGACCGGCGGCATTCTTCTTCTCCGCGAGATCGAAGATCGCCAGGAGAAATTGCTCTATTTCGTCGCCATCGACGATGCCCGTTTTCGCCGGCCCGTTGTGCCCGGTGACCAATTGCGCGTCGAAGTCTTGGTTCTCAATTGGCGGGGAACATTCTGCAAGCTCTCGGGGCGCGCCACCGTCGAAGGCGAACTCGCCGCCGAGGCCACCCTTATGTGCAAGATGGTGGATCGCGCCGAAGTCTCGGCCAACGCCGCCGCGGATGCCGCGCCGTCGGACGCCGTGGTAAAGGATTGATCCTCGGCAGAACCGTGTCCCGGACGCAGAAAACAGAATTCATGATCGAAATTCATCCTCATGCCATCGTTTCCCCACGCGTCCGCATCGGCGACGCAGTTCGCATCGGCGCCTATGCCATCGTCGGCGATGACGTCGAACTCGGCGACGGCTGCGTTCTCGATCATCACGCCGTCGTACAAGGCCCAGCGCGCCTCGGCCGCAAAAATCGCGTCTATCCGTTCGCTGTTGTTGGCGGCGACCCGCAGGATTTAACTTATCGCGGCGAGCGCACCTCGCTTGAAATCGGCGACGAAAATATTTTCCGGGAATTTTCCACGGTAAATCGTGGCACGGCGAAAGGCGGCGGCGTCACGCGCGTGGGCCATCGCAATCTCATCATGTCCTATGCGCACATCGCGCACGATTGCCACGTCGGCGACCACACCATCTTCGTGAATGGCGCAACCCTCGCCGGCCACGTCACCGTCGACGACCACGCGCAAGTCGGCGCCTTCTGTCCCGTGCACCAGTTTTGCCGCATCGGCCGCCACGCCTACATCGCCGCGCACACGGTCATCACCCAGGACGTTCCACCCTTTTCAAAAATTGTCGCGCCGCGCGAGACGCGTTGCTATGGCCTCAACGCTATCGGCCTCGAACGCGCCGGTTTCAGCCCCGAGCGCATCGAATCGCTCGAGCAGGCGTACCGCCTGCTGCTTCGTTCCAAGCTCAACACTTCCCAGGCCATCGCCAAAATGCGCGAAACCTTGGCGGCCTCTCCCGACGTCTTACAATTAATCGACTTTATCGAGACCGCCGAGCGCGGAGTAACCAAATAGATAAATTATGGCCGCAACTCTAGACACGATGAGTGCCGCGAACTGGGGCCTGATTGCAGGCAACGGCGATTTTCCGTTTCTCGTTCTCGAAGGAGCGCGAAGCCGCGGCATTGAGATGGCCGTGATCGCCATTCGCGAGGAAGCTTCGCCTGAACTCGAGCGCCGCTCTTCCCGCCTGCATTGGGTGAGCCTCGGCGAATTGAGCCGCACCATCGATTTGCTCCATCAGGAAGGCGTGAAGCACGCCGTTATGGCCGGGCAAGTTAAGCACAACAAAATTTTCAGCTCGATTCGTCCGGACTGGAAGCTCGCGAAATTACTTCTCTCGCTTCCTTCCAAGAACACTGACTCGCTCATCGGCGCCGTCGCCCGCGTCCTCGAAGACGAAGGCATCGAGCTCGTCGATTCCACGCGTTTTCTCGGCCCGCTCCTCGCGGCCGCGGGCGTTCTTACGCGCCGCTCGCCCGACGCCGCCGAATCCGCCGATATGGCCTACGGCCGTCACATCGCCCAGCAAATTGCTTCGCTCGATCTGGGACAGACCGTCGTCGTTCGAGATCGCGCCTGCGTCGCCATCGAAGCCATGGAAGGCACAGATGAAACCATCGAGCGCGCCGCGCGCATCGCTGCCGGCCAGCGCATCGTCGTCGTGAAAGTCAGCAAGCCGTCCCAGGATATGCGCTTCGATGTTCCCGTCGTCGGTTTGCGCACCATCGAGATCATGCGCAAATCCAACGCTACCGCTCTCGCTCTCGATGCAGGCAAAACTCTGCTTTTTGATCGCGACCAGCTCATCGCCGCCGCCGACGATGCGGGCATCTCGATTCAAGCTTTCGCGGCCGATTCCGCCGCGCGAGGTCAGGCCCAGTGACTCCGTCGCCCGTTCGCGTGGCCGTTGTTGGCGTCGGCGATTTTGGCCGCAATCACGTTCGCGTCTGGCGCGAACTCCCGGGCGCAACGCTCGTCGGCATCGTCGATCTGAATCCCGACCGCGCCAAGGCCGTGGCCGATGAATTTCAAACGACGGCGCTTTCGGGTGTTTCCGCGCTTCGCGGCAACGTCGATGCCGTCAGCCTGGCCGTCCCGACCATCGAGCATGCGCGCCTCGGCTGTTTCCTGCTTGAACAGGGAATCGATCTGCTCGTCGAAAAGCCCATCGCCGGTTCTCTCGACGAAGCCGATGCCTTGATCGCCTCGGCGAAACGCGCCGACCGCATCCTGCAAGTCGGCCATCTCGAGCGCTTCAATCCCGCCGTCGTTGCGGCGGAAAAAATTGTCACCCGCCCGCTCTTTTTCGAAGTCCATCGCCTCGGCGTTTTTTCGCCGCGCAGCCTCGATGTCGACGTCGTTTACGACCTCATGATTCACGATCTCGACATTCTCCTCGCGCTTCTTGATTCGCCGGTCACCGATCTGCGCGCCGTCGGCATTCCCGTCATCACCGACAAAATCGACATCGCTCACGCGCGCCTCGAATTCGCTTCCGGCGCCGTCGCTAATCTCACCGCCAGCCGCGTCTCAACTGAAAAAGTTCGCAAGATGCGCTTCTTTCAGGAGCACGAATATATTTCGCTCGATTTCACGCGCCAGGATGCCCTCCGTGTTCGCGTCAACGCCGGCTCCGATTCCGCGAATCGCGATTCCGCCAATCCTTTCGATCCTTCGAATCTCGCCGGCGGTTTGAACGATTCCGATCCGCGCGTGAATTTCGAAAAGCTTCCGGTCGCGCCGGAAGAGCCGCTGCGCGCCGAGCTCCGTGAATTTCTCGATGCCGTCCGAACGCGCCAAAAGCCGCGCGTCGATGGCGCCGCCGCCCGCCGCGCTCTGGCTCTCGCCGATCGCGTTATGCAAGGCATCCTCGAGCACGCGCGCCGCGTCCAACTCGGTGCATTCGCACCTCAGGATTCTCGATGATCCCCCGCACCCTGGTTCCGGTAGACATACGCAAGTTCGACGCGAGCGAGCCCAAGCCGGCCCCGCGCCGCCTTTCCTCCACCCTCGACGAGCGCACCATCGTTCCGCGCGATCTGCCCATCACGCTCATCGACGACGCCACCTCCGCCATTCCTTCTCACGTTCCCCGCGACGTTATCGTCGCCCGCTCGCTCATCGACCGTTCCTGGCACGTCGAACGCAGCGAAAATCGCACCGGCCATCGCGTCGAGACCTATCTCGACGAGCGTTCCGTCGTTCCCTCCGTCGTCTCTCCTCAATCCGACGAAGGGCGCCAGAAGCTCGAAGTGCTTCCGCAGCTCACTGCCGGCCTTCTCGATGTGATCGATCCCGACGTCATGACCACCGGCGACGTCAATCTCCTCGCCACTCCTCATGAGGACCGCGACGCGCGCTGGAACAACATCTCGCGCATGTTTTCCCTGGCCTTTCACGTGGGAATCATCCTTCTCGCGCTGTCGTCGCCGGAATTCTTCAAGCACATTCCCACCGACGATGAAGTCGCTCTCGCGCAAAAGCAGCTCGGCAGCTTCTTGTATATCCCGTCCGACGCGATCCCGCGCAATCCTGGTCCGCGCGGCCCTGTCGTGCGCATCAATCCGAAGGCGCTCAAAAATAAAATCGCTCCGCCGGAAATTCCCGCGCCGCCGTCGGCTCCGCCCGTTGCAAAGCCCACGCCTTCCGTGAACGATCTTCCGGCCGCGCCCGTTCCGCACCCGAATCCAACGGCAACGCAGCCGTCACCAAACACGTCGAGCGCCCTCGCGCCGATTCCCATGAAGCCCGCCGAGCCGACACCGGGGAAATTGAATCTCTCGATCCCCAACATGTCGCCTGGCCGCGCCATCCAGAATTCCGTCCAGGACGCCGCCAATCAATCGAGTGCGGGCGGTCTCCGCCCCGCTCCTTCCTATCCCGGAGGCGGTGGAGGCGGAGGTGGCGGAGGCGGCGGCCACGGCCCCGGCATGGGCAACGGTTACCAGATCATGACCCCGACCGACGGCGTCGATTTCTCCGGCTACATTCAGCGCCTGCTCGCCAGCTTGCAGCGCAACTGGGAGGCCGTGATTCCCGAATCCGCGCGCCTCGGCGACAAAGGCGCCGTGGTCACCCAGTTCAAGATTTTGCCGAGCGGCCAGGTTCCCGAACCCGATCCGACGCTCATTCGCACATCGGGCAAGGAGCCGCTTGATCGCGCCGCTATGTCCGCGATACACGCGTCGAATCCGTTTGAGCCGCTGCCGTCGGCTTACCATCGCCCCTACTTCGAAATCCGCATCATCTTTCTCTATAATTTGCCTCTCGATTACTACCAGTGAAGCCGCAACGCATGCAGGTTCTCGGCGCGCTTCTTCTCGCCGCCGCCGCTCTCGCATTCTTATTGTTGCGTTATTGGAAAATGAAGGGATGAACGCGCCCGCGCGGCTCATCGTGATCCTGGGCCCCACCGCTTCGGGAAAATCCGCGCTCGGAATTCGTCTCGCGAAAAAACTCGACGGCGAAATCGTCGTCTGTGATTCAACGCAAGTTTATCGCCGCTTCGACATCGGCACCGCGAAAATTCTGCCCGCCGCGCAGCAGGGAATTCCGCACTGGATGATCGATGTGGTCGAGCCCGCCGAAGTTTTTACTGCCGGCGATTACCGCCGCCGCGCCGAAATGGTCTTACGCGACATTCGCGCACGCGGCCGCGTCCCCATCGTCACCGCCGGCACAGGCCTCTATCTTCGCGCGCTGCTCGAAGGCCTCGCCGAAGCGCCCACGCGCTCCGAAGATCTGCGCACGCGCCTGCGCGAAATTTCGGCCCGCCGCGGCGCGGCCCATCTTCATCGCTTGCTTCAGCGCGTCGATCGCGAGACGTCCGCGCGCATTGCCGCGGAGGACGCGCAGAAAATCATTCGCGCCATCGAGATTCGCCTACTCGCGAAAAGATCTGTCGGCGAAGTGCATAGCCGCGGTCGCGCGCCGCTTGAGGGCTTCTCGCCGCTTAAAATTGCCTTGCGCCCACCGCGCGCCGCGCTCTACGCTCGCATTGAGAAGCGCGTTTACGAGATGTTCGACGCGGGCTGGCTCGACGAAGTTCGCCAACTCCTCCGCTCAGGCGTCCCGCGCGATTCCAAACCCTTCACCTTCATCGGTTATCGCGAAATTCTTGCCCATCTCGATGGAACTGCGGCGCTCCCGCTAACCGTCGCCGCCGCACAAGCGCCGCGCGTCCGCGAGCTTCCGCGCGAATCCATCATCCCCGAAATTCAAAAATCCACGCGCCATTTCTCGAAGCGCCAACTCACCTGGTTCGCCCGCGAATCCGGCGCGCATTGGCTCGAATCTTTCGGCGACGATCCCTCCATCGAGTCCCGCGCCCTCGCTCTTCTCTGACGTCGTTTTTCCCTAAGAGGTCAGCGCCCCAGCGCTTGAACGCACTTTCACTGTGTCTCCGGCATTTTCTCGAGCGCTCCGGCCGGCAATTCTCCCAGTCCGATATGTTTTTTCAGCCAATCATAGCGGTCGCGCCGCGCCTGGGCATTCAAAGAATGCGTCGCGTCGTAATACTGGACCTCTTTCGGCCCTGTGCTCATCTCGAAATAGTGCTTTTCCATCGGCACGGTCATGAACTCGTCGTGCGTGGCATATTGAAAGAACGCCGGCGACGGCCCAAAATACGCCGCATACGTGCCCGGATCCGTCCACGCATATTTCGTGAGATACTCCTGGATTTTTTCACCGCCGACCGCTTTCCGGAACGCCACGATTTGCGGCAGGTCGGACTTCAGCATGTCTGAAACTTCCACTGGATTTCCCATAAACACGAACGCCGTCGGCCGCTTGTCCACCGCGTCCAGAATCGCGCCCGCAATGGCGCCGAAGCTGTGCCCGACGTACGCTACGCGCTTCGCGTCCACGTCCGCTCGCGTGAGCAGCACGTCGAGCCCGCGCCGCAGGTCCACTGTCTCTTGCCGCGTTACTTCCGCCGCTTGCGAGCTCAGCGGATCGGCGTCGAGCTTGAATCCCTGTCGCACCTGCGGCGCGTCGATCATCAGCGACACGACTCCCGCTTGCGCCAGGATGATTGCCTCTTCCAAAAATTCGCCGCGATTCGCGCTCGGCGAATTCGGCATCATCCAATGCCCCCACAGAATCGCCGCAAATTTTCCTTTTTCCGCCGGCACAACCAGATACGCCGGGACGCGTCCGCCCAACGGGCTCGCATAATCGATGTCGTGAATTTTCACGCCGCCGCGATCCCGCACGCCCCTTTCCTCCACATCGAGCGCCGGCGTCGCGTCATATGCAAAATGCTGCGCCAATTGCGGCAGCGTCTCGTGCGCCTTCGTCGCGCTCGCGGGCGTCAGCTCCATCGCGGCGCAAATCACTATCGCCGCCATCATGGCCATTACCGCCGACATCGTCATCGCCCCTCCAGATCGCGGGCCAAAAAACTCAGAGGGCGGCAACGCGCCGAACGAAGCTCGGGCCGCCGCCCCCAGAATTTTTTGCGGTCGCTACGGTGCGACCACAATCGCGAGCCTTACTCCCGGATATACTGGATCAATCAGATAGTAATTCCCGTCGATGAAGTCGACGTACACCAGATCGCTGTAGGCCCAGCGCGCTGGCCACGGATCGACCAAATTAAAATAATATCCGCCGTACTGAAATCGCGGATGCCCCTCAAACGTTTCGATGTGGCCGACGCGGAACCGGTGCTGCACGCCGAAATGCGCCTTGAACTTGTCGTCCGGAATTCGGCCGCTGCCGTGCGGTGCCATTTCGTGGGCCTGCGGGTGCGCGGGAGCCGCGTGCTCTTCGGGTTTCGGCTTGGCCTTTTCTTCCGGCTTCGCCTTCTCGTCCGGCTTGGCCTCTTCGTGGTGTTCGGCAGGCTTCGCCTCGTCCTGTTTGGGCTTGTCGTCCTGCGGCCGCGCGAACGCGGGCGCCGCCGTTCCAACGGCCAAAAACAAGATTGCTGAGCCAATCCATGCAGTTGCTTTCATCGGTCGTGCCTCCATTCGATTCTTGGTTTGCGAGCGCCAACTCTGCTTCAATTGGATGGCGCCTGCTTCAAAACGTGACGTGGCCTAAATGCATCTGGCGAAGGATCGATTTTGTGACTCGTACGGAGAATCCTCGGCGTTGGTTCTGTCGGAGTTGGATCGCATTCCAATCGGTGCGTGTGACTCGTAGATCCGGCAGAAAGTTCATTCGGGTTCGGGCCGGGTGTTGCGCCGTGGCTGGGTTGTCGCAGCATGGCTCCGCGGCCACGATATCCGAAGATTCAAGAAATTTCAATTTCGCCGTCTGCGCAAATTGGCGGCACGCGGCAGTGAAAAGCGAAACGCGATGAAGGAAAAGAGGAAAATGGAATTGAGTGGCGGCGGCACGCGGCGGCGCGCGCGGGCTCAAGCAGTTGGAGCAGGACGATCGCGAGCGCCGGTCAGCGAGTGAACCGAAAGCGCCATTATCAAGAGGCCCAGCACGCCCAGCGGCATCACCCATTCTTTT
The DNA here is from genome assembly GCA_963771905.1 of uncultured Acidobacteriota bacterium. Taxonomy (GTDB): domain Bacteria; phylum Acidobacteriota; class Terriglobia; order Acidiferrales; family UBA7541; genus Palsa-147. The sequence goes on from CAVYVI010000014.1 coordinate 320,782, forward strand.
TCTCGAGCTACCACGCCCGCGACGCGGCTGACGGAGGGATGCGTCCCGAGATACTCAAGCCGAATCCGCTCGCCGGGATTGAGTGTCTAGCCGGTTTGCGTGCTTTCGAACGACCGACCATCGGGAAGGACGTACTCGTACGTCACGTAGCTCTGCGCCGTGTGGTTCGCGCCGTACGACAAGCTAGAGTAGAGAACCGTTCCCACAATCTCCCGGCTGTTCAATTTGTACAGATAGTCGAGACCGCTCCTGCCCACGGAAATCAAAGCGAGCAACAAACCAAACGCGCCGAACAGAAGCAACCCGGTGCGTTCGTTTGCCGCCGTGCGTTTCGTGCGTCCATTTTCTGCGAACCACCCGCGCCCGCCAATGGTACGCCCTGACCCCTTTCGACACGGCAAAGTCCGACATAGCATCGGCGGGCCGGTTTCCAATACAACGGCTAGACCGAGTTGCTCGGAACTCTTCGATGGGACGGATTACATGAGCCAGGGCGGCGGAATCCCGGAATATACATGGTTCCCGAAGCCAGGGAGGTTTCATTGGAATTGCAAGTTTATCTATCCACGATTATGGCTGAGCCTCTCAGAACCTGGGATTTTGACAAGAATTGTGCGCTGTGGAATCTAACAAGCAATCAGTAACAAGAAGTTCTCCTGCCTGTCACTCTGTCTGCAAGACCATAGAGCAGATACACGAGCGCCCGATGCCGATCGAATGAGCAAAGGTCACATCGTAGACTTATCGCTCGATCAGGAAATATCTGCGCGCTAATGTCGGGGACGAGGACGCCAACGTGGCTCCGGTCCACCAGGCATCGTCACGCGACTGGCGGACCGCAGCAGATGACGGGAAGACCTCCCGGGCACCGGCAAGAGCGGCAGCTCACTGAGATTCATCTTTCGCCCGTGTCTGGTCCGTAATCCAGTTCACTTCCCAAGTCTTGCCCCCATCATCCGAGAAGGACTGCTCGAAATGTGCCGAGTTCGGCGTGATCTCCGACCAGGCGTATCGAACAAAAATTTCTCTGCCGTTGATTGGCTCCTGATCGTAAAATTCGCCGCGTCCATTCTTGAAGTCTCCGACGGTGGGTGGCATTGCCAAAATGCCGTTCCTGCCGTTCGCCCAAAACAGGCTCCACTGATGAGATTGCGGATTGTACAGGCGCAGAGTCAGACCTTCGATATGGCCAGAAGCGCCGTCCGTCTCGAATTCCTCCAGCTCGGCTCGCCCATCCCAAACCTTTCGCGTCACCGTTGTGCCGTCAAACTCGACCCACGTGCTTGATCCTGTCAGAGGATTCACCAGCCGCTTGAGGTGGATTTTCCACGCGCCGATCTCGAAATCAAAATCGTGTTGCCCCGGTTCCATGTCGGCGGAGTGAGGCGGCGCTTGCACTGGATCTTCCTTTGTGCGCGTCAATTTCGCGATCACGTTCGGCTCCCAGGTTTTTCCTCCGTCATCCGAAAATGCCTGTTCGAAACGGTGCGAATCCGCGGTGATGTCCGACCAAATAATCCGAACCAAAATTGTTCGGCCGTTAAATGCCTCTTGATCGAAGAATTCGCCCCGCCCATTTTTGAATTCGCCGATCGACGGTTGGCCCAGCGTGCCGATCTTGCTGTTCGCAAAATTGAGGCTCCACTGGTGCGCTTGGGGGCTGTAGAGAAACAACCCCAAATCTTCGAAATGACCCTTCGCGCCGTCGGCTTCGACCTCCTCCAGTTGCGCGCGCCCGTCCCAAATCTTTCGAACGACCACCGTGCCGTCGAGTTCCACCCACTCGGTCGATCCCGTCAGCGGATGCTGCAGGCGCGAGATGTGCGTCTTCCAGGTGCCGAAGTTGAAATCAAAATCGTGCTGCCCATCGCGCTCCCTGGTCGCGCGCTGCGCTCCTGTTTCGGCCGCGGCTTGGGCCGTTCCTGAAAACGCCCGAGTCGGCTGCGCCAGATAGCCGAGCGTGCACAACAAAAAATAGATCCCAATGCGCCGAAACATCTTCATTGTTTCCTCCCGGTTCACGACTCGCATGCCCGAGCGAGCCGCCGCCATTTCGCACAGCCCTAGTTCATCCAGCGACGCTGCGAATCCCTCGCGGCAGCTGCAACAATGACCTTCCCTGTGATATTTTCAAAGATCCACTTTCCATGCAATTCGTGATACCACTTTCGAGGAAGGGTGAACCGCTCTACCGTCAGGTGTACCGCGGCTTGCGGCAAGCCATCCTCTCGGGCACTTTCCGCGCCGGTGACTGCCTTCCGTCGACGCGTGATCTGGCTGAGGAACTTGGCATTTCGAGGACGGTTGTGCTCCTCGCTTACGATCAATTGCTTGCGGAAGGCTTCGTAGCTGGCCGCGGCGGTTCAGGAACGTATGTTTCCGAAGGATTGGGCGGCAGCAGGCCAAGAAGACTGCAAAACTCCGCCGGGCTGCAACTTTCGCGGTACGGTTCGGCAGCCGCCGCTATTGCCGCAACTGTCGATTTTCCCGGCCGCCGCTCGATTCCTCTCCGCTACGATTTCGCGTATGGAGGACGCGGCGACGTCGAAACTTTTCCCTTCGAAATGTGGCGGCGCATCTTGCTGCGCCATGCGCGCAAGGCCCCTGTCCGGGAGCTTGACTATGGTGCGGCGGCTGGCAGCCTCGCTCTTCGCGAGGCCATTTCTGTCCATGTGCGCCGGTCTCGCGCCGTGCTCTGCGATTCGTCGCAAGTGATTGTCGTTAACGGCTCGCAGCAAGCCTTGGATCTTGTTGCACGGGTATTGATAGAGCGCGGCGATCCCGTCGCTATTGAGGATCCGCAATATCAGGGCGCGACGGAAATCCTTCGCACCGTGGGCGCTCGTTTGCTGCCGGTGCCCGTCGATCGCGACGGCTTGAATCCCGGCAAGCTGCCGAAGTATGCCCGCCTAGCCTTCGCAACTCCTTCGCACCAGTTTCCAACTGGCGCGATTCTTCCGCTCGCTCGCCGCCTGGCTCTCCTCGATTGGGCCAGGCGCAAAGACGCGGTCATAGTTGAAGACGACTACGATGGTGAGTTCCGTTACGAAGGACAGCCGCTCGAGTCTCTGCAAGGCCTCGATACGGAGGGACGCGTCATCTACATTGGAACGTTCTCGCGCACGGTCTTTTCGGCGCTTCGCATCGGTTACTTGATCGCTCCCAAATCACTGGTTCCCGCGTTTACCTCGACCAAATGGCTCTGTGATCGCCATACCGCGACGCTCGAACAAGAAACGCTCGCGGAGTTCATCTCGACGGGAATGTACGAACGCCATCTGCGTCGCGTTCGGCGCAGAAACACGGCGCGTCGTGAAGCGTTACTCGTCGCCATTCGCATTCATCTGGGAGATCGTGTCGAGGTCAGCGGTGACGGTGCTGGCGCTCACATCGTACTCTGGCCCGGCAAGCGCGTGTCGGAAAACGCCGTTATCGAAAGAGCGGCATCTCGCGGAGTTGGCATCTACGGAATATCCGGCTACTACTTGACGCGGCCTTCGAGAACCGGGCTAATGCTCGGCTACTCGCACATGAGGGAGCAAGAAATCCAAGAGGGTATCCGGCGTCTCAGCGAAATCCTCTGACCTCCGCCGCCTTCCTGCCGTGTTCAGAAACTGGCAACATCTGTTGCAGGCGCACCTTGAGTGGAAGCGACGCGGTGCCAAAATGAACCGTTCGCCCACGACCTCCGCGTGATTGCCCAAAGTGATCGAGCGTATGCAACGTCATAGCTTTTCGCCGCCGGCAAGCCGCAGATCCGGCCATCGAGTCTCTTGTGTGCGATTGCGTCCGATGCCACACCTGGAAGAAATCGCCACGCCCGGCAAACGTGCCAATCAGAGAAACGTGCGCGACAAACGGATATAATCGTTCTGCATGATTCCTTCCACTTACAAACCACGAAAGAAATTCATGGAGCTGGCAGTCGCGGAGGCGAAACGCGCGGGTGACCGCGGCGACTATCCCATTGGCGCGGTCATCACGCGGCTTATCGGCAAAAGGGAAGTGGTGATTGCGAGCGCCGGGAATCGCGTAAAGACTTCGGGATCAAGCATCAAGCACGTCGAGTTGGAAACGCTGAAATACGTATCGAGCGGCTACGGGCGCTACCTGCCCGACTTCGTTTTGTACTCGACGCACGAGCCGTGCGCGATGTGCGCCGGCGCATGCGTGTGGTCGAGAATTGGCGCGGTCGTTTACGGCGTTTCTCAGGAAGATATCGCGGCGTATGGGCGCAAGCGCGGAACAGAAGAGTATAAGTGGCGAGCGTGTCTCATCCCGTGCCGGCTGGTCTTCGAGAAAGGCAATCATCTCATTCCGGTCACCGGCGGATTTCTCCGCCAAGAATGCCAAAAATTGTTCAGCTACAGGGCTGTGCGCCAGTAACTAAGCGGAGCCGAATCTGCCGCGGCGCTGACGTGAGCGATCCCCGAGTCGCGTTCGACGCGAAGTGTGATTCTCCGTGTCTATTCGTGGGAGTTACTCAGGAGTTCGCTTACCCGCGCTGCGCGGTCAACATGGCGAGAACAATCAATAGTGCGAACGTGGCAGCGTGAAGGATTACGTGCAACGTATTCGGCCGCATGCCATTGCGCTCCGGGAGAAACGCGTGCGTCGCTCCAAACATCACGTGATACCGCGCAGTGCGCTGTGCGTCCGGGTGGAGCAAGTATGGAATCCACCAGGCCTGCAACTCGCCTAAGAATAAGAGGCCGTAGCTGATCCAAAGCCACCAGTAGAGCCAGTTTGGATAGGTTCTGCCGTAGTAGATGACGCTGTCCACGAGTCCGATCGCGAACGGAATGAGGCTGATGAGCGTGCCAACGAGACGTTTGGCGAGCGGGTACGCTGCACGGACGCCTTTCAAGTCACTGAGAGATCCCAGAGGAATCCAATCGTGCAAGGCGAGGAACAGGACGATAAAACTCTGAAGCGCAAGCGATGAGGCCATGGAGATGGAATGCATGAGGGCCCCGATTATACGGCACGACGTCTTATTCCATTCTCTGTGTGACTTTTCCTGAGCGCGAGGTCCCGATTCATGCGTCGATCGGAGAACCGAAGAGCTGGAACGGGACTTGTCCGGCCGGGCGAGCTGCCCGGCGTTATCATTCGTGATTGTCGCGCGCCGAGGGCTTGTGATACACCATGAATTGCCGTACAGAAGTACGGCAGATCGAGTCTGGAGGATGGAAAATGACTGAAAATGAAAACCCGGACCATGTCGAACTAATGCGCTTGCTGCAAGAGGCGAAGCCACTCATCGAGCCGCTATTTCGTGACCAGCAAAAGCAATGGGCCGACGACAGTCCGCTCGCTCAGGAGATCTCTGCGATTCTCGTGAAGCACCCGGAGTATTACGATGAGGTCCACGCTCACGTCGGCGAAATTTTTTCCAAGTTCAAAAAGTCAGCGGCAGGCGCATGAACATAGAGCCGGGGGGAGTTTTCGGACTGCTCGGAGGCGCCCGCATCTCAAATGCACGGCCAATTGTCGAACTCGGCCTAAGTCGCGGTTAACGCACGGATCGGAGAAACAGGCTACGGGTAGCGGATGTGTCCGGTCGCGCTTCGCGGCCACGCTGTTCCCTTACGGGAGGAATCGTTCCATGCGCAGGTGCATTCGCGGATTTGTGTTCGCCACGTTCTTCGTTGCCACGCTGCTCGCGGCCACGATTGCGGGCCTTTCGTTCCCGGTGGCCGCGCAAGAAATACCGAAGCAGCTTGAGCCGCCCGCGACCGAGCACCTTCTTCTTCAGGTCCATGCGAGGGGCGATCAGATTTACACCTGCAAGAGTGACGCCGGGCAATTTACCTGGGCGCTGAAGGCTCCCGACGCCCGGCTCTTCGACCAGAAGGGCAAACCATTCGGCAAACATTTCGCGGGACCCTCGTGGGAAGCGAACGACGGCAGCCGCGTTACCGGCAAAGCCGTCGCCAATTCGCCATCGCCGGACGCCGATTCCGTTCCGTGGCTGCTCGTCACGGTCGTCAGCCACGATGGCAGCGGCGTGCTCTCTCGCGTGACAAGCATTCAGCGCGTCAATACCAAGGGTGGCAAAGCCCCGGCGTCGGGCTGCGACGCTTCGCATGTCGGCCAGGAAATCCGTGTGGCATATTCCGCCGACTACCGCTTCTACGTTCCGAAGTGATCCAGTTGTTTCTTTTCGTTGATGCGCGGCATGGTGCCTCTTCGTTCGTGCCCGCGCATCGGCAGACACCGCCTTACTCAATTTCCATCGCTCTCCGCACATTGGGTGCGTCCTGACTGATCATCTTACCGAGTGTCACAGCCGTTCTGAAACAGCACGAAGTGGGCTACGTCGTTAGGAGGACAAAAATATTTGTGCCGGATGGGAACAGCGGATTAGACAGAGAAGCGCAATCCAAATAAAATGGAAGCAGAATGGGTGCGATCGATTTCAAGCAATTGAATCCGAATTTGGCGGCCGGGGCGCGCAACGCCGTGGAGACGTGTCTCGCAATTCAGCCAGGCGAGAGCGTCGCGTTGATTTTCGACGAGCCGAGCCGCGAAGTGGCGACGAGCCTGGCTTACGCACTCGCGAAGCGCGAAGCGAAATGGACCGGCTACTGCGTCGAGGATTACGCGAAGCGGCCTCTTGCGGGCGCACCGAAGGAAATCCTGGCTGCGCTCGAACTCGTGAACGCCGGAATCCTGTGCTTCCAGCCGCAATTGGGCGAACTCACCGCGCGGCGCGAAATCGTCGGCGTGGTGGAGCGGCGACGAATCCGATACGCGCACATGGTCAGCGTCACGCCGCAAATCATGCAGGAGGGAATGCGGGCGGATTACGCGAAGGTGGACCGGCTGAGCGAGAGGCTGCGCGACCGGATGCGCGCGGCGAATGTTTTGAAAGTTTCGACGAAGGGCGGCACATCGATTCAAGCGACCTTCGATGCTTCGCTCGACTGGGTGAAGACGAGTGGGCTGATCAGCCCGCGCTACTGGTCTAATTTGCCGGCGGGCGAAGTGTTTACGACGCCGGCGCGCGTCGACGGAACATTTGTGTGCGACGGCACGGCGGGAGATCACTTCAATGCGAAATATGGAGACCTGAAGGAAACGCCGCTGGTCCTGGAGCTCGAAGCGGGACGATTGAAAGCGGCGCACTGCGAGCGCCAGGATCTCGAAGAAGAATTCTGGGGCTACTGCCACACCGACGAGAACAGCGATCGCATCGGTGAATTGGCGTTCGGGACGAATCTCGGATTGTCGGAGATGATCGGCGTTTTGTTGCAGGATGAAAAGCTGCCCGGCGTGCATCTGGCGTTCGGCGATCCGTACGGCAGCCAGACGCACGCCAATTGGCAATCGAAGACGCACGTGGACGTGCTCACGCGGAATTGCGATGTTTGGATTGATGAAGATCAAGTGATCAAGAAGGGCCGATACGTTCTGGATTTGTTTGGAATGGAGTAAGGCTGCAAGAAAAGATTTCCCGCGAAGATTCCCGCAGGTCCCGCCGCAATTTCCTAGAATAGCCGCGAAACGTACTCCTGCATCTCATGCTTCCAGTACGGCCAATCGTGGCCGCCTTGCGGCCCCCAATCGTCGAGATGATGAGGAATGCCTTTGCCCGCGAGAAGCGATGCGAGGTAATAGGACGACCCGCTGTTCTCCCACGGACCCGTGCCGGTGGCGATGTGGATATCGCAGGTGCGGAGTTGGTCGAGTGTCCAGGAATCGGAAAGATTGGGCAGGTAATCGACGGGATTATTGAAATAGAAATTGTCGTCGTACATGCCGTCCATGAAACTTTTCATGTCGTATTGGCCGGAAAGAGCGAAGCAGCGCTTGATGATGTCGGGATGCTTGAAAAGGGAATTCGCGGCCTGGTAGGCGCCGAGAGACGCGCCAAAAGTGGAGATGGCGATACCCGCGGACTGGCAGTTATCCCAGATAAAGGGGACGACCTCGTTTCGAATGTAGGAATCGAATTGCGCCTGGACGTAGCTGCGATGAAAAGGATGGGCGCGCTTGTTGTAGAAGCTTTCGTTGCTCACCGTGCCGACGGAAAAAAACTTGAGGCGGCCAGCGTCGATGAATTCGCTGAGGGCGCCAACCATGCCCTGATTTTCAAGCTCCCACTCGTCGCCACCACTCGTGGGAAAGGCGAGAAGGGGCGTGCCCCAGTGGCCATAGACGACCACTGCCATGTCGTGGCCGAGCCGGGAAGAATGCCAGCGGTGATATTCCCTTTTCATCGGCGAAAGCCGCGGACATATTAATGAATTTTCATGTTGGCTGGTGAATTTTCTCGGGATGAAAATCGGGAAATGGAACGATAGAACTTGCGTAGGCGGCTTTGACGTCTTATCCTACTGCGTTCGCGGGGCTCAGCGGCGAGAACGTGCAGGCGGCGAATCGCTCGAAAGAGCAAGCGCTTCGCCATTTCCCGCTGAGACGCCGCGAATGCGTGCCGGCAATTGAGCCACGATGGGGCCGGCCGCTCGCCAAGAGCAGACCTAGTTTGCCCTTGCTCATCGACTGAAATACGGGGGTCAACGAGCAGGGAGTCACTTTATAGGCTTTGGGGAAATGCGCCCTCTTCACCGGCACCGGCATCGAATTAGCCGGCGGTCGGCGGTCGGCGGTTTAGCACGATAGAACTTTCGTCATAAAGTGGGACGCCATCTTGGAACCTGACGGCCTTCAAAAAGCATCAGAGCTGGGCGGCGGAGTGCCGGTCATCGAACCGGGCTACACCGTTGGATCGGTCAGCGACAAAATCAGCTCAATCGTACTCGGCCAGCGCCGGCGACGAGGCTGGTTCTTCGGATTCGCCTTCGCATTTCTCCTCTTGATGATGCTCCTGTACGCCGTAACGTGGTTGTTTACCATCGGCGTGGGAATCTGGGGCGTCAACATTCCGATCGGGTGGGGATTCGCGATCGTCAATTTCGTGTGGTGGATCGGAATTGGCCACGCAGGAACCCTCATCTCCGCCATCCTTCTTTTGCTGCGCCAGAAATGGCGGACGTCGATCAACCGGTTCGCCGAAGCGATGACGCTGTTTGCGGTCTCCTGCGCGGGCCTGTTCCCGATACTGCATCTTGGCCGGCCGTGGCTGGCGTATTGGCTCTTCCCGTATCCGAATACGATGGGAACGTGGCCGCAATTCCGAAGCCCTCTGGTGTGGGATGTGTTCGCGGTGTCGACGTACGCGACGGTCTCGCTGCTGTTCTGGTTTGTGGGATTGATTCCCGACTTGGCGACGCTGCGCGATCGCGCGAAGAGCCGAGTTAAGCAAGTAATATACGGAATTTTTGCGATGGGATGGCGCGGGTCGGCCGTGCACTGGCACCGATACGAGACGGCGTCGATACTTCTGGCGGGACTGGCGACGCCGCTCGTCGTATCCGTGCACACGGTGGTGAGCTTCGATTTCGCGGTGGCCATCGTACCGGGGTGGCACACCACCATCTTCCCGCCTTATTTCGTAGCGGGCGCGATTTATTCCGGCTTCGCGATGGTGATGACGCTGGCGATCCCGATTCGCAAGTTCTACCACCTCGAAGATTTCATCACCATGCGCCACCTCGAGAATATGGCGAAGGTGATGCTGGCGACGGGATTAATCGTGGCGTACGGGTACATGATGGAAACGTTTATGGCGTTTTACAGCGCGGACAAGTTCGACAAGTTCACATTCCTGAACCGTATGGCGGGCCCATACAGGGTGACGTACTGGATGCTGATTTTGTGCAACATCTTGATACCGCAATTGATGTGGCTGAAGCGGATACGGTCGAGCGCGCCGGCACTGTTCGTGATTTCGCTGGTCGTGAATGTGGGGATGTGGCTCGAACGATTTGTGATCGTGGTGGTGAGCCTGCATCGAGATTACCTGCCGTCGTCGTGGGGGATGTATTACCCGACGAAGTGGGACTGGATGACGCTGTTCGGATCGTTCGGATTGTTCCTTTCGTTGCTGTACCTGTTCATCCGTTACCTGCCGGTGATTTCGATTTCCGAGATGAGGTCACTGGTGACGGAAGAGGGAGAAAAGAAGGCTTGAGGATTTGAAGCGCCGGCCGGCTGCAGAGCAGGAATGGCCGGGCGGCACAAAGAGAACCGATGTCGCAGATATTTCATCGCAGCACGAACCTGATCTCGCGGCTGAGCATTTACGGCGCCGCGTTTTTCGTCATCCTCGCAGGTTACGTGTTGTACGCGCTGAGCGGGTCACCATATGTGACGGACGTGAATGAGGCGAGGGAGCAGCCGGTGCCGTTCAGCCATAAACATCACGCGGGCGAGCTGGGGATTGACTGCCGGTACTGCCATACGTCGGTGGAGCAGTCGGCGTTCGCGGGATTGCCGCCGACGCAGACGTGCATGACGTGCCATTCGCAGATCTGGACGAATGCGGCGATGCTCGAGCCGGTGCGGGCGAGCTATCAGAGTGATAAGTCGATCGAATGGACGCGCGTGAATGCGCTACCGGATTTCGTGTATTTCAATCACAGCATACACGTGGCGAAGGGAATCGGCTGCACGACGTGCCACGGCCCGATCGCGGAGATGCCGCTGACGTGGGCGGCCCACACGCTGCAAATGTCGTGGTGCCTCGAGTGTCATCGGCAGCCGGAGAAATTTGTGCGGCCGAAAGAATATGTGTTCAGCACGACGTATCAAGCGCCGGCGAATCAGCTGGAGCTTGGAGCGAAGCTCGTGAAGGAAAACAAAATCAAGAGCCTGACGGACTGCGTGACGTGCCACCGATGAGCGACGCATTCAAGATTTTCGGCAATCCTCCCGACCGCGAGCACGAGGACGGAGAGCACGGCGAGACGATGGGGCGGCCCGCGGTGCGGACGCCTCTCGATTTGGCGGCGGCGCGCGCGAAGCTCGCGCAGGCCGGCGGACGGTATTTCTGGAAGAGCCTCGAAGAGCTGGCGGGCACGCCGGAAGCGGAAGCGTTCGAGCATCACGAGTTTCCGTACGATCCGGAAAAAGACGCGCGGAAGGAAGGAATCGGTCGGCGGGACATTTTGAAGTTGATGGCGGCGTCGGCGGCGCTTTCGGGGCTGAGCGCATGCACGAAATTGCCGGTGGAGAAAATCGTTCCGTATGTAAGGCCACCCGAGGAAATTATTCCGGGCAAGCCGCTGTTTTACGCGACGTCGATGCCCACGGGGAATGGCGCGATCGGACTACTGGTGGAAAGCAACATGGGGCGGCCGACGAAGATCGAAGGGAATTCGGTGCATCCAGCGAGCCTGGGTGCGACGAATATTACGGCGCAGGCGTCAGTGCTGACGCTGTACGATCCCGACCGCTCGCCGGTGGTGGTTCGTGAAGGCCGGATCAGCGATTGGGCGGCATTTTTGACGGCGCTTGGCAACGTGCGCGGCGATTGGGAGGAAAAGAAGGGCGGCGGGCTGCGGATTCTGACGGACGGAAGCACATCGCCGACGCTCGCGGCGCAGATGCGCGCGCTGCTCGAAAAATATCCGAACGCGAAATGGTACGCGCACGAGCCGTATGGGCCGTACAACCAGCGCGAAGGCGCGAAGCTGGCGTTCGGCCGCAACGTGAATTCCGTTTATCACTTCGATCAAGCCGACGTGATCGCGTCGCTCGACGCCGACTTTTTATATGACGGCGCGACGAGCGTGCGCTACGCGCGGGAGTTTGCGGATCGCCGGCGAATCGAAAACGCGCAATCGAACATGAACCGGCTATACGTCGTCGAGAGCACGCCGACGAATACGGGTGCGATGGCCGATCATCGATTGGCGCTGCGCGCTTCCGAAGTGGGAGGATTTGCGCGAGCGTTGGCGGCGGCCCTTGGGCTGGAGGGTTACGCCGGCGCGGAGACAAAAGTGCCAGCGACGTGGCTTGCGGCGCTGGCGCGAGATATGCAGAAACATCGCGGCGCAAGCCTCGTGCTGGCGGGCGACGCGCAGCCGCCGGCCGTGCATGCGCTTGCGCATGCGATGAATCAGGCGCTCGGAAATGCCGGGAAGACGGTGGAGTTTACCGAACCGATCGAGGTGAGCCCGGAAATGGACGGTCTCGCCGAGCTCGCGAAGGAAATGGAAGCCGGGGAAGTCACCACGCTCGTGATTCTTGGGAGCAATCCGGCGTACACGGCAGCAAGTGATTTGGAGTTCCCGGCAAAGCTTCTGAAGGTCGGGCTGCGGATTCATTCGGGGCTCTACAACGACGAGACCGCCGAGCTGTGTCATTGGCATATTCCGGAAGCGCATTATCTCGAATCCTGGAGCGATGCACGGGCCTACGACGGAACCGTAGGAATCGTGCAGCCACTGATCGCGCCGCTTTACGATGGAAAATCGGCGCACGAAATGATCGCGGCGATTGCGGGCGTGAACGGAAAAACGGGCCACGATCTGGTCCGCGATTATTGGAAGACCCAGCGTCCCGCGAAAGAAACCGACAAGGCGTTCGAGGATTTCTGGGAAACGACGCTGCATGACGGCGTGATGGCGAATACCGCGCTTCCCGCGCGCGCCATCAGCGCGAACGTCGATGCCGCCAAGCTGCCCGCGACAAAGCGATCAGCGAATGCTAACGCGCTGGAAGTTGTGTTCCGTGCGGACCCGACGATCGGGGATGGCCGCGACGCGAACAACGGCTGGCTGCAGGAATTGCCCAAGCCGCTGACCAAGTTGACATGGGACAACACCGTCATCGTGAGCCCGGCGACGGCGGAACGACTAGGGGTCACAAACTCCGACGTGGTTACGCTGTTTTTGGGTGAGCGAGCGCTCAACGGCCCGATCTGGATCATGCCCGGTCACGCAAATGATTCGGTGACGATTCATTTGGGCTACGGACGCCGCCGCGCCGGGCACCTCGGCACGGGAATCGGATTCAACGCCTATTCGATTCGCACGTCGGAAGCGCCGTGGATCGCGAGCGGCGTGCGCGTGGAAAAGACGGGGCGGACGCTGGAGCTGGCCACGACGCAGCACCATCAAACGATCGAGCGTGGCGGCCGCGAGATCGAGGAAGAAAGCTCTGCGGCGGAGGCACGCGACATTTTGCGCGTGGGCACGCTCGACGAATTTCGCAAGAAGCCGGATTTTGCCGCGGATTCCGAAGAGATCACCAAGGTGGTATCGCTGTATCCGCCGTATAAATATGACGGCTACGCGTGGGGAATGTCGGTCGATTTGAATAGCTGCACGGGCTGCGGCGCGTGCGTGCTCGCCTGCCAGTCGGAAAATAATATTGCGGTGGTGGGAAAAGAAGAGGTGATCGCGGGGCGGCAGATGCAATGGATCCGCGTCGACAACTATTTCCGCGGGGATCTCGACAATCCGGAATCGTATTACCAGCCGGTCCTCTGCCAGCACTGCGAAAATGCGCCGTGCGAACTGGTTTGCCCCGTGGGAGCAACGATGCACAGCGACGAGGGCTTGAACGAGATGATTTACAACCGGTGCGTGGGGACGCGCTACTGCTCGAATAACTGCCCATACAAAGTGCGGCGATTCAATTTCAAGTTGTTCTCGGATTGGACGACACCGAGTCTTTTCGGCCTGCGCAATCCGAATGTGACGGTGCGGAGCCGCGGGGTGATGGAGAAGTGCACGTACTGCGTGCAGAGAATCAACGCGGCCAAGATCCAATCGGAGGAAGAGAATCGTCAGGTGCGCGATGGCGAAATTGTAACGGCGTGCGAAGCGGTGTGTCCGTCGCGGGCGCTGATCTTCGGCAACATCAACGATCCGAACAGCCAGGTGGCAAAGCTGAAAGCGCAAACACGAAATTACAGCCTGCTGGGCGAATTGAATACGCGACCGCGAACAACGTACCTGGCGAAGCTGCGGAATCCGAATCCGGAGATTGCAGAAGCGTAGAAGCGAGGGAATTTCCGGCGGCGCGGAGAGTGCGCCGCATACGAGGAAATGAAAAAGATACCGATTTACGGATTGCTGGCGGAGTTCGAGACGCCGGAAGAGCTGCTGGCGGCGGCGGAGCGCGCGCAGCTCGAAGGCTACCGGCGTATGGATGCGTTCACACCCATGCCGGTGGAAGGCCTTGCCGACGCGGTAGGATTCCATCATACGATTTTGCCGGTGATTGTGTTTTTTGGCGGGCTATTCGGGTGCATCGGCGGTTTTTTTCTCCAGTATTATCCGAACGTCATCGGATTTCCGCTGAACATCGACGGGAAACCTCACAACAGCTGGCCCGCGTTCATTCCAATTACGTTCGAGATGACCATATTATTCGCGGCGTTGGCCGCTGTATTCGGAATGCTGGCGATGAACGGTCTGCCGACACCGCATCACCCGATTTTCAACGTTCCGCGATTCGAGCTGGCGTCGCGCGACCGATTCTTTTTGTGCATCAAGGCGCGGGACAAGAAATTCGATCGCGAGAAGACGAAGCTATTTTTGGAGAGCCTAAAGCCGCACGGCGTATATGACATTGAAGCGTAAGAGCGGATGGCGGGCATGGCCGGCCGAGGCGCGCGCGCGGTGGCGCGGACGCACGGCGCTGGCCGCGGGCCTGGCGCTTGGCGCGATGGCGCTGGCGGGGTGCCGTTTGGACATGCAAGTCCAGCCGAAATACAAGACATACGATCCCAGCACATTTTTCGATGATGGGCGTTCGGCGCGGCAACCGGTTCCGGGGACAGTGGCGCGCGGAGAATTGGAAATCGACGATTATTTTTACAAGGGAAAAGTGGACGGGAAGGACGCTGATACGTTTCCGTTCCCGATCACGGCGAACGACATGCTGCGCGGTCAGCAGCGCTACAACATTTATTGCAGTCCGTGCCACGACTACACGGGCAGCGGGCGGGGAATGATTGTGCAGCGCGGATTTCCGCAGCCACCGTCTTACCACATCGACCGTCTGCGCCAGGCGCCGGTGGGCCACTTCTTCGACGTGATGACCAACGGATTCGGAGCGATGTACAGCTACGCGGCGCGCGTTTCGCCGGCGGACCGCTGGCGCATCGCGGCGTACATTCGCGCGCTTCAACTGGCCGAACATGCGACGCCGGAAGACGTTCCCGCCGACCAGCGGGCGAAATTGACGGTGCAACAACCATGACGAGCGCGGAAGCACTCGGCCCCGTCTTCGATCGCGCGCAGAGAAGCGCGCTGACGGTGGGCGTGCTGGGGTTCGTGACCACCGGCATTCTCTATCTGCGGAATCCGGAGCAGTTTTTCCGGTCGTATCTTCTGGCGTTCGTGTTCTGGATTGGATTTCCGCTGGGCTGCACGGCGATCGTGATGCTGCACCATCTCACGGGCGGCGATTGGGGATTGCCGATTCGCAGGCCGCTTGAGGCAGGCACACGGACGTTTCCGCTGATGCTGATTCTGTTCATTCCGCTCTTGTTTGGATTGAAGACGCTGTTTCCATGGACGAATCTCGCACTTGTCAACAGCGATCCCAAACTGAAAATCAAAGAGTTCTATCTGAATCTGCATTTCTTTCTGATCCGCGCCGTGATTTATTTTCTAATCTGGCTGGCGCTGAGCTACTTCCTCAACAAGTGGTCGGAAGAGCAGGACCGTACGGGCGATCCTGCGCTTGCGAGGCGACTGGAAGGAATCAGCGGGCCGGGGTTGATCCTCTACGGAATCACGGTGACATTCGCGTGCGTGGATTGGGTGATGTCGCTCGAGCCGCACTGGTTCTCGACGATATTCGGGATGATCTTCATGATGGTGGAGGTATTGGGCGCGATGGCGCTGGTGATCGTGGTGGCGCGGATATTGGCGAAGTACGAGCCGTTCTCGAAAGCGGTTTCAGCGGACCAATTCAACGATCTGGGCAACCTGCTTCTCACTTTCGTGATGCTCTGGGCTTATCTGTCATTTTCGCAATTCCTGATCATCTGGTCGGGGAATTTGAGGGAGGAGATTTCCTGGTACGTGGTGCGAGCGGCAGGGGGCTGGGCGGCGCTGGCGATGTTTCTGATCAGTTTTCACTTTGCGATTCCGTTCCTGCTGCTGTTGCAACGCGGCATCAAACGGCGCATGAGGCATCTTGCGATGGTTGCCGGAGTGCTGATTTTCATCAGCTTCGTGGATGTGTTCTGGCTGGTGGTCCCGGCATTCGAGAGGGAAGGGCCGCGACTTCATGCGCTCGATCTGACCGCGCCGATCGCGATTGGCGGACTGTGGGTGGCGGCGTTTATATGGCAATTGAAGCGCCGGTCGCTGCTGCCGCTGCACGACCCGCGATTCGAGGGAGTGGTGCAACATGGCGATTGATCCCCATACATCGCCGGGCGGGACCGGGAATCCCGGCTACGAAACGCGGGACGCGAACGTCACGAGCCTGCTGAAGTTTGGCCTGTGGATGGCGCTGATACTAATTTCCATCGGTTTCGGGATGAAATGGATGTTCGGCTATTTCGCGCACACGCAGAACCTGGGGCCGGCGGTGTCGCCATTCGAGAACACGCGAACGCTGCCGCCGCTGCCGCGGCTGCAGACGACGCCACAGAAGGACATTCACGATTACTGGGAAGCGGAGCAGGACGAATTGAACAGTTACGGCTGGGTCGACCGGCAGAACGGCATCGTGCGGATCCCGATCGATCGCGCGATGCGGCTGGTTCTCGAGCGCGGGCTGCCCGCGCGCGCAGGCGGCAAGGCGCCGGAGGAGACGCCGAATTCGGCCGCGCCGATCGATAAAGGAAGATCGGCGGGAGGGACCCAACAATGAGTGGCGCGCGGAAGCTGCGAAGATTTCTGATGGCGGGCGTTTTTGCGGCGACGTTCTGGAGCAACGCCTTGAACGCGCAGATCAATTACGCGCAGCCACCGGCGGATGATTCCGCACCGGTGCAGGCCGCGGGCGTGCGGCCGGAATTGCTGCGCGATGTGTCGCTCGAACAGAAACTCGATGCGCCGATTCCGCCGGATTTGAAGTTCCGTGACGAAAAAGGGAAAAGCGTCGAGCTGCGGCAATTTTTCGGAAGCAAGCCCGTGATTTTGGCGCTTGTGTATTACCAGTGCCCGATGCTGTGCACGGAAGTGCTGAACGCGATGACCCGCAGCCTCAAGGAAATTTCGCTCGACATGGGGAAGGACTACGAGGTGGTTACGGTGAGCTTCGATCCGACCGACCGGCCGATTGAAGCAGAAGCCAAGCGCGCGCTCTACACGGGAATGTACAACCGAGCGGGAGCGCAAGACGGCTGGCATTTTCTCACCGGCGAGCAGCCGCAAATCAAGGCGCTGGCGGATGCGGTTGGATTTCACTATGCGTTCGATCCGATTTCGAAGCAGTACGCGCATCCGAGCGGAATCATGGTGCTGACGCCGGAAGGAAAACTCGCGCGCTATTTTTACGGAGTGACGTACCCGCAGCGGGATTTGCGGCTGGCGTTGGTGGAAGCCTCGGCAGGGAAGATTGGTTCGCCGGTGGATGCGATTCTTTTGTACTGCTATCACTACGACCCGCTGACGGGGAAATACGGGCTCGTCATTTCGCGAGTGATTCAGATCGCGGGACTGTTGACCGTCCTCGGAATGGCGATTCTGATTTTTGTTTTGTTCCGGCAGGAGAATTACGGCTCGGTGGGACGCGGCGGCCAGAAGCGAGGGCGGGAACTCCACGGGCATGTTTAATTTTTTAGTGGCGGGCGTTGCGATAGCGGGGCCGGGCTTTCCGCTCAAGCCCGTGGACGCGTCGACGACGGCATCGAGCGTCGACCATCTTCAGTACGCGCTGACGGCCATCACGCTGTTTTTTACAATCGTCATTTTTGCGGTGATTTTTTATTTCATGGTGAAGTACCGGCGGCGCTCGGAAGATGATCGTCCGCCGGAGATTGAGATGTCGTTGCCGCTTGAAATCACATGGACGGTGATTCCCACGCTGATTTGCGCCGTCATCTTCGTGTGGAGCTCAAGCGTCTATTTCCGGGATTCGCGGCCGCCAAACGCTTCGATGGAGATTTTTGTAGTCGGAAAGCAATGGATGTGGCACCTGCAGCATCCCGAGGGTCCGCGGGAGATCGACGAGCTGCACGTTCCGGTCGGCGTTCCGGTGAAGCTGACGATGACGTCGGAAGATGTGATCCACGATTTTTTTATTCCCGCGTTCCGGATCAAGAAGGATGTGTTGCCGGGGCGGTATTCGTCGATCTGGTTCCAAGCGACGAAGGTCGGCACGTATCATTTTTTCTGCGCACAGTATTGCGGAGCGGAGCATTCCGGGATGATCGGCTGGGTGTACGTGATGACGCCGACGGACTATGCGAACTGGCTGAGCGGCGGCGGGGCACACGAATCGATGGCGCAGGCGGGCGAGCGGCTGTTCACGCAACTCGGCTGCGTCACGTGCCACGTCGCCAATGGCACGGGTCGCGGGCCGGTTTTGCAGGGACTCTACGGGCATCCCGTGAAATTGCGGAGCGGCGAAACGAGGATGGTGGATGAGACTTACATTCGTCAAGCCATCGTGAATCCAAACTCGATGCCGCTGCCGAATTACGCGCCTGTGATGCCGACGTTTCAGGGCCAGGTGAATGAAGAGCAGGTGCTGCAGTTGATCGCGTACGTGAAGTCGCTGGGTGTGGAAGAAAGGAAGTCGAAATGAGCACGGCCGTGCTGGAAGCGCCCGCCGAATCGCGCGTGAATTATTTGAACGCGAGCTACGGCATCAAGTCGTGGCTCTTCACGACAGACCACAAGCGCATCGCGCTGCTGTATCTGGCGTCGATCACGTTTATGTTTTTTGTAGGCGGGGCCGCAGCGGTTTTGATGCGGATGAACCTGATCGAGCCGCAGGGCGCGCTGGTACAACCGGAAACGTACAACAAGCTGTTTACGATTCACGGCGTGGTGATGGTGTTTTTTTTCCTGATTCCGTCGATACCCGCGGTGCTGGGGAATTTTCTGGTGCCGATGATGATCGGGGCGCGGGACCTCGCATTTCCGCGGCTCAACCTGCTGAGCTGGTACCTCTACATCGTGGGCGCATCGTTCACGCTGTACGCAATCCTGGCTGGCGGCGTGGACACCGGATGGACGTTCTATACGCCGTACAGCAGCACGTACTCGCATACGCATGTGATTGCCATGGCCGTCGGGATATTCATCACCGGATTTTCTTCGATTTTGACGGGCCTGAATTTCATCGTCACGATTCACATGATGCGCGCGCCGGGGCTGACGTGGTTCCGGCTGCCGCTATTTATCTGGTCGATGTACGCGTCGAGCATCATTTTCATTCTCGGGACGCCGGTGATCGCGATCACGCTGTTTCTTCTGGCGCTCGAGCGGCTGCTGCACGTGGGAATTTTCGATCCCGCGATCGGCGGCGACCCTCTTTTGTTCCAGCATCTGTTCTGGTTTTATTCGCATCCCGCGGTGTACATCATGATTCTGCCGGGGATGGGCGTGGTGAGCGAGCTGATTACGGCATTCTCGAAGAAGAAAATTTTCGGATACAAATTCGTGGCGTTTTCAAGCATGGCGATTGCGGTCCTGAGCTTTCTGGTTTGGGGCCACCACATGTTCGTCTCGGGCCAGTCGATCTATGCGGGACTGATTTTTTCGGTGCTGAGCTTCCTCGTGGCGATTCCTTCGGCGATCAAGGTATTCAATTGGACGGCGACTCTTTACAAAGGATCGATTTCGTACGATGCGCCGATGCTGTACGCGCTGGGCTTCATCGGGCTGTTTACGATGGGCGGGTTGACGGGGCTGTTCCTGGCGTCGCTGGCAACGGATGTTCATTTGAGCGGAACGTACTTCATCGTGGCGCACTTCCACTACATCATGGTCGGCGGCGCGGTGATGGCGTATCTCGGCGGGATTCATTTCTGGTGGCCGAAAATCACGGGCCGGATGTATCCGGATGGATGGGCGCGGTTCGCCGCGTTGATCATTTTCGTCGGCTTTAATTTGACGTTTTTCCCGCAATTCGTGCTCGGGTATTTGGGAATGCCGCGGCGGTACGCCGTATATCCCGCGGAATTTCAAGTGCTAAACGTGATGTCCTCGGCGGGCGCATCGATTCTGGCAGTAGGCTATCTGATCCCGCTGATTTATTTGCTCTGGTCGATTCGTTACGGGCCGGTGGCCGGCGGAAATCCGTGGGGAGCGAAGGGTCTGGAATGGCAGACGGCTTCGCCGCCGCCAACAGAGAACTTCGAGGAAATACCGATTGTGACGGAAGAGGCATACGCGTACGCCGAGCCGGAGACATCGCATGTCTGAACTCGCGTCGACAGGAATGCCTTCGAGCGGCGGGCACGCCGCGGGTGTCAGCGTGCCCGGGCTGCGGCATCACTTTGAGGACGCCGAGCAGCAGCGTGAAGCGGGCACGCTGGGGATGTGGGTATTCCTGGCAACGGAGATTCTTTTCTTTGGAGGACTGTTCGCGGGCTATGCGATTTACCGGTCGCTCTATTTGCCGGGATTTGAAGCGGGCAGCCGGCTTTTGAACGGAGCGTTGGGCGCGACGAACACGGCGGTGCTGATCGGGAGCAGCCTGACGATGGCCATGGCCGTGCATTCGGCGCAGACGGGCAAACGCAAAGCGCTCGTGGCGTACCTGATCGTCACGATGATTTTGGGCGCGGCGTTTTTGGGGATCAAGTATCACGAGTGGGCGCATCACTGGGACGTTTCGCTGGTGCCCGGCTTGCGGTTCGCGCCGACGGAAGCGATTCCGGGGAATGCGCCACTTGGGTCCGTGGAAATGTTCTTCTGCTTTTATTTTTTCATGACCGGACTGCACGCACTGCACATGATCATCGGGCTCGGGATAATGACGGTGATGACGGTTATGGCGTGGCGGGGAAAGTTTTCGCCGGAGTACTATACGCCGATCGAGGTGAGCGGGCTGTACTGGCACTTCGTCGACATCGTGTGGATATTTCTGTTTCCGCTACTCTATCTCATCGGAGGGCGCTACTGATGTCGGAGCACGTCGTTCCGGTTCGCGTGTACGTGAGCGTGTTTGTGGCGCTGCTGTGCCTCACGGCCTTGACGACCGGCGTCGCGTATATCGATCTCGGCGCGCTCAATACGGTGGCGGCGCTCGGGATCGCCGGCGTGAAAATGCTTCTGGTGGTGCTGTTCTTCATGCACGTCCGCTACAGCTCGGGTATGACGAAGATCGTGATTCTCGCGGCAATCTTCTGGCTCGCGCTGCTGATTTCGATGACGCTTGCCGACGTCTATACGCGGCATTGGACGCCGGGTTCGAGCGGCTGGGGTCCATCGATTTCGTCGAGTCAGAATCCGTAGTTTGTGCGGGAATCGCGGGATAGTTTCGCTTCTCAGCGTTTTTTCGCGGCATTCAACGAACGCCCTCCGAACTTCCTAAGCTTTTTCTCCTGAGCCACGATTTTTGTATTCCTCGAGGAGCGCGGCTTTCACGGCCAACTCCGGCGATGTAATCGGCGGAATGTGCAGCACGGTCACCTGCCGGCCCGGACTTCGCGGGTCATCGGTGTTGTGCATCCACGCATAGGCTTTCGGCGCTTTCGGATGCCCGATGAGATCGAACACTTCTACGAGGCCTTCCCAGATGGTCTTGCCTTCAAATGTTTCTTTTACGGGGACACTCGCGATGTGCTTCGACTCAACGTGGTGAAGATCGCGGATCGCTTTCTGCAAGGCTTCGATGTAAGTCAAGGCGCCGCCTTTCTCGAATTGCGGAGCGCCCGGAAGTTAAAATGGATTCCCGAATCCCATCGTGGAAGTGCATCGCAGGATCGCATGGCGCTTCGCCAGATTATACATTGAAGAGAGGAAGCATATCCGGAGCGAGGAGCATGGGCGCGAACGCGAGCCGGCTGGCGGATTGAGTTCGCGGCGGTTCTTCGGTAACCTCGGCGGGGCGATTCCTGAACATCTGAAGCGGAGTGCGCGGAGCGAAACGAGAGGGAGTGCGCGCGTGGTTCAACACATGATGCAGGTGATGCCGCCGGAAGCGGTGAAGATCGTAATGGCGTTGCTTCTGTCGTTCCTGATCGGGCTCGAGCGCGAGGAGCACAAGATTGGGCCGAGCCAGTATGCATTCGGCGGCGTGCGCACGTTCCCGCTGATCGGGCTTGTGGGTTTTGCGTTGGCGGAGCTTGCGGGCAGCCAGCTTGTTCCCGTGACCGTCGGATTCGCGGTGGTCGGCGCGTTTCTGTGGCTTTCCTATCAGCACAAACTGCAGAAATTGGAAGTGGCAGGCGCGACGACGGAAATCTCCGGCCTCGCGACGTATCTGGTGGGCGCGCTTGTGGCGCGGGAACAGTTTTGGCTGGCGGCCGCGCTCACGGTCATCAGCCTTCTGCTGCTGGAACTGAAGACGTTTCTTGAGAGCCTGTCGAAGCGGCTTCCCGAGCAGGAAATTTTCACCTTTACGAAATTTCTGCTCTTGAGCGTGGTGATCCTGCCCATCGTGCCGAATCAAGTGTACGGCCCGTTTGGATTCAATCCCTTCAAGACATGGCTTGTGGTGGTCGCGGTGAGTGCGGTGTCGTATGCGAGCTATCTGTTGCAACTGCGGACGACGGGGAAGAGCGGGATTCTTCTGGCGGCGATTCTGGGAGGAATGTATTCCTCGACGGTTCTGACCGTGGTGTTCGCGAAACGTGCGCGGGACGAGCATCGGCCGCATCTGTTTTCGGGATCGATTCTCATCGCGTCGAGCGTGATGTATTTCCGAGTTCTGATATTGGTAGCGCTGTTCAATATGGAGCTCACGAGGAAGCTGCTCGTGCCGTTTCTCGTTCTTGCGGTGATCGGCATGGTGGCCGGGTGGATATGGACGACGCGTCCGGACGACGAGAACGAAGCTGTGAAGAGCGAATCGGTCAGCGCGAACCCGCTCGAATTGAGTTCCGCATTTCTCTTCGCGGTGATTTTTGTCGTCTTCCTGGCTTTGACGCACTATGCCGTCGTGTACCTCGGCAGCGCCGGCGTGTACGGGTTGGCCGCGCTAACCGGATTTACCGACGTCACGCCGCTCATTCTGGGCCTGGCCAGCACGGCCGGCGCATCGACTCCGTTGCTGATGGCGGCGGCTGCGATCGTCATCGCTTCGGCGAGCAACAACGTCATCAAGGCCGGATATGCGTATTCGTTCGCGGACCGGAAAACCGGGATGCAGAGTCTCGCGCTGCTGCTCGTGTATTCGATCCTCGGCGTCTTGCCGCTGATTTGGCTGCGCGGGTGAGGAGCGAATTATTTGGTCGAAGGTCGGTGCGAGCGAGATGCAGGTGTCACGCGGGCAGCTTGCCGCGGAGCAACAGGATCAGCCACATCAGCGTAACTCCGAAACACACGCCGCAACCGACGAGTTGAACGACATCCACGGCGTGATACGCCTGGAATCGGGGTCTTTCGATCACCTGGAATAGCCCGATCAGGCCGATGAACAAAGCAGCACCAGGAAATACGATTCTGCCTCTTGAAGGCATGCTGTCCTCCCAAGCACTCTCAGGAATTACGCATTTGGCTCCGAGAACGGCAGGAATTGTACACCCGCTTCGCCCGCTCAACGGCGTTGACGTATCATGGGACGTCAATTCGCGTAGGTCGGAAAGTGCAGGAGAGCGGATGAAGCCATCCCCAGGGGTGATACTCGCGGCAGTGATCGTGCTGCTCGGCAGCGCAGGCGCGATTTTGATCGGCGTGCTGATCTTGGTGACGCGGGTTGTGGCGCCCGCGGGCTTGCCGGCGAACGTGGAGACCCCGGCGACGCTCTTTCTGGCTGGCGCGATGTACGTAGGATTCGGTGCATGGGGCACGGCGAGCGGCGCGGGGCTATTACGATTGCGGCCTTGGGCACGGATTTCGATGCTGGTGTTCAGCGTGTTTGTTGTGGCCATTTGCATTTTCGGGCTGGCCGGCATCTCGATGGTTCAGTTTCCCATGCCGGCAAATGCGCCGGGGCTCGACCCTGCGTTGGTGAAGAAGATCGTGGCGGGCGTCTTCGCGATCCCGATCGCGGTGGGAATTTGGTGGATGCTTTTGTTTACGCGCAGCAGCGTGAAGGAGCAATTCGGTGCGGCGCCGGCCTCGATGGAGAAGCGGTACGCGGCGCCGGCTGCCTCGCCGATCTGGCGCGTCGTGGAAGATGGACGCAAGAGGCGGCCCATCAGTATTACGGTGATTGCGTGCCTGTATTTGTTTGGCGCTGCGACCGTACCTTTCGGAATGTCGTCCACGTTTCCTACTTTCCTATTCGGATTCATTCTGTGGGGGCACAAGGCGGCCATCTTCAAGATCGCCACTTTTATCGCGAGCGCGTATCTCGGCGTCGAGCTTCTGAGGCTCGAGCCGCGCGCGCGGATCCTGGCCATTTGCTATTCGCTGTTCGGGATCGCGAACAGTTTTTCGCTCGTGTTCTCGCCGTCGCTGGCCGCTTATGTTTCGGCGTTTATGCAATCGTCGCAATCGTCACAATCCGGCGAAGTGCTGCCGGTTTCTTCGATGATTTCGTTCATGAGGATCGGAATGCTGGGGAGTATCGCGTTTACTGTCGTGATTCTCTGGCTGCTGATTCGAGAGAAACCCTCGTTCGAGACTCCGCCCAAGACGTAAGAAGCCGGAACTTCGATGGCGCTCAGTAAAAAGCGCGGAAGGCCAGGACAGCGTTGAGGCCGCCGAAGGCGAACGAATTGGAGAGCGCGTATTCCACACGCAGTGCGCGCGGCTGATTCGGAATGTAGTCGAGATCGCATTCGGGATCAGCTTCGGTGAAATTCGCGGTCGGCGGAAGAATTGCGTCGCGGAGCGCGAGGACCGTGGCGATGGCTTCTATCGCGCCGGCGCCGCCGAGTGCATGGCCATGCATGGATTTCGTCGAGCTGACGGCCAGGCGAGCAGCGTGCTCGCCAAAAACTTCGTGAATCGCACGCGTTTCGGTTGGATCGTTACCGGGCGTCCCGGTGCCGTGGGCATTGACGTAGCCGATTTGTTCGGGAGCCAGGTTTGCATCGCGCAGCGCCAAGCGAATGGCACGCGAGGGGCCCTCGACCGTCGGCTGCGTGAGGTGGTGCGCGTCCGACGACATTCCGAAGCCGACGACTTCGGCGTAGATTTTGGCGCCGCGCGCTTGCGCCGCGTCGAGCGGCTCGAGGACGAGAATCGCTCCCCCCTCACCAAGCACGAGTCCCCGGCGATCCTTGCAGAACGGGCGGCATGTATCGGGCGCCATGACCCGCATCGCTTCCCAGGCTTTCAGGAAGCCCATGCTGAACGGAGCTTCGCTGCCGCCGGCGAGGGCGAGATCCGCATCGCCCCGGCGGACCATTTGAAACGCCATGCCAATGGCATGATTCGAGGACGAGCATGCCGTGGAAATGGTGAATGCCGGGCCGGTGGTCCCGAATTCCATCGAGATATGACTGGTGGCGGCGTTGGACATCGTCCGGGGGATGGAGAGTGGATGGAGACGCCCACGGCCGCGCAGATAGAGGTCTTCGAAGCCGGAGTCCGTGGTGATTTGGCCGCCCGAACCGGTGCCGCAAACGACGGCGGTGCGCTCGCGCAAGGCGGCGGAGAAGGTTATGCCGGAATCCGCGACGGCTTCGCGGGCGGCGACGACGCCAAATTGGGCGAAGCGGTCGAGATGATCCTGGCGGCTGCCTTCGAAGTGCGCGCCGGGATCGTAGCCGCGGACTTCCGCGGCAACCTGAAAACGGAGCTTTGAGGAATCGACGGCAGTGATCGGCCCAATCGAGGAAATGCCGCGCTGGAGGGAATTCCAAGCTGTGACGGCGTTCAAACCAGCCGCGCAGATGACGCCCAGGCCGGTGACGGCGACTCTGCGGTCGGCCATTTTCAGTTTGCGGGCGCCGTGGAGCGAATCGAGGAGCCGCCGTTAGCGGAATCCAGGACCTTGCGCACGCCTTCGACGATATCGTTGACGGTGCGGATGCTGCGGGCTTCGTCGTCGGAAATGGAGATGTTGAATTTGCTTTCGAGCTCGAAGAGCAGGGTGAAGGTGTCGAGAGAATCGATGGCGAGGTCCTGCAGTGTGGAATCGAGCTTGATGGTGTCGGTGGGAATGCGCTTCACGGACGCGAGGGTGGAGATAACCTTGTCCGCGATGTCGTCGGGCATGCTATATCCTCTTGGCTCTGAAATGTGCACCGCTGCCGGGAACCAGCTTCGCGGCGGTCCGCTGGCAGAAATATCCCTGCCGCCCTCAGCAGCATTCGGAAAGGAAGCTAGCCGAAAGCGGCACTAAAAGCAATGGATACGCGCTTCAGGGAGCCGCAAGCATAGGATACCGCAACTCGACGCGGGCTGCCCACCGTTTCACCCGGAGCGCCGCGCTCCAAAAGTAAAGGCTGAAGTTCCAGCCGAATTTGATATCCTTGCGGCCTGGTACCGGCAGAAGAGAGCGCATTCCTAGCCAGTCCCGACCTTGTTCCTCGGAGAAGCCGAATGACATCTGGAGAGCGCACGAATGGCAATGGCGCGACAGCAACGGTTGTCGCGACGTCCACTGCCGTGCCGTCACATCTTCTATCCAGGGAACAGGTCAAGTCGCACATGCAGCGGGTCTTTCAGCTCGACGGGAGCCGGCTGGACGGGATGATGGCCATTGTAGACAACTCCTGCGTCGAAAAGCGATACACAATTTTTCCGCTCGAATACACGATCGAGCCCCGGCCGCTGACGCAGACGAGTATCGAGTACCAGCAGCATGCGATACGACTTGGCGAGCAGGTGGCGAAGGAGTGCCTCGAGCGGGCGGGGATGGAGCCCGAGGACATCGACTGGATTGTCACCGTTTCATGCACGGGATTCATGATTCCGTCGCTCGATGCACATTTGGTGGAGACCATGGGTTTCCGCCGCGATTGCCGCCGGCTGCCGATCACCGAGCTGGGTTGCGCGGCGGGAGCTTCGGCGTTTGCGCGGGCGCACGAATTCCTGAAAGCGGGGCCGGGCAAGAATGTACTTTTGGTTTCGGTTGAGCTGCCGAGCATGACGTTTCAGCGGCGGAGTCTGACGCCGGCAAATATCATCTCGAGCATTCTTTTCGGGGATGGAGCGGCGGCCGCGATCATCACGTCGGAGCCGCGACGCGGCCCGCAAATCGTGACCACGGAAACGTATCTCTTCCCGGATTCGCACGATGCCATGGGCTTCGACCTGATGGACGACGGATTTCATATCGTGTTGTCCAAAGACGTCCCCGAAATGATTCGGGGAAAGATCAAAGCGCTGGTGGACCAGTTTTTGGGCAAGCACGGAATGCGGCGCGAGGATATTACCGCGTACGTTCTTCATCCGGGCGGCCGGAAGCTGATGGACTACATGGAAGAAGAACTCGATCTGTGCCGGTGCAAGACACAGCCTTCCTGGGACATTCTCTCGGAATACGGAAACCTCTCGAGCGCCTCCGTGCTGTTCGTGCTGAACGACTGGCTGACGAAGCAGAAAGTGGAAACGGGCCAGCACGGGTTGATGGCGGCGTTCGGTCCGGGGTTCAGCGCGGAACTGCTGCTCCTTCGTTGGACTTGAAGCGAAGATGCCTGCCAGTGTTGCCGCGTATCTGGTCCTTCTTGTTCTGGTCGGAGTGCTGCGCCTCGTCGAATTAAAAATCTCGCAGAGGAATCGGCGCAGTATGTCGGATCGCGGCGCCGAGAAAGTAAGCGAGCCGGTTTTCCGGTGGATGGTGCTGGTGCATACCGGCGTTCTGATTTCTGCGGGGGCGGAAGTACTCGTGTTGCACCGCCCGCTGATTCCGGGACTCGCGGTGGCGGCTTTGGGCGTGTTCCTGTTTGCGAATGCGCTTCGCTGGTGGGTGATACGCACGCTCGCGAGTCACTGGAACGTGCAGATCATGGCGTCGGCGAAACTCGGCGTCGTGAGCAGCGGGCCGTATCGATGGGTGCGCCATCCGAATTATCTCGCCGTGGTTCTCGAACTGCTTTCGCTGCCGCTGATTCATACGGCGTGGATTACGGCGATCTGGGCAACGCTCGGGAATCTGTGGGTTCTAAAGCGGCGCATCGCCGTCGAAGAAGAAGTGCTGATGGCGAGTCCGGTCTACCGGACGACGATGGGATCGAAGCCGCGATTTCTGCCGGGGCTTTTCTAGCGTTTAACTACGGCAGAATCTTCGCGGCGAAGCTTACCCCGCCCCACGTTTCAGGTTCGCCAGCCCCCAATATGTTGGCAGATCGCAGACTGGCCCGTGGCCGATGAATCTCTTCTCTTTATTTTTCAGCAACGCAAAAGTAGCATGAGAAGTTTGCATTTTCCGGAGGAGCGGGCCAGATGACGAGGGGGAAATGGGGATCGGTTGCGTGCTGGATGGCGATGATGGTTGCCGCGATGTTGGCAGCGGGCGCGGCGCGCGCGCAGCAAGTGGATCAGGCAAAGCTGCGGGGATTGAAGTATCGGTTGATCGGGCCGTTCACCGGAGGGCGTACGCTCACGGCCACCGGCATACCGGACAATCCCAACGTTTATTATTTCGGCGCGGTCGCTGGCGGAGTTTGGAAAACGACGAATGGCGGCCTCACGTGGCACCCCATCTTCGATCACGAGCCTGTTTCTTCAATTGGCAGCGTTGCCGTCGCGGAATCGGATCCGAACATCCTCTATGCGGGCGCGGGCGAAGCATGCATCCGCGGCGATATTTCCTATGGCGACGGCGTCTACAAATCGCTCGACGCCGGGCAGACGTGGACGAACGTAGGATTGAAGGACACGCGGCACATCGGCGCTGTGATTGTTGATCCGCACGATCCGAACATCGTATTCGTCGCTGCGCTCGGCCACGCCTACGGCGCGAACCCGGAGCGTGGAATCTTTCGGTCGTTGGACGGCGGGAAAACGTGGGAGAAGGTGCTCTATAAGGATGAAAAAACGGGCGGAATCGACGTTGTCTTCGATCCTCGAAATTCGCACATTCTCTTCGCCGCGCTGTGGCAAGCGAATCGCACGCCGTGGAGTCTGACGAGCGGCGGGCCCGGAAGCGGCCTCTATCGTTCCGCGGACGGAGGAACTACATGGAAGCGGCTCGAAGGCCACGGCTTGCCCGAGGGAATCCTCGGAAGGATCGGGGTCTCGGTTTCCGGCGCGGACTCGAATCGCGTCTACGCGCAAATCGAAGCAGAGAAGGGCGGACTCTATCGCTCCGATGACGGCGGGGATAGCTGGCGACTCGTGAACGACGACCACAAGTTTCGTCAGCGCGCGTGGTATTTCACGCACATCTTCGCCGATCCAAACCACGTCGACACCGTGTACGAGCTGAACACCAGCTTGTACCGCTCGAACGATGGCGGGCACAAATTCGATCGAGTGGCGAACCCCGGCGGCGATCATCACGACCTGTGGATCGACCCCGCGAATTCGGATCGCATGATCAACGCAAGCGATGCCGGCGCGACAATTACGCAGGATGGCGGGAAGTCTTGGTCGTCGCTGGCGAATCAGCCGACCGGACAGTTCTACCACGCGGCGGCGGACACACGCTTTCCGTACTACGTGTATGGTTCGCAGCAGGACGAGGATGCCATCGCCATCGCCAGCGATACCGAACACGGGAGCATCAGCCGCGAAGATACTTTTGTGGTCGGCGAAGGAGAAAGCGGGTACGTCGTTCCCGATCCCACGGATCCGGACATTGTGTACGCCGGGGCGTATTTCGGCGGAATCACGCGATTTGACAAGCGCACCGAGCAGCAGCAGAAGATCTCGCCCTGGCCCGACGATCCCGATGGCGTCGGCGCTGCGGACTGGAAGTACCGGTTCACATGGACGCAACCTATCGTGTTTTCACCGGACGATCCGAAGACGATTTATTTTACGGGGAACGTTGTCTTCAAATCGACGAATGCGGGAATGAGCTGGGACGTCATCAGCCCGGACTTGAGCCGTGCCGACAAGAGCAAGCAGCAATCGTCGGGAGGCCCCATCACCAAGGACAACTCGGGCGTGGAGATTTACGATTTGATTTTCTCGCTGGCCGCATCGCCCGCGCAGGAAAATTTGATCTGGGCCGGGACGGACGATGGATTGATTCACATCACGCGCGATGCCGGAACGCATTGGACGAGCGTGACGCCGGCCGGCATGCCGCCGTGGAGCATGGTGAGCATGATCGATGCGTCATGGCACGACGGCGGGACGGCGTACGCCGCTGTGGATGCGCACAAGCTGGACGATTTCCGCCCTTACATTTTCCGGACGCACAAATTCGGGAGAGAGTGGAAGAAAATCGCGAATGGAATACCCGAGGGCTCCTACGTTCATGCCGTGCGCGAAGATCCGCAGCACGGGGGATTACTGTTTGCCGGGACGGAGACGGGCGTGTACGTGTCGCTTGACGATGGAGAGCACTGGCAATCGCTGCAACTGAAGTTGCCGACAGCGCCGGTGCGCGACCTGGTGATCAAGAACAGCGATTTGATCGTCGCGACGCACGGCCGGGCGTTCTGGATTCTCGACGACATTTCGCCGCTTCGGCAGATGGACTCGATTCATGCGAGCACGAGCGCGTTTCTCTTCAAGCCGCGGCCCGCGATTCGCTTTCGTGCGGATGGACTTGTAGGCGAATCGCACCTCGACGTTGTCGGCGAAGCAGCGCCGCGCGGGGCCACGCTGTATTACTGGCTTCGAGACAAACCTGAGAAAACGGACGAGATCGCGCTCGAAATAATCGATTCCGTAGGACGCACGGTGCGCAAGTTTTCGAATTTAGCCAAGGAAGAAACCGAAGCCCAATCGCTCAGCGAAGAGGAGGTGGAAGGAGAGAAGGCGCCGACGCAGGAAACTCTGACGGCGGACGCGGGCCTGAATCGTTTCGTCTGGGATTTGCGCTATGAGAAGCCGCGCGAAATTCCGGGGACGATTTACGATGACGGCGATCCGCGCGGTGCGCTCGCGCTGCCGGGAACGTATCAGCTTAGGCTGACGGCGGGCGGCAAGACGTACACGCAAGAACTTGAGCTGCGAGCAGATCCGCGCGTCAAAATAAGCGACGCCGATCTCGCGAAGCAATTCGATCTGGTGACCAAGCTGGGGGATTTACTCGAGCAGGACGATACCGCGGTTCTCGAAATTCGCGGCGTTCATTCGGAACTCGTGGAGTTGCGGAAGCGGCTTGAGAGCGACGATTCGGCACAGCCCATCCGCGACGCAGCGGACGCCCTCGATAAGAAGATGACTGCCGTCGAGGACGAACTGATCGAGCGGCAGGTGACCGCTTCCGAAGACATGCTGAATTATCCGCCGGAGTTAAGCAGCAAGCTGGCGCATCTCCAGGCCAGCGTGGATAGCGCCGACGCCGCGCCGACGCAGCAGGAATATGATCTCGCTGGCGAATTCGAAAAGCGCGTGGGAGAAGAGGTCGCGGAATGGAATGCCATTCAGAGTCAGGATCTGGTGGCGCTGAACGATCTCATCGGCAAGGGCAATATTCCGGCGATTGGGCTGACGCCGATGACGGCGCCGCCGCCGGCACCGGCGGAGTCGGACAAGAACTAAACGAAACTCGAGGCGCGCGGGTGGAACCGTAATTCTATGCCGGATGATAATGCAAGACTTCGCGTTCGAATCGCCGGCGTCGAGGATGTGGACGCCATTGTGCGGTTGGTGAATCTGGCGTTTCGCGTAGAACGCTTCTTCATCGAGCGCGATCGCACGGACGCCGCGAATACGCTCAAGCGGTTTGATTCCGGAACATATCTGCTGGGTGAAGACGAGGCTCGCGCGCTAGTGGCGAGCGTGTATGTAGAACTGCGCGGAGAGCGCGGGTACTTTGGTCTTCTCGCGGTGGATCCATCGAAGCAGCGGTATGGCTACGGGCGGTTCATGGTCGACCAGGCGGAGGACTATTGCCGGAAGGCGGGCTGCCGGGTGATGGATTTGACGGTTGTGAATTTGCGGGCCGAATTGCCGCCGTACTACCGGCGCCTGGGTTACAGCGAAAGTGGAGAGTTTCCGTTCGCAGCGGAAGCGGTACCCAAACTCCCGTGCCACTTCATTCGCATGTCAAAACCGCTGGATGAATCGTTGGATGGATTTCGGAGCGGGCGCCTGCCAAGTCACTAAGGTGGGACGTTAGTTGGCCGGCGTGCCGCACTGAGCCTGAATGGATGCGGTGAGAGTGTCATCGATGACGGCCGTTTGATGATTCTTGGCCGAGCAGACCTGCCACGCGGTGAGGCCGGACGCGCCGCGAAAATCGGCGCCCGCGATGTCCGCGCCGGTAAAATCCGTTCCGCGCAAGACAGCCCCTTGCAGAGACGCTCCGCGCAAGTCGCTTCCGCGCAAGTCCGCCTCAATCAAAATCGCGTGGCCGAGGCGCGCATCGCGCAATTGGGCTCCGGACAATTTCGCGGACCAGAGATACGCTTCCTGCAAGTCGGACAGAGTGAGATTGGCGTTGATGAGGTTTGAATCGCGGAGGTCGGCGCGTTCGAAACTGGCATGTGCGAGCTGGGCCGAGTGTAGATCGGCGCTGAAAACGTTCGCGCCTTCGAGGTGCGCATCGACGAGGACCGCATCGCTGAGCACCGCGTATGATAAGTCGGCTTCGCGCAGATCGGCGCGGATCAGATTGGCTTTCTGAAGGCTCGCGCCCTGAAGATTCGCGCGAAAGAATTGAGTGCGGTCGAAAGAGGTCGAGCGGAGATTGGCCTCGCGCAAATTCGCGCCGCGGAAATCGGATTCGGAGAAATAGGCGCCCTGAAGATCGGCCTTCCAGAGATGCGCGTTGGCCCAAAACGTGCGGTAGCCCTCTGCGTAGCGCAGGCGCCTGTCGTTGAGCTGCGCACCCTTCACGCTGCCGAGGTCTTCGTTGCGCCCGCTCCAGTTCGCAGGGGCTGTCGAGATGCTCGATTCCGTCAACTCCGGATACGGGCGATAGCCGACGATCGAGAATGCGGCAGCGGACCAGCGGCGGACACTCGCCTGGCTGTAGTCCGGCATTACGCTCGCGTCGTGCGGAACGCCGTACACAATTCCTAGCGTCAGGAGCAAGAGGATTGCGCCGGCGGCGATTGCGATCCCCGCTCGCCGCAATGCAGCAATGTATTGCGCGGATGCTTTCGGGCGCTCTGGAGAATCCGGCACCGGAATCGCCATCACGTCGGCCGCGGGATTCGGATCCGGCGCGGGTTTCGGATCGGGTGCCGGGGAGGCGGCCTTGCTGGAATTTCGCGTCTCGTTGCCCGCACCGTGCGGAAACGCGGTGGCGACGCCGATCGCGCACATCAGGAGAAAGATCTGGAGCATGGCGGCGCGCAGATCCTGCATGACCAGGTAGCGGCCCCAGAAGAGCAAGAGCGTGGCGGGCACGACCCAATAAGCGAGAAGAGCGGGAATCATGGTCTCGAGGAACGAAGGCGAAATACGATTCACATTCCAATCGCGAAAGCGGCTGCGAAACAGCGTCATCAACAGCCAGGGACCGGTGCAATCCAGCGTCCGGCCATCGGGAAACACGGCGGGCAATTCAACGAGCCGCTCCCACAATCGATGGAGCGAGACATGGAAATAAAGAAACAGCCCGAACAGCGCGAGCGGCATCACCGTGTAGAACCCGGAAATCGGCAGTGCGCCACCGAGCCGGGAGATCGGCAGGAGCGGCGCGTCGCGGAGAAGTTGGGCATCGTGCGTTGTGACCAGGCGCATCCAACTCAGCGCACTCGCCGCCAAAGTGATGATGAGCAGTCGATAACATTTGCGCGCGCGAAATTCCGCGATCTGCTGTCCTTCGAATTCGGAAATCTGCGCCGGCAAAATCGTCCAGAGAAGGCTTGCGCCGGCGAGTTGTTTGGTGTGCAGGCCCGCGGCGCCTTCGAGCGATGCGCCTTCGAGATTGGCTC
Source organism: uncultured Acidobacteriota bacterium (assembly GCA_963771905.1). Classification (GTDB taxonomy): domain Bacteria; phylum Acidobacteriota; class Terriglobia; order Acidiferrales; family UBA7541; genus Palsa-147. Next base: position 354,569 of record CAVYVI010000014.1, read on the forward strand.
CCTGAAAATCGGCGCCGAGAAGATTGGTTTCCTGAAGATTGGCTTGTACGAGGCTCGCGCCGCGCAAATCCGCAAGAAGCAGCTCGGCGCCATGAAAATTGGCTTTATTGAGGATGGCGTCCTGAAGATTTGCGCCGGTCAGGTCGACGCCTTCGAAGTTTGCGCGCGCGAGTTCCAATCGCTTGCCGCACGCGCCCTTCGATTCAAGCCATTTGCGGTGCTCGGCGAGAAGTTCGTCGAGCTCGGGCTCGACAACGGGCGTGCGCGGAAGGTCCTGCGACGGCGCGGTGGCCAGCGCAGCATCCTCTTTGATGATCTCCCCAACCAGCCAGTGAAACGACATGCCCCTGCTCTCGAATTTCGCGCCTTGCGGTTGCTCACATCTGAAAAGCCCCGGGTCCCAAGCCCCCAACTATTTCAAGAAGACTCGAACATCCGGCATCCGAAGCCGCGCGCGCGAATGAAGTTTTCAGCGGTAGTTTGGCGTCGAATCGACGCCCGGGAAATTAATCCGCCAGAAATTCTCCGCCGGTTGCGTGAACTCGACTCCGATTTTCTTGCCGTTTGGCGCCGACGGCCCGATATAAACCACCCGGCATTCCTGCTGTTCCCGCGTCGACTTGTTGATCAGGATCAGCACTTCGCCGCGCTGCACGGGACCTTTGAGCGCAAACATCCCGCCGAATGCGTTCACGTTGAGAGTGATCGCGTCCTCGCGGGCGGAGCCGTGATGCGCATGCTGCCGCGCCACGGCAACCGGGACCTGCAATTTCAGCCGCTGACTTCGCCGGGACCCCAAACGCGGCTTATTCAGTGTGCTCGCCGATTTCATGGGATACGCCACGAAGATAATGGCGCGCCTCAGGAGCGGCAATAGTACCGGGGTACAGGTGGCCGCATGGGCGTTTGGAACTGGCGAGAAATTGCGAACTGGCCTGTCAGCCGTGGCCGAGGCGCGGCCTTCCGGGTGCGACGGTTTATTGATGTCGAAAGACTCAAGCAAAAAGGTGGAGTCGCGGTTCGCCGTTTTCAATTCGTCGATGCGGGCGCCTTTTGAAGTTCCTGGTCTACGGCAGGAGGAAGCTTGTCGATGTGGCTGAGAAGCGTGACGACTTGCCATGTTTGCGTGTCGTTGAATTTGCCTTTCCATGAGGGCATTGCGGACCAGCGAATGCCGTGCCGGATGATGTAGAAGTTCTGATACTCGGGCATGTCGGGCTTGTCCATCAAGAATGCCGGCGCGGGCGGATTGAACGAATCACCCAGCGAAGAATCCATGTTAGCGGGGTCGCCGTGGCAGCCGGCGCAGTTGTCGCGATAGAGCCGCGCGCCCGCGAGTAAGTTTTCATCCGTTGGCGTCAACGGATTCGCCATCTGCGGGGCGTGGCGCGCGATGGACGCATCGGACGCGCCCGTGGCGATTTTTTTCTCAAGAGAGGAGGGAGGTGCATCGGCGCCGAAGTTTACGTAGCCGCCCTGGAGAATCAGGTAGCCGCCGATTGCGATGACGATCAAGGTGAAAATCACGCCCCAGAAAAAATTCCGCATCATTAGTCCTCCTGGATGGGCCCGTTGATAGCCGCCCCGTACAATACATTAACCCGCGCGCACTCAACTGCGTCGGCGCAACCCCTAAAATTTGATATGCGCGGCCTGGTGCCGTGTCATTTCGTTTCGACCAGGCGGTTGTATTTCTTCAGAACTTCGCGCAGCTTGTCGTGCGGCAGCGCCTCAACGCGATGATCGTTAATGCCCGTCATCGTTTCCGCCGCCACCATGGCGTTGATCACGGCTTCTTCGGTCGACTGGACGGTAGCCTCAAAGAGCGGATCCATATCTTCGTTCTGCACCATCGAGACGCGCGCGAGTCCCTTCGCGGTTCCCGCGCCGGGATTCGCCGTCGAGAACGCGATGAAAATGTCGCCTGATTCGTCGCCGGAAATACTGCCGTCCCGGCCGAGGCCGAGTGTGACGCGCCGCGCCATGCGCTTGAGTTGCGTCGGAAGCAGCGGAGCGTCGGTGGCCACGACGACGATGATCGAGCCCGTGTCAGTGTCCCAGATCGCGCGGCCGGGAATTTCTTTACCCACCGGCACGCCCGCGACGCGCAGCAGCCGGCGGATGCCATAGTTGCACTGGACGAGCACGCCGACGGTGTAGCCGCCATCCTTCTCCGATAACTTGCGCGATGACGTGCCGATCCCGCCTTTGAATTCGTTGCAGATCATGCCCGTCCCGCCACCGACGTTGCCTTCCTCAACCGGGCCGCCGTGCGCGCTCTCCATCGCCGCGAAGGCGTCCTCCGGCTTCACGTGAAATCCGTTGATGTCGTTTAAATAGCCGTCCCAGGTTTCGGCGACGACAGGCAGCGACCACCAATCTTCCTCGGGCGCGGGTGGTCCGTGCTCAACCTGCCATTTGATTACGGCGTCGCGCACCACTCCGACGCTGTGCGTGTTCGTAATCATCACCGGACCGTAGAGAAATCCGGATTCTTCCACCCACGTCGTGCCGGTCATTTCGCCGTTCCCATTCTCCGTATACCATCCGGCGAACACGGGATCGGCCGAAGCTTTGCCGCGCGGGAATATCGCGGTCACTCCCGTGCGCACGGGACCCACGCCCACTTGGAGTTTGCCTTCCCCGGAAATTAGTGTGCGATCGCCGACCTCGACGCCTGCGACATCGGTGATCGCGTTAAGCGGGCCAGGCGTGCCATCGAAGGGAACGCCGAGATCGCGGGCGCGCGGCTTTTTGGTTTGGGCGCCGGCAGAGAGGGCCAGCAGCGCGACGGAAGAAAATGTGACCAGAGCTCGAACGGAAACGCGTGACATCATTATCAATTCCCTCGATTCGCCGCGGCTTGCAGCTCCTTGCCAACTTCATCCAGGAGCGCCGTATTTTTCTGCAATTCATCTTCGAGAATTTTCTGCTGCTCCGCGGCGCGTTTCCAGTCGCCGGCCTCTGCCGCTTCGGTCAGCCCCGGCAGTTCAAGATGGGCGTAGGTATAGCGCGCCGCGTACAAGGTGTGCTTGAACCACGGCCGGCCGGGGATGCCGCCGGGATTGCACCAATTGCGCTCGACCTGGAGAAGAGCGCGGTTCGCGCGATCGGCGGTTGACGCGTCGAGCTTGGCGTCGAGCGCCGAAGCTTCGGCGGCATTCAGCGCGCGCCCCGCCGATTCAAATTCACCGACCCGCTGGTAGAGATTCTTCAAATCGAGATGGCTGCTGACGTGGCTTCTCGAGCCGAGCTCGTCGACGAATTGCCGGATGTCGTTTCCATAGAATTCGAAATTGTAGGGAAGTACTTCGGCGTTTGCGAGCCGGAGCGCCAGCGCGCCCCAGAGCTGCGTCATCAAAGTGTGGTAACGATATCCCGGATCGCCGAAATGATTCGTCCAATAATAATCGTCATACAGCGAATGATAAACGCCGTAAGGTCCGTCGAATTGAAGGCCGACGGTCGGAATGCCGAGAAAGTTGAGGAAGACAGTGTGGTCGGAGCCGCTACCGATGCGCGTGTCCGCCAATTCCGAATCGTCGACGGGCTTTCCTGCGTGGAGCTCATCCTCGCGAGACGTTTTCCATTCGTCGTAGAGCGTCTTGCCGGACGGTGCGGGCAATGTCCGGCTGATGTCCACGAGAACCGGCGCCAGCGACGCGACGGGCGTCCCGTGAAAGACCGGGCCGGACGCCGAAGAATCGACATTTAAGTACGCGACCGCCTTTTGCTTCAGCTCATCCGCGAATTGCTCGCCCCATTCCGTCGAACCGGTGAGCGCGTACTCTTCGCCGTCCCAACTGCAGATGACGAGCGTTCGCCGCGGCCGAATGCCGCGCCTGAGCATCTGCCCGAGATCGCGCGTCAGCTCGAGCATCGAAGCCGTGCCGCTCGATGGATCCACGCCGCCGAACACCCAGGCATCGCGATGATTGCCGAGAACGATCCATTCGTCCGGCAATTCAGCGCCGCGAATCCGCGCCTCGGTCACGTAATACGGCTGGATGCTCGTGTCCATATCCACTTTCAGATGGACGCGCACGCGCTCGCCGCCGACGTGATATTTGAAGGGCAAACCGCCCTGCCACGAATCGGGCGCCACCGGACCATCCATGTTTTCAAGGAGCGGCCGCGCGTCGTGCCAGGAAAGCGGAACGCCCATGATTTTCGGCAGCGAGATCGCCTCGGAGGCGGGAATGCGCTTCGCGCCGGGTACGGAAGCCCAACCGGGTGTCAGCGGGTCGCCGGGCTCGAGAAAATCATACGTTATGGCGCCGCGCTGGATGTGCGTTTCGGGGCCCCACGGGCCGTCGGGGAAAACTTTACCTTTTTTGAATCCGTCTTCTGCTGGGTCGGAATAAATCAGGATCGCGGCGGCGCCTTCGCGCTCGGCGGTCAGCGCTTTGAACCCGCGGTAGCTGTACGGATTCGAATAGCGCACCAGAACAATTTTCCCACGGACGCTGATGCCTTGCTGTCCCAGCAAATCGTAGTCTTCGGGATTTCCGCTATGCGCGTAGACCACCGACGCGGTCACTTCGCCGGAAGCCGAATAGCCGAGAAATGCGCCCGAGGCGCGCGGATTCTTTGTGTCGGAATCCGCGTCGTACGGCGCTTCACGAAGGGTCGCACGATATTCCTTCGGCGCAGTCATTTCGAGAGAGATTTCGCGCGGCGTGGAATTCAGGACGTCGTACTCGCGGATCGTGACGTCTTCGAGGCCTTGTTGCTTCCATTGCTCCGCAACCCAGCGCGCCAGCTCGTTGTTGCGCTCCGAGCCTGCCGGGTGGGGCTCCGCCGTCAAGAAGCGATGGAATTTCGAGATTTGATCGGACGAAGCGAATGCTCGAGTTTCCTTCTCGATGGTTAGCTCGTGTTCTCCTGCCGCCGGAGAATATCCCGTAACGGAGACCGTGGACGTTCGCGGCGCGAGAGCGAACGCCGTGCTGAGCGCGAGGGCGCCGACGACGGCGGCGAGGCTCGCGGCCGCGAGCCACTCACGAAACGGATGACTGGGCAGGGGAGCCTCCTGTGTCGCCGCGGTGCGCGTTTTCGAGTTCGCCGATCGCGCCGCGCAGCGCGCTCGCAATCATTTCGACCTGCGAAGTGGAAATGGTGAACGGCGGCGCGAGCAGCAGATGATCGCCGCGAGTGCCGTCAACCGAGCCTTGCATGGGATACGTGAGAACTCCGGCTTCCATCGCATCTTCGGCGACGCGATGGGCGATGTGAGCTTCGGGCGGATAGGGCTCTCGCGACACGCGATCGCGGACGAATTCGATTCCGACGAGCAATCCCATCCCGCGTATATCGCCGACGACCGACAATTGTTTCAGGGGCTCCAGAGCTGCGCGGAGCTCTTTGCCCGCCGGCGTGACTCGTTCGAAAAGTTTGTTCTGCCGGATGTGATCGAGGACGGCGACGCCCGCGGCCGCGGCCACCGGATGGGCATTGTACGTGAAACCATGCAGGAAGACGCCCGAGCCGCGCTCGATCGTGTCTGCGACCCCTTCGCTCGCTAACACAGCTCCGAGCGGCGCATAGCCGCTCGCGACTCCCTTGCCGACAAGAATCAGATCGGGTTGCACGCCCCAGTGATCCGCGGCAAATGTTTTTCCCGTTCGCCCCATTCCCGTCATTACTTCATCGGCGATCAGCAGGATGCCTTGGCTCCGGCAGATTTCCGCGATGCGCTGGAGATAGCCTTCGGGCGGAGCGTATGCGCCGAGCGTCGCGCCGCTCACCGGCTCGAGAATAAATGCCGCGACGCTCTCAGGGTCCTCGCGCCGCAGCAACCGCTCCAGCTCATCGGCGCAATCCACATTGCAGGAGGGATACTCGAGTCCCATCGGACAGCGATAGCAATAACAGGGCGGAATGTGGCCCCACTCGGAAAGCAGCGGAGCGAAAGGCTCGCGGCGGCGGAGATTGCCGGAAACCGAGAGCGCGCCAAGTGTGCTGCCGTGGTAGCTCTGTTTGCGCGAAACGACCCGGAAGCGTTTCGTGTCGCCGCGCTCAAGGAAATATTGCCGGCTCAGCTTGATCGCGGTTTCGGTGGCTTCCGAACCACCGGAAGTGAGATAGACGCGGCCGCGGGCGAAGGAACTCGGAGCGAGCTCGAGAAGACGGCGCGCGAGTTCCGCAGCGGGACTGGATTCGAACTGCGAGGAATGCACGTAGGCGAGGCGCTCCGCTTGCTCCGCCATCGCGCGGACCACCGATGCGACTCCGTGGCCGATGGTCACGACCGCGGCGCCGCCCGCGGCATCGAGATAGCGCCGGCCCTCGGCGGTGAAGATGTAGCAACCCTCGCCGCGCACAGCTTGCGGATATGTCTTCCGAAAATTTCGAGGGAAGAGCGCGCTGGTCATGGCAACTCGCGGAGCGATTCGCTGGGTAATCCGCAGAGCAATTTGCAGGGCATGATCGGCGCGATTCTAACAGAAATCCGGCGAGGCCGATTCGCACGCGGCGGATTCGCGGAGGAAAAGGATTACGACGCGGGACCGCGCCCGCGAAAGCGCGCTACTTCCATTTGAGGTCTTTGATGTCAACGCTCGGCTTGGGGAATTTCATTTTCAAATCATCGAGCGTCTCGACGAGGATGCGTGAGACCGCGAGATTGCGGAACCATTTTTTGTTCGCGGGGATGATGTACCAGGGCGCCTCGTCGGTGCTGCAGCGGCGCAAGATATCGGTGTAAGCCTCCTGGTAATCGTCCCAATATTTTCGCTCAGCGAAATCCGTCAGCGATATCTTCCAGCGTTTGTCGGCATCGTCGATGCGTTCGAGGAATCGCTTCTTCTGCTCCTCCTTGCTGATGTGAAGAAAGAATTTCACGATGGTGACGCGATTCTCGGTAAGAAATTTTTCGAAGTGGTTGATTTCATCGTACCGCTTCGACCAAATCTCTTTCGGCACTAGATCGTGCACCCGAACGACCAGGACATCTTCATAATGAGAGCGATTGAAAATCCCGATTTCGCCGATTTCCGGCACGGCCTTGTGCATGCGCCAGAGAAAATCGTGCGCCGCTTCTTCCGCGGAGGGCTGCTTGAACGATGTGACGCGGCAGCCCTGCGGATTCAAGCCCGACATGACGTGGCGGATCGTGCCGTCCTTGCCGCCTGCATCCATGGCCTGAAAGACGGCGAGAAGCGCATGCTTCTTTTCGGCGTACAACGTCAATTGCAGCGTATCGAGTTGCTTCACGGCCTTTTCGAGCTTGGCGTCCGCCGCGGCGCCTTTCTCGAGCCCGAGCGTATTATCGGGATCGTATTTCGAGAGTTTGACCTTTTCCCCGCGCGGCACGACGAGTTGCTTTCGAAAGTCCATGATTGATTTCAGTCCGCCTGTCTGTAGGTGCGCCGTGCAATCCGCTGTAACAGAATATTCATCTTGTAGCCTAACCCCCAGAGTATCATAAGCTATTGGATTGAAAATCGACTAGAACGGTTCCGGATGCCAGACACCACCACCCAGGAAACAGCCGCGATTGTTGAGCGCCCGGCGGAAAAGATACGCGCTCTCAAACGCGAATATCCGGGAGCGCTGATCGTCGTCGAAGGAATCGACGGCTCCGGAAAAAGCACCCAGCTCTATCTTCTAAAACGCTGGCTTGAAATCGGCGGCTATCGGATCCACTTTACGGAGTGGAATTCCTCGCCTCTGGTCAAGTCCGCGACGCGTCGCGGCAAGCAGAGGCGGTTGCTGACGCCGGTGACATTCTCGCTCCTGCACGCCGCGGATTTTGCGGACCGCTGCGAGCGGCAAATTCTGCCGCTCTTGCACAGCGGCTACCTGGTCCTGGCGGATCGTTACATTTACACGGCGTTCGCTCGTGACGTTTCGCGCGGCTGTTCGCCACACTGGCTCCGCAATCTCTACCGCTTCGCGCCCATCCCCGATATCACTTTTTATTTTCGCGCGCCCCTCGATGTCGCCGTGGATCGCATCATGGCGGGACGCCCCAAGCTGAAATATTACGAAGCGGGGATGGACTTGGGAATCTCGCTCGATCGCGCGGAAAGTTTCCGGATTTTTCAGGAACGAATTCTGAATTATTACGACCAGATGGTGCCGACGGATAAATTCGTGCTGATGGACGGCACCGTGCCCGTCAACCGGCTGCAGAAACAGATGCGCGAAATCGTCGGCGAAAGAATCAATCTGTCGCAATTTGCGCCGAAAAAAGCATGAAGCCATCCGACAAACTACACGCCGCCGGCGCGAATTCCGACGGGCGTCCGATCCGCAAATCGGCGAATGGCAAAGAGAAGCGGCCGTCGCGCTTCTACGGCACGCCTTTGCCCGGCGTGAAGGAAGAAGAGCTGAGTGGGGCGCTGATCGCCATCGAAGGCACCGACGGCTCGGGTCGCTCGACGCAGATCTCGCTGCTCACCGAATGGCTCGAATCCGAGGGCTTTGCAGTGCAGACGACGGGATTGCGGCGTTCGTCGCTGGTGGCCGACGACATCGACGCATTGCTGGCGGAAAATTCCGTAACCCGGCTGACGCTCGCGCTGATGTACAGCACCGATTTTTTCGATCAACTCGAACGCCGCATCCTGCCGGCACTGCGCTCGGGCCTGGTGGTGCTCGCCGACCGATACATCTACACGCTGATTGCACGCGGAGCCGTTCGCGGAATCGGGCGCGATTATCTGCATGGAATTTACGAGATGGCGCTGCGGCCGGACCTGACGTTCTGGTTGAACGTCCGGCCCGAAGTCGCGTTCGATCGCGAGTTCAAGAAATCGCACACCATCAGCTACTGGGAGTCGGGGCGGGACATGTCGCTCTCGAACGATTTGTTCCAGTCGTTCATCCGGTATCAGTCCTTGATCAAAAAGGAATTTGAATATTTGTCGCGCCGGCACGGATTCATCGAGCTCGACGGCGAGGGCAGCGTTCCGGCCGTCAATCGTGAGCTGCGCAAACGGATCGGGGCGCATCTGGGCATCAAAGGCACACACTACGAGCCCTCGCACGCCCTCGCGGGTCTCTGGCGGTAAACTCATTGGCCGCTCCCGTCCATCTTGCCGCGATTGACGCAGGCTCAAACGCGATGCGTTTGGTCATCGCACGGGCCACTTCCCTCGATCAGTACGAAATTCTCGACAATGAACGCGCTTCGGTGCGCCTGGGCCACAACGCGTTTACGCGGCGCGTGCTGAGCGACGATACGATCGCCAAAGCGGCGCGGGCGTTTCGCCATTTCCGGCGTGTGATGGAGCAGAACCACGTGGCCGTCTATCGCGCCGTGGCTACCAGCGCGGCACGCGAGGCGCGCAACCGGCACGTCCTGATCGAGCGGATCCGGCGGAAGTCCGGAATCGTGCTCGAAGTCATCAGCGGCGAGGAAGAAGCCCGGCTGGTTTGCGCGGCAGTTTTGAGGACGCTCGGAGATGCTGTGATGCCGCGATTGATTTTCGATCTGGGCGGCGGAAGCCTCGAGCTGAATTTCCTGCGCGACGGCCGAGTGGAGCGCCGCGTCGCGTTGCCTCTGGGCACCGTGCGCTTGATGGAAACGTATCGCATCGAAGGCGTGATCACCGAGGACATGGCCGCGCGCGTTCGCGATCACATCCTCACGCTACTTCGTGCCGCGCTGGCGACTCCGCCGATTCTTTCGGGCGCAATCGCTGTCGCGTGTGGCGGAAACGCCGAAGCCCTCGCGCCACTCGCCGCGGGTCCGCGGGTCCGCGGTTTCCCGGCCATTAATCTCCGGCTGTTGCGTGACCAGGTCTGGAAGATTTTGCCTCTCGATGTGCCCGCTCGCGTGAGAGCGTTTCGCGTGCGGCGCGATCGCGCCGAAGTGATGGGAATCGCCGCCATTGTGATCACTACGCTTGCTCAGTTTCTCAATCTCCGGTCAATGCTTGTCCCCGGCGTCGGCGTGCGTGAAGGAATTCTCCTCGATCTGATGGCGGCTCAGTATTCCGGCGCGTCGGCGAGCGAGGAAGAGCGGCGTATCGCGGACCGCTTGCGCGCCTCCGCCGAATGGTTTGCGAGGAAGTTGGACTACGACGCGGGTCACGCCGAGCAAGTGAGAAAACTGGCGATTTCGCTGTTCGATCAATTGCGTCCGCTGCATGAAATGGGCGCTGACCTGCGGGCGGTTCTCGAGATGGGAGCGATTTTGCACGACGTGGGGCACTTCGTGAGCCACAAAGCGCACCACCGGCACGGCGAATATCTGGTTCGCAACGGCGAAATTCCCGGCCTGCGAGGCTGGCGGCGCGATATGGTGGCGTCGCTGGTGCGCTATCACAATTGCAAATCCGAACCGCAGATGGATCACAAGTTTTACGCCGCGCTTGACAGCGCACGGCGGCAGCAATCGCGCATGCTCACCGCGATTCTGCGCATCGCCGAAAAACTGGAGAGCGAACACAGCCGCATGGTCGCAGGCATATCCTTGGACGTCGCGAGGGGCCAGGCCATTTTCCGGATCCAAATGCAGAACGGCGCACGACTGGATACCGAGGGACTCGCGCGGAAGGCGGCGCTGTTCGAGCGGGAATTTCACCTGCAGCCCGTTTTCAAGCGCGCGCCGGCGAAGACGAAGGAGAAAGTGGCCTAGCTCATGATCCTCTATCTGGTTCGTCACGGGATTGCGATCGATCGTGCGGATCCGAACAGCCCGCCTGAAATCGAGCGATTTCTCACGCGCGAAGGCGTCAAGAAAACGCGGGAGGCCGCCGAAGGAATTCATGCGCTGGGTGTGAAGCCCACCGTGTTCATCACGAGCCCTTACACACGCGCCGCGCAAACGGCGGAGATTTTTGCGGAAGTGCTGGGACATCCCCGCGAAAAAATCCGCGACAGCGCAGCGCTTCGGCCCGGGAGCGCGCCGGCGGATTTCTTGAAGGAACTTTCGCACTTGAAGGCGCGAGAGGTGATCGCGTTTGGCCACGCGCCGCATATGGACCAGGTCATCGCGCACGCCGTCGGCGCGCATGCCGTGTTCACCGCGCTCAAAAAGGCGGGCGTCGCGTGCCTCGAGTTTGCTTCCGCCGGCGCGTCGAAAGGCACGCTCGTGTGGCTCGTTCCTCCCAAGGTCCTCCGTCACCTCGACGATTGATTTATTGCCGCAGGAAAAGTCAGGAAGCGAGCGTAGCAATGGTCCGCGCGGAAATTTCTTCGGCCGGCCGGACGATGATGGCGCGCGCGCAAAGTGTTTCGAGAAGGTGCTTCTTTTTGGCCAGGACGGCCGCGGATTCGACGTCGTGCACGTATCCTTCGGCGCGCAGCATCACCAGCGGACGCGTACTTTCGACTGAAACGTGCGTGACGCGGCCTTTGTGGTCGGCGTCGAGACCGTCGGCGAGGCGCAGCGTGGCTCCGAGCCACGTGATGCTCTCCCGCTCCGCAGGCAAAAGCGACGAATAGCCGCCGCGCTCGGGACGCGGGTCCCCGCCCCGATGGTAGCGGGCGATCAGCGCCGTCCAGAGCATGTCATCGCTCGTCCATCCAATCGGCGGAGTTCGTTTTCGAATCATACGGCAGGAAATTTTGTGGTGGCCGGATTCCTTGCGGGCGCGTCCCACGTCGTGTAGCAGCGCAGCGGCTTCGAGGAGACGCCGGGCGCGGACATCGCGAAATGTTTCATGGAGCGCCGCGGTTCGAAATCCGTCGTTGAGTTCGAGCGCGAGTGCGGCCACGCGCCGCGAATGATCGAAATCCGGATCGAGATGCGACGCCCACGCGGCCAGCGTTGCGAGCGAGGCCTGCTCGAGCCGCTCTCCATCGGGTAAGCCTGCTCGCCAGACATTCCACAGGGATTGCCGGCCGAAGGTTCTCGCGCGATAGGCGCTCAGATTCGCGGCGCGCGCCGCGGCAATACAGCCGCGCCAGAATTCCAATTCCGCAGGGTCGGCGCCCGCGCTGAGTTTTCGGAGCGTGACCCAGAGAACGTCGAGATCGTGAACGGCGCCGAGAGAATCCTGGACATTCTTGAGGCCGTCGGCCCATTCGGCGTATCGCTGCGGCAGGAAATTCTCGACCGTGTAACGAAAACGCTTCAATGCGATCCGCACGCGATGCCACGCGATGCGGCTGCGGCTGCGCACCGCCCGGCGATGCGCTTCGCGGGCTTCGATCCAGCGCGCCAGAGCGAGATGCTCGAAGACCACGCTGCCGGGCGCTACCCGGCGTGATGCGCCAGGAAGCGTTCGCGACCACTTCCGCCAGCGCCTCACATCGAAATCCGCGAGCGCGGCGGACGCTGCGGCTTTGGCCAATTCCTCCTCGCGGGCCAGAGTCTCGCGGAGGCGCGATTTCAGTGAATCGTCTTCGGGCGCCAACTTTTCGAGCCATTCGAGCTTGATTTGAATGTCGCGAAGGACTCCCAGGCTGCGGAACAAATCGCGCGAGGCTTTTTTCACCGCACGGAGCGACTTGTCCGGGTCGAACGATGCGAGGCCATCGGCGATGGTGCGCGAGCGGCGCAGCGCGACGCGCAGGTCGTGAACGGAGTCCTCGTCAAAACGGCGCGCCGCGCGGGTCGATTCCTTCAGGACGCGGTGCATAAAATGTGCCAGACCGGCTTGGTCGTTCTTGCGGGACGAAAGAAGATGTGTACGCGAAGCCATATCGGGCGGCAGGGAAGGCCGTAGGATACACCCGGCGAGACCCGCGGGCAACGAAGCGAACGCTGGGGGCCGGCGGACGGCCGGGCTTATGCTTTGTAATCTTTACACCATTTTTTCCAATCGCGGCGGATGGTTTTCAGCATTTTCTTTGCGGCTTTGTGCAGCCAGCGGTCGGGACGTTTTTTCAAATCGCGGAGGATCGCCGGAATGGCCTCCGGGCTGCCAAGGTGAACGTTGGCGGTCTCGAATCCCATGGCCTTCAAGAGCTGCGATTCGTCGCGATCTTTCGGAAGGGAAGCCATGAGGATGCGCGAGCAATCGGGAGCAAGGCGCCGGACGAGAAAATTGCCGTAGACGCGAAAAAAAGGATCCTTCACGCGAACTGCGCGCGAAATAATTTCCGGATAGAGAATCTTCTCGGATTTCGCTCCGCCGTGAGCCCAAATGCAGGCCGACGGCGCCAGGGCTTTGGCTTCTCGCGCGATCCAGCCTCCGCGCCAGCGAGCCAGCGCGAGGACGCGCAAATGTCCGAGACTCCCCAGGCCGGCTACGCGGCGCTTCTTCAAATACGGCAGATTTTTTTCCGGGAGATCGGCTTCGAGCTGGCGCTTGATGTCGTCTTCGATCGGGCCGTGAAATTCCGGGAGATTTTCGGCCTTGTTCCAGAAACGGACGGGATCGCGCAGGCGATTGAGCGCAATGTCGCGGAGCCATTTGTTATTTCCCGCGAGGACGAATGCGCGGCCGCCCGATTCCAAACCCTCGCGATAGCTTTCGAGAATCGCGTCGGAGGCGTAGCGAATGTGCAGCTCGATTTCTTCTTCCTCGACGGAGAGATGCGCGCTGACGGCGAGTCGCACGAGATCGTTGGTGTAGGCCATCGGATACGTTTCATCGAAATCGTTGACGCCCCAGATCAGCCGGCCTTCGAGATCGCGCCACGTTCCGAAATTCTCGACGTGCAAATCGCCTACGGCGAGGACGCTGGGTGCCTTGCATTCGTCGGGGCAGACCTCGTCCCAAAGCTGAATCCAGCGGTAAAAAGTAGCGCGGAAAAAAGGGAAAACTGCGGAAGCCATGGCCTCGTGCTTGTGATCGATGTCCGACTTGATGAGGCGCATGCGCGCGCCTTTCCACTTTTCGTAGCTCTCGGTCGCTTTGCGGATGTTCAATTTAATTTCTCCCGCTTCCGATGAAGTTCTTCAGTGTGGAACGATTCATCGCCGAATTCGCCACGCTAGCACGGCGTTCGTTGAATTGGAATCGCGTTGGGAAGGCGGAGCGCAGACTGTGGCCCGCGGCGGAACTTCGATGACCTCAAGAACAAGTCCGGTCGAAGCGCCTTGCTGCGAGCAGAAGTTGATGTCATTCTGCGTGCGGAAGCATTTGCACCTTCACCGGGAGCGAGCGCCGTTGCCTCCGTCACGCAGCTTAGACCTCACGCAAGTTTCCGAATGGACCGACGGGAAGGTGCGGCGTCTGCAGGACTCGCTGGCCGGCGAGGAGCCGCTTGAAATTCGCATCGGCGCGACACCCCTCGCCGTGACCATGCGGACTCCGGGGCACGATATCGAATTGGCCGCGGGATTCCTCTTCACCGAAGGATTGATTCAGGGCCGCGAGCAGATTCTCTCGATCGAGGCGATGACGGACGGCGCGCGAGGAAGCCGCGGGAACGTCGTCATCGTCGAGCTGACTCCGGAAACGCAGCTCGATCCTGAACAGACGCGGCGGAATTTCTTCGCGAATTCGAGTTGCGGCATTTGTGGGAAAGCGTCGATCGAGTCGGTCCGGTCGCGAGTACTTCGCTCGCCAAATCGGGAACTCCGCATTTCGCCGGACGTCCTGTGCCGCCTGCCCGAAAATCTGAGCGCGTCGCAGGATCTATTCGGACGAACCGGTGGCTTGCATGCCGCGGGGCTGTTCTCGACGACTGCCGAGCTGGTAGTGGCGCGCGAAGATGTGGGGCGTCACAACGCGGTCGACAAAGTTGTCGGCTGGGCGCTGCGAGAAGGGCGCGTGCCACTTTCGGATTGCGTGATGCTGGTCAGCGGGCGATGCGGATTTGAGATCGCGCAAAAAGCGATCGTCGCGGGAATTCCCGTGGTGGCGTCGGTTTCGGCACCGTCGAGTCTGGCTGTGCAACTCGCACGCGAGCTGAACCTCACCGTGGCAGGATTTCTTCGCGGGCGGCGCTTCGTGATTTATTCGGGAGAAGAGCGGTTGCTACCTGCGGGCGCGTAGACTACGAGCGCATGTTTCCGTTGCCGTTCTTTCCGTTAGTCGATTGCTCGTGGCGGCCGCGAATTTCGTCCACTTGCACGCCGTCTTCGACGAGCAATTTCCGGAATTCCGCGAGCAAGTGCGGATCCCACCAGCCGCGTTTTGCTTCCTCTTCGAGATGCTCGAGCGCGCCGGCCGAATCCAGCGCGACGCGGTACGGCCGCTCGGTGGTCAGCGCATCATATACGTCCACAATCTGCAGAACCCGCGCCGTTACCGGAATCTCTTCGCCGCGCAGACCGTCGGGATAGCCGGTGCCGTCCTGTTTCTCATGATGATGGCGAATGATCGGCAGCACGAGCCGGAATGATTTCAACGGAGAACAAATGCGTTCGCCGACGACAGGGTGCTCGCGGAGCAAGGTCTCCTCTTCGTTCGTGAGCGGCCCCTGCTTCAGGAGGATCGCGTCGGGTACCGCAATTTTGCCGATATCGTGAACCACACCGGCGCGGCGCAGCGCCGTCACTTGCTCGGTCTCGAGCCCCAGACGTGCGCCGAGGAGCGCCGAGATTTCCGACAAACGCTCGCAATGGCCATGCGTGCTCGGATCGCGCGCTTCAATGCTGCGCGCGAGGCTGAACAGCACGGCTTCGGCATGTTCAAGTTCGTCGGTGTAATCTTTCAAACGCAGAAGAGAGCGCGTCCGCGCGAGAAGCTCGTTGAAATCGATGGGCTTGCTCAGGAAATCATCGGCGCCCGCATTGATGCCCTGAATGCGGTCCGAAGTGGCGGAAAGCCCTGTGATGAGAACGACGGGAGTCAGCCGTGTTTCCGGCGCGGCCTTGATGCGGCGGCAAACCTCGAAACCATCGAGGCCGGGCATCACGATATCGAGCAGCACGAGATCAGGAAGAAATTCGGCGCAGAAGCGTAGCGCCGTTTCGCCGTCGCCGGCGGAACGCACTTCGAAGCCTTCTCGCCGCAGCAGTATTTCCAGACCGCTGCGCGGCGCCAATTCGTCATCAACGAGCAGAATCTTCGGAGGCATCTTGAGTGTCACTCGGGACGAGTTGCCTACATTACAGGACGCGAGTTCGGGCGGCAATAGGACATCGCTTCGAGTTGGTTCTAGACTGTATAGGCCCCGGTTTCAGTCGTAGCCATGGCCATGCGGATCGCCACTGGCTATATTCCGGCGGCTCTTGAATTTCCGCGCAATTCTGGTATCACCGCAAGGTCGAGACCGCAGGCTATTGAGGCCACAAATGAAGAGAACGCTGAATCCCGATTCGTTGCATCCTCTCAATGAACGCCTGGCGCGAGCGCATGAGGCTTTCGCGCGAAATTATCCCGGACCCAACAGCGAGCGCCAGCCCGCGCATACCGTCTACGCCGGCGCGCAACTCTTTCACGCGGACACTTGCCGCCGCCTTGGCGCTCATGCGTTGCACGCGCTCGATGAATATGCTCCCAACTTCGTCATCTTCTCCAAGGCCATCGGATTAGATGGCGCGAGCGACCTGCCGGATGCTTCCGAGGAAATCGAGCGGCTGGAGAAGTATATCGATTCGGACCCGGAGACATTCCGCAAAGAAAGCAAGACCGCGTGGCTCGCGCTCACGATATACCGCCGCGTGCGCGAGAAGCTCGAGCGCGAGCCCGTCGAGGATTTTCGAATCGATTTTGAAGACGGCTATGGCAATCGCCCGGATGAGGAAGAAGATGGCCACGCGGTTTCGACGGCGCGCGAGCTGGCCGCCGGATGGAAGGCCGGCGAATTGTCGCCGTTCATCGGAGTACGCATCAAGCCGTTCAACGAAGAGCTGCGGGCGCGGAGTGTGCGCACGCTCGATTTGTTCGTGACGGCGCTGGCCGAAGCGACGGGCGGCGCCCTGCCCCGGAATTTTCACATCACCATTCCGAAGGTGAGTTTGCCCGAAGAAGTAGCCGCGCTCGCCGAGATCCTCGGGCGGATGGAATCCTCGCTGCGCCTGACCGAAGGCGCGCTGCGAATTGAACTGATGATTGAGACGCCGCAGTCGATATTCAACGCCCGCGGTGAATCGAATCTCTTGGCGCTGGTTCACGCCGGCGGTAGCCGCTGCGTCAGCGCGCACTTCGGGACGTACGATTACACGGCCGGCCGCAACATCACCGCCGCGTACCAGCACATGACCCATCCCGCTTGCGACTTCGCGAAAGAAATGATGCAAGTGGCCCTCGCGGGCACGGGGATTTGGCTTTCGGATGGCGCGACGAATGTTCTGCCCGTGCCGATTCATCGCGCGGCGAAGGCCGGGCCCGCCCTCACCGCGCATGAAATCGCGGAAAATCGCGCGGCCGTCCATGCGGCTTGGAAACTCCACTCCCAGCACATTCTCCATTCTTTGATCGGTGGATTTTATCAGGGGTGGGACCTGCATCCCGCGCAGCTTCCGACGCGCTATGCGGCCATCTACGCGTTTTTCCTCGAGAGTCTTGATGCGGCCGGCGAGCGTCTACGGAACTTCATCGACAAGGCCGCGCAGGCCACGCTGGTCGGCGAAGTGTTCGATGACGCGGCGACTGGACAAGGGCTCCTCAATTTTTTCCTGCGCGCGATCAATTGCGGCGCGGTGACGCCCGAAGAAACGCTGAAGTTAACCGGCCTGACGCACGGCGATCTGCGTATGGGCTCTTTTTTAAAGATTCTGCAAGCGCGAACGGCGCGCCAGTGAACTAAAAGGCTCTGTAAGAAAGGCCCTCTCACTGGCCTCGATGCGCGCAATCCTCGGTGGTTTTCCCGCGGAAACTTCAGACGTCTTTTCGCAGAGTCGCTTCGATCAGGCCGTGCGGTTCATCAATCGGCAGGAAGATTTCATCGTCGTTTTCCATGCCGAAAGGTTTGAGGTCGACGAGATTGTAGTGTTTATTGGGCATCGAGAGGCGAATCTCGGTGATCGGCTCGAAACTTTGCAGGACCGCTTCGCCCATCGCGTAGAGCGTGTGTTGCAGCGACAGGCTGTGATGCTCGGCGAACGTTTCGAGCAATGTCCGGCGGACGCCGTGCCAGATCGCGCTGAATCCGATATCTTCCGACGCGTATTGCCACCGCGCGGCCATCGACGTGGCGAGAATTCGATCCGGGGTTTCCTTCAGCGTTGTATAGGGATCGCTGATATACCCTTCAAAGCCTGAATCGGCGGACTTGAGGATGACGAGATCCTCGATCCCCGCCGTATATTCGAAGCCCTCGCGGGTTCCCGCGACGATGGCCGTTCGTTTTTCGGCCCCCGCGCGCACGAACGCATTGCCGTGCGGCTTCCCGCCGATGGCGATGCGCTCCCACAGTTGTTCCGAAGAATCAACGCGCACGCGGGACACCTGTGGGTTGTAAGTGAGGAAATGCTCGATCAAGTGCGTCGAGAATTCCTCGATAGGCTCGGGCGGATATTGCTTCGCGAGAACGTAGACCGTGTTCTTCATCGTGTCGGTCGGCAGAATTTTGCTATTATCGCCGGCGGTGTGCGCGGATTCAAAATCACCTTCGAATTGAATCGCGATCGTGACTTCCTTGATTTCGTCATGGCCATCATTCCGCGTCACGCGCAGGAGACGCACGCGCGATTTGCCGTAATCGTTCTGGCCAAGCCGGATGCGCATCGGTCAGCTCCCGCGGTAGCTGGTGTAGCCGAACGGGTTCAGGAGCAGCGGCACGTGGTAATGCTGCTTCGCATCCTGGACGAGGAAAGTAATTTCGACCTGCGGAAAGAAGGAGACCACTCGCCGCGCGAGAAAATACGGGCCGGTCGCGAATCGCAGGCGGTAGGTCGCCGGGACGAGTTGCCCGGCGGCCAAAAGATTCGAGACGCGTCCGTCGGCATCCGACGTCCCGCGACCTAAAGTTTCCCACCCTGCGCTGGTTTCCATTTCGAGAGTCACCTCGACGCCCTGCGCCGGCCGGCCGAGCGACGTATCGAGGATATGCGTTGTAATGGACGAGCTCATGACGCGAGCAACTTCCCGAGCCGCAGATGCGTAATTTTTCGCTGCTCTTCCGCCGCGGCGCGCAATTCCGTGGCGGGATCATTTCCGAGCCGCTGTTGCAAGAGCTTTAGAATTTGTTCGGTCGATTTCCCCGTGGCGCACACGATAAAGATGTAGCCGAACGCGGCCTCGTACGCGCGATTCGCGGCTGCCAGAACGGCCTTCGCATCCAGCGACGCGTCCGCAATTGGCGCCTGCTCCTTCGCCGACCACGCCCCGGCCTTGGCCGATTGTTTCCGCGCCGCCTTCTTTCCGCCGATTCGCGGATGATGGCGAAAGGCCTCGAGCCAATCCTTCCGCTTCAGGCCAGCCCAGATTTCGTCGGCGGCCTCCAGCAATTGTTCCGCGTCGCCGAACGGACGACGCGCCAGCATACGCCGCACCCATTCCCGCGAGCCACAACAATCGAGAAGCGCGGCGGCGGCTTTTTTTTCGGGGGCCGTGTCGAGCCAGGCAATTCCATTGGCGCCGGGTTCGTAGCTCGGAATGCCCCAGACGCGCAGCCGGGCAACACCACCATCGGGGAAAATGTTGAGCCGTAGATGCGACGCCGCGCTGTGATCGAGAAGCTCCTTGCGAAAAACATGGAGCGCATTCGGGCGGAGCTGTGTGCGCACGAGCAGGGGTTGCCATGGACTCGCGTCATCGGGGCCGGAAGTGCCGGCGGCTAGGCTGGTTTCGAGCGAGCAGCTCTCCGGAAAATTTCCTTTGAAGTGAGACGTGCTGACTTCGACGCGCCGAATCGTCCCCGGCAGTCCCAGCTTGACGATCACCCAATCATGGCCCTCGCCGCGGCGCCGGCGCGTTTCCCAGCCGTCGCTCATCATGCGAGAAGGGCCGGGCATCAGCAAATTCAGAGGCTCGCTGAAGAATTCGTCGCTGGCCGCGAGAATGCGGCCGCCATTCTGGACGCCGGCCAGGTCGATTTCTTTTTTCCGAGCGGCCGTATTGTGGATCGCGGGAACCACTTCACCGTGCACGCGCAAACGCGCCACGCCGCCGTCTGGGTAAATCTTCAGACGCAAATGCGTGAACCGCTGCTCGTTTTGGATCGCGAAGAAATTCTGGGAATCGCCGGTCAGGCCCGATTCCGGGAGGAGTTCATGCCATTTCGTCGCGGCGGAATGGAGAGCGGCCAGTTCGCGCTTCAATTTTGCTTCGACCGGAATCGAGCACGTCTCGATCGAGCACTCCTCCGGGAAATTGCCGCGAAAGAAACTCGTGTCCACGACGACGCCGCGAACGATGCCCGGCAAACCAAGCCGCACGATGCACCAATCGTAGCCAGGCGTGCGGCGGCGGCGCGTTTCCCAGCCGTCCATCCATTTCCCCCGGCTGGTGTATTTCCCTTCGATGAAAACCGGCGAAGAGTCCTTGAGAAGGTTCTCCTTCGGCGCGAAAAAATCATCATTCGCGGCGATCACGCGGCCGCCCAGGCGTTCCGACGCCAAGTTAGGAAGTCTTTGAAAGTCCTTCATGCATCCGCTCGCTTCAAGACGGTTCCGATCGGCCCGGCCAGGAATTCGCCGCGCTCAAAAATTTTCCGGCCGCGAAGATACGTTGCAGCCACCACGCCGAAAAGTTCGCGCCCGGCGTACGGCGTAATTTTGTGGCGCTGGTGCAGCCGCTCCGGCTCGACGGAAAATTTTGCCGCCGGATCCCATACGACGAAATCCGCGTCATACCCCGCGGCGATCTTTCCTTTGCGTGCGCCGAGACCCGCAAGACGCGCCGGCGCCCGGCACATCCACTCCGCCAGCCGCCCGACAGGATAGCCGCGCTGCCGCGCCGAAGTCCACACGGACGAAAGCGCCAATTCGAGCGAAGCGATTCCTCCCCACGCGGCGAAGAAATCGCCGGTGTCCTGGCGCTTCATCGCGGGCGGGCAAGGCGAATGGTCCGTCGCAATCAAGTCCAGAGTTCCGTCGGCAAGGCCGGCCCACAACATTTCACGATTCGCGCCCTCACGAATCGGTGGCGCGCACTTGCATTCGGTCGCGCCGTCGGAAATTTCCTCGGCGGCGAATGTCAAATAGTGCGGGCACGTTTCCGCGGTCACCGCAACTCCCTCCGTCTTCGCCGTGCGCAAGAGATCGAGAGCATCCGAAGAGGAAACGTGCACGATGTGCAGCCGCGAGCGAAATTCTTTCGCGAGCGCGATCAACGCCGCAATCGCCCCGTCTTCGGCGGCGCGCGGCCGCGAAGCGAGCCACGACGAATAATTCGTCGCGGGCAGTTTCGCCGCCGCTTTCGTCGCCTTCTCGATGATTTCCGGCTGCTCCGCGTGCGCGAGAAGCGGCGCGCCCAGTTCGGCGAGTGCAGGCAGGGCCGCGCGAAGATCGGCTTCCGATACGTGTGGAAATTCATCCACGCCGCTCGGTGCCAGAAAGCATTTGAAGCCGAACACGCCTTCGCGCCAGAGCGGAGCAAGCTCGCCCTGATTTCCCGGCACCACGCCGCCCCAGAAGCCCGTGTCCACCCAAAGCTTTCCCGCGGCCGCCGCCAGTTTTTCGCGCAACGCCGAAACGCTCGTTGTGGCCGGAATGCTATTTAGCGGCATCTCGATCAGCGTGGTTACGCCGCCCGAAAGGGCCGCGCGCGTTGCCGTCGTAAATCCTTCCCATTCCGTTCGTCCGGGCTCGTTGATGTGGACGTGCGTGTCGACGATCCCCGGCATCACGACGCGATCGCCCGCATCATCGATCGGGCAGCCGGCGGGAATTTCGTCGAAGCCGGTGACATCGGTGACGCCGCCGTTCTGGATATGAATCGCCGCGGGCGCCGGCTCGCTCGCTGCTCCGGCCAGGACACACTTACCGCGGACAATGAGATCGGGTGCGCTCATGGCGTGAGAGCGCCGCGAAGAAATTCTTCAAGCAGATTTTGCGCCACCGCGCGGCGATACCGCGCCGTCGAGCGAATATCGTCAATCGGCGCAATTTCGGCAGCAAGGGCTGCGCGGGCATTAGCGATGGCCGCGGAATCAAGCGGCTTGCCACGCAGGACGCCTTCGGTTTGCGTGGCGCGCAAAACGGTGGGAGCGACGCTGCCAAGCGCGATGCGAACATCATTCACGATTCCGTCCCGCAATCTCATCGCAGCCGTGAAGCAAACCTTCGAAATGGCCTGGGCGCGCCGCGTTCCCACCTTGCGATAGTACGATTTCCAGCCCGTGCCGCCGCGTGGCAAAACGATTCGAGCAATGAGTTCGTCGCCCCGAAGGTCCATCTTCTTGTAGCCGCTATGAAAGCCGTGATACGGCACTCTTCGCGCGCCGCGCGCGGAAACCAGCTCGAGTTCCGCGTCGTAAACGAGCAGCGCGGGAGGCGAATCAGCGGCCGGTGAACCATTGGCAATATTTCCGCCGAGCGTGCCGCGATTTTGCGTGGCGATCCCGCCGGTTTCCGCGGCGGCGCGGCAGATCAACGGAAATTCGCGCTGCAACGTCGCGTCGCGCTGAACGTCGGTGTACGTGGTCAGCGCCCCGAGCGTGACATGCGAAGGCGTCGCTTCGATCCCCCGCAATTCGCGCAGATCCCAGATGCTCACATACCGCCGGTGAGGAAGCTTCCCGGCTTCGAGCAGCACCATCAGGTCCGTGCCGCCCGCGAATGGCTGCCAAACACCGGGCTCGCGCGCGAAAAGCTCCAGCGCGTCGGCGAGATTTCGTGGCGCCACGATTTCGTATCCCGGCACATAGGATTTCACCGAGCCGCTCCGGCCGGCCGGCACGCATGCAGCACGGCCTCGAAAATCTTCGTGTATCCCGTGCAGCGGCAAAGATTCCCGGCAAGAGCGTTGCGAATCTCGAGCTCCGACGGCTGTGGATTGTTTTCCAGCAAATTCACCGCAGCGAGAATCATTCCCGGCGTGCAGATTCCGCATTGCGCTCCGCCGTGAACCACGAAAGCTTCCTGCACGGCATGAAGTTGCTCGCCATTCGCTACGCCTTCAATGGTACGAATCGCGGCGCCCTCGGCCTGAATCACCGGCACGAGGCAGCTGTTCACCAGCTTTCCATCCATCTCGATGCTGCACGCGCCGCACTCGCCTTCGCCGCAGCCTTCCTTGATCCCGGTGAGATGCAATTCCTCGCGCAACGCGTCGAGAAGCCGCTCCATCGGAAAATTGTGCAGCGTCACTTTGCGGCCGTTCACCACGCATTGGACGCCGATTTTGCCCTTCGCCTCAGGCAACGGTTTTTTCCCGCTGCGCGTCCAGCGCTTCCATCAACATTTCCGGCGTAAGTGGCACGCGCCGCATGTACGCTCCCGTGGCATTTTCGATCGCGTTCAGAATCGCTGGCGCGGTCCCATCGAGCGGCAGCTCGCCGATTCCTTTCGCACCGGCGGGCCCGCGCGAATACGGCAGCTCTTCGAAATAGACGCGAATCGTCGGCACATCCATCGCCGTCGGCATGATGTAATTGGTCATCTGGTTGTTGATCATGCGCCCTTCTTGCCAGACGACCCTTTCGTAGAGCGCAAAGCCGATTCCTTGCGCCACGCCGCCCTCGATCTGTCCCGCCGCGAGCACGGGATGAATCACGCGCCCCACTTCCTGCAGCGCTACAAAATCCTCGACGCGCGTTTCGCACGTAAGCGTATCGACCGAAACTTCTGCCACATAAACGGCCCAGGCATACGCGCCGTAAGCATCGCCGCGATAGAGAGCGTCGTCCCAATGAATTTCCGGAGGCGGCGAATAGCGGCTCGACGCGCGCAGCGCCCCGATTTTCTCGATGTGCGCGCGGCAAGCGCCGGCAAACGCGGCCGCATCGGCGCCTTCTCGCAGGAAACCATGCTGCCGCAGCGATTGCTGAATGCCGAGCGCCGCGGATTCCACGAGCTTGCCGACGATCATGCACGTCCGCGACGCCACGGTCGGTCCGCTATTCGGCACTTGCGCCGTGTCGGGCTGCACCACTTCCACGTTCGCGTAATCGATCCCCAGCGTGTCCGCCGCGATCTGCGAAAAAATCGTGTTCGTGCCCTGGCCCATCTCCGTGCTCGCGGCGTAAACGCGGATGCGTCCCTCCGCCGTCGCTTCCACGTCAACAATCGACGCGAGATATTCTTCGCCCGAGCCCGTAAATCCGGCGCCGTGCAAGAATGACGCAAACCCGATCCCGCGCTTCACACTCGAATGCGGATTCTCCCGCGCGAATCGCTCGCGCTTCGCTCGATAATCGCTGAGCTCGAACGCGCGCTCCATCAATGCGTTCATGTCGATGTCTTCGTGGACCACTTGCCCGACGGCCAGCGTTTGCCCCTTGCGAATGAAATTCCGGCGGCGAAGCTCATCGGGAGCGAGGCCCACCGCCTTCGCCACCTGATCGAGATGCCGCTCGAGCGCAAGAACGCTCTGCGGCGCGCCGAATCCGCGAAATGCGCCATGCGGCGGCGCATTTGTCGCGACGGCGCGGCTTCGAATCCGCACGTTCGGACATTCATATGGTCCCGCGGCATGAATCGTCCCGCGCGAGAGCACGACGGGTGAAAGGGTGAGGTACGCGCCACCATCGAGTGTGAAGTCGATATCCATGGCGATCAGTTTCCCATCGCGCGTTACGCCGGTGCGATGCCGCGTGCGCGAAGGATGCCGTTTCGTCGTCGCGGCCATGTCTTCCGCGCGGTCGTAGATCATTTGCACCGGCTTGCCGCATTTCCACGCGAGCAGCGCCGCGTGCGCCGCGATCATCGACGGATATTCTTCCTTGCCGCCGAATCCGCCGCCGGTTTCGAGCTGCACCACGCGGATTTTTTCAGTGGGCAGCGCGAACACCGCCGAAAGCGCCTTGTGAATGTAGTAGGGGCATTGCAGCGAGCCCCACACGGTGACGCCGTCGCGCGGATTCGCGGCCGCGATCATGCCCTGTGGCTCGAGATAAAGTTGCTCTTGCGCGCCCGTTTCGTATTCGCCTTCGACGATGAAATCCGCGTGACCCCAAGCGGCGTCCACGTTGCCTTTGTCGACCTCGATCGTTTTGAAAATATTGTCCGCGCGCCAAATCACCTCCTTGCGCGCGAGCGAATCCTCGATCGTGAAAATCGCCGGCAGCGGCTCGATTTCGATCCGCACCCCGCGCCGCGCTTCTTCCACCAGATATTTGTCCGCGTGCGCGAGCAGAATCACCGGCTCCTCCGGATGATTCACCACATCGCTCGCGAGGCACGGCTGATCGTCTTCGAGAAGAACGATGCTGTTCTTTCCCGGAATATCTTTCGCGGTAACGACAACGAATTCTTCCCACGGAATGCCCGGCTCGAAATGGATCGTGCGAATTTTTCCCCGTGCGATGGGGCTGCGTACCGTCGCGCCGTGGAGCATCCCGGGAAAAGTTACGTCGGCGACGTAGCGCGCTCGGCCCATGACCTTTTCGCGGCCTTCTTTTCGGGGAACGGACTGGCCGATGATGGGCGCTCGCATCCGGCAGACCTCAATAAGGCTTCTTATCCGTCTTTTCTTGCCACGCGCGGAACACGCGCAGCGCTTCCTCGCGCAAAAGAGGAATCATTGGAATCCGGCGCTCCGTGAGCGGGCGCTTCAATTCGGCATAAATATGTGCGTCGTCAAATCCGATTTCCGCCGCATCTTCCGCGCGATTCGCGTAAAAAACGCGCGCCGGTCGCGCCCAATAAATCGCGCCGAGACACATCGGGCAGGGTTCGCACGTCGTATAAACGTCGCAGTCGGTCAGCTCGAAGTGACCAAGCACACGGCACGCTTCGCGAATCGCGGCGATTTCGGCATGCGCGGTTGGATCGTTCGTCGAAGTCACGCTGTTCGCGCCTTCCGCAAGAATCTTGCCGTCCTTCGCGACCACCGCTGCAAACGGACCTCCGCGGCCGCTGCGCACGTTTTCGAACGCCAGTTCGATGGCCCTGCTCATGCACCGTTTGTGAGCGTCGTCATTCACGACGTTGTTCCTTCGCCTCGACGGACGGATTCACCCCGGGACAAAATGCCTGATTGATTGTAGCGCAGGCCATCCGGGTTGCGCGTGGGTTCTGGCCGGACGCGGATGAAACGACGGCGCAGCGCGGCAATGCGAATTCAGCGCAGAGCCGAAGAAAACCGCCGCACAGTTCGCTGCCAGAAAAAGAGCAGCGCGATTCCGATGAGGATCAAACCGGCGCTCAGCCCCGTCCAGAGCCCCACCGCGCCCCATCCTCGATCGAAGCAAAGGTAATAGCCGAGCGGCAGTCCGATCACCCAGTACGCCAGCAGATGGCACACGAGCGGCGTGCGCGTATCTCCCGTGCCGCGCAATGCGCCCGTCGTCACCGCCTGAATCCCGTCGAACAGCTGAAAGAACGCGGCGACGAACAGCAATTTCACGGCGGCTTGAATCACGGAAACATCGGGCGTGAAGATCCGCACGATAGGCCGCGGCACAACCCAGAATACGATGGCCATGCATCCCATGAATCCCGCCCCGAGCGCCACGGCCGTGGATCCCGCTCGCCGCGCGCCTTCGGGATCTTTGCGACCGAGCGCTTGGCCCACGCGCACCGCGGCGGCGGATCCGATCCCGAGCGGCACCATGTATGTGAAGCTCGCGGCGTTCAGCGCAATCTGGTGGCTCGCCAGAGGAATCGCGCCGAGCCGCGCGATCAGCGATGTCGCCACGGCAAAAACGCCCACTTCCACGGTCAGCTGCGCCGCCGCAGGAATTCCCAGCGACACTAGTCTTCGCACGCGCGCAAAATCCGGATACGCTTCCATAGCGCGCAAGCCGGTCTTGTGACGGTGGTCGTAATAAATGATGTAAGCCAGCAGCACCGCGGCCATGTAGACGCGCGAAAAGCACGTCGCCCAGCCCGAACCGACAGGCCCCATCGCGCGAAAACCGAAATGCCCGTAAATAAAAATCCAGTTACCGCACAAATTGACGATATTCGCGCTGATCAGCGCGAACATCACCGGCTTCACCAGGTTCATTCCTTGCAAGTACCGCCGAAAAACAAAATAAAGAAGCAGCGGAAACATGCTCCAGCTCAGCGCGTGCAGGTAGGGAAGCGCGAGCGACAGAATTTCCGGCTGCACGCCGAAATGCCGCATCGCTTCGCCCAGCATCCACACGATTCCGACCAGCACGGGCCCCGCGACCAAGCTCAAGTACACGCCGTTGATCAGCGAGTGATGGCAATCGTCGATGCGCCCCGCGCCGAACGATTGCGCCACCAGCGTATCGAGCCCCAGCATCATCCCCGTGCCGAAAATTCCCACGGTGTAAAACAAAACGCTCCCGAGGCTCACCGCTCCGATCGCGTCCGCGCTGTACGGCAGCCGCCCCACCATCATCGTGTCCACGATGGCCATGAACATCCAGCCGAGCTCGGCGAGCACGATTGGCCCCGCGAGCCGCACCATCGGCGGCAATTCATCGCGAAATGACGGCACGAAAATTCCTCCGGCGAATTCAGGAAAAAAGAAACGTGCCATCGTAGCATGAGGAGTGGAGCGCGGCCTCGCGCGAGGTACGTCTTGCACCGGCCGCGCCGCCGGTTCACACTCGAAGCGCAGCCCGCCCAGCCAGACCGCACCAATCGAGGCCTCTATGGCGCCAAAAATTCAGAAACTCGTTCTTCGCGGCAGCGAACGCGCTCCGATGGAAGGCGCGCGCCGCGTCGGCCCGGCGGATCCGAACGAAATCATCGGCGTCACGATCGTCGTGCGCCGCCGCTCGCACGCGCTCGGAACTTTTCCGCGCGTCGAAATTCTCGGCAGCACTCCCCTCCGCGCGCGCAATCACCTCACGCGCGAGCAATTCGCCGCGCAACACGGCGCAGCGGAGGAAGATGTCGCGCAAATCCGCCAATTCGCCGCCGCGAATGAACTCCGCATCACAACCGAAGCTCCGGCGCGCCGCTCAATCATCCTCACCGGTTCCGTCTCGTCCTTCAGCCGCGCTTTCGACGTGGAACTGAGCAAGTACGAGCATCCAAGCGGCACCTATCGCTGCCGAACTGGCTCCCTCAAAATTCCCGCGCCGCTTTCCGGAAATTATCGAAGGCGTGTTCGGTCTCGACAATCGCCCGCAAGCCTCGCCGCATTTTCGAATTCGCCGCGACCCTCCCGCTCGCAAACCCGTCGCGCGCAAGCGCAAAGCCGCCTCGCGCAAAGGCAAGAGCAAGCTCCGCGCGCGCCAGAGCAAACGCCGCGCGAAAAAATCCTCCGCTCCCGAATCCTTCACGCCCATCCAGGTCGCCGGCGCCTACGAATATCCGTCGAACTTGACCGGCGCCGGCCAATGCATCGGCATTCTCGAACTCGGCGGCGGCTACAACACGAGCGATCTCGCCGCCTTCTTCGGCAAACTCGGCCTGAAAACTCCCAGCGTCGTCGCCGTCTCCGTCGATGGCGGCTCGAACGCGCCCGCCGGCAATCCCAACAGCGCCGATGGCGAAGTCGGCCTCGACATCGAAGTCGCCGGCGCCATCGCGCCCGCCGCGAAAATCGCCGTCTACTTCGCGCCCAACACGGATCAAGGATTTCTCGACGCCCTCACCACCGCCATCCACGACGCCACAAATAAGCCTTCCGTCATTTCCATCAGTTGGGGCGGTCCGGAAAGCTCGTGGACGCAGCAAGCCATGAACAGCATGGACGGAGCGGCGCAGGATGCCGCAACCGTCGGCGTCACGATTTTCGTGGCCGCGGGCGACAACGGCGCGACCGATGGCGTCTCCGGCGGAAAATTTCACGTCGATTTCCCCGCGTCGAGTCCTTCGGTCACCGGCTGCGGCGGCACGCTCCTCGAACTCACCGGCGAAGAAATCGAGGTCGAGGATGTCTGGAACGATTTGTCAACCGGCGGCGGCGCAACGGGCGGCGGCGTCAGCCAGGTTTTCGCATTGCCGTCGTGGCAGCAGAGCGTCGCCGTGCCCAAATCGCCGGCTGGCTCGAGCGGCCGCGGCGTTCCCGACGTCGCGGGCGACGCCGATCCCAACTCCGGCTATCAAATTGTCGTGGATGGCCAATCGATCGTGGTCGGCGGAACGAGCGCGGTCGCGCCGTTGTGGTCCGGCCTCGTCGCGCTTCTCAATCAGCAACTCGGCAAGTCCGCCGGATTCTTGAATCCGCTTCTCTATGCCGCTCCCGCCGACGCCACGTTCCACGACGTCACGCAGGGAAATAACGGCGGCTATTCCGCCGCGAAAGGCTGGGACCCTTGCACGGGCTGGGGCTCGCCCGACGGCGCCAAACTTCTCGCCGCGCTGACGTCTTAACTCGCCGCCGCGCCCCTGGCGCTTGCATTTGCGCTTGTAGAAAAGCGCTTTTCTCCGCGCCGTTCACTGTAAAACGCTGCCGGCCAGCCGCGACAGCGTCCGCCATCCCTGCACCGGGTGCGCCGTCCGCGCGCCCCGTCCAAAGTGCAAGCTCAGGCTGACGCCGTAGACATCGAACGAACGCAGGCCGCTCGGATCGCTTTGTCGCGGTCGTCGAAAATCCTCCAGACCGCTCGCCACCGACGGACCAAGCTCCACTTCCCGCATGTGAATCGTGCTCGTAAACCCATCCAGCCGCAATCGTCCGCTCCAGAGTTGCGCGAGCGGCAGGCTCGACAGCGTCAGAAACGTAGTCCTGACCTCGTGCATGGGCGACAGGCTCGCGAGACTCTCGAGGCCCGGGTCATGCTCGTAAGCCGCCCCGGACAGAAAAATGAATTGCGGTGTCGATTTATCGGGAGCTTGATACACCAGGAAGGAAGCGCTCAGGAAAGGAATCGCGTCCATTCGAAACGTTTTCGTCGTATCAAACGATGTCGTCGTCGTAGCCGTTGTCGTGGGTGCGAATGTTGTCGTCGTCGGTGCGAATGTCGTAGCTGGCGGGAACGTTGTCGTCGTAATAACCGTTGCCGTCGTCGCAGCCGTTGTCATCGGTGCGAATGTCGTCTTCGGTGCGAATGTTGTCGTCGTCGCAGCCGTTGTCATCGGTGCGGATGTTGTCGTGGGTGCGAATGTTGTCGTCGGCGGGAACGTTGTCGTCGTAGCAAACGTTGTCGTCGGCGCAATCTCCGCAACTTCGTTTCGCGCCAGGATCAACTTCGGTCCCGTCGTTTGCGCCGCCCCCGGCGCGTAGCTGCCCAGAATCATTCCGAGCACCACGATGGAACGTTTGTACATCACTGCATTTCTCTTGAATTCGCCCTCAGCAATTCGATGGCTGCTGATGACACAGGGTGACACGGTTGGACTTCGCAGGTCTGTTCGAATTCGCACACTTTTGAAACTTTTTCTTTTCGCCCCGGCGCAGCGTTCCCCGCCGTGTGCCCTAGCCTTTCCTGCGCGAGCGAATTGTGCAGCTCGGGAATCGAGCACCCCGGCCCGGTCGGGCGCGAGCCGCTACCTTTCTGCCGAAGGCCGTCGCGGAGCGCGCAGCCCCGCAGCGACCTTCCGAGATTTTTCTGTTCCTCCGCTTTTCTTCGCACCTCCGTCCGTAGGGGCGAGGCTCAGCCTCGCCCGTCTTCTCGCACGTCGTCCGGACCACCGATAACCCAAAATGGCTGGAAGCTAAGACCCAACCCGAAATAGATCCGAAGTTCTCTGAGGGTATTCACCGCGGCTGTAGGCACAGGAAATCGTTCGCGCCACAGACCGGTCAAGTGCGCGAAATCGCTTCCACACGGATATAGCGTAACAGAGCAACTCGCTGCGTCGCCTCCACCGAAACCGAATGATTTCCCGAGCTTTCGGATTGACCGGCAATTTCGCTCTTAATTCCCATCCGTCTGGATACCGACACATAGTGATGGCGAGCAGTGTATCCACTGGCGTGTAGTGAATGAAGCAATCTCGATAGTCCTTCATACGCTGCGCCCATTGATTTTGAGCCTTGCGAAAGATGTCCTTGAGCCCACCCTCCGGCGCCTTCGTGCAAAAGTCCTTAAAGCTCGTAGGCACGTGCTGGCGAAAGGCAGTCCCGCAAATTCTAGCCAGCACGTCCAGAGCGGCAGACAGAGCCACCAAGTAGCTCTCGAAGTCCCAGTAGATCCTTTGAACCTCCTCATTGCCCTGCGCCATTTCAAAAGTATCGCGGTGACGCCCGCTGGCGAGCCTCCGGGCGAAGTGCAGATGCCAACTTTCGAAGGACGAGTAGATGGCGTGCAGCCTGAACTGGGCGTGCTGAAAGTGATGACGATAAACCCTCGGATATTCGCGTGCAAACCACGCGAACTCCGCCATGTCTTCCCGCTCGTCGAGGACAAATCTTATGCGATCAAGCACAGCAACAACCGCCGGAGACGCTAACGATCGCCCCGGCCGGGCCGGCAGAGGTAGAATGGTGTGCGGCATAAAGTGTGCTTCAACTCACTGCATTCCGCCGCCGGCGGGCGTTCACTGATCGAAAAGCGCCCGTCCACCGACCCGAGATCGCGGCCCCCTGGCAGCAATACGCCGAGGGACCGGACGCGACTTGCCTCGCGTCGAGGGTAGCCCGCGCGCAACCGCCGCAGCTAGGTTCGCCGACGCTGCATATGGGCCCTCGCCCTTTCTAGTGCGTCGTCCAAAGGATCCAGAAGCAAAGCCGGCAGCTCCTTGTTGGCTTGATGATAGCTGAGCGCGCGCTCTCGAAACTTCGCGTAGCTAGCCGCGTCTCCCAGGAGAGCATAAATTTCGGTAAGCATCCCGAGCACTCGCGGCGTGCCGACGTCGAAGTCCTGGATAGCCTCGAGATAGGAAGCCGCACGACGGAGGTGCGTCTCGGTCTGCGACCGCGCCTTCGCTACAGTGGCAGCTTCCAATAGCAACCGTGCGTTCTCGCGATCTTCTGAGCGCGGAGGCCCTTGGGCTAAGATCGTCTCGGCGCACTCCTCGTAGAGGCCGTCCGCGGACACGAGAGACTCAAGATGCCGAAGGCACTCAGCCTTGAGCCACTTCAGCTTAAGTCTGAATTTCTCAGGACACCGTGGCAGCGCTCGATCGATTCGGGCAATGAGCCCGTCCTTCTGCTCAGTCGTATAGTCTTGGACCTTCCGTGGTTCAAGTGCAACCAGCTGGCGCAACAGAGGCGAGTCGGGCGGCACCTCGGAATGGGATCGCTGATAAGCGCTAAGATTGTGGACAAAGTCGCCCTCCCAGCGGTATTTCAATGATAGCTCCGCGGCAGGATTCTGGGCCAACGGCGCGACCGAAAACGTGGTTCTTCCGTTTTCACCGGTTGCAGCATAGATCATGCCAGAGCATTCAAGCTCCCACAGGCATTGGGCGACCGCGGACTCCGGCAGTCCGCTCGTGCTTTGTATACACTCCTCCGTGCCGTCGGCAACGCCGCCGATTGCCAAAATGGCACCAAGAACGCGCTGTGTATCCACGTCCAAGTTTCCGAGCGTATGGGCAACGCAAAACGACTCGAGGTCGCGAATCTCCGTTCTCCCGACCCCGCTGGCCCACGCGGACCCATTCCTGCGACACTCCCAAGCAAACCACCGAAGTGCGAGGGGATGGCAGAACATGTACTTCGCCTTGGCACGGATCTCCTCAATCGGCGTCGACGCTAAGCTATCCAAGCCTTGCCGCTTCAGCTCGTGCCTCAAAAGCCGGGCCGCATCGTCCGCGTCCATCTCACGCAACTCCTTTTGATAAACATAATTTCTTATCTTGTGAATTCGCGCCGTCGCGATAACCCAGCAGTTCGACGGGAGCTGGCTGTCGAGGAAGGCGAGCAGGTTCGCGTCCGTGACGGTCTCGAGGTTATCAACGAATAGCAACACCTTCTTCAGCCTTGCAAGCTCCCGCAGGCACAGCGAGGCGAGCTCGTCCGGCGCCATCCTCGACGGGCTCAGGCCAAGCCAACCCGCCAAGTCATTCAGGAAACTGACGTGATCGATAAAAAAAGGGTCGCTCTGCTGCATGCCGTGCGGACCAAGCGAGGTTTGCTTCGCGGAAGCCGAGTAAATGGTCTGGAATTTCCCGCGGCGGTGGAGCTCAGAAGCCAAGCGAATGCCGAGCTCGGTCTTACCCATGCCGCCGAATCCCGCGATAGATACGCCCCGTCCGCGGGGGTCGTCAAATTTTGAGATTAGCTCCGCGACTTCCGTCCCCCGACCGAAGAACCTGTCGTTGATTGGGGCATAAAGTCGAAGCCCAGGTCTGTCCTCCTGCAGAACGAACGACGTTCGAGCGCGTGGCGCGGCCTCGGAAAATCCGAGCTCCCTCGCCAGCGACTCAATATCCCCGTATGGAGATTCCGCCACCGTCTGCGAGCCGCGGCGGTAAAACAACGTACCGCTTACATACTTCACCCTTCGCACGTGGCCGGGCTCTAGCACGACGTCCCGTCGAAGGAGATTGGGATACGCGGTCTGCGAACGCCGAACGACCGCGACGATCAAACGCTGGATCCGACCGTTGAGACTGACCTCCACACGCTCCAGGTCATAGTCCACTCTCGTCCCAATGAAACCGCCCACACCGTCACGAAGCCTCCGGAAGTCCACGGCCTCGTGGCCGACAACCGTCCGATCATCCGCGACCCCAATAATGAGCAGACCGCCCTCTGAATTGGAAAACCCGAGTACGTCCCTAGCGAGTTCGCCTAGCGATGGAGCATGATCGACGCGTATAGCCAGCTTGAAGTCGTGAATCTGTCCCTCTTCCGGACGGAGTTTCCCCGAGGCGGGATCGAACAGGGCGGCGACACCCTTAGAAAGGGCTGCGTCGCCAACGAGCATTCTTCGTAGGACGTCGTGATCGGACAGTTGAACCACGGTCATCTCCGGCAGCGAGCGCCGCAAATTCAACCTAGCACTCACATATTAACTTTATATCACAGTAACTGCATCGACGGGACGCACTCGCGAACATGCACTGACGAGAGGCCCCTCTTGCGCTCGACGCGCCACGCCTCCGCCTCCGAGTCCTCGCAGCACAAATCGAACTGCGAGGCCCGGCGTAGAGGGGGCGGACAGGGCGTTGCCAACGTCGAGCTAGGCGACCGGCTAACGCAGCCACCGACGGGCGATGACCAGCGGAGACGATACGGGCTCCGTCGAATGCAGCAGCAGGCCGAACGTCGCAACCCACGACTGCTTACCTGAGCTGCCCACAAACCAGGCGGCTGAAGGACGGACGAACGGAGCCGCCAAGCTCGACATCGCAGGCCACTCTCAAAACCGAATCCCCAAACCATCTTCGCAAGATTTTTAACCACCCCCAACCCCCCATTTCACAGCGTTTCCAGCGACCCTTACAGCGTGTGGATTTGCGGGAATTTTCTTTCGATGCTAGCGTAGTTTGAGGAGGTTTCGCTCCCGCTCCACCGGGGCGATCCCGTCTCCGCGGGAAGTTCCCGCCGGGGCGGTACGACGACCAAATTCATGAGCAGGCGCACGACAACTCGAATCATCAGCCGCCGGGCCCACAACCATGCCCGCCCTGAACCCGCGAGAAACGGTGAACGGCAAGCCCCCAAGGATGCCCGCCCCGAATCACTGGCGCAGCGATTTACGCTGCGGACGTTTACCCTGAGGACGCGACTGCGGACGAACGGGCGGCGCCAACCGACCGCGCCCCTAATCACCTCTAACCGGAACACGCTACGATTAGAAATCGACGCAACTTACTCAAAACAAACGCCAGCCGCCATTTCTAACCGGAACAAAACGCATAGCCTTCGCGGCCCACAATTGACAACCGAATCGCCGATCTGCCAATCGCCACGAACCGCCCGCCAATCCCGTTCTAATCGGGACACCGAACGATTAGAAATCGCCGCAAGCGACTCAAAACAAACGCCAGCCGCCATTTCTAACCGGAACAAAATCACTAGGTCGCGCAGACCGAGATTAACGGCTCGCGCCGCCCTGCGTGGAGAAAAACGGGCCGAGCTACAGGCGATCGATCTTCGCGGCGAGGATGAAATCGCTGGCGGTGAGGCCGTTGATTTTGTGGGTCCAGGTGGTGACTTCGGCTTTGCCCCACGAGAGAAGAATATCGGGATGGTGGCCCTGCTCTTCGGCCAGGGCGCCGACTTTGTTCACGAACGCGAGGGCCTGGACGAAATCGGGAAACGTAAACGTGCGGGTGATGTGATGGCCGTCGACGACTTTCCATTGCGGCACTTCCTGCGAGAGCTTCGCGAGTTCTTCTCCGGCAAGCGGCGGAACGCCTCCGCGGCAGGGAACGCAATTTTGGTCGGCAAGGTCGGACATGAGTCACTCTCCGAAATTCTGCGATATCGCGTCATCGATAGTAGCGCAAATGAGGAGTGCAACGGAAACCGAAGCCATAACGTGCGCGGGCGCGAAGGATTTGCTATCCTGCCGGGCTGTATTTCGCGGAACGAAGCCCAACACAAATTTCAGTCACTGAGCGAGGTCGACCGAAATGCCCGAAGAACCGCACGAGCTAGCCGAACGCGCCGAACATGGCTCCCACGATTCGAGTCTCGCGCCCGTTACCATTTCGATGGCGATCCTCGCCGTCCTGATCGCCAGCGTGACGCTGCTGGGCCATCGCGCGCACACGGAAGAAATTCTGCTGCAAACGAAAGCCACGGATCAGTGGGCGTACTATCAGGCCAAAGATATTCGCCGCCGGAGCTAC
Organism: uncultured Acidobacteriota bacterium; assembly: GCA_963771905.1. Classification (GTDB taxonomy): domain Bacteria; phylum Acidobacteriota; class Terriglobia; order Acidiferrales; family UBA7541; genus Palsa-147. Next base: position 389,970 of record CAVYVI010000014.1, read on the forward strand.
GAACTTTTTCTCGACGAGCTGGGCGTCTTTTCGGTTCAGAATCTCGACCAGGTGGCGAGCATCAAGGACAAATATCAGAAGGAAGTCGATCGCTACCGCGACCAGCAAAAAGAGACCGAAGAGGAAGCGCACAAGACCGAGGCGGAAGTGGCCATGTTCGAACATCGCGGCGATCGTTTCGATCTCGGCGAAGTGCTGCTCGAGGCGGCGCTGGTGATTTCGTCGATCACGCTGCTGACTCGCAAACGACTTTACTGGGGATTCGGGCTGATTCTCGCGCTCTGCGGAATTATCCTTGCGGCGTCGGGATTACTCATCCACGCGTAGCGGCCGTGGCGGAGTGCTTGGCGACGTAATCGGAAATGTAGTCGCCGAAGATTTTGTCGAGCTTGCGCGTGATCGGCCCGGGAGCATCGAGCCGCCGAGCGGCCATTTCGCCGACGCCGAGAAGGTTGCGATTCGTCGAGGAAATGAAAATTTCTTCGGCGGCGTCGAGATCTTCGGGGCGCAGAGGGCGCTCTTCGACGGGGACGCCCGCGCGCGCGCCGATTTCGAGGAGCACCGAGCGCGTGATGCCTTCGAGGCAGCCGGAATTGAGCGGCGGCGTCGAGACCGTGCCGCCGCGGACGCAGAAAATATTCGCCGCGGTGCACTCGGCCACTTCGCCGCGCTCGTTGAGCAGAACCACTTCGTCGTAGCCGCTCTGCTGCGCTTCGTAAAGATTCCAGACATTGTTGAGCCAAGATGTGACTTTGACGCCGGCAAGCGGCGAGGCGGCGTGGCGGCCGTTTTCCCGGAGCGTGAGGCGCGCGGGTTCGCGATGCGCGGGGAGGTCGGCGGAATAAATGATGAGATCGGCTTTCGGAAAAATTTCGTCGCTGGCCCACGAGCCGGCCTGGTTGTAGATGATGTAGATTCGCGCGCTGCCTTCCTTCACGTCGTTCGCGCGCAAAACTTTGCAGAGCTGACCTCGCACTTTTGATTCTTCAAACGGAAACGGGCAATGCGTCCGCGCGGCATCTTTTTCGAGGCGTTTCCAATGGCGTTCGTAGGCGAAGGGCACGCCTTCGACAATTTTCAGCGTGGTGAAAAGGCCCCAGCCGCTCAGAAGGCCGGCTTGGCCCGGAGAGAGACGCACCTGCTCGACCGGCAGCAGGCGGTCATTGTGATAGACGAAGCGATGAATCATCCGGGCCTCCTGGGCGCAGAAGTTAATTCTAGCGCAGTTCCGCGCACCGGAGAGCGACGAGAAAAGCGATGCGACGCGAGTGCGTGACGGGGCGGAATTCGCGTTTTGCACGACGGGAATGCAGAACGCTTGATGATCCCGGGGGCGCGTCTTTTTGGAAAAATCGTGGAAATCGAGCGATTGACACTTGAGGCGGAGGGCCTTACATTGAGAGCGGCCCTCCGGAGGTGTTGCGTGCGAATGGTAGTTCGCACTTACCTGGTTATAGTCCTGATCGGAACGCTCATCAGCGTACCGGTGCAGGGCGCGTCTACGAAGCCGTTGGGCACGGTGACGCAGGCGCAGGCGACCTGGCTGGATCGCTCGACGGCGGCGGTCGGCGCGACGGTGTATGCCGGGGATACGCTTCAGACCGACAATACCGGAACGGTGCGATTGCGCGCGGGCCTGGCGCAGTTCTACATGATGTCCGCGAGCGAATCGCGACTCGAGGACGCACCGCAGGGAATTCGCGCGTCGCTGTTGAAGGGCAGCGCCGGATTTTCATCGGGCGCTGCGGATGTCGTGGAGCTCGATGCGATCGATATCTCGATCCGGTCGCTGTCCGGGCAGCCGGCGCACGGCCGCGTGACGATTATCAATCCGACGGAACTTGTGGTGACGAGTTTCCGCGGACCATTTGAGGTTTCCTACGACGGCGATACCCAGCCGGTTGCCGACGGGATGTCGTACAAGGTTTCCCTCGTCGACGACACCAAAGGTAACGAGAACGGCTCAGGTACGAGGCCGGCCGTTCGCAGCCGAAAGAAAAAACTCAAGCTCGCTTTGTGGATCGGTGGAGGGCTGACGACGGTTTTCTTCGGCACGTGGATTTATGAAGAGCTGTGCGAAAGCCCGGATACACCCGACAAACAATAGAAATTCCCCAGCCAGTTTTTGGACGGGCTCATCCGATGTTTGGCGCAGTATCGCCGCGGATGGTCCGGCTCGCCCGCGTCAAATTCATTTCGCAAAATTATCGAACGGTGAGCGTGAGTGTCGACGTCTTGGTGTTGCCTGAGGCATCGTCGGCGGTGAGCGTGTATGTGGTGGTCTTTGCGGGAGTCACGTCGAAGCAACGAGTGTAGGAAGGCCACACGGACGCGACAGGCGGGTCGATGCGCACGGTCTTTGCGTTGGAAACGCCATAGCAGAGTTGGGCGGTTTCACCGCGGCGGACCGTTCCAGGACTGACATAGAAACTGAGGATGGCGAACTGATCGCCGCCAAGAGTTTCAACGGTGCGCGCCGCTTCAGTGCGTTCTTTCTGAGCTTCTGCCGCGGCCGCTTTTCGCGCGAGATCGCGGTTCTCCTGCCAGCGCGAAAATAGTGTCCATCCAACATAAAGTACCGCGATCAGAAAAATGATGGAGCCGTAAAGCCAAATTTTACGGGCGATGGAAATTGGTTTGGCGTCGGGACCGGCGGACATCCTTAGTTCTCCACGCAAAATCCGAAGCCGCGCAGAAGGCGGGCGGCCTCAAACAATTTGATGGCCTGCGGAGGGAGGAGGATTCCTGTAATGGAGGTCTCCCATTGCCAGGACCACTGAGTGAATTTGGAAAAGATCAGTGGTCGAGAAGAGATTTTTCGAGTTTGGAAATTTCGGCGTCGGCCTGGTCCATGAATTTTTGCGCATTCTGGACGTCGGCGTTTTGCAGCGCGGTTTGAGCCTGGCTGAGATCGTTCTGCAAACGTTGCTGCGTGGAAGCCAAATCGCCGCGAACGAGCGAGCCCTGCGCGAGCTGCTGCTTTTGCAATGCGTCGACCTTCGCATTTACTTTGTTGGCGCGAGCGGAAAGTTCGTCGAGCTCTTCGTGCTCGACAGCCGCGAGTTCCGCGGCGGAGGCAGCTATCGCGCGCTTTGATTCTTCGGCAGCTTTGGCGTCCTGCGGAGCGGCGGGCCGCTTGGATGCATCGGGCGAGGCCGGTGGAGTCTGCACATCGGAAGGCGCAGGCACTTGTGATTTTGCGGGAGCAATCGCGGGCGGCTTGGAGGTTTCGACAGCACGTTTTGCGGCGGGCTTGGTGGCCGGCTGAGAAGCCGCCGGATCGGAGCCTGGCTCAACGGAGGCGATTACTTCCGCTCCAGGCGGTGAAGATGGCGCGTCCACCGGCTTGGGCGCGGCGGAGGCATCGGCCGCGGTGGGCGCCGGCGTGGAAACTTTCGACGAAAAGAACGAGCCGTCGTCGTGCGCGTGCGTACGCATCCAGCGGGGAACGGCGAAGCCTGCAGCGACCAGAACTGCAACGACGAGCAGCGCGCCCAGAGTTATGTAGAGGCCGCGGTGAACCGCCGCGCTCACTGGAGCGGGCGTGACCGCGCCTGTCATTCGGACCGTCTGCGGAAGCGGCGGAGTCGTGACGGGCCGCGCAGTGATTGGTTGCGCTGAGACCGGCCTGGCCGTAACAGGCTGAGGGGTGACAGAACGCGGCGCGGCGGGAGAGACAGGGAGCGGCGTTGGCGGCGTGCCGAATGGCGGCGGAATTTGCGACGTGATGGGCGCGATCTGCGAGGGTTCGCCGAGGCTCGGAGCCACGCTTTGAAGCGCAGAGCGGAGCGCATCGGCTGTTTGAAAACGTTGCGCGGGATCCTTGGCCATGGCCATAAGGATGAGCTGGCTGAGCGCGAGAGGAATATCGGGTTTGATATCGATGGGCGGCGTGGGAGGAACTTGCAGATGCGCCTGCATGACTTCGAAATTGTTGTCGCTGATGTGTGGACGCTGGCCGGTGACCATTTCGTAGAGCGAGACCCCGACGGAATAAAGATCGGAGCGCGCGTCGATGGGTTGGCACTTCACTTGTTCGGGTGACATGTAAGCGATGGAGCCCAGAGTGGTGTGGGTCATGGTGAGGCCCATATCGTTGCCGGAGCGTGCGATGCCGAAGTCCATCAATTTTACGACGCCCTGCGGAGTGAGCATCATGTTGGCGGGTTTGATGTCGCGATGAACGACTTTTTGCGCGTGGGCGTAGGAGAGCGCGGAGAGAGCCTGATCGAAGTAGGCGACCGTGTCGGCGTAACGAACAGGGCCCTGATGGAGGCGGGCGGCGAGGGTGACGCCGTCGACGTACTCCATGATCATGATGAGTTGGTTATCGATGGTGAGAGCGGTACGAAGTTCGGCGATATTGGGATGATGCAGGCTGGCCAGAACTTTTATTTCGCGCAGGAAGCGATCGGCGAGATCTTTCTGGTCGGAAAGATCGGGCAAAAGAACTTTCATAGCTTCGACGCGGTCGGAAAGCGAATTGCGAACCTTGTAGACCTTGCCCATGCCGCCGGCACCGAGAGTGCCGAGGATGATGTAATCGCCTTTGCGCGCGCCCGTGACGTCGTCGGACATTTTGCCCCGCGAGCGCACGATCACCGCGATCGCACGCCTCGATTGCACCCGATAATAGCCGAGTAATAAAAGTGAAGCAACGCGCGAAGAGGATTCATGTTCCAGTAATGCGAGGGAAAGGAGGAGCGAAGAGAATTCCGAGGGCCAGGGAGTTTGCATTAGCGCGGAGTACTACGCAGCAGGGGGTTGACACCGCCGGTTCTGTGTCATATCGTTGCGGCAAAAGTTGGGTGAAATCGGAATCCATTGAATTCTTCACGTTCACATGCTCCAGTCGCCGACATGGATGTACACATCACGGAGAATGGCTTCTATTCGCGAGATAGCGCCCGAGACTGCCCAGCAACCGCAGCCTCCAAGGTGAAATGCGAACCGCGAGATCAGTTCCGTCAGAAATTCGAATACGCTCTGCGTTCTTAAGCAATGGGGCGGCGAAAAACAGTTCCGCAAAATCAGGAGGCAGCGATGAATCTCGGCAAGAGGAATAAGACAGTTCTCCAGTGGTGCTTTGTGATTTTGGCTTTGCTGATTGTGCCGGGAACGGCCCGGGCGCAAAAGAAATCGGCTCCGTCGGCGCCGAAGGCGGCCCCTGCTGCGCACGCAGCCCCAGGCTGCGAAGCCGGGAGGGAACACGGGTAACCGGCCCGGCGGCAATACGGCGAACCGGCCGGGCGGGAACACCGCCAACCGTGGAAACACGGCGAATAGCCGGCCCGGTGGAAATACCGGCAACAGACCCGGAGGAAACACGGCGAACCGCGGGAATACCGCAAACAGCAGGCCGGGCGGAAATACCGCGAACCGAGGAAATACAGCGAACAACCGGGCGGGCGGAAATACCGGGAACAAAGCCGGCGGGAACACCGGCAACCGAGCCGGCGGAAACACGGCCAATAATCGAGGTGGAGCAGGCGGAAATAAACCCGGCACGGTGGCTGGAGCGCATGGAACAAAGACAGTCACGACCAAGAGCGGAACGACAGCGCACATGAACGCCAACGGACGCGTGACGTCGATCCATACGAAGAGCGGGATGACGATCAATCGTGGCGCGCATGGTGGACGCATGGTGTCGTCGGAGCACGTGAACGCGCGCGGCGAGCATATCCGGACGGTGAACACGGGAAGGGGCCGGGGATTCGTGGATCACCGTTACATGCGCGGCGGCCATCCGTATATGCGGCGGACGTATTGGGATCACGGACACGCTTACGCTTACGGATACCGTGGCTACTACTATAACGGCTATCCCTATTACGGCTATGTGTCCCCCTACTACTATGGTGCGGGATTCTATGGCTGGGCCTACAATCCGTGGGCCTCGCCAATCGCTTACGGATGGGGATGGGGAGGAGCGCCGTGGTTCGGATTCTATGGAGGGTATTTCAACCCGTATCCGGTGTATGCGGGCGCGGCGTTTTGGATGACGGACTACGTGATCAGCCAGAATTTGCAGGCGGCCTATGAGGCGCAAGCGGCGGCCAATGCCAATGCCGGCGCCGCGGCGGCACCGGGTGATTACGGTGGCAATGGAGGCGGGCAGGATTCCGGCGGAAACCAGAACGCGGACAACAACGGAAACGGAAACGGAAACGGGGGCAATGTTACGCTGACGCCGGAAGTGAAGCAGGCGATTGTGGATGAAGTGAAGGCAGAGCTCGCGGCCGAGCAAGCCGCAGCGGCCGCTCCGCAGGCATCGGCAAACGCACAGCCACCTGCGCAAGGCGGGGGCCAGAGCGCCGACGAAGTGCCGGCCGCGCTGGATCCCAATCACCGGACGTTCATCGTGAGCACGGTTCTGGATGAGACAGGAGCCGACGGCCAGGACTGTTCACTGACGCCGGGAGATGTGGTCACGCGAATTGAGGATACGCCGGATGGAAGCCACAACGTGAAGGTGCTGGTGAGCAGCAGTCAAACAAGCGATTGTCATTCGGGTTCGCAGGTTGCAGTTTCCGTAGACGACTTGCAGGACATGCACAATCACTTCCGCGAGCAGTTGGATTCCGGGCTGAAGACGCTGGCGGCGAATCAAGGAAAGAATGGTTTGCCAGCGGGGCCGGCAGCAGGAGGCCGTTCCAATCCGGATGGGCAAGCGCAGCCGGATCTGGATGCACAGTCGCAACTGGATAGCCAGCAAGCCTCTGCCGATCAGGCTGAGTCGGATGTTAAGTCCGCGTCGAACGGGCAAGGCAACGACTAGTAGAAGTTCAACGGCGACAGGGTAGAGAAGCGAAGGAAAAACGATCGAGCATTACGTGAGCGGGAGAGCCAAGCATTAAGCGGCGGCTCTCCCGGCTCACGGACGGCGGGACCGGCTTGCCTCGGAAGAACGCGCGGTGCCGCGTGAACGGGCCACGGCTGAGCACGAGGAGGATTTCCAAATGAAGCCGAGATTGGGGATTTTGATTCAGATTGCGGCGCTAGCGATTGCCGGGGCCTTCGCCGCGCATGATGCGAAGGCGCAAGGCGCACCAGGCAGCGCTCTGCAGGATCAGTTGGGCACGCAATACAAGTCGAGCACCGTGCTGGTGATTCAAAAAGACGGAATTATGGGATTTCCGTCGGACGCAATCGCCGTGATTCCCACGAAATACGAGAACGGGAAATTGCACGGGCCCAATTCGCTATTGTCGGGGATGTTGAAGAACGGTGCGCACAGTTTGCCGGCGAATGAGAAGGTGAATCCGACGAAGGTCGATGTCAACGTGAAGAACGAGAAAGTCACGATTTCAATTACCGAGTGCGATTCCTGCAATGGCGGAAACCAATCGTCGTACAAGGCCCAGGTGGCATTCCAGTTCCCGAAGGGATATCTGGAGGGAGCGGATGCCGGGCAAGTGGAAGACATGATCTCCCAAGTGTTGACGGTCGACACCGGATCGAACAACGGACAACAGCAGGATCAGGGCGGTCAGGGACAACAGCAGGGGCAAGACGCGCAACAGGGCGGACAGGGTGGGGATAATGGTGGTGGGCAGGCGGCGCCGCCACCGACGATTCAGATGGGCCAGACTATCGATCAAGTAACCGGTGCGATCGGGCCGCCTGAAAAGATTATCGATCTGGGCGCCAAGCAGATTTACGTGTACAAAGATATCAAGGTGACATTCCTGAACGGCAAAGTATCGGACGTTCAATAAGGGATTTGCATTCTGGAGATTGAAGCGAGGATTTAACGCTGAGCCGGGAGTTGTGTTTCGGTTCCAGATTGGCGTTGCGTTTTTAGGCGCGGGTTGCTCGACCCGCCGATGATGATCGCTTCCGTTTGTAATTCTGCTGGATCCACATTTATTCGAATTCCGCCACTGCGTCATTTCACGGCGCGCGGGTGCGCGCGTTGAGGACTATTTCAGCTTTTGCTCCAGTTCAACCCAACGAGCGTAGAGATCATCGATGGTTTTCTGAGCCGCGTCGAGTTCGAGAGAGGCGGCGTGGAGGCGGGGCGCGTAGCTCATGATCGCGGGGTCTAGAAGGGCGTCGTGTTTGGTTTGCAGTTCTTTCTCGGCGTTCGCGATGCGCTGTTCGATGGTTTCTATTTCGCGGGTTTCTTTGTAGGAGAGCTTCTTTTTTGTGAGGGATGATTTGGGCGCACCTGCGATTCCGGTCGGGCTTTGCGTTTCAACGGACGCGTTGATCTTGCCGGCGGCTTGTTGCGAGCGCTGCCAGGATTCCCATTGCGAGAAGTCGGCGAAGCGTTCGGCGCGGCCGAGGCCGTCGAGGCCGAAGACAACCGTTGAAACGCGGTCGAGCATGTAGCGATCGTGGGTGACAAGGACCAGGGCGCCCGGATATTCGAGCAGGCTTTCTTCCAATATTTCGAGAGTGGGAATATCGAGATCGTTTGTGGGCTCGTCGAGCAGGAGAACGTCGGCGGGCTGAAGCATGAGCTGGGCGATGAGGATGCGGGCGCGCTCACCGCCGGAAAGGCGCCCGACGCGTTGATTGAGATTTTCGCCGGTGAAGAGGAAACGCGCGGCCCATGCGGCGACGTGAATCACGCGATCCTGGTAGATGACGGAATCGCTGTCGGGCGCGAGGGCGCGACGCAAAGTGAGATCGGGATCGAGCGCACGATTCTGGTCGAAATAGACGATGCGCAAGGAATCCGCCTGGCGCATGGCGCCGCGCGTGGACTGGAGTTCGCCTTTGAGAAGGCGAAGCAAAGTGGTCTTGCCGCTGCCATTGGGACCGACGAGTCCGACGCGCATGCCGGAAGTGATGACGAAATGAATGTCGTCGAAGAGTTGGCGATCGCCGATGGTGTAGCCGAGGGCGTCGAGCGTAATGAGTTGTTTGGTCTTGCGATCAGAGGCGGAGAAATCGATTTTGGCGGTGGCGGCGCGCGAGCGCGCGCTCATTTCCGCGAGTTCGCCGATCATTTCGTGAGCCTTATCGATACGCGCCTTCGATTTCGTGGTGCGAGCTTTGGGGCCGCGGCGCAGCCATTCGATTTCCGTGTGGACGCGATTTTCGAGGGCGTCCTGGCGGTTTCGCTGCGCGTGGAGATACTGCTCCTTCGCTTCGAGAAAGGTGCTGTAGTTTCCGGAGACGCGCAGGGCGCCGTCTTCATAGGCGGGATTGAGTTCGACAATTTCGCTGGCGACATTTTCGAGGAAGTAGCGGTCGTGGCTGACGACGACGCAAGCGAACGGTGCGTTCTGAAGAAGCGTTTCGAGCCATTTGATGCCGGCGAGATCGAGGTGGTTGGTCGGCTCGTCGAGAAGAAGGATGTCGGGCTGCTGGACGAGCGCTTCGGCAATGGCCAGGCGCTTGCGCCAGCCGCCGGAAAGAGCTGCGGCACTGGCGTCGAGATCCGTGAAGCCGGCGCGTCCGAGAATTTCCGCGATGCGTACGAGGCGCTCGGAAGCCGGGACTTTTGCCCGGTCGAAAGCTTTGTCGATTACGGAGCGAATCGTCTCGCCGGGCGCGAAGTCCGAAATTTGCAGGACGCAACTGAGGCGCGTGCCTTTGCGGATGGCGACATCGCCAGAGTCCGGAGCGACGTGGCCGTGCAGAATTTCAAGAAGAGTGGATTTGCCGGAACCGTTTGGACCGATGACGCCAATGCGGTCGCGTTCCGATACCGTGAAGGAGATATTTTGAAACAGCGGCGCGGCGCCGTATCGCTTGGAAAGTCCGTGAGCGCTGATGAGGGGCGGCAAGCGGTGCGATGATCTCCTGAAAATGAAGCTGAACAAGAGTACCAGCAGAAGCGGGTGAAATATCGCAATCGTTGAAGGCGTTCACGTTTTGGTCTTTCTTGCGTTCCAGAGCTTGAGGAATTGAGCGACGGTCGCGGGAGCGTGGCCTGCGTAGTGATTGTTGACGTAGACGAAGGTGCCGACGCCGCGACGAACGGTTTGCTGGCAGACATCGACCCAACTTCGCAATTCCTTGGAGCGGTCGACGATGACCTTGTCCCAGGTTTTCGTTTTTTGCTCGATGCCTTTGCGGTCGCCGAGCAGGCGCACGTAGGTGAAGTCTGCGGTGATGTAGTCGAATTTCATTTGGGAGGGGAGGGGCATCCAGAGCTGATCTTGCAGGGCGAGCGCGACGTTGTGCGCGCGGAGCGTATCCGCGAAACGTTCATCGAGCCAATTCTTGTTGCGAATCTCGACAGCGAAACGATAGCCCTTCGCGAGCTTCTTCAAGAAAGACTTCAGGCGAGTGAGGAATTCATCGCCGCTTTTGAACGCGTCTTTGTTGAAGTAGGGAAATTGAAAAAGAAGCGGGCCGAGTTTGTCTTTGCCGAGCAAATTCATGGTGTCGAGGAAATTCGCGAGATCGGCGTCACAGTCGGCGAGAACTTTTTCGTGGGTAATGGCTTGTGGAACTTTCGCGGCGATCAGAAACCCGGGCGGCGTCTTCTCGGCCCAGCCGGTTACCGTGGCGCGCGAGGGAGTGCGGTAGAAGGTCGAATCAATTTCAACGGTGTCGAATTTTGTGGCGTAGTAGGTGAGAAAATCGCGCGGCTGCATTCCCGGCGGATAGAACGAGCCTTCCCAGCCCGCGGCGGTGAAGGCGGATGTACCGATGCGAAGCACGGCCATGGAAGCGGATTGTAGCGCGAGAAACGGGAGATTCCCGCTCGATTTCGGTGGCGATGGATAGGTGAAATCGCCGGAATCCAGGTCCAGACGATGCGCACAGCGGTATACGGATCGTGAGACAGCGCGCGAGAGGGAGTACTGACAGGACTCGGAAATTCTTCGGAGAAGGAGTGATAACCGGCCGAAGAGCGCCGCTCGAGCGCCAATTCTCCTTGACAAATTACATGCATAGGAGCAAATTTCCGGCACTCTAGCGGACCGGCGGGCATTCACTCCCGTTGGTGGGCGGACACTGCCAGAAGCCCCCGACATTCGGGAGATCTCACTGAGCTGTAAGCCAACAGAGCCGCGGACTCAAGGAGAGGTCTAAATGGAAACTGCAATTGGAGTATTCGATTCGCGCGATCGCGCCGAAAAAGCGTTGAAAGAACTGCTGAAGCGGAATGTACCTCTGGAGTCGATTGTTTTTCTGACGACTTCGGAAACCGAGGCGGCGAGCCTCGCGAAAGAGCTCGGTACGTGGGCCGGAGGATTCGTGGGAGGAGCGGCCGGAATGACAGCCGGAGTCGTCGCCGCTACGTTGCTGGTAATTCCGGGACTCGGTCAGGCGCTGGCGTTGGGAATCGGCGCGACGGCGCTGCTCGGCTTGGCCGGCGCGGGCGCAGGGTCTGCTGCAGGAAAGGCTGCGACCGCAGACCACAACATTCCGCAACCGCTTCCGGACAATGAAGACGCAGCGCTCTTCCGGAAAGTTTTGAAGGACGGGCGCTCGCTGATCATCGTGAGGACGGATTGGCATGAAGTGGCGGCCGTGGCATGCGACATTCTCGACCGGACGGGAATCAGCATTGCGGAACGCCCGAATCTCAGAATGCAGGCCGCGACACGAGAAGTGGGCGACGTCAGTGTGATCGACATCGTTGGAAGAATCACGCTCGGCGAAGGAAACGTAATGCTCCGCGAAATCGTTCAAGGACTGGTGGAAAAGGGCAGGTCAAGAATCGTGCTGAACCTGACCGAGGTGGACCACATCGATAGCGCGGGTATTGGAGAACTCGTAAGGAGCCATACGGCTGCGCGACGAGCCGGCGGACAGATGAAGATCGTAAACCCCGGCAAGAAAGTGCAAGACATGTTGAAGATGACGAGTTTGAGTGCAGTGTTCGACGTTCAGGCGGACGAAACGAGCGCGATCAAGTCGTTCGGGCAGGCCTCCGGCGCGACCGGGTAATCGGCAGAAACAGACAAGCGCCGGACGGGAATCGCCCGGGCAAGAAACCAAGAACCCGCCGCATCGCGAAGGGAGCGACGCGGCGGGTTTTGTTTTTGTTCGAGCTGGTTGCGTCAGGCCGCGAAAGGAGAAGCGATGCGGAATCGCTTTGCGGCAAAAATGCCGAGAACGATGAAGAGCGCCATGCAGACTAGCTGCGCGACCAAGAATGGCGGCTCGGATTGCGTGGGAGCGAGCATGTGAAGAGCCGGCACTTTCATGAAGGCTTGCGCGATCAGGACAAAGACATTGAAGTAGAGAGCGATTACGGCGGTGATGGCGTACGCGCGAGCCCAACCGCCCGCGAGATGACGGCTGTAACGAGCATAGACGGCAATCGCCAGCGCGATCAGGGAGAGGATGCCGAGCGCGTGAGATGGCAGGAACTTGTGGAACGGAAACATGAAGCCGGTTACGCTCGTCAACACGGTGGTGACGAGGAAGAGGATGTTCCAGCCGCCGAGTCGATTGGCCGTGAGCAGACCGTAGGCGACTACAAACCCCGAAAGAATTCCGATCAGACTCAACAGAACATGCACGAAGGTAAATGTCGTCATCCCCAAGACCATGGCACCTACCTCTTTTTTTCCTGAACGCTCCTGAAATGTGCTGAAACTGGCGCGTACGATACTCCTCAAAGAGGCGGAGAGCCATTCGAGATTATGGATGGGGATGTTGACGCGAGGGATGAGCGCGTCAGGGATGGCGGAGAGGGGGGGATTCTTTCCACCGCTGAAAGCAAAGGACTTCGGTAGTAGCCGATTTCGTGCCCTGCCAATCTCTCATCGTTCTTGGGACAATTCAATTCCCGAAACGTAACCGCCTAGGAGTGGCGGTTCCCGCAGCATGATCCGCTCGGAGAGCGGAAAAGGCAAGGACAACGAAATACCAGTCCGTTAGAAGTCCACGCCGCCTGCCCGGCTCCAAGCATGCTCAGCCCGATTCGCAATCGCTTCCAGTACTCACGGCCTATTGCCTGATGTATGCCTGTATGGCACTATATGGTCATGAAGCGGACAGCCCTCTTCCTCAAAGAGGAGCAGATCGAGAAGCTACAAAAGCTGTCCGACAAGACAGGCGCTCCGGTGGCGGAACTCGTCCGCAGGGCGATTGACAAGTACCTTCTGGAGAGAGCCAAGGAATTGAAATAAGCGGGACGTCGGGCGGTTGCATCCGCCTGACGTCCCTGACCGACGCAACCTAATTGGAGGCTGCATGGCTACCCGAATTGTAACAGCCGTCTATCCCCTCGCATTCGCACTCTTGTTTCCGTACGCAGTCTCAGCAGTAACGGCGAATCCCACTCAGTTCTTGCGCCCCATTCGGGAGCGCTCGTGACTCGTGTGTGCGTGCAGTGCAAGGACGTCCTCGGCGAGAAATGTGGACAGTGCGGGGCGGAAGCTGTCCCGGTTGATTCCAACGCTCAAGGTCACCCTCCGAACGGAATCGAGTTCAGGTGCCCAGCGTGCAGCCATGGCTTCTCCCGAGGCGAAGGTGGCGAGACGGGCGGCACGTGCGAAGCATGCTTCGATGAGACGTTGCGAAAGGCGCACGAGCAGCAGAAGGCGGGCGGGCATTGACAGACGGAAGATCGCAACAAGTTTGGCACGAAAGGAGAATGCAAATGCTAACCACCAAGGATAATCACGGTAAGACCATCGGGTGGAGGGAAACGTATTTTTTGAAGGACGAAAGCGTTGATGTCTCCGTCCAGCGTAACGTCAGCACGATTACGACCCGAGATCGGACGACAGGCAAGGTCGATTCAAAGACTTTTATCGGCAGAACGCCGCTTACACCCGACTTCGACGGCAAAAAGTAAATTGTGGTAGCGGGGCATTCTGGGCACTTCCGGTCACCCGAAGGGATCGGGTCTACGGGAGACCCGAGCGGCTACTGGAACGCCCCGCGCACGCTTTTTGAACGGGTTCTGCGACAGGCAAGGACATAAAGGAGGCTACTGTGGCATTGCTGGTCGTCCGAAACAATGATTGCGAGCCTCAAAAGGTCATCGCTGCGGTCTATTCGAGAGTCTCGACAGTGAACGGTGGACAGGACAGCACAATGCAGACTCGCGAACTCGTCGAGTACTGTCAGCGAAGAGGCTGGGAAGTGTTCGACTGCTATGTGGACAATGGTGTCTCTGGCAAGAAGGATTCAAGACCCGAACTTAATCGGCTGATGGCGGATGCCCATGCCCGGAGATTCGATGTGGTCGTAGTGTGGCGCTTCGACCGCTTCTCGCGGTCGGTGTCACACCTGTGCCGTGCGCTAGAGATTTTCAACGCGCTGAAAATTAACTTCGTGTCGATGATCGAGCAAATTGACACCACGACTCCAGCAGGCACATTCGTGTTTCATGTTCTCGCGGCAGTGGCGGAAAGCGAACGGCAGACAATAGTTGAGCGAGTGCGGGGAGGGCTTCGAAATGCCAGAGCAAAAGGCAAGCGCCTCGGGCGACCAAGAAAAACTGTTGATGTTGACCGAATCAACTCACTCCGAGCTTCCGGGCAATCGTGGCGCACGATTGCTAGCGTGATGAGGCTGTCGGTCGGAACAGTTTACACCGCCGCCCGGTCTCAGCACGCGAAGGCTCTATGCGCCTGAAAGCTTCCGATTTTGCTTCATGTCACCGCCTCGGTCGCCGTGTCGTCCTGTGCGACGTGAAGCGTCACCAGAAATGCTCGCCGTTCGGAGGCGACCGATGCCAATCGTGATCTTTCTACTGGTTCTCGTTTACAAACTCGGCTACCGCGCCGGACAGAGGAGCGTGCTGCGATGATCTGGCTAGAGGTGACGTGCCCGTAGTTGGTTTTTTGGGAACCCGTCGCAAGAAGTTTGGACATGTTTTTCCATGAGGAGGACTGATGTTCGAGGAGCTTATCCAGTACAACGCCTCTCCGAAGGCGGAGAAGCACCTGACCGAGGAAGAAGAAAAAATGAACGCCGCCGTCCGGGCTTTTGTTCTCGCCGAACAGCACTTTAAGCGGATGGATGAGCATCCGCTTAAGGTTAGCAAGAAGGAAGTCAACCTGCGGTGGTGGCTGTCGCTCGAAGATTTGTACACCGCCGATAAAGCCCTCTGGCACCTTTTCTGCGGACCAGACAAGTCGCCCCGCAGCAACGCAGAGTATGCAAAGTTCAGGCTGAGGCTCGTGACTGGCGTGCCTAACCGCTCGGATGCGTGATCGGAATTCCAGAATATTATAAAGGTGATGCAAGACGAGGCGCTGCGGTGAGCATGAGAATCTCCAAGAGCAAGTTCTGCGCAGGCATGCAATGTTTGAAGCGTTTGTATCTGCTCGTCCACGAACCAGAACTCGCGGTTGAGCCGGACGGTACCGCAGACGCGATCATCGAACAGGGGCGTGAAGTCGGCTTGCTCGCACGCAAACTGTTCCCCGGTGGAATCGAGGTTTGCTCTACGCGGCTGGATCAGGCGATTCGCACGACGAGGGAGCTATTAGCGAATCACGAAGTTCCTGCGATCTTTGAAGGAGTCTTCGAACACGATGGAGTCCTCGTCCGGGTGGATGTCTTGCAACGTCGCAAAGACGAGCGTTGGCGATTGATCGAAGTTAAATCCACAACCGACGTTAAGGATCATCATCTCGAAGACGTTGCGATACAGCACCGGGTGGTGAGCCGCTCGGCAGTCGATCTCGCGGCATCGTGCTTGGCGCACGTGAGTCGAGATTACGTGTATGAGGGCGGCTCTATCGACGCAAGCCGCTTCTTCAGGATTCGGAACCTGACCCGGCAAGTTGAGAAATTGCAGGCTGAGCTTACGATTCAACTTCGCTCAGAATTTCGAGTCCTCGCAATGCCCGAGGCTCCCAACATTCCTGCTGGACGGCACTGTAGCAATCCATTCACTTGCGAGTTTTTTGATCATTGCAATCCCCGGATTCCTGAAGATCACATTCTGCGTCTTCCCAGAATTCATGCCAGCACAGTCGCAAAGCTTGTCGCTCTGGGCGTCCAATCCATTCGCAACATCCCCGAGAACTACCCGCTCACTGGACGGCTCCGTCGTGCGTGTACCAGCGTGCAGTTGGGAGAGCCGTGGTACAGCCCGGAAATCGGACAAGAGTTGCGCAAGCTGAAGTACCCACTCTACTTCGCAGATTTTGAAACCATGAACCCGGCTCTGCCACGCTTTGCAGGGATGCGTCCCTACGATCAAATCCCTTTCCAGTGGAGCGTGCATGTGCAACGGCAGCCGGGCGCAACGCCCGAGCATTTGGAATTCTTGGCGACCGACAGGAGCGATCCCCGCACCGCATTCATCTCAACGCTCTGCGGGGCCCTCGGCGATTGCGGAAGCATCGTGGTGTATAGCCAACAGTTTGAGTCGCAGCGGCTCTTAGACCTCGCCTCGTGGCTGCCGGAGTTCTCGAAGCGGATCGACAAGATTCAGTCCCGACTTTGGGACTTACTTCCAATCGTCCGGAACCACGTCTACCATCCGGCATTCGGCGGCTCCTACTCGCTGAAATCGGTACTACCGGCGCTGGTGCCTGAGATGACTTACGACGGCATGGAAGTGGCTGACGGGCAGGCGGCAGGGCTGGCTTGGGAATCGCTTATCGGTGATGATTGCAGCGAAGCTGAGCGCCAGCAGAAACGGAAGGCGCTGCTGGACTACTGTGGGCAGGACACGCTCGGGATGGTACGGCTCGTAGATAGGCTTCGAAATGTCTCAGAACTTATTTGCTGATAAGTTGCAGGATGGCATCGACCTTTTCACTTTCAGAGCTTGCTCTCTCAGGGTTACCAATATTCCAGATTTCCCGAATTAGGTCATCCCATTGCTCATGATCCGATTTGACGCCCAAGTTGTATTGCGCCCAGCAAGGTGTTCGTAGGCTGACTTCGAACTCCGCAATTTCCCGAAACGTTATCTGGGGAACGGTCGCGGGTACCGCCTGCCTCGTATTCGCGTGACTAAAGTAAACGACCCGGAATAGGAAAGAACCGTGTCGGGCACGAAGATTCTTCTGGAGCTGGGCGGCTACTTCAGCGATCTCTGCTTCCGTGCTCAGTGGCCCCAGCCACCGCAGCAATCCATCAACTGTGATATTCAAACGTTGCAGCAATTCGAAGCTGCACTAGTGGCGAAGTATGACCCCTCGCCTTTACCGCACTAGCCGTGCATCGCAAAACTTGCAGTCGCTCCTACCACCCCAGAACTTCGACTTTTGCTCCAGCGTAGTTAACCGCGCTGTTGATCCGCGAGCTAACGGGATAGCTCCTCATCAGCCGGGCTTCGCCGGAAGGAATCGAGAAGCAAATTAAATCTGCTAGACTCTGGAGCATTACGAGACGCGGGAAGCGCAGACGAGCAATGAGCCCACTCTTCAACCGGGTTGATGTATTCGCGGTCATCGAGCACCAGAAGCAGGAACTGAAGAACGCATTTCAGAATGTCGCGAATGCAGAACTCGACAAAGACCCCGTTGCTGTAGCAGCGACGCTCATCGAGCGGTTCAGTATCAACGTCCCAGTGCTCGATGAAGAGAAGAAGTATGCGCTCACGCAGGAAACGCAGGTGGATGTCAGCCGTGACCCGCGACGGTTCATCACAGATCGTTCCAGACCCTTCTACGTGGCTGGCACGGAAGTCAGAGTCGTAATCCCTTTTCACGGTGACGCCGGGCTGTTTGAGGTGCAGCCCACGATGTTCACTCTGAACCCACCGTTTGGCGAGGTTCACGACAACGAATTGCATCTTGTCTACCGCCTCACGGATGCGAACTTCGACGTAGACGGGGCCGTGACTAGAACCATCGGTCAAATGAAGCAGTATCTTCAGAGCTTGCAGGGTTCGGCGGAGCAACTCAAGAGTGACATCCAGCAGCTTGTGAACGCGATGATCGCCAAGCGAAAGCAGGAACGGGGAATGCAATCGCAGATCGTGGCTGGTTTGAAGATACCCATCAGACAGGCTCCGCCTCCAGCGGCAGCCAGTAGTGTGACGAGTTCCGCTCCTGCAAAGAAACAGGAAGAAGAGTGGGAAGTGTTCATTTCACATGCCAGCGAAGACAAAGAAGCAATCGCTACACCGCTCGCGGAAGCTCTTCAAGCCAACGGTTTGCGCGTCTGGTATGACGATTTTTCCCTCCGGTTGGGAGATAGTCTTCGCCAGTCAATAGACCGTGGGCTTGCCCGCTCACGCTTCGGTGTTGTCATTCTGAGTGCCCGCTTCTTCGAGAAGCATTGGCCGCAACAGGAACTGAACGGGTTGGCGACTCGCGAAGTCAACGGGGAAAAGGTAATACTCCCGGTGTGGCACGGCGTCGGCTTCTCGAAGGTACGGAACTATTCTCCGATGTTAGCAGACCGGATCGCAGTTCAAACGAAAGACGGACTGGCGCTTGTGGTTCAGCGGATCGTGGAAGTGGTCGGCAATCCCGGTGCTCAGTTGCCGAAGTGAACCGACACGCTTATCATCCCGCTTCTGGATGCGATGACGGGAAGCACAAGGTTCGTAATGCCTCCGCATCGAATGGTGCGAGGAATGTCCGGAAGTCAAACCCCTGCGCTCTCAGATCGCTTAATACATCAGGCGGCACAGGCTCGTTCCACAACACGATCTGCGTTTCCGGCGAGACCACCAACAAATTGATTCCAGCTTGCGCTCCATCCATGCCGGGAGCGCAATATCCGATGAGGGCCACATCTGGCTTAAACGTAGCCGCCCTACGGATTGCATCTGCTCCCGATGGTTCGACCGCAAGTTCACAGTCCCAACGACTCATGATCATCTGGATGTAACGCCTCATAGAAGGCTCGTCTTCCGCGAGGAGGATTTTAGTAACTTGTAGCGTCACGGCTCTCACCACAGTTCGTCCACAAGCTCTGGGTGAGCATGCCTGACTTCGCTGACCAAGTCGCGTGCGGTCTCCAGTCCCATCCCCTCGCCTGAGAGGACGAGGTCGATGGCAACGAGCATCACCCGCGCCAGCATGATCTCCCGTCGCCTGCGCTCCTGCGCTGTTGGCAGCGGCACGACGGCGAGCACTTCTGGACTGTCTTCGTTGTTCTTGTACTCTTTACTGTTCATTCTTAAGACCCATCACTAAGGGTTTGGGTAGCGAGATTGGCGCGGTGGCGGTCTCCGGTTTCCGGTTTCGGTGTCTGGTTCGCTTAGTCGGCTTCGCCCCGGCATTCGTGGTTCCACTCGGAAGCGCCGCAGTCAATGCACGTAGTCGGCAGCGGGCACGTGTGGTTCACGCTGCGGAGCAGAAAGCCGTCGCACGTCTTGCAGCGGCGGATGGGCTTCAGACCGGAGGCGAAGGGGTTTTCGGTTTTGGTTTTCTCTTCGGGTTTCGGTTTGGGTGTTGCCGTTCTCTTCTCTTCCGCTTGGGGGGGCGCGACAGGCGAGCGAAGCGAGCCGCAGCCTTTGGGTTCTGCCGGGTCACTGCCTGTCTCCGTGCCCGTAGCAGAATCAAAATCCGAACCAGAACCAACACCAGAACCAAAACCAATACCACCAGCAAATTCCGGCAAACTTCCAGCAAAGGGCTGGCGAACCTCGGCAAATTCCCGCTTGAGAGCCTCGACCTTTGCCTTGTGCCCGTTGACCGCGCCGATGGTTCCCACCAGAGAACGCATCGCGCTGATTTTCGCGGCCCTCTCCTCGACGGTCATGTTGTTGAGCTTGGAGTTGTGGAGAATCTTGCCGACGTACTTGACCGCGTCAGCCACCTTCTTCTCGCGCTTGGCAAGCTCCTTGAAGGCGGCTTCGACCTCCTCTTTGCTGAAGTCCATCAGCCACAGCCGGACGTCCTTGTCTGGGAACGGGGCCTCGACGCCGAGGTAGTCCCAAAGCTCTTTGAGTTCAGATTTCTGTTGCAGTAACTTTTTGATGTCGATCATATAGCCTCTGTTTTTCTAGCCTCTGTCATTGCGCCTTGTCGAAGGGCGTATCGGAAACCGTTCGGAGCAGGCAAGAGGCTAGTCAGCCTGCTCCCGGTTTGAAATCGTCTCGCGACGACACCGACATACATAGATACGCGGGTTCAGGGAAATTCTGAGCTTTGCGCTGTTGACGCGTTGATCTGAAGAGTCCGTTAGTGCGCACGGCGATCTGACGGCTCGCCGTCTAAAGAAGGAACTGCAAAGTTCAAATCCTTATCGGCATTCGGCGCTGGCAACGCTAATTTCCCAATGTTGATGAGGTTTCTTGATCTGAAAGATCGCCGTGAATTTGCAGAACAAATACGCGATCCCTCTTACGAGGGCTATGAGTCACTACCGGGAAATCAAGAGCGCAACCGCTGAAGTGGTCGGAGTTCGGCTTGTGAAGAAGACAAGCACAGCGAAGGCGCATGCCGCGATCCGCGACCTGATCGTTGCGAACCCCACCTACTCGTACGAGCAACTTGCGGACCTGTTAGGTTGTTCCCGCTGGCTGATTTATCGAGTCGCGGTCGAGTACGGAGTCAGGCGACCTAGAGGCGCGGGCAGTCCGGCCCGACAGAAACAGGAGGGGCACTGAAATGAAGAGACCAACGTGTGAGAGAAAGGGAACATTGCCGCATCCGGCGACGAACACGCTAACGTGGGAGCTACAGTCTGGACGCGTGACCAAGTTCTTCTGCGACGATCACTCTGTAGACATTAGTCCGCAGCCGTACCGCGTCTCCAAATTGATTGGCTATTTCCAGCGGAAGAAAACTGTACCTGTAGAAAAAGGAAAACCTTCCGAGCAGTTGGAGGCGGAAGGCATCATCACCATTGAGCGCACGTACTCGCTCGCAGAGGCGTAGCGTGCACTCTCTGTTCATCGACAGTTGGTGCGCTGGACTTCTTCGCTCCGCTTGCGTTCTGTTTCTTCTTTGAGGTTTTCATTGGAACCGCGTCCCTCTTCAACAGCCTCTAAGGGCAACACCTCATCTATCTCCGGCGTGATTCGCCCGTGTTTCAGCAGCAGTCCAGCAATTAGCTCCACGTCGTGCCAGCGTCGCTCCAAGATGTCCCTCACTTCCCGTTGAGGTACTTCCCACTTCAATTCAGTCTTCGACCAGCCGCCAGTGCCCGTCCGGATATTCCAGCGAGACGCTCTCCCCACGCATAGCGGCGCGAAGAAAGGCGCGGCTCATCCTGCCCGCATTTCCCCACCAAGGGCCGTCGTTCCTCAGCACCCGGCCGAGCGCCTCCGCCCGCTCGTCCGGCGACGCCTCCCGGAAGGGGACTTTCGGGACTTTCCCCGGTCTCAGGTCGCTAACGAGTACGGAGCCGTCCGACAATATGTCGCAGTGCAGGCCGTCCCAAGACAGTGTCCCCAAGTTCCCCAAGCTCACCTCCTTGGTCGAGCCGCACAGGGACGAGAAACGACCCTCCCGCTCGATCAAACCTTCGAGCACCCACAAAAGGTCTTCGTCTTGCCCGGCCTTCGCGAACGCCAGTTCCAGCCGCTTCGCGATGGTTATGGCTGCTTCCTTGACCTGCACTTGCGCAACACCAGCCGCATGTCCCTGTTGTTCGGGTTCAGCGATTCGACGAACGCCATCGGTGCCATGTTGTTGCCCCTTCTCCTGCAACTGCCGTTTCATTCGGTTCATCTTGGTTTCTCCTTGTGCCTGACTTTTGTCCTCGTCAGCGACCGCTCTGATCTTCATGTCGTCTCCCTTCGCGCCCCAAAAAAAAACGCCTGCCGTGACTCGTCCTCTTTACGAGTCGCAGCAGGCGCTAACTAATCCTGACGGTCAGTAAACTACCGTATGGTTACCGCCTCAGCCCGCCTACAGGCTGTGCGCCCAGTTGCCGGAATGCGTCCACCAAAGTCCCGTTAATTATTCAGTTGTGCCCTACCGCCCTTACTTCACAGCGGCGCTCTTTGAAACGACGCGCACCGGGTTCGTGCTCGCTAACTAGTTAGATGCAGCTACTCTGCGGAAAGTCGGAATCGCCACGTCGCGAATGGGACAGGGGGAGCGCGTAGCTAATCTCAGCCTTTCTAGGCTCAAGTTACAGCCGGGCAGCTTATCGAGGGTTTTTTGGGGCACCGTTCCGTAACTTAACTAGTTTCGATGCTCAGTTGCACGGCGCAGAGCGAAGCCCGTTAGCAAAATTTGTCATGACCGTTTAATTTGATCGCGATCAGGGATGAAGTTACGTCGCACCCGCACGTGCTTCCGCGTTCGGCCTAAGCAGAAACCCAGATCGCCTCGACCTTGTCGCGCATCGCAGCGTCCCGCTGCGGGCGCAAGTATCGCATCGTAGAAGCAAGGTCGGTGTGACCCATCCAAGCCTGAACGGTTCTCAGATCGACATTCGCCCAAAGGGCGCGAGTCGCGAACGTGGCGCGGAACTTGTGCAGGTAGACTTCCGGCTCCGGCAACGCGGCCCGCCGAGCCACGGCTTTCGCCTTGTCGAGGAAGTCGAGCTTGGGCTTGTTGTTCGCGGTCGGGAAAAGCAGACCGCCCTTGCCGCGCTCGACGAGCATCTTCTTCAGCTTCGCCATCAGCGACGCTGGCACCGGGATCGTGCGTTCCTTGTACATTTTCGGTGTCCAGCCGTAGTTCGGGTTGTGGCGCACGCTGACGGTGTTGCTCTCGAAATCGAGGCAGCGATCCGTTGCGTAGATCACTTCCTGTTCGCGCATCCCCGTCATCAGGAAGAACTCGAAGAGCAGGCGCTCATCCTCGTCGCACGCGGCGAAGAACCTGTTCAGCATTTCCTGCTCGTAAATCTCCGGCTCCTCCTCGACGTACTGAGGCCAGTCGTAGGCCGTGATCTTCAGTGCCTTCCCGGTGATTTCGTTCTTCCCGAGGAACGTCATCACGTTCTCGAACTTGTTGTACGCGGAGCGCGGCGCTTGCCCCTTCTCGTAGCGCAGGAACGCCGCGAACTTGAGCAGGTCGCCCCGGTCGATGTCCTCCATCGCCTTGTTGCCGACGCACTCGTAGAAGTACCGCAGTGCGACGCTGTAGGCTTGGTACGTCTTCGGCTTGCGTCCGTTCTTGATCTCGTCGAGGTACTTGTCTTTCGCCGCGTCCAGCATCAGAACGGTCGGCTCCTTCTCCTTGCGTGTGGGCAGCCAGCCGCCGTCGATTTCCATTTGGCGACGGATGCGGATGGTCGTTGCTTCGGACAGGCTGTTCGCCTCGATGGTCTCGAACGTCCTGCCGTAGCGCAGCACGAAGATGGTGCCTGCTGGCGGATAGCCTTTCTTGGGGTTGTGCTTGCGGTACTGCCGGGTGCCGTGATCTCTCGTGTACAAGGTGACTTTCATCGGTGTTAGCCTCAAGGCTTAATACCGAGGAGGGAGAGGAAGAGGCTTTATTTCCGGCGCGGAACGTAGCCGAAAACGTAGCCGCCCTTTTTCTACCCTCTAAGTCCCTTGTTGTGAGTTATGGCGGAGAGGGGGGGATTCGAACCCCCGACACCCTTTTGGGGTGTAACTGCTTAGCAGGCAGCCCTGTTCGGCCACTCCAGCACCTCTCCGCAGGCTGCGCTGCGTTTCAGTGTACTGTAGCTGCGAGCAATTTTCCATCGTACGGAGGTAGCTGAGTCTGTACGCGGGGCGCGAGATTTGGAACCGCCGGGCGCGGAAACGCTTGCCGGAGCTTGCTTATTCGGAATCGGCCTGCGCTTGAGAATGTGTCAGCGAGCCAGAAGTTCCGCGGAGGATTCGGCGTTCTCATGGGTCAGCGATTCGAGATGATAATCGTGGCGTGCGAGGAAATCGAGGCAAGCGCGATGGACTTCCGCGCCGTGCGTGGCGAGGAAAATAGCTGGATGGCAGGTTCGAATGGTTTGGCAGCCTTCGAGGGCGCTCAATTCGGCGCCTTCGATGTCAATTTTCAGAATTTTAGGAGCGAGAATTTCGCCCTGGGTGACGAGAGAATCCAGGCGAACGGTTCGAACCATAAGTTCGCCGCGCGGGGATAGATGCGCGGTTGTGGAAGCGGAAGAGGCGTCGAACGCCTCGCGCCCATCATGATCCGTTACGGCGGCTTCGATCACCGTGGAATTCGCGATCTTGTTCATGGCGAGATGCCTGCGAAGAAATTCGAGATTCTGTGGAAGCGGTTCGAAGCTGTACACGTGCCCAGCGTCACCGCACAGAATGCTGGCGAGAAGAGTATAGAAGCCGGCGTTTGCTCCAACGTCGTAGACGACATCGCCGGGCGAGATTGCTTTGGCGAACGCGGCGGCCTTCTCATATTCGTAACTCCCGAGCCAACACCCAAGCGTGCTCGAACCTACGATCCATTTCTTTCCACGGAGCGGACCTTGCAGAATGGGCAACACGGTTGAGCGGGGAATCAGGCGAAACGGGGCGCGGAGAAGCTTGCCTATCAGGCTTTGATTCGATATCCCGGAGAAGTTCACGGTTGACCGACAGCAGATTACCTTACTTTGGCGTGCGAATCGGTGCTGCTACCCGGAAATTAGCGCCAGCGCTGGGAGCCTTGCGGCTGTCGCCATTTGACAGGCCTGCGGAAGAATGATGGGCGGGATCCATGGCGTTCCGACCAGCCGTCGATTGCAGCGATTTGAATGTCACCTTTTCGCCTTGCCTAGCATCATGAGCTTACGAAGGGAAGCGTGCCCGGACGCCCCGGAGCCTTCGCGAATGTTAACGTACTGTAACTTGACATCAAGTCGTAACGGCACTAAAAAGAGTGCGGATTTCTTAACTCCCGAATCCGGCGTAACGGGGAGGATTGACTGTCCATGCTAACCTCACGCAGGGATTTCATAAAGATAGCCACGATAGGTGGCACTGCTGCGTCTGTCCTCGGATTCGATCTCAAACCTGCCTATGCGCAATTGCGCGAGTTGAAAATCGCGCGGGCGAAGGAGACGCGTTCGACGTGCCCGTATTGCGCGGTGGGTTGCGGCGTGCTGATTTACACGATCGGCGATAACGCGAAGAACGTCACATCCCAGGTAATTCACGTCGAAGGCGACCCCGATCATCCGACAAACCGGGGTACGCTCTGCCCGAAAGGCTCTTCGCTCGAGCAGGATATGCTGAATCCGCGGCGGCTGACGAAAGCGCAGGTGCGCCGCCCGGGAGCGACGGATTGGGAAGACATTTCCTGGGACAAAGCGCTCAGTGAAATCGCACAACGAGTGAAGGAAACGCGGGACGCTACGTTCGTTGAGAAAGACAAGAACGGAGTGACCGTCAACCGCTGCGAGGGAATTGCGTTTACCGGCGGCTGTACCGACACCAACGAGTTCAACTTTCTGGTCGTGAAGACCATGCGCAGCCTGGGGGTCTGCTACCTGGAAAACCAGGCCCGAGTTTGACACGGCCCCACGGTCTCAAGTTTGGGACCAACATTCGGACGCGGGGCGATGACCAACGGCTGGATCGACATCAAGAACACCGACATGATGCTGATCATGGGCGGGAACCCTGCCGAGTGCCATCCCTGCGGATTCAAGTGGGCGATGGAGGCGAAGCGGAATCGCAACGCCAAGCTGATTTCCGTCGATCCACGATTCACACGCACGTCTTCCACTGCAGACCTGTTCGTTCAAATACGCGCGGGAACCGATATTGCATTTCTTGGCGGACTGATTCGTTACGCGATTGAGAACAACCGAATCGCGAAAGAATATTTGGTCAACTACACGAATGCGGCCTTCATCGTGAAGGAAGGGTTCAAGCTGCCGGAAGACGGATTGTATTCGGGATTTGATGCGGCGAGCGGAAGTTACGACAAAACGACGTGGAACTATCAGGAAGGCGGCGACCTGAGCGGGAAAGCGGACGCGGAGCATGCTGAAGCTCACGCGAATGGGTCACCGGCAGCGGCAACGGGACATTCTGCGCCGGTGCTTCTGCCTCCGAATGCGGCGTACGACCTGACGCTGCAGCATCCGCGGTGCGTTTTTCAGTTGATGAAACGGCAATATTCGCGGTACACCCCGGAAACCGTCGAGCGAATTACCGGAATTCCGAAGGAACAGTACCTGAAGGCGGTAGACCTCTTCACGTCCGTGCGCAAAGACGGGGATATGAAGAAGGTCGCGACGATCATTTATGCGGTGGGCTGGACGCAGCACACGTTCGGGACGCAGATCATCCGAACCGCGGCGATGATCCAACTGCTGCTCGGCAACGTAGGACGAGCGGGCGGCGGCGTGAATGCGCTGCGCGGGCATTCGAATATTCAGGGCGCAACGGATATGGCCGGACTGTACGACAGCTTGCCGGGTTATTTGAAGGCGCCGATTCCGGCCGACGCGGACCTTGCCGCGTATCTGAAACGCACCACGCCGACGGCTTCGAAACCCGCGCCGTTTGATTCGTGGAACTATTATTCGAACACGCCGAAGTTTTTTATTTCGCTGATGAAGGCGATGTACGGAGACGCGGCGACCAAGCAAAACGATTTTGCGTTCAATTACCTGCCGAAGGCCGACCGCGATTACTCCTGGACTCATATTTGGGACGACATGTACAACGGGAAGGTGAAAGGACTTTTCGCCTTCGGGATGAACGGCGTGATGATCGGTCCGAATACGAAGAAAAACATTGATGCGCTAAAGAGGGCGGATTGGCTCGTCGTCGGCGAAATCTATCCGGACGAAACCAGCGAGTTCTGGAGAGCTCCGGGAATTTCGAACGACGAGATGAAGAATATCAAGACTACCGTGTATCGCCTGCCATGCGCCGGCTTCGCCGAAAAAGACGGCAGCATGACGAATTCGGCGCGCTGGGTGACGTGGAAGAACGCAGCCGTGCCGCCGCCGGGAAATGCGCGTCTCGATCAAGATATCGTCGCGCAGATTTTTGTGCGCGTGCGCAATCTCTACAAGAAGGAAGGCGGCAAATTTCCGGATCCCGTGTTGAATCTCTCGTGGGCCTACGCCGACATAGAGCATCCGCCGCTCTCCCAGTTGGCCATGGAGATAAACGGGAAAGCCCTCGCCGATTTGAAGGACGAAAAGACCGGGCAGGAGATCAAAGCGGGGCAGCAGTTGCCCGGCTTTGCGTGGCTGAAAGACGACGGAACGACGATGTGCGGCAATTGGATCTACTCGGGAATGTGGACGGAAGCGGGCAATCAGTCTGCGCGCCGCGGCACCGACGATCCCTCGGGAATGGGCGTGTTTCAGGGCTGGGCGTGGTCGTGGCCCGCGAACCGCCGTGTGCTCTATAACCGCGCTTCATGCGATGCAGATGGCAAGCCGTGGGACATATCGAGGAAGCAAGTCTGGTGGAATGAGGGCGCGCAGAAGTGGGTGGGCAACGATGTTCCGGACTTCAAGCCGGATTCGCATCCCAAGGAGCATCTCGGGCCATTCATCATGAATCCGGAAGGCGTGGGCCGGCTGTTCGCGCCGATAGGCGTGTTGGTGGATGGGCCGTTCCCGGAACATTACGAGCCGATGGAGAGCCCCATCAAGAACCCGCTGCATCCGGACCAGTCGAATAACCCGCTGGTGAAAAAATTCACGACGCCGGATGACAAGCTTGGCACGCCGGATCAATATTCGATCGTTTGTACAACGTACCGGCTCACCGAGCAGTATCACTACTGGACGAAGAACAACCCGATGAACGTGCAGTTGATACCCGAGCCATTTGTGGAGATTCCGGTCGAGTTGGCGAACGATATCGGCGTATCCGGTTCCGAGAAGATCAAGGTGATCAGCGCACGCGGGACGTACATTGCGAAAGCGTTCGTGACGAAGCGAATCAAGCCGATGACGATTGATGGGAAGAAGGTTTATCAGATCGGCTTGCCGATTCATCAGGGCTTTCGCGGGATCGATGAGGACGAAGGCAGAAACGCGCGGACGCCGGCAAATTTGCTGACGCCGGCGGTGACTGATCCGAACGCGCATACACCGGAGTCGAAGGGCTTCCTCGTGAAAGTGGAAAAGGCATAGGGCGCTGAACATGAGCCAAGCGTCAACCGAGATTCGAGCGATTTCAGGGCACGCGGGTCCCGTTCCCGGAGCGGGGCTGAACCGTGAATTTCAAGTGTGCAAGCTGGTGGACACGAGCACATGCATCGGCTGCAAGGCTTGCGAGGTCGCGTGCCTGGAGTGGAATGGCTATACGTTCACCGAGACGACCTTCAACAATAGTTATCAGACGATGCCGGAGACGGCGTGGAATTACTGGAACCTGATCAAATTCAACGAGCACGAGCGCGAAGACGGCAGCATGATGCTGCTGATGCGCAAAGACCAGTGCATGCACTGCGAAGAACCCGGATGCCTCGCTGCGTGCCCCGCCGACGGAGCGATCGTTCAATACGTCAACGGAATCGTCGATTTTCAGGAAGAACACTGCATCGGTTGCGGCTACTGCATGACGGGATGCCCGTTCAACATCCCGAAGTTCAGCCCGACGGCGCGGAAGGTTTTCAAGTGCACGCTGTGCAACGATCGCGTGACACAGGGACTGGAGCCTGCGTGCATCAAGGCTTGCCCGACCGGCTGCCTCCATTTCGGCACCAAGAGTGAGATGAAGGATTTGGCGGAGCATCGTGCCGAGCAATTGCGCGAGGAATCGGGC
Organism: uncultured Acidobacteriota bacterium; assembly: GCA_963771905.1. GTDB lineage: Bacteria > Acidobacteriota > Terriglobia > Acidiferrales > UBA7541 > Palsa-147. The sequence continues at coordinate 418,372 of CAVYVI010000014.1, forward strand.
TTCGCGGATGCGGGAGTTTACGATCCGTCGGGCGTCGGCGGGACGCATGTTATTTACGTGCTGCACGACGCGAAGAATCCGGAGTTGTATGGCGGATTGCCGAAAGATCCGCACATTCCGTATTCGGTGCGTTTGTGGAAAGGACCGCTGAAGTGGCTGGGAAATTTTGCGATGATCGGCGGGCTGGTGGGGCTGGCGTGGCACTACATGCGATTTGGTCCGAAGAAGGAAGAACCGATTCCGCCGGATAACGGGAACGGGAGGCGGCCATGACGAGCAATGCGATATCGCACCCAACCGCCGCCGACCATAACGAGGAATTGATCCCGCGGTATTCGCTTGGCGAGCGCGCGAATCACTGGATCGGCGCCTTCAGCTACACATTTGCGCTGCTTACGGGACTGGCGTTCTGGTCTCCCTATCTCTACTGGCTGGCCGCGACGGTGGGCGGCGGACCGACGGCGCGATTCTTGCATCCGTGGTCCGGACTGATTTTTGCGGCGTCGGTGTTCTGGTCTTATAAAGAGTGGCGCCGGGACATGCAAGTGGACAACAGCGACCGCGCTTGGGGGAAGACGATACCCTACTACATACAGAATGAGGATGACAAACTACCTCCGGTGGGACGGTTCAACTTCGGGCAGAAACTTTTCTTCTGGGGAATTTTTTGGAGCGTGATCCTGCTGCTGCTATCCGGGGTGGCGTTGTGGTACACGGAAGCGCTGCCGTGGAGTTTGCGGTACGTGCGCTACGTGGCGATCCTGATCCACGCGAGCGTGGCGCTGATCACGATTGGGCTGTTCCTGATTCACGTGTACATGAGCGCGATACTGGAAGAGGGCAGCTTCGGCTCCATGATTCATGGGTACGTGACGCGCGCGTGGGCCTGGACGTTCCATCGCACCTGGTATGAAGAGATCAAAGGCGGATCGCGATCCAAGTAATGATCGAACGGGTGTGGGATCGGCGTATTCGCCGCGCTGATGAGCTTTCCCGCGAGTTCCCGGCATCGAGCGAAATCCTTACGTTTTACGCCGTTATTGCGAAATTCCAGCGCGATCTATATTCCCACTTCGTGTCATCACGAGCGCCGCAGCCGGTGTTGACCGGGAATGATTCCGTCCGGGGCCTGTTAGACACCGCTGCTTTCTTGCCGCGGTTTGCGGATTTCCTGGCGGTCGTCGAGTCTGCGGCGCCCGCTCCGCTCGCGGAATTTGCGAATGAAGTTCGCGGGCAGCAGGATTCCTGGGGGAGCCTGATTCAGAATTATTGGGAGAACGGCTGCCGCTTTGAGCCGGCAGCGGAAGAGCGGAGCGCGTTTTGCGCCCGCGCGTTCCTGCAGCCCTATGCCGAATATCTCGCCGGAAAGCTGCCGCGTCCTCCGGCATCGATGGCGGCCGTGCAGTGCTGTCCGGTGTGCCAATCCATGCCGCAGGCCGGGGTGTTGCGGCCTGAAGGCGATGGCGGACGGCGCTCGCTGGTTTGCTCGCTCTGCGCGACCGAATGGGATATCCGCCGGATCGTTTGCCCGTCATGTGGCGAAGAGGACGAAAAGAAACTCTGCGTGTACGTCGCAAAGGAGTTCGAGTACGTGCGCGTGGAAGCCTGCGACACTTGCAAGACCTACATCGAGACAATCGATCTCACCAAGAACGGACACGCCATCCCGATCGTCGACGAGCTCACGTGCCTTCCGCTGGGCCTCTGGGCCGCCGAGCAGGGATATCACAAGCTGCAGCGAAATCTCTTCGGCATGTAGCTTTTTCCGCGAAATGGCGCTGACTGATACGGATTGGTCTGCTCATCGCATCGATCCCACGGGGCGAAGCCGCACGAAGACGACGAAGCCCAATGGGTGCTGGCCGTAGATGGCATCGAGCGATGAGGGCTTTCCGTAGAAGTTCGCTTGCGCGCCGAGAGCGGTTGAGAAATGTGGCAGAACTGGAAATTCGCGATCGTAGCCGGCGGTGTAGGCCTGAATGCGCGCGAAGAAATGCTCTTCGAATCCGGGAGGCAGTGGATTTTCTCCCAGAAGCAAGAGATTCGTCCGGTCGACGTTCTCGATGCGGGTCCAGACGGAGTTTCGCGCGCGAAAGTGAAGCGTGGATTCGAAGAGATAGCCGTTTAGGACCTCGCCTGTCATCAAGGATCGCGTGCGGCCCCAGAGTGCGGTTGACGCCCAATTGCCGTTCTCCAGCGGGAGGTCGTAGCTGACGGAGGCCGTCATGCGGCGCTGGTCTTCGAGCGGGCTAATGGCCTCGGGACTGTGCAGGGTGCCGAGCGAGAATTGACCGCTCCAATTCGGTGCGGGACTCACGGTGAGCCGCGCCGACCAAGAATCGATCGCGCCGGACGCGATATTCCAGCGATTTTCGCCAGGCTCGCGTCCATGGAAGCCTGAAATTTCAGCGCGAACGATGCGGTAAGTGTAACCGAGGGTCACGACGCTATAGGAGATGTGCGTCGAATCCTGGAGGTGATGGCCGAGAGCGGCGATGGGATCTTCACTGGCGGAGGTGCGATGCGGATACGCAACGGGGCCGAGAGCGGGATCGCCAACGGGCGCCGCATAGAAGGAAAGCAGGCTGTTCGCGCCGAGCTGCCAATCGTAGAAGGCGGCGATTTCCATGAAGAGATTATGGGGATGCTGGGCGTCGACAATGGGATTGCCGAAAGCCGTTTCGCCCTCCTGGAACAGCTCCGGATATTGGCGGCCGGTGACCGTGGCCGGTTCGAGGCTGAGCATGACGCGCGCGGTGAACGTGCCTGGCCCGGCGTGGCGCTGCGCCATGGGCATGAACCAGTTCGTCGAGAAAAACTTATCGGCGCCGCGCGGTCCGGTTTGCTGGATTTCGTTGGTGAAGATGTCGCCGTGAAACATGAAATCCCAGCCGCCGCGGCGGATCATCCACATCGGATGCGGCGTCGATGCGGGCTCAACGTCGGTGCCGGAACTGCCGTGATGGACGATCGCGTCGAGGAGCGTTTTCGGATGCTCATGCGACATGGGCGCGCGGATTCCGGGAGCTTTGTCGCACATCGTGCCGCACGATGAATGACATGATGCGCGGCGATACTGCATGGCCGCGGAATCAGGACTTGGCGCGGTTTCGCCGGCCATTCGCGGGACGCGGATGACCGTGGCTCCGAAGACGGACGCCGCGAGAAAGAACGTAGATAATGCGATAGCTGCCGTGCGCTGGCTGAAGGTCATTGCATTGTCGATTCAGGTGCGATTATTTGTACTCCGGGTCCTGCGCGGTGGCCGCGCGGTTTTCGCGGGTAGCGCGAATGATGCCTGACTCGTCGGTGAAGAAATTCCGGTAGCCGTAATTTCCGGGCCGAGCGAGAAGCGTGAAACTCCGGATCGGAGCATCTTCGCGCACGAGAGCCGGAGCGTACTGGATGTCATAGCCAGCGCTTTGCGCCGACTGCGCGGCCGAGCGCGTCGCTTCGCCCAGGGCTTCGAGAGAGGCGGGATAGCCTCCGGTGGCGGAAGCGTAAGACGAGAGAGCGCTACGGACGGCCACGATCGCAGCCACCGCGCTTTTCTCCGCTTCGGGCTGCGCTGTTTCCGGGCGCGGCGGAAGAACGAATAAAACGATAGCCCAGACGCACGCGATCAGAATTCCCCAAATGACAAAGCTCCTCGCGAGTGCGCGCTTTTTCTTTGGCGCGACGATTTCTTCGACAGGCGGAGCCGTGAGATCGGCGCCACAATACGGACAGACTTCGGTCGCTTGATTGAGAGGTTGTTCGCATTCCCGGCAGGTGTACATCAGATGTGCATCGTAGAAAGCGGCATGAGTGAAGTCAACTCGAAGAAGCCGCAGCCGGAAAAGCGCGGCGTACGGCGCGTGAAATTAGGAAGCGTCCAGAACATGTCCGACGATGATGAGACCGAGCACGGCGGGACCGGGATTGGTCGCGGCGGCCGGCACTGCGGCTCGAAAATAGAGCACCCACAGATCGCCGTCGGCAACGTGAGTGACGACGGGAATCGTGACTGGTGCGGCGTCCGGCGGCAGGAGGCTCAGGACGAGTGGGTGAGTCGTGCCGGATGCTTTGCGGCTGTCGTCGAGGAGATCTTTGCCGAGGATAGGAGCGGGCGTGAGGTCAAGGGAAGCGGGAACGAGAAGAAGGAAATCTCGGTATGGCGAAACGCCGGCATGATTGGCGTCGATGGGCTGAATGTCGTAGCGAAGCGTGTAGACGCCCGGGCGAATGGCTTGATTGCGATAGTCGGCGGCGGTCCCGGCGATGCGAACGGCGCCGATGAGTGTTCCTTCTGAAAGCTGGCCGAAAGCGACCCCAGGTGCGCGATTGGTCGAAGACGCCGGCGGAATGTTTTGGCGAAGCCAGAGGGTGCCGAAGTGTCCGTCTGGGCCGGAAATGCGAAGGGCATCGGGAGCCATCGTTTCGCGGACTGCGGCGGTGAGTTCCTGTGGCGCGGAATCCTGGACGACATGCACCTTGTACCCGCTATCCGCGGCGCCAGTGTGATGGGCGCGGCCGATCAGGAAGGCCGCGCCAATCATGAGTGCCGCCGTGAGCAGGCGCCTCGCTTGAGACCAATGCGAACTCATTCGGTTTGATCTCCGTGGCGATTTACCATGAGCAGGCCTCCTCGTGAGCGGCCTTCAGACGAATCAGATGCGCTGCGCGAGTCATTTCGCGCCGTGCCGGGGCGATTGCCGGCAAACCGTTTCGCACTTACTCATCTTATTCCGTTGGATGCAAGGAGTGCAATTTGGTTTGGACGGAAACACATTGGGCACGACGTATGACCCGCAATACTTTTCGACGCGCATCGCCGATTTCGCGCCATTTTGCCTCGGCGCACATTCGCTCCCTGCGGCCGGACAACTCCGCCGCGCTTGCGAGTATCATTACCACCGGGACTTCGAGCGGTTTCCCGAGCCTCACCTTTGCCGACACCACCTCGCTTCGCGCCTGAGCTGACGCCGACGGTCGGAGAACTCCACCGACGGGCGAACGTGCCTGAGGAATGGCATGTCTCGGTCGATGCTTTTCAAGTCGTGCTTGAACGCAGCGCCGGCTCCCGCTTTGCGGCGGCGCAACCCTCCGCGCGCGAAATCATGCGTTATGTCGAGGCGCTGAATCTGCGAGATCTGGCTCTGGCGTGCGCGTGCAGCGCTGGAAATCCCGCCGCCTGGGACGAATTCATCGCGCAATTTCGCCCCGAACTGTATCGCGCCGCGCGGGCCATCGCCGGGGAGTCTTCGGGGCGCGACCTCGCGGATTCGCTTTACGCCGAGTTGTACGGCTTGGAAATGAAGGATGGGCGGCGGCGTTCGCTCTTCGATTATTTTCACGGGCGAAGCAAGCTCGGTACGTGGCTGAGAGCGATTCTGGCGCAGCGGCATGTGAACGAAATCCGGCGCGGGCGTCGCACGGAGTCGCTTGATGAACCGGAACGCGAAGAGCCGGCGGGGATGCCACAGGACGCCGTGCGCCTTCGCAATGATGCGGAGCCGGATCGCGCGCGCTATTTGTCGTTTCTGCAGATTGCGCTGACGGATGCGCTTGCCGCGCTCGAACCGCGCGACCGGCTTCGTCTCGCCTACTATTACGTGGACGATCTCACACTCGCGCAAATCGGCCGGCTGCTGGGCGAACACGAAGCGACCGTTTCACGCAAGCTCGACCGCGTTCGGCGTGATTTGCGGCTGCAGGTGGATGCTGCGCTGCGCGAAAAAAAGCGCTTGAGCGAGGCGCAGTTGCGGCTTTGCTACGAATACGCAAAGGACGAATGGCCATTCGATCTGACGCGCGCGCTGACGAGGAAAGAATGAGCGACTTTGCCATGCAAGAGAGTCGAGGAGTATCGTTCCAAGTGAGAGGGCAGAATTGAAACGGCGCGAAGATGACCGGGCATTCGAGGGCGCGCTGCGGCGCGGACTTTCAACCGACGCGACGCCTCCGGGAGAAGATTGCCCGAGCCCGGACGTCTTAGCCGCGTATTTCGAACGGGCGCTCACGCCGGACGAGACCCATCGCTGCGACGCGCACGTGGCTGCGTGTTCCCGATGCCGCGAGCAACTCGCCGTGATGGCCCGCGCGGAAGCGCCGGAGAAATTGACGCCCGCGCGCTCTTCGCTGTGGAAATGGAATTGGCGGTGGGCGGTGCCTTTGGCGACAGCGCTCGCGATCCTCATTCTCTGGGCCGGAATCCGCGAGCACAATCGATCGAAACTCGTGCAGACAGCGATGGTGGCGGAGAACCATCCAGTCGAAGCGCCGCCTCTCCCACCTCCTCCTCCGCCAAACCCCACGCCGGCGGCGCAGCCGGAGGCGCACGCGCTGGCGTTGACGCAGCCGCAGGCGACGAAGAAGGAAAAATCCGGGCGCGAATCCGCAGACGAGCTCTCGCTGCCGAAGGTCGCGACGCTTTCGCCCGGCAACGAACGCTCTCCGAAACTGAAGCCGCAAACGCAGAACGGAATGTCGGCGCGTGTCGCCGTGCTAGCCGGAAAATCCAGCACACCGGCCGCGCGGGTCAGGCCTGCTTCGCCAGTTCTCCCGCGAGAAAGTCAGCCGCCGACCAGTTCCGTCGCGGCGCAGACTGCTCTAGAGGCGCCTCCGGCGGCCGCGGAAACCGTGAGCCCGGCGGAGTCCGAAGCTGTAACTGTGCTTCCCCCTGGCGCCGACGCGGCCAAGCAAGCCTCTGTTGCGCCGCAACAAAAAACGACAGCGCGCCCCGCCGTGAATTCCGCGATGACCAGATCGCGTTCGTCATTCCGAGCCGTCGAGGTCGAAGTATCGCCCGTGATTGTTCGAACGCCGAATGCAAAGAAACTCTGGCGAATCTCGCCGTCCGGCACGATCGAATTCTCAGCCGACGGCGGCGAAAAATGGCAGGAACAGGCAAATATAGCGCCCGGAAAATTGCTCGCGGCTTCCGCTCCGTCCACGAAAGTGTGCTGGATAGTCGGCCGAGCCGGCATGATCCTTCGCACCACCGACGGACGGACGTGGCAAACCATCACACCGCCATCGGAAGAAGACCTCACTGCCGTTTCCGTCCGGGACAAGAAATCCGCGACCATTACCACCGCCAGCGGCGCCGTCTACACGACCATCGACGGCGGAACGAGCTGGAGTCCCGTAACGATTTCTCCGAAGTAAGCTGAAATAGCCTGCAAGAAAATCCGACGCCGACGTTCTCAGCTACGGAAGGCAATTCTGCACGCACGTTCTCAGGAGGAAGATATGAGCCGGTCCAATCACAACCGGAATTTCAGTTGCGCAATCCTGCTCGTCGCAACCGTCGCAATCATGGCCGCGGTGCCGCTCGCGTGGCGCGGCGGCCGAGTGAATGCGGCGCCGCGGCCTGCGAATGAATCGACGCCGAGCACGACGGAGAAGGATCAGGTGGAGCTGGCCGTGACCGTCTACAACTCAAACGTCGCGCTGGTTCGCGACGTCCGGCAGATCAGCATGCCTTCGGGAACATTTTCGTTGAAATTTGAGGACGTCGCGGCATCGATCAATCCGACGACGGTTCACTTCCGCTCGCTGACGGAACCGTCGCGGCTCAGCGTCATCGAGCAGAATTACGAATACGATCTCCTCGATCCCGCGAAGCTGCTGCAGAAGTATGTGGGGAAGGAAGTGACGCTGGTCCAGCGCGAGACTGAGAACAACTCGACGAAGTGGGTTGAGACCAAAGCGATTCTCCTGGCCGACAATTCGGGCCCTGTATGGAAAATAGGCGACGAGATCGTCACGGGCATGACGGCGGAGTCCTACCGCTTTCCCGATTTGCCGGAAAATCTTTACAGCCAGCCGACGCTGGTGTGGATGCTCGATAACAGCGGCCCGAAGGCGCAACGCGTCGAAGCGTCGTATCTGGCGAATAACATGAATTGGAACGCGGACTATGTGCTCACCGTGAGCCGCGACGAAAAATCCGCCGACCTCGACGGCTGGGTGACGCTGACTAACAACAGCGGGGTGGCGTACAAGAACGCCAAGCTGCAGCTTGTGGCTGGGGACCTTCACAGGGTCACGGCACGCGGCAACATGGCCGCGATGAGCGAGGCGTTGGAGGGGAAGGCGGCAGCGCCGCAATTCGTACAGGAGAATTTTTCGGAGTATCACCTGTACTCGCTGGGACGGAAAACGTCGATCGCGGACAACGAATCGAAGCAGATCAGTTTGTTGAACGGCACCGGAGTGAGCGTCGAGAAATTCTTTCTGGTTGAGGGCCAGCCGTATTACTACCGAAACCCGCAAGGCATCGGCAATCCGATTTCGCAACCGGTGAACGTGAATTATCGTTTCAAGAACGAGGAAAAATCCGGGCTGGGCATGCCGTTGCCCGCGGGGACGGTTCGCGTCTATCAGGCGGATTTGAGGGGCGGGATCCAGCTGGTCGGCGAAGACAACATCGGGCACACACCCAAGGACGAGGCGGTAACGATCCATGTCGGCGACGCTTTTGACGTGGTGTGCGAGCGGAAGGAAACCGACTTCCGCAAGCTTTCGGCGGGCCTCTATGAGTTCGAATATGAGATTACGCTGAGGAATCACAAGGAGAATGACATTACGGTGGAAGTTCGCGAGCCGATCGGCGGGGATTGGGAAATCGAGAAATCAAACTACAAATCCACGAAACTCGATTCTTCGACGGCGAGCTTCCAAATTCCCGTGGCGAAGAATGGAACGGCGACGCTCGATTACCGCGTTCGAGTGAAGTGGTGAGGCGATTCCCGCTACTTCGCGTCGCCGAGGGCGACGTACGTGCCGAGACCGATCATGGCAAGGCCTGACGCGATGCGCTGCCGGCGGCGGAATTTCCCGCTGCTCCGCAGCTTGCGTTCGAGCGGCACGGCGAGCAAGACCACGATCAGATCCGCGGACGTGTTGAGCGCGACGGACACGCAGCCTAGCACGATGAATTGCAGGAATACGTGGCCGCGATCCGCGTTGATGAACTGCGGGATGAAGGAGAGAAAAAAGAGCGCCGTTTTCGGATTCAGGCCTTCGGTCAGAATGCCTTGGCGAAACGCGTGGCTCGACGGGCGAAGTTTTTCAACAGTCATCGCCGCATCCCGGCTCAAGATCATGCGAATCCCGAGCCAGATCAGATATGCCGCGCCTGCATACTTGACGGCGTGAAATGCGACGGCCGACGCCGCGAGTATCCCGGAAATTCCGGCGGCGGCGGCCACGACATGCACCAACCCTCCGACGAACGTTCCTAGCGAAGATTGAATTCCCTCACGGCGCCCCCCGGCGAGGCTTCGCGCGAGCACATACAGTATGCCGGGCCCCGGCACTACAGCCAGGACGATGGCCGCGCTAAGGAAGAGAACGAATCGATGAAGTTCAGGCACGTCTCATTGTAATCGATGTCGTGGCGAGAATTTATCAGCTTGCCTTAATTTCTACCGGCGACTCGCTGCGCGATGGCAAGCTCGTCCGCGAAGCGTGGATTTTCAGGATATTCGTTCACGAGGTCCGCCAAAAGATTCCTGGCGAGGTCGAAGTGATGCTCGCGTTCGTAGGCCAGAGCCAGCATGATTTTTGCAAACGGACGGAGATAGTGTCCGCCGTTCGCCGCCAACTGCATGACTTCGATTCCGTGGTTGCGGTCGCCGTGGATTCCACCGAAGAACAGGAAGGCGCGCTTGTAACCGGGCAGACAACCGATGATGTAACTGGCCACACCGAGGGACACATACGCATCTTTCGCATCGGGGTCCAGGGCGAGCGCTTTCGTCGCGTTCCCATTGGCCGAACGCATCATCTCAAGTCCCGCGAGTTGCTTTTTCTCGATGACCGTGTCGTAGTCGGATTCCATGCCGTCGGCCATGGCCAGGGCGACGAGGGCGTCGACGTCGCGCGAGTTCTCCTGAAGATGCGCCGTGGCCATCTCGCGTGTACGACGGTTGGCTTCAAGAAACTGCGGGTTGCGATTCGCTTCCGGAGACCCGTCGATGCCACCGAGAAATTTCTTGTCATCGAGAAAAAACGCCGAGGAGAAAATGCCTTTCTGCTGGAACTCCTCGAAGAGATAACTGGCCGCTTCGGCATCGCGGGCGAGAACATCGTCGGGGTGAAGTTGTTCGTAAGCGGCGATTTCACTGCGCGCCGCGTCAAATTTCAGACTATACATGTCGTCGAAGGCATCATCGAGAGAGGGCCCGGAGCGCATGCCCGGCTCTTCCTTTTGCGGAGATGCCTGCGCGGGAGATGGCGCGGGCTCAGTGCCGGATTGCGGCGGAGGAGGCGCCGCGAGCGTCGACGCTGCGGCCAAAGCTACCGCGGGCAGGATCGTGAAGTACATGCAGAGGCGCGCGGCCATGATGTCCCTACGCATCATCGATGAAGTGTCCCGTACCCACACGAATCGGACGGCTGCAATCTAAATATCATAGATTGTCGATAAAAAACTGCGTGATCTTGTTGAAGAGTTCGATGCGCGCAGCCCGATCGCTGATCGGATGACCGCGCCCCGGAAAGATTTGCAGCTCGGGATATTTCCCCTCGTCGATGAATTTATTCAGAAGTAGCGCGGTGTTAGCGAAGTGCACGTTATCGTCGCCGGTCCCGTGCGCAAGCAGGAGTTTGCCCGTGAGACTCTGCACGAAATTAGCCGGCGCCGAATCGCGATAGCCGGCTTGGTTGTCTTGCGGGAGTCCCATGTAGCGCTCGGTGTACGCCGTGTCATACAGGCGCCAATCGGCCACGGGAGCCACGGCGATTCCCGCCTTGAAGACGCCAGGTGCCCGAGACATCGCCATGAGCGTCATGAATCCGCCGTAACTCCAGCCCCAGACGCCGATCCGCGATCCATCGACATACGGGAGCGACTTCAGATATTTTACGCCAGCAAGCTGATCGGCCAATTCGAGCCGACCAAGATGATGAAAGACCGACGCCTCGAAGCGATGGCCACGCCCCGTGGATCCGCGGTTGTCGAGCGACCAGACGATGAATCCGCGCTGCGACATCAAACGGGACCAGAGCGGATCGTTGTCCCATTCGTTGCGAACGACTTGCCAGTCCGGACCGCCGTAGACCTGGATCACCACGGGATATTTCCGTGCCGGATCGAAATTCGGCGGCTTGATGATGCTGGCATAGAGCGTTGTTCCGTCATCAGCGGGAACCGTCACAAACTCGACGCGCGGCAGATGATATTCCTCAAGTTCGGGCAGCGTGTTCCCGGAGAGTGCAGCGATGCGAGTGCCGTCGATGCGATCGACGTCCTCGTGCCAAGGTGTGTTCGCGTCCGAGGTCGTGTCCACAAACGCGGAGTCGTTCGGAGCCATTTCGACTTCATGTACTCCCGGCTCATGAGTGACTTGCGCGAGAGAGCCGTCATTCAAGGAAACTCGATAAAGCTGCGCCTCGAGAACATCGGCCCGGTTCGTCAAAAAGTAGACGTAGCCACGCTGCTCGTCGACGATTAATCCGTTGGCGCTGCGCGGGCCAAAGCCTTCGATTCCCGTCACGGTCCAGTCGCCGCTCGTCAATTGTTTCAGGAGCTTGCCCGAAATGTCATAGAGATAGATGTGACGAAAATTGCTGCGCTCGCTGGTCCACAGGAATCGCTGACTGTCGGAGAAAAAGTAGAGATCGTCGCTGAGATTGACCCAGTCTTTTTCGGCCTCGGTGAGAATCGAGTGCGACGCACCGGAGACAACGTCGCAGAGCAGCAAATCAAGATGATCTTGCGCTCGATTCAAGCGCTGAATCGCGACATGTTTGCTATCGGGGAGCCAATTGACGCGCGGGAGATAGACGTTGGTGTCGGCTCCGGTATCGAGCCAACGCGTCTCGCCGCCGCTCACGGGAATCACGCCAACGCGGACGATGGGATTCGCTTCGCCCGCCGAGGGGAACCGCGTCATTTCGATGGCGCCAGTTGGGCCGCTCATGTCGACGATGGGATATTTCGCGACCGGGCGCTCGTCCATTTCGTAATAAGCAACCCGCGAGGAATCGGGCGACCACCAGTAAGCCGTTCGCGTCGAGAATTCTTCGGGATACAGCCAGTCGAGCTTGCCTTTCAAGACATCTTCGGAGCCGCCGATCGTGAGCTGCTTCTTCTCGACGCTCGCGACGTTGATGAGCCAGAGATTAAAATCCTGAACGTAGCTGACCCACTTTCCATCCGGTGAAATTCGCGCGTCTTCGATTTCTGCGTCCCCTTCGAGGAGCCGCTTGGACTTCATCGATGCGAGGTCGAGCCAGACCAGCGCCGAGTCACTTTTGAAAAGGATCGCTCTTCCATCCGGCGCCCATTCATAGTCTTCCGGCGTCGCGCGGCCGAGGCCGGTCGACTGAGTCGATTTTTGCTTGGCAGGCTCCAGCAGCGAGGCAAGGGTTTCTGCATTCACCAGGACGCTCGTTTTTCCGGTGGCAGCGTTCATTACCCACAATTCTTTGGCGCTGTCGCCAACCGTGTCCGGGGCGTGAAAATAGGAGAGCTGTTTTCCATCGGGGCTCCAAAGGACTCCTTGTGCCATCGAGCCGTTGAGATCCGGCGCGCTGTAGATTCGCTCGACAGTCAGCGTCTTGCCGGTCGTCGCGGTTCCCTGCGCGCGGGCAGGAGCGGCGCCCGATACGGCGGCTAAGGCCAGCAGCACCGCGACCGAGCACCGGCGAAGTTTCGGCAAGCCCATCTTCAATTCCTCCTCAACTAGGTTCGCGATTCTATAGCGCGCTGCGGAAAGAAAACATCGAGAACGCCAGGGCAGAATGAAACAGACCGGCGGTCGAATCATGTGTTACGGAGCCTGCTGCAATTCGGCGGGAGAGGATGCCGCCGCCCCACTGGATTTCTTACGCGCCGCGAGAAATGCGCCGATTGTGACCGCCAGCGCGAGCGCGAGCATCGAACCGTCCCGAAGCAGGGACTTTGGTCCCAGACGTTCGCCCGGGCCGAAACAGCCGCAATTGATCTCGAGCCCCATCGCATAGGTGCGGACCATGACGCCGAAAAATCCGCCGAGCAGGATCGTGGTTATGAGCGAAGACAAGCGCAGCCAAATGCCACTCAAAAGCCATAGCCCCAGAAAGAGCTCAAACAGTGGGAGGGACTTAGCGACGAAGCTGACTGTGGAGGGCGGGAGCAATTGGTAGGAATCCACTTGCATCGCAAACATGAGAAGCGAAGTTTTCACCGCGGGGACCGACCATTGCACCGAGCCTTGCGGTTTCATCTTCGCATAGGCCGCGAACAGAAAAATCCCGGCAAGCGCCAGCCTGCCGACCAACAGTAGAACTCGTCCGGTGCCAGCGCGCGAAGTGCCGCTCATCACTGGCTGAGAACTTGATCGAGAAATTGTTTGAGCAATGGCCATGACACGAACCCGGATGTGGGGCCATAGGTCTGCCCCTTGTAGAAGAATCGGAACGTCGGCGTTGCGGTGACCGGAACTGTATTGCCAAGCGCCTTGTCCCTTTCGATAGACGCGTCAAACGGGCATCCGTGAGCGGACTGCGCGCCGCGCGCGTCGCTCGCGGGCTGCACGCCGGGAGCTTCGGCCTGGCACGCTTCCATCATTTTTGAAACACGCTTGAAATCCGCGGGAGAGAGTGCGGACGCGACGTACTTCGCGATGTTGCCGTCGGTCGACCAGGCCGCTTGATTGTCATACAGCGCCTGCTCAACTTCGGCGAAGTGACCGATTTTCGCCGCGGCGTTAACCCACCGAGCCGCTTCGTATCCGTATTTGTGCATGGGCAACGGAAAATCGCGATGCACGATGTAAACTTTTCCGGCGGCGACGTATTCGTTGATCATCGGCCGGAGAGTTTGCTCGTACAGCGCGCGGCAGGAGGGGCATTCGTAGTCGCTGAAAACTTCCATCGTAATCGGCGCCGATTTCGAGCCGATGGCTTTGAGCGAAGAGTCGTCGGTATTCTCGGAGGCCTTCGCGGAAGCGACGGCGCGCGGATGAGCTTGCGCGCGGGCGACCGCTGGCGCGAAAGCCACAAAAGCAACGATGGCGATCGACGCGAAGGTTGCTGACCCGCGACGCAGGCGCGTTTTCCTGCATGCCTTCATGGACGTTGTCCCTTCTGCGAAAAATGGATTAGGAAAGAACGCTTTATTCTAACCTTTTTCGGTGCGTCGGCGCGGCTCCGTTTCCATGGTGTGCATCAGATGACTGCACCGAATGGAGTGAGATGCCGATGTCGCCGGCTTGGTTATTAGACTTAAGGATGGGGAAGCGACATGCCGAAAATACGAGAGCGCTGAAGGACTGAAAGGCTTCACCGGTGAAAGCTGATCTACACTGCAGAACCGAGCTGGACAGTAGCTGCAAGAGATTGAAAGCAAGCAAATTGCGCGAGCATTCAAATACTTGACAACAAGACACTCAACATGTATACTGTCGACGTTTCAGGCGATAGAGCCGCCATTTTCAATCACTTAGAGCGTTGAAGGAGCTTTTAACATGAGCAAGATTATCGGAATTGACCTCGGAACGACGAACTCGGTTGTAGCCGTCATGCAGGGCGGAGAACCGGTCGTAATCCCGAACCAAGAAGGTGGACGCACGACCCCGTCCATTGTCGGCATCACCAAGACCGGCGAGCGTCTGGTCGGCCAGGTAGCCAAGAGGCAAGCGATCACGAATCCCGAAAATACGGTGTATTCGATCAAGCGTTTCATGGGCCGCCGCTTCGATGAGGTCGGCGAGGAAATCAAGATGGTGCCCTACAAGGTGGTGCGCCAGGGCGACCATGTCGCTGCATTGATTCAAGGCAAGGAATATACGCCACCCGAGATTTCCGCGATGATTCTTCGCAAGCTGAAGGAGGCAGCGGAGGATTTTCTCGGAGAGAAGGTGACGCAAGCGGTAATTACTGTCCCGGCGTATTTCAACGACGCACAGCGCCAGGCCACGAAGCAGGCGGGCGAAATTGCGGGCTTGGACGTCAAGCGCATCATCAACGAGCCGACGGCCGCTGCGCTGGCCTACGGTTTGGACAAGAAGAAGGACGAAACGATCGCCGTCTACGACTTCGGCGGTGGCACATTCGATATCTCGATTCTAGAGGTCGGTGAAGGCGTCGTCGAGGTGAAGGCCACAAATGGCGATACGCATCTCGGCGGCGACAATCTCGATCAGCGCATCGTGAACTGGCTGATTGAGGAATTCAAAAAGGACGACGGACTCGATCTCAATGCCAAGGGCAACGAGATGGCGCTGCAGCGGCTTCGCGATGCGGCGGAGCGCGCAAAGATTGAGCTCTCGACTACGATGGAGACCGAAATCAATCTGCCATTCATCACGGCGGACGCAAGCGGTCCGAAGCATCTGGTGAAGAAGCTGGCACGCGCCAAGCTTGAATCCATGGTGGACGAGATCGTTCGCAAGTCGGTTGAACCCTGCCGCAAGTGCATGAAGGACGCGGGCGTGGAAGCCGGCCAGATCAACGAAGTTGTTCTCGTCGGCGGCCAGACACGGATGCCACTCATCCAAAACCTTGTCAAAGAGCTATTCGGCAAGGAAGGGCACAAGGGAGTGAATCCCGACGAGGTTGTGGCCGTTGGCGCTGCCATTCAGGGCGGCGTGCTTGGCGGAGAAGTAAAGGACATTTTGCTCCTCGACGTGACGCCGCTTTCACTCGGCGTCGAAACGCTCGGTGGAGTTATGACCGTGCTGATCCCGCGGAACACTACGATTCCAACGCGGAAGTCAGAGACGTTTTCGACCGCGGCCGATAATCAGACGTCGGTGGACATTCACATCCTCCAGGGCGAACGTCCAGTCGCGAGCGGGAACCGAAGCCTCGGGAATTTCCAACTCATCGGGCTTCCGCCAGCGCCGCGTGGCTTGCCGCAGGTTGAGGTGACGTTTGACATTGACGCCAACGGAATCCTCAATGTTTCGGCGAAGGACAAGGCCACGAACAAGGAGCAGAAGATCACGATCACCGCTTCGACCGGCTTGAGCAAGGATGAAGCCGAGCGAATGCGGAAAGAAGCGGAGTCGCACTCGGACGAAGACAAGAAGCGAGTTGCCGAAGCGGAAGCGCGCAATCGTGCGGATAGTCTGGTCTATCAGACGGAGAAGCTTCTGAAGGAAAATCGCGACAAGCTTTCCGAATCCGACGCGAAGGCGGCCGAGACGGCGATCGAGGAATGCCGCCGTGCGATCGCGGACGGCAACGTCGATCGCATCAACACGGCTGTCGATCAACTGACCAAGGCCTCGCACCACATCGCCGAAGTGCTCTACAAGACGCAGAGCGCGGCAGACGCAGCGGGTGCGGCGTCGGGCGCGGGGGCAACAAGTTCGACGGACACGAGTTCGACGAACGGCGCCGGCGGCAGCGGACAAGGCGATGTTGTGGACGCCGAGTTCGTGGACGTGGACGAATCGAAGCGGCCGAACTAAACATAAGGAAGGCGCGACGCCGGAACCGCAGAAAGAACAGCGGTTCCGGCGCGCGTGTTTCTGTCGGGACGGGAGCGTCTCTTGGCGACATGCGGCATCCGGCGGTCGAGCCCGCCTCAAGCGGTGCAGAAAGTCCGCGACAACTACTATTTAATTCAAGTTTCAATCACGGAATCTCCAACAGCGGATTGGCGTCGGCTGTTTTATGAAGCGCAGCAGGAAGTAACGGCCGATTTTCCGACGCGATCAGTCGAGATCACAGGCACGCTGCTTCGTTTTCGCTCCGATCCAGCCACAGTGGAAGAGAAGGTTGCGCGAATCGATCGCTGGCTCGAGCGCGCGAATCAGAAAGATGCGGCGATGGCCAATCGCTCCGACGAACAGCGCCGTCATCGCGAGGAATTGGCACGCGAGGCAAAGGAAATGACGGAGTGGAACGCGCGCTGGACGAAGCTCTGAAGCGTTTTGCGCAGCGTGACGGATACAAACGCCGCCGGCTTGGCGGCAATTTTTAACACGACACCATGGCGACAACCACAAAACAAGATTATTACGAGCTTCTCGGCGTCCCGCGCAAGGCGACGGCGAAAGAGATTCGCGCGGCATACCGGAAGCTTGCGCGGAAATATCACCCCGACCTGAATCCGGGCGATAAATCCGCCGAAGAGAAATTCAAACAAATCCAGGAAGCGTACGAAGTCCTCTCGGACACCAAGAAACGCCAGACGTACGACCAGTTCGGCTTCAATACGCCGGGAGCGGGCGGTCCTCAGCCAGGCGGCGGCTACAACGTTGCGCCCGACGCGGCGAATTTTGATTTCGGGGGATTCGACTTTGGCGGTGGCGGGAGCTCGAGCTTCCGCGACCTTTTCAGCCAATTCTTCCGCGGCGGAAACGCGGCACAGGGGCGGAATGAACCAGAACCTGGCTCTGACTTGGAATACCAGATTGAAATCTCTTTCTCCGAGGCCATGCGCGGTACAGTGAAAAAGGTCGCCATCACGCGTCTCGATGCCTGTCCCGAATGCCATGGTGAAGGTTCGATCGGGACCGAGCAGACGTGCAACGGATGCGCCGGCAGCGGCCGGGTCACCGAAGTGAGCGGCAAAATGCGCTTTCAAATCCCGTGCTCGCGCTGCGGCGGAACAGGCAAGCTGCGGACGATGTGCCGAAATTGCGGCGGAGAGGGCCGCGTCCGCCGGTCGGAGACGCTCGATGTGCGGATCCCGCCGGGAGCGCAGACGGGCTCGCGCGTTCGCGTCGCGGGGCATGGAAACGCGGGCGAAAATGGCGGCCCGCCGGGCGATCTGTATTTCATCACCAAGGTCGAGCCTCATCCGTTTTTCGAGCGTCGCGGCGACGATCTCTACACGGTGGTTCCCATCACGATCACCGAAGCGGCGCTCGGAGCGAAGGTGGAAGTGCCGACGATTGACGGGCGCGCGCAGGTGCGCATTCCACCCGGGACCGACAGCGGCAAGAAGCTGCGTCTTCGCGAGAAGGGCGCGCCGTCGGCGCGGCGCTCCGGCCATCGCGGAGATCAGATCGTTGAGGTTCAAGTGGTGGTTCCGCGCCCCGAGGATGAGCACGTGAAACAGCTTCTACGAGAATTGGGGAAGGCTGCGCCGGAAGACCCGCGCCGCGAGATTTTCTCTCGCGCCACGCTCTGAGAGTTAACCGAGGAACACGCCATGGCTGCACATGCGAGAAAAAAGGCCAAAGCAGGCTACATGATCAGCGCCGTCGCGGAGCTCTATAAGCTCCACCCGCAGACACTGCGTCTCTATGAGCGTGTCGGATTGCTGAAACCTTCGCGCTCGCTGGGGAACACGCGGCTCTATACGGATCAGGATCTGGAGCGCCTCGAAGTGATTCTGACGCTGACGCGTGATCTCGGCGTCAATCTCGCGGGCATTGAAGTGATCCTGAATATGCGGGACAAAATGTCCGAGATGCAGTTGCAGATGGAATCGTTCATTACGTTCGTGCGCGGCGAGCTCGTGCGCGGTTTTAGCCACGCCGATGAACGCCACATGCGCAATGCCATCGTGCGCGCCGCGCCGCTCAAAGCCATCCGCGTCGTCAAGTAATCGCCAGGCTCATCCACTCCGCACGAGTTTCCACAGGTACCTTCGCTTTGCACAGGAGGCGTCAGCTTGCGCGCAGCGTGCATGGCGCTTATTCTTAGTTCATGGCGCGACCTGATTGCCCCGATTGCAACGGTACCGGCTGGAAGGTTGTCGAACGCCCCGATTCGAATTCGAATGCCAAGCCGTTCGCGACCGCCGAAACCAAGAGCGGCGCGAGCGGTGGCGAGCCCAAAATGGTGTGGGCGGTACCGTGCAATTGCACCTCGGACGATCGCGCCTCGCGCATTTTTGTCCGTGCGCGCATTCCCGAGCGTTATCGCCACTGCGATTTCGAGAATTTCGATACCGACCTGCAATACGATCTGGGCACGCCGCCGGAAGTTGCGGCGTGGAATCGCAGCCTCGAACAGGCCCGGCTGATCGTGCAGGGATTTGCGCGGGATTTCCCGGCGGGCACCGAGCACGGATTGCTGTTGATGGGGCCGTGCGGCGTGGGGAAGACACATCTCGGGGTCGCGGCGTTGCAGGAAATCGTCAAGCGCGGGCATTCGGGTCTCTTCTACGACTATCGCGAGCTTCTGAAGGAAATACAGGACAGTTACAACGCGGAAAGCCAGTCGACCGAGATGGGCGTTCTCGATCCGGTCCTCAGAACCGAGCTGCTGGTCCTCGACGATCTCGGCGCGAGCAAGCCGTCGCTCTGGGCGCTTGAGACGGTCGGCCACATCCTGAATGCGCGCTACAACGACAAGCGCGTCACAATCGTCACCACAAACTTTCTCGATGCCGATTCCGCGGCACGACCGGTCGCGCGAGGGTCGGCAATGCGGCCGAGCGCCGTTGAAGACTCGCTTGCCGATCGCGTCGGCTCGCGCATCCGCTCGCGCCTGTATGAAATGTGCCGCACAATCGAGATTGTGGCACCCGATTACCGCAAGGAAATCCGCCAGGCGGGCCGCTTCCGGGCATAGGGCGGCACGAAACACAGAATACGGAGAGCGAAGTTCGTGCGATTGTCCCGCCGCGCGCAGCGCTGTGGGCGCATGAGTGTGACTGAGGCGCCGTCTTCGCTGGCCAGCAAGCATCCGTGTTTCCACCGACATACGCGAATCGCAACGCATCCAATCCGCTGAATCCACAGCACGCGTTCTGTTGACAGAGTTTAGAACGGGCGCGTATCATCTTTGTGATACGGCGCCGAGCGCGGGCGCTTATCCCCTTCTTTGCTCTATCCCCAGCAGGGTGGAGACTCCGGGGACAACTCTCGGTGTGCAGGGCGTTTATCCGCACGGAGGCCGCTGGCATGTCACGCGATCACGACGACCAAAACCCTAACCCAAATGGCTCGCTGGCTGAATCAAGCGTTGAATCCGGGACGGCGGCACCCGCTCCCGTTGGCGTAGCGCCATCAACTGACCCCGCAAGTGAGCATAAGGCCGCGGTGGCAGTTGCCGAACCCACGTCCGCAACGCCCGAATCGGCAGCAGCAGGCGTTGCGCCCGCGAAAGCTCCGATAGAGACGGCGTCCGCCGGGCAGACCGATGCGGAAGCATCCGCGGATACGGCTGCGGCCGATGCGGAAACCGCGGAAGGCATGGAGCAGCTGATCGAGAAGTACCCGACACTGGATGCGACTCCCGCAGAAGGTGAGATTTTCGATGGCCGGGTGATCACCGTCACGGAAGCCGGGGTCGTCGTCGATGTTGGCGGGAAATTTGAAGGCCTTGTTCCGGCGCAGGAATTTCTCGAAGCGGGCGGGGCGATCCCATTCGGCCCTGGCCAGACGATTGAAGTCGAGCGCCTGCACGAACGGAAGGACGGCTACGTCCTGCTCTCGCATGTTCGCGCGCATCGGCGCCGGGTCTGGGAAAAAATCGAAAAATCGTATCGCGAGCATGAAACCGTCACCGCGAAAGTGATCGAACGGATCAAGGGCGGACTGGTCGTTGATATTGGCGTCCGAGCGTTTCTGCCGGCGTCACAGCTCGAATTGCGGCCGGTGCATGACCTGGAGGCGTGGAAGGATCGCGAGATTGAAGTTCGCGTCCTGAAATTGAATCGCAAGCGCGGAAACGTGGTGGTCAGCCGCCGCGTGTTGCTTGAAGAAGCGGCGAAGACGCAGCGTAATGCTTTGCTGGAAACGGTTGTCGAAGGTGCTGTCGTCACAGGCAAGGTAAAGAACATCACCGATTACGGCGTTTTCGTCGATCTTGGCGGACTCGACGGCCTGCTGCACATCACCGATCTTGCCTGGGGACGCGTGAAGCATCCGTCGGAAATTGTGAAGGCGGGCGATGAGATCGAAGTCAAAATTCTGAAGTTCGACAAGGAAAAATCGCGCATCTCGCTCGGACGCAAGCAGCTCCTGCCCGATCCGTGGGCCACGGTACCAGATCGATTTCCGGCGGGTACGCGAATGAAGGCGAAAGTGGTCGGCGTGACGGACTACGGCGCGTTCGTGCAGATCGAGCCGGGCGTTGAAGGACTTGTGCATGTGAGCGAGATGAGCTGGTCCCGGCGCGTGAAGCATCCGTCGAAAATCGTCAAAGTGGGCGACGATGTGGATGTGGTGGTTCTCGAGGTGAAACCGGATTCGCAGCGGATCTCCTTGGGACTCAAGCAGGCGCTGCCCGATCCGTGGCAAAGCGTCGGCGAGCGCTTTCCCGTCGGTACTCTTATTACGGGGCGCGTGCGCAGCCTTACGGAATTCGGCGCGTTTGTGGAAGTCGACGAAGGCCTTGAAGGCTTGATTCACATCAGCGATATCAGCTGGACCGAGCGAGTCAAGCATCCGAGCGAAAAATTCAAGAAGGGTGAAACGGTTCACGCCAAGGTTCTGAAGGTCGACGCGGAAAATCGGCGGCTTTCTCTGGGTCTCAAGCAGGTGAACGATATCTGGGCGAATTGGTTCGGCGCGCACAAAGCGAACGAAATCGTAAAAGGCAAAGTTGTGCGCACCACCGATTTCGGGGCGTTCGTGGAACTGGCAGAAGGTATTGAAGCGCTGTGCCACATTTCCGAGATCGAAGAACGCCGGCCGAAAGGCGACCGCGAGAAGCAGCCGCGGAGGGATCGCGCGACGTCGCTGCTGACGGTTGGACAGGAATACGATTTCAAGATCATTCGCGTGGAACCAGAGCAGCGCAAGATCGGCTTGAGTTATCGCGCCGCGCAGAAGCAAGTCGAGCGCCAGGAAGTGGAAACATTCCGGTCGTCGAAGTCATCGCCCACGGCGACCATTGGCGACGCGATTATGGCCAAGCGCCAGAGTTCGTAGCCGGTCCAGCACGTGGGAGCAGTTTTCTGCGGTCTGCCTTCCCGCAGGAAAAATCGTTTACGTTGCGGTTGATTGGTGATATGCAAAGGCCGCCGGATGAAGCAGCTCGGTGACCGATGCTCGGTTGAAGTTTAGCCGCTCCACGAATGGCGTCGAGCACACTTGATCGCGGCGCGCGGAACCACGAACGGGCATCTAAACACGGGGCATACTAGAGCGACGGGGATTTGCGAGAGGAGGCCTGCCACTCCATGGCGAATACGGCCACTGAACATCACAAAGAACGTACGATGACGAAGGCGGACTTGATCGAAGAAGTGACTCGCATCACCGAGCTGCCGCGCAAGGAATCTGAGATGGTGGTCGAGACGATTTTCGACAGCATCATCGAGGCGCTGCAGAAAAGCGACAAAATCGAAATCCGCGGCTTCGGCAGCTTCCGCACCAGGCAGCGCCGCGGACGCATCGGGCGGAATCCCAAGACCGGCGCGAAGGTGGATGTGCCACCGAAGAAGATTCCGTTCTTCAAACCCAGCAAGGAATTGAAAGACTTCGTGAACAACTCGAAACCCGCCGCGGCTCCGGCGGAGCCTCCCGCTCAGGGTTGAGACCTCCCGGATGGATTATCTCTGGACACCGTGGCGCTACAAGTACATCGCCTCGGCTGGGAAAGAAGATGGCTGCATTTTTTGCAAGGCCGCCGCTTCCGGAGATGATGCCCGCGCGCACATCGTGTTTCGCGGCGAGAGAAATTTCATCATACTGAACCGTTTTCCCTACACTTCAGGACATGTGATGGTGGTGCCGTACGCGCACGTTCCCGACCTCGCAGCCAGCGAGCCGGAGACGCTCGCGGAAATGATGCGGCTCGCACAAAAAGTCCAGACCGCGCTCGCCGATGTGTATCATCCCGACGGTTTCAATCTCGGCATGAATCTCGGGAGAGCGGCGGGAGCGGGCGTTGCCGGTCACCTGCACCTGCACATTCTGCCGCGCTGGTCGGGCGACGCCAATTTCATGACCACGATTGCGGAGACGCGCGTCGAGCCGGAAGACCTCGACACCAGCTATGAAAAGCTACGCAAAGCTCTGAGGAACTGATCATCATGGACACCGCCGATCGAGAAAAAATGCTGCGAGCACTTGCGGAGTCGCGCGATGCGCTACTCGAGGCAGCCGCGGGCGTGCCGGAAGCGAAGGCCTGCATTCGGCCGGTGACGGACCGCTGGTCTGTTCTTGAGCTGGTCGAGCACGTGGGATTGGTCGAGGACGCGATGTTTGCGTTGTTGACGAACACGATGAAACCAGCGGCAAAAGCGTCGGACGGCAGCCGCGAGGAATTATTTTGGAGCCGCGTCGCGAGTCGAGACCGTCCGATAGCCGCCCCGGAGGGCGTCCGGCCGAAGGGCAGGTTCGCGTCGCTTGACGCGGCGAAAGATTATTTCCGGGAGAGCCGCGCGCGATCGATCCGGTACGTTACGGAATGCCGAGAAAATCTTCGCGCGGGCACGGTGATTCATCCGACCGTCGGCGAGATTACCGGCCAAGAGTTGCTGATTATTCTGGCGCTTCACCCGGCGCGCCACGTTGGGCAGATTCGCGAAGTGCGCGAGAGCCTTGGACTATCATAAACCGTGCTGTGCTGTAGAATTTTTCTCCCCACCGCCGTGCAAGGGGACTTCTATTGAACCTTGAATTAACCGAAGAACAAAAGCTACTGCAACGGACGGTGCGCGAATTCGCCGAGGCGGAAGTGAAGCCGCTGGCGAAAGAGCTCGACGAGACGGGCCGATTCCCGTACGCAACATTCCGCAAGGCTGCGGAGCTTGGACTTGCCGGCGTCGCAATCCCCGAATCCGAGGGCGGCGCGGGGATGGACCATATCTGCTACGCCATCACGATTGAAGAGATCGCGCGGGTGTGCGCTTCGACGAGCGTGGTACTTTCGGTCCAGAATTCGCTCTACTGCGATCCGATTCATCGTTTTGGCACGGACGAGCAGAAAAAGAGGTTCCTCATTCCTTATGCGCGAGGCGAAAAAATCGGCTGCTACGCTCTCACTGAGCCGCAGGCGGGATCAAATGCCGCGGCGCTGGCGACGAAGGCGGTTCTCAAGGGCGATCGCTACGTCGTGAATGGAACGAAAGCGTGGATTACGAACGGCGGCGCCGCCGATGCCGCGATCGTTTACGTGAATACGCAACCGGAAAAAGGCGAGAAGGGCATTACGGCGCTGGCGATCGAGAAAGGCACGCCAGGTTTTTCTGTGGGTAAGGAAGAGAAAAAGCTCGGCATCCACGCGACCGCTTGTACCGAGCTTTCATTCTCGGATTGCGAAGTGCCAATCGGGAATCGCATCGGCAACGAAGGCGAAGGATACAAAGTGGCGCTCTCGACGCTCGATGGAGGCCGCATCGGTATTGGCGCGCAGGCGACCGGCATTTCGCAAGGCGCGTTTGAAGCGGCGCTGGCCTACGCGCAGCAACGCCAGGCTTTCGGCCACCCCATTTCGGATTTTCAAGCCATCCAATTCATGCTCGCGGATATGGCCGCGGAAATCGACGCGGCGCGATTTCTCGTGCGCAAGGCCGCGTGGAAGCAGGACAACGGCGCGCGATTCACGATGGATGCTGCAATCGCCAAACTCTTCGCGAGCGAGATGTCCACGCGCGTCACCCACAAGGCGATCCAAATTCATGGCGGCTACGGCTACAGTCGCGAGTATCCCGTGGAGCGCGCGTACCGCGACGCGCGTATCACCGAAATCTACGAAGGCACGAGCGAAATTCAACGGCTGGTGATCGCCGGCTGGGTTCTGAAGTCGTATTAGCTAACGTCCGGGACGCGAAGTCGTCGATTCAGGTTATCCTGAGCTCGTGCTGGAACTGGACTGCGGGCTCGAATTTGATCCGGCGCGGGACGCCGATTTTTTCGCAGCACTGCCTGCGCGCCCTGCGGTGTACCTGATCGAGCCGCGGACTGCGGGAGCGGAGCCGTTCCTTTCGCGCACGGTGGATTTGCATCGCGCCGCCGAGCGCCTCCTGCACCGGCCCGAGCAACTAACGAAGCGATTGAATTTGCGCGAGATTGCCGCGCGGATTCGTTATCGCTTGACGGGTTCGCGATTCGAGCAGTCGCTGGTACTTTACGAGCACGCACGCCTGCATTTTCCGAAGCGTTACAGGGATTTCCTGCGACTCCGGCCGCCCGCCGTGCTGAAGGTGAATTTGCGGAATGCGTATCCGCGGTGTTACGTGACGCGGCGAATTTCGGCGGACGAGGCGTTCTATGTGGGGCCGTTCCCGTCGCGGCGGGCGGCCGAATTCTTTGCGGAAGGATTCCGCGATCTGTTCAAAATGCGCCGCTGTCAAATCAAGATCCGGCGCGACCCGGCGTTTCCCGGCTGCATTTACTCGGAGATGAAGATGTGCCTCGCGCCCTGTTTTGCGGGGTGCACACGCGAGGAATACCAGTTGGAAGTCGCGCGGGTCGTGGAAGCGCTCGCGACCGGCGGCGCGTCACTGGAAGAATCGTTGGCCCGGGAACGCGAATCCGCCAGCGAGGCGCTCGATTTTGAGCGCGCGGCGGCGGTCCACAAGAAACTTGAGAAAGTCGCGAGCGCGCTGAGAGCGCTTCCCGAACTCGTGGGCCGGGTGAACGAGTTGAATGCTGTAATTCTGCAGCGCGCGGCCGAGGACAATGCGATCGCATTTTTTGCCGTGCGCGACAGCATTATCGCCGAGCCGTTTTTTCTGCGGTTCGATGAACTTTCCAGCCAGCCGCGTTCGGTCGAATCCATGATTCGCGAGCATCTCGAATGCAATTCGCCAGTGTCGAACGAAGGGCCGGCCACCGCGCCGGTGAGCGCGACTGAGGGCACGGCGGATGCGGACGGAGCGGACCTGAAAGCGCGATATGGACTGCGCTCGGTGCCCGACCAACTTTCAGAACATCTCTCGCTGCTAGCACGCTGGTTTTACGCGAAGCCGCGCGAAGGAGAAATTTTCTTTCGCGAAAAGGGATGGCCGTATCGCCGGCTTCTTCGCGCCTGCGCGAGAATTTTGGCGCCGGCCTCGGCGGCTCCGGAGCCGCCTCCGGCGAGCTGACCCATCATCACTAGCTCGCCCGCCGCCAATTTGTCGAAGTGAATGGCACGCCGAGAGGGAATCGGAGCCGAAAACTGCAGCCGAGCATCGTACAATATTCCTGTGAGCGAAATTCCAATCCCTGCGACCGACCGGCGACGTGAACCGAGTGCTAGTCCGCAACCCGAGCGTTCTTCCATTCAGGCTGGGGAGATGTTTCGCGCGCTTCGTCACAGAAATTTTCAGCTCTTCTTCGGTGGCCAGTTCATTTCCCTCGTCGGCACTTGGATGCACAACGTCGCTCTCGCCTGGCTCGTGTATCGCCTCACGGGCTCGTCGGTTCTCCTCGGCATACTGAGTTTCGCCACGCAGATTCCGATCTTCCTGTTCGCGCCGCTGGGCGGCACCGTCGCGGACCGGTGGAGCCGTCGTCGCGTAGTGATCGCCACGCAAACCGTTTCGATGCTTCTCGCCTTTGTGATCGCGGGTCTGGCCTTCGCGCACATTACGCCCATCTGGGAATTAATCGTGATCGCTGCGCTTTTCGGCTGTGTCAACGCGTTCGACATCCCCGCGCGTCAGGCATTCCTCATGGACATGGTCGGGCGAGAGGACCTGATGAACGCAATCGCGCTGAACTCCTCAATGTTCAATGGCGCGCGTGTCGTCGGCCCCGCGATTGCCGGCATTCTCGTCGCGTGGATCGGGGAGGGTTGGTGCTTTTTTGCCAACGCCGTCAGCTACATCGCCGTCATTGTTGGCCTCTTGCTGATGAAAATCGCCGAGCGTCGTCCCGATCCGATCGCGGCGTCTCCATTCGAGCATATTGCCGAGGGCTTTCGATTCGTTCGCCGCACAAAGCCCATTCTCGCGCTCCTCTTATTGCTCGGCTGTATCAGCCTTTTCGCTCTCCCTTATAGCGTGCTCATGCCGATTTTCGCCGGCCGCATCCTACATGGCGGCGCTCGCGGATTCGGGATTTTGATGGGAGCGGCGGGCCTCGGCGCACTCTGTGGCGCGCTCACGCTTGCGATGCGCACCAGCATGCGCGGTCTCGGCCGATGGGTCGCGTTGGCCTGCGCCGGGTTTGGAGCTAGCCTCATCGCCTTTTCTCTATCCCACTGGTTCTGGCTCTCGGCCGTTCTGCTTGTCCCGGTAGGCTATACGGTGATGTTGCAGACGTCGGCGTCCAATACGCTTCTTCAGGCGATGTCGCCGGACCACTTGCGAGGCCGCGTTCTCGCCGTCTACTCGATGATGTTCATGGGCATGGCGCCGATCGGCGCGTTGCTCGCCGGCGCCATTGCGCATCGCCTCGGCGTGCAGCTGACCGTAGCCCTGGGTGGCGTCGGTGCTATCGTCGGCGCAGTCTTATTTGCGCGAGCGTTGCCGACATTTCGTATCGAAGCACGCGAGCTCCTGATCGCGTCCGGGATGGCGGCCGGACAACCCCCGGAGAGCCTTCCCGTGCGTCCCGGGCCGTAATTGCGAGTCGCGCAATCGCGCTCAAGTGAAAAGCTGCCAACACCCGCACCGGAAAACTGGATCGCACGTCTCCCGGCCGAGAGAGCGGCGGGCGCTGCGTGTTTGTCGGCCCGGCGACGTCATCTGTTATACTGCGCGCTTAGCGTGAGACTTCCCATACCGCGAGGATGAATGTCCTCTCCAGCAGGATTTACCAGCCCCAAGCATTCCCGCGCGACACGTGAAGGCACGCGGCGGTACGCCGCGCGTTTTAAGGATCGCGCCGCCGCCGGGCATTTTCGCGAGCAGGCTTCGGCGGGGCTGGTGATGTCGTCGATTGGAATCGGAACGTACCTCGGCGAGCCGGACGAAGCGACGGATCGAGGATACACGGCGGCAGTTGTCGAAGCGGTCGAGAACGGCGTCAACGTCGTCGACACGGCGATCAACTATCGCTTCCAGCGAAGCGAGCGCTCGATTGGCGCGGCGCTGCGGTCGCTCGCGGCCAAAGGATTCGGGCGCGACGAAATCGTCCTGTGCACGAAGGCCGGATTTCTTACTCCCGACGGCGACATGCCCGCCGATCCTAACGAGTATTTCGGCAAAGAGTATCTTCAGCCGGGTATTTTTCGCGCGGAGGATGTGGCGGCGGGATGCCATTGCATGACGCCGGGATATCTTTCCAACCAGCTCGAGCGCAGCCTGCGAAATCTTGGCGTCGACTCGATCGATGTTTTTTACGTTCACAATCCAGAAACACAATTGGGCGAAGTCTCGCGCGAGGAATTTCTGCGGCGGATTCGCATTGCGTTTGAGTATTTGGAGGGCGCGGTCGCGGAAGGCAAGATTGGCGCGTACGGCCTGGCAACGTGGAACGCATTTCGGCAGGAACGCAAAGCGAAGGATTATCTTTCGCTCGAAGAAATGGTCGCGGCGGCACGCCAAGTGGCCGGCGAGGCGCATCATTTTCGCTTCGTGCAATTGCCGTTCAATCTCGCCATGCCCGAAGCGTTAAGCCTCGCGAATCAGAGCGCAAACGGCAAACAAGGCTCGATGGTTCAGGCCGCCCGTCCACTGGGAGTTGCTCTCGTTACCAGCGCCGCATTACTGCAGGGAAAGCTTGCGAACGATCTTCCGCCGTTTGTAGCCGCGGCGCTGGGATTGAAAAATGATTTGCAGCGCGCGTTGCAATTTGCGCGATCGACACCGGGCGTCACGACCGCGCTTGTCGGCATGGCAAGGCCCGAGCACGTGCGAGCGAATCTCGAGATTGTTGGAGTCGAGCCCGCTTCGCGCGAGCAATATCTGAAGATTTTCGAGCGCGGCAGTTAGTCTGCGCCGCGCGGCATTGCAATGATGCGTTGCAAAGCTGCGGTGCAAAGCCGCGTCGGCAGTTTCCAAGCTACGACTCGCGGCGCGTGCCTATGCATCGTGCAGCCAGGAATCGATCACTTTCACAACTCGATCGAGCTTGCCTGTGAAAAAATGATCCGCGTCTTCGATGAAGACCAGTTTCTTTGGCCCGGGGAGCGAGTCAAACAAAGCTTGCATGTTTTCCCGCGAGCCGAATTGATCGCGACCGCCTTGCACGAATAGCTTTCTTTTGCCGCATTCGCGAAGGTAAGTCAGGTCGGAATCGTTCACCGGGATCCCAAGCCCGATGAGTTCTTTCACGCGGTCATCCGCGCAACCCACTCGCAGTCCCACCCAAGCGCCGAAGCTGAATCCTGCCAGGAGAATTGCGCTGCCCGGAAATTCCCGCGCGAGGTAATCGAGTGCCGTGGACACATCGCCGGTTTCGCCGTGGCCTTTGTCGTGGACACCCTCGCTCAGGCCGGCGCCGCGAAAATTGAATCGCAGGACGGGCATCCCTCGCGCGTGAAGAGCTTTCGCCGTCTGGTAGACCACCTTATTGTGCAGCGTACCGCCGAAAAGCGGGTGCGGATGACACACGAGCGCCGCGCGCGCCGGTGCGGGCGCCGGGGTTGTCCAAAGCAAGGCTTCGAGGCGCCCCGCGGGTCCGTCGAGGAAAAGGCTGCGATGGAAAATGTCGGGCATGTTCGCGGAATTCGCCAGTGTAGCGAAATGAAAGGCCATTCGCCAGGCGCGCACCCGGCAGCCGAGAGGCGCGAGCCAACGCGTTGCACAGCCTGCGTCACTGTAATGAGCGGCCTCGCAACATCGTAAAAATGCGGCGCGCCTGCCATTTCCTCAGCCTGCGCGGAGCCAAATTCGGTTGCGATTTCAAGGCCGCAGTGTTAGTTTCTGCCGAAGGCACTCTGCTTGGGGAGGTATATGGGCCACGACGTTGAGCGCCGCGCAGCCCGCCGCTTTACGATGTCTCTACCGTTGAAGGTGCGACTTGCCTCGGAAAATGGAGCCATCGAGGAATCCGCCGAAACCCGCGATATCAGCTTCCGGGGCCTCTATTTTCTAGCCAGCCTCGCGATCGAGAAGGGTAACTCGATCGAATTCGTCCTCACTTTACCGCAGCAGATCACGCTGGCCGGCGACGTCCACATTCGATGTTACGCGCGCGTGCTGCGCGTCGAACCGCAGGAGGGCCGGCGCGGCGTGGCCGCGCGCATCGAGCGTTACGAGTTTCTTCCTTCGCCTGCCTGACGATTTTTCTTAATGGGAGTAGAATGCGGGATTATTCCGCCGGAGGGAGGCGGTTCCATGTATCACTATGACCCGAAGACGGCTCTCGACGAATTGCGCGACGATGCCACGCTGCCGCATCCCGTACATCTCCGCGACATGATTCTGCGGTCGCGGCTCGATCCCACGGCCGCGCTCGACCTGAATCGCGAATTTCAGGAGTATCTCTCGCGTTTCGGCGAGGCTCAACAGCTCGCGCGGCAAATTCTCGAAAAGCTTTCGATCGCCGTTCGCAAGGCATCGTAAAGCGCGCTCGCCAGCGCAGCGTCGAATCGATGGCGTTTGCCCAATCATGGTACGAGCCGCCACGTCCTAACTTTGCCGTAATCCTCGGGCGACGCTAAGGTAGCGCGCGTCCGTTCCAAGCCTTGACGAGCTGAAATTCGCGGAAGGCACCGATTGAAATGGCACGCCAGACATTATTGATCGACGCTGACGACACGCTTTGGGAGAACAATATCTTCTTCGAGCAGTCGATCGAGTCTTTCATCGGGCAACTCGAGCCACTCGGCTACACGCGTGAATATTCGCGGCATATCCTGAATGAGACGGAGCGCCGCAACATTCGGCAGCACGGCTACGGTGTCCGCAGTTTCCGCCGCTCGCTCGAAGACACCTACATGAAGCTGGCGGGCAATGCGGCGCGTCGCGAGATGGTGCAATGGATCGAGCAACTCGTTTCCGAGCTCGAAACAACTCCGCCTCACATCCTGGACGGCGTGCCCGAAACGCTGGCGTATCTCGCCGGCCACCATCGCTTGATTCTGCTCACAAAGGGAGAAGCCGCGGAGCAAGCCGCCAAGGTTGAGCGCTCGGGATTGCAGACGCATTTCGAAGCGATAGAGATCGTCGGCGAAAAAGATTCCACCACTTACGAGCGCATCGTCCACCAATTCAAAGTCGTGAAGTCGAACGCCTGGATGGTCGGAAACAGCCCGCGGAGCGATATTAATCCCGCGCTGCAGGCTGGCATGAATGCTGTGTTCATTCCTCACACAGCCACATGGGAGCTCGAGAAGGCCGAACTCGAAAGCGGCAGCGGAAAACTCCTGATCCTTTCGAGCTTCCGCGATTTGCGCGCTCACTTTTAGATTGGCCGGCCCGATCGGATATCTGGTTCGCTGCCGCGGGAGCAACGCGAAACACTCGGCCGTCCGATTTGGCCTGCCGTCTGAGGCGTTTGCAGAGCCGCTTCCTGAGCCAGCGAATCCTTCCACGCTGTAAACTATTCGCACGTTCAAATCCGAGGTGCCATTCGACACATGGACTATCGCAACGAATTCGCCGAGTTCGACGACGCCATCTATCTCGATTGCGCGACGCAGGGACCGATGCCACTGGCTGCTGCGAACGCGTCCAAAGAAGCGCTCGAGTGGAAGAAACACCCGTATCGCCTGCCCGACGACATCTACTTCGCGATGCCCGACCGCATTCGGGCGTCGATCGCGAAGCTGATAAGCGCCGATCCCGAAGACATCGCAATTACGACTGGGGCGAGCGCCGGCTTTGCGGCCGTCGCTGCGGGAATGGATTGGGAGCCGGGGGATGAAGTAATCGTCGCGCGGGGAGAATTCCCGGCTCACTTCGCAACATGGCTGCCGTACGAGCGAGCGGGAAAACTGTCCGTGAAAATCATCGCGCCGAGCGAAAGATTTATCACGGCCGATGATTATATTGCGAACATAACACCGAAAACGCGACTGGTCTCGGCGAGTCTTGTGCGCTTCGATAACGGCGCGAGGCTCGACGGGAAGCGTGTCGCCGAAGCCTGCCGCTCGGTCGGCGCTGTATTTCTGCTCGATGCGAGCCAGTGCGCCGGAGCGCTTCCCATCGATGTAAATGCAACCGGCGCTGATTTTCTGGTTTCCTCGGGCTACAAATGGCTCCTCGGCCCGTATGGGACGGGATTTTTCTGGGCGCGGCGAGAGTGGAGCGACCGGCTGCCACGCGGTCCGGTTTACTGGATGTCGCTCGAAGGCGCCGACAATTTTCATGGACTGCCGCTCGATGGATTGCAGACACGACCTGGGGCGCGCCGCTGGGATTCGCCAGAGACGGCGAGCTTTACGAATCTCGCGGCGCTTAACGCGTCGCTGGACCTTCTGGTAAAGGTTGGACCGGGCGCACTCTTCGCGCACTGCGCGGCGTTGACGCGCATGCTCGTCGAACGACTGCCGATGGATCGCTGCGTCCTCGCGTCGCCTCGCGAAGAAGAACGCCGTGGCCAGTTTGTCTGTATTGCATCGCGCGTGGCGGAAAAGACGAAAGAACTTCACACGCGGTTGCGGGCCGAGAAGATCTTCACTTGTTTGCGGGAGGGCGCGCTGCGCATTTCTCCGTATCTCTACAATACAGAGCGCGACATCGCGCGCGTGATCGCGGCTCTGTCGGCTTGAGGATTGCTCGAAGCTAGAAGTCCGATGGCGCCCGGAAGGGGATGTGCACGACGGCCTCGATGTCGATCGGCGCGCCATCGCGCGTGGCGGGCGAAAATTTCCAGCGGGACAGTGCCTCAATCGCATTTCGATCCAATTGCGGGTCAAGGCTTCGCAGAAGCTGGATGCTGTCGACCGATCCGTCGCTGCGTATGATTCCGTACAACACAACTTCGCCCTCCACTCGCGCGTCCATCAGCGAACTCGGATATTTCGGATCGACTTTCCGGACCGGTACTGGCGCGCTGATATCGTTCGGGTTGCTGTAGCGGCTCGAGCCCTGCTCCTGCAACTGCGCAAAGTTCAACACCCAGCTTCCGCTAGCGCTCGTCAGATTCGGCAGATTCATGTACATCGTGTAAACGCGTTTGCCGCCGAGAATTCTTTCGGGCGCAGCGCCTGTATCAAAATCTCCGGGTCCATACGACGGCCGGCGCTTCATGGGGTTCACAGGCGTGGGCTCAGGCGGCGCGGCGGCCGCGATTGAAGGATTCGCGGGTCTCAGGGATGCGGCGCTGTTCGGTGAACTTCCGCCGCCTGGCGAAACTGCGCCTGGCTGCGTGGTGGTGATGGTAACGCCCTGCGGACCGGCGCTGCCGTTTCCACCCGAGATTCCCGCACCGCCCATCGCGGTTGTCGTGCCGCCGGTATTTCCTCTGGCATTCGCTGGCGCTTGAGCGGCTCCGCCCGGCACTCCGGGTTGGTTTCCTCCCGGCGAGAGTGCGATCGGCGCAGACAGATTGCCTTTCGGGATTTCGATGTGCGGCGCGGGCGGCGCCGGGTTCGGCGAGATCGCCACGAGGCGCCGCAAACTGGAGTCGCCGCCGGACGCGGCTCCCACGATCGTCGGCGCCGAGCCGGAGTCGCTACTCGTTCGCTGTGCGCTATGCACCGGCGCGCCGCCGGAATTCGCGGTCATCGCGGGCCGCGGAACATTCGTGCGGGCAGAGCCGCCCAGATATACGGGTGTGTTTTCCTGCCCCGGCGCCGCATCCGGAATTTCTGGAGCTGCGCCGACATTGCCTTCAACGCCGTGCGACGGCACTATCCGCGCGCTGCTTGCAGTCACCGGCATTCTCGGCTGCGGAACAGCCGCCGCCGACGGCGCGATGTTGAGGGCCCCTGAATACGGGGCGCGATTTTCGATCTGGGGCACAGCGGCTTCTTCCGCGAAGCGCGTGCGCGCAATCGGTGCGCTGTCATTATTGACCGGCATCGTGATGTCGGGAACGTTTGAGCGCGCAATATTCAGATCTTCGGCGCTGCGCGCCCGGTCCGGAATTTCCGGAGCCGCTTCGGTGTCTTTTCGAATGTTTCTCAGGATCGGAGCGAGTGCCGAAGGTGAAAGCGCGAGCCGGGGCGGTTCGAGCGGCACGGATTTTCCCCATTCGACGATGTTCGGAAGTTGCGGCTCGACTGTTGGCGGAGCGGGCGGTGCATCCGGCTGAATCAACGTTTGCCGCGGATGCGTCAGCTTTTGCGGCTGAGAGAGAATCGTCTGCCGGGGATGAAACGCGTCCGCGCCCTCGGGCGGCAGCGGCTCTTTCGGCCTGCCTTTTGGGCTCGGCTTTATAGCCGCCGGCTTCGAGGGTGAAATTGGCGGTAGATCTGGCAGGGGCACGTCATACGTCAATTGATAATTGCGCGCCGCGAGCGGCTCAGGCTCGAAATGGATCAAGCTCCAGATAGGGAGAAACACAATCAGGATGATCGCAATGTGCCAAAGCGTTGCCGCGGTCACTGCGCGAGTCGGGAATCGGCCACGAATCCATGTGACGCTGAGCGCGGTATGAGGAACGGCGACTTTCGTCCAAGGAGGTGGCTTCGGTCCGCTGAGCACGGCTTTCAGGCTGCCAAAGAACGCGGCACCCCAGGGTTCCCAGTCCACGCCAAATTGCGGCGGACGGTAACGGGTCGACACCAGAATTACTCGCGGAGGCATGAAGCCACCATTATACCTTGCACTAAGATGCATCCGCGCCGCCCACGCGTGGGAATTTAGGCGGCGCGCGCGAGTCGATAGAAACTAAGTGCGGCATCTCCATGAACGAGGAGGCGCGAGCGCTCGAGATTCTGAAAATACGCCGGCAATTCCAGGCGGCGGATGTGCTCCACGATGATCCGCCCCTCCGGCGCCAGCAACCGAGCGTCGTCCAGAAAATTCAGAATCCGCTCGTATTCCACCGTCTCGCGATACGGAGGATCCAGAAAGATGAAATCGGGGAGCAGGCGGCGCTTGGAAAGCTTTTCCAGCCCGCGCAAGGCGTCCGCTGTAATCACCTCGACGCCGCTCGTGATTTGCAACGATTCGAGATTCTTCCGCACCAGAGCTGTGGCCGGTGGATGCTTCTCGATAAAAATCGCTTCGCGGGCGCCGCGGCTCAACGCTTCGATTCCCACGGCTCCGGTTCCCGCAAAACAATCGACGAATAAAGCGTCGTTTACAAGCGGCCCGAGGACATTGAAGAGTGTCTCGCGCAGACGATCACTCGTAGGACGCAGCGCTATGCCTTTCAGCGCGCGAAGCGGACGGCTGCCGTATTTTCCCGCAATCACGCGCATGCTTTTATCAGCCCTATCCCACGGCCGCGAGCTGGTAGCGCTTGAACCACGCCGGGCCTAGTTGGGCCATCATTTGGCGCAGTTCTTCCGAGCGTGCCGGATCCTGCGCGAGCGAGAAAGCTTCGGTCCGCGCGAGCTCAAGCAGCTTGTGGTCCCGCAAGGGATGCGCGACATGAAACGCGAGATCGCCGTGCTGCCGCGTGCCGAAAAACTCGCCGGGTCCACGCAGTTTCAAATCTCGCTCCGCGATTTCAAATCCGTTCGTCGTTTCCACCATGGTTTCGATGCGGTTTCGGGCTTCGCCGGTTATCGTTTTCGGGGCGATCAGGATGCAGACCGACTTTTCCGGCCCGCGGCCAATCCGGCCGCGCAACTGATGGAGCTGCGCGAGACCGAATCGATCGGCGTGCTCGATGACCATCACGGTTGCGTTGGGCACATCCACACCGACTTCAATGACTGTGGTGGCGACGAGAATCTGCAGATCGCGCTTGCGAAATCGTTCCATCACGTCTTCTTTTTCTTCACTTGGCAATCGGCCGTGCAAAAGACCGACCTTGAACTTTGGGAAAACCTCTTTGGATAGGCGCTCGTATTCGGCGGTAGCTGCTTTGAGCTCCTGTTTCGATTCCTCGATTACGGGATAAATGACATAGGCTTGGCGCCCGCGCTCGATTTCCCGGCGCAGCAACTCCCAGACGCCGCGAAGCTGTTCTTCCGCCGACCAGCGCGTCTCGACGGGCGTCCGGCCCGGCGGCATCTCGTCGATCACGGAGAGATCGAGATCGCCGTAGACAGTCAGCGCGAGAGTGCGTGGAATCGGAGTAGCGGTCATTACCAGGACATGCGGCGACTCTCCTTTTTCCATGAGCTTCTTGCGCTGCAGTACGCCGAAGCGGTGCTGTTCATCCACGATCACCAAGCCGAGCCGCGCAAACTCGACCGGATCTTCGATGAGCGCGTGGGTTCCGGCGATAAATTGCGCTTCACCGCTGCGGATGCGCTCGAGCGCGGCTGCCTTTTCGCTCCGCTTCATGCCACTCACAAGAAGCTCGACGCGATAACCGGCTCTGGCAAATGTGCGCCGCGCAGAGAGATAGTGCTGCACGGCAAGAATTTCAGTCGGTGCCATCAGCGTTACTTGGCAGCCATTTTCGATAGCGATCACCGCGGCTTCGAGCGCCACAATCGTTTTCCCGCTGCCCACATCTCCTTCGAGCATACGATTCATCGGTTTCGGCTGCTCGAGATCAGCCGCGATCTCCGCGAGGACGCGTTTCTGCGCCGCGGTCGGCTTGAACGGAAGAATGCGTTTGAGCGCTTCGCGGTTGCGGTCGTCGCGTACGCGCAGCGGAATTCCCGTCTGGTCGCGTTCCTGCTTGCGGCGCGCTGCAATGCCGAGTTGAAAGAAAAAGAACTCCTCGAATATCATGCGCGCGTGCGCCGGACTGCGGAAGCCGTTCAGCGTTTCGAGGTCTTCGTTTGCAGGAGGGAAGTGCACGTACAATAGCGCCTCTCGTCGAGAAGGAAGCGCGTAGCGTTTC
Source organism: uncultured Acidobacteriota bacterium (assembly GCA_963771905.1). Lineage (GTDB taxonomy): Bacteria > Acidobacteriota > Terriglobia > Acidiferrales > UBA7541 > Palsa-147. The sequence continues at coordinate 454,881 of CAVYVI010000014.1, forward strand.
AAGATCTCGAGGGGCAGCGTTTCCGGGATGCTGCCGTCGAGGTTTTGCAGGACGCTGTAAAGAATTCGCCGCAACATCCGGGAGCTAAGTCCGCCGATCGATTCGTAGATCGGAACGATGCGGCCGACTTCCGTCGAATCCGCAGGCGCAGTGCCGGAGGCATCGGAAAGAAGTTCGATCTGCGGATTCACCATCTCGCGCCGCGCCGTGCGATACGGATCCATGTCGACTTTGCCGTGCAGAACCAGACGGACACCGGCCTTCAGCCGGCCCTCGAGATACGCGCCATGGAAAAACCGTACGCTGAGAATTCCGCTAGCGTCGCGTACCTTCGCGAGAAAAATGGCATTGCGATCGCGCGAAAATCGCACGGTATTTCCCGAGATCACTTCGGCGAGAACGGTGTGCACCTCGCCCGGCGTCACTTCGGCGATGGGTGTGAATCGAATGCGATCTTCGTAGCGAAACGGAAGATAGCTCAGCAGATCACCGATAGTGCGGAATCCGCGTTCGGCTAGCCTCGCGGCCCGTTGCGGTCCGATTCCGCGCAACGCTTCAAGGGGGCTGTTGAGATTTGCGGTCATGCGTTTCCGAGGTACGCCTCCGCGCACTTTTCTTATACCATCGCCGGAAGCGCGGCGCGCGCCGACCCCGTCGACGAACAGGGCGTTTGCGTCCATTAGGCCAGCTGACCTATAGTGAATGATTGCCGTTTCACATGCGTGAAAATCGGACCAAGATGGCGCAAAAATTCTTGGGCGCTACCCCGCGACGCTGGCTCGAATATCTTGCCGCAATCCTGATCGGGAATGCGATCTACTATTTGTCGCTGCAACCTCACCTGCCGAACGCGCTGCGGCACCAGGAATTTCGGACGGACCTCGGTTTGCTGATTGACTTCATGATTTGCGTCGGCGTATACGGGCTAGTCCGGCTCGGATCGCGCATATAAATCCGGCGGATTTATTGCGGATCCGTAAGTAGCTGTTCGAGAATAATTTAGTTTAGCTTGAGAGCGGCAACCGAGCGGCACATTCTGGATACGTCGCGTAGCGGCCAACATTTTTGCGTCCCACTTTCGGAACGAGTGTTCGGTTTCGAGCGGTTCGTTGCTTACCGGGAGCCAAATGCTACGTCTATTAGGCTGGGGCTTGGGAGAGAGGCAAGTAGCCGGGGCAGTTGCGATTCGCAGAGTGGCCCTCGGGCGGAGAGACGTAGCGAAACGCAACCGGTGGATCACGCCATGGGGATGAGCGCCGCACTCGAGCGAGATGCGCGCCACGCAGCGGTGAAAGTTTCGGACGAACATGCCCTCGTTCGGGATGCGCAGGGAGGAGACCGCCTTGCGTTCGAGGAATTGGTCCGCCGATACGATCGCGAAGTATTGCGCCTCGCGCTAAATCTCGTCCACCGGAGCGAAGACGCCCGGGACATTTATCAGGAAAGCTTTCTGCGAGTCTACCGGAACCTGTTTCGTTTTCGTTTTGAATGCAGCTTTTACACCTGGCTCTACCGGATTGTGACGAATGTGGCGCTCGATCATCTCCGCCGTCGTTCCAGCCGTCGCGAGGACCAAGCGCCGGTGCCGGAAGTTTACGAAGGCGCGCCGAGAGATTTCTTCGATCGCCAGCCGGAGACGCGTCCGGCGTCGAATCCGGAACGGAAGTTGCTCGGTGACGAACTGGGCCGACATATTCAGGCGGCACTGGAGCGGCTGTCTCCCCGTGAACGGATCGTGTTCGAGTTAAAGCACTATCAGGGGCTGAAGCTGCGAGCGATTGGTGACATGCTGGGAACTTCGGAAGAAACGGTGAAGAATTCGCTGTTCCGAGCCACGCGAAAACTTCGCGCGAGTCTGAGCGAGATGCGGTAAACGAGGCGAATGCCGATGGAATGGAAAGCCAACCAGGAACCGTTCGCCCAGCCCGGCGCCGAGCCGTGCAAGGAATTTGCGGAGCGGATGTACCTCCTCGTTGCGGATGAATTGACCCGGGAAGAGCAGAGTCTGCTCGAGTCGCACGCTACGGGCTGCGGCGCTTGCGCCGCGTTCGTGGCCGAGATTCGCGAAATGAAGGGAGCGATCGGGACAGCGCCGCGGCAGGAAGTGAATGCCGACTTGCTCGCTGCGTGCCGCGCGGAGCTGTCCGATGCGCTTGACGACATCGAGGCTTCGAAGGATCGCGGGCGAGTGGCTCGCTGGTTCGATCTGAATCTGCCGCTGCGATGGGTCGCGGCGCATCCGGCGGCGGCCGTGGTCATTCTATTGGTCGTTGGATTTTCGATTGGCGTAGTGCCTCCGCGTTGGCGCGGCGTTATGCCAGGGCAAGCGCCAGCGGCGCCCGGTGGTTCAGCAACGAGTTCCGCAGGCGAGGCTACCGCCTCAGTGGCGCCGGCCGCGTTGAATGACCAGGAACTGCGCAGCGCCGACGTCACTGGAATCAACTGGACGGATACCGCGGATGGCGCGCCCCCGCAAGTCGAAGTGCAATTGAAAGCGCAGCACCCCATGCTCGTGCAAGGCACCGTCGCAAACAGCGACGTGAAGCGTGTGCTGCTTTACGTCCTTCACAATAGCCAGCGCTTCGATCCCGATGTTCGCATCGAGTCCGTGGATTTGCTGAAGCCGCGTTCGAGCGATCCGGACGTGAACCAGGCGCTTTGCCACGTGGTGCAGACGGACCGCAATCCGGCGGTTCGATTGCGAGCGCTCGAAGCGCTAAATGGTTCTGAACCTCAGGACCTCGTGCGACAAACGCTCGTCAATGCGTTGGTCGAGGATACGAATCCGGGTATCCGCGTCGAGGCCATCAATACGCTGCGGGAGATGGCGGCCAAGGGAGAAGTGACGGCGGATCCGCATCTGCTCGAAGTCCTGCGCGAGCGCGCTCAGAAAGATCCAAGCACCTACATTCGTCTGCAGAGCGCCGCCATGATTCAAGATCTCGGCCCGCGCGAAAAATTCTGATGATCTCGGCTATACGAGGAGCGGGGTAGTGAATGGCGTCATAAGTCCGGAGGCGCGTGCGACGAAGCGCCGTTTCGCGCCGGCGCGATTACTGGTGCTCTTCGTCGCGGCGCTTCTCGCGACGGTGGCCGCGTCCGCGCTCTGGGCGAAGCCCAAGGCGAAGGCCAAGCCGATAGCGACGAACGCTGGCCCACGACTTAAACGCGAATTAACGGGCAGCCTTTCGACTCGCGACGGGCAACGGTTGCACCTGGTCACCGACCTCGGCAACATTCATATCCACTCGGGTAATTCGGATAAGGTCGACTATCGCGTCCTCCTTGAGACCGATGCGAGTGCAGCGGGCGCTCAGGAACTTTTGAAGCAATTTACTCTGCTCGCGCGCGAGACCCCCGAGGGCGTTCTTCTGCGCGGCGACGCTACGGGCAAGCAGTGTAGCGGGCGTCTCTGGGTGACGTTCGAGATCAACGCGCCGAAAGATTACAACCTCGACGTGAGGACGGGCGGCGGCAACATCGAAACGGAAGACATCGATGGTCACATCACGCTGGTCACATCCGGCGGCAACATTTCGGCCGGATCGATCGGCGGAGCGACAAGGCTCGAAACAGGCGGCGGGCACATCACCGTGAAGGATGTGGACGGTGAACTTACCGCATCGACAGGCGGCGGCCACATCATCGCGGGAGCGGTGCGCGGCAATGCCACGCTGCGTACCGCCGGCGGGCATATTCGCGTGGCTTCGATCGACGGCGTCGCGCGGCTCGACACAGGCGCGGGCGGCAATATTTCCGTCGAGAAGGCTGGCATGGAGCTCGTTGCGGAAACGCGAGGCGGCCAGATTGAAGTCGGGGAGGCGGCCGGCCTCGTCCATGCGCGTACGGGCGGCGGCGGGATTCGCGTCATCCGATCCTCGGGCCCGACGAATCTCGAGTCCGGCGGCGGCAGCATCTATCTAACGCAAGTGAACAGCGCTGTCCGCGCCTCGACGAATGCGGGCGGAATCACGGCGTGGTTGGGCAACGACGCCAAGTTGCCAGGGGGCTGCGACCTACAATCTTCCGACGGCGACATCGTCGTCTATATTCCGAGGCAATTGCCGCTCACCGTCGACGCTTCGATTCAGTTGGGCGACGATCATGGTCTGTTTATCGATCCGGCGTTCCCCATCAAGGTGAGCTACGGCGACCATTCAAGCGGCCCGCACATCGTGCGCGCGGAAGGCGCGCTCAACGGCGGTGGCGAAGTCTTGCGGCTGCGGACCATCGCAGGAAATATCCGCCTCGTTCTGAGCGATGCCAATCGCCAAGTCCAGGTTTACAAACAGCAGATGGAGCAGATGGAGCGCAAGGTCAATGAACTCCAAATGCGCTTGCAGGAACACGACATGAGCGATGGTCCTTCGCCGGACAACTGAGAGCTCCGGTTGCGCCAGCGTCTGACGGGAATTCTTTTGGGGCCCTGCACGATTTTTTGTCCAGGGGGTTCGTTGTGAACGCCACGATCCTGCAAGAAAAGTCTCGCAGTCTCCGTCGAGCCGGACTTCGCACTCTGTTGTCGGCATCCGTACTATTGAGTGTCTCCGCTTGCGTTTTCGCCTTCGATCAAGCCTACGAGCGCAAGTATCCGCTGGCCGCGGGAGGCAGCTTTGAACTCGCCAACGTGAACGGCTCCGTGCAAGTGGACGGCTGGGAGCGCGATGAGGTCGAGATCCGGGCTGTGAAGACAGCCGACGGTGACGAGCGCGATCTCGATCGCGTTTCGATCGAAGTCGAGGCGCAGGGAAATCACGTCGCCGTGCGCACGCGCTATCCGCGGGGTGGAGGCGTGGCTGTCGCGGTGGACTACCATGTTCACGTGCCTTATCGCGTTCTGCTGAGCAGCGTCGCGACCGTGAATGGCAGCGTTTCGATCCGCGGGGTCGAAGGGGTCGGAGACGTGCGCTCCGTGAATGGCAACGTCGAAGTCACTGACAGCTCGGGCCGCTTCAGCGCCCACGCGACCAATGGCAATATTCATCTTCAACTTCGCCGCCTTTTTGACGGAAGCCCCATGCTGCTCGAAACCGTAAACGGATCGATCGTCCTCGGACTCCCGCAGGACGCGCAAGCTGAGCTCCGTGCCAACAGCATGAACGGCGATTTGTACTCCGAGCTGCCGGTAACCGCCCATGGCGCTTACTCCCAACGCGGCTTTCATGGCACGCTCGGCGCGGGTGGCGGCACGATCACCGCGCGCACCGTGAATGGCGGAATCCGGATCTTGCTCGAACAGCCAGCCATCTGACAGGCGGGTTCAGTACGGGATAATTTTTGGGGCACATTTTCAGGGAACAAGGAGGATTGGAAATGCGTAATAACCGATATCTGTCGCTCGTGGGTGTGAGCGTTCTGATTTTGTGGATGGCCGGATTCGCTGTGGCGGCGCCTGGACAAACAGCGGCACCGAGCGCTCCGGCGCCCGCGCCGCACGTCGCGCCCGTTCTGCCAGCGACGCCCGCGCCTTGCGACTGTGATATGAGCGACGAGAGCGATGCAGTCGTTCCGCAGGTGGAAGTGCCAGAGCTCAGCAGCAAGCTCCAGGGCGAATTGGCAGTATCGGCAGGAAAGCTCGCGGCGATGGAGGCCAAGATGCAATTGCAGGATTGGGGAAAGCTCGACGAAGTCTCCGCCCACCTGGCGGGCCTTCAATCCGAATTGAGCGCGGAAATCCCCGAACCGCTGGCCCAGGCGGAAAAGCGCATCATTGAGATTTCGCCCGACGACGACCAGATCTGGCAGAGTGACGACAGCGGCTGGCTGGGGATCGAGATTTCGGAAATTACTGGCGACAAAGCCAAGGAACTGAACCTGCCGGCTGTGCGCGGTGTTCAAGTGATGAGCGTCGAGCCCGACAGTCCAGCGGCGAAGGCCGGCTTAAAGGAAAACGACGTCATCCTCAGCTACGAAGGACAGAACGTAGAAGGAACCGTTCAGTTTCGGCGTTTGGTGCGCGAGACGCCGCCCGGACGCACGATTCCTTTCACCGTCTTTCGCGACGGCACCACGCAATCCCTCAACGTGGAAATCGGCAATCGGAGTGCGCAATTCGAGAAGCACATCGAGCGCGGTATGGATGGCGACATGGCGCCGATGCCTCCGATGCCTCCCGGCAACTTCTCCATGCCGGATTTTAATTTCAAGTTTGTTACCCCCGAGGCGATGGACTGGCATATGCCGCTTCTGGGTATCAGCGCCGAGGATCTGAATGGCCAGCTTGGCGCCTATTTCGGCGCGCCCAACAACGAAGGGATACTGGTGCGCGAAGTGAAAGCCGGAACGCCCGCGGACAAAGCAGGATTGAAGGCCGGCGACGTCATTATGAAGATTGACGACCAGCCTGTAAAATCATTGCGCGACCTTCGCACGCACTTGCGCGGCAAGAGCGATCAGAAATCGGTGAACCTGAGTATTCTCCGCAAGGGCTCCGAGATGACCATTCCGGTCGCAATTGAGAAGCCTCGGCCAATCGACGCTCCCCAGGTCGTTCACCGCGCGCAGCTCTGATCCAACACATATACACGAACACAAAGGAGACCCGGAGAATTTTCCGGGCCTCTTTTTTTCGAGCGGACGGACGCGCGATGGATGGAGCGTGGCAAATGTTTCCGTCCCGAATTCCTGAGCGCCGAGAACTGCAGGAGGCGGAGCGGAGAGGGACGGGGATTTCGCCGCGCCTTTTGTAGGCCGCCGGATCATTATTCGCGAACGACTTCCGCGTTCGACGAAGGGGCGACCAAACGCATCAACCGGCCTTTCCCATCGAGGTAGAGATCCACTTCAAGATCGGAAGTTTGAACTCGCAGCTCTTCGAGCTTTTCGCTGCCCGCCACGGCGGATGGCCCGAGCGATTCCACAGTGACGCTTCCCGGGGTCAATTCTTGAGGTACGAGCACCGAGAACGTCTGCTGCCCGCTCTTCGAGCGATCGTAGAGGCGCGCCAGGATGCCGTACTGGTGATAGAGATTGTTGTCGAGGACGGCGACAAGCGGCGACGTGAATGTGAATTGCTGCGTGAAGGGTTTTTTATTCGGGAGCTGCAGGACGATCGTGGCGACGCTACTCTGAAATTGAATTTCGGCGGAGGCCGTCTTTTCACCGTCCGTACTCCAATCGTAGTGCACGGGCTCTCCATCGGGCTGCAGCGTGAGATGAGAATGGATGTGGGTCAACCCGCCTTGCGCTGAGTGGATTTCGACGTTGCCTTGAGCGAGCCAACGGTCGCCGTTCGGGTGAATTTCAAATTCTTCGCTTCCAATGGGCTGGCCGTTCACTGCGATTCGAAACTTGCCCTTATCCGCGACGAAAAGGCCGCCGCTGCCCGATCCGGGCACCGCACGTGGCCGAGGTTCCGCGGCAAGCCCCGCACCGAGAGTCAGGGCAGCGGCGGCAATCAAAATGTAGTTTCTGAGACTGCGTCCGTTTCGGGTCGACACGAAAGTCATGCAGGCACCTTGTCCAGAATACCGAGAGCCAGGATTTGTTCGACGACGCGCAGGGGTTCGACGGCGCTCTCCACGCGAAAATGCGCGACTTCATAGAAGGGCAGGCGTTGGCGGTAGAGCTCGCGGAAACTCGCTTCGTCGCGAAACAACGGGCGATTCGTGATGTGCGCGCAGCGCCGCAGCAACTCTTCAATCGGGCAGTGCAGCCAGACCAGCGTTGCTCCGTGACGCTCGAGAAGCGCCAGATTGGCAGGCTGTGCCGTTGTCCCGCCGCCGAGTGAAACGATGGTCTGTCGGCCGAGCGAAGTCGCTTCGGCCAGCGTCCGGCTGAGCTGCTCGTATTCGATTTCGCGAAACGCGGGCTCGCCCTGCTGCGCGAAAATCTCGGCGATACTCAGCGCGGTTGCGTCGCTGATGCGCTTGTCGAGGTCCACGTAATGCCAGCCGACTTGCCGGGCCAGAAGGCGCGCGACCGTGGATTTCCCCGTGCCCATGAATCCGGTCAGGCACAAAAGTCTCCGCGAGCGATTTTCGCTGGCCGAAAGGTTCGTGTTGTCATGTATCGGGTTCAGAGAAACGCAGCGCTAGTCGCGCCTGTGGATGTTGATTGTACCATCGAACGAACTAAGCTCGACCTTGGCCTTGCCCTGGTTCAGCTTGCCGAACAGGCTGTGGCTGAAATTCGAGTCCGAGCCATAAACGTGGGTGGGTGGCGTAAGGTTGGCTTCGTTGTTCACCTTACCCTTCACCGAAGTAGCGCTCAGATCAAAGGAGTCAGCGGGGGAGAAGCGGACCTCAATCAGCCCGCTATAATTCTTAAGCCGGTAGGTTCCGTTGGGAAGAAATTCGCCGTCAAAAAGAATGTTCCCCGCTGAAGTTTGCGCGCGCACGCTGTAGCTGCGCATGTCGACGAGCCTGACGTTGCCGCTGATGGAAGTGATCTCGAGACGCCCCGCGCAGCGCAGGCACTGGACGGCGCCGCCCACGGTCTTAATCGTCAGATACCCCGCCGCATCCTGAAGCGCGACTCCCGCTGCGACCGTGTCGACCGCCATATCCCCCATCACGTCCGAGACTTCGACGGAGCCCGAGTCATTGTGAATCTGCAACTCGGCGTCTTCGGGTACAAAAATGACAAAATCGGCGCGCAATTCATCGGGTGTAATGTTGCCGGAAATTGGACGCGCCACTAAATCGACGCGATTGCCCGTCTGTTCGGCGTCCACTTCCACTTTGTCGCTCTGGCTATCGGCCACGAGCTTTACTTCCGGCCGGGTCCAGGCTTTGATGGTCACATCACCGTTGGGATTGTGAATCGTAATGACCGGGCGAGCGTCCACCTTAAAATGCTTTTCGAGATGATGGGACGCGGCTCCAACGTTTCCGGCAAGGAACAGCGCGGCGCCGAGCATCGCAGCGCCCTTCACAGCCCAGTTCTCAGTAACGGTCTGAAGCCGGATCATTGAGGGTTCTCCCCGCGGTCGCTGATTTCAGCGAGCAAATCCGCTTTTTGTTGGTACGCCCCGTAAAGATAATCGCGCGCAAGTTCGTCCTGAGGATCTTCGCGCACGCTTTTTTCACACATCGCGATGTTGTTGTCAACGATTCGGAGATTTTGCTTAAACGAAGCATTCACTATCGGATCCGGTCCATGCAGAGCGGAAACAGCATGCAGCTCGAAGTCGCCGAGATTGGCATCGATCGGCTGGGTGGCGGCCTCGGTTCCTCGTGACCACCGCTGCTGGTTGTTGTAGTTGCGGATTTGAATTCCGAGGAGGAACGCGCCGGCAACGAGTACTGCGAGGGTGACAGTGGCAATAGCGGGACGCGGCCACGCCGCGAGAAGCGACGTCACCCACGCGCGCCAACCGCGCCGCTCGAACATTCTTTCCTGATCGAGTTGGGCGCGGATGGCGGTCCAGACACGAGCAGGCGGATCAACATCCGCGAGCTCATGGCTCGCGGCCTGAATCGCATCCAGGTCCGCTAGCATGGCGCGGCATGCTCCACACGCGCGCAAATGCGCTTCGACGACGGGTGGCCTTTCCCCTTCCATCCACGGGCCGAGCAAATCCAAAAACTCACTACACTGCATGGCTGGCATATTTCTAACCTTCGCCGGCTGCCTCGGTTCTTACGGCCTGGCGCTGTTCGCGGGCTTTATCCCGCAAGGTCTCGTGGAGCAGCTCGCGGAGTCGCATCCGAGCCTTGTGTAACTGCGACTTCGAATTGCCGATCGAGCAGCCCATAATTCCCGCAATCTCGTTGTGTTCGTAGCCCTGCACATCATGCAGGACAAAAATGGCGCGATATCCAGGCGGCAGTTGTTCGACGGCGCGCTGCAAGTTCACGCGATCCACGGACCCGCTTAGTTGTAAATCCGGGGCGCCAAAATCGCGCCTCGGGCCTCCCGTCTCCTCGTCCGGATCCGTCGTTTCCTCGAGTGAAGTCTCCGGCATGCGCTTTTTGCGCAGCTTCATCAGAACGACATTCACTGCCAGACGATGGAGCCATGTCGAGAAGGCTGACTCGCCACGGAACGAACTGATCTTCCGGAAGAGCTGCAGGAACGCCTCTTGGGTCAGGTCTTCGGCTTCTGCCGGATTGCTGACCATGCGCAAGCAAAGCGAGTAAACCCTCCGGCTATGTATTCGGTAGATGCGCTCGAAGGCCGAAGGGTCACCCCGCTGGGCAAGCCTTATGGCGTCCGCCTCCGGCATCTCACTCGTCTCGACTCGTCTCGTTCGGGTCACAAGTCCCGTCGGGACGCATCCATAAACAATTGCGATGCGCCGCATGCGCTAGAAGTTGTACTACGTGTACCTTGTAGGCACTGGGGAACGGCTTCGCTGGCGGTGCCTCTTCCGACGCCAGCGGCTGGCGGTTTAGATACGCCTCTCCGCGAGCACGATTCATTGTCTTAGGAAAAGCGCGGCGCGTCTAGGCCGAAACTCCGGACATCCGCCGCGACCGAGTTCGACGCGGCATGGCTTCCAGCGGCGCTTCCAAACGAAGCCGTACAACCGGGGTCATTTCAACCGGCAGGGACCTCAGAAACGATTTGAGGACGACCTCGGACTCCCTCAGGCATGTATTCAGATCGTCGTGAACCTCTTCAAGCGTGGCCCAAGCTTCTGCGGGTCTCGACGCCGCGCCCGAGGCGATAGTGTCCGCCTTGGCCTCAAACTCGGCGGCCAGCTCATCGATCGTGCCGGCCAGGACGCGCAGTTTCTGGAAGAAGCGACTCCGGCGACTAAACAGTACCTGATGGAAAAGCGTGTTCCAGCCGGCGGCTCGCTGTGCCGAAGCACATCGGAAATTGTGCGGGTGTAGAGGATCGACGGCAGGAATATCCGTGAAGTGGCGGGCCTCGTCCTGCATGATCTCGCATGCCCGGGAAAGTTCGGCGGCCAACCGGAAGAGCAGATCGCTCGAAAAGCTCGCCTGTTGCCGCGCGTAGAGGAGCTGTCCAGTCCGCCACAGCTCAATGGCCTCGTTGAGCGCTACGCTCCCCATTGAGTACGCCGAATTCCATTGCTGCGTGGCCGCCTCGAATGCCCGAAGCTTTTCATCCGGGATATGCCCGATCCAATCTTGACGCACGGTACGAGGACTAAAGAAACGGGACCAGATCCGCGAGAGGGCCACGGCTGCCTCCACTGCCAACCGGATTATATCAGAAGGCGCAAGCGGGCTTCCTTGACGCTTTTGGAATTGCCCCGCTATACTGCCGCACGACTCGCCGGGAAAGGATCTTTGATTGGAATTCGAGCCTCTCGATCAGTATCTGCAACGCCGCAAGAAGCTGGCGGAAATCATTGCGAAGGGTGGCGACCCCTACCCGCACAAGTACGCCGGGACGCATGCGGCGCCGGAACTGCTCGATCGATATGGGTCGAGAACCGCCGCCGAACTCGAATCGGAGCCCGTTAAAGTTCGTGTGGCAGGGCGGATCGTGGCTCTGCGGCCGCATGGAAAGGCGGGATTTGGCCATATTCTGAGCCAGGGTCGGCGGTTGCAGCTCTACGTGAAACTCGATGCCGTCGGACCTGAAGTTTTCGAGCTGTTCCGTTCGCTCGATCTTGGCGACATTGTGGGGATTTCGGGACACCTCTTCCGCACCAAGACAAACGAGTTGACGGTTTGGGCGGAGGGCCTGGAGCTGCTGGCCAAATCACTGCTCCCGCTTCCCGAAAAATGGCACGGGCTCGCCGACGTGGATCTGCGCTATCGCCAGCGGTATCTCGATCTCATATCGAACGCCCACGTGCGCGAGATTTTCATCAAGCGCGCGCACATCATCGCGGAGATGCGCCGCTACTTTGACGCCCGCGGCTTCATCGAGGTCGAAACGCCGATGATGCATCCCATCGCTGGAGGAGCAACAGCGCGGCCGTTCATCACTCACCACAACACATTCGACATGGATTTGTATCTTCGCATCGCGCCGGAACTCTATTTGAAGCGGCTTATCGTCGGCGGCCTGGACCGTGTGTATGAAATCAATCGCAACTTCAGGAACGAAGGCATCGACGCGCTTCACAATCCCGAGTTCACGATGCTCGAGTTCTATCAGGCATACAGCGATTATCGCGAGCTGATGGATATGAGCGAGGAACTGCTTTCCGGCCTCGCAGAGAAGATATGCGGAAGCAAGAAAATTCCATACGGCGAGCACGAGCTCGATTTTTCGAAATTCGAGCGACTCTCGATGCGCGAAGCGATTGGCCGCTACTGGCCCGATGCCGCCGGAGCGGCTCCGACGCAAGAGGACTTGGCCGCGCCCGGCGGTCCGCGACGCTTCGTCGAGGCATACAATCAGGGAGCTCGCGGCGCGGGAAAAGAAAGTATCGAAATCACGGCGAGCACATCCGACGGTGAATTGACAGCGCGGCTCTTTGATGAAGTCGCGCCGAATCGTCTGATCCAGCCAACGATCATCTACGATTTCCCGACAGAAGTGTCGCCGCTCTCGAAATCCCGCAGGGACGATCCCTCGGTCACCGAGCGCTTCGAGGTCTTCATCGCGGGAACCGAGGTGTGCAACGGCTTCTCGGAGTTGAACGATCCGGAAGAGCAAGAGAAGCGCTTCCGCGAACAAATCGAGAAGGGCGGCGAAGAAGCGCCCAAGCAGCTTGATGAGGACTACATTCGAGCTCTCTCCCAAGGGATGCCACCGACGGCGGGCGAAGGCATCGGCATCGACCGGCTCGTCATGATCCTCACGAATTCACATTCCATTCGCGAAGTCGTCCTCTTTCCTCTGCTGCGTCCGTTGACTGCGGGACGCGCGGAAACCGCCGGCGAAGCCAAATGAACTTCGAAACGCTGGTGGCGCTGCGATACATTCGCTCGCCCCATCGCCCCGCCGTCCTCCGGCTAGTGACGCTGCTTTCGGTTCTCGGCGTCGCGGCGGGGGTTGCGACGCTGGTCATCGCGCTTGCCATGAATACCGGATTTCGCCAAGCGCTGCGGGATCGCTTGCTCGGAGTCACCGCGCACGTGAACCTCAAGCCTGTCGGCACCGATGGCATTCGCGATTATCGCCAGATGATCGCGCGATTGAGCTCCGTTCCTGGGGTTCGCTCGATTGCCCCTGCGATCTACAACACCGTCTTGCTGTCTTCGGGCGAAAGCGCGCGCGGCATTGTCTTGAAGGGCGTCGATCCCGAGCTCGAAGGCCGGTCGGACGAAGCGCTGCGGCGAATCGTCGCGGGCTCGGCGAATTTCGCCGCGGACGCCGACGGAATCCAGGCGCTCCTCGTCGGGAAAATTATGGTCGAGGAAATGAAGCTCCACGTGGGCGACTACGTCACACTGACGAGTCCGCAGGGCAGCCTCACTCCGTTCGGAGTGATTCCAAGGTCGCGGCGTTTTCGCATCGCGGGAATCTTTGATTCCGGTTTCTACGACTACGACGCGAATTGGGGATTCGTCACGCTCGCTTCCGCGCGAGGCCTGGCGGACATCGGAGACGTTGTGAGCCTCCTCGAAGTGCGCGTGACTCGCCTCGAAGACGCGCCTGCTATTGCTGACGCATTGCGAAAGGAAGCCGGCCCGGGATTTATCACGACAACCTGGATGGACGAAAACCGCGCGCTGTTTCGGGCACTCAGTCTGGAAAAGTTGGTCACCGCTCTTTTCATCGGACTCATTACGTTCGTCGCCGGCTTGAACATTCTTGTCGTCCTGACCATGACGGTCACCGACAAGACGCGCGATATCGCCGTGCTCGTGGCTATGGGGGCCCGGCGCGCGCAGATCCGGCGCATTTTCGTGCTGCAGGGTTTTGTCGTCGGCGCTCTCGGCACCCTGCTTGGGCTGATTGGCGGATATAGCTTGAGCTGGATTGCCAACGCATGGAAGCTGATTCCGCTGAATCCGGAGGTGTACGCGATTCCGTACGTTCCGTTTCGATCGAGCGGTTTTGATGCCATCTGGATTTCGGCGGGGTCGCTCGCCATCTGCATTATGGCAACTCTGATTCCCGCACGCGCGGCGGCGCGAATTTTTCCGGTCGAGATTTTGCGATTTGAATGAAGTGGAAATGCATGCGGCGCGATTGGTACTGACGTTTGGTACGTGCCTTTGCAATGGCTGCAGAATTCCAAAATGGAAAGACCAGATGGCCGGATATGGGGCAAATGTCGGCGAGGGCAATTGTCGGGCAAAAATAGGTAATCACTTTGCCCATCGCCTAACGCGTTCCGAACCTAATGTGGAGTAAAATAAGCACATACGAAACGACGGCTTCGGCATCTAAAGTGAGTAGAGAAGGCTTGATTATGCCGGCCCAAGCGAGCTGCGGGGTGGTCAAAGCATTGGATCCAGAAGCGGCGCGATACGCGGCCTCCGCAGGATCCGGCGAATTGCTGCGCGCCGAACATCTGCGAAAGACCTTTCGTTCCGGTGCAGTGGAAGTGACGCCGCTGGATGGCATCGACTTCTCGATTGTTCCGGGAGAGATGGTGGCAGTCGTCGGGCCATCGGGAACCGGCAAAAGTACTTTCCTACACATATTGGCCGCGCTGGACACCCCAACAAGCGGTGCTATATACTTCGAGCGCAATTTGCTTGAAGCGCTTGCGGAGCACGAACTCGCGGAATTTCGCAATCGCGCCGTAGGATTTGTCTGGCAACGCCATCATCTGTTGCCGGACTTTAGTGCGGCGGAGAATGTCGCGATGCCAATGATGATCATGGGCGTCGCGCGCGAGTCAGCGCTCCGGCGTGCAGGGGAGTGGCTGGGTGAAGTGGGCTTGGGGGGCCGGGATCATCAGCGTGCCGGAGAACTTTCCGGCGGCGAGCAGCAGCGCGTAGCAATTGCGCGCGCTCTGGTGAACGGGCCGAAACTGCTCCTTGCGGACGAGCCGACGGGGGATCTGGACGAGCGCAACGCGGAGCTCATCTTCGACCTGATGCGCTTCCTGCATACGTCCCACCGTCTAACTTCGATCGTAGCTACGCATAATCTTTCACTGGCGCGGCGCGCCGACCGTGTTCTCGGGCTGGAACACGGAAAGTTGACGCCGGCCGAGGAAGTCTTGGCATCGCGGCCCGTTTCGAGCGCGAAGGCGGCCGAGGCTGGGGCGACTGCTCCGGGAGAGCGCGGGTGACCCGTGTTTGAACGCTATACAGAAAAAGCGCGGCGAGTGATTTTCTTCGCTCGTTACGAGGCGAGCCAGTACGGGAGCCCTTATATCGAGACCGAACATTTGCTCCTCGGACTGCTGCGCGAAGACAAGCAGCTGGCCAACCGATTCCTGCGTTCAAACGGCTCGATCGAATCCATCCGCAAGGAAATCGAATCCCGCATCACAGTTCGCGAGCGCATTTCCACCTCCGTGGATGTGCCGCTCAGTCAGGAATGCAAGCGCATCATTAGTTTCGCCGCGGAGGAAGCAGAAAGGCTTGGCCACAAGCACGTAGGGACCGAGCATCTGCTTCTTGGTGTTCTGCGGGAAGAGAAGTCTTTCGGCGCCGAAATTTTGCAGGAGCGCGGCCTTCGCCTATCCACAGTTCGCGAAGAGCTAGCGCGCGGCGCCGGGGAGAAGATCCCGGTGAACCGACCCAAGGAAGCCTCACTTCTCGCGGAATTTAGCCGCGACCTCACGCAGGCGGCGATGGAGGGCCAGCTCGATCCGCTGGTCGGCCGCGAGCGGGAGCTCGAGCGCGCCATCCAAATTCTGTGCCGCCGAACGAAGAACAATCCTGTCCTCATCGGAGAACCAGGCGTCGGCAAGACGGCCATCGTGGAAGGTCTCGCGCAGCGTATCGCGGACGGCGACGTACCGCCGTTCCTCGCCGACAAGCGCATCCTTTCATTGGATCTTTCCCTGATCGTTGCGGGAACGAAATACCGCGGGCAGTTCGAAGAGCGCCTGAAGACCATCATGAAGGAATTGATGGAGAGCCAGAACGCCATCATCTTCATCGATGAGGTACACACGCTGGTCGGCGCCGGCTCGGCCGAAGGTTCGCTCGATGCCGCCAATATTCTGAAGCCCTCGCTCAGTCGCGGTGAAATCCAATGCATCGGCGCAACAACGCCGGGCGAATACCGCAAGTCCGTCGAAAAAGATCGCTCTCTCGAGCGGCGCTTCCAAGCCGTGAAAGTGAGCGCGCCGAACGAAGAGGAATCCATCCTCGTACTGCAGGGCGTGCGCGACCGCTACGAAAAATTCCACGCCGTCACGTACACCGAAGAAGCCGTCCGGTACGCCGTCTATCTTTCGAATCGCTACATTTCTGACCGCTTTCTACCCGACAAGGCGATCGACCTGATCGATGAAGCGGGCGCGCGCGTCAAGCTGCGCCAGGCAATGCTTCCAGACGAAGTTTCCGAAGTGCAAAAGCGCGTGAAATTCATCACCCACCGGATGGAAACCGCAATCGCGAATCACGAATTCGAGAAGGCGCGCTTCTATTCCGAGGAAGAACGCAAAGAAAAGGAGCATCTGCGCCTGCTCCGCGAAAAACTGAAGATCGACGACTCGACGACAGGCGTGGTTGGCCGTGAAGATATCGAGGAAGTGGTGGCGCGCTGGACCGGCGTGACCGTCAGCGCCATCAAGGAAGACGAGCAGCAGAAGTTGATGCGTATCGAGGAAGAACTGCATCGCCGCGTCATCAGTCAGGATCGCGCCATCACCGCTCTCGCTCGCGCCATCCGCCGCAGCCGCGCCGGCCTCAAGTCGCCGAGCCGCCCCGTCGGCTGTTTCCTGTTCCTTGGCCCGACGGGAGTTGGCAAGACTGAAGTCGCCCGGCGCCTTGGAGAATTTTTGTTTGGAAGCGAGAAATCGCTGATCCGCTTCGATATGTCGGAATACATGGAGAAGCACTCCGTCTCGAAGCTGATCGGCGCGCCTCCGGGATACGTCGGATACGAAGAGGGCGGACAATTGACGGAACGCGTCCGCCGGACTCCCTATTCGATTATTTTGCTCGACGAGATTGAAAAGGCTCATCCCGACGTGTACAACATCCTGCTCCAGGTCTTTGAGGACGGGCAGTTGACCGACGGGCTCGGAAACACGGTGGATTTCCGCAATACGATCATCATCATGACTTCGAACCTGGGCGCGCGGCAGTTGCAGAAGCAGTCGGCGCTCGGTTTCCAATCGCCTGGCGAGGAAGTGAAATCGCAGGACGATATGGTGATGGCGGAAGTGAAGCGCGTGTTCAATCCGGAATTTTTGAACCGCCTCGATGAAATCATTGTCTTCAATTCACTGAGCGACGATGACCTGCTGCGGATCATCGAATTGCTGGTCGGACAGATCAACGAGACGCTGGTGCATCGTCAAGTGCAGATTGCGTTGACGCCCGAAGCGCGTCAGTGGATTCTCGAGAAGACCTGCACGGACCGGAATTACGGCGCGCGGCCGCTCCGACGCGCGCTACAGAAGTATGTCGAAGACCCACTGTCGGAGGCTTTGATTCAGGGTGGATTGCAACGGCCCGCCACGCTCGAAATTTATCTCTCGAACGACAGCTTGGCGTTCCGTCCCCTGGTGGAAGCAACCCCGGTGGCCCACTAGGAATCCTACACGCGCGAGCCGGGCAGACTGCAACCCGGCGGGGGAGCATACAGACTTGGGCGGGGGAGTGCGGCCTTGACTACCGCGGCCGCAAGCGGACGAACATTCCTGCGTTTTTTCCTGTCTTGCCTGGCCGTCTGCGCTCTCCGCGTGGCTGGTGCGCCGCCGTTGTGTGCGCAAATTTCCAGCGTGGAATCGCACTCCACAATCGAACGCATTGAATTCGTCGGCAACCGGCGCGTGGCACGCGATACGCTCCTTGCGCGAATTTTCTCCCGTCCCGGTGATCCCTACAGCGATGAGGCCGTGCGCCGCGATTTCCTCGCTCTCTGGAACACGCAATTCTTCGAAGACATTCGTCTCGAAGTGGAAGACAGCCCCGACAAGCCGGACGCGAAAATCGTCGTCTTCTATGTGACGGAACGTCCGATCATCCGCCGCATCGAGTACAAAGGAAACAAATCGATCAGCGAGTCGGATATTTTGGACGCCTTCAAGGACAAGAAGGTGGGCCTCACGGTTGAAAGCCAGTTCGATCCGACGAAAATCAAGCACGCCGAAGTCGTCATCAAACAATTATTGGCCGAGCATGGCCGGCAATTCGCCGTCGTGCGCCCGACTTACGAGAAGATCGCTGCGACCAACGCCGTCAAACTCGTCTTCAATATCGAAGAAGGCCCGAAGGTAAAAGTCGGTCAGATCATTATCAAGGGCAATCACGCGTTCTCCGCCCGCAAGATCATTCGCTCGATGCATCATTCGCGCCCGATTGCGATTCCTCTCGGGATCACGGAAATCGACATATGGAGCAAAACCTTCGACCAGAACAAACTGGACGAAGATCTGGAAATCGGCATTCGCGGCCTCTACCAGGATCACGGCTATTTCCGTGTGATCGTGCACGAACCAGTGCTCAAAACGGTCGACGAGGACAAAGCTGGTATCCCGCTTCCGGTGCCGGGCGTCGGGCGCAAACGCGGAAAGCGCACGGACATCACCATCGCGATTGAAGAGGGCGAACGGTATCACATGGGGAATTTGCATTTCCGCAGTGCCGACCCCGATCAGGGCCTGTTCTTCAAGCCCGAGTTTCTTGAAAGAGTATTTCCGTTGAAGAAGGGTGACATTTTTTCGACGGACAAGCTGCGCAAGGCGTTTGACAACTATAAGAAACTCTACGGAGAGTACGGTTACATTGATTTCACTTCGACTCCGGACTTCGACATCAATGACGCCACGAAAACGATCGACCTCACCCTGACCTTCGATCAGCAGAAGCAGTTCTACGTCCGACGCATCGAATTCAGCGGGAACACCACCACCCGCGACAAAGTTATTCGCCGCGAGATTCTCCTCGACGAAGGGAATCTTTTCAACAACCGCCTCTGGGAGCTCAGCCTTTTGCGCTTGAACCAGCTCGGCTACTTCGAAACCATCAAGCCGGAGAATGCCGAACTGAAGCGCAATCAAAAGGCCGGCACCGTCGATATCAATCTGAAGGTCAAGGAAAAGGGCAAACAATCCATCAGCCTGTCGGGCGGCGTCAGCGGCCTCGCCGGCAGTTTCATCGGCCTCTCCTACCAGACGAACAATTTCCTGGGTCTGGGCGAGACGCTGACCTTCTCCGCACAGATTGGCGATCGCCAGCGCAACCTCGTCTTCGGTTTCACCGAGCCATATCTCTTCGATCGGCCGATTTCGACGGGGTTCACCGTCTTCGATCAACGCTTTGATTACAACCAGCAGCGCGAGACGTCACTCCTCCTCGGCCAGGAAGTGACCGTCAATCCGGCCATCGAGCAAAATTACAACACCGACACGAAGGGTTTCACTCTCTTCGCGAGCTATCCGCTGCGCCGCTTCTCGTTTACACGCGTGGGCGTCACCTACGGATTCTCGACCACAGATATCACCGCCTTCAGCCAATCATCGCAGCTGCTCTTTGAATCGCTGCAGTTCCAGAGCCTCGCGGGACCGTCGGCCTTAACAGGCATTCACTCGAGCAAAGTCACGCCGACCATTCAATACAGCACGGTGAACAGTCAACTGAATCCCACGGGCGGGAAGAGCTTCTTCTACGGTCTCGGAATCGAGGGCGGACCGCTCGGCGGCAATACGAACACGATTACGAATACGTTCACGACGACATATTTCCACCACATCAATCATCGCCGCAACGTCCTCGCTTTGCGGTTTCTCGGCGCGGTCGGCACGGGATACGGCAATAAGGTCGAGCCGCCCCAGAATCGTTTCTATCTTGGCGGCGAGAACGACGTGCGCGGATTTGATTTCTTCACAATTTCGCCGTACGTATTCATTCCGTCGGCCACCTCTCAGTCAGTGGTGTTCATTAACCCGACTAAGCTGAACCAGAACGGAAGTCCAACGACGGAGGTTATAACCGTTCCGGTTCTCGATTACGTTGCGACACGGCCTGGCGGCGATACGCAGGCGGTCGGCAATTTTGAATATCGGATCCCGATTGCCGGTCCGGTGAGCATGAGCTTGTTCGCGGATATTGGCGTCGACGGCATTTTGCGCCGCTCGCAGCTGCAGCTTGCTCCCTCGGCCATCAGTCTTCTGCAACAGGAATACCCGAACTCGTATTTCCCGAACGCGAATATCTCGGCGCAATTGCCGATTGCCGGAGGCACCAATTTCCAGCCGCGCGCATCCACGGGAATCGAATTTGTAGTGCAGCTGCCGATCGTCAACGCGCCATTTCGGTTTTACTATGCGTATAATCCACTGCGGTTGAATGAAACGATTGTGTCGCCACGCGGCGCCTATTACATAAGCGACGAACTCAGTCGGTCGCTGCCGCCGGGTGTGCTCGAGACGCAGATCATTCCGCAGCTCGATAACATTCTCAATTTGAACGTCCAGCGGCTGCCGACCAGTCTGTTGGAGCCGTCCCACACGTTCCGGTTCACAGTAAGCCGGACTTTTTAGACGGGGCAAACTATGTTTGAATTTTCCGGCCAGGCGCGGCGGTACAGCGGAGGGGCGTTGGCATCGGACTGTTGGGGAGGAGATGGAATGAGATTTTGGAAATTCGGCGCAGCGATTCTGGCGATCGCCGTGATCGCCGGATGCTCGAACAGCCCGACGATCGCTGTCACGGTGGCGCCCAGCACGGCCACGGTCGTGCTCAATGGCGAGCAACAGTTTACCGCCGCCGTCACGGGCACCTCCACGACCACGGTGACCTGGGAATTGTGTACGGGTGCACCCAATGCGAATCCCAGCCCAACGTGCGGCATCGCCACGCTCGGGAACGTCGACGTCAACGGCCTATATACCGCTCCCGGAAGCGTTCCGAGCCCAGCGAATGTGACCGTCGTCGCCACCAGCATGTTTAACACCAGCGTTTTTGGCAGCGCCACGATTACCATCGATTCCGGTATTCGCGTGAAGGTCATTCCAGCCAGCTATCAGTGCACCAGCACTCAGGCACCAGTCTCTGGCGCAATCGAAATCAACGAGAGTTTCGCTCTCCAGGCTTGCGTCACCGGCACGTCGAACACGAACGTAAACTGGTCGGTAGACAAGATCGACGGCGGCAACAGCACCGATGGCTTTATCACGGCAGGTGGCGTCTACACAGCTCCGTCCACATCGCCGGGAACGGTCACGATTACGGCAATCTCGCAACAGGATCAGAACGAATCCGCCAGTTTCAGTCTTGTGATCGGCGCCGCTGGTCCTCCGGGACTGACGGCCATTGATCCGATGACCGTCGAACAGGGCTCTCTGTTCCAGGACATATATCTGATTGGCCAGGATTTCTTTTCGACAAGCACGGTACTTGTAAATGGAAGTTCGAACGACGTGACGACGACGTACCTGGACGGCTCGACGTTGCGCGCCCGCCTCGCGGCGCCGCTTCTCCAAAACGCCGGTTCGCTTGAGCTGAACGTACAGGGAAATTGCGATTCGACGGGCAATAACTGCTCGTTCTCGCCGGCTCTGCCTCTGACACTGATTGCGGTGCGCCCGGGACTAATTTCGACCTCGCCTGTCAGCGTCCCTCAAAATTCGGCGGGCGCGTCGACCGTTACGTTCACCGGCGGTTTCTATTCGCCTTCGACCACCACCACGTTCAACGGCCAAGCCACGCCGGCCAGCATTCCGAACAATTCGAACGATCCCTATAACCCGGACACGCGCCAACTTCAGTCCGTGCTTCCAGCCGATGATTTCACCACGGCGGGGCTTTTCCCGCTCGTCGTCGAGAATGCCGGAGTTCCTGCGGGAACTTCGTCGATCGCGGCCATCGATTTGGCGGTCTCGCCGACGGGTAGCTCACTGCCGACGTCCGCCGGGACTCCGGTGGCGGTCGGCAATGGACCGTCGGCCGTCGCCATCAACACTGCGACGAATACCGCTGTCGTCGCGAATACTACCGACGGCACGATCTCCTTGATCAATCTTGCCACCCAGACGGCCGCACCAGCGATACCTGTAGGAGCGGCTCCGACGGGAGTCGCTGTCGACAACCTATTGAATGTCGCTTTAATCGCAAACAATGGGACAAACCAGGCTTCGCTCGTCGACCTGAGCACCCAGGCAGTTACGTCGATTTGCCTGACTCAACTCGTAAGCGGTTCGTGCCCGCCCCTTTCCGCGACGACACCGATCAGTCCATTTTCCGTCGGCATCAATCCGCTCACACATCGCGCGTTGATCGCCAATCAGTCGACGAACGTGGCGACGGTCGTGGATTTATCGACGAATCCGCCGACCGTCTATCCCAACGTCGGGGGCAGCGCGAATCCCGTGAGCACGGGCGCGAGCCCGCAGGTCGCCATCGTCCCGCGCTTGAATTGGGCCATTGTGACGCCCGGAGGAGCGGGCACGATCACCATCGTGGATCTTGGTGGACTGGGAGGCTTGGGCTTTTCCGCTCGGCTTCCGGTGCCCGTCGCGACGCTCACGCTCACCACCAGCATTCAGGGAGTGGCCATCGATACGGAAACAAATGAGGTTTTACTGACCGATCCAGACAGCACCTCGATCTCGACTTTCAACGCGCTCGACAACTCGGTGGCCGCCGTCACCTATCAAAAGGACCAAGTTGCAGCTGCGATCAATCCGCTGACGAATCTTGGCGTGACACTTGACGCGCAGGGAAACTACGCGAGCGTGTTCAACTTGGCTACGCAGCAACTGCTCGGTACGGTGAATGTCGGCGTTAACCCGCTGGCCATCGCGATCGATCCAACCAGTGACTTGGCCGTAGTAGCCAATCAGGGTGGCGCCAGCGTTTCGATTTTCTCATTGGGAGCGGTCCGGGCGCTGCACATCACCGAAACCAATCCGCCTATCATTTTGACCTCCTCGGTGCCCGTGACCCTCGACGTCGTCGGTGATGGCTTTATGAGTGGCGCCGTGGTGCGGTTGGATGGCACTCCGGTGCCGACATCTTCGGTGGCATCGTCCTGTGGCGCGACGTACTGTCGCGAGCTCGTTGGGACGGTGCCCGTCACTCTGCTCGGTTCGGCGCGGCGGTTTGTACTGGACGTACAAAACCCCACCGACGACTCGACGGGATCAAATGTTTCGAACGCAAGCGATTTCACAGTTATTCAGCCTGTTGTCGTTGGCACTGCGCCGTCGGCCGTGGCCGTCGATACGGACCGCGACCTCGCGATTGTCACGAACTCGGTTTCAAATGATGTTTCGGTCGTCAACCTCCTAAACGGGACCGCCGACGCGCCAATTTCGGTCGGCACCGATCCAACCGGCGTCGCCGTCTGGCAGCGCAGCGCTCTCGCTGTGGTGGCAAACAATGCGAGCAACGATTTTACGGTTATCAACGATGTCGACTTGAGCGTCGTCGCGCCGTCGCCTATCGCGAACTGCAGTGCGTGCCTGGGTCCGACGGCCATAGCCATCGATCAAGACAATGGAAACGTAGTGGCAACCGACAACGTGTCGAACGAAATCACTCTGTTTTCGGTTTCGACGCTTCCGTCCAGCACGGCGCCTGGAGTTTCGAGCGTTGCGGTCGACCAGGCACCCCTCGCGGTGGCGATTGATCCCTATGACAATCTGGTGGCAGTGACTGCCGCGCCTCCGCCGCAAGAGTCTCCGAACAATACGGTGGATATTATCGATCTTTCGACGGACGCAATCTCGATACGGCTCACTGGCTATGCGGATCCAAGCGGAGTGGATTACGATCCGTCGGAAGACCAATTCATCGTTTCCGACAGTCTGAACAACAACGTCGTTCTGATAAGTGTGCCGGAGACATTTACTCAGACGCGCTTGCGTGTGGGCATCAACCCGACATCCGTGGCGGCAAACTTCCAGACGAGCACGCTGCTGACACTGAATAGCGCCAGCAACACGCTGTCCGTGGTGGACTTGTTCCATCAGAATGTGCAAGTGATGGTGCCATTGCAGGGAGCTACGCAGTTCGCACTGGGGATCGACGCGAAGTTGAACCTGGCCATTGTCGTGGATACACTCAACAATCGGGTCCTTCTGGTTCCGATACCGCGCTGAATCCCGGCGATCGCCGCGGCTGAAATGGATTGACCCGCCGGGAAGCAGGCGGCTATAATCGCCGTTTTGTGTTCATCTCGATTTTGTCGAAAGAAGGAGCAAGTAATGAAGATTCGAATCGCGACACCAGTGCTGATGGCGTTGCTCATGGTTCCGGCGGCTTGGGGACAAGTTGGCGCAGCGCCGGCGGGCAGCACGGCCTCAGGCAAGGTCGCCGTAATCAATATCCAGACGGCCATCACGAGCACTTCGGAAGGCAAACAAGCTGCTGCCGAGCTTCAGTCGAAATACAGCCCGCGCCAGAATGAGCTCGAGAACATGCGGAAGCAAATTGAAGATCTTCAAACGCGTCTCCGGACGGGCCAGACCACGTTGAGCGATGAGGAAAAGCAGCGCCTCGCCGCGGAAGGCGATCGTCTGACTCGCTCCTACCAGCGCAAGCAGCAGGAGCTTCAGGACGATGGGAACGAGGACCAGCGCGAAATCGTCGACCGCATCGGCCGCAAGATGATCAATGTCATCGACAAATACGCGAATGCGAACGGCTTCGTGGTTGTTTTCGATATATCGGCGCAGAATACGCCGGTGGTTTACGCCGCCAATGGAATCGATATTACCCAGGACATTATTCGACTGTACGATCAGGCGAATCCTGTGAGGGCGGCTGCGACGACCCCGCGGCCGGCGGCTCAGCCGAAACCTGCCTCCGCGCAGCCGAAGCCGCAACAGTAACAAAACAACTCGTCCTTCCACGGAGGCTTCGCCGCACGGCGCGGCGGAGCCTTTTTATGCCCTTCTTTCGGGTTTCTTTCTCGGGTGATTGCCCGGCGGGCCGTCCCGGCGCGGGCCCTGGCGGTATTGCGTTTCGAGGCTGTGGACGCTATACTCAGATGCTTCCAGTAAGGTCGAAAGGCACAGTGGGCGCGAGCCCACTTTTTTGTTGCGCGAGAAGCGCCACGTAGCAGGGGTGCCGCTGCGCGATAGACGGCGGCGGCAGCGCCCCCTTGAGCCAATTGACCCCGGGGCGAAGACGATGGACCTTGAAAAGATTCGCGATGCCGCGGAACGGGTAGCGCGGTCCGAAGGCGTCGACGTCTTCGACATAGAGTGGCAGGTCGGCAAGGATCGCTTTCTGCGTGTTTATCTGGATCGACCGCCGAACGAGGCCGAGCCCCAGGGTGGGAAGATCACTCACCAGGATTGCGAGAGGGTGAGTCAGCAATTAAGCGTGATCCTCGATGTCGAGGATCTGGTTCCTGGGCCGAGCTACATTCTCGAGGTCAGCTCGCCTGGTCTGGATCGAAAGCTGATCAAGCCCCAGGATTACGAGCGCTTCGCCGGGCGAAAGGCGAAGATCTGGCTGAGCGAGCCTGTGGAGAATTCGAAGTATTTTGAAGGCCGGTTGTCGGGGTTGGCCGGGGAAAACGTGAGGCTGACCGTCCGTGATCGGGAAATATCGTTGCCGTTTGCCGGGATTCGCAAGGCAAACCTGGTTGTTGAGATTTAGATAGGGTCACGGAAAGCAGTTGGAGCGATCGGAATGGCGAGCCTGCTGTACCAGACAATCGAGCTGATCAGCCGGGAAAAGCACATAGAACCGGATGTGATCGTTGCGGCCATTGAAGACGCGATGGTCGTTGCGGCCCGAAAATATTACAAGACCGAGGAAGAGCTCCGCTCAAAATTCAATGCGGAAACCGGCCATGTGGATGTCTTTTCAGTGCGCGTGGTGGTGGAAGAAGTCGCCGACCCGCTTCGCGAAATCTCCGTCGCGGACGCGCGCAAGCAGCAGCCGGGAATTGAAGCCGGTCAGGAAATATTTCAGACCAAGCCGACAGAAGTTCTCGGCCGGATCGCCGCGCAGACTGCCAAACAGGTGATTCTGCAAAAGGTTCGTGAGGCCGAGCGCGACACAATTTACAACGAATACCATACCCGCGTCGGCGAACTGGTAAATTGCATCGTGAAGCGCATCGAAGGCCCCGACGTCATCGTGGATATGGGACGCACCGAAGCGCGGATGCCGAAGCGCGAGCAGTCGCGCCTCGAAACCTACAACGTCGGCGAACGCCTGCGCGTGACGATTCGGGCGGTCGAGCGCGCCGCCAAAGGGCCGCAGGTGATTGTTTCTCGCGCCGATTCCGCCCTGGTCCAGCGCCTGTTCGAGATGGAAGTACCCGAGATTTACGATGGGACCGTGCAGATTCGCGCCGTAGCTCGCGAAGCCGGCGAACGCACCAAGATCGCCGTCGAGAGCCGCGACAAGGAAGTCGATCCCGTCGGCGCGTGCGTCGGCATGAAAGGTATGCGCGTGCAATCCATCATTCGCGAATTGCGCGGCGAAAAGATCGACATCATACCTTTCAACGAAGACACGCTCAGTTTCGCGCAAAAGTCATTGAGTCCGGCAAAAGTCACGCGCGTTCAGATCGTCGATTCCGAGGAGAAACGGCTCGAAGTGATCGTCGAAGACACCCAGCTTTCGCTCGCGATCGGCAAGAAGGGCCAGAACGTCCGCCTGGCGAGCAAACTGATCGGCTGGAATATCGACATCAAGAGCGAGGAAGAGAAGCGCCGTGAGATCGAGGCGCAGATGACGGCGATGACCTCGCCAGGCGCACCGCTCGCGGAGTTGAAGGGCGTTGGACCGAAGACAATCGAGAAACTCGAAAGCGCGGGCATCATTTCGATTGAAAAGCTCGCCGACATGACCCCGGAGCAGCTGGTGGAAATTCCGGGCATCGGTGAGAAAATGGTGGAGAAGATTCACCAGTCCGTCGCTTCGTATTTCGAAGGCCTCGAAGCGCAGCAAGCCGCGGAAGCCGCCGAAACGCCCGTGGCCGAGGCATCGCAAGCGGACGGTGCTGTGACGGAAATCGAGCCAGGGAAACCGGCGTCGCCGCCGGAAGCGGAGGAAATCTCCAGCGAGGAAACTCCCGCGGCGGAGTCGAGCGCAGAAGAAGGCGCTGGCGCTGAGTCAACCGATACATCGTCCGAGGGCGGAGCAGCTGCGCCCGAGGAAAATGCGACCGAAGAGAGCCCTACGTCGGAGTCGCCCGAGGCGAAAGAATAGAACCCATACATGCCTGACGTGAATCAGATTCGAATCAACGAGCTCGCGCGTGAGCTCGAAATCAAGGCCAAAGCGCTCATCGAGTTTCTTCCCGAGATTGGCGTCACGGAGAAGAAGACGCATTCGAGCTCGCTCGATCTCGATCACGCCGAAGCGGTTCGCAAGCATTTCCACGATCTCGCGAGCGCCGAAGCCACCGCCGAAGCCGAAAAACAGGCGAAAGCCACGGCCGCGAAACCCAGGCCAGCTCCCAAGCCGGCGGCGCCAGCACCTCCCGTCGCCGCCACGGCGCATCCGGCAAGCCTGGGCACCGCAAAGCCCGCGACCGCTCCAAGTCCGCTGCCTGCGGCGCCGACTATGCCGGCGCGTTCGGCGGCGGTAACTTCGCATCCAACGCACCCGGTCGCGATTCCACATCATCCAGCGGCTGCGAATCCCGCAGCAACCACTCCCAAGCCTGCGACGTCCGCAACGCTGCCGCCTCCGCCGACTGTAAAACCCGCTGCGGCAGCGCCTGCGACACCTGCAGCCGCACGTCCGGCAACCATAACTACGCCGAGGCCTGCTACGAGAACAAGTGCGTCCAACGCTGCCCCCGCGAGTCCAGTGGCCAGCAGAGCCGCCGCGCCGCCCGCTACCGCTAAGCCGCTCCTCGGACCGATGCCCAAGCTGCCCCAGAAGCCTTCGATTCAAGCGCCTTCCAGCGCGCACCGCGAGGCGGCGTCCGGTTTGCGCCCCGCCGCGGCCGGAAGACCGGGCACATCGCAGGTTGGACGACCCAGTGCACCCGGAAAATACCCGGCGCGTCCCGGCGGCCGCCCATCGGGCCCTGGCAGCGGACGTCCCGGCGGGCCGCTTCTCGGTCCGAAGCCCGCGGCCGGAGCGCCGGTGGGCAAAGCCGAGCCCGGCAAGCCGCTGTATGCGCGTAAGCCGACGCCGACACGGGGCCGTCCGCTCATCGAGAAGAGATTCGCCGAAGGCGAACGCAAACTTCATCCCGTCCGCACGCGCCCGGGGGTGGGTGCCGGCCGCGCCGCGCAAACGGAAGTTCTGCCGCCGCCAGTCCAGCGCGAGCCGCGCGCGGTCGTCGTCACCGAAGGCATCACGGTTCGCGAGCTTGCTGAAAAGCTCGACATTCGCGCGAAGGAACTTCTGAAAGCGCTACTCGACAAGGGCATCTTCGCCAGCATCAACCAGGCTCTCGACGTTCAGACGGCGACGACTCTCGCCGAATCTTTTAGTGGCATCGTCCAGGTCGTCACCTTCGAAGAGCAGTTGACGCAGGAAGAGACCAAGAAAGAAGAGCTCACCGGCAATCTCGTCCCGCGCGCTCCCGTAGTTACCGTCATGGGACACGTCGATCACGGCAAGACCAGCCTTCTCGATGCCATTCGCGAAACCGATGTCGCTGGCGGCGAATCGGGCGGAATCACGCAGCATATTGGCGCATACGAAGTTCACCTCGGCGACCGCCGGATCGTCTTCATTGATACGCCCGGTCACGAAGCGTTTACGCGCATGCGCGCCCGCGGCGCGAAGGTCACAGACATCGTGGTGCTCGTCGTGGGCGCGGATGACGGCGTCATGCCGCAGACCGAGGAAGCCATCGACCACGCGCGCGCCGCGAAGGTCCCGATCATCGTAGCGATCAACAAAGTGGACATACCAGACGCGCAGCCGGAACGCGTGAAACGGCAGCTCGCCGACCGCAACTTGATGCCCGAGGAATGGGGCGGCGATACGGTGATGGTCGAAGTTTCGGCGCGCACAAAGAAAAACCTCCCGCGCTTGCTCGAAATGATTCTGCTCGTCGGCGATATGCGCGAGCTCAAGGCCAATCCCGATGCAGCCGCCAGCGGAACCGTGCTCGAATCGCGCGTTGACAAAGGACGGGGGCCGGTCGCAACGATTCTCGTGCAAAATGGCACGCTGCACGTCGGCGACGTTTTCGTTTGCGGCTCGGTCTATGGAAAAGTTCGCGCGATGTTTGACGATCGCGGCCATCCGGTGAAGCAGGCGATTCCAGCTTCACCTGTGGAAGTTCTCGGCTTGCAGGGTGTGCCCGAGGCGGGCGATCAGTTTCAGGTGGCCGATGAAGCGAAGGCGCGCCACATCGTCGAATACCGCCAGGCGAAGCAGCGTGAAGCAGCGCTCGCGAAATCGGCGAGCGGGCGCCTGACCCTCGATCAATTGCACGAGCAGCTCAAGGCCGGCGAAGTGAAGGAGCTGCCCATCGTCATCAAGGCCGACGTGCAGGGCTCGGTCGAAGTGTTGAGCGAAATGCTTCCAAAGCTTTCCACGGACCAGGTAAAGTTGAAAATTATTCACGCGAGCGTCGGAGCAATCACAGAGACTGATGTTCTGCTGGCGTCCGCTTCGAATGCCATCATCGTCGGTTTCAACGTGCGCGCCGAGCGCAAGGCTTCCGAGCTCGCGCAGCAGGAAGCCGTGGACATTCGCTTCCACCAAATCATTTACGAGCTGACCGATGAATTGAAGAAAGCAATGACCGGCCTGCTCTCCCCGGTTTTGAAGGAAACGTATCTGGGCCGCGCCGAAGTGCGAGACACTTTCCGCGTCAAGGGCTCCGGCATGATTGCCGGGTGCTACATTCAGGACGGCCTGGTCAAACGCGATGCCGAAGTTCGCCTCTTGCGCGACAATGTGGTGATTTACACTGGGCGCATTAGCTCGTTGCGGCGGTTCAAAGATGACGTGAACGAGGTTCGCGGCGGCTTCGAGTGCGGCATTGGGATCTCGAATTTCAACGACGTTAAGGTCGGCGATATTCTCGAATGCTTCGTGATCGAGCGGGTCGCCCCTGCCGCGGTCTCCGCCTGAACATTCCGGCAGGCGAAGCAGGGGCGCGCGTCACGGGCGGGAGTGCCTTATGCCAATCGGTCTCCTCACCCTCGAGATTCACATCCCTGATGCGCGATCGCTGAAGGACAAGCGCCAGGTTCTTCGTAGCTTGAAGGACCGATTGCGCGGGCATTTCAATGTTGCAGTGGCGGAGCTTGACCATCAGGATCTGTGGCAACGCTCCGTCGTCGGCGTCGTCAGCATCTCCTCCGATGAGAAGCACCTGGAGGAATCGATGCAGGCGGTTGCGTCCGAATCCGAAAACTTGCTCGGCCGCGATTTGATCGGACAAGAGATCGAGTATTTTTGAGGAAGAGAGATGACGATTGCGGGGCATCGGCCCGAGCGAATCGCCGAAGAAATGCGCAACGAAATCGGCCTGATGCTGGCCGGCGAGCTGAAGGATCCGCGGCTGGCGATTCCGCTCACGGTCAGCGAAGTGCGGCTGTCTCCAGACATGCGCCACGCGCGCGTCTACGTGAGGATTGAAGCCGACGACTTGGAACGCAATTCCGCGCTGAAGGGACTGGCGGCCGCGGCGGGCTTCATCCGCCATGAGCTCGTCGAACGACTGCAATTGCGACGCGCTCCCGAGATATTTTTCGTTCTCGACGAGTCCCAGGAATACGGCCAACGCATCGAAGATCTCCTGCGCAAGAGCAAGGGCTCGCAGGGCGCGTAGCAAACTCTGTCCGCGGCGCGCAGTTCCGCGAGCCGATACTCAAAGAGACATGCCTCGAAAGCCCCAGCCGGCACCGCTCGATGGTGCTCTCGTGATCCACAAGCCGCGCGGCAAGACGTCGCACGATGTCGTCGAATCCGTCCGCCGGATCGCCGGCTTCCGCCAGATCGGCCATTTGGGCACGCTCGATCCGCTGGCCACCGGCGTTCTCGTCCTTCTGCTCGGCCGCGCCACGCGCCTCATGCGCTTTTATGCCGCCCGGCGCAAACGCTACACCTGCGCGGTGCGTTTCGGATTTGCCACCGATACCTACGACGCCGATGGGGAAGCGCTGGGAGCGGACGCAGCGCCGGAGCTCCATTGCGAAACTCTCGAAAAACTGGCGGCGGAGTTCACCGGTCGCATTCGGCAGACGCCGCCGTCGTTTTCGGCGAAGAAGATCGGCGGACGGCTGGCGCACGAGTTGGCGCGAAAGAAAGCACGAGTCGATCTGAAGGCGGCGGAAGTCGAGGTGTACGAATTCCTCCTGACCGGCATCGAGGGCTCGGTCGCGCGCTTTGCCGTCGAATGCGGCTCGGGAACTTATATTCGTTCGCTCGCGCACGACCTCGGCCAGCGCTATGGGAGCGGCGCACACATCGCTGAAATCATGCGCACGGCCGTGGGCGAATTTACGCTCGATCAGGCATCGACACTCGAGGATTTGCAGCAGGCGTCGCGCGCCGGGCGTTTGGCGGACCGCGTGATTTGTCTCGAAAGCTTGCTCCTGGAATTGCCCCGCGCCACGGTGCTTCCCATCGTCGAGCGGCGCATCGGCCACGGCGCAAAATTCAATCTCGCTCTTTCGCAGATCCAGCCGGGACAGGCCGTCACCGCCGAGGGCGCGCCCGCCGAACTAAATTCGGGTGATTGGCGGCCCGCTCGGCTCCGCGTCTTCAATCAGCAGCAGCATCTGATCGCCATCGCGGAGGCCGTCGTTCCGCGTACTTACCAGCCCGTCCTCGTCCTCGAAGCAAAATCCTGATCTTCCATAGCAAGCCGGGAGTTCCGTCTTGTCCCGCGCGTTCGTCGCCGTGGGCGCGCGTCGCGCCACGGCCGGGCGGGGCCAGCAGATGTCGAAGGCAGTGCGATAAACGAGCTACTGCGGCGGTGGTGATGGTTGGGGCAGCTGCGGCGGTAGCGGCTGTGTTTCCAGTTGTTGTTCCTGCTGCGGTTCCGGTTGAGGCAGAGGCTGAGGTTCCGGTTCAGGCGGCGGGGCCGGTTGCTGTTCGACGGGCCGGCGTTGCTCCTCGAGCGTAGGGCCCAGCGTTCCTCCGCCCTGCTTCGGCTCGTGCCCCGCATAGAATTCGCGGTCGAGTCGAGCGGCCCCGTTGATACGATGCGGCGTGATTAGGATCATCACCTCGTCGCCGGAGCGGTCCGTGTTCTGGTCGCCCGCGAGGAGACCGACGCCGGGAACTTGTGCCACACCTGGCCATCCGTTCAGAGAAAGCGTCTCCTGCGAGTTTAGAAATCCCGCGAGAATGGTGGTTTCGTCTTCTTTCAATCGGACAGTTTGTTCAATCGTGCGATTGCTGATGATGGGCAGTTGATTGATGCTTTGTCCGGTGAGACTGCGGATTTCGAGGGAAAGCAGCAACGAGACCTCGTTGTTCGGATGTAGACGCGGCGTGGCTTTCAGCTTCACGCCCAAATCGAGATATTCTACGCCTGGGTATGGTGTGCCTGTGGATCCAGTAGCGGCCGCGGTAGCAAGGGCCGCGACAGCGGACGCCGAATTCAGAATGATCGTCGCGGTGTTTGATGCTTGGTTGGCAACCGCGAGATCGGGGAGTCCGTCGCCATTGAAATCGGCGGATGCTACGGACGAAGGGCTGCTGCCGACCGGAATATCCAAGGGTATCGCAAACGTTCCCAGACCGAGCCCCAGCAGAATCGACACAGTATCCGATGCCTGCTCGGATATGGCGAGATCGGGACGCCCATCTTGGTTGAAGTCGGCTACGGCGATGGAATCCGGGGAGCTCGTCGTCGGATAGGGGACTTCGGGCTGAAACGTACCGTCACCGTTGCCGAGGATCACCGACACCGTATCGTCGTCCTTGTTCACCACCGCAAGATCGGCGAAGGTGTCGCCGTTCAGATCTCCCTCCGCAATCGCGACCGGTCCGCTGCCCGTCGGATACGTTACTTGCCGCGCGAAAGTCCCGTCGCCGTTACCAAGCAGGATCGATACGGTGTCGTCGTTTTGATTGACCACCGCCAAATCGATTTTACCGTCCCCGTTGAAATCGCCAGTCGCAAGCGCTGTTGGAAACGCGCCCGTCGAATATGCGACAGCCGGCTTAAATGAGCCGGTGCTGCTACCGAGGAGGATCGAGACGGTGTCGTCGCCCTGGTTGGCCACGGCGAGATCTGGAATGCCGTCTCCATTGAAGTCCGCCTCGACGACGGAAACGGGACTTTTGCCGACCGGATAATCCGTTTTGGCACCGAGAGTTCCATCGCCATTGCCGGGCAGAATCGAAACGGTGCCGTCGGTTTGATTCGCGACGGCCACGTCGACCTTGCCGTCTCCGTTGAAATCCGCCGTGGCGATGGACATGGGTCCGTTCCCGGTGGGGTAGGCCGTTCCTGCGGCGAACGTTCCGTCGCCGTTGCCGAGAAACACGGAAACCGTGTTATCGGTGTTGTTGGCGACGAGAACGTCGATAAAATCATCGGTGGTGGTATTGCGGAGCGTCGCCGTGGTTACGAAAGTCGGGTTGTTGCCCGTTGTTATATCACTCGTCGGGAAACTGGTCGTCGACAGGCCGGAAACGTTGTCCGCAGTTGTCAGGCTAGACGAATATTGCGCCAGCGAGACCGGCACGCGGTTGCCGACGAAATATGTGGCGGGATGGCCGTCCTCGGCTCGCAGGCGGATATGTACGCCGTTATGCACGAGAGAGAGCGCCTCCGCGAAATTTGCAGTCGCGCCGGGAATTGTCGCCAGAACGGTTGATGATCCCCCGCCGAAGGCCAGTAGCGGCGGAATCAAAGTCCCAAGTCCCAGTTGCCCGCCGCCGAGCAGCCCTGCCACCTGCGAGTTCGTCAGGCCATTGAGAGAAGAAGGTGTCCCGAATACCTGCTCGATCACGGCGACCAGCCCCGATAGTCCCGATTGTGCCTGCGCAACTTCCTGCTTGCTGATCGTGTAAAGCGAGCTGCTTTGCGGCGGCGTGATTCCAAGATTGTGCGCGGCGTCGCGATTCACTTCGAGCACTTCCACTTCGAGCATCAACTGTCCTCGCGGTTTCTCGAGATCATTGATCAATTCGGTGGCCAGTGCGATGGAGCTCGGCGAAGCGCGCATCGTGATCGTACGTGTACGCGTATCCAGCTCGGTTCGTGTGATCCCCGTGAGCTCGCGTACCACGCGCAACACTTCGGTAATATCTTCGGGTGTGCTCGAGGAGGGCAGCAAGATCGTCCGCTGGATTGAGGCATCGTAGTCTTTGCGCTTCTGCGCGTTGTCCTGCGCGACAAAGAAGAGATCCGGTGTAAGCGGCCTCCAGAACGTTCCCGTCATTTCACCGAGCACTTTCATCGCGGTGTAGAAATCCAGGCCGGTGAGGCGCAAGTGGACTGGCCGCGCGCCGAAATCCACGTCGAACGCTACGTGCACACCGAATTGCCGCGCGACCTCCTCGTACGCGCCTCGCGTGTCGCCGCGATAGTCAAAATCGCGAGTGCCCTGGAGCGGTTTGAGATACATCACGCCGGCGGGCACGACTTTGCGGTCTTCCTTCACCTTGACCGTTTGATCCGCGTCGCTCAGCTCGTTCCAGCGTTCCCGCGCGACTTCGTCACCGGGGTCGAGCGCAATCGCCGCGCTCAAATCGGCACGAGCCTGCATCATTCGTCCGGAAATGGCATTGCGCTCGGCGTGATCCACGTAATCTTGCACGAGCCGGCTGCGTGCGATGTCGCACCGTAAAACGTATTCGCGCTGTTCGGGTAATTCGCGCGCTGCTTCCGCATAGGCTTCGTAGGCTCCGCGCCAATCGCCAACCTTTTCAGCTTCGCGTCCGCGCGCGTAAGCCTGCTTTGCACGCTTGGGGTCAACGGGCACGGTCGTGTTTGGCGCGCTTGGCGCCGCAGCCGGCTGATTCGTGAAAGCCGTTCGCGGCTGGGCGGACTGCTGCCCGAGCGCTGGTGTCACCGGCAGGGAGACCGTCAGCGCCGCGACCGTCGCGCAAAGCGCGCGATGCAGCCATGGCCGCCACGAATTCCCCTCGCACGCCGCTCTCAACATGGCATTTTCGCAGTCAATTTCGATTCGCCGATACACGCCCCGGCTGGCGGATGCATCCCGTATGATCGGCCGGGTTCCGTATTGTACTAGGATTAAGATGCGGTTCGACAGGCGTTGGAAGTTTGAGCGGTGGGTTCGGATGACGAATGCAGGGCTGTGGCAAACCTGGCGGTCTCGAAGGACGCCAGAGCCGAAGCAGCCTTCAGGCGGCATCATCGATCGGCGCCGCCCTTGACGGAAAGACAACAGGGAGCTAGACTTGGATTTCCAGTTGTAAACCATTTGCAACTGGCGAAAACATGCTCTCAGCCCTCCTTGTCGCTCTTCGTGAAGGTGTCGAAGCCGCCCTCGTGGTCGGCATCGTCCTCGTCTATCTGAATCGCACGGGACGTCGCGCGCTCACTACCTACGTTTGGTTCGGCGTGGCGCTCGCGACGGGCTGCAGCGTTCTCGCGGCGATCCTTCTCCAGAAATGGCAGGTCAGCGAAGATGGCTTCGAAGGGCTGATGATGCTCTTCGCTGCGGCTCTTGTTGTGACGATGATCATCTGGATGAACCGCATCGCGCGCGGCCTCAAGAAGGAAATCGAGCAGCGCGTCGAAGGCTATGCGCAGAAAACCACGCGCGCCGCGGGCTTTGGCATCGCGCTGTTCGTGTTTTCCATGGTGCTGCGCGAGGGCGCTGAGCTTGTCCTGATCCTTCGAGCCGTCGAACTCTCGAGCGAGGGCATTCAAGTCTGGATTGGCACCGGCCTCGGCATTTTGATCGCGATCGCAGTCGGGCTGTTCTTCTTCCAGGGAACGCTGCGCATCCCGCTCGGCCGCTTTTTCGCGGTGACCAGCACGATCCTTATGGTTGTCGCATTCCAACTCGCGCTAACGGGAGTGCACGAATTGAGCGAGGCGGAGTGGATCTGGTCGAGCAAATTGGAGATGTCGACGATCGGCCCGATCGTCCGCAACGAGGTCTTCTTCTTCGTCGTCATCTTGGGCGTCGCGGCGTTGGCCGTCTTGCGCGAATGGTTCGCGGCATCAAAGCCCGCGGAAGTCGCCGAGTTGAATCCCGCCGAGCGTCGCCGCCGCGATTGGGAATTCCGCAAACAGCGCCGATGGAGTTTCGCGGCCGCGTTTATCAGCCTGACGGTGATCCTGATGTTCACCGCGGAATTTGTGTACGCGCGCACCTCCGCCGCGCCGCCGCAGGCCTCGCCGCTCGTCGCTCAAGACGGCCGCGTCGAGATTCCATTGAGCGATCTGAATGATTCGAATCTGCACTTTTATACGGCGGACGTGAAGGGAACGATCCTGCGCTTTCTCGTGATTCGCAAGGGCAGCGGCGATTATGTCGCGGCGCTCGACGCCTGCCAGATTTGCGGATGGGCCGGCTATCGCCAGCAGGGACAGAATGTGATTTGTCGCAATTGCGGCGCAGCGATTTACGTACCGTCGATTGGCGAATCGGGCGGCTGCAACCCCATCGCCGTGAATTCGCGCATCGATGCGGGAAAGCTTCTCATCGATCTTTCGGCGCTCGCCAGTTCTGCAGCTTCGGTTCACTCGTGAAAGGGCCCAGCCTCTAAATGTTTGCCCGCCTGGTCGGAGAATCCTTCGTTCGCAGCCCGCGGCGAAAACTGCTGACTGCCGCGGCGCTCGCTGTCGGCATGGCCGTGACGACAGCGACGCTGAGCGTGGCACTCGATGTTGGCGACCGCCTGGCGCGCGAATTTCGGAGCCTCGGCGCGAATCTCCTGGTAACGCCGCAGTCAGACACGCTGCCGCTCGAAATCGGCGGCGTCGACTACCGGCCGGTCGATGAAGGCGCCTACCTGAATGAAGCCGATCTCGGCAAACTCAAGACGATTTTCTGGCGCCACAACATTGTCGGTTTCACGCCGTTCCTCGATGTTCCTGCCAGCCTCGTCACGAGAGCTTCCCCTGTAAACATCACGGTCATTGGAACGTGGTACGAACACGCCGTACCCGTGCCGGACGGCTCGACGTTCACGACTGGCGTCGTTCTGACGCATCCGTCGTGGAAGATTCAGGGAAAATGGTTCGCCGACGGAGCGCACGAGTGCGTCATTGGCGAGGAATTGGCTGCGCGGCTCAGCGCCGCGGGCATCAAGATCGGCGACACTATTGATGTCGACACCGGCTCCGCCGGCGCGCCGCAGGTTGCGGAAACGAAGAGTCCAATTGTCGTGGGAGGACCGGTCACGCTTCTCGTCACAGGTATCGTTTCGACTGGAGACGCGGAAGACAACGCCATCCTCGTTCCGCTGTCCATCGCGCAGGACATTTCCGGGCATCGCGGCCAATTTCGCCAGCTTTTCGTGAGTGCCGTGACGAAACCGGAAGACTCGTTTGCACGACGCGATCCGAGCACCATGACACCGAAGGAATACGACCGTTGGTATTGCTCGCCTTACATTTCCTCGATCGGCCACCAGATTCAACAGGTACTACCGGGAACGGATGTGCGTCCGATTCGCCGCGTCGCCGAGACGGAAGGACGCGTTCTGTCGCGTGTGGGCTCTCTGCTCTGGCTCGTCACTCTTGCCGCGCTCGCGGCCGCCGCTCTTGCCGTCGCGGCGACATCGGCCGCAACGGTGCTGGATCGTCGCTCGGAAATCGGCTTGATGAAAGCTCTTGGAGCAACGAACGTCCTCGTCGGTGGGATTTTCCTGGCCGAGCAACTGTTGTTGGCGGTCACCGGCGGCGCTGTCGGCTTCGTGATTGGCGCTGTCCTGGCGCGCATCCTGGGTGAAAGTGTTTTCGGCATCCCCGGGAGTTTTCGCATCGTTCTCTTGCCAGTCGTTCTGGCGCTAGCGGCATTTGTCGCACTCGTTGGAAGCCTGATCCCGCTGCGCCGCGCTTCGCATTTCGAGCCCGCTCCAATTCTGAGGGGTGAGTGATGTTCGGCCGCCTACTTTGGCAGCTTCTCCGCGGCAATCGCGGCCGTCTTGCCGTGGCCCTAGTCGCGATCGCGAGCGGCGCGGCCGTCATCTCGACGCTCTTCAATATGGAGATCGACGTCCGGCGCAAACTCACGCAGGAATTTAGCTCCCTCGGCGCCAACCTGGTGATTTCCCGCTATGGCGCGGGCGATCAAGCGCTGCTAGACGAATCGATGATCGCCGCCTTCCGCCAACCCGCGCTCGAGGGTGTAGTCGCTGTGCCTTATCTCTATGTGGTGGCGCGAACCGATGCGAATCACCCCGTCGTTCTCGCCGGAACT
This sequence comes from uncultured Acidobacteriota bacterium, assembly GCA_963771905.1. Classification (GTDB taxonomy): domain Bacteria; phylum Acidobacteriota; class Terriglobia; order Acidiferrales; family UBA7541; genus Palsa-147. Next base: position 493,033 of record CAVYVI010000014.1, read on the forward strand.
TGGCTCGACGCCGCTGCGCAACTCAGTCCCACATGGCAGATTGCCGGCAGCGCCGTCGCATCACGCGACGACTTGACTCACTGCCTGGTGGGTCAGAATGCCGCGCGGCAGCTGGGCGCCTCCTCTGGCAGCAAGCTGGTCCTGCATTATGAACGCAATGTCTTGCCGTGCACCGTTGCGGGTGTGATCAGCGCCGGCAGCGACGAAGATAATCAAGTTTTTGCAAATCTCGCCGCGGTCCAGAAGCTCGCCAATCTTCCGGAACGCATCGAACTCATCGAATTGCGCGTGCCGGGAACCGCGCAGGAGATTCGGTCCTTTGCGTCGCGATTCGTGGCTCCGTTCCCCTACTTACAGCCTCGGCCGATCCGCCAGGTCGCAGAAACTGAAGGCGCGCTTCTTGGTAGGATTCAATTGCTGATTTTCTCGATGGCGGCACTGATTTTGGTCCTAACGGCACTTTGCGTCCTTGCGACGATGGCGGCGCTGGCGATGGAACGCCGCGCGGATGTCGGACTTATGAAAGCTCTCGGTGGATCGATCGGGCGCATCGTGGGATTGTTCCTCGCCGAGGTGGGAGTTCTTGGCGCGGCCGGCGGGATTCTTGGCTACATCCTCGGCGCAGCTCTGACGCTGTGGGTTGGCCGGAGAGTGTTCGGTGCCGTGATCTCGCCGCGACTCGAAGTTTTCCCGCTCACGGTCGGGCTGATGATCATTGTGGCGCTGGCAGGAGCGCTACCGTTGCGTCTTTTGGGAAAGGTAAAGCCCGCAACGATTCTGCGGGGAGAATAATGGCGAGGCTCGTCCAAGTCGAAGCGCTCACCAAGGAGTTCGGCAAGCTACGTGCGCTCAACGGCGTGTCCTTTGACGTCGAAGCCGGTGAATGGATTGCCATCATGGGTCCGTCGGGCTCGGGCAAGACGACACTCATCAACGTTCTCGGCGGCCTGGACACGCCGACGTCAGGCCGCGCCGTGGTGGACGGTGTGGACGTCGCTCGCTTTGATGAAGCGGGCCTGACTCGCTATCGCGCCGAAAAGGTTGGCTTCGTTTTCCAGCAGTTTCATCTTGTCCCGTATCTCACCGCGCTCGAAAATGTCATGCTGGCGCAGTATTTTCACAGTATGACGGATGAGCCGGACGCGCGTCGCGCTCTCGAGCGCGTCGGCCTCGGCGATCGCCTGACGCACTTGCCCGCGCAACTCTCGGGCGGCGAGCAGCAGCGCGTGGCTGTGGCGCGCGCGCTGATCAATCATCCGAAGTTGATTCTGGCCGACGAGCCAACTGGTAACCTCGACGAAGCCAACGAGCAGATTGTCATCAATCACTTTCGCGCGCTGCACGCCGAAGGCCACACGATCCTGATGGTCACGCACGACCCGTCCATCGGACAGCTCGCCGACCGCCGCATCGAGCTCGCTCACGGCCACCTCGAGCAGATCACCACATTTTCCGCGCAGGACGAAGAGCGCTTCGATCATCTTCTCGAGCAAGTCTGGATTTGCGGCGAAGAAGGCGTCCCAGCGGAGCTCGAGCGCGTCCGATCGTTCGGCGTGAGCGATCCGACGCGCATGGTGAGCCGGCTGTCCGACCGTGGACTCGTGTTCGTCGGCCTGAAGGACGTGAGTCTTACTCCGTCCGGCCAAAATCGCGCGCGCGATGTCGTCCGCCGCCACCGGCTTGCCGAGAGGCTTTTCACCGACACATTCGCCATCGTCGGCTCCGAAGCCGACACGCACGCTTGCAAATTCGAGCACATCATCAGCTCGGAACTCGAGCAGAAGATTTGCACGTTTCTCGGCCACCCAGCCACCTGCCCACACGGGAATCCGATTCCCGCTGGACCCTGCTGCCCGGAACGCTGACCATGCCGATCCCTCTCGATACGCGAAAGAAACCCATCGACGTCAAGGTGCGCATCTCGACGGGCGAAGGCGTGGACATCACCTGGTCGGACGGCCACACGAGCCACTACGACTTCGCGTATCTTCGCGATCGGTGCCCGTGCGCCCTTTGCAATGATGAGCGTGAAAAATCAAAAAAAATCGGCGCGGTGGCGGGAGGTTCCGTGCTGCCGATGTTCAAACCGAAAGTGACGGCGAAAGGTGCGTCCTCGGTGGGGAATTACGCCGTTCAGATTCAATTTTCCGACGGCCATTCCACCGGCATCTTCAGCTTCGAGCATCTTCGAGAGATCTGCCCGTGTGCGCATTGCGCCCAGGATTTTCGTCTGCAATCGACGTAACAGTGGGGCTCACCGCGCTTTCCTTTCCGTTCGTTTAATAATATAGTCCATGTCCACGTCCTGACGGCTCATGGCATCAAACCCCACGTCCTCGCAAACTCCGAGAAGTTCTCTCCGCCCCGCCGCACAAGTCATCGTGGCCACCACGGCCATGCTCACGTTCATCTCGTTCTGGCGCGCCGCGGCCATCGTGCTGAATGACCTCGCTTCCTCTGCGTACTACGCTGGCGGTGAAGCCGAGCAGTTCATTGGCAAGTCCGCACCGTGGTTCATCCTCGCGATCATGCTGTTCTCCTACTGCGTTCGATCGGTTTACGTCGAAAGCTGCAGCATGTTCGTGCGTGGCGGCGTCTATCGCGTCGTCAAAGAGGCGCTTGGCGGAACGATGGCGAAAATCTCTGTTTCCGCCCTGATGTTTGATTACGTGCTGACAGGTCCGATCAGCGGCGTGTCCGCTGGGCAATATCTCGCCGGCGTATTGAACGAACTTTTCGTCTACGGACACATCACGCTTCATCTTAGCCCCAATGCTGCGGCCGCAACCTTCGCCATTCTCGTGACGCTTTATTTCTGGTGGCAAAACGTCAAAGGCATTCCGGAATCGAGTGAGAAGGCGCTCCGCATCATGCAGTTCACCACCGTGATGGTCGTGCTTCTGATCGCCTGGTGCGGCTACACGCTGTGGGTCCACCCCGCGCATCTGCCACCGTGGCCCCTCCCTCGCAACATGGATCTCGGCAAGCCCGCGCTCGGCTGGCTCTATGGGACGCGCATCCCGCAGATGTTCACCATCGTCATTGTTTTCGTCGGACTCGGCCATTCCGTGCTGGCCATGAGCGGTGAAGAGACGCTCGCGCAGGTATATCGCGAAATCGAGTACCCCAAGCTGCCGAACTTGAAGAAGACCGGGCTCGTAATCTTTGTTTACAGCCTGTTGTTCACGTCGCTCGTTTCATTCTTTGCCGTGATGATTATTCCAGACGCTGTTCGTCCCAAATTCACGGAAAATCTGATCGGCGGCTTGGCCATGCATCTCGTCGGGCCGTTTCCGTTGCTGCTCGCATTTCACGTGTTCGTTGTTGCTGTCGGCACGCTGATTCTCTCGGGCGCGGTGAATACCGCCATCGTTGGATCCAACGGCGTCCTGAACCGGGTATCCGAAGACGGTGTCCTGACCGAGTGGTTCCGGCATCCCCACCGGAAGTACGGGACGTCGCACCGCATCATCAATCTCGTGGTGGGCGCGCAGATACTGACGATCCTCATCAGTCGCGGCGATGTTACGTTCCTTGCAAACTTGTATGCGTTCGGAGTTATTTGGAGTTTCGCGCTGAAGGGCGTGGCTGTGCTGGTTCTTCGCTACACGCATCCGCAGGACCGCGAATATCGCGTGCCGCTCAATTTCACGATTGCGGGCCGCGAGGTACCCGTCGGACTGGGTTTGATCACGTTTGTCCTACTGGGAATTGCGATCGTCAATTTGTTCACCAAGCCGGACGCCACCGTGTCCGGCGTCATATTCACGGTGCTGCTCTTTACTGTCTTCGAGTTCTCCGAGCGCTCGGTCCACAAGCGTCAGGTTGGGGCGACGCATGTCGAACTGGATCAATTCAATCTGGCGCAGGAAGGAGACCTGACGCCGCAAACGGTCGGCGCGAAGCCGGGGAATATCCTCGTTCCTGTGAGCACGTATTACGCGCTTTACCACCTTGAAGCCGTGCTGCGGCAGTCGCGTTCATCCAAGCAGGATATTGTCGTATTGCACGTCCGTTTGCTGCGTCGCGCGGCGTCCGGTGAGTACGATCTCACCCCCGACCAGCTCTTTAGCACAATCGAGCAATTGCTGTTCACGAAAGTTCTGTCGATGGCTGAAAAGGAAGGCAAGACTGTCCGCCTGGCCGTCGCATCCGCGAACGATCTCTGGGATGGTATTTTGCGCGCGGCCGTTAATCTGCAATCCTCCGCCATTTGCGTCGGGAATTCAGCCAAGATGCCGATTACCGAGCAGGCGCGGGAGATTGGATTGACGTGGGAGAGGATGCCGGAACCGCGCCCCCGCGTCGCTCTGGAGATTTTCACGCCAGCGGGGCAAGACAACGTATTCTATCTCGGCCCGCACGCTCCGCGGCTAACGCCAAAGGAAATCGATCTCCTGCATAGCGTGTGGCTTGAGTTGAGCCAGCAGATAGGACACGAGGAGCTGCATCACCACGACATCGTTCACTTTGCGCTGGATGAACTCGAGCGCGAAATTCAGCAAGGGCAGATGCCGGATGTGCTCGTGCGCTTGCGCGAGCACCTGAACCAGATCAAGGACCACCGGACGGACGGGTAACTTCGCGGGCCGGCTGGGTCAGGGTGAACGCGACGGCATTCACCAATCCGCGTACCGCCAGGATTCCTCCCGCGATTCCGAGCGCCGCAGGCGCGAACCGGTACGGCAGAATGGCAATGTTCAGGATCACGGCTCCCGCCAGGATGAACGACGCGCCGCGCAATCGTTCCGGCCAGCGCGTCGATAGCGGCGCCCAGCGCATCCCCGCCCGCGCGCCCCAGTAAATCAGGATTATGCCGAGAAGTATCCACGTGGAGGGTTGCCGGGGCGGGCGAATGCGCTGCGAGACGCTTAGGAGTACCAAAAGCGCTCCAAGCAGAAAGAGCGCGATCTCATTGAGAAGTCTGAAAAGTTGAGAGGGGCTCGACATGGGCGCGTCCGGCGTCTCGACCTCCTCAGCATTATCCACCACGCCCCGTTAGGACGCAATTTCGCGCGGCTCGATCGGCGGCTATCGGCGCACCGGGAATGGTACAATGCGATGCTTCTGCATTGAATCGCCGCGCGGGTTCCACGAATCTAAAGAGTCGTAAGCTCAGGAGCAAAGCGTGCACAAAGTGATCGTTATTGGCAGCGGCTGCGCCGGTCTAACCGCCGCAATATATGCCGCACGCGCCGATTTGAAGCCGCTGGTCCTTGATGGCCACGAGCCAGGCGGTCAGCTCTCGCTCACCACCATGGTGGAAAATTTCCCCGGTTTTCCCGATGGAATTCTCGGACCGGAGCTCATCGAAAACACACGCAAGCAGGCGGAGCGCTTTGGCGCTGAGTTTCGTTCGGGCGCTGTGACGAAAGTGGATTTGAGCCACCGACCGTTTAAAGTGACGCTTGGCAACGAGACGCTCGAAAGTGAGGCACTTATCGTGGCTTCCGGGGCTTCTGCACGGACTCTCGGTTTGCCCGCCGAGCGAGAGCTGCTCGGGCACGGACTTTCCACCTGCGCTACCTGCGACGGCTACTTCTTCCGCGACCGCGAAATCGTCGTTGTCGGCGGCGGCGATTCGGCCATGGAGGAAGCCACTTTCCTTACGAAATTCGCGAAGCATGTAACCATTCTTCATCGCCGGAACGAGTTCCGCGCCTCGAAAATCATGCTGGATCGCGCCCGAAAGAACGAAAAAATCCGATTTCTGACACCGTTCGCGATCGAAGACCTTCACGACGTTGCGAAAAAGAATCTCGAAGCCATCCGGATTCGCAATACGGCGACCAATGAGGTCTCGACGCTGCCGACCGAAGGCGTTTTTCTCGGTATAGGCCACGACCCGAACACCAAAATCTTCAAAGGTCAGCTCGACATGAACGAGAATGGCTACTTGATCGTCCATGAAGGGAGCCGTACGAACATCGAAGGCGTTTTTGCAGCCGGCGATGTCCACGATCACATCTACCGCCAGGCCGTTACCGCCGCGGGTTCAGGCTGCATGGCCGCGATCGACGCCGAAAAGTTTCTCACCGCGCACAGCCTCTAGCGCTGCCTTGCTCCGCGGTGCATAATCGTATGCGGATGATTTCGGACCCGCCTGTCACTCGACCGCTGCGAATCCGTCCCTAATGCTACGGACAACACTCCTCCACCTCTCGGAAAGCAAGCGGCTCGCGCGCTGGTCCATGAAAAATGGCATCAGCCGGCGCGTCGCCCAGCGCTTCGTGGCCGGAGAGACTCTCGATCAGGCCATTGCAGCGGCCCGCACGCTCAATCAGTCCGGCTTTCCCGTCAGCCTCGATCTTCTTGGCGAAAATGTTCTCGACAAAGACGGCGCGGCCCGCGCGGCCGATACCTACGTCGCGATGTTCGATCGCATCGCGGCAGAAAGGATTGACGGCAATATCTCCCTCAAGCTGACGCAACTGGGTCTCGATCTCGATCCGGAGTTGTGCGAATCATTGGTCCTCCGCATCGCCGAGGGCGGTTCTCGTCAGAGCAATTTCTTCCGCATCGACATGGAAGGCTCGCCCTACACGCAGCGCACCGTGGATCTTTGTAAGCGCGTCCGCGCCAGGACGAACGCGGTTGGCACGGTTATCCAGAGTTACTTGTTCCGCAGTGAACAGGACGTTCGCGATCTCGTCGCATCGGGCTGCCGGATTCGCTTGGTGAAGGGCGCATATAAAGAACCGCCAGAAATCGCGTATCCGAAGAAAGAAGACGTCGACGCCAATTTTGTAAAATTAATGAAGATTCTCCTGCCGAGTGGAATTTACAACGCCATCGCCACGCACGACCCGCACATGATTGACGCAACCAAGGAATTCGCAGCGGCCACCGGCATCGGCAAGGGCCAGTTTGAATTCCAGATGCTCTATGGCATCCGCACCGACCTTCAAAAGCAGCTCTTGCGCGAGGGCTATCGCCTTCGCGTCTACATTCCATTCGGCACAGATTGGTTTCCGTATTTCATGCGCCGCCTTGCCGAACGCCCCGCGAATCTTACGTTCTTTCTCCGCAATCTCTTCCGCTGATCGCGCACGCGCGAAAGCAACGCAGCTTTATCTTGCGCCAAGCCCCGGAGATATGCCGCGTCCCCAATGAAAGAATGTCAAACCTTCTGACAAATCGCCACGCCATCGCGCAACGGAACGATGATGGGAAATAGCTTCCGCGAGCCATAAACCATGCGATTGAATTCCTGCACGCCGCGCGTATTGTCATCTTTCGGACGCCCCGTCACTTTGCCCGACCACAATACGTTGTCCGTGATTATTAATCCGCCCCGGCGTACCCGCGGAAGCGCCAGACGCAGCGCTTCGGGATACTGATGTTTGTCGACATCCAGGAAGATGATGTCGAACTTTCCGGGAGTTTTCCGGAGGAGCTCGAGCGCGTCTCCCACAAGCACGCGGATGCGCTTCTCGACTCCGGCCCTCTCGAAATATTCGCGCGCGCGCCGCGCGTTCGACGCGTCGCCATCCGTGTAAAACACTTCGCCGCTTGGACCGACAGCTCGCGCCCACCAGATCGTCGAATATCCAATTGCCGAGCCCATCTCGAAGACGCGCTTCGCTCCCGTCAGCTTGGCCATCAAATAGAGTACTCGCGAGCACGCTGGCCCGATGATCGGAATATCGCGCCGCTTCGCGAGCTGCTCCATTTCCGTCAGAAGCGCGTCCCGCTTGGGCAGCAGTGCATCGATATAGTGCTCGACCTCGGCGTTTAGAATTTCCCCGGTCATCTGTCTCTCCTTGTGGGTAATCGCTACCCGATGGACTCACCCGGCTTCAACTCGTGAATCTCCAATCCCAAAATATCCCGCGTCAGCTCGCGCAGCCGCTCCGGTCGTCCGGTCAATTCGGGGAATGTTCCATAATGCATGGGCACGACGTGTCTGACGTTGAGCAGACGCACCGCCAGCGCCGCTTGGCGTGGGCTCATCGTGTACAGATCTCCGATCGGCAGCAGCGCCAGCTCGGGCGCATACAATTCGCCGATGAGCTTCATGTCGCCGAACACATCCGTATCTCCCGCGTGGTAAATCGTCATCCCCCCGGGCAGACGCACAATGAATCCCGCAGCTTCGCCGCCATACACCATCGTTTTTTCGTCTTCGATCCCGCTCGAATGCAGCGCTTGTACCATCGTCGCTTCCACGTCACCGAGCGCGACCGTGCCGCCCTTATTCATGCCGTGAATGTTCTTGACGCCTTTGGACCCCAGCCACGCGCAGATCTCGGGAATCGCGGCGATCTGCGGCTTGAATTCCTTCGCAAGCGCGACCGCGTCGGCGATGTGATCGAAGTGCCCGTGGGTAATCAACATCACGTCCAGCCGATCGAGCTTTTTGAGTGATTCGGGGCACGCCGGATTCGACGAAAGCCACGGATCGATCAAGATTACTTGCCCGGTCGGCGTTGTAACTCTAAACGTGGCGTGGCCGAGCCACGTAATCCGGTTGCCCCGCGTGAGCAGCATAAGCGCTCCTTGTCCGCTACAATCCCTGCGCATTCTATCTTTTCCAGCGAGTGCGCTTCAACCCGGTGCTTCCCGGCAGCGCTTTGCGGCGGCCATGTTGCGACGACCTTGTACGCCTCGCGAATTAGTGATACAAAAAAATTACGAGCTTTTATCGTTGAATTTGGTAGCATCGTTTAGGTCTTTTTTCTTCGGAGGAGACGCTCTTATGGCGTATGTAATTGCTGAGCCCTGTATCGGAACCAAGGACACCGCTTGCGTGGACGTCTGTCCGGTGGACTGCATCCACCCACGCAAAGACGAGGCGGATTTCGAAGCTGAGAAGATGCTTTATATCAGCCCTGATGAGTGCATCGACTGCGGCGCGTGCGTTCCCGTATGTCCGGTTACGGCGATTTTCGCTTTGGAAGACCTGCCGGAAAAGTGGTCAAGCTTTACGCCGGTGAACGCGGATTGGTACAAGAACAAGAAGGCCTGATCGCGAGGCGCCGTCACGAGTTGGACGCCGAAGAGTTTCTCAATTATTTTCGCGGCGAGCCATCTGGCTCGCCGCTACTGTTTTTCAGGCCTGAACTTTAGATGTCGAGACCAAGTTGCGCCTTCGCCGCCGCACTGATCATGCTCGGATTCCACTGCGGCTCCCAAACGATCTCCACCTGTACGTCTCGAATGCCTTCCACGGCCCCGACTTGCTGTTTCACCTGTGCGGGAATCTGCTGCGCCGCGGGACACCCTTGCGACGTCAGCGTCATCTTCACCGCGACGGCGTCGGTCTCATCCACGTGCACATCGTAGATCAGCCCGAGCTCCACGATATTCACGGGAATCTCGGGGTCGTAGCAACGGCGCAGCGCTTCCATGACGCGTTCGCGGTCGACTGGCATTGGCGACTCCTTCTTTTCTGATTTCGGATGTGAGGGCGGAATTTGCTGCGACGTCCGCGGAAACTAGGATTTCACACGCTCGCGCTGGTGTCAATTCGCCGTCGATGCACGGCGCGCACGCCACCGCGCAACTGTGTTGATTCTCACCGCAAATGATAGTCTTTCATTCGACTTTTTCACCCCAGTCATCCAAGCGATGAAGGAGCAGACCACGCCGTGATCGAAGTCCACATCGAGCTCCCCGGCGTGAAGCTCGGCGTTCTCGAAATCGACGCTGTGAACATCGGCGTCTCCGACGCTGCTCTTGTCGAGGAGACACGCCGCGTGTGCGAGCGAATCCACACGCAGCTTTCTCCCGAGACCGTTCTTGGCCTTGATCCCGTTCGCGCCGTGCGGACCATGTTTCGTTCTTGGGGCATCGATCCCGCGCGTTATCGGCCGGCTTCGGAGGCGCTTCTCCGCCGCGTCGCCCAAGGCAAGGGTCTGTACCGGATTTCGAATGTGGTCGACGCCGGAAATCTCGGCTCGCTCGAAACCGGTTGGCCCTATGGCATTTACAATCGCGCCCTGATCACGCCGCCCGTGGCGTTCCGCGCCGGCGCCACGGGCGAAACATATGAGGGCATCGGCAAGCAAACCTGGCATCTCGCGGGCCGGCCGGTGCTCGCCGACGCCGCGGGCGCATTCGGCAGCCCCATCAGCGATTCCACGCGCACCATGGTCACCGAGGCAGTGTGCGACCTTCTCGCCGTTATTTACGCGCCCGCGGGCGCCCGCGATAACGCTATCGAAAGTGCGCTTTCAAGCCTCGCGACGCGGCTCGAGCGTTCTGCTGGAAGCAGCCTCTCGCGTCACGTTGTCCTGGATTGAACCCCTGGACTGAAGTTCCTGCGCCGTAAATCTTGCAGTGAGCGCCGCGGCGCGTCTCCGCCGATTCCTCGCCTGAAACCTGCAACGCCCCAGATTCATTGAATCGCAGGACATTTCGTGGAACTCACTGTATTCTGAATACGGAGCTGCGGGGTTTGCCGGTGCCGAAATTTCAACTCGTTCTTCTCATCCACGGTCACCAGCCCGTCGGCAATTTTGACAGTGTGATTGAGCGCGCCTATATCCATTCCTATTTGCCGTTTGTCGAACTCCTCGACAAGCATCCCAAAATTCGCGCGGGAATGCATTTCTCCGGCTGCCTTCTCGAGTGGTTCGAGCACGCCCATCCCGAATACTTCGATCTTCTTCGCCGCCTTGTTGCTCGCAAGCAGATTGAGATGGTGGGCGGTGGCTTCTACGAGCCCATTCTGATCTCGATTCCGCCCGAAGATCGCCGCGAGCAAATCGAGCGGCTCGGCGACTACATCGAGGAACATTTCGGCCAGCGGCCGCGCGGCGCGTGGCTCACCGAGCGCGTCTGGGAGCCGCAGCTTCCTTCCACGCTGGCGGCGGCCGGCGTCGATTACACGCTCGTCGACGACAATCACTTCCTCGGCGCCGGCTTTGAAGCGTCGCAACTCCGCGGCTCGTATATCGCCGAAGATCTGGGCGCCTGCGTCAAGCTGATTCCTGGCTTGAAAATACTTCGCTACCTCATTCCGTATCACGATCCCTCCGAAACGATCACGTTCCTGCGCGCCGCCGCGGCGGAACATCCCGGCGGGTTCGTTGCCATGGGTGATGATTGCGAGAAATTCGGAGTTTGGCCGAAGACCTACGATCACTGTTACACCGACGGCTGGCTCGAGCGTTTCTACACGACCATCGAAGCCAATTCCGATTGGCTCGAAACGGCCACTCCCGGCGAAGCGGTGCACACGCGCGGGCCCCTCGGCCGCGCGGAGCTTGGGGCCGCGTCTTACAACGAAATGATGGAGTGGGCGCTGCCGACGAACGCGCGCCTGCGCTTCCAGGCTATCGAAAAGGAATTTGCCTCGCGCGCCGATGTTCAGATTTTTCTGCGCGGCGGCATTTGGCGCAGCTTCTTCGCGAAATATCCCGAAGCCAATCTTCTGCAGAAAAAAATGCTGCACGTTTCCGCGAAGGTCCGGCGGCTGGCGCTTAGCCGCCGGCGCGGCAGCGCGTTTCTTGCCGCGCGCGAATTGGCCGAGACGCATTTGCTCCGCGCGCAGTGCAACGATCCCTACTGGCACGGTGTTTTTGGTGGCCTGTACTCGCCGCATTTGCGTACCGCGCTGTGGCGCTCGCTCGTCGAGGCCGAAGCGATCGCGGATCGCCTAGGGCATCGCGAGACATACTGGGCCGAGCTGAAACGCTGCGATCTTGATTGCGACGGGCGCGAGGAGCTCTACTTTACTTCCGAGTCATACGCGGCGATCCTGGCACCGGCTGACGGCGCGACGATTTCCGCGCTCGATTTTCGCGCGATGAACGTCGCTCTCATCAATTCCATCTCTCGCCGCGTCGAAGCCTATCATTCGCGCCTGAAGGACATCTCCACGGGAAACGTGCAAGCGGCCGTCTCCATTCACGAGCAAACGCGCGCGAAAGAGCCGGGCCTCGAGCGCCTTCTGCGCTACGACCGCTGGAATCGCCACTGTTTCCGCGTTCTCTTGTTTCCTTCGGGGCGGACCATCGGCGATTACGAACAGCTTCAACTCGACGAGCACATCGGAGCCGCGGCAGGGAACTACAGCGTGGTTCGCGTCGATCCCTCAGGAGCCACGTTGCGCTGCGAGGATGCGGATGGGTGGAACGCTCTAAAAACTTTCTCGCTATCATCCACCGGCGATGGATTCGAAATAGCTTGCGATCTCGAAATATTGCCGCGCGCGGCGGCTTCCGTTTACGTTGGAATCGAGACCGTTCTGAATTTCTTGGCCCCCGATGCGCCCGATCGCTACATCGAATCAGGGGGCGAGAAGCACCCCTTGCGCTGGAGCGCCGCTGTTCCCGCATCCGAATTGCGCGTCGTCGATGAGTGGCAAAACACCGCCGTGACGATTCGCGCGCCGCAGTCTCGTGAGTTCTGGATCGCACCCATCGAAACCGTCTCCGATTCCGAAGACGGCTTCGAGCGCGTCTACCAGGGCTCGCAAATTCTTGCTGTCTGGCCTGTGGAACTGAAAGCCGGAGCGACGTGGCGCGGCCGTTTGTCCCTAAAAGTCGTGAAAGCGCATTAGGAAATTCGCGCCGCTGTTGCCCGAACCACCGGCCGTTTGTTAGAGTGCGGGCCGCGGAGGATTTGAATGGCCGTTTCCCCCGACTTGCTGGAAATTTTGGCGTGCCCGATTGACCTGACGCCCGTGAAGCTCACGGACGATAGCCAGGGGCTGCGTTGCTCGAAGTGCCGGCGAGTCTATCCGATCCGCAACGATATTCCTGTCATGTTAGTGGACGAAGCGCGCATTGAATCCGAGTGACCCAGCATCTCTTCTCCCCAGTCTTCCGCGCGACGCGGAAATTCTCGTCATCCGGCTGCGCTCCCTGGGCGATGTAGTGTTGCTCACTCCCGCGCTCTCGGCGCTGCATTCCTGGCGTCCCGATTTGCGCCTCTCCGTGCTCATCGAACCCGCGTGGACGGCGGTCCTCGAAGGGAATCCGGCGGTGCACGAAATTCTCGTCCCCGACTGGGTCTTGTCCACTGCATCGCGGCTCCATCGCCGAAAATTTCCTGTCGTTTTCAACCAGCACGGTGGACCGACCAGCGCGTTCCTCACCGCCGCCACTCGCGCCCCAGCGCGCGTCTGCTGGAAAGGCCGCCAGTTCGATTTTCTTTACAACGTTCACGCGCCCGACGCTGTCGAATTCTACGGAACGCTTCAAGTCCACACCGTCGAGCAGCGCATGACGCAATTTTACTGGACTGGCCTGCCCCGCGGCCCGATTCCACCCGCGCAAGTTTTTCCACAGCCCGAAGCGCGTGCCGCAATTGCAGCTGCGCTCGAAAAGAAAGGTCTCGCGCCGGGTGAGCCGTACGCGGTTCTGCTGCCCGGCGCTCGCTATTTCACGAAGCGTTGGGCGCTCGAACATTTTGCGGCCATCGCACGCTGGCTCCAGGATGTGCGCGGCCTTCGATCCGTAGTCATGCTCGGTCCCGATGAAAAGCAGATGGCGGCCGACGCGCGCTCGAAATTCGCCGCGGGCTCGGTAATCTGTGACTCCCGCGATTTACGGGAATTGATCGCGTTGATTGCCAGCGCCGTCATCTTCATCGGAAATGATTCGGGTCCCGCGCATCTTGCCGCCGCGACGTCCATTCCCTCCGTCGCAATTTTCGGCTCGAGCAGTTCCGTCCACTGGCGTCCCTGGCAGGTGGAACATCGCGTCGTGCAGAATGAGTTCGCCTGCAATCCTTGCAAGGGCGATCGATGCTACGCATTTGATGAGCCGCGTTGTATTCTTTCCATCTCCGTGGAGCAGGTGCGTGAGGCGTGTGAGGCGCTCCTGGCCGGCTTGCCGGCCCGCACAGCGGCAAACCCGCGCCCCGGTGCGAATACAGGCTACGTTCAGGAAAGGTGATACTTCGATTTCCGTGACCACAAAGATCTCATCGGAGCGCCTCGCGAAATTAGTCAAACGATTTCACGGCCGCCGATTGGCCGTCGTCGGCGACTGGATGCTCGACCGGTATCTCTGGGGTATGGCGACGCGGCTCTCGCCCGAAGCAGCCGTTCCGATTGTCGAGCATACGAAGGAAAGCGAATGCCTCGGCGGCGCCGGCAACGTGGCCGCGAATCTTGTTGCACTAGGTGCGCAGGTGCATTCCTTCGGCGTTGCCGGCACGGACGAAGCGGCCACCGCCCTTCGCGCCTGCATGCGCGCGCTCAAATTGACAGAGAAGGGAATCGTGGCCGATCGCTCGCGCCCGACCACGCTGAAGACGCGCATCATCGCCAGCCATCAACAAGTTGTTCGCGTCGACCGTGAATCCCGCGCTCCGCTCAACGCAACCATCGAAAAAAAGCTCGCCCATGAGATCACGCACTCGCTCGGCCACTTCGATGGCTTGATCATTTCGGACTACGACAAAGGCGTCGTTACCGATGATCTCGTCGATGCAGTCCTCTCAGCATGCGAACGGCACGGAATTCCCGCGTTCGTAAAGCCGAAGTGGTCGCGGCTGCCGGCTTATCGTGGCGCCACGGTGATCGTTTGCAATCGTCTTGAAGCAGAGTTCCTCGTCACGCGACCTCTCGACGAGGACGCGTCCGTGAACGAAGCCGGCCGCGAACTTCTTGCTCGGTTTGGCTGTCAGGCGGTCGTTATTACGCGCGGCGAACACGGCATGAGCGTCTGCGAACGCGACGCCCGCGACGTATTTCACATCCCGGCCACAAGTCGCGATCGGCCCATCGGCCAGCATGGCGCCACGCAGACCTTGGAGGGCCGAGAGGTTTTCGACGTGACCGGCGCGGGCGACACCGTCCTCGCAACTTTGGCTCTCGCGGTCGCCTCGGGCGCCTCGATTCGCGAAGCCGCTGTCCTCGGCAACGCCGCCGCGGGAGTTGTGGTCAGCAAACTGGGGACGGCAACGCTCTCGCCCTCGGAACTCGTTTCTGGAATTCGCGACCTTCCGCCGAACTCGCTCGGAGGCCGCTCGAGGTAATCGAAAGCGGGCCGGCGAACGCACGCGATCGATGCGTCGCGAGCTTCGAGCACTTTTGGTTTCAGAAGATAAGCCAAGTCAAAGCGTTCGTGCCGGCAACGCGCGAAGGCCGTAACGAAGCGGCCGGAAGCGGCGATCGTGTTCGCCGCGCGATTACGGCGGGTAACTCATCGACTGGTCGCTGAATTCCACCCAGACACGAACTTCTTTGGTCTTGTTTTGCTTGGCGTCGTCGTTCGCCTCGGGAAACGGCTGGTAAGGGCTCAACTCAACGGTCACGATGACGCCCGAGGAGCCGCTTTTCGGACTCTCGGCGTTTTCGAAATGGTAGCTCTTCACCGGTCCATAATATCCCTCAGGTCCCCAATCCTCGAGGAAATCCTTAAACGTATACGCCGGCTGCGGCTTCCATAACCGATAGGCCTCATTCATGTTTCCCGCCACCACCATATCGAGGAAATGCCGCACCGTCGTCTTTTCCTGGTGATAGCGCAACATCCACCAAAGTCCGAGCCCAAGGAGCGCGATAAAAACGATCGTCGTGATGATATAACGGCGCAACTTTGATTCCGGATGTTCGCTCGTCGAATCAAAAAGTCCCAAGAAATCCTCCGAATCACAATTGCCGCTTGAACAGCGCGATACATCCGCCGGTCATTAGCAATGCAAATCCACCCAAAGCTATCACGTCTAAGTAAATCCCTTCAATGCCCGTACCTTTCAGCGTCAAATTGCGCAACGCGTGAACGGTGTATGTAAAAGGATCAATTACGGAAATCCAGCGCAGCCACCAGGGAAACGCCGCCACCGGATACACCGCGCCCGATGGAAAGAACAGCAGCGTATTGAGCACACCGAAAATCGCGCGCGGCACCAGAGGATCATCTACCCGCACCATGAACAAGAACATCAGGCTGATCATCGCCGCCGACCCGACAGTGACGACCAGCAGTACGTACAGCAGCTCGATCGGATTCCAAATGCTCGTAATTCCTGCGATCAGCGAGCCCAGGACCGCGAGCGTCATCCCCGCCATGATGCCTTTCAGCGTTCCCGCGCCCACCAGGCCCAGAACCAGCTCGGTCTTGCTGATCGGCGTGAGCAGGTAGCCTTCGTGCAAGCCGCGCGCTTTGTCATCAATGAATGTGATGCCGCCGCCGATCATCGCGATCACAAAAATCGAGAGCGACACCGAACCGGCCAGCAAATACTTGATGTATTCGATGTAGGGATACATCTCCACCACATTGAGCTCCACTTGATTCGGCAGCCGCGACGCAACCGCGGGTGCATTTAATTGATCCACCATCTGCTGCACGCGTTCATCGAGCTCACTCGAAATAAACTGGTCGGTGTTGTCCTCGGTGAATCCGAGCCGCGGGCGGTCTCCGTGGTAGAAACGACGCGAGAAATCCTCGGGAATCGTGATGATGCCGCGGACGAATCCGGCTTTCAGATCGTCAATCGCCTGGGTCTGCGACCCATAATTGCGAACTGTGAAGGTGTGCGGGCCCATCTCAATCCCGTCGATCATTTCGCGCACCCGCCGCGATTCGGCGGTGTGGTCCTGGTCCACTACGGCGATGGTGACGCCCTTGATGTGCCCGCCGAACGCATAGCCTAAGACGACGAGCTGTAGCAGCGGAAACACCATGGACGACATCATCTGCGCGGGGCTGCGCAGAAATTTTCGCATGTCGCGTTCGATGAGCGCCGAAATGCGCTGGAACTTCATTCGCGTTTGTCCCCCTTGCCGCGTCGCATCTCGTCACCGCTGGTACAAATGGCCGATATCCAGCCGCGCGCCCGTCGCCGTCGCATCGCGCAAATCCTTGCCGGTAAAATGCAGAAACACGTCGTCGAGCGTCGTGCTCTGCACCGTCACTTTGCGAACCGTCACGCCCTTCGCCCGCGCCAAATCCATCAGCGCCGCGACGGTTGCTGGTCCGTCGTTTGACGTGATGTGCGTTACGCCGTCATGCTCCGCTACGCTCGCTGCGTGCACCAGCGCGCCAAGTTGCTCGAGCCAATCCGCCGGCGCGCCGGCAAACTCCGCTTCCACGACGTCGGTGCCGGGCACGCTATCCTTTAAACTCGAAGGTGTGTCGAGCGCCACCAAACGTCCGTGATCCACGATCGCAATGCGGTCGCACAGCTTGTCTGCTTCGTCCATGTAATGCGTCGTCAGCAAAATCGTGAGGTCCGATCGCCGGCGCAGCTTGCGGATCATTTCCCACACGTTCGTGCGCGAAACGGGATCGAGTCCCGTCGTCGGCTCGTCGAGGAACAGAATTTTCGGCGAGTGCACGAGACCTCGCGCGATCTCGAGGCGCCGCCGCATGCCACCCGAAAATGTGCGCACGAAAGCTTTCTTGAATTTCAGCAGATCGACCGAATCCAGCAGCCCATCCAACAATTGTTCGCGCTGATTCGACGAAACGCCGTAGAGCTTCGCGTGCAACAGCATGTTCTCTTCCGCCGTCAGTTCCGGGTCTGACGTAAACGCCTGCGGAATCACGCCGAGCACGTGCCGGACGCCGTTGGCGTCTGTGACGATGTCGTGCCCTGCAATTCGTGCGGTCCCGGAGGTCGGCGGCGTCAGCGTCGTCATCATGCGGATTAAAGTCGTCTTTCCCGCGCCATTTGGTCCCAGCAGCCCGAAGATTTCGCCCGGATGAACGGAAAAACTGATGTCGTTCACGGCGATCAAATCGCCCCAGCGTTTCACAAGATGGTCGACTTCAATCGCATCGCCCGTCGAATTCTGAACTATTTCGGTCATCGCTTTGGCCTTGAAAGCGTTCGTATCGTTTTTCGCCGCGCCACGCCGCTGTCCGCGCTTACAACCGCGCGAACCAGCCCTTCTTCGCCGGTGCAGGCAAAAGCACCGTCGCCGTCATGCCGGTGAAGAGTCGGTGGTTTTGATTCGGCACCGCAACCTTGATGGCGAATGTCTTGATGTCTCGTTTGGTGCGGCTGACATCGCGCTGCGTCGCAAAATCGCTCTCCACGCCCTTGAAAAATACCGGGCCTTCGAGAATGTCTCCCGACGGCAGCCTCACCTTCAGCTTTTCGCCGAATTGCACCGAGTCGATGTAGGTTTCCTCGACGTCCGCGCGCACCCACAGGTGATCCACGTCCACGATCACTACGATCGGCCCGCCCTCCGTGACCATTTCTCCCTGCCTCGCCACGCGCACCGATACGACTCCATCGAGCGGCGAATACACTTTCGTGTAGCCCAGCTGTGTCGCCGCCTGATCGCGCAGCGCGCGCGCCTGCTGCAGTTGCGCCCGCATCGATGCGAGATCGGCCTGTTGCACGGCCACCTGCTTACGATTCGCTTCGGCCACGCCGAGCGCCGCTTCCTGCGCCCTCACCTGATCTCCGACCGCCTTCACATTCGCCCGCGCCGCTTTCACCGTCGATACGGCCGAGTCGCGATCCTGCGCCGAATCCACGCCGGATTGAAACAGCGCGATGGCGCGCGTGTAATTCGCCTCATCGAGCTCAAGCGTAGCCTGCGCCTGGTCGAGTTGCGCGCGCGCTGCCGTTACGTTGGCCTTCGCCTGATTCAGCGCCGCAGCCGTTTGCGCGTCCATCCATCCGATGGTCTGCTGCGATTCATTCACTTTCGCTTCGAGGCTTCCGATGTTGGCTTCATCCTGCGCAACCGCCGCCTGCAATTCCGCCGGATCGAACTCCGCGATCAGCTCGCCCTTTTTCACTTCCGCTCCCTCGTCCACGGTCAGCCGGATCATCCGCCCGGTAATCTGCGGGCTCACGACCACTTCCGTGCCATCAACCACTCCGATCAATGGAATGTCGCTGCTCCGTGGCGTACTGAAGAGATAAACCAGCAGCGCCCCCATAAAAACCACGCCAAGGAATGTGAAGAATTTCTTCCCGGTCATCGCGACCTCGATTCGGAGGGCATCAACCCGTGCATGATGAAATCGAGCTGAGCTCGTTTGCGTTCGGCAATCGCGCGCGGCGCCAGCATGTCTTTGCCGAACAGATGGCCAAATCTGTGCGCCGCCACGAAATAGAAATTCGTCATTCCGATGAGTGAGAACACGGCGTGCCGCGAGTCAATCGGCCGGAATTCTTCCGCCTCGACACCGGCCTCGATGATTTTCTGCAGCGTATTCGCGAACGGCCGGAGAAATTCCCGGAAAATCCACTCAAATTCGCGGCTGGACTGCATGGCCTCGCGCTGCACCAGCCGCGGGTAATTCGGATGCGTCGCCAGGAAATTGAAATAGCCGTTCATGAATATTTCCAGCTTCTTTCGAGGTGGTTCCTTCGAGACGGCGAGACTTTCGAATAGGCCGCGCAAGTGACCGAACAGGTTTTCGAGCACCGCCCGATGCAGGCGGCGCTTGTTGCCAAAGTAGTAGTACAGCATCGCTTTGTTGGCATGCGCGGCCGCGGCGATCTCATCCGTCCGCGCGCCGGCCAGACCTTGCGCGGCAAATTGATTTTCCGCCGCCGCCAGAATTCGCCGCGCCGTCTCCGGGTGCTCGGTTCGTTTTCGTCCGCGTCCCATTTCGTCCGCTCTTACAGATTCACGCGCTTCATCATCGCTTCCGTATAACGCAGCCCCGACGCCACTCCCGGCGGAAAGATTTGCGCGATGCGCGCCATGTCCGCCGGTGTCAGTTGGATCTCGAGCGCCCCAAGATTCTCTTCCAGTCGATCACGGCGCTTCGTGCCGGGAATCGGCACGATCGTGTTGCCTTGCGCCAACACCCACGCGAGCGCCAACTGCGACGGCTTGCAGCCCTTCGCGCGCGCGATTTCCTCGACACGTTCGACGAATGCGAGATTGCGCTTGAAGTTCACGCCCTGAAACCGTGGCGACATTCTCCGGTAGTCGTCTTCCGGAATGTCTTCGTACTTCCGAAACTGTCCGGTGAGGAATCCCCGGCCGAGCGGACTGTACGCGACGAAGCCGATCCCCAGCTCCCGGCAGGCTTTCAGAATTTCGTCCTCGGGATCGCGCGTCCACAGCGAGTATTCCGTCTGCAGCGCCGTAATCGTGTATGTGTCGTGCGCTCGCCGAATCGTGTTGGCTCCCGCTTCCGAGAGCCCCAGATACCGGACCTTTCCTTGCTCGATCAGCCGCGACATCGCTCCCACCGTGTCTTCGATGGGCACTTCGATGTCGACGCGGTGCTGATAGTAGAGATCGATCGTTGAAACCTTCAGGCGGCGCAGGCTCGCTTCGCACGCCTCTTGCACGTATTCCGGCCGGCCATTCACGCCCAGATACGCGCCTTCTTCCGATCGCATGTTTCCGAATTTCGTCGCGACGATCACCTCGTTCCGCCGCCCCTTGATCGCCTTGGCCACCAGCTCTTCGTTGTGGCCCACGCCGTACATGTCTGCCGTGTCGAGAAACGTCACCCCCAGATCGATCGCGTGGCGCAGGGTAGCAAGGCTCTCTTCTTCATTCGGCGTGCCATAGAATTCCGACATCCCCATGCAGCCGAGCCCCTCCGCTGAAACCACCAAAGAGCTTGTTCCCAGTCGGCGATATTTCATCTCGCTCATGTTCATTGCGATCTCCATGCTGTGCGGTGGCCGGGGAGTGGCCATTTCCGCCGTCCCCGTCGGCCCACTATTCTTCAACTAACTGGTTAGTTTATTCAGGGACACGCCCGGTGTCAAGTCGCGTTGCATGCCCGCCGCCGGCGTTTCTGCTGTGTCACGCGCCGCAAGCGAGCTCCACAAGCGCCGCCCTGCGCTTCTGGCGCGGCCTTCTAATCCGCGGTATCATGAAAACGTTCGCGATAGATTCCGCCAGCGCGCCCGTAGCTCAGTTGGATAGAGCGTGTGCCTCCGAAGCACAAGGTCGCAGGTTCGACTCCTGTCGGGCGCGCCACTTACTCTTGTATTTTGTTTCCGCTGACTTTTGCCGGCAGCCTTTTGCACGATTCAAGTTCAAGTTTCACAATTGACTCAAACGAGACCGATCAAACTTTCACTCGTCGCGTTTGCCCGTTAATCCGGAGCTAGTCCAATCACGCGGCGTAAAGCTTCTCCAAGAGGTTCTTACAACTTCCGGAACTCTGCGGAAGACAGCGTAGTGCAACTTTTGCTGAAGCCGAAGATCGCAACCACTGAGGTTGCCGCTACGCGGCTCGCCAACCGAACGATTTAACTTTAAATGCTCAAGGAAGCGGCCTCTAGTGGGACAGCGCCGCGCCGTTCGGTTGGTCCACCCGGCGCCAGCAGTCGTACAAATACTGCCAGTGTTCTCTTGTCCCGTCGCCGCGAGTCACGATGGCCGAGCGTTTCAACTCATCGGCGTAGCGAATCTTGAACCTGCCGGCCGGTGTCGCGCCGCCATTCAGCCACTGGCGCGCTTCTTCCTCCGAATGAATCTCGCCGTCGGCCAGCGCAGCAGACGTGGCGCTGTGCCTAACCTGCTGCAACAGGCATGCTGTCGTAGCTTCGCAGCACGATTCCGAAGATGCCCCGCGGCTCGGGGACCGGCTGCCGAGGCTGCCTATTGTATGGTCCAGCATTTCCTTCTGATCGTTCGGAGCAGGCAACGTGCTCCAGTACCGGAGCAGCGGTAACGCTGCTGGATCGCGCAGAGTTTGCAAAATCCACCAGTTCTGGTTCCGCTCCGGCAGCATGTTGAAGACCCGCAGCAAGCGGCGTGTATCATCGCCCGAAGTGAACTCCGCCAAGTGATAGATCATGTGGTTCAACACCACCGCGTCCCGCGGCCGCGCGCCAGCCTCGAGCCAATCCAGCATTGCGTCGAGATCCGTCTGCTCCATCGCCGGGCGCCCTTGCGCATCGTCGTATTCGAGCACCACCAAAACATCCGCCGGAATCCAGATGTCCCAGTAGTTCCGATATTCGCGCCCCTGCCGCGTTTCGAGGTTGCCGTTCAACAACTCCCACTGTACGTACTGCGCCGTGTCCGTCTTGAGCAGATCGAGCGCCGCCGGCGCAAACTTTCCGCCCCATCGGCCGAAGGCATTGATCACGATCTGGTGCCGCTCCCACACGTTTGGCGTCCTTCGCGCCAGCCGCTTCCAGTAATCCACGGTTTCCGCCGATCGCAGACCGAGCGATTTCAGCGCAATCACGTGCTCCATCATTTCGCAGGTGGCCTTATTTTTGCGGGCGATATCCTCCAGCGCTTGTAACTCTGCCGCTTCCTTGTTCGAATCGGGATTCGGTGAAAAAAATCCCAGCCAGTACGCCGCCATGATGCTCCGCTGATCGCATCCGCCCTGAACGATCGACCTGAGATTGTCTTGCGTTCGCTGAGCGGGAGGCACCAGCTTCCAGCGATCGTGAATGTCGGAAAGCACCGGATAATCCTCGTCGGCCAACGTCGTTTCCGCAAGATTGCGATCCTGCCCCTTTTCGGCGTATTGCTGAATGATGCTCATGGCGCGCGGCGTTCCTATATTGCGCAGCGCTGAGAGCACCACGGCCTGCTTGTACCTGCTTCCGGTCCATGCGTGTTTCTCGAGAACGTCGACGGCGCGCTCCTGGTTTCCGCTCATCACCATGGCGTACACCATCGTCATCAGCGTTTCCTTTCCGCGAAAACTGGGAAGGCCGGAGAGCGGCTGAAACGGAGTGCCGTCACTTACGAGGTGACTCAAAAGGCCGTCGAGTAGTTCGTCGTAAGAAATCAACGTTGGTTCGTTCCGCCCTAAAACGAGCAGCGCGGAACGCGCTAAAATCTCTGTCGTGTAATCCGTATCGCCGCTTTCGGCGACCCTGCGAATCTCCTCAACGGTAATATCCTGTGGCACGCCGATTTGAATCGTGCGGAGAAGGCGTCGCGGCAGCGGCTCGTGCGCCGCCGCGCGAAGTGGACTGCAAAGCGCTATTAGGAGAGCTGACGCCGAGAACGCGAGCGTCAATCCTCGGCCGCGCACAGTAGACAACTTCAAGGTTTCTCGTCTTCGGTGTGATACGTCAGGTTTGCAAATCCTTCGAGGTGAACCGTTAAGTTCCCGAGGAGGTCCGGAGGATCGGCTGAGTGCTGCCCTCGATTCACGTTCCATTGCCAGGGAGCGCTGTTGCCGTCTGGGCGCATCAGCGTCTCCTTTGACCGCATGTTGAATGCTTGCAGCTCTAGGCTTACCGGAGGCGGTCGGCTTGCGCAATCTTTATCGGAGCCCGCTGTCGCGCACCACTGTTTCCACGCTTCGGTCGTGCAGCGCTTCTCAAAGTCGTTCATTCTTGCGTCAAAGTCGCTGATCCGGAACCGAATCACCGCCTCGCGGCGATTGTAATTGTTCAAGACATTGTCGCCGAAACGGTCCATGCCTAGCTCGATCAGTTTCTGCAAAATCGCGTCAACCGGAGCTACCGCGGGGAACGTAGCCTGCAACCGCTGGATGACCTGAAAAGGTGGCTCGGAGTCTTCTCTGCCGGGTTGAGGATTCTTGAGCGTGCGCACCCGCTCCAACATCTGAAGTTCGCCATGCTTCTCCGCCACGTAACTGCGCATCAAGGCGAGCTGCTTTTCGAGCTGTTCAACCGCGTCGGTGGGCTTGAGAGCGGAACTCGATACGCCTCCCACAATCACAGCCGTGTCCGGCGAAATTTCCATCGCGCAGGTCCCGGTTATCGGGAAGTAGGGTTGTGGCGAAAACTGGGCTTTCGCTTCTACCGCCTGTGCGGATGTCGCGGGAGTCAATAAGCCAGTAACCGCGAGCGCCGCTCCGAGGGCGAAGCATGTGGCGCCGAATCTCATTGTCACCATTCTTCTCGGCGAGCAGCCTGGTGTCAACAACCGCCTTGATGGGGATTTCAACGACAGTAAACTCCGATGCCTTGCGAAATCGCGGCACGCGTCCGTTCCAACGCATGCAAACGGAAAAGGATTTACGTTCCGCTGCGAAGCGCAACCGTGCGCGCCGCCGTCGCTATCGCCGCGTACTTATCGAGGATATCGTCGAGTTCTTGCGGGCGGATGGGTTTCGTCAGATAGCCGTCCATCCCCGCGGCTAGACATCGCTCCTGATCGCCTTTCATCGCATGTGCCGTCAAAGCAACGACGCGCTGATGCCCGCCTGTGAGGTTTTCTTTTTCTCGAAGCTTGGTAGTTGCCTCCATACCGCTCATTTCCGGCATTTGTACATCCATCAGAACCAGGTCAAAACTTTCCTTTTCCAGCGCTTCGAGCGCTTCGCGGCCGTTCGCCACAACGACAACGCGGTGGCCTCTTTTCTCCAGTAAGCGTGTCGCCAAACGTTGATTCACAATGTTGTCTTCCGCAACCAATATGCGCAGGACTTCCGAGGGGTCGCGTGCATCGTGCAGCGAATAACGTGTGATCAATGGAATCGCGCCGTGCTGTTCGCGTGCGCCAAGAATTCGAGCGACGGCCTCGCGCAGTTCCGATTGCCGGATCGGTTTCAACAAATAGGCAGACACACCCAATTCCTTGCAGCGGTCAGCGTCTCCTCGATGTCCCGCCGAGGTGAGCATCATGATGGTTGCCGCGGATAATTCCGGCATCCGCCGGATTCGCTCGATCAGCTCGAAGCCGTCCATCTCCGGCATGTGCATGTCAGTAAGAATCAAGGCGTAGGGTTCTGCGGCCTCCCGGCCGGCAGTTAACTCGGCGAGAGCCTCCTCTCCACTCTCCACGGATTTCGATTTCATCTCCCAGCGACGGAACATCCCCTCGAGCACCCGTCGGTTCGTGCGGTTGTCGTCTACGACCAGGACTTTGACACCTCGTAAAATCTCGGGTGGCGCAATCGTTCCGATTCGCACCTTCTTCTCGGAGCTCTTGAACTGCACCGTAAAGTGGAATTGGGTTCCTTGGCCAACCTGGCTTTCAAGCCAGATCTTGCCCCCCATCATGTTTACCAGGCGCAATGAGATCGTTAGACCCAGGCCGGTCCCACCGTACTTGCGAGTTGTGGATGTGTCCGCTTGAGTGAAAGGATCAAATATTAGCTTTTGCTTTTCCGGAGGGATGCCGACCCCGGTGTCCGATACGGTAAAGTGCAACAGACGATTGTCGCGGTCTTCGGATTCCAGTTGCACCGTAAGAGCTACTTCACCTACGTCAGTGAACTTGATCGCATTACCCACGAGGTTGACGACGATTTGACGCAGCCGGCTGGAATCGCCTCGCACTACCTCGGGAACTTCGGGCCTGATCTCACAAAGAAGTTCCAATCCCTTTTCATCGCCGCGCAACGCCAGCGTCTTCAGCGTCGCCTCCAAACAATCGCGCAAGTTGAAATCTGCCGTCTCCAAATCAATCTTGCCCGCTTCGATCTTTGAGAAGTCGAGAATGTCGTTGATCACAGTGAGCAGGGATTCCGATGACATTTTTACCGTCTGGAGATATTCCCGCTGTTCCGAGGTGAGGTCCGTGTCCAGCGCCAGGTCGGTCATGCCCATGACTCCGTTGAGCGGAGTGCGAATCTCATGGCTCATGTTGGCAAGAAACTCACTCTTGGCCTGGCTGGCTTTCTCAGCCAGATCCCGCGCCTTCTCGAATTCTTCGGTACGTTTTTGAACGCGGAGTTCAAGTTCATCATTCGCGCCTTGGAGGGCGCGGTCGCGCTGCTGGATCTGCTCGAGCATTTGATTGAACGAGCGAATCACTTCTCCGATTTCGTCCGTTCCGCGCGGTATCGCACGAAGAGTGTAGTTCTCTTCCCGAGAAACCCTGCCGGCCACTTCCGCCAGTTGCAGCATCGGTTTCGTGATGACTTGAAGAAAACGCGCGGAAATCAAATAGGTAGCAACTATGGAAATCAGGAGCACGAGGCTTGCGATCTTAGCGTATTCCAACATCGTGGCGCGGAAGCCGCTCAAGTCGGAAACGATCGCGATGGAACCCGTTTCCTCTCCATTCAATGACACCGCCCGAAACAGTGTCAGAGACTCACGTCCAAAATGTGCCCCGTCACTCTGCCGTACGGGCGTCTTGAAATCCGGGCCGAGATCGGCCCGACGATATTCAGCGAAGACGTTGCCATGGATGTCGTACAGGCAGGCACCCAGAACTTGGTGTTCCGCTTTCAGCGCTCCCAGCATGTCTTGCGCGGTCTTCGGGTCATCGAATGCCAGTGACGCCGCTGTATTCGAGCCCAACGTGTCGGCGAGCGTGGAAAGTTCTCTCGAGATACCGGCCCGAAAGCTCGCGCGTTCGTAAATTCCGAATCCAACCGAGGCGAGAATGAGCGCGAAGAAGCTTGCAGAAACTATCAAGAGAGCCAGTTTTCTTTGTATGGATGCATCTTCGAAGAGCATTTCTTCTCCGCTAACTGTGGTTTCCGATGACGTTTTTTGCCAGAAGCAGCAGCCGTGAGCTGATCTTGAGTTTTGCCCGCTCGGCTGCTTCCATATTGATTTCGAAGCGAACCTTGTTGCTCTCCACGGAAAAACCGATCATTCCGCCCTGCTTTACGAAATCATTGGTTTCGCCAACGGTCAACACGGCGTCGTTTTTCAATCCTGCGATGAGAACCGGAACGTCACTTCGCTCACTGCCGCTCACAAAGAGCACTTGACACCCTTGAATTTCCCGCGCTTCCTTGAAGTGCCGCACGCGAAGCGCGTGAGTTCCGATCGATTTTCCTTCCACCGTAGCTTCCAAATCGCCGTGAAACGGGTCCTTGCCCACTGTGCATAGCGTCAGCGGATTTTTCTCATCGCCCAGTGCTTCCGGAGGCCAATCCACGAGCTGCGCAAAATGAAAAAGAAACGCCGCCTTTACGCGGTATTCTTCCGTTTGAATTTGAGCGTGAGCGGCATCCACAACAGCAATCAAAAGGACCAGAAACGCGATCGCGATGAAAAACGTTGGCACTGCGTGAGTTCTTCCACCTCTGAGCGCAGCTGCGCTGAGATGGCTCTTTGCAGTTTGCGCGCGCGATATGCGGGACGGACAATTCACGTAGGCACTCTCTTCAGAATTTCTAACTCAGTCTTGCGTAGGCACTGCGTTTGATGAAATTTGTGTCGCCCGTTCCTTGATCGCTAATGAATTCGACATGGACATTTCGGACGAGATTCTGTCCGACCAGACTTGCCGATAGATTCTCGCCGAGACGCCACGATAGCTGCGTGTCGACCCTCGTGTACGACGCGACGTTCGGATCCGAAAGGCGCACGACGAAATTCGCGCTCGCGTCCCACGCAACGTCGTGCGCCGGGCTCAGATGGGAATCCACACGTGCCCAATGCTCCGGAGTGCTTCCTTCCGTCTCCGGAACAGTCGTGGTGTCTTCGCTCGCGGGATCGACATGCAAATGGATTTCCTGGAACGCATATCCCGGAGTGAGCGTCCAACGGTCGGTAACCTTCCAGTTTGCGAACATCTTGAGTCCCGACGTTTCCCCGTTCATCAGGTTTTCATACACGAGCGGCATGACGATATGAGGGGGCGCCGGTGTCGTCTCAAAAAAGGGCGGCTGCGGCTCCGTCGATTGAAGCTGATTGTAGGAATTGGAATAGGCGGCAACATCCACTGACAGTCTTTCAAACGGCTGTGTTCGGTAACCAGCTTCGTAGGCCACCAGCTCCTCGTTCTGAAATGCCGGGTTCCCAACAATTCGGACTAGGACGGGAGGGCCGCCAGGTGGAACGAAACCGTTTACTGTCAGATTTGAAGCCGTGTCGAGGCTGGATGTAGTTCGAAGCGGCCTGGAAATCGCCGCCCACACCATTTGGTGTTCGTGCAAAGCCCACATCGCACGGACTGTGGGCATGATTCCAAATCCCGTGTAGTAGTTGTGCTCGATCTTTGTCCCTACCGTCACCGGCAATTTGTCCGGGATCAACGCGAATTCGTCTTGCATGAAGGGGCTGAAAAGCTGTGTGTTGAGGTTCGCGGGATTCAGGGAAAAGAACAGGTCACCGTCGGATGTCGACGACGAGTAGCGGTATCCAACGCCCCATAGGATGTCTTGGCGTTCGCCCCAGCGAATGTGGTGGTCGAAATCAACGTCCAGCGTATTCCGCGCTGCATGCAGGTCGCTATCTCGGCGATAGCGATCGAAGGAGACTTGGAGCGATGGATCGGATCGATCTGAGTAACGATGATTCCAGTCCGCCTGAATGAATCCGCCGCCCAAATTCGATTCGGAGAAGGCGGTTTGTACGGCTGGCGAAGCAATGAATTCAACCTCGCCGTTGATATCGCCAACCCGCCCGTCGTACAAGTCCCCTGTGACGGTCAAATCGTCACTTGGGGAAAGCTCGCTGTCCGTCCGAAATCCGCCGCGAATCGTCATGTTTCTGCCTCTCGATCTCTTACTTGCGACGTCTGTCCCCGTCTTTCGCGCCGCTGACACGCCCCGAACTGCGGAGCACGTCGAATGTCTCTCGGCTCCTCAAAATCTCTGCTCGCAGCGAATCATTCAAGAACAACTAGGGCCACACCTCGCGCCGAACGGGGCAAAGGCGTCCTGTATTCGCCGGAAGGGGGTCAGTTCAGGATGATCGAGCGCCGGAACTATTCTATCTAGCGCCCCATATCGAGAGGGAATCCCAAAACCTTTTACTGATTCGAAACTACTGCCTTGTTCTTATCACCTCCGGCAGTTCGATGACGCCAGAACTAACCGTTTGATGACGTATGTGGCACGCCCCTCGCGTTTGCCTCCACTCTTACCCAAACAAAGCCGCTTTACCGAACGCTTTCGCCGCCGTGTCGGAACGACTCTCAAACAATGTCACTCTTAGTTTCAGGCCGGCCGAGTCGATTATTTTTTCCTCAGTTTTCAATAAATCCGCCCCTTTTTTTGATAGACAAGACATCCGTTCCCTGCGGTAGAATCGCCGAAATATTTCCCCCGGAGGCCTGCAACAAGGAAGCGGAAAACGTTGCCACACTCATTTACTGGGGGAAATCAGAGAGAGAGTTCTCGGCAGTGCCAGTGCTGAAATAGCGATGTAGGTGGCGTGCCGGCAGTCGCCGGAGCGATTGCACCGGGGTGTCCAGCATTGGCCTGAAATCCGGCGCGGCGGCGAGGCGCTTCTCATTTCCGGCTCTTGTTTGGCCGAATCTTCACGCGAGGTATTCAAATATGGCGATCGATCCCGACAAGCTCCATGAATTCCTTGGCAAGGCCATCGTCGATTTTGGTGCGACGTTTCACGCCGCGCTCATTCGTATCGGAGACAAACTAGGCCTGTATAAGGCACTCGCCGCGGGCGGCCCGCAGACCGCCGCCGAGCTCGCGAAGAGAACCGGTACAGTTGAGCGCTATGTGAGGGAGTGGCTCTGTAATCAGGCCGCCGGCGGTTACGTCTCCTACGATCCCAGCAGCGGCAGATTCCATCTCAGCGAAGAACAAGCGTTCGGCCTTGCGGACGAAAACAGCCCAGTCTTCCTGCCGGGCGCCTTCCAATGTGCGCTGGCCGCCGTTAAGGCGGAAGAACAACTCACAGAGCGCTTCAAGTCCGGTAAAGGCCTGGGCTGGCATGAACACGATCCCGAACTCTTTGTCGGAACGGAGCGTTTTTTCCGGCCAGGCTACGCTGCGAACCTCGTCAGTTCGTGGATTCCTTCCCTCGAAGATGTCGACGGAAAACTGAAAAGCGGCGCGCGCGTTGCCGATGTCGGCTGTGGCCT
This sequence comes from uncultured Acidobacteriota bacterium, assembly GCA_963771905.1. Classification (GTDB taxonomy): domain Bacteria; phylum Acidobacteriota; class Terriglobia; order Acidiferrales; family UBA7541; genus Palsa-147. The sequence goes on from CAVYVI010000014.1 coordinate 522,560, forward strand.
GGGCGCATCTACTATTCTCATGGCGAAGTCCTATCCCAAATCCGAGTTCGTAGGCTTCGACTATCATGACAAGTCCATCGAAACCGCCAAGCAGCGCGCCGCCGATGCAGGCGTAGCCAACCGCATTCGTTTTGAGGTCGCCAAGGCCAAGGAATATCCTGGCAAGGACTATGATTTCGTTACCTTTTTTGATTGTTTGCATGACATGGGCGACCCCGTGGGCGCATCCTCACACGTCCGCAGCACGCTAAAGAAAGACGGAACCTGGATGATTGTCGAACCCTTTGCCGGCGACAAGCTTGAAGACAATCTCAATCCCATCGGCCGCGCCTTTTATGGAGCGTCTACGTTGCTCTGCACGCCCGCCTCGTTGTCTCAGGAAGTTGGCCTCGCCTTGGGTGCGCAGGCTGGCGAAAAGCGCCTGCGCGAGGTCGTCACACACGGCGGTTTCACGCGCTTCCGCCGCGCGACGCAGACGCCCTTTAACCTAATCTTCGAAGCGAGACCTTAGTCCCGCGAGACTCCCATGGGCAAGTCGAAATACGGGCGGCGACGAATCGCGGCAAAACGCCAGCGCAAAGGTGAGGGGAACTAAAGAGTCTGCCGCCTGTCGCCGCAACGCGCTGATTTTCCTCGGCTCAGCGCTCGCTCACGCAATTCCTCGAAAATGCATCGGTTTTCTGAAAAACGACCGCTGGTAGTAGTTTAACTCCTCTGACAAAGTCTCTATTTCTCTTCTTCGAAATCTCGTGTTCTGAGGGGGAAAGTGCGCTTGTCCATCGGGAGAATCTTGTTTTCATCAGCTCTTTTGGTTCTGGCGGCTTCGATGGCCGCGCAGAATCCGCTTGGGTCGCTGGTCGGCACGGTTCAGGATGCGACCGGAGCGCGCATCGCGTCGGCAAGCATTGAAGTCAAGGCCGTCGATTCTTCCGTGGACCGCACCACCACGGCGGATAATCAGGGCCAATTTCGCGTCGATGACCTGCCGCCTGGGCCTTACCGCCTGATCGTGAATGCGAAGGGTTTTGGTGAGGCGAGTTCCGACGTGTCGGTATTGGTAAGCACGACGCGAAATGTCTCGGTAACGCTAAGCGTCGCTACCGCGCGGGCCACGGTTCAAGTACAAGCGACGCCGTCGTCGATCACCACCGAGCCGATCGACACGGCGAGCGCCGTACATCAGAGCGTCATGACAACTCACGATCTCGATACGATTCCGCTCGCCGCCCGCAGCTTCGCAAACATCGCCTACCTCGCGCCCGGTACCGAGCCCGTCGAACCTTCCGATCCAACCAAAGCGCGCATCACCGCCGTTTCTACCGGCGGCAGCTCTGGGCTCAACAATCAGCTCTCCGTCGATGGCGGTGACGACTCGGACGATTACATCGGCGGTTTTCTACAAAATATCTCCCCGGATGCCGTCCAGGAATTCGCCTTCAAGACTGCGGGCGAAGACGCAGATACAGGCGGCACCACGGCCGGATCGGTCGTCATCACCACCAAGCGCGGCACCGATCAATGGCACGGTGGCGCGGCGTTCTACGAACGCGCCGCGGCTCTGAACGCGCGCTTCCCAATTGATAATCCTTCGCCGAATCCAAAGCAGCCATTCTCCCGCCAAAATTATGTGGGAACTCTGGGCGGACCAATCGCGAAACAGAAGCTCTGGTTTTTCGCCGGCTTTGAAAACGTTCCGGAGCGGGCCAGCATCGCTTATAGCCCCGCCACGTTGACGCAATTTCAAGCCTTGGCTACATTGGCCTCGGATGGCCTGATACCCGGAGTGGCCTCGATCGCGACGCCAAGCAGCATCCCGGTGCCATTCCATGATTATCTGGGCGACGCCCGGCTGGATTGGTATCAATCATCCCGCTCGCAATGGTTCGCCCGGGCGGCCTTTGACAACTACACGACGCAAAACGATCTCGTCCAACAAGGCACGTTGCCATCCACCGGCGCCGCCTCGCACTCGAACTACATGAACCTGGTGATCAACAATTCGTTTACGTTCAGCCCCACTTGGCTCGGTTCGTTCACCTTCGACGCCAGCTATCTGCACCACACCGAGGCGCGCAACCAATACCTCGGCTTCGCTCTGGCGTTTCCCTTCAGCTCGACTTCCAGCACCATTTCCGGCTTCGAAACATTTGGCGACAATCAATTCCAGACTCCGATCACGGCGTTTCCGGTACTGCGCAACCAGGAGAAGTATCAGTTTCGCTACGACGTGAGCCACACGGTCGGCAAACACGCTCCGCGTTTTGGCGTGAACTTCATTCACGAGCCCGTCCTGAGCGGAGCGCTTTCCGGCACGGCTGAGAATCTGATGGTATTTGCGCTTAATCCTGTGGATTACCTAACGGACCTCACGCAATTTACCGAAGATCTTAACTGCGGCCCGACTGCCACACCTGGCACGACTTGCACCAGCACGCCTGCCGGCGATGGCAGTTTCTCGCAGGACGTGCAGCGGCTCGGCCTTTATGCGGAGGATTCCTGGCGAGTCAGTTCTCATCTCACCGTAAATTACGGTCTGCGATATGACACCACGTTCGGACTCTTTACCGGTTCCGGCCGGAGCCAATTGGAAAACCCGGCTGCGCTCACGATCCAGGCCGAGCAATTGCCGCTTCCCGCCGGCGCGCCGCACGATTACCGTCACGCCTTCGCGCCACGGCTCGGCATCGCCTACTCACCGGGCCAGAGCGGCCGTATGGTCATTCGCGTCGGCTTCGGTCTCTATTACGACGATCTCGCGCAAAACGGCTGGGTCACCGCGCTTCAGGCGGTGAATACGCCTCCGAGTATGTGCGTCGTTCCTTTCGATCCGGGCTGCCTGCCGGGAGCGGCTTTGGGAGGGCACGGCGACATCATCGCTCCGAATTACAAGACACCGTATGCGATTCACGCGACCGGCGGATTGCAGTACGCGTTCAACAGCAAATGGATGGCGAGCGCCGATGTGACCCACGAAGAAGGGAACCACGGATATCGCGCGTACAATTACGAAGCGGGCTTTACGCTCTCCTCCCCGGACCTCGCTCCCGATCAGGCTACGCAAATCGCCAACGTTCCGAACATCACCGAATTCCGCAGCGACAATCGCTCGCGTTACGACGCGCTTATGCTTCACTTGCAGGGCAACGTAACCAAGCGCCTCAATCTCACCGTGAACTACACGCTCTCCCGCGCGGACACCTGGGGCTGTGTTCTGGGTGAGCTGTTCGACTACGTGAACGGCGTCTGCGACCCGCTGCATGCATTTGCCCCTGGTGATTATGGTCCGTCCGGTGAGGATGTGACCTCTCGTTTTGTTGTCGCCGGTGGCGTCCACGTCCCGGGCGGATTCGAATTGACGACGCTTTTCCAAGCCGAAAGCGGCCGTCCCATCACCCTCACGACTCCGGTCGACGTGAACGGATTTGGCGACGCAGCGGACGATCGCGCGGTGGTGAATGGAGTGCAGACCACCCTGGATGAATTTCGCGGCACTCCATACATTCAGCTCGATCTGCGCGTGAGCCGCCCATTTAACTTCCACGACCGTTGGTCGCTCACGCCCATTGCGGAGTTCTTCAATCTTTTCAACCGCAATAATCCCGGCGCGAATTATGTGACGGATATTTCGGCGCTGCCAACGCCGGTCAACAGCCTCTTCAACGCCACAGCCTTCTGTTTGAACGCTGCCTGCACGCAGACGAAGCCCATCACCAGTCCCAAGCAGCTCCTCGTCCCTTCCGGCGCTCTAGGCGATTTCTTTGGCCCAGGCACCACCGTGGGAATTCCGTTCGCCGCGCAGCTCGGGGTTCGCCTGAGTTTCTGACCGCGCCACGCGGCAAGAGATTATCGCCTATAAGAATTAATCGACCCCTTCTTCCACGCTCCAAGCTGGTTCAGCCTCGTCGAAACGGACTGCTGTAGCGACGTGAATCGTTTCAATTTATTGAGGAGACAATTCCACGTTGCCAGCGAGGGGCGACGCCATCATCGGCCGAAAACACTCCAAGAGCGCCGTGGTTGACATCTGTCCGCGTCGCAGTATCATTATTCCAGAGGGCAAGGAGTTGCCCTTTAACCGCTGTCCCTTCGATACCGGGACGGATGATGACTCCTGACAAGGATCCTTGTCGCGGAGTCATGCCCCCCGGCAACGATCCCACAACTGAAATAGAAGCGAGGACTGACATGCAAAATGTCTGGGCACTAGCTTCCTTGTGGGTCGGATTGGCGCTCGTTGCTACCCTCTTGGCGATCTGGTTCAAGATTTCTACGGCCCTGACGGAAATCGTTGTCGGGACCGTCGCACAATTGCTAATCGGTGCCTTGGTCGGGCCAATGGGTCTCGGCGCGAAATCCGAATGGATTACATTTCTTGCGGGAACCGGCGCAATCGTTCTCACCTTTCTAGCCGGAGCGGAACTCGACCCTGTAATTTTTCGCACGAAGTGGAAGGAGGCCATGGTCGTCGGGCTCGTCGGTTTTATCGGCCCCTTCATCGGTTGTGCAGCGATTGCGCATTATGTTCTGCACTGGACCGCGAAGTCGAGCTGGCTCGCTGGCGTCGCGCTCTCCACCACTAGCGTAGCTGTCGTTTACGCCGTCATGTTGGAACTCGGACTCAACAAGACGGACTTCGGAAAAGCCATTCTCGCGGCCTGCTTCGTCAACGATCTAGGCACGGTCATCGCCTTAGGCCTCATCTTTTCACCGTTCACCATTCGCACCCTCATCTTCGTGGTTGTGAGCATAGTTGTTTTCTTTGTTCTGCCTTTCATCACCCCCAAATTCTTTCAGCTGTATGGCGGGCGCGTCTCCGAGCTGGAAGCGAAATACATCCTGTTCCTGTTGTTCGCCATGGGTGGCCTTGCGGTTTGGGCTGGCAGCGAAGCGGTATTGCCTGCCTACGTGATCGGAATGGTTTTGGCAGGGACTGTCGGAAAGGACCACATCCTCATTCGCCGCCTTCGCACACTCACTTTTGGTTTGCTGACCCCATTTTATTTCATCCGCGCCGGCTCATTCGTCTCGATTCCTGTTCTGATCGCCGCGCCTCTCGTCTTCGCAATTCTCTTCGCCTCCAAAATGATTTCGAAGGTTGTGGGTCTCCTTCCGACTGTAAAGGCCTTCAAGTATCAGCGCCAGGAAGGTCTTTACTACACTTTAATGATGTCAACCGGGCTGACTTTTGGCACGATCTCGGCGCTGTTCGGTCTCGGTCACGGAATCATTGATCAAGCCCAATATTCGCATCTTGTCGCGACGGTGATCGCCAGTGCGGTCATACCAACCATGTTCGCCAACGCTTGGTTTATGCCCCGGCATCTGTTACCCAGGCCCGGAAAGGAAGAGAATGTCGGTCAAGTGAGCGCCGTAACCACGGATTGAGGAGGGCATATGATGGGTCGCAGACATTCCCAGTTCAAAAAGATCCTGATCGGCTATGACGGCTCGTCTCAATCGGACAAGGCGACCGAAATCGGCCTCGCTCTTGCCCACTCGCTCGATTCGCGCGTGCTCCTCTTCGCCGTCGCGCGTCCTCCAGAGCCGGCAACAATGGTCGAACTGAGTGCTATGCTCGATGATGCGCGCGAGCACTTCGAGGAGAAGTTCAAAAAAATCGTGCAGCGAGCAGAAGACTTGGAAGTCGCATTGGAAACCGACATTGTCGTGGGCCACCCGGTCGAGCAAATCGTTCATCGAGCCGAAATTGATCACATCGACTTGATCGTACTGGGGCGGCGCGGCATGTCGCGATTCGAAAAAATGCTTGTTGGATCCACTTCCGAAAAGGTACTTCGTTACGCTCATTGCCCGGTCATGGTTGTGAGATGACGCAAGGCAATACCAATTCGTCGTCGAGCGCTTCGGGTCTGAATGAATTCCAGGCGAGTCGTCTCCGCGTCAGCTGTCAATACATCGACAAGCTCCTCGGCGAAGTCGAGGCCATCCTCAACGCCTCCGCTTCCAAGGCGGCCTTCCCGCGATACTCCTCCGACGTTGCTCCCGCGCAACGAAGAACGATTGAAGATTACATTGCCCGCGTCCGCGCGCAATTGATTCGCGTCCTCGACGGCCAGAACATTCCGCGGGAAGGCCCTTTCATCCCGGCGTCCCGCGCTATCCACGTCATGCTCGGTGCGATTGATATTGCCGCCGAAGAGTTGAAACCCGGATACATGCGCGGCTATGGCGACCTGCCCGAATCGGTCGCGACCGAGCTCAATGGCATTGCGAGCGAACTCCGCGGCCTGGTCTTCCGTCTCGATCGCTATCTTTCCCAAGGAGTTGGCCAGGATCTCAAAGCCCGTCTCGAGCGCCTCGATCAGGCCGGCAACGATCTTCCGCTTCTGGCAAGAATCGAGCAGATCGTGCGCGAGCGGGGCCTCGTCGAGTTCCGCTCCGCGATCGCCGCAATCCTCGACCGCGCCGAGGACAAGACCTTCGAAATCGCGGTCTTCGGGCGCGTGAGTTCCGGGAAATCGTCCTTATTGAATGCGATTCTCGAAACGGACGTTCTTCCGGTCGGTGTCACGCCGATCACTTCTGTTCCGGCGCGCATCACCTATGCCGCCGAACCCTCTGTCACTGTCTGGTTTTCAGAGGCTCCCACAAAGACTTTCGAAATCGCGCGCCTGGCGGAATTCGCGACCGAGCAACAGAATCCGGGGAACTCGAAGCAAGTGACGCGCATTGTCGTCGCCCTTCCGTCCCCGCGCCTTCGTGGCGGGGTCGCGTTTGTCGATACGCCGGGTTTGGGCTCCCTCGCCACCAGCGGTGCCGCCGAAACGCTGGCCTATCTTCCGAAATGCGATCTTGGCGTGGTTTTGACCGATGCGGGTTCGACTCTCACCGCCGAGGATTTGCAAACAATTCTCACTCTTCAGGATACTGCCGTTCCCGTGAACGTGCTGCTCAGCAAGGCCGATCTGCTCACCGCCGAGGATCGCGTCCGGATCATTCAGTACGTCAAGGATCACATCGCATCCGAATGCCGCCTGAATTTGCCCGTGCGTCCCGTCAGCGTTCTCTCCTCGTGCCGCGAAATGACGGATCGATGGTTCCAGGAAGAAATCGTTCCTCTCTATGGTCAATCGCAGCAATTACGAGCGGCGTCGTTGCGCAGAAAAATCGGCACTCTCCGCGAATCCGTTGCCGCGGCGCTGCAAGCGCGGATGGCCAGGCGCCGGCAGGCTTCCACGCATTCGAAGGAACAGATTCGCGCCGCCGAATCGCTCCTGCGAAGAGCCACGGGGCAACTCGAGGAGATGCGCTCGCTCTGCGAACGCGCGATCGACGGTGCCGCGGCCGAAATGCAGGACGCTATCGAAACAGCTGCGAGCCGCCTGATGGGTTCGTGGTCTGGAAATGACGCCGGCCCCGCCGTTCCGGGCCAGCTGGTTCGCGACGTCATCGCGCAGTTCGTCCAGCAGCGGGTGAAAATGCTGCAAGACCATCTCTCGACGTTTGCCACACAGCTCCGCAACGACTTGACGCGATGCGCCTCCGATCTCGGTCTCGCGGACGCGCCGAATGACGACGAATTTCAGTCCGTCATCCGCGGCGCTCCACTCTTTGATCCCCAGCCGTTCAAAATCGAAGTCTCGCGCCCCGCCATTTCCGGTCTCTTGGGCCATCGCTTCGCCGAACGTCAACTCGCACGGCGCATCAGCAGACAACTCGGCGAGCCTTTCCACGCCGCGCTCTCCGTCTATTGGAAGCTCGTGAAGGATTGGTCGAACTTCGTCATGACTCAGTTGAAACACAGATTTGAATCCTACGCCGAGAACTATCGTGCGCAGGCCGAGCAGGCTCTCGGCGGAAGGGAATTCAACGCCGCTGAGCTCGACGCGGTTCGGGAAAATCTCGCGCAGCTCGGAGCCGCCGCGTCGCCGGAAAATCGCGCTGCGAGCCGTGCATCGCACGTACCCGAGGCCAGCTCGAAGACTGTCTGACTGGTCCAAAGGAGAAAATCAGCCTCGTTCATATGATCAAATACTTAATGGTCGGAATCGGCGGAGCTCTCGGATCCATCTTGCGTTTCTGGGTCGGGGGATACATCAGCAACCGCTTGACCACGCGCTTTCCGTACGGGACCTTCGTCATCAACATAACGGCGTGCTTTTTGATCGGATTTGTCGTCACGCTTTTGTCCGAAAAAGCGCATTGGAGCCCGAATTGGAGATATCTGATTCCGATCGGCTTCATCGGCGGATACAGCACCTTCTCCACGTTCGAGTACGAAACCTTTCGCGTATTCCAGGAAGGCGAATTTTTTATGGCCGCGCTGAACGTCGTCCTCAGCGTTGTCGTTGGCTGGGTCTCGGTCTGGCTCGGTGTCATTACCGGAAGGACGATCGCGTGAAATCAGGCATCAACATTCCAAGGTCGCCGATTGCAAGGATCGTTGGCGAACGCGGAATGCTGGATTAGGAGAGAACATGCTCACCGCCGGGCCGGCAAAAAAAGTCAGCATCTATGTTGGCGAAGACCATCAGTATCACGGGCACTCGCTCTACGCGGCGATCCTCGATTTTCTTTTTTATCGCGGCGTCTCGGGAGCCAACGTCGTCCGTGGCATCGCTGGTTTTGGCGCCGACCATCATCTTCACACCACTCGCATACTGCGTCTCACCGAAAATCTCCCGATTAAAATCGAATTCATCGACACACCCGAAAAAGTCGCTGAGATTCTTCCGAAGCTTCAGGAAATGGTCGGCACCGGCCTGATCGAAATTCAGGACACCACTGTCGCCAAGCCTTCCGAACTGTCCTCGAAAAGCGCCGCGCGTCCCGCCGGCCTCGCTCTCAAAAGCGAAGGCAAAGCCAAGCTCATGCGCATTTATATCGGCGAGAACGACAAATGGCATGGCAAGCCGCTCTACGAAGCTCTCCTCGAATGCATGCGCGCCAACGAGCTGGCTGGAGCGACGGTGTACAAGGGCATTCTCGGCTACGGCGCGAACCGCAGAATTCACCAGCAAAAAGCGCTCCAGCTCTCGCATGACCACCCCATGATGCTTTCCGTGATCGATACCGAGGAAAAACTCCGCAAATTCTCGCTGATCCTCGACGGCATGATCCAGCAGGGTCTCGTCGTGCTTTCCGACGTCGACATCATCAAGTACACCCACGACTATCAGGGCGAAGAACGAAGAAAGGAAGTGCGGCAATGAGACTCGAAGGCAAGGCCAAGATGCTCCGCATTCATTTCGGCGAGGACGACAAGTGGAAGGACAAGCCGCTCTATCGCGCCATCGTCGAAAAATGCCGCGAACTCGACATTGCTGGCGCGACGGTCCTGCGCGGAATAGCCGGCTACGGTGCCAGCACTCTCATCCGCCGCTCTCATCATCTTTCCTTTTCTCACGATGCTCCCGTCATGGTCAGCGTGATCGATTCTGAGGACAAAATTCAGAAGCTGCTTCCGTTTCTCGACGAAGTTGTGGACGAAGGCCTGATCGCCATGTCCGAAGTCGAAGTGATCAAGTACGTTCATCAGGAAGGCGTTCGCTCCGAATAGCGCGAATTTCCGCGAAATCGAGTCGCGCCGTTGCGAACAGCGCCAAGGATCGCGATGGAATCATCCGAAACATTGCTCGGCCGCGCACAAGAGCTCCAGCGTCTTCGCGTGGCTGTGCGCAAACGTAAAAGCCAACTAATCTGGGGCCCTCCCGACTCAGGAAAAACTTCTCTGATCCAACACGCCATTGGCGAACTCCCCGAAAAAGAAAAGCGCAAATGCGTCTATTGGAGCGGCCCGGCCAGCGGGCGCCAATTGGTTTCTCATTTCATTCGCCAACTCTATCTTTCAGGTGACCCGCTCGTTCGAAAAAAAGTCCATGCCGACCGCGCCGCCGAAGCCACTCTCAACCGTTGGATCAACCGTCAATCTCTTCTTCGCCTGCGCGGAGTTCTTTTTTCGGCGACGGAGCAAGGCGACTATCTTTTCTTCTTGGATCATCTCCCGCCGCCGTCGCTCCGCCTCGCCCATTGGATGAAGGAAATCATGTACCGGTCGAAGACGCCCATTTACATGACGGGGCACGGTTATTCCATGGCAGAAATCGGATATGCGTGGAGCCTCTATTGGACCCACGAATATCGCATTCATGTGGAGCCTTTGACCGACGCGCCCGCGCGCGCCCTTCTCGAGCTCTGCATCCAAAAATTTGGCCTGACTTCGCTCGATCTTGAAGGCTTTCGCAAACAAATTCTCCATTTGAGCGGACACTTGCCGGGCTCGATCGTCAAAATGTGCGAACTCGCGGCCAATCCGCGCTACCGCTTCGGCGATCAAGTGAAAATTAAATTGGTCCACGTCGACTATCTCATGCGCGCCGCCCCGCATTTCGCCCCGCACGCGCCGGCTCTCGCTCCATGACTCCGCATCCTGACACTCGAGACGCACTCCCGCCGATCCACGTGGGAGACGCGCGGCTCCTTCGCCTTGCCGAAATCGCCGCTGAGTTTGACGCAGACCACATCGCACGGTCCGCGCGCTCCGTCGCCGAACGCGTTTCCGAAGGCCGCTTCTTCGTCGCCTGCGTCGGCCAATTCAAGCGCGGAAAATCGACGCTTCTCAACGCGCTCGTCGGCCGCGCCATCCTTCCCGCCGGCGTCGTTCCCATCACGAGCGTTCCCACCATCCTCCGTTACGGCGCAAAACTTTCAGCGCGTCTCCGCCTCGGCGCTGAGGATTGGAGAGACATTCCGCTGAGCGCCGTCGAGGAATACGTTTCGGAAGAGAAAAATCCGGAAAACAAAAAGGGCGTTGTGGCTTTGGAAATTTTCGCGCCGAGCCCGCTTTTGGAAGATGGCATGTGTCTGGTCGACACGCCGGGGCTCGGTTCCGTGCACCTTGGCAACACCGCGGCGACGCAGGCCTTCATTCCTCACATCGACGCCGCGATCGTCGTGATCGGCGCCGATCCTCCGCTCTCCGGAGAGGAACTCCAACTCGTCGAAACAGTCGCCGAGGAAGTCCGCGATCTTTTGTTCGTATTGAATAAAGCGGATCGCACCAATGAACCCGACCGCGCTGCAGCCATCCGATTCGCTCGCCAGGTCCTCGAGAAACGGCTCGGCCGCGCCGTTCCGGAAATTCTTGAGGTCAGCGCTCTCGATCAGCTCGAAGGCCGCGCCGCGAATCGCGACTGGCCAAAATTCGTTCAGGCGCTCGAATTTCTCGTCCAGCAGTCCGGACGATCTTTGGTCCAGGAAGCCACCGAACGGGGCCTCCGCCGCGTCGCCGATCAAATTCTCGCCGTGATTCACGAGGAACGCGACGCGCTCGAGCGCCCACTCGAGGATTCCGAGCGCCGCATCGAAACGTTGCACGAGACGCTCGAACAAGCCGAACAGACGATGCGAGAATTCGGCTATTTGCTCACCGCCGAGCAGCAGCGTCTCTCCGAATCTCTCGCCGAACGGCGAAACGAATTCTTGAATTCGGCGCGAGCCGCTGCGCGGAAAGAATTGGCGAGGCGTCTCCCCGGGCTCGAGCGTCGTCGCGGCGGGCCGCGATACCGCCGCGACGTGATGCACATGGTTCAGGAAGTTGCGCGGGACGAGCTCGCGCCATGGCTTGAACGCGAAGCGCAATATGCCGAGGACGCGTTCCGGAAAACAGCACAACGATTCGTTGAACTCGGAAACGATTTCCTGCATCGCCTCGCCGAAACCGGCGTGCCTGGACTCGACAATCTCCCTGATGAATTGTATTCGGAGCAAGGCTTGCGGGCCGAATCGCAATTCCATTTCCATCTGATCGAACGGATCGCTGCGCCTGCGTCGCCATTCGTCTTCGTTTCCGATCTCGTGCTCGGCGGATTGGGTTACCGTGGTGCGATTCTTGGCGGTGCGGAAGAATTTCTGGACCAGCTTCTCGAAGTGAATAGCTCCCGCGTGCAAAACGACGTCGACGATCGCGTGCGCGAAAGTCGTCGGCAACTCGAGTCCGACATCAAAATCCTTCTGCGCACAGCAATCTCAATTGCGGAACGAGCTTTGGCACACGCTCGCACGGCCCAAGCTGCGGGAAACGGCGCCGTGGCCGCCGCGCTCGCCCGGCTCGACGCGTTCGCGCAAGAAATTCGCCGCTCCCGTCCCTCGGAAATTCCGCGCACGCGCGTCTGACGCAATTCCAAAAACACTCTCGCAATTTTCAGCGCCGCTCTCGCACCGCGCGTGAGAAACTTCTTGCCGTCGCCGCCCAAGCAAGATAAAGACGCGACAAACATTGGTTGACCGAGCCGATTCGCCTTGCTCGAGAGGAGCTACAATGGCATCGAATCCCGCGGAAATTTCGGCGCACACTCTGATTTTGCATTCCAGCTCCGTCGAAGGCGCGACTGTAGTGCAATGCCGCGGCCGATTGACCACCGAAACGACCTCAATTTTGAAGGCCGAAGTCAAGATCATGATGCCGCACACCAAGCGCATCATCCTGGACCTGAACGAGCTCGTTCGCATGGATAGCTCCGGGCTGGGCACGCTCGTGAGCCTGTACGTCTCGGCCAAATCTGCCGGCTGCGAACTTTCGCTGATCAACATGAGCAAACCGATCAGGGATCTCCTGGGACTCTCGCACTTGCTCACGGTGTTTGAATCTTGCGGGCGCTATGGCACAAAGGTTGGGTAGTGCGTCCGAGCCGGCTGCACTCCGCCCGTGCATGCCGCGCGAAAATTTATAGTCCTGAGAGTACTCCATCGAGCTCGAACAACTTTGTTCTGGTGATTCGCTCGGAAGTGCATTATGGTGCCCAGGAATCCCCGAAATGATTGTGTGACCATGGCTGTCTATTCACTTTCTGCTTCAACCCTGCCTCTACTCCGGAAATCGCTGTTCAGATTAGTAATCCGCTCGCTTCTCCTTAATTTTCGCGCTCCAGCGCTCCGGCAGTTCTGCTCGAAGGGATTTCTCATGACCCCAGCGTGGAAACACTCGTTCCTCGCTCTCGCAATTGTTTTCGTCATTCTGGCTTCGGGCAGTTTGATTCCGCCGGCGATGGCGCAGGCAAATGTGGAAGGACAATGGCAGACGCTACCGACTCTGGCGCCGATCAATCCGATTCATCTCGCGATGCTGCACAACGGCCAAGTGCTCATTGTCTCGGGCTCCGGAAACGATTCGCTCGTTACGTACTATCAGGCGGGCGTTTGGAACCCGGCGACCGGCACGATAACGACGCAGCCCGTTACCTGGGACATGTTCTGCAACGGCATGATCATTCTTCCCGATGGCCGGCCGTTCATCATGGGTGGCACGCTGCAATACAATCCCTCATTTTTGGGCGTCGCACTCACCTCGGCGTACGATCCGGTAACAGGGGATTTCTACAACCTCCAGTCCATGGCGCATGGGCGGTGGTATCCAACTGCGACCGTTCTCGGCAACGGCCAGGTGATGACTTTTTCTGGTTTGACGGAGACCGGTGAGACGAACACAGCCGTCGAGATTTATACGGTCGGCTCCGGTTGGAGCACGCAGTATACCGCGTCGTGGACCCCGCCGCTCTATCCACGAATGACTTTGCTTTCCAATGGAAATGTTTTCTTTTCCGGCTCGACTCCCGAGGCCTGGACTTTCGATCCTGCGACGCAAGTTTGGACTACCGGGCCGTACACGAATTATGGCGGCACACGTACGTACGGCACGACCGTGTTGCTGCCGCTCTCGCCATCGAACAGCTATGCACCAAAGATCATGATCATGGGCGGCGGAAGCCCCGCAACGGCGACTACCGAACTCATCAGCCCATTGGCCAGCAGCCCGTCATGGGCCTATGGCCCATCGATGTCACAGCCTCGTATCGAAATGAACGCGACGATTTTGCCCAGCGGAAACATTCTCGCCCTGGGCGGGTCGCAGATCGATGAAGATGGAACGACGGCAAGCCTCAACGCGGATCTTTACGATCCCTCGACGAACACGTTTAGCTCGGCCGGGGCAAATGTTTATCCGCGTCTCTATCACTCGAGCAGTATTTTGCTCCCGGATGCAACGGTCCTTCTCGTCGGCAGCAATCCCACTCGCGGCGTTTACGAAGAACACATGGAAATTTATTCGCCCGCGTATTTGTTCACTTCGAGCGGAAGCCTGGCGACGCGGCCGACGATCACGAGCGTCACTCCCGGCGTGATCGGTTACGGCGCCACGTTTCAAGTGCAAACTCCGCAAGCTTCGACTATTTCTTCCGCGGTCTTAATGCGGCCCGGTGCCGTCACCCATGCATTCGATATGGATCAGCGGCTCATCAATCTGTCGTACACCGTGGGCAGCGGCGTCCTCACTGTCACCGCGCCGCCGAATGGAAACGTCGCTCCTCCGGGCTATTACATGCTCTTCATACTGAACTCCTCCGGCGTTCCCTCGCTGGCCACGTTTGTTCAGCTCTCGGCCAAGCCGACCGATACTCCGCCAACGGGCTCGATCACGAGTCCGTCCTCGAATCCAACGATTGGCCCTGGACAGACAATCGATTTCGCGGGATCGGGCACGGCTCCCGACGGCTCGATCGCCGCCTACTCGTGGGTTTTCCCAGGTGGCAGTCCCGCTTCGAGCACTCTCGCGAATCCCGGCGCGGTCACGTACTCGACGCCGGGAACCTACGTCGCCTCGCTCACCGTAACCGACAACGATGGTCTCACCGACCCGAGTCCGGAGACGCGGACCGTCACCGTTGTGCCCGATTTCTCTTTGTCCGTGGCGCCGTCGTCGCAAAGTGTGGCGCCTAAAAACAACACAACCTATACGCTCAACATTACGCCGAATACGGGTTTCAGCGGAACGGTGAGTTTCAGCGTCGGGGGTTTGCCATCCGGAGCCACCGCCGTTCTAAATCCGTCGACTGTCGTCGGATCCGGTTCGACGATTTTGACTGTCAGCACGACCAGCTCGACTCTCGCTGGCACGTATCCATTGTCGATCGCCGGCACGAGCGGAATCCTAAACCACACGGTCTCCACGACGCTGGACGTGATCACTTCCTCGGACACCACGGCGCCATCCGCTCCAACGAATCTCACGGCCACTGCTGCTTCGAGCACTCAGATCAATCTGACTTGGACCGCATCGACGGATAACGTTGGCGTGACCGGGTATCGCATCGATCGTTGCGAGGGAGCCAGTTGTTCGAGCTTCACGCAGGTCGGGAATTCGACTGCGACTTCGTTCAGCGACACCGGAGTTTTGCCTTCGACCAGCTACAGCTATGAGGTGCAAGCTTCGGACGCGGCCGGCAATCTCAGCACTTTCTCGAAGACGGCCAGCGCGACGACTCCGGCGACCCCGCCCGCCGCGGTCACTTTGGTCCAGCAAGCTGCCACAACCGCAGGCACGGGCGTCAATTCGGTTGTGCAAGACTTCCCCGGACCCAGCGTAAGTGGAAACCTCATCGTCGTCACCGTGAAATGGGGAGACCAGACGATTTCGGTTTCCTCTGTCACCGACAACAAGGACAATGCATACACTAGCGCCGTTGGACCCACCAACTGGAGCGGTACCGCGAAACGAGCGCAGAGCTTTTATGCGAAGAACATCATTGGAGGCGGAGCTCCGATCGGCATTACCGTGAATCTCACCGGAGACGCCACGAGTTCCTTGCAGCTGTTCCAGGCGGAATATACGAATGCGGATATCAATTCGCCCGTCGATGTGACTTCCGCAGCAGTCGGCACGGGCACGGCGATGAGCAGCGGCACAGCCACGACTACCTCGCCATACGAGCTGATCTACGGTATTGCGTTTGAAGACAGCGGCGCCCCAACCGCGGGCGCGGGATTCGCGACGGTCACCTCCTTCAACGGAAATTTGTCCGAAGACAAGAACGTGGCGACGACCGGAGCGAATAGCGCGACAGCGACAAATAGCGCGAGCGCGAACTGGTTCATGCACATGGTCACGCTCAGATCGGAATCCAACGATACGCCGCCAACGGCTCCGACAAGTTTGACGGCCACGGCCGCTTCGAGCACACAGATCAATTTGAGCTGGACCGCCTCGACCGATAATGTCGGCGTCACGGGATATTACATTCAGCGCTGCGTGGGATCCGGCTGCACGAATTTTGCGCAGATCGCCGAAGTCTCGGGATCCACGACAATCTACGTCGACGCGAGCGTCGCGCCTTTGACCACCTATACCTATGAAGTGATTGCGACGGACGCCGCGGGCAATCTCAGCACTCCTTCCAATTCGGCCAGCGCAACCACTCCTGCCGACACGACGCCGCCGACGGCTCCGACGAATTTGACGGCCACGGCCGCTTCGAGCACGCAGATCAATTTAAGCTGGACCGCCTCGACGGATAACGTTGGCGTGACGGGATACAAGATCGATCGTTGTGAGGGAAGCGGCTGCACGAATTTCGCGCAAGTCGGGACTTCGACCACAACTTCGTACAGCGATACCGGCTTGCTCGCTTCGACGAGTTACGGTTACGAAGTGCGAGCCACGGATGCGGCCGGCAATCTCGGCGCGTTTTCGAACGTGGCCAGCATGGCGACGTCGTCGACAGCTCCGCCGCCGGCCATCGCTTTGGTGCAGCACATCGAAGAGACCGCGGGCACGGGAATCAGCACAACGTCGCAAACTTTTTCCGCTGTGAGCACTTCCGGCGATCTCATCGTCGTGACCGTGAAGTGGGGCGATCAGACGCTTTCGGCTTCGGTCTCGGACAGCAAGGGCAACATGTATACGAGCGTCATCGGACCGACCAATTGGAGCGGTACGGCGAAGCGCGCGCAGACGTTCTACGCTAAAAATATCGCAGGAGGCGGCGCCGCGATTACCATCACCGCGACGCTCACGGGCACCGCGTCGAGCTCGCTGCAATTGTTCCAGTCCGAGTACGCCAACGCAAACACGGCAACGCCCGCGGATGTGTCTGCGTCGGCGACGGGCACCGGGACGTCGATGAGCAGCGGGACCGTCACGACGGCCCTTGCGAACGATTTGATCTATGGCGTTGCCTTTGAAGACGACGGAGTGGCGAGCGCTGGAACCGGATTTACGACGGTAAGCACGTTCCACGGAAACCTGGAAGAGCTCGAAAGCGCCGCGACCGCGGGAGCCTACAGCGCCACGGCGACAAATACGTTGAGCGCGAACTGGTTGATGCACCTCGTGGCGCTCCGGCACTAGCCCCGAGAGCCGCTCCTTGAAAAATCAGCGCGGCAGCGCAGGCGGAACGGCGGCATCGCGTTCGCGCCGACATCGCCGCGTTGGCCGGGTATTCATCTACATCAATATTTTATTTTTGGGAATTGTGTCCCACACGTGCCAGAACGTCTGCATTTCCGCAGGGGTGCCGAGAGAGACACGAATATATTTATCGAGAAGCGGAATGGGCGGAGCGACAAGAACGCCGTTCTTCTTGAAGTATTCGACAGTTTCTCTGGCCGGCCGATCCACATTCAACATCACAAAATTCGCGTGAGAGTCAATCACGCGGAGCATGCGCGCGTTGGCTTGATTCAGAAATTCCTGGCGGTCGTCAGCATTGCGTTTCACGCTCATGGTCACGTATTCGGTGTCGCTGAGCGCGGCGCTCGCGGCCTGCGCGCCGACGACGTTTACGTTGAATTGAATCCGTTCGGGCCAAAGTTTCTCCGTGATTTCCGGAGCGGCGACGGCGTAGCCGACGCGCAATCCCGCGAGCCCGTAAACTTTGGAAAAAGTGCGAGCGACAATCACGCGATCGTCGTTCATGGGGCGATCGATAAAGGAAGCGTACGTGGATGCTTGCCCGGCGAAGTGGTGGTAGGCCTCATCGATGAGTATGGTGGTTGTGCCCGGAAGTTTCCGGATGAAAGCTTCGAGATCCTGGCGGGGCGTCAAGCTGGCCGTGGGATTATTCGGATTACAAATGTAGACGAGCGATGTTGCGCCATCGGCTCGCGCGAGCATCGCGTCCAAATCGTGCGAAAACGTTTTCGTCAGCGGAACGCGGAGCAATTCTGCGCCTGCGGGCTCTGCGTAAAAGCCGATCAATTCAAATGTGGGCTGCGCCATCATGAGTTTTTTGTGCGGCCCGAGAAATGCGAGCGCGGCCATGTGAATAATCTCGGAGGAGCCGCAGCCGAGAATTACTCGCTCGGGCGCGACGCCGTGAAAAGCGGCAAGCTGATTCGCGAGGACTTCGGCGTCCGGATAGCGATTGGCCGAAGCGGATGCTTCGCGAATCGCGGCAACCACCTTTTCGGATGGGCCGTACGGATTTTCGTTGCGATTCAGAAGAATCGGCCCGACGGATTCGGTCGGGCGCGACGACGAGCGCATCGCGTCGCGCGCAAAAGTGCCGAGGGATGGTATGGAGGCGACTGCGGCTCCGGCGCCAAGCCGTCGCAGCAGATTTCTTCGTGTAATGGGCATGCGGTCCTCGTGGGTGGCGGAATTCATGGTTAATAATAGAGAGACGTGTGTGGCGAGTTAATATCGCGCGAAAAGTGCATTCGTTGGTCGCGCTGCGCGAGTCTGGCTGGCGGCAGGGGGTGGTCCGAAATGGCAAAGGCAATTGGGAAAAGCCGCTTATCGTGCTGGTTGGAAATACCGAATTTGAGACTCATAGAACGGAGGCCGGGTGTTTGTTTTGCTGGAGTTATGGTGGTTTCTAATGGTGCGGTGTGACTCGTAGAAACCTTCTCAGGCCACCTCAAATCTGAGGTGGGTTCCGATTGCGATGGCGATTTGCAGCCCGGCGCGGCGCCCTTGGCGGCGCAGGCCTGAGCGGGTGCGCGAGTGCACAGCCTGAAGGCTGTGCCGCCAGGAAGCCCGGCACCCATCCGAACTTTTCGTGATTTGGCCCGTCGTAGCATCCTTTACTACGCTAGCACGCGATTCCGGAAATGGAAATGTTCAGTTTTCAGTGGATTTGTTGCGGAGTGACGGCAGCGAGGGTGGTCGCACCGCGTTGGGCCCAAAGATACGCGGCGCACGCCACTGCGTAGGCGAAGAACCCGATCCAAAACGTGCGGGAAATCCCCGCGCCCATGGAGATGGCGACTGCCAGAACAGAAGCAAAGATGGAGGCTGCGCCATTGATGGCCCAAAACCAAGGCGTCAACGCCGGGTGATCCTCCGAGGCAGAGCGCAGCCCAAGGGGCAGAGCCATTCCCATGAAAAAGCCCAGGGGGAAAAGAATGGCGGTGGCGATGGCGATGCGTTCGGGAGTGGTGGATGCGGCGAATTGCACAATGGCGTGCGGGGTGAGGATTCCAAAGGCGAATACCACCGCCAGCAAGAGAAGCAGGCGGGCGATAGCGTAGTCTTTGCGGCGATCTCCGGGCGCGCTCTGAGTCGAAAAACTTCCGAGGCCGCTCGAGAGCAGCAAAGCGAAAAGAACCACGGAGAGCGCAAAGGTGGGATGTCCCAAGAAAACGATCAGCCGTTCCATTTGAGAAACTTCGACGAGCATGAAGCCCAAACCAATCGCCGCGAAGAAAAGAAAGTGGGGCAGCGAGCCGGGGAGGGTTTTTCTGTCCACCGTGCGGACGAACGGAACGGCGATACACACGAGAGTGAGAAGGCTGATGGCGATCAGCAGAACACCCAGAACGAACACGCCTTGCATGCTGACTACGACGAACTTCCATAGGTGCGTGTCGAAGGCATGCCGGAACGAAAAAAGATTAAAGAAAAACGGGCAGTCGTCGGTCGGAGGAGAAAGGTTGAACGGCAGTCCGGCGAGTGAGCTGTCCTTATAATTTCCGGAGCCAAGAGCCGCAAAAGCGGGATCGATGGCGTACCGGGGAGTCAGAACGAGTTCGAATTGCAGCCGGCGTGCCAGGTCCTCGACCCGGTCGATTTCTTCGGGAGTGAAGGGCGCTCGGCTGACGAGCATCGTGGCGGCGCCGGCCTGGGGATGTTCCTCCGTACTCGGGCGAAGATGCCGGAGAAGGATGATGTGCGCGCGAGGATTGGTCACGCCGTCCTGGAGCAAAGCGGTTGCCGCGAGGCACGTGAGCCGGTACACCTCCGCGGGCATGAGCCGAAAATACCAGCGAGAAGACGAGAAAATTCCCGTCGGCGTCAATCGATGGAGGATAAGTTTCCAGGCCTCGGTGGTGTAGAGCGAATTTTCGCTGAGGGTGAATGCGCCGGCAGCCGTGGCGGCCCAGGTGTCAATGAAGGAGGCCTGGATAATGTCGAATCTTTCCGGCGTGCGCGTCAAATAACTGCGGGCTTCGTCATTGATAAAGGTGACTTGAGGATAGCGGTCGAGATGGCCAGTGAAATCGCCGTAACGCTGGTTGACCGCGCGCAGGATATCTTGATTGAGTTCGACAGCGCGGATGGATTTCTGGTGGAAGAGCAGAGCGGCGAGGACGTCGCGGCCAGCCCCCGCACCGATAATCAGTTCGTTGGAATTCGGGCGAAGATAGTGAACGAATTGTTTGATGTCGTATTTGAGAAAATCATCTTCGCTCAAGTCTCCTGTAAACGCCGTCAGGGTCGTTCCGGCGTTCGCATCGATGGTCAAATTCAGTTGCCGCGCGCTTTGATCCGCGGGATAGGCGGGGCTGAGGCCTTCGTTGGGCAGGCGAGATAGATGATTGGGATCTCCCGACACGGTGATGCGCGAAAATGAATTCCACTTTTCGTACAATGGTCGCGGCTCGAGCTTTCCCTCCGTCCATGTCAGACGAAGGAGCGCGGCCTGGCGGTGGGCGAAATGGGAATTGAGGATCACGAAGACGGCGAGCAAGAGGCTGGAGAAAACGGCGACGCGGCGGAGCTTGCGGAAGCTTCCATCGAGTGCGAAGAGAATGGCGGAGGCACTACCGAGGAAGGCTACGACGAATACGGCCGTCAGACCGTCCGTGAATTTCAGGGTGAAGATGAGGACGATGCATCCGAGGGCCGCGCCGACGAGGTCGGCGGCATAGAGGCGGCTGATTTGGAGCGGAAATTTGGTGAGGGCCGCGCAGATGCAAATCCCGCTGAAGAAAAATGGGCCGGACATGACCACGTAGGTGAAGACGAGAGACACGGCGGCGAGGGCCGTCAGGCTCGGAGCAACGGGAACGAGCAGGTGCATGAGCAAACTAACAATGGCGGTGAAGGAAAAGAATAGAGCGCTGACGGCCATCTGGCGCTTGCATTTTTCGCCGACGTAATCGCCGGGGTGCAGGTAAACGGTGAGAGCGCCGAGGGTGAGGCCGAACATGGAGAGCGAAATGGCCATGAAGGCGAAGTGGTAGAGCATTGTGACGCTGAAAATTCGCGTCAAAAGTATTTCATGCATGAGGGTTGCGAGGGTCAGGAGAAGAACACCGGCGTAGGTGAAACGGGTCGCTCGCGGTTGCGCGGGGATTGACGCCTCCGGCGTGCTCACGAGAGGTCTTTTCCGGTTGTCGTGACCGCGAGCTTGCCGTGTTTTACGCCGACGAGACTGAGGATTTGCGCGGCGAAGCGATTCATCTCAGTGCTTTCGCCCTTCATGATAATGACTTCGAGGCAATTGTGGTGATCGAGGTGGACGTGGGTCGCGGCGAGGACGTTGGTGCGCGCGTCATGCTGAAGGCTGACGAGCTGGCCGGAAAGCCCCGGCTTGTGGTGATCGTAAACCATGGTGAGCGTGCCGACCACGACGCGATTTTCCTTGACGTCCTCGCCGACAACGTAATCGCGGAGTAAGTCGCGAATGGCTTCGGAGCGGTTGTGATAGCCCTTCTTGGAAATGATGCGGTCGAATTTGTCGAGCAGGCTCTGTTCGAGCGAGATGCCGGTCCTGACGATCTTCTCCATGGCCCCTCCTGACTAACGCGAAAAGAACCGGTAGCATGATTTTAATAATTGTGTTACACACACGACTCGGCGAAGGCGATTCGCCGAGGGTGCGCATCATGCGGCCATCACAGTTTGGTCAGCGATTCTGAGAGCCACAGTCTATATTTCGGAGCGGCAATCCGCCAAGCGCTGGATGAAGATGGCGCGGCGCGCGGCGTGGTTGTTCGTCCTGGTGGGCGGGAATGCTCTGGCGGCAGCGGGATCGGGCCACGTTTGGGGGCGGATTATCGATCCGCAAGGCGTGGCCGTCGCCGGAGCGCACGTGAAACTCATGAACTCAACGGGGACGCTGCTTCGCGAAACACAGAGCGACCAACAAGGACGCTTCGACTTTGGCGAGATCGCATCCGGCCCGTACGGCTTGACGGCTGAGATTTCGTCGTTTGCGCCTGTGAGCGCGAACGTGACGGTGGTTGAAGGGAAGCCGGCGGAGATCAAGCTGCAATTTCAGGAGATCGCATCGTTGCGGCAAGCGGTGACCGTGGTCGGAGCGCCGGTTCCATCGGCGTTGACTCCAGACCCATCGGAGCACGTAATCGTTCACGATCAAGTGCTGGACGCGAATCCAGGCCGGCCGGGAGCGCCCATTTCATTGCCGGGATTGCCAATTGAAACTGCGTCAGGAGGAATCAAAGCGCCACAGTATTTTGCGCCCGGAGTGGCTGGCGATCACGGGGAACCGATCGCGCAGTTCTATCAGATTGGAGATTTTCTGTATCCTAACAATCTGCCGGCCAACGCGCATGGGAACGGGTACTCGGATCCAAATTTTCTGATTGCGCCGATTATCGAGGCGGTGGCCGTGGATGGCGGCGCGTTCAACGTGCGGGAAGGGAATCACTCGATCGATCTGGCTGCGACGTATGTGCCGAGAGAGCGGCTGGATAATTTCGTGGAGCTGACGGGAGATTACCGGGACATCGATCTGGTGACGGGATGGAGTCCGCGGAATCCGGAGACGAATGGGTTCGTTGCCGTCGAAATTTCGATTGGGAACGGATTTCTCGCGCGGCTCGAACACCGGCAGCAATACAAGCTGAACGCGTTCCGGCAATTCAAGATGGGGCGTCACGAACTGACGCTGTTTGGCGTCGGCTACTACGGATTCTCTTACGTTCCGGGATTGATTCCGATCGATGTTTTTGTGCCGGACGATACGGTGGACCGGCGGCAACAGGATCGTACGCATACGAGCATCTTCGTCGCGAGCGAGACGTGGCGGATCACGGACCAGAAGCAATTGACGTTTTCGGGTTTCTTCCGAACTTACAGTTTGCAGTTGCGATCGAATTTCGCGCCTGATTTCACGCAGAGCCTTGAATTTCCGGGGGGCTTGATCCAACAGAGCGAATTTCGAACCGTCGCCGGAGGCGGAGCTGTCTATTCGCAGAAGATTCGTCCATGGCTTTCGTTGCTGGGCGGATTCGATTTGAGGAGAGACGCGCCACGGGATCTCGATTTGAAAGCCGCGAATGCTTCAGGTGTTTTTGAGTCTGTGACGAGCAATAATTTGACGCTTTCATTCGTTGAGCCGTATGTAGCCGTGGATGGTGCGTTGAGCAAGTATTTGCACTATGACTTGGGCGTTCGCCGCGAAGAGGTATGGATCGACAATCAGGATGTGATCAATCCGCAGAATTCGTTCGACAAACTGGCGGGATTGACGCTGCCGAAAGCGACGCTGACGATTCTTCCTCCGGAGAACACGTATCTTCCGAGCGTGGCGCTGAGTTATGGAGAGGCATTTCACACGGAAGATCCGCGCATCGGAACGGGGGCGGGCGAGCCGACGCTTCTCGCGCCTTCGCGGGCGTATCAGCTCGTAGTGGATAAGAGCATCAAGAAGACGGAATTAAAAATCACGCTCAAGCACGTGACCAACGCGCAGGAACTGGCAAAGATCGACCCCGATACCGGCTTGCAGGAAGACGTCGGACCTTCGTTGAACCGATCGATCAGCGTTTCGCTGCAGAGAACATTTTCGCAGGGGTCGATTTTTCTTTCGTATGCGCAGGCCGATGCGAGGGACATCCTGACGGGATCACCGACGCCGGAAGCGCCGCGATTGATCTGGGATACGGTGGCGACGGAGGATCATTTACCATTGAGGATTCACGCGCGATGCGAATTTGAATATGTGCGCGCGAAACCGGTGGGAGATGGATTTGTCGGACCAGCGGTGCCGGAATTTCGAGGGCAATTGCTGCGGCCGTTTATGGATGGACGCATAACGCTGTCGACGGAAATTCTGATTGCCAGCGGATATACGGGAGAAACTACGGAAGTTTTCGCGTTTCCATCGGACCCGACGTACCCGACTCCGATCGAGCGCGTTGTGGGAGTGCCGCTGAAGTCGTATGTCACGGTGAGCTGGACGTACCACTTCCGGGAAGCGAAGCCGTAATTTCCTGCGCGAGGGAAAATAAGTGGACGCCGCACTGATCAGCGTCAAGAAGTCCGTTCAAGAGAACGGCGGCTTGATCTGTGATGAGCGGCCAATAGAGATTGAACGTAGCCGCGACCGATTATTTCGGCGCGCTGATATATCGACAGACGTCCTTCACCGCGTTGCTCAGCATGACGGTTTTCGTGCTGAACACGGCCTGCCCGCCATGCCTGAACACGGTGAATCTGTAGTTGCCGGACCAGCCAAATGCTTGCAGCATGAAGTCGGACTTTTTCGGATCGAGGGTGATGCCTACATTCGAGCATTTGTTGTCGAGATTCTTCAGCAGATCGGCATTGGGAACGGTCGAGCCCGGAGCCACCAAGAGCAGGATGGGCGGCTTTGATTGTGCCTTCGCGGGTCCCGCAGCCGCGAAGGACAGCGTGAACACCATTCCAGCGCCAAGCAGGATTTTTTTCATGGTTTGATCCTCTCCTACCGAGCAAGCGCGCGGTATCTACACTTAATCGGACGGACGCACGGGCGAAATGGTTGCACGCCCGGCGAACTCTATTTTTAATGGTAGCAAATCTGAAGCAAAGTGTGACCGGCGGCGAGTCGAGGTGTTTCGATCCGCGCAAATCTTTTGGAACTTTCATATGCGTTCGCGCGAATGCAGAATGGGTCCAATTGACCCCGCAAGGCAGGGTCATGCGAAGGAGTGCCAATTCGATGAACAATAGTCGTGGGGATGCTTTCAAGCGAGTTTCGAGTCCCGTCGTGTTTCTGGCGGCCGTGGTGATCGCCGGTGGGCTTCTTTGGCCGGCTTCCGGGCGGACCGCCGCGGGCGCCGGCGAGAATCCGAGTCTCGCCGGAACGTGGAAATTGAACAAGGATCAGAGTGACAATCCGCGCGAGAAAATGCAGGAGGCGATGGGGAACTCGGGCGGCGGGCAAGGCGAAGGCGGCGGGCACCATCAGGGCGGCCAGGGCGGAGGATCCGGCCAGGGAGGCGGCGGGCGCCACGGCGGCGGGATGATGGAAGATATGTCGCAGCTCACGATTGTGCAAACGGGTTCTGACATCAAGATTACCGGAGCATCGGGGAAATTGCTGGCTGCATTGCCAGCGGCCGATACGAGTGCGAAACCGAACGATGCCGATGCTAATGCGCCACCCGTCCCCAGCGCGCACTGGCAGGATAATCAGCTCGTGACTGAGAGCCAGGGACAACGCCGTGGAAAAACGACCCGCACGTACGCGCTTTCTTCCGACGGCAAACAGCTCGATGTGACGACGCGCATCGAGAGTCCGCGGTTCAGCCAGCCCGTCACATACCGTCTCGTTTACGATCCGGTGAAGAGCAACTAAAACGCTGCGGGCCTCCTCGATATCTTTTAGTTCAATGGCCGGACCCGCTCCTCACATTCATGCGAGGAATCATTTAAGATTTACCGAGGAGCGGGCCACGACCGCCAAAGTGAAAAAGAGCGCTTTGATTTCCGACCTGTGCAAATGGGCTGCGACGTTCTTCGGGTGTCTGTTGCTCGTGGCGATGCCGGGGTCTGCGCAGCAGGAACCTCCGTCTACCGGGACGATCACGGGCCTCGTGCATTCGTCGGAAGGCGCGGCGGTTCCGGGAGCGACGCTGCGACTCACAAACACGGACACGAACAAAGTTTGGGTGAGTTGGAGCGACGAATCGGGGAAATTCGAATTTCCGGGCCTTCCCGTCGGGCACTATCGCGTGGAGACGAGCCAACTCGGCTTCGTTTCGGTTCCTACCGACATCACAGTTTCGAACGCGACCGCGGTGGGGAAGACGGACATCGTGCTTCACGTGGCGACGGTTGCGGAATTGTCGGCGGAAACCGGCGGGGATTCCGCAAAACCGGCTGAAGCAGCGAAGCCGAACGGCGCGACTCCCGCCAAGGGACAGAATGCGGCGTCGAATCGGCCGAACGGTGGAGGGACGGGCGCAGCGCGCGGAGGCGGAGGCGGGAGAAATTCGCAGCTGCCGCCGGGCGTGGTGAACGCGCTGAGTCAGGGAATGTCTGGGGGCACGTCGCAGAATGGATTTGCGCAGGCGGATCTCACCGGTGGAACGGGCGGGCAGGCGGAAGAGAATGCTGGCGGTGGTGCGGAGACAGCGGCCGCGATGGCGAGCAACGAAGGCGCGGGCGCGTCTCCGAATTCATTTTTGCTGCAAGGAACAGTCGGACAAGGTCTCACCGCAAACGGCACGGAGGGCTTTGGAGGCCCCGGTGGTCCCGGTGGGCAGGATCAATTCGGGCTCGGCGGGCTGGCGCCCGGAGCGCCGGGCGGGCCCGGAGGACAACGTGGAATGGGCGGAGCGGGAGGGCGGTTCGGGCAGGGCGGTCCACCGGGAGGCGCCGGTGGGATGGGTGGAGGACAATTTGGACAGGGTGGCCCCGGAGGAGGAGGCGGCGGCGGCGGATTTGGCGGACGCGGTGGAAGGCTCACACGGCAGTCGGTGAACCGGGTGCGCTTCAGTTTCTACGATCGCTACGAAAATTCCGCGTTGGACGCCGAGCCGTTTTCCATCACCGGCAACCAGTTTCCGAAGATCAGCCACTACGACGAGCGGACTGGCGGCAATCTCGGCGGGCCGCTGAAGATTCCGCACGTGTATAACGGGAGCGATCGCACGTATTTCTTCATCAACTATCAGCACGAAACTGTGAAGAATCCGATCAACACATTTTCGACGGTGCCGACGCTGGACGAGCGCGAGGGTGATTTCTGCGGCGTCGGAGTTAGCCTATACAACCCGTTTTCAAATCTGGCGGGAACGCGGACGCCGCTCGGAACGAACGGCTGCCAGATTCCGACCGGGATGCTGAACAGCGCGGCGCAGGGTCTTCTCAATTTTATTCCAATGCCGAACGTTGCGGGACAGACCGTGCAGAACTACATATTGCAAACGACGACGCCCGAGAACACCGACCTTGTGAACGTCCACGTGCTGCACACGATCAACGCCAAGTTGAGTCTCAACATCGGCTACAACTTCAATTCGCAACGGCAGAATACGCTGGGGAATTTCGCGGACATCGCGGGTAGGAGTTCGACGCGCAGCCAGAATGTGGATGTGAGCCTGATTCACAATTGGTCGACGCATTTCGTCGAGACCACGCATTTGAACTGGAGCCGCAACCGAATTAAGGTTCTCAGCGATAATGCGTTCGTCAACAACGTGGCGGGCGATCTGGGAATCGAGGGAGTTGCGACGCAACCGATTGACTATGGAATCCCGCAGATTGGGTTCACGAGCTTTTCGAGTTTGAACGATCCGCTTCCGTCGCTTGTGAGGAATCAGACGCTGCGTGTTTCGGATAGTGCGACGTGGGTGCACCAGAAGCATACTCTGAAATTCGGAGCGGAGATCCGGCGCATCCAGTTGAACACGGATTCCGATCCGACGCCGCGCGGCGATTTCACGTTTACGGGCGTGATGACGAGCCAGTTGCTTGCGAATGGGCAGGCCGAGCAGGGAACGGGCAGCGATTTGGCGGATTTTCTGCTCGGGCTTCCGTATAACACGAAGGCGCAATTCGGCAATCCCAGCCTCTATTTTCGGAGCTGGGGCTTCGTCGGATACGCCCAGGATGATTGGCGCGTGGACAAACGCTTCACGTTGCAATACGGGGTCCGCTACGAAGCTGTGACGCCACCGGTCGAGTTGTACGATCAGATCGCCAATCTCGATTTGAATGCGACGGCGACGGCGGTCGATGTCGTGACGCCCGGCGGCGCCGGGACTTTCAATGGAACGTATCCGCGGGCGTTGATTCATGGCGATTACGACAATTTGGCGCCGCGAATCGGAATCGCGTGGGATCCGGGACTGAAGCCGAGGACCATCGTCCGCGCCGGGTATTCGATTTTTTACAACGAGTCCTCGTACAACACGCTCGCGCAAAGTTATCTGGCCTACGAGCCGCCGTTTTCGGTGGCGGAAAACTGGTATACATCGGCCGCGCAGGTTTTGACGCTCGAGCAGGGATTTCCGGGCACGGCAGAGACCAGCGGAAAAATCCTGAATGCGGGGGGCGTCGATCCATTTTATCGAAATGGCCACGCGCAGATCTGGATGCTGGGAACGGAAACGTCTTTTACGCGGGACTGGCTCCTCGATTTGACGTACACGGGCACGGCGGGTGGCAATCTAGATCTGTTGAGGGCGCCGAATCGCGCGCCGCTCGGCACCAATCAGCTCGAGACGCAGAGCAGCCTCGAAATTCCCGATGCGACGAGCTTTTACTACGACCAGTCCGGCGCGCATTCGATTTACAACGCGCTGCAGACGCGCGTGGTGCATCGCTTCACGCACGGGCTTTCGCTACAGGTGGCGTATACGTTCGGGAAATCTTTGGATAACGCGAGCACGATCGGCGGCAGCTCGCCCGTCGTCGTGCAGCAGGACGGAAACTACGCGGCGCAATACGGGCGGTCGTCGTTCGACGTACGCCACCAGGTGCGTTTCTTTTCGGTGTGGGAACTGCCGTTCGGCGAGCGCCATCGCTACGGAAATCGCGGCTGGCTGGAGCATGCGTTCGGCAATTGGCGCGTACAAAACATCATTACGTGGCAGACGGGATTGCCCTACACGGCACTGCTGGGCGGAAACGCATCCGATAACGGCACGGGAGCAAATTTCTCGTTGCGCGCGGAGCAGGTGGGTAATCCGAATACCGGGATTTGCGGCGGCGCGCCGCTCGCATTTTTCAATACGGCGGCCTTTGCGACTCCGCCTGCGGGGCAATACGGCGACGAATCACGCGGCGCGATCAATGGGCCCTGCTCGTTCAGTTGGAATGCGTCGGTCGCGAAGTCTTTCCGATTTGGCCCGGAACAGCGGCACCATGTGGATGTGCGCTGGGAAGTGCAGAATCTGGCGAATCATGTGAATTTAAGCGGAATTTCGACGCTGGTGGGTTCATCGACGTTTGGGCGCGTGACTAGCGCCGGCTCGATGCGTACGATGGACATCAATCTGCGGTACAACTTTTGATGAGACTTCTGATGAACAGGGCCGCTCACAAGATCGTGGCAATTTTTCTGGCGGCGGGGCTCGCCATGGGTTCGGCGCCCACCGGCGCGCAGCAGCAATCGACCGGCGCTGCGGGCGGCGATGCGACGACAAATGCAGCGCCGGTCGCCGTTCCCGCACCATCCGCGAAGACTCCGCGGCAATCCTCTCAAGGTCAAGCCCAAGCGAGCCGCGTTCCGGTTCTGCGTTCTTCGTCGGACCTGGTGCGCATCGATGTGGAAGTGACGGACCGCTCGGGCAAGCCGATCACTGGTTTGCGCGAAGATCAATTCACGGTGATGGACGACGGCAAGCCGCAGAAGATCGCGAATTTTTCGTACGCGGATATCGAGAAAGTTGAAACGGCGGGCGGGGAAGATGCCAAGCCGATTGTCGTGCCGGTGGACATCGAGGAGCCGGCCGCGGCGCCAGCAATCGGCGAAGCGGTGCGCGACCGCCGGATGATCGTACTGTTTTTTGATTTGACTTCGATGGAGACCGACGACCTGATCCGGGCGCATGATTCGTCGCTGAAATTCGTACAGAAGCAAATGACCCCGGCTGATCTCGTTGCCGTCGTGACGTTTTCCTCGCGGCTGTCCGTGCTCGCGAATTTCACGAACGATCACGCCACGCTCGAAAAAGCCGTCGCGCAGATCGTTCCCGGCGTGTCTGCCGGGTTGGCTGATCCTCTTTACGCAGCGGCGCAAAACGGCGAGGAGGATGTGCAGGAATATACGGGAGCCGCGTACACACCGGACGAAACTGAATTCAACGTGTTCAACACGGATCAGAAACTTGCCGCGGTCGAGAATCTGGCGGATGTGCTGGGCGCAATTCCCGGGCGGAAGTCGGTGGTGGAATTCACGGGAGGCATCACGCAAACGGGCGAGGAGAATCGGACGCAGCTGCGCGCGGCGACCGACGCCGCGAATCGCGCCGACGTGTCGATCTATTCGATCGACGCGCGCGGGCTTTTCGCTTTGCCGCCGGGCGGCGACACGTCTACCGGCGCGGCGAGCGGAACTTCGATGTTCAGCGGGGCGTCGGTCTATCACCAGACGGACCAGCGCGAAGATTCGCGGGACACTCTCGCAACGCTTTCGACTGACACAGGCGGGCGCTCGTTCTTCGATCTCGGAGACCTGAGCGACGCGTTTCCGAAAATACAGGCGGACAACACCGGATACTATCTGCTCGGCTACACTCTGCCGCCGGATGTGAAACGCGATGGGCGCTGGCACACCATTCGGGTGAAGGTCGCTGCTTCGGGCGCGCATGTGCGCTACCGCAGCGGGTACTACGCACCGAAGGATTTCCAGCACTTTGCTTCCGAAGATCGCAAGCAGCAGCTCAGCGAGGCGATGCAATCGGAGAGCCCCTACGTTGATCTGCCGATTGCAGTGGAAACGTCGATGTTCCGGCTCAATGAGCAGCAGATTTACGTTCCGATCGCGGCCAAGATTTCTTCGAGCGCGTTGCAATGGGCGCAGAAGCGCGGCGCGCGCGAGGCGTCGTTCGATTTTGCCGCCGAAGTCCGCGCGTATCCCGACTGGCGGACGGTGGCGCAATTGCAAGACACGATTCATGTGAAGCTCGACGCGCAGCGCTACGCGCAAGTGAGCGGCAGCAATTTGCTCTACGAAGGCGGCCTCGTTCTCAGCCCCGGGCGATACAGGATGAAATTCTTGGCGCGCGAAAACGAATCGGGACATATCGGCAGCTTCGAAGACGATCTCATCCTGCCGCCGCTTCAGGCCGATCGACTGACGCTGAGTTCCGTGCTGCTGTCGAACCAGCTCGAGCCGGTGGCAAAGTCGTCCGAAGTGCAGACGAAGGGGCAGGGACGCCAAGCGAAGATTGAGACTTCGCCGCTGGAAATGTCCGGCGAAAAAATAATTCCGAACGTGACGCGCTTGTTCACGCAGCAGCAGACGCTGTATGTGTTCTTCCAAGCGTACTGTCCGGAGAAAGTCGATCCGAACGTGCTGCGGGCGAGCTTGATTTTCTTCCGGAGTGGAGTGGAGATCAATGCGACGCCGCTGCTCGCGCCCGCGAGCGTCGATGCAAGCACGCGGACGGCGTCGTATCGAATCAGTCTGCCACTATCGAAGCTGCCCGTGGGGCATTACTCGGTTCAGGTGGTCGTCGTAGGACCTGGGACGCAGCACTCTGCGTTTGGGCGCGCGTATTTGGCGTTGCGGCAGCCTGAAGC
Source organism: uncultured Acidobacteriota bacterium (assembly GCA_963771905.1). GTDB lineage: Bacteria > Acidobacteriota > Terriglobia > Acidiferrales > UBA7541 > Palsa-147. The sequence continues at coordinate 554,004 of CAVYVI010000014.1, forward strand.
TGCAGCGCCTACGCCTGCGTCGGTGGCACCGGTTCCCGCGTCTGAAACGCCGAAAACTCCATGACGATTCGCGAGACGGCGCGAATGTCCGCAGCGAGTCACCCGCGCAGCCCGCTCGACTGACCCGAGCCGGCCAACTTTTTTCGCGTGGAAGCAACGCCTCAGATGTATCGCGCGGTCGAGCGGCGCTCGGCGGCAACGGCCTCGAGCAGCCTTTCGCTCGACGGATTCTGATCCGGTGGAATCATGAGCATGGGCTTGATGCGGCTCGCGATCTGTTCGCCCATGCGGAAGCGCACGTCGGGAGCGAGCGCGTCGCGGCGATTCAGAAACGCTTCGATAAGCTGAAAATCTTCCGGCGAGATCCGCTCGGCGCCGTATTTCACGGCGGATGCCGCGGGAGCCGCCTGCCATAACGGCCGCACGTCCTGCAGCTCTCGCTCGTGCACCACAATCGTTCCCGCCACAAAATCGCCGAGGCGCTTGTTCTGCCGGCTGAGAGCGACGCTCGCGAGGCCGATGCCATAGAGAAACGGCAATTGGTCCACGATGCGCAGAAGATTGCGTCCTACGGATTCGGCGGGCGTGATCGGCCGGCCGGAATCCTTAATCACGCGGATGCGCAAGACGAGTTTGCCGGGCGTCTGGCCGTTCCACAGCGCTTCGAATGCCGCGAAGTAGCCGTAATAGAGCGCGAAGCCAACGAGCACCAAGCTACCGTAGAACCAAGGAGAATCGAAGCCTCCTGGAAACGCCGTCCGGAAACCAAAAATGCCGGCGATCAGGATCACGAGGAAAGCGACGACTTGAATCAGCGTGTCAAACGCAATCGCCAAAAACCGGCTGCCGATTCCAGCGATGGCGAATTCGAGCGACGTTTGCTCTGGCGTATCGATGGTAAGCTTGTCGGAAGGTGCGCCGGAAGGCGCGGCAGGAATCGGCGGTAGAGACGACATGATCTCCACGCGTTGGCTCGAAAAGCGAAAGCCGTACTGGTCACGGCTCGAGCAATTGGTGAATCGCTCGCGCGCCCGGGGCGTTTCCGCTCTCGATCATGGCGAACTGCAAGAGCTCGGCTTGCTTTATCGCCAGACGGCTTCGGACCTCGCGGCCGTGCGCGAGGATACCACGAGTTCTCAACTTGCTGCGTATCTCAACCAGCTTCTCGGCCGCGCGCACAACCTGATTTACATGGGGCATCGCCCGAAGATCAGCGGCCTGGTGCGATTTTATTCGGAGACGTACCCGCAGACGTTTCGGGAGACGCTGCCGCAAACAACGCTCGCGTTCCTAATTTTTCTCGTGACCGCCGTCGCCGCCTGGGCCGTCACGATTCGCGATCCCGCGTTCGCGCACCGGCTCCTGGGTCCGCAAATGATGGACACGATCGAACAACACAAAATGTGGACGGACTCAATCCTGACCGTCAAACCGCTCGCAGCATCCGGAATCATGACGAACAATATGTCCGTCGCGTTCGCAACGTTTGCGAGTGGAATCACCGCAGGCATCGGCACGATTTGGATGATGGTGCTGAACGGATTGATGATGGGCGTTGTCGGCGCCGCGACATGGCATGCCGGGATGGCCAATAAACTGTGGAGCTTCGTTGCGCCGCACGGCGTACTCGAGCTGCCGGCCATTTTTATTGCGGGCGGCGCGGGATTCGAGATCGCGCGCGGAATGTTGTTTCCGGGATTGCTGCCGCGCAAAGAATCGCTCGCGAAGGCAGGAGGACGGGCCGCACGTTTGGTTCTCGGCACCGTTCCCATGCTGTTCGTGGCGGGAATTATCGAAGCGTTCCTCTCACCGTCGAATATTCCCGCGCCGCTGAAATATCTTTTCGCTGCGGTGATGTTCTCGGTGCTGGTCACCTACCTGAATATGGCCCGCATGCCGCGCCCGCAGGCGGTTTAGAGCAGGCTGCGCTCTTTGATGTCGAGGTATTGATTGACGAGAGCGCTCGCGAGCAATCCGGGCATCAATTCGAGAGTCAGGACGCCGCGCTGGCGCAATCCCCGCAAGAGCAATTCGCGTCGTTGCGCGATTTCTAGTGCGGCGGCGTGCCGGTAGATTTCTTCTTTCGTTACCGGCGTTGTCGCTGCAACTGCGGCGAGATCCTGCTGCCCCATCGCGGCAAATACCACCAGATGGCGGGTGGTCATATGCATGGCGTACTCGATGACTTCCGGCACGGTCGCCGTCTCGGCGAAATCCGTGATCCAGATGATCAGGCTGCGGCGCTTTTGCGCGGTGAGAAGCGAGTGCGCTGCGCGACCGTGATCGGCTTCGGATGCTTCGCCATGGACCTGCGCCAGTGATTCGACGATGGCGCGCACATGATGTGGCCCGCGCCCGGCGTTGAGATTTTGCTGAATGCGGCGCCCGTACGCGAGGAGTCCGACGCGATCGCCGCAATGCAACGCCACCTGTGCGAGGGAAAGCGCCGCATTCACGGCGTAATCGAGCTTCGAGAGGCGCAGCGTTCGTCCGGGCTCCTGGACCCGTGCGCGCAGCAGGCGGCCCGCGTCGAGAACCAGCCACACGGCCTGGCTGCGTTCGATTTCGAAGATGCGCGTGACGAGCCGATTGCGTCGCGCGGTCGCCGTCCACGAGATGTCGCGAATGTCGTCGCCTTCGCGATATTCGCGCAGGCTGTCGAATTCGCGGCCAAATCCGCGCTGGCGGCGCCGGCGCCTTTCAAGCTCGACCCGGCGGCTGCGGATTAGATAGAGCGTGTGCTGCTTGGCTTCTTCGAGATTTGGCAGAACGCAGACCACCTGCGTCGTGTCCGCCACCGCCCAGAGTTCCGCGAGGCGCATCGCACTTTGATAGCGCACAAACATTCGTCCGAGACGCACATCGCCGCGCTCGGCCGGCAAAATCGGATACTGCGCCTGCGCCATCCTGCTTGCGGGCACAATTATTTCGATCGCGGCAGGGTCGACGCGAAGTTGCACAGGCGTTTCGTCGACGACGTGGGCGCGAATCGCCGCGCGCCCGAGATTTTTCAATTCGATGGCGATCGAACTTGGCACGGAAAGCGACGGCCGAACATGCCAGATGCGCCGCAGTTCGAGCTGATCGGGCCGCGCCAATCGAAGGAAATCCCAGATCCACGCCGCGACCACCAATCCATCCCACAAAAACATCGCCACGATGAACCGCGGAACCCACCATGCCGGGCCCAGCCAGACAAAGCCCAGCAAGAAGGCCACGAAGAATCGAGGGCCGAAAGCGAAGGGCATGCGGCCCATCGATCGCCCCCGCGCCACGGCTGCGGGTGGAACGAGTGGCTTCTCCAGCATTATTTCGGGACCTCAACAGCGGCGAGCAAATCGGAAATGACCTGGTCGGGCGTCAATCCTTCGAGGTCCGCTTCGGGCTTGAGCAGAATTCGATGGCGCAGAACTGCGGGCGCGGCCGCTTTGATGTCGTCGGGAATGAGGAAATCGCGGCCTTGCATTCCCGCGAGAGCGCGCGCGACGCTGAAAAGCCCAATCGCCGCGCGAGGGCTCGCGCCGAGAGTCAGAGCGGGCCAATCGCGCGTTCTGCGCACCAGCGTTACGAGGTAGGTATAGAGCGTCGGCTCGACGCGCACGTTTGCGATCTCCTGACGCGCGGCGCCGAGCAAAGCCGGGTCGATGGGCACAATCGCGAAGCTTTCGAGATTCCGAGGATCGAATCCGTGCTCGTAGCGCTGCAGGATTTCGGTTTCCTCTTTCTCGGACGGGTAGCCGATGCGGATCTTAAGCAGGAAACGATCGAGCTGCGCTTCGGGAAGAGGATAAGTGCCCTCGAATTCGATCGGATTTTGCGTCGCCAAGACCGTGAAATTGTCCGAGAGCGGATTCCGGATTCCGTCGATCGTCACCTGCCGCTCTTCCATGGATTCGAGAAGGGCGGCCTGCGTGCGCGGCGAGGTCCGGTTAATTTCGTCGACGAGGAGCAAATCGGTGAAGACCGGCCCGCGATGCAGCGAGAACTTGGACGTGGCCATATTGAACACGTTGGTGCCCATCACGTCGGCGGGCATGAGGTCGGCGGTACATTGCACGCGCTGAAAATCCAGGCCGCAGATGCGGGCGAGCGTCTTCACCGCCAAAGTTTTCGCGAGGCCCGGCACGCCTTCGAGGAGCGCGTGGCCGTTGCAGACGAGAACGAGAAGCAATTGGTCGATGGCTTCCCGCTGCCCGATGATGACCTTCGAGAATTCGCCGCGAATGTGTGCCGCCAGGCGCGAGAGGTTTTCCACGATGCGTATTTCTCCTAGGACTTCTTTCTCTTTAGCCCGAGCTGTTCTTCGAGATCTTCCAAATCGCGAATGATTCCGAGAGCTTCGGCGGGCGCCACTTTTCGAGAGCGGCTGGCCTCGGCAGCGCGCCGCAGCGCATCCGAAAATGCGCCGTCCTTGAAGCCAAGTCGCGTCTCGACGGCGCGCTCGAGCTCGGCGTCGGAAGTAGCGCCCGGCAATCGCAACTGCCGGGTGAGCATTGACCGAAGACGCTGGTAAACGACATTAATCACCGCCGGTTCCGCGTGCGCCCGCTCGTATAATCCGCCGAGTGTATCAACGAATTCCAGTGGCGCGAGCCGCGAGACGACCGCGGGCATGGCGATCGGTCCGCTGCGCCGGCTGAACGTGAAAAGCACGGCGAAGCCGATCAGCGCGAGCTGCAACAATCCCCACGGCAGCGGCGTTTTCTGCATGTAGCCCCACAGCGATGCCCGCTCGCCGTGAAAGTATTCGTCCCAATAAATTTCGGGTTGTTCGGAAGAGGCGGCTGCCGGATCGCTCACGGCATCGAGAAGCAGATTCAGATTTCCTTCCTGCGAGATTCCGGCGTTTGTCAACGGCGTCGGCCCAGCCCACCACACAATTTCGCCCGCGCCGATCCGCCAGCGGACCACCACGGGTGAAAATTGATCGCCATACAAAGCAAGTTGTGCAGAGGATGGAGCGCCCCACTCCGCCTGTGGCTGCAATGTGATCTTCGGCGCGCCCGCCGTAAAGTTACTGGGAAAATTCGCCGAGTAGGATTTCCACTCCCGGGGCAGCGCTTCCTCCGAAATATTTGCGTCTTTGAAAAAAACGCCGATCAGCGGCCCGGTGAAAAGGATTCGTCCACCCGATTTTACAAATCGCAGCAACGCCGCGCGCTCCGCTTCCTCTGGCGCCGATACCGGATTGGCGATGATCAGGACATCATGTTCCGAATCCTCCGGCAGCTCGGCCGGCGACTGCTCCCACGCCTCGACGTGATAGTCGAGCTCTTTCAGCATCAGGTATGCGGCTCGCGCTCCGCCGGATGTCGATGAATAGATCGACGGAAGCCCACCGCCTTGCTCCGCGGCCGGTGGCGCGATGATGGCCAGCGCGGCTCCGAGCACGAGCAATACCGAGCCGGCGATAAGCAGCAGTTTGCGATCGGCGGGACCTATGGCAAACGGCATCCGAGCTCCTCGACGCGCTGCAAGCAATCTCGAAAATCGTCCGCGCTCGCCGGACGCAAGCCATACCAGATTCGCTCAAGGCGCGAAGTCAGCGCGGCGAGCGATTCGCGCTGCTTCGGCTCGATGGGAGTCGCGCCGCCGTCGGACGTCGAGAGCAGGCCCAGGTACTCGCGCGGCGTTCGCGTGCGATCCGGCGAGACGGCGCCACTCTCTTGCAAATACGCGATTCCAGCCCAATACGTGGAATGAACCGCCTCGCGAAAATCCCCGCGCTCGGCCGCCGCGCGCGCCGCGCGAATCCATTCCTGCCACGAGCGGCGCGAGGCTACCGTCCCGATCGTTTGCATTTCCTCAAATCGCTCGAGCCGGCTCCAGAAACGAAAGAGCATCGTCGCCAGCCACGCAACGGCGCCGAGGAGGATCATCCAGAACAGCACTTTGGCGCCCAGCGGGTGACGCGCGATGCTGTCAAAGAGCCGTTGGAAGAAGCGAAGCAACCACTCGTTCATCCTTTCGCGGAAGAGTTCCCACGCGGTCGGCGGATGGACGGTTTTGAACTCGCGGCGGCGAAGGATTTCATCGAGCTTCAGACGCGCGTCCGGCGAGTGCGCTGCGGTTTGCCTCTCGTAACCCTGCACTTGCTTCAGCAAATCCGCAACCCACGTCTGGGCTTCCCTGGCGGGCTGATGCCGTGTAGCCGCTTCCTTCTCGGCCGTCGAGAGGAGCGATCGCAGGGGCTCACTCGAAATTTCATAGTGTCCTTCCGGCGTGGTGACTACCCATTTGGGCGCCAGGTGTTGTTTCACGGAATCCAGTTTGGCGGGCGAATCATGGGCCTCGTTAATTTCGGACGTCAGCGCGCGAAGCTCGGCCGCGAACGAGGGCGCATCGTATGATGGCGCATTCGGAACGGTCACAGGTGCGGGCCGATTTTGAGGGAGTGCAACCGCAGGAAGGGAGCACACCACCAGCAAGGTCAACAAACAGTCTCGAAAACCAAGTGGCCTGCGTTTCATCGGCAAGCGGAGAAGTCGGAAACGATCCTCACGATGACCGTCAGGATAGCATCGTCGGCAGGCCGCCTGATAGCTGCGGCGCTCCGCTCAGCGGATTCATCATCAACTGAAGATCGAATGCTTCCTTTCGGACGCGCAAATCGTAATACAGGATCGCGCTCGCGATGGTCAGCACCGGCGTCACCAGCACGGTGCCGACGAAGCTTCCCACCTGCATGAGAATCATCGAGATCAGCATCATGTGCGGATTCTTGGCCGAGGCGAACATCAAGATTTCGAAGGGGACCGCAAAAAGAGCGCCGGCTGCGGCAGACAGAGCGAAATAAAGCAGCAGTATCAAGAAAACGCGGCCAGCGTAACCCCCCGTGAGCGCCCAGCTTCGTTCGAGTGAATTTCGCGGCGGGAGATTTTCAAGGAGCGCCGCCGGCACCGAGAGCGCCAGCCGGCAGAGCACGTAGATTCCAGGAACGATTAGCAGCAGGAAGCCGGCCATCACGGCCAGGAAATTCAGGGTGACGACGCCGGCAAGAGTCCAGAAGTCGCGAAAGACGCGCCGGAATGACTCCGAAATTGAGATCGTGCGGCCCAGGTAAAGCTCTGAGACCGCGATTACCGTGGCCCCTTGCGAAATGAGAACCGCGGCCATGGCGACGATGGCTATGACGAAAATGAAGCCCAGGTACGTCGCGATGCCGCCGGCTGTCGCGAAAACAGGAGGTACCACAGCGCCGGGCGTGCGCTGCGTCGTCGGAAGCCGAAATCCTCCCGGAAAGATCACCAGCAGCTGCGCCAGGTTCAAGATCAGCACGAGAATTCGAGGTACGACCGAGATTGCCATGAACAGCACGAAGTATCCGCGGTACAGCGTGAATGTGCGATCGAGGATTTCACCGAGAGACAGCGGGCGCAGGTCGAGATTGCTCATCGCGGCCTCCGAGGCGGCGAATCCGGAGTTAGCTCGCCGGGCACTTTACCAAACATTTAGCAAAAGCGAAACGTGACCTTGCGAAGAATTTCTTGGGCTTACATCGCGCTGGTCAGTCGGCCGATGAGCAAACGGAAGAACCTGTCAGGATCAACTTCGACAGCAACTTTCGCGTTCGGCCGGAACGGTTCGTCCGGGGATGAGCTGGGCATCGCGAGTCCGGTCTCAAGCGGCGCGGAGCGGCGAATCGGGCCGCGAAGGTAGCCGATTGTCTCGCCCGCGGTAACTTCGCCGGCGGTTTCGATCTCGACGTAGTAGTCGCGCAGGGTGACGACACCGGGATCAAGCACTGTCGCGAGAGCCAGCGGATCGTGCATATTCGGTCCGCCGGTCATTCCCGCCTTGCGAAAGCGTTCCATCGTGGCGCGCATGATGCGGCCGGCGGCCTGGCTGGATGGATTCGTCCCGGCCTCAAGCGCCGCGATGTGTTCATCGCGCAGGACCACCTTTCGCGTGACGTCGAGCCCGACCATCGTGAACGGAATGCCCGCATGAAAGACGGCTCGCGCGGCTTCGGGATCGACGTAGATATTGAACTCGGCCGAAGGACTGATGTTTCCGCCCGAAAGCGAGCCACCCATCAGAACGATGTCCTTGATCAGGCCGGTGATGGCGGGATCGGCGCGGAGGGCGGTGGCGATGTTTGTCAGGGGCCCGATGGCGACAATCGTCACTTCGCCCGGATGGTTGCGCACGACGTGCGCGATCATTTCCGCGGCGGATTCGGCGACCGGCTTTGTCTTCGGCGCTGGAAATTCCACGCCGGCCAATCCGTTCTCGCCATGGGCGTATGTGGCCGTGACGAGATGGCGCACGAGCGGGACGCGCGCTCCGGCGGCAACCGGAACATCGGTGCGGCCAGCGATTTCAACAAGGCGAAGCGCGTTCGGAAGCGTCAAATCGAGCGGCACGTTGCCGGAGACCGGCGTGATGGCTTCGATTTTCAGCTCCGGTGACCGAAGCGCCAGGAGGATGGCCATCGCATCGTCGATACCTGGATCCGTGTCGATGATAATTCGCCGCGGAGACGCATCGGCCGCGGGGAATCTTCCAGCGAACGCATTCGCGAAGGGCGACGCTGTCTTCGCCGGAAAGGCAAAGCTTCCCATCATCCCGCCCATAAGTAGTCCGGCCGAGCCAGTCAGAAATTCCCTCCGATTGGAGGCGCCAATCTTGGTATCAGACTTCATATGACTCCTTTTCAATGACGCGGCCAGCCATGCGCTTCACGCGCCTTCTGGACGGGAATCGTACCGCATGTGGCGGAAATAATCTGGCCTTGACCGAAGGCTATGCGCGCAAACGTCGCGGCCCACTCACGAACGGATTTCCGCGTTCATAGAAGCGAAGCACGCGATGAGCATCCTTCGTGATTCCGATGCGCACGCTTTCGCCGATCTCGCCCGTCGTCTGCGCCGCCGTTCCGAGCCAAAGCGGCCCCGCGGCGCAGAGGTCGACGCCATCGAGCTTCTTGTCGACGCGCAGCGCTTCGGCTACGTGGCCGGGTCCGCGCGTCAGATCGAGCAAGCGAACTGATCGCCGATGGCGTTGCATCAGCGATACGCCTTCGAGCGGCTCGATCGCGCGAAAGAGAATCCCCGCACCCACGCCGGCGACGTCGCCCGAGACGTTGAGCATCCACGAAGAGCCGTACACGAAGTAAACGTACGCGTGGCCGCGCTCGAGAAACAGCGTGCGATTTCGCGGCGTCGGCCCGCGGAAGGCATGGCAGGCCGCGTCATCCGGCAAATACGCCTCCGTCTCGACGATGCGGCCGCTCATCCGGCCCTTCGCCGAGTCATGAACGATCGTCTTGCCGATCAGAAAGCGAGCCAACTCAACAGTGTTGACAGGCAATTCTGTTCGGCGCAGGCGGCGAATCCGGAGCTTAGGCATGGCTTCCTAAGACTACAGAAGAAAACGATTGCCGCCACCTCGAATTTCAGTTCTTTACGCGGTGGCTTTTCCGGGCTCCGAAGATCGCTCGCCGCAAGTTCTACGGTGCGAGAGCTTTTCTGTACGTCGGGCATGAGGTATCGTTGCACCTGCAACCACTCAGTGCCCGGACTCGCGCCTTCGAGGCCCCACTCCGGGAAAATATCGAGGGGGAGTAGGTGAAGGATGATAAACGCGACAGAAATTTGGGGATGGATCGTCCCGTCACCCGCCGCGATTTTCTAAACGGATTCAGCATCGCCGTCGGCGGCTCGATTCTTTTGCCGCATCGAGCCTGGTTCGACGCTTTTGGCCTTCCGCAATCTCCTCTCGATCCCGAAAAAGATCCGCATTACTACCCGCCTGCACTCACCGGGATGCGAGGAGACCACGATGGCTCGTGGGAAGTGGCCCATGCCATGCGCGACGGCGAAGATTGGAATTCGCCGGCGCCCGACAACGAGAGCTACGACCTGATTATTGTCGGTGGTGGAATCAGCGGTCTCGCCGCGGCCTATTTCTATCGCAAGCAGGCCGGGCCGAACGCGCGCCTTCTGATTATCGAAAATCACGACGATTTCGGCGGCCACGCCAAGCGCAATGAATTTCAGTCCGGCGACCGGTTGCTGATCGGTTATGGCGGAACGCAGTCCATTGCCGGACCGAAACGATACAGCGCCGAATCGTTCGGACTTTTCCGTGAACTCGGGATCGACGTCGACCGCTTCTACCGTTACTTCGACCGAAAATTTTTCGAGTCCCGCGGCCTGAGCCGCGGCGTTTTCTTCGACGAGGAAACATTTGGAGCCGACCGGCTCGTGCCTGCGGAGGGCAAGCCGTCATGGCCGGAATTTCTGGCGAAAACTCCGCTCTCGGCCGACGCTCAAAGGGGTATCGCCCGGCTCTATGCGGCGAAGGTGGACTATTTGCCGCAGATGAATCGCGAACAGAAGAAGCTGCACCTTGCGCGCACGAGCTACAAAGATTTCTTGCTCAATGATGTGAAAGTGCACCCCGACGTCATTCCTTATTTCCAGGCGTCGACGTTCGGCCTTTACGGTGTTGGAATTGATGCTGTTCCGGCTGGCGACCAAGCCGGGCTCGGCGCTCCGGGTTTTCAGGGGATGGATTTGTCTGGTCCGCCGGGTCCGGGCCTCGGCGTCGAAGTCACGAAGCAGGATCTTTCCTCGCCATACATTTTCCATTTCCCCGATGGAAATGCGTCAATTGCGCGGATGCTTGTCCGCGCACTGATTCCAAATGCGGCGCAGGGGCATACGATGGAAGATGTCGTTCTCGCGCGCATGGATTACGCGAAGCTCGATGATCCGGCTTCGGCGGTTCGCATCCGGCTGAACTCGACGGCCGTCCACGCGCGTAATATCGGCGATCCCACCACGGCGCGCGAAGTCGAGGTGACTTACGTGCGCGAGGGAAAGGCGCGCTCGGTTCGCGGCGCGCATTGCGTTCTGGCTTGCTGGAACATGGTCATTCCGTATATTTGCCCGGAGATGTCGGACGCGCAGAAAGCCGGGCTGGGATACGGTATCAAGGTCCCGCTCGTCTATACGAATGTCGCCATTCGCAACTGGACTTCTTTCGACAAATTGCGCGTCCACTCCGTGCAGTGTCCTGGCAGCTACTACAACGATGTGACACTCGATTATCCGGTGAGCATGGGCGGATATCACTATCCCGCCAAGCCCGAGGATCCCTGCGTCATTCATCTCGAATACGTCCCATGCAAAGCGGGTCTTTCCGCGCGCGAGCAGCAGAAGGCCGGGCGGGAAATTCTCTTCCAAACGAAATTTGAAACGTTCGAGCGCAATCTTCGCGATCAGCTCGGCCGAATTCTTTCGCTTGGCGGCTTCGATCCGGCGCGCGATATTCAGGCGATCACGGTCAATCGTTGGCCGCACGGCTACGCCTACGAATACAATTCGCTCTGTGATCCCGATTGGCCGGAGAACCAGCAGCCGTGCGTCATCGGCCGCCAGCCGTTTGGCCGCATTCATATCGCGAATTCCGATGCCGAGGCCTTGGCCTACACCAACGCCGCCATCGATCAGGCGCATCGCGCCGTTCGGGAAATCACCGCCAAGCGTGCGTGAGCGCAGCCGGATCGATTGCCGATGAGGAAATTTCCCGCGGTTCCGCGCGCGTGCCGCAATTCGCCGATGTTAACCTCGAAGAAGTGCGAAAAATTCCTCAGGCCCAGTCCGTGGCACAAGTTCGCGATCGCGGGCAGGTTCGCGGATTGAGCGGCCCCTCCCAATTGATTCCGCCGGCATGAGTATCAATCCGAAAATCTTATTCTTCGTGGCGTTGATCGTCTCGGCGAGCGGACTCGTTTCGCCGCCCGTCGCACTCACGATCGGAATTTGTTTCGGCCTTTTCGTGGGGCATCCGTACCCGAACGACAGCAAGGACCTTGCGAGATTCCTGCTCCAAGCGTCTGTTGTCGCTCTGGGCTTCGGAATGAATCTGCACGAAGTTCTGAAGGCCGGCCGCAACGGATTCATCTATACGGCCTTCAGCATCGCGTTTGCGCTCGCAGTGGGCCTCGGGATCGGGAAATTACTTCAAGTGAAGGGCACGGCTTCGTTTCTCATCACCACCGGAACGGCGATCTGCGGCGGCAGCGCAATCGCCGCCATTGGGCCCATCATTGAGGCCGGTGAACATGAAATGGCCGTCGCGCTCGGCACCGTGTTCATTTTGAATTCGATTGCGCTGCTGATTTTTCCGCCGATCGGCAACGCGCTACACCTTTCGCAAACGCAGTTTGGTTTGTGGGCTGCGCTCGCCATCCACGATACGAGCTCGGTGGTCGGCGCGGCGGCGCACTATGGCGCGGTTGCACTCACGGTCGGTACGACCGTCAAGCTAGCACGTGCGCTCTGGATCGTTCCCCTGGCCGTCGGAACTGCATCCTTGAAGCACAGCCGCGCACGCATTCAGATTCCATGGTTCATTCTTCTATTTTGTCTCGCGGCACTGGTGAACACTTACATCCCTTCCGCATCGCCTCTCACCAAATCTCTCAGCGCGCTAGGCCGGCTTGGACTGACCGCAACGCTGTTTCTGATCGGCACGGGAATTTCTCGCGAGACGGTGCGGCAGGTGGGATGGCGCCCGATGATGCAGGGCGTGCTGCTGTGGATCATTGTGGGTGTGGGTTCGCTCGCGCTGATCCGCGCCGGCCTGATTTCATTTTGATTCGCCGGAAAATAATGCGCGGCTGAGCTGCCTGGCGCTTAACCGCTCTCACAGAGCGGTCCCCACGCCAACCAGCCCAGCCCCAATTTCCTCGCGGCAACGGTTCGAGACAATCTCCGTCGTTAGAACCGGAAGATCACGCCGGCCGTCAGATTGAAGCGATTGAGGTAGTTCCTTTGATTCGCGCTAAAGCAGTCGCCGAATTGATCGCAGTAGGTCGCGGGTGAAGAATTGGCGTACGTTGGAACGTACCGGGCATCACCCCGGAAGCCCCAGTGATGCGACATGTAATATTTCACGCCCCCGCCGACTCCGTACGAGAGATTTGTGTCACTCGGATTCGTGCCGCTGTTCCCGTCATGCGTGAAGCCAATGCCAGCCGCGACATAGGGACGAAGCTTCTGGTCCTCGCCACGAAACATGTAGAGCGCGCCAAACTGGAATTGATTGATCGTCGAATCGAACGCCTTCATGTAGCTGTCCGTGACGACATCATGCTCGTCGAATGACGTCGGGTTGAGGTTCCACATGACCTCGGCCTGAAAGCTGTCCGTGATCGAGTAATCCCCAAACGCACCAAAGCTCACGTTCTGGTTTGCGCGAAACTTATCTACGGACGCTGAGTTTTGTACCGGAAAGGTCCCGCTCGTGTCGAATCCCACAAACGGCGCAACCTCCCATTTCGGCGATTGATTTTGACCATATTGAGCATGGAGCGTTCCCGAGAATGCGCACAACGCCAGAGCCATTATTGCGAGTCGGAATTTCATCATCCCTCCAACGAAGTTTTCTGTTCAAGCGCCATCACAGCCCCAAGAGCTAAGATGCGTGCACTGCCGCTGTGGTTACGCTGGAAAGTCGTGGATTTCGCCCCGGCGCAGGTCCAAGAATCGGACTGCCTGCACCAGTGAACAGGTCGAGGCGAGCGATACCCACACCGTTTTCCGCCCTTTATTTCGAACACCGTCTCGGCCCGAAAGTTGTACCGAGTACGATCGACGATTCGATGCCTCATCGCAACGTGAATTGGCACCCGCACGTTGTCTCGGTTTTCGACTCAGCCAGGGCGAAGATCGATGTAAATATCTATAAATCAACTACTTACGCTTTAACACAGTTTTAACATGGGGGTAATCTGACTTTGACGCCGACCCGATAGGTTGGCGCCTCCTGAAGTTACGTGTTATAGCCAAAAGCTACCTGGACGATCTCGCTTTGAGACAGCCGATGACCGACACGAGTTTGAACAGTGTGAGCCGAAGAGTTCGCGCGCGGATGAATCGCTCGTGAGGTGTCGAGCATCGAAAGCCGCATGTTCCCAAGCAGTCGCTTCCGAAATTCCACCTCGGCAGAATGCGTCCGTAGTTCTCAAAAGATCATCTATTCCTGTTGTTGATCCGAAATTCGTCGCAGTGTTCCTTCAGTCGTGCGCGCGGTACGGCCAGAGGGAACGATGTTTGTGTCCGTGTTCGAGAACTTGAAATCAAGGAGGAAAGGCATGCGAGTGTTTGTAACCTGGTTGTTGGCCATGGGCCTGGCGGTAAGCCCGGCGCTGGCTGGCGACGACACCAAGAAGGACACGACTAAAGACACGGCCAAGACCGCAACGTCGAACAGTACTCCAGATTCGACTGCCGCAGCGGCAGCGACGCCAAACCCAGCGCTGGAGGCCGAACTCCAGCAGATGCGCGATCTGCTGAAGGCTCAGTCCGACCAGCTCGAACAACAGCGCGCCGCGCTCACTCGTGCGGTCGAAGAGGTCAAGGCGCTCGAGTCACGGCTTAACCCGCCGGAGTCGAACGCTGCGGCCTCCGCAACGCCCACAACGTCGGCGCAGGCAGGAACCGGAGTAGCCATGGCCGCCGCAACCCCGGCAACTCCAGCCCAGATCGGAACTGGAGTTGCCATGACCTCGGGGCATGATGGCCCGGACGCGATAAGCTACAAAGGAATCACCCTGACGCCGGGCGGCTTCATAGCGGCCGAAACAGTTTACCGCCAGCGAGCAACCGGGTCAGACATCAATACACCGTTTAATAGCATTCCGTATCCAGGCAATGCGCTGAGCAAAGTCTCGGAAAATAACTTCACGGCTCGTCAGAGCCGCCTTAGCCTGCTCGCGCAGGGTAAATACGGCGCCGTCAAGCTGACCGGATATTATGAAGCCGATTGGCTTGGTACAGGCGTGACCTCCAACAACCGGCAGAGCAATAGCTACGTGTTTCGCCAGCGCGTTCTTTACGCGCAAGCCGCCTTTGATAATGGCTGGAGCGTTACCGGCGGTCAACAGTGGACCTTGGCGACAGAGGACAGAAAAGGAATCGACAATCGCCAAGAAGTACTTCCGATGACAATCGACCCACAGTACCAAGTGGGTTACACCTGGGCGCGGCAGTATGGCTTCCGGATTGTCAAGGATTTCGACCACAAGTTCGCTCTCGCCGTTTCCGTGGAAGCACCGCAGGCGACAGTCGGCGGACGAGGCTTTTCTACCGTTACAACCACGAATATTGGTACTGCCTCAGTTTCCACGGTGTCCAATAACTTCATCGATTCTCCGGGCAGCGGCGCCGGTCTGTATAACTTTTCCGACACGACCGGATACACTGTCAACAAGGCACCAGACATCATCATCAAGGCGAGTGCGGATCCCGGGTTCGGCCATTACGAGTTCTTCGGGATTATCAGCACGTTCCGCAACAGGGTTTATCCTTGCGGCGTGGTGGGAACGAACGCAAACGACACGGACCCTCCGGCGACCCCCACAACGATTGCTTGCTCCGTTGATGGTTCCACGTCGCCGAGTTCACTCGGTGCGTTCAACGATTCACGGACTGGCGGTGGCCTTGGGTTCAACTTGCGCGTTCCCGTGTTTACGAAGAAGGTCGAGTTCGCATTGCAGGGAGCTGCGGGAGATGGCATTGGCCGGTACGGGTCAGCGCAGCTTCCGGACATGACGATCCGTGGTGACGGCACGGTAGCCTTAGTCCGCACAGCCCATGGACTTGCCGAACTGGAGTTCCATCCAAGCAAGAAGCTTGATATTTATGCCTACTACGGTGAGGAATACGCATGGCGCGATGCATATCAGGACTATGACAGTATTGCGGTGGTCAAGACACCGGCCATCCCTGCTAATGCCACGACGCTGGCGATTCCGGCCACAACGACGACCACGATCAAACAAAACCAGATCGGTGGATACGGCTCGCCCTTCGCCAATGACACCGGTTGCAGCACGGAAAATCCGCCAACCAACGATCTCACGCCATCCGGCGGCGGAACCTGTGCCGGGGACACTCGCGCGATAGAGGAGATAACCTTCGGCTTCTGGCATAAGTTGTACCAGGGTCCCATGGGAGGTCTCCGCTGGGGCATTCAGTATTCCTACTTCGGCAAGGACGCATGGTCCGGCAACAACAATGGTGCCTCCTCGAGCATTTCGCCGAAGGCCGTCGACAACATGGTGGAGACTTCCTTCCGCTACTACATCCCATAGTCGTCGTGCGGATAACCGTCCCATGCTCACGCGGGACGCGAAGTGGGGCAATTCCTCCCGGAATTGCCCCTTTTTTTTTGCTCGCGCCCGGCTTGCAAACCGGAGACCGAACGCATCGCTGAATTCTGTCGGCTAGTTGTTATTTAGGATGGTTATTTGAGTTGGCTTCAATCAGTTTCTGCACGGCGGGTGCGACCATCAGCAGCAGATCCGCTGTCGGCTTCTTCGCTTGTTCGATCGCCGCGAGCTGTTGCGCCTTCCAGTCGTCGGGCGCGCGCTGGCCATTGTCGATAAAGTCGAGGGCTTGAATTCCCGCGACCCCGAGTGCGGACAATTCTCCCGACATCGGCGCAACTTCCTTCAGCAGAAAAGATTTCTGGAGGAGCGGTTCGAGGTGCGCGTCGTTGCCGCGCCACAGCGCGAGAAGCGAACGCACCTGCGCTTCGGCCCCGGAATCGTGGAAGCCGCTGGCGATCAACGCATCCACTTCCTTCGAAAAGCGCCGCGCGAGTTCGCTTTCCGGTGCCACTGCATCGACCAGGCGGTTCAGCGGCAGGTCGCTTTTTAGCGTAATCCCTGCACTCATGGCGAGCTGCTCTCGCGTGTACTCCTTCACAGGCTCGACGACATCGGCGAGAACTCCGAGTGCCGAAACATCTTCCGTTCCCGCCATGCGGCGAAGCATCGCGTTCAAGCCGGTGCGTTGCTCGAGGCCTATGCGCTCAAGCTCCCAGTTCACCGTCTGCAACCGTCGATACATCGAATCCACATCCTGCACGTCCTGCGGGGACCACAACCGCTCTGCGATAGCCGCCGTCCGCGGCCAGATGCGTGAATCAATATTTTCGCCGTTCACGTACTCAGACCACATGCATGCCTCGCCGCCGAGGATGCGCTGTTTCTCTTCGGGGCTCAGCGTCGCCGCGGCATCTCCGAGTGGGTCGACCTCGTAGTGCTGATACGCCGGCCACATATAATCGAGATAGTAACCGTGGGAAAGAATTCCGCGATAACCGAGCCGCGCCGCAGCGGCCAGAGATTCTTGCCCGCGCCACGATTGCACGACGATGTCCTTCGGCAAGTCCGGGCTCAGAATTTCATCCCATCCGACCATGATCTTTCCGTGCTTGCTGACGATCTTTTGAACGCGCGCGTTGAAGTACGCCTGCAAATCGTGATTGTTCTTGATGCCATGCTTGCGCATGTATGCCTGAATATTCGGGTTAGCGTCCCATTGCTTGCCGTTCACCTCATCCCCGCCAATGTGGAAATAGCGATCGGGAAAGAGCTTGGCCATCTCGCCAATGAATTTGTCGAGGAATTTGTAGGTCGATTCCTTCGTGGGGTCCATTGCCGGATCGAAAACGCCCCATTGGCGCTCGATCGAATACGGGCCCGGTGCGCTCGCCAGTTCCGGATAGCCGGGGAACCACGCCGAGCTGTGCCCCGGCATATCGAATTCCGGAATCACGCGAATGCCACGCGCACGCGCGTACTCGATCAGGTCGTGCACTTCCGCCTGCGTGTAGTACAGGCCGTCCGAGCCCATTTCCTGCAATTTCGGAAACACGCGGCTCTCGACGCGAAAGCCCTGATTCTCCGACAGGTGCCAATGAAAAACGTTCATCTTCACCGCGGCCATGCCGTCGATGTTGCGCTTCAGCGCATCGAGCGGAATAAAATGGCGGCAAACGTCGATCATCAGCCCGCGCCAGGGGAACCGCGGCTTGTCGTCGATGCGGACCGCGGCCGCGGCGAATCCGGAAGGCGTAATTTCGATGAGTTGCAGGAATGTCTCGAGGCCGTGCATGACGCCGAGCGGATTTGCAGCATCGAGCTTCGCGCCTGCCCCAGTGACTTCGAGCGTATAGCTCTCGTCCTCGTCGAGGTCCTGAACGGCTTTGCTCCCGCGCGAGGCGTGAATCACGAACGTCGCCTTCGCAGGATCAGCCAGCCCCATGCTCAGCGGCATTCCCGTTTGTCGCGTTAGATCCCGAATGAATCGGCGAACGGCATCTTCCATTCGCGGCTCGTTATAGCCCGTGATGCCGGCCGAAAAAGATTGCGTGACGACCAGGCTTCCCGTTCCGGCTTGCGTGCTCGCCGGCGCGGGCATCAGATCGAGTGGCTGTTGTGAAACGTCCGCTGTCGCGGTGCTCAGCACGAGGCACATAACGATCACGCCGATTACAAAGCGCATTTATTTTCCCAAGTCGACGTTTGGCAAAAATTCGCCGCCCCGCGCAGAATAGTATAGCCCTGCCCCTCCCACCAGATATTTTCGACCCTTCTCGATTTCGCGTTGCCTCAAGCGCCACGGTATGACATAACATGCGGCTGCCTCAATGACGCCGGAAGACGCCGGGCGCACCTATAGCACTTGGCCGAATCCCTTGCGTGAACGCAATCGTCTGGCAGGCAGCCGGAGAACTTGCGTTGACGAAATTCACGCTCCTCGATTGGTCCGCCATTCTGGCGTACCTCCTCATCACGCTCCTCATGGGTTTGTATTTCCGGCGCAAGTCAGGCAAGAGCACCGAAGACTATTTCGTTTCGGGGCGAACCGTGTCGTGGTGGCTGGCCGGGACATCCATGGTCGCGACAACGTTTGCCGCCGACACGCCGCTCGTCGTCGCGGGCCTCGTCTATTCGCAGGGCATCGCCGGCAATTGGATCTGGTGGGCGATGCTGCTTTCCGGAATGATGACGGTTTTTCTTTTTGCGCGCTTGTGGCGCCGCTCCGGTCTCTTGACCGACGTGCAATTCGCCGAGATGCGTTACTCCGGCAAACCCGCTGCGTTTCTCCGCGGATTCCGCGCGATTTATCTCGGGCTGCTGATGAATTGCCTGATCCTTGGCTGGGTGACGAAAGCCATGATCGGCATCGTCGCCACAACGCTCGGCCCGACCATGCAGGGATGGCCATTGCTCACCGGACTTTCACGCTTTCTCAGCAGCATTCTTGGTCCAGCGTTCACCGGCGTCGATGGACAGGCGCTCATCGTTTGCGTTTTCTTTCTGATTCCTTTCACGGGCATTTACGTTTCGCTCGGCGGCCTCTGGGGCGTCCTCTGGACGGACCTTTTCCAATTCGTGCTGAAGATGAGCATCGTCATCGGTGTGGCGTATTACGGCGTGCGAGCCGTGGGCGGACTCGGCGCGATGTCCTCAAAACTCGAAGCCATGCGCGCGACGAACGGTGGATCCGATCCTCTCGCGTTCCTGCCCGATTTTTCGAAGGGATGGACATCCGAAACGCTGTGGACTTTGCCCGTAATCACGTTCATCGTTTATCTGGGCGTGCAGTGGTGGGCGTTGTGGTATCCGGGCGCCGAACCGGGCGGCGGTGGCTACATCGCGCAGAGAATTTTCAGCGCGCGCGACGAGCGCCAGGGCTTGTTCTCCGTTCTTTGGTTCAACATCGCTCATTACGCGCTGCGTCCCTGGCCCTGGATTCTCACCGCCCTCGCCGCGATCATCCTCTATCCCGGAGTCCAACACCCCGAAACCACTTACATGATGGTCGTCAACGATCACGTGCCGCATGCACTGCGGGGAATTATCGTCGCGGGATTTCTCGCCGCGTTCATGTCCACGATCGCGACGCAACTCAATTGGGGCACGTCCTATCTCGTTTCCGATTTCTACCGGCGGTTCGTGCGGCGCAACGCGAGCGAGTCCCATTACGTCCACATGTCGCAGCTGATTACGATTTTCCTGGTGATCGTCACCGGCTACGTGGCCGTGCAATTGGCTTCGATTCGGGCTGGATGGGAAGCCGTCCTCGAAATCGGCGCCGGAACGGGCACGGTCTATCTTCTTCGCTGGTATTGGTGGCGCATCAACGCGTGGAGCGAAATTTCGGCCATGGCCACTTCTCTTGCTGTGGTCCTGCTCACGCGATGGGGCGGCCTCTGGCAAGTCGTCCTCGGCCGTTCGAAGCCGTTCTCCGGTTCGGGGCCCGTCATTTTCGCGAAGACGGCGCTGACTACCACACTCGCAACGACGCTGGTCTGGCTTCTCGTCACATTTCTCTCTGCGCCTGAGTCCGAAAAAGTCCTGCTGTCGTTCTACCGAAAGGTGCGGCCGCACGTCGCCGGTTGGAAGCCCGTTGCTGCCAACGCTCCCGACGTTCCCGAGACGCGCGATCTGGGCCGCAATCTGTGGCTCTGGATTCTCGGCTGTGTCATGACGTATTGCGCACTCTTCGGCGTTGGTAAATTACTTCTGGGGCATCCACTGAATGGGACTCTTCTGCTGCTTCTCGGCGCGGCGTGCGCGTGGAAATTGACGCGCGAACTCAGCGCCGGCGGCGGAACCTTCGAATCCGCTGCCGATTGAGCGGCGCCCGACGCAAAAACCTGCTCTCGAAAGTCGCTCGCAAAAACTTCTCTCAAACTCCTCCCACGACCCTCACAGTTGGGGAGGCCTTCCGGATCCGGCCATCAAAATGTCGGTCTAGTTGAATTTAACCCCGGCCACCTGGCGCTCGACGTCCGTCGCGCGGAAAAGTTCGCGCGGCTGCATTCCCGCAAGCGTTGCGAAAAAAGTGTCGGGAACCTGCTTGATCCGCGTGTTGTAGGTCGCCACGGCGTTGTTGAAATACTCGCGGCGGTCGGCAATCCGCTCTTCGAGATCGGTAATCATTTTCTGCAATTGCAGAAATAAAGCGCTCGCCTTCAGCTCCGGATAACTTTCGGCCACGCCAAAAAGAGTTTTCAGCGCACCGGATGTCATCGCATAGGCTTGCGCCTTCTGCCCCACGGTCGTGGCGTTCATGAACGCCGTCCGCGCGCTCGCCACCATTTCAAAGACGCCTCGCTCATGTTGCATGTAGCCCTGGCACGTCGCGACGAGGTTCGGAATTTCGTCGTGACGTTGCTTCAGCAGAACATCGATATCCGACCACGCGCGATCCGTCTCCGTCCGCAGCCGGATCAGCTCGTTATAGACCGTGAGCGAATAGAGAAAAATGCCCACGACGACGAAGAAAATGACGAGATCCGTGACCAAATTCATTCCTATTCCATTTCTCCGCCGCTCTTAGAGAAGCTTGTTGACCAGAAGCAAGAGATACAAACACGCAACCGCAGCGATGGCGCCGCCGAAAATCATCAGCATCGCTTTCGACCGGGTGTCAGCCTCGAGTTCGGCTTCCGGCTCGCACGAAATCTCGAATGTGGATTCTTCGCGCCCTTTCACGATTAAGTTGTGGTCGCCTTCATCGAGCGGGCTCGGATTTTCCACGCAAGTGCCGATGATTTCGTACTCCAGTCCAGGTAGCACGAGGCATTCCGTCAGCTTGTATCGTCCCGTAGCCGCGGAGAAGAACTGCTCGCGCGTCGTCTCCGCCCGCATCGCGGCCGTGTGTTCGTTGAACATCTGCAGCATTTGCACGCCCTGCGCATCGCCCGTCGCTGCCTTCGCCTCCATTACTTTCTGAATGGCAGCGATCGGAGGCGCGCCGGGAGACGTCGATCCCGCCGCCGTCATCCCGCGCAGCACATCCAGATACGCCTGGCGCGTCTGTTCCGTCGCCGGATCGTCCGACGGCGCGCTGGTATCGAGCTTCGACTGTATCCACCGGCTGATGTGCGACACACCCGTGTATTCCACGTATCGCAGCAGCTCCTCATCCGTCGGCGGCACGTTGGGCGCCGGCGATCCGTCCAGCGCATGAAAGTCCCCGAACGCGGGAAAAGCCTCGCTGCTGTCCACCACGCGTTCCGCGGTTTGCGGCAGGTCGCATTCCGCTCCGTGCAGGTCCACCAGAATTCTTCCGGAATCGTCCGCCACGTGAAATCGCGGGCCGTCCATGTCCGTGCGCACGTGACGCCAGCCGCTGCTCCGGCCCTCGGACTTCCATTGCTTGATGTCGACGCGGAAGAAGCAACACGGCATTCGGCTGACCGGGCTGAGCACCGTTTCCGTCGATTGCGCAGTCCCGCGGACGTTCACCAAACCCATCGGCGCGCTCACAATCCGTATTCGCGGCGTATCCGCGATCAGCCGGTACTTGCGGTATTCGCGGAAACCCTTGAAAAACGCGACGACGCCGGCGATGAATCCGATCACGAGCGCGCCGCTGGGGTTGGAACTGCTTATAAGCACGCTGCCTCCGAGGTTGCGGGATTCTATCCAATTCGCCGAGCATCCGGCAATGCATTCGCCGGAGCGCGATGTCCAATGCGTGATTTCCCCGGGCATCGCCCAGCGCGCCGATGAAACGAAGCCGCTTCTCGCGCATCAGATAGGGTACCCAGGAACGCACTGCCGCCATTTGGCGCGGCGAAATGTTTGTGGCAATATCATTCGTAGCGTTGTTAAACCTTGGGCACTCGGGGGACAATCATGGCGAAGGCGACATTTGCAGCGGGCTGCTTCTGGGGAGTCGAGGCGGAGTTCCGCAATTTGAAGGGCGTCACGAATGCGACCGTGGGCTACACGGGCGGAACAACTTCGAATCCCACGTACAAGGAAGTCTGCACCGGACGCACCGGCCACGCGGAGGCCGTCGAGCTCGACTTTGATCCCGCCCAAATTTCCTACGACGACCTTCTGAACGCATTCTGGCAGTTACACGACCCGACGACCTTGAATCGCCAGGGCCCCGATCATGGAACGCAGTATCGTTCCGCGATTTTCTACCACACGCCGGAGCAGGAAACGGCCGCGAAGGCTTCGCGCGATCGTCTTGCGGCTTCCGGGCAGTTCAAGCGCCCCATCGTGACCGAGATCACGCCGGCATCGGCGTTCTGGCGTGCCGAGGAATATCACCAGCAATACTTTGCAAAGAACGGCATCGCCGCGTGCCATTTGCCATAATCCTGCACACTTATCTCCTCTACCAGGTTTCGAGCGGCGTCGTCGCGCGAATCTGCTTACGCGAACAACCGGAAACAGCTATACCCGAGCGCGGCCCCTATCGCCGACCCCGCTATTACGTCGCTCAGGAAATGCATTCCCAAAATAATCCGCGACCCCGCAATGCACACGGCGGTTAACAGCAAAATATCTTGCAGTTGGGGATAGAACAGCCCGAGCGAAACGGCAATTGCAAAAGCCGTGATCGCATGGCCCGATGGAAACGAGAATTGATCGGGCGGCAGAATCGCCGACCAGCAATGTGGCTCGAGGTGGCAAGGTCGCGGGCGATGACTCGCTGTCTTCAGCAGCTTGAACACACAAATCCCGATTCCGACCGCGACCATCGCCGATCCCACCGCGACGAATCGGGTCGGCCCGCCATACGTCAACAGAATTGCTCCCAGGGCGTACCACAGCCAGCCATCGCCGCACCGCGTCGACGAAATCATCCAAATTCGGAACCACCGCGGCGCGCGCCACCGATGCACGCGGTGCATAACTCTGTAATCCCGATCCTCGATGTATCCCCAGACGGCCCGTGCTACGGTCATGTCCGCTACTCCGATGCGATCGCTCCCATCGCAAAAAGAGGGAAGCGCTCGCGCTCTCGACGATGCGGTATCGCTCGTTCGGCCCAGTGCTGCCCGAACATGTATTCCGCGGCGCAGTTGCCGGCAATGTAGGCAGGAATCAGCAACGCCAGCGGCGCCATCAGCGTCGTCCAGCGTTTCTCCCGCATCATTTCGATCACCACCAGCAGAATATCCCGCGTCAGCTTCACGTAACCGCCCGATTCGCCGCGTGGCTTCGCCCGGCCCTGGCGCACACCCGCCAAAAACTCATCTTTGCTCGCCGCGTCAGGAACTTCCGTGTACGCCGTTCCTGCCGACGCCAGCGTGTGTGCGTCGCTGCCGCCCAATGCGATTTTCCGCGTCCGGCCCGCGAGGCGAATTGCGTGCCGATTGTTTCCGACTTGCATCAAACCGTTCAGCGTTTCCATCGCGGGGAAATATTCATCGAACCACTGAAAGTCCTCTTCATCGCGGCGGCCCGTCAGCACTGAAAAGACGTGGTTCACGCAGAAAAACAGCCGATGCTCGGTGAGATACATCAGAAGCGCGATCAGGTCCTCACGCCGGCGCTGGATTTCGATGTGCTGCCGCTCCGTGATGTCATAGATGCCGACATGCGCAAGCGTCCCGCTCGGCATGCGGCACGTCACTTCCTCGCTCACGAAAAAATCCGGATAGCGCCGCAGCGGCTCGCATCCTTCGATCGAGTCGTGATCGGTAAGCGTGACTAGAGTCATGCCGCGCCGCTTCAGCACTTCATATACTTCTTGAGGTTGGCTGTAGCATTCGCGGCAAAACGTTTCGAGAATGGGCGACAGGCAAGGCCCCGAGTAGTAAGAGTGGACGTGCAGGTCGCATCGCATAAATATTTTGTAACAGACGCGCGTTACAGCAGCATGACTCGCGGAAAAACGGTTTATTAACAATGACTTATGACTGATTCGACACGCACCAGCGTGTTGTTACAGAGGTTTAACAGTGCGCGAAACTCCGTGTGCCACAATGCCGCACCTTATGAAACGTATCGAATTCGTCTTCTTTGACGCGGGCGGCGGACATCGCAGCGCGGCCACGTCCGTCCAAATGGCCGTTCAGTCCCAAAATCTCCCGTGGGACGTTCAGCTCCTGAATCTGCAGGAGTTGCTCGATCGACTCGATATTCTCCGAAAATTCACGGGCATCCGTATCCAGGATTTCTATAACAAGATGCTCGCCTCTGGTTGGACGCTCGGCAGCGCGCAATTGCTGCGCGTCCTGCAATTCGCTATCGCCGCCTATCGCCGCCCGATGGTCAAAATGCTTGCCGAGCACTGGCGCGAGACTTCGCCCGAAATGGTCGTGTCCTTCATTCCGCATTTCAATCGCGCTCTCTGCGAGAGCCTGCACGCCGCGTTTCCCGGTCGCCCTTTCGTCACAATTCTCACCGACCTCGCAAACTACCCGCCGCATTTCTGGATTGAAAAACAAGACCAGGATGTCATCTGCGGCACCGCCCGCGCCGTCGAGCAGACCATCGCAGCCGGAAATCCGGCGTCCCGCGTCCATCGCGTTTCCGGCATGATTTTGCATCCACGATTCTACGAGCCCATCACCGCCGACCGCGCCGCCGCCCGCCAGTCGCACGGCCTTTCGATCGATGGTCCCACGGGGCTCGTTCTCTTCGGCGGCCACGGCTCGAACGTCATTGCGGACATCGTCGAACGCCTAGATGTTTCGCAGCTCGAAATGCAGCTCATCGTCATCTGCGGCCGCAACGAAAAGCTGGCCGCGTCGCTCCGCGCGCGCAAAGGCCGCATGCCTCTCTTCGTCGAAGGATTCACCAAGCAAATTCCGTATTACATGTATCTCTCGGATTTTTTCATCGGCAAGCCCGGCCCCGGCAGCCTCAGCGAAGCGGTTGCCATGAAATTACCGGTCATCACCGAATGCAATTCGTGGACTCTTCCGCAGGAGCGTTACAACGCCGACTGGATTCGCGAGAATGATATAGGGATCGTCGTGAGGAACTTCAAAACGATAGATGTTGGCGCGCAGGAATTGCTCAGGCCCGAAAATCTCGACAAATTCCGTCGCAATACGGCGGCCATGGAAAATCGCGCCATTTTCGAAATCCCGGAAATCCTCGAGCACATTCTAAGTCGCTGCGAATTAGGTCCGGGCGGGTGCTGATCTAAGACCGAGGATCAAACGCCGCGCGAAGCTGCGTTTGGCTGTCCTTCACAACATCCAGATCGCGCTCCCACGATTTCTTGCCATCCGCTCTAACCGCGATGTGATGCGGGCCCGCGCTGAGCGGAAAAATCGACGGAGTGTCGCCCACAAATTTCCCGTCGACGTAAATGTCCGCGCCTTCCGGCTCCGAGTGAATGGTCACTGTGCCCGTCGCGTCGGTCTCCGCCGTCTCCACCTTCGGATCCCCCTCCGGGAGCACTTTTTTCATCACACTCATCAGATCCTGTGCGCTCAGGGCAAAATTCATGCCTTCGAGGTGCGCGCCGGTCGGTGACTCGACTCGCTTCATCGTCGCGATCCCCACTACTTCGCCGCTGCCGTCGAGCAGTGGTCCGCCGCTGTTCCCCGGATTCAGCGCCGTGTCGGTCTGAATCCATGTGCCGTCGTGATGCTCGATTTTCCCGACGCCGCTCACGATTCCTCGCGTCACCGATTCCGGCAGCCCGCCCCCCGGATATCCAATCGCCAGAACCGTCGCACCGGGATGCACCGCCGACAAATCCGCGAGCGGCAGATGCGGAAAGCCGCTTCCGTTCACCTTCACAAGCGCGAGATCCAGTTGCGGATCGGCATAAATCACTTTCCCAAGCAGCCGCTCCCCTGTCGAAGTCACTACAAAAAAGCTCGCATTTCCGTCCGCCACGTGTCGATTCGTCGCGATGATGCCATTCTCCGTCACGAAAAACCCGGTGCCTTGCAGTTCTTCGCCGTCGAGTTTCACGATCGCCGGCATCGCGTGCCGCGTCACCTCTTCTGCGGGGAGCTCCGGGCGCGGCGTCGGGGCGCGCGCAGGCTCCGTTGCCGCCACCGTTGCGACTTTGCCTCCCCGAAGCGTCGCTGAAGACTCGAGATTGACCACGACATGGCTTGTTTTCAGGAGAAAGTAATCTCCATGGTTTCTTCCGTAGACATCCGTCCATTTGTGCGGCCCTTCGGTTAGCGTGATTTCCTGCGCCGCAAATCCATCCTTATATATCCGCGCGACCATCGCATGTTCGAGCCGCCCACTAAATACGCTGTGCGGCTTGTGCAGATATCCGCCCGGAACTTTCATTTCATATGGAGTCGTCCCGACGACCACGCCGTTGATTTCAACCGTGGCGCCCGGCGGGGTGCTAGTGAACTTCAGCGTATCGGCCCGCGCGACCCCCGCGCTGAGCAGCGCACACAGTGCGAAAACGCACACCCACCCATCGACTCGACGAATCGCCATCATCGTTAGCCTCTCAGTATCTAAGGTTCGCGGACACTCTCACGCACGGATTTTGCTGTCAATTGTGGGAAATACGGAGGCCAGTCCGCCATCGCAATCCAGCCGCTTCTTGTTCGACGAGCCATCCTCAATATCAATATCACCGCTGCCGTGCGTCCCCCGCATCGCGCCACCCGCCGCGCCTCGACGCCGGATATCGCCGATGTTACACTCCGCCGTCGGACCGCCTCGACACTCTGGCCTCCATGCCCATCTCTTCCATCCATCTGGATACGCGCCCGGACTGGCGCGGCGGCCAGAATCAGGTCCTGCTCACCCTCCGCGGCCTGCGCGCGCGCGGCCAAGGAGTCGAGCTGATTGCGCTCGGCGGCGGAGCTATCGAAGAACGTGCATCGTCCGAAGGCTTTCGCGTCCACGCCATTCCTCCGCGCAACGTTCGCTGGGGTGGCTCGCGCCTGCTCCGAAAAATCCTCCGCGAGCGGCATTTCGACGTCGTTCACGCTCATGATCCCCACGCGCTGACCGCGGCCTGGTTCGCGCGAGCGCATCACTGCGCCGCTCTCATCGCGCACCGCCGCGTTGCGAATCCTCTCAGCCGTGGCACGATCGGCCTCGCGCGGTATCGCGCCGCGCGCCGCATCTTTGCCGTGTCCCGTTTCGTCGCCGACAGCATCACCAACTCCGGAATCGCTCCCGAGAAAGTGGAAGTTGTCTTCGAAGGCGTCGAACTGCCCGTGCCAATTTCAGCCGGCGAGCGCGAACGAATTCGCCAGGGGCTGGGAATTGCATCGAAGGAAATTCTTCTCGGCTGCGTCGGGTACCTTCTTGCCGAAAAAGGCCAGGAAGTCCTCGTTCGCGCCATGCCCGCGATTCTGCGCGAATTTCCGGCGTGCCGGCTGATTCTCGCGGGTGATGGCCCATGCCGTACCGCTCTCGAATCGCTCGCTAAAGAACTCGGCGTCATAGGCGCGGTTCTTTTTCCCGGCTTCATCGAAAAAATTGCCAATGTCTATCGCGCGCTCGATATTTTTCTCTTTCCATCTCTCGCCGAGCCGCTCGGGACTTCAATGCTTGCCGCGATGTCGTACGGCCTGCCGGTCGTCGGCGTCGCGAGCGGCGGCGTTCCGGAAATGGTCACGCCGCAGCAGAACGGCCTGCTCGTGTCATTGCCCGATTCCGCCGCTTTCGCTTCCGCCACGATCCAACTGCTTCGCGCACCCGCCGCCGCCGCATGCTTCGGCGCCGCCGCCCGCGACACCATCGCCGCGCACTTCACGGCCGACCGCATGGTCGAAACTACGATAGAGAAATATCGGCAAATTCTGTCAGAATCCCCGCGATGACTGGCCCATCCTGTCCGAAAATTCACGCCGCCGTCGTGCGCAGGATTCGCCAGCTCGATTTGTCCGCCGGTTCGAAAATCCTCGACGCGCCGTGCGGAGAAGGCGAGCTGGCCGTCGAGCTGACGCGCGCTGGCTTCGAAGTCTCCGGAGCCGACATCGGCTCCAAACTGAGTGGTCAGGCGATCATGGCGTTCGGAGGCCGTTTTCGCGTCGCCGACCTCAACACGCCGTTGCCCTGGCCCGATGCCAGCTTTGATCTCATTGCCTGCATCGAAGGCGTTGAGCATCTTGAAAATCCATTCACATTCTTCCGCGAAGCGCATCGCCTGTGCCAACCTGGCGGCTATTTTGTAATTACGACTCCAAACGTCGCCTCGCTCCGTTCGCGCGTGCGCTATTTCGGTAGCAGTTTTTACACGCAGGATCCGCGGCCGCTCAATGAATCCGCGCGCCAGCCTCTCCACCACATCGGCCTGCGCACGTTCTGGGAATGGCGCTACATTCTTCACACCTCCGGATTCCAGTTGCTCGACGCCGCGCATACCCACATCAAGCCGGTCAGCTATTTCTATTGCGTCTATGCGCCCTGGACTTGGCTCTACACGGGCATTGCATTCCGCAAAGAAAAAGATCCGGAGCAACTCGAACAGAACCGGGAAATTCTGCGCGCTCTTTCTTCGACGTCCCTGCTCTTCGGTGAGAATTTGCTTCTCGTTGCGCAGCGTGTCTGAAGTTCCACGCTCGCCCGCGTTTCCAATCGCAAATAATAATTTGTGCAACGCGCCTCCGCTCCGGCGCATCTTTCTATATGAGCGCGGGAATCTTTCGCGCTTGCCAAGAGCAACCGAGCGGGCCCGCTTCGTACTCCGGCGACGTTAAACCACCCCTAAGGAGGAAGTGCAATGGTGCGCATACGTGCGAGCAGTTTTCTTGTAGCTGTCGCGGGTCTGGCATTGGCCACGTCCGCGTGGGCGGCCCATCTCGACACAACAACCTTTACGGCTACCCAACCCACAACCTTCGGCACAAAAACACTCGACCCGGGCGATTACGAGCTCCGGGCGCAAGAATCAGGCAATCAACTCGAGGTTTTACGCGACGGCAAGGTCGTAGCTCAAGTTCCGGTCCGCTGGGTGACCCTCCCGCAAAAACCCAGCGATTCCGAAGTCACCACGAATAATAACCTCGTTCAGCAAGTTCAATTCAGTGGGCGCACTGAAGCTGTGCAACTGCAATCGTCGTCCGAACAAGGTCAGTAGGAACGTCTTTCACAATCAACCGGGGCGGGCGGAGAGCGAGCCCGGGGCTAAGCCAGGGCGCAAGTTCGCCCCCGCCCTTTTTATTCTTCGAGTGTTTGCGGGCGCGCCCGCGCATCACTTGAGATATGTCGCGAGCCAATCGAGGACCGTCTTGTACCAAAGCTCACTGTTCTGCGGCTTCAGTATCCAGTGCCCCTCATCCGGGAAAATCATCAGCTTCGATGGAACGCCCTGCCGCTGCAGCGCCGTGAAAAATTCCAGGTCCTGCGTATAGGGCACGCGAAAATCGCGCTCGCCTCCGATCACCAACGTCGGCGTCTTGAATTTTCCGAGCGCCCCGGCATTCTTATCGGACGACCATTTGTCGTACAGCTCCGGATTCGCCCACGGCGTCCCCCCATATTCCCATTCCATGAACCAAAGCTCTTCCGTCGATCCGTACATGCTGCGCTCATCGTAGGGTCCCGCGTGGCTCACCAGGCATTTGAAACGGCCCGTGTGCGTCGCGATCCAATCGATCATGAATCCGCCGTAGGATGCACCGGCCGCTCCCATGCGCGAGCCGTCGATGAATGAATATTTCGCAATCGCTGCGTCCACGCCGTCCATGATGTCGGTATATGGTTCGCCGCCCCAATCCTTGCTGATCTCTTCGGTGAATTTCTGTCCGTATCCCGGCGAGCCATGGAAATTCGGCATCACCACGACGTATCCCGGCGCCGCCATCACCTCCGGATTCCAGCGGTAACTCCACGTGTCGCTCCACGGAACTTGCGGCCCGCCGTGCGCGAGTAGCAACAACGGATATTTTTTCGACGCGTCGAAATTCGGCGGCCGAATAATAAATTCTTCCACCTGCGCTCCGTCGGCGCCCGCATACCAGAATGCCTCGGTCTTCGCCATTTCGACGCGCGCGAGAATTTCCCCGTTGTGGTGCGTCAGCTGTCGGATTCCTCTTCCATCCGCGGCCGCCGCGAAAAGTTCCGGCGGATATGTAAAGCTGCTCCGCGCGAAAATGATCGTCCGGCCATCGCGGCTCACCTCGAATTCGTCGTTGTATCCGTCAGCGATTACTTTTCGCGGTGTGCTCCCCGCAATTGCGGCAATGCTGTAAATCGGCATTTCGCCCTGTTCTTCCGTCTGAAAAAGGATCGTCTGGCTGTCGGGCGCCCACTCAAACGCGTCCACCGGCGCATCGAAATGTTCCGTCAAATCGATTCGCTTACCCGAGGCACGCTCGTCTAGCATCAGCCGCCAGCGATCGGCCTCATTCCCAGGAATGAATTGCGCGCGATATGCGATCCATTTTCCATCGGGTGAATAAATCGGGCCCCAATCGTCGCCTGGGTTGTCCGTGATCTTCTTCGGAGCGCTGTCTCCATTCGCCGCCACGGTGAAAATATCTCCGTTCGTGCTCATCGCCTCATCTTTGTCGCTGTTTGCTGTGAACGCGATCTCGTGGCTGTCCGGCGAAAATGAGATCGCCTCCGGGTTGCCGAGATTGAAAGGCGGCACATCGTAATCCGCGCCCGGCGTTAAATCGCGCGGCACACTTGCGAGTGTCCCAGCCGGGGTGCTCTCGGATGTCGCGCTCGGCGCTGCAACAATAAACAGATGGCTGCGCTTCCCGTCCCACCACTGCGTCCAGTGGCGATAGAGAAGCTTCGTGTATATCCGCGCCTTCACCTTGCTCTTCTCTTGCTCAGTGTCGCGCTTCGCGTTGCACGCATCGTCGCCGCAATCGGGATACACTCTCTCGAACGAATGCGATGGATTTCCCGTCGGGCGACCAGATTTCATTGGCCGCGCCGCCGGAGACTGATGTCAACCGCGATGCTTCGCCGCCCGCGACCGAAATCCAATACACTTGTGGCGTGCCGTCCGGCGCCGAGACAAACGCAATCTTCCGCCCATCCGGCGACCACCGCGGCCGTTCGTCCGTCCCTCCGCGCGTCAATTGTTTCGGTTCGCCGCCGTTCGTCGCGATCACCCAGATATCGCTCACCAGCCGATTCGCATCCTTGTCCGGCGTGGCCACTGTGTAGGCAATCCATTGCCCATCCGGCGAAATCTGGGGATCGCCGATTCGATGCATCGAGATAATGTCCTCGAACGTAATCGGCCGCCGCGCCGTCTGCGCCGACGCCGCGACCGTCCAACCCAACCCGAAAATAAATATTCCCAAACTTCGAATCACCCGATGCATTTTTCCTCCCATTTCTTGCGCCCCCTATAGTATCGCTGGATGCGCTCAATCACATCACCGGGAGCATCCTTAATATGTCGCCCGGTCCACACGTTCACGCGCCCTGCCGGCCGCATCCGTGTCGCGATAGCCGGCGATGCATATTACATTTCCTGCCGATAAATTGGAGTAGCATGAGGCGCTTGTACCGCGGTTCCGACGGGAGGTCATTATATGGGAGACGCGCTCTTCGTTCATCGCCTCCACTTCGCATTCACAATCACGTTTCATTACATCTTTCCTCAGCTCACCATGGGTCTCGCGCTCCTGATCTTCATCATGAAGACGCTCGCGCAGCGCACGGGCGACACGCGCTGGAATCAAGCCGCGCGCTTCTGGGGCAAAATTTTCGGCATCAGCTTCGCACTCGGCGTCGTCACCGGGATTCCCATGGAATTTCAGTTCGGCACCAACTGGGCGGAGTTTTCGCGCTCGGCCGGCGGCGTGATCGGCCAGACTCTGGCAATGGAAGGCGTCTTTTCTTTCTTCCTCGAATCGACATTCCTCGGCCTCTTTTTATTCGGCGAAAAACGTATCGGCGCAAAACTTCACTGGCTCGCCTCGCTCATGATGTTCCTTGGCTCGTGGCTTTCCGGCTATCTCATCGTCGCCACCGACGCGTGGATGCAGCATCCCGTCGGTTACGCGATCGACGGCACCGGCGCCTTCGCGCTCCGCAGTTTCTGGGAACTTCTCCTCAATCCGTGGGGCCTCTGGCAATACGCGCACACGATGATCGGCGCCGTGCAGACAGGATGTTTCACCATGGCTTCGGTCGGCGCGTTCTATCTTCTCTCGAAGCGCCACATCGAATTCGGCAAGCTTTTTCTCCGCGTCGCCGTCACCGTCGGCATCATCGCTGCGTTCATCCAGCTTTTTCCCACCGGCGATGGCCAGGGCAAAATGATCGCCGAGAATCAGCCGGTTACTCTCGCCGCCATGGAAGGCCTTTTCCACTCCCAGCGCGGCGCGCCTCTCGTGATTCTCGGCCAGCCCGACATGGAAAAACAGCGCCTCGATAATCCGCTTATGTTTCCAAAAGCGCTCAGCTTTCTCACCTACCGCGCCTGGAGCGCGGAAGTGAAAGGCCTCGACGAATTTCCGCAAAATCTCTGGCCCGACAATGTCCCGCTCCTCTATTTCAGCTATCACATCATGGTCGGCCTCGGCACGATCTTCATCGCGGTCCTGCTCCTTGCGGCCTTCCAGCTCTATCGCGGAACGCTCTTCGATTCGCCGGCCACGCTCTGGATTCTGATGCTTTCGCTTCCCTTTCCATTCATCGCCAACACCGCCGGCTGGATCACCGCCGAAGTCGGCCGCCAGCCCTGGCTCATCTACGGCCTGATGCTCACCCGCGCTGGCGTCTCGACGCAAGTTTCCGCGGGCAATGCCTGGTTTACTCTGATTGGTTTCCTCGGCCTCTACACGATTCTCGCGATCTTGTTTCTCTTTCTCGTGTATCGCGAAATCGAAGAAGGCCCCGAAGGGCATTCAGCCGGAGTCGCCGCGAACGCGCCGCTTCCCGCGGCAGCGAAATAAGGAGGACGCCATGGAAACGATCTGGTTCGCGCTCGTCGCCTTCATGCTCGCGATGTACGTCGTCTTCGACGGCTTCGACATCGGCGCCGGGATCGTTCATCTCTGGGTCGCGCGCTCCGACCCAGAGCGCCGCTCCGTCATCAGCTCCATCGGCCCCGTTTGGGACGCCAACGAAGTCTGGCTCATCGCCGGCGGCGGCACTTTATATTTCGCGTTCCCTGCGCTTTACGCTTCCAGTTTCAGCGGATTCTATCTTCCGCTCATGATCGTCCTCTGGCTGCTGATTCTTCGCGGCGTCTCCATCGAATTTCGTGGCCATGTCGAAGGAGAAATCTGGGCTTCGTTCTGGGATGCCGTGTTCTTCGCTTCGAGCTTGCTCCTCGCCGTTTTCTATGGCGCGGCGCTCGGCAATGTGGTTCGCGGCGTCCCGCTCGATATTCACGGCCGATTCTTCGAGCCACTCTGGACGAATTTTCTTCCCGGTCCCAACGCCGGGATTCTTGATTGGTTCACGATCCTGACCGGCGTCGCCGCGCTCGCTACGCTCACTCTTCATGGCGCGCTTTGGATCGCGCTGAAAACGCGCGGCGAAGTCTCGGCCCGCGCCTCGCAACTCGCAAGCCGCGTTTGGTGGGCCGTCGCGCTGCTCACCGCCGCCATCACCTTCGCCAGCTTCAAGCTTCAGCCGCAGCTCATGCAAAGCTTCCGCACGCGGCCCTGGGGTTTCATCTTCCCCATCCTGGCCATCGCCGGACTCGCAGGCGTACTTTGGTTCGGCCGCCGCCGCGAAGAGACGAAGTCCTTCCTCGCCTCGTGCGCCTACATTCTCGGCATGCTCTGCAGCGTCGCGTTCAGCCTGTATCCTTACGTCCTTCCTTCCTCCACGAATCCGATGTTCGGCCTGACCGTCGATTCCGCGGGCGGCCCCTCATACGGTCTCCGCGTCGGCTTGGTCTGGTGGCTGATCGGAATGTCGCTCGCGATCCTCTACGCCGTCTTCACTTACCGGCGCTTCGCGGGCAAAGTTCCGCTCTCCCAGGATGACCAGGGATATTAGCGAGGAATAAAACGACAGCTGCTTGCAGATTTATTTCGGTATACCGACGGCCCAGGCATATCCATCCGGATCTTCGACGATGACGTCCCGCCATCCATGTGGCTTGTCTTGCAAAGCCTGAAGTATTTTCGCACCGCGCGCCGCCGCGCGGCGTTCTACGTCATCCGGATCGACGTGAAACAGCCGCAGCTCCGCGCCCAGCCCGCGCCTCTCGCCGCCCACTAATCGCGCATGCCACGGATGGTGATCGTAGGTGTGATCGGCGTGCACCATAAACTCCAGCCGGCCAACTCTCAGCGCCGCAAAATCCACATCCGAATGATGCACCGCCGCGCCGAATACATCGCGATAGAACGCGACCGACCGCGCCACATCCGTGACCAGCAGATTTACCGTGAATTCCGGCAATCCTCGGCCGAATTCGTCCGCCGCCATCCACGG
This sequence comes from uncultured Acidobacteriota bacterium, assembly GCA_963771905.1. Lineage (GTDB taxonomy): Bacteria > Acidobacteriota > Terriglobia > Acidiferrales > UBA7541 > Palsa-147. The sequence continues at coordinate 588,883 of CAVYVI010000014.1, forward strand.
TTCCTGCGTGCGTTTCATCGCCACCGGGACCACTCCCCCCTTCATCGCCTCGAGCCCGTCCCGCGCTTTCCATTCGCCAAAGCGGCCGCGTGCTCGCGCAGCGCAACGCCCGCCGAGCTAATGCGACGCTTGCGGCTTGATAATGTCGCTCAGCAGATCCGCACCTGCTCCCACGCGCTCCAAATGCGGATAGCGCTCGCCCCCGTGATAATCCACCGGATACGTTTTGAAATATGCGCCATTCGCAACCAGCAAATTGATCGGTTCCGTGCTCAATCTCGCCGCGTCGACGGCCTCGCGCAGCGTCTCCGGCGAAAATTGCCTCCCGCCGACGCCCGCGATCCGCATTCCCGGTCCGATCCCGGCGTTATATGACACCGAGCCGTGAATCACATCGAGAACCGCGCCATCCTCCGCAAGCATCAGCCCAAGCGTATCGCGGTAGGTCAGTCGCCGGCTGCCCTCGTCGTTCGCCGCCTGGATTTCGTTCGGCCTTTCGTCATAGACAAGCTTCCATCCGCCGTTCTCGATTCCTTCGAGCGGCGCATGCGGATTCAACGATGTTAGCCGCGTCTCGAGCAGCGTCCGCCAATCGTACGCCGCCACGCTGTTCAGCGTATCCACGACGTCATCCGTCGTATATGTCTTCAACTCCGGCATGCCACCCGGCCCGCCGTAAAAAATCTTGCAGAAATCATCGAGCGATTTTTTGTTCCCCGTCAGCTGCCGTATCTTTGTATCGACTTCGAGCCAGATCAGCTCGCCTTCATCGTAGTAATCCGTGCTGCGCCGCCAGTTCTCCCAATCCCCGCCCGCAAAATACAGAAGCTGCGCCGCGTCCGCCGTATCCTGCAACGGCCGCCACGTGCGTCCCGGAGTATGGTCGAGCTCCGCGGCGATCGCCGCCAGATGCTCTTCGTATTGCGCCGGCGTGTAGAGCCCGCTGCGCGCCGTCAGCACGTTCCCGAGATACTCCGTCAATCCTTCATACACCCATAGCAAATCATCTTTCATCGGCTGCTGAAAATCCGGCGTCGAGAGATCCGCCGGCCGCCGGTATTTCCCGTTCCACGAATGCACGTACTCGTGCGGCAGTAATCCCGCTCCATCCAGCCGCAGCGTATCGTCAATCAACGACCGTTCCGGAAGCCGCGAATCATCCGATTCATGATGTTCGAGTCCGAAATGCGCCACGTCGTCGCTCAGCGTCAGTAAAAAATGATAATCGCGATAATGCCGCGAGCCGAAAAGCGCCCCAGCTTCCAGCACCAGATTCTTGTACTGCATCTCCGTGTCCGGCGGCATCCCCAGCGCCGCCGGGCTGTCCGCCGCGATGTCCATCTCGTGCGGCGGATTCTGTCCCGGCGTCAACTGAATCACCCGCAAATACTTTCCGGCAATCACCGGCGAATCCACGAGCATGTTGAGCTCGACCGGTGAAAATTGAATTTCGTTCGCGGTTTGGTTCGCGATCGGCAGCGCCGTCCCGAACTTCCAGCCCTCCGGCAGACGCAGGCTCGGCACAAACGTCAACGCATTCGCCGTGTAGCCCTGCGGATACAGCAGCACTTGGTTCCAGCTCAGCAGATCGAGCACGGCGGTCGACGACGCGCCGGCCGAAAATCCCGTCGCAGGCGCCGAGAGCAGAAAGTCGAGCTGCACTTCGAGAGAATCCGTGCCCGCGGGAACATCAAGATGGAATGCAAACATATCCACCAGGTCGCGCCGCCAGGGAATCTCTTTCCCACCAGCGATAAATTTCAGTCCCGCGAGATTCGTGATCGGCCCGTCCGGCGCGTGCTCGCCGGGAATCCACTCCGGGTAATACAGCGTTAAGGCTCCCGTCTTCACGGGAATCGTTTCCTTCGCATGTAAAATTTTCTGCGGCGCAGACGTCGCATCTACCCACAGCGTAATCGCGCCGCGCGCCGCCTGCCCGTGCGCCGGCCCGGCCGCCGCGAATATCCCTGTCGCGATCGCCAGCGCCACGCACAAACTCCGTGAAATGAATCGCATCAGTGCTCTCCTTGGAAATTTCGGTTTATTAGACGCGGCAGACCGCGGCTCGGGTTATGGCGTCACTCCAAGCTGTGAATATAGGAAACTGAGGATGTCGGTGCCTTCCTCAATTTGTTTATTCAGCGGCCGCCCGCCCGAATGTCCGGACTTCGTATCGTACAGCAGCAGAATCGGACGATCCGACGCCGTCGCCGCCTGAAGCCGCGCCGCCATCTTCCGCGCGTGGAGCGGCGCGACGCGCGTGTCGCCGTCGCCGGTTACGAATAGCACCGCCGGATACAGCGTGCCCTTCTTCACGTTTTGATACGGCGAATACGCGTACAGGTATTTGAACTGCGCGGCATCGTCCGCCGACCCGTATTCCGGAATCCAGAATTGCCCCTCAAGAAATTTCTGATATCGCAGCATGTCCAGCAGCGGGTACGCGCACACCACCGCCTGAAACAGATCCGGACGTTGCGTCAGCGCCGCGCCCACCAGCAATCCGTCGTTGCTCCCGCCCGCGATCGCCAGCTTTTTCGGATTTGTGTAGCCGTTTGCTTCGAGCCATTCCGCCGCCGCGACGAAGTCGTCGAACACCGTCTGCTTCTTCTCCATCATTCCCGCGTGGTGCCACGCTTCGCCGAATTCGCCCCCGCCCCGCAAATTGGGTTGCGCGAAGATTCCTCCGGCATCGGCCCAGGCCACGGCCGTCACATCGAAAGAGGGCGAGAGATTCACGTCGAATCCTCCGTACCCCGTCAACAACGTCGGACGCGCGCCGTCGCGTTTCAATCCCTTCTTGTAAAACAGAAACATCGGAATCCGCGTCTTGTCTTTCGATTCGTACCACACCTGTTCGACCGCATACGCGTTGCTGTCCACCGGCACTTTCAGCGTCGACCACGTTTCCATCTTCGCGGTTTTCAGGTTGTAGCGATAAATGCTCGTTGGGATATTGAACGAGGCAAATTGGAAAAACACATCCGGCGTCTCCCAATTGCCGGACACTCCCGCGGCCGCGCCGAGCGACGGCAACGGAATCTCTCCGCCGGCTTTGCCGTCGGTATCGAATATCTTTATCTGCGATATCACGTTGCGCAAATATTGCACGACGATTCTGCCGCCGATCGGCCTGCTGCTCTCGATCGTCGCGTCGCTCTCGGGAACAATTTCTTTCCACGCGTCACGCGCCGTGTGCTTCAGGTCCACTCGATAGATGTGCCACTTCGGCGCGTTCCAGTTCGTCTGAACGTATGCGATTCCGTCCTGAATCTCTCCGAAAAATAGCGAATTCAGATCGTTGACGATCGGTGCGACTGGCCCGTTGCGCTCCAGATCTTTGTAATACAGCTCCGATCGCGTGCTTCCCGATCCGTAAATCAATCCGATCAGCAGGTCGCGGCCGTCTTCGGACAGCTGCACGACGATAATTTTGTCGCGGCCGTAGCCTTTTCCGAAAATCTCCTCGTCGGAACTCGCCGCCGTTCCCATCACGTGGTGGAATACGCGCGGCCCCTCCGCCGTCATCACCGAGTAATACACGCCGCGCTTGTCCGGCTCGATCGCGAGTCCGAAATAGTTACCGTGCGGCAATTGATCCGGCAAATCCTTGCGCGTTTCCGTGTTGATGAAGTGAACCGTAACCTCGTCCTGGCCACCTGTTCGTATCCGGTATGCGGCCAGCTTCGCATCCTTCGACACGTCCAGCAGGCTTACGCTCGTTGAATGATCTGCGCTCATCGGATGTGGATCGATCAGAACTTCTTCCGCGCCATCGATTCCGTGGCGTTCGTAAATCACGAAAAGTTCCTGATCCGCGTTGCGCCGCGCGTAGAAATAAGTTCCGTTGCGCTCCATCGGAATCCCATACACATCCACCTTCGACAACTCCGTGACTCGTTTCATGATTGCCGCGCGGCCGGGAAGGGAATCGAGGAGGGCGTGCGTGCAGCGATCCTGCGCGTCAATCCACGCGCGCGTTTCGGGGCTGGTTTGGTCCTCGAGCCAGCGGTAGGGATCGGCCACCTGCACCCCGTGAAGATCTTCGACCACGTCATCGACGCGCGTCGCCGGTGGACACTTCGCCGCCGCGCTTTCATGCTGGGCAAAACTCGTCTTGGGTATCACGGCCATCGTCAATAGTAGCGCGCACTGCAGCAAAATATTGGTCCCTCGCGGTGCGAGATTCGAGATCGCCCACGAAGAACGGAGCCCTGGTTGCCTTCGATTCATATTTGTCTTCTTTCTGGCCGGCCGCCCCGAAACCGGTTCTATGTGATTGGCGTCGCCGTTTTGCGCGGCGGGTTGAAGAACGGGAGCTCGCACGTGACCGCGCGCGCTTTATGACGCGCCGCCTCGACCGTCAGTTCCATTTGAAGTTCCGTTCCGCTTGCCGCGTGTTCGCGGCTGATGCTCGCGAGCGCGATCATTTTTTTCAGCGTCGGCGACCACGTCGTCGACGTCGCTTTGCCCACTTGCAGCCCGCCTCGATACACGGGAACCGCGGCGCGCGACGCCGTGCTCGGCACCTGCGGCGCCAACCCCACGTTGTCGAACTGCCGCTCGACGTCGTTCCAATTGATGTCCAGACCCACGAGCTGCCGCTTCGAGCCGCGCTTCTTTTCTTCCTCCAGCGCCGCGCGGCCCACGAAATATTCCTTCTTCAAATCCACCAGCTTTCCCAATCCAATCTCGTACGGAGAATATTTCTGCGCGTCGATGAGAGCTTTCTTGCTGCTGAAATAATCCACCTCGATCAGAATCAGTCCTGCTTCGATTCGCGCTACGTCCAGCGCCAGCATTCCCGCGGGATGAATGTCGAATTGCCCGCCCGCTTCCATCAGCGCGTCCCACACTCGCCCGGCTTCGTCCCACGGAATCCAGATTTCGTAGCCCAAATCGCCCGTGTAGCCCGTCCGCGAAATATCCACGTTCACGCCGCCGATTTTTCCGCGCGTGAACCGGAAATATTTCAAATTCGTGATGTCCGCTTCCGCCGCCTTCTGCAGCAGCCGGCCGGACGTCGGCCCCTGCAACGCGAGTGCCGCCACCTGATCCGAAATTTCCTCGATGCGGGCATCCAGCCCCAACGCGTTCTGCCGGAACCAGCGAATGCTCGGGTCCGCTGCCGTCCAGCGATACGTATTCTCTTCCAGCCGCGTGATCGTGCCGTCATCGATCACTTTTCCGTCTTCATCGCACCAGCAGCAGTAAATCACCTGGCCCACCGCTATTTTGTTGATGTCGCGCGTGATCACGCGATTGACGAACTTGGTTGCGTCCTTCCCGTCGATTAGATATTTGAAGAGCGGTGTGACATCGATCAGCGCCGCCGCGTTCCGGATCGCGTTGTACTCGTGCTCGTGATGCATCTCGTACACGCTGACCGCGTAGTAGCCCGACCACTCGCGATAGTTCAGGCTTTCGCAGAGCCGGAAAGTTCTGTCGTGAACCGCTGTTCCGATCGGCACAAGTGCTCCTTCTGCTTCTCACCTCACGCATCACACGCGCGAGGCCTTTTTCATCGCGTCAACGCGTGACTCAAGGTTCAAATTCGCGCGCGCGAATTATAGTGCCCCGCGCGCGATTCCTGCAAGGCGCGAGAAACAGAAAGCTTGTAGGGATGTTTTGTCGCGTGCGTTTTCCGTGCGAAATTCTGACCTACAGTCAGATGCGACGCGCTTCTTTCTTGTGCGCGCAACGCCCGCGCCTGTAGAATGTTCGCGCTTCGAATGCGCCCTGCGAGTTCTGTAGCGCCGTTCGGAATTTCCTCATGCCATCTCGTTACGACGTTATCGTCATCGGCGGCGGACACAACGGCCTTGTGAACGCGGCGTATCTCGCGCGCGCCGGAAAAAAAGTGCTGGTCCTCGAGAAGCGTTACGTACTCGGCGGCGCGGCCGTCACGGAAGAAATTATTCCCGGTTTTAAATTTTCGGTTTTCTCTTACGTCGTTTCGCTGCTGCGCCCCGAAATTATTCGCGATCTCGATTTGCCGCGTCACGGCCTTGAAATTCTTCCGCTCGACGGCACGTTCACGCCCATGCCCAGCGGTGATTATCTCTGGCGCGTGAACGACCACGGCAAAACGCGCCGCGAAATCGCGCGCCACTCCCGAATCGACGCGGAAGCCTACGAAGAATTCGGCAAGGAAATGGTGCAGATGTGCCGTTTCGTCAAGCCGATTCTCGCCATGGTCCCGCCCGATCCCACGTCCCTGGATCCGCGCGACCTCAAGAAGCTTCTCTTTCTCGGCCGTCGCTTTCAGGCGCTGAAGCCGGAAGATCGTTACAACCTCGTCCAGCTCATGACCATGAGCGCCACGGATTTTCTCGATCAGTGGTTCGAGACCGACGTCCTCAAGGCCACCATGTCGGCGTCCGGCATCATCGGAACTTTTCTCGGCGTTCGCTCGCCCGGCACCGCGTACGTTCTTCTGCATCACTACATGGGCGAAATCGACGGTGCGTTCCGCTCCTGGGGTTTCAGCCGCGGCGGGACCGGCGCGATCTCGAATTCCATCGCCGGTGCGGCGCGCGAAGCGGGAGCCGAAATTCGCACCGAAGCAATCGTTTCGAAAATTGTGACCAAGAATGGCCGCGCCGAAGGCGTCGTTCTCAAGAACGGCGAAGAAATTTACGCCTCGACAATATCTTCGAGCCTTGATCCCAATCTGACTTTTCTGAAGCTGATGGAATCGAAAGAGCTTCCCGCCGATTTCGTCGAGGAAGTTCGCCGCTACAAATATCGCGGCTCGTCGGGAAAAGTGAATTTCGCGCTGGATGCGCTTCCGGAATTCAAATGCTTGCCCGGAGCTGGGCGGCATTTGCGCGGCGCGATGTCGATTTCTCCGAGCGTCGAATACATGGAGCGCGCGTACGACCAAGCGAAGTATGGCGAATTTTCACGCCGGCCGTACATTGATATGGTCATTCCGAGTCTAACCGATCCCTCCGTCGCGCCGCCCGGCAAGCACGTGCTTTCCTGCTTCGTGCAGTACGCGCCGTATAAATTGAAGCCCGGCGAAAATTGGGACGATCAGAAAGAAGCTTTCGGCGATATGGTCGTCGACACGATTGCCGAATACGCGCCGAATATCAAAAACATCATTATCGGCCGCCAGATTCAGACTCCGCTCGATATCGAGCGCAGTATCGGCCTCACCGAAGGAAATATTTTTCAGGGCGAACTTTCGCTCGAACAACTTTTCTTTCTGCGTCCCGTCGCAGGCTGGGCGCGCTATCGCACGCCGATTCAAAATCTTTTTATGTGCGGCTCCGCGACGCATCCCGGTGGCGGAATCATGGGCGCGCCGGGCCGGCTTGCGGCGCTCGAAATTCTCAAGAGCAAGGGAGCGAAATAGCCGGTGGCGCCGCAGCGCGATATCGTCATCCTCGGCGCGGGCCACAACGGCCTCGTCACCGCGTTCTATCTCGCGAAGGCCGGATTCAAGCCGCTCGTTCTCGAACGCCGCGACGTTGTCGGCGGAGCGGCTATCACCGACGAATTTCATCCCGGCTTCAAGGTTTCGACGCTCGCGCACGCCGCCGGCCCGCTTCTGCCGGAAATCATGCGCGACATGCAGCTTGAGCGCCACGGCCTGACCATGATCGATCCGCCCGTTCGGCTCTTCGCGCTTTCTCCCGACGGCCGCGGCCTGGTGCTGCATTCGAGCGCCGCCGATTCCGCGCAACAAATCTCGCGCTTCTCTAAAAAAGACGCCGGCAAATATAATGAATTTCACACCGCGCTCGGAAAATACGGCGCGCTCCTACGCCAGTTGCTCCTGCTCACTCCGCCCGACATCGACAAGCTCGCCGCGGATGAGATTTGGGAATTTCTGAAACTCGGACGCAATCTCCGCGGCCTCGGAAAAAAAGACATGATGCGCCTGATGCGCTGGGGGCCGATGGCCGTGGCCGATCTCGCATCGGAATTTTTCGAGACAGAACTTCTGCGCGCGGCGATCGCCGCGCGCGGAATTTTCGGCGCGGCGCTCGGGCCGTGGTCGGGAGGGAGCGTGGCTTTGTTGCTTCTGCGCGCCGCGGCCGATCCGCATCCGGCGGGATCGGCTTCGTTCCCGCGCGGTGGAATGGGCGCGCTCACGCAAGCGCTGGCCGCGGCCGCGAAAGAGGCCGGCGCTGAAATCCGCACCGGGGCCGATGTCGAGCAAATTCTCGTGAAAGACGGCGCCGCGATCGGCGTCGTTCTCGCCGGCGGCGAAGAAATTGCGGCGAAGACGATCATTTCCAACGCCGATCCACGACGAACATTTTTGAAGTTGATTGACTCCGTGCATCTCTCGCCCGGTTTCCTCACCAAGATGCAGAATTTCCGCGCGAGCGGCACGGTGGCGAAAGTGAATCTCGCGCTCGACAGCCTCCCAAATTTTGCCGCGCTGAAAGATCTTTCCACGGCCGCGGCGCTCTCGATGAACGACGGAACGACGGCGCTCAGCGGACGCATTCACATTGGCCCGGAGATCGATTATCTCGAGCGCGCGTTCGATGCTTCGAAGTACGGCGAATTTTCGCGCGAGCCCTATCTCGACGTCACCATTCCGTCGATCCTCGATCCCTCCGTCGCGCCTCAGGGCAAGCACGTGATGTCGATTCACATGCAGTTCGCGCCGTATCGCCTGAAGCAAGGTGATTGGGCGAGCCAGCGCGACGCGCTCGGCGACACGGTCGTGAAAACGCTTTCGGCGTACGCGCCCGATTTGCCGAATCTCATTTTGGGCGGCCACGTCATCACGCCCGCCGATCTCGAAGCGACTTACGGCCTCACGGGCGGCCATCCGTTCCACGGCGAAATGGCGCTCGATCAATTGTTCATTGCGCGTCCGCTGCTCGGATCTGCGCGCTATCGCGCCCCGTTGCGCGGCCTCTATCTCTGCGGCTCGGGCACGCATCCCGGCAACGGCGTCACCGGCGCGTCCGGCTACAACGCCGCGCGCGAAATCCTCAAAGACTTGCGCTAGACTCATCGCTCTGCTCCGCGCGGCGTGCTGCGTTTCGCGCAGCGGGTTTTGTTTCGCGCATGCGCTTTTGTGGAGCGCGCGAAGGGCGCCGCGAAAGTTTTCACGAGGTTGAACGATGAGCTCACCGACATCCTCTTCCTCCATTCGCACAATCGATCGCGAGCGGCTCGCGGCTCTCACCGCGCGCGAAGAGCAGCGCTTCCTCGCCGAACATCCGAAATCGAAAGCTCTGTACGATCGCGCCCGCGCGTCGCTTCTCGACGGCGTGCCGATGAACTGGATGGTGAAATGGGCCGGGCCGTTTCCCGTGTTCGTTGCCGAAGCGCACGGCGCGCACTTTGTCGATGTGGACGGCCGCGAATACGTCGATTTGTGCCTCGGCGATACGGGCGCGATGACCGGGCATTCGCCCAAGGCTGCGGCGGAAGCGATTGCGGCGCAGTCGCGGCGCGGGCTCACGTTCATGCTGCCGACGGAGGATTCGATTTGGGTCGGTGAAGAATTGGTGCGGCGTTTCGGACTGCCGTACTGGCAATTCACACTGACGGCCACGGACGCGAACCGATTTTCCATCCGGCTCGCTCGGGAAATTACGCAGCGGCCTTACATTCTGGTTTTCAATTATTGCTATCACGGGACGGTGGACGAGTCTTTCGCCACACTGAGCAACGGCGTGGTCGCTCCGCGCCGCGGCAATATCGGCCCGCCGGTAAATCCAGCGGCGACGACGCGCGTCGTGGAATTCAACGATCTCGAGGCGCTTGAAAAAATTCTCGCGGCGCGCGACGTCGCGTGCGTTCTGGCCGAGCCGGTGATGACAAACGTCTGGATAATTCATCCCGACGCCGGCTATCACGCGGCGCTGCGCGAACTCACGCGGCGGACCGGAACGCTGCTGATTCTCGACGAGACGCATACGATTTGCGCGGGGCCGGGCGGCTACACGCGCGCACACCTTCTCGAGCCGGACATGTTCGTCATCGGCAAGCCGCTCGCGAGCGGAATTCCCGCGGCGGCGTACGGATTCACGGCGGAAGTGGCGCAGCGGATCGTCGAAAGAATTCACGTGGAAGATTGCGATACGGGCGGAATCGGTGGAACACTGGCGGGGAACGCGATGTCGCTGGCCGCGATGCGCGCCACGCTCGAAAATGTTCTGGTGCCCGCGGCGTTCGAACGGATGATTCCGATGGCCGAGCGATTCGAGGGCGGTGTCCGCGGCGCGATTGCTTCGGCGAAATTGCCGTGGCACGTGACGCGGCTCGGTTGCCGCGCCGAATATCAATTTCGCGCGCCGCCGCCGCGCAACGGTTCGGAAGCCGCCGCGGCGATGGATTTTCCGCTCGAGCGATTTCTGCATTTGCACGCGCTCAATCGAGGGATCCTGCTGACGCCGTTTCACAATATGGCGCTGATGTCGCCCGAGACGTCGGAGGCAGACGTTGACCTTCATACCCGGGCGTTTGGGGAGGCGGTTGGCGAGCTGACTTGGTGAGCGATCGGACACAGCTAAGGTCGTGTTTTTGTTCCGGTTAGAAACGAACTGTGCTCTTTGTTTTGAGTGGGTTACGGCGATTTCTAATCGTCTGGGAGTCCCGATTAGAGTTAGATTGGTAGCGGTTAGCCGGCGCCTGGGGGCCACGGTTGCAAGGGCGGATTCCGGTAGCCTGGGGAGCCGGATGCGCGCAGCGAGGGCGGGTGCGATTCGCCGATGCCGAGGGGCCGGCGCTGCGTTTGCGGGTTCGATTTTGGCGGCCATTTGCATAGAGCACCCACAACCATGGTGGCACGAAAAAGGTGAAATTGAGCAGTGAGCGTCTGTAAGGATTGTGGTACGAAGCGCGGAACTACGGAGATGGCGTCCGGCCGCGGAATAAAATTCAGCGTTCCTAATTAGGCGGATATGAAACTCAAAGAATACCGGAAGAAGCGGCACTTTAGCGTGACGCCTGAGCCCTCGGGTGCGAGCAAAGCGCAGAAGAAGCCGGATGGAGGGCTCATTTACGTAGTCCAGAAGCACGCGGCCTCGCGCCTGCATTATGATTTTCGCCTGGAATGGCGCGGCGTGCTCCTCTCGTGGGCCGTGCCGAAGGGCCCTTCGCCGGATCCGTCGGTGAAGCGGCTTGCGATGCAGACGGAAGATCATCCGGTCGAGTATGCCGATTTCGAGGGCGTGATTCCCGCGGGTGAATATGGGGGCGGGACGGTGATGCTTTGGGATCGAGGAACCTGGCAAGCGGAAAGCGAGGATGTGGACGCTGCATTGGAAAAAGGAGATCTCAAGTTCACGCTGCAGGGGAAGAAACTGAAAGGTTCGTGGGTGCTGGTTCGCACGCGCGGCTTTGGAAGCAAGCCCGATCGATCCACGTGGCTGCTGATCAAGCATCGCGACCGGTATGCGTCGACGAAGGACCTGACGCTGGAACAGCCGCGGTCCGTAACGACCCGGCGACTTCTTGCGGAGATCGCGCGGGACGAAGGCGGCGACGTCGAAAAAGCCGCGATGGGCGATCCGGCCGGGAAAGGGCGAAGCTCGGCGAGCACGAAGGCGGCGGCCGTGCGTGGGCGCAAAAGTCGCGGGAAGGGCTGACAGTCAGAATCGAACGGAGCAGGCGGCGATTTTGAGAAAGCGGATTCCATTTCGCGTTCAGCCCATGCTGGCCACGCTCGTCTCCGAGCCATTCGACAAGCCCGGATGGGTTTACGAAGAGAAATACGATGGCGATAGAATCCTCGCTTATAAAGAGGAAGATCGGGTCCGGCTGCTCTCGAGAAACGCAAAGAATCGCACGGAGCGATTTCCCCGGATCGCCGCGGCCATCCAAAATCTCCGGCCCGACACTCTCCTGCTCGACGGCGAGGTCGTCGTATTTGACAAGAAGAAAGTGTCGCGATTTCAGTTTCTTCAGCAGGGCAAGGGCGAACCGGTGTATGCCGTTTTTGACTGCCTGTTTCATGAGGGCAAGGATTTGCGACGCGAGCCACTATCCGCGCGGCGCACGGTAATGGAGAAATCGATCGGATCGAGCAAGGTGCTGCTGCCATCGCACCGGCTCGCAAGCAACGGCCTCGAGGGGTTCCGCATAGCGAAGCGCCGCGGATACGAGGGAATGGTCGCGAAAGATTTTTCCTCGCCATATGTGGAAGCGCGTTCAAACAAGTGGCTGAAAGTGAAAGTGCATCAGGAAGATGAGTTCGTAATTGCGGGGTATACGAAGCCGGCCGGCTCGCGGCAATATTTTGGCGCGCTTCTTCTCGGCGCGTATGAAAAGGGCAAGCTGCACTACGCCGGCAAAGTCGGAACGGGATTCGATAAGAAGACTCTCGCCGCGCTGCACCGCGAATTTCAACCGTTCGTAAGATCGCAGCCTGCGCTAACGGATCCTCCCCGGGAGAAGGGCGTGATATTCCTCGCGCCGCGGCTCGTCGCGCAAATTTCATTCCAGGAATGGACCGCGGACAGAAAACTCCGCCAGCCTGTTTTTCTGGGATTGCGCGACGACAAGCGGCCTCAGGACGTGCTGTTGCCGGAGGTCATCCCGTGAATAAGAGAGGCAAGACCGCGCACTCCGCGCCTGCGAAATTGCCGATCACAGTGTCGAATCCCGACAAAGTCTTTTGGCCCGAGGAAGGCTATACGAAGCTGGACCTGGCCGAGTATTACGACGCGATCTTTCCCAAACTCTCGCCCTACGTGAAGGATCGCATACTGTCTCTTGAGCGCTGCCCCGACGGAATGCGCGGCGAGTGCTTCTATCAAAAACAAAAGCCACAGGGAATGCCTCCCGGAACGCCAACGAAGCGAATCGCGCATGCAGCGAACAGAGGCAAGTCCACGGATTACGTGGTCGGCGGGTCTCTGATCACGCAGCTCGCGCTTGTAAACCTGGGCTGCATCGCCGTGCACGTCATGGCCAGCCGCGCGAGTTCGCCGCGAAAGCCGGATTGGATGTGCATCGACATCGATCCCCAGGCTGGAAAATTTGGAGATGCTGCTCGCGCGGGGCTGCACGTGAAAGAAGCGCTGGATGAATTGAAGCTGACGTCCTTTGCGAAGACTTCCGGCAGCCGGGGCATGCATGTTCTGGTGCCAATCCGGAGCGGGCCGGATGCGGACGAAGTTCTCGCATTCGCGGAGACATTTGCAGCGCGTGTGGCGGCGGCGCATCCGGATGAATTGACGGTGGAGCACTCGGTGGCAGCGCGGCAGAACCGAGTCTACCTGGATCCATTTCGGAATGGTTTTGGACAAACCGTGGTGGCCCCTTATTCCGTCCGGCGGCGGGAGAAAGCTCCGATTTCAACTCCATTGGGATGGGCGGAAGTGAAGCCGACGCTGACTCCATCCGATTTCAACATGGGGAATTTTGCAAAGAGACTGAAGCGCGCCGATCCATGGAGTGATTTCTTTGAGAGCCGCCAGTCGCTCCAAGATGCCGCGCGAATGCTGAAGAAACTGTGAGTCTCGCGGCCGGTGCTGAAAATTGGGCCGCGGGTGGGAAAGGCGATGCGCGTGGAGCGCGGAAAGTGCGCTCTTGAGGATCGATCCGACGTGGGAGTTAGTGTGGAGCGATTCAGCTGTAATTCGAGAGCCGGGGAAAATCACCGGCCGGACCCTCGCCTGCGGCGGGAACACGGCACACGGAAAAGCTCGAGCCGTTCTCGCCGGTGAGGTGGCAGGACTGGCCCGAGGCAATTTGCCTGCGCATAAGGACCGGAGAGAGAATCAGCATTCCCGTCCTTCGCGAGCGAAAAGTCAGGCAACCCAGGTGAAGCTGGTGAGCGTGGCTCTGAAGTGGAGGGAGTAAGAGTGAACGAAGATCAGGCGCGCCGGGCAACGGCGCCCTGGACCAGGTGGACCTGTGATTCTCAAATCAAAGTACTACGTCACGACACCCGTATTTGACACCGCTTCGGCGCCGCAGATCGGATTCCTGTATGCGGCCATCCTGTGCGATGCAATCGCCAGGCACAAGCGAATGACGGGATTCGAAGTGGCGCATTTTGCCGGCGCGGATACGCACGGCGCGAACCTCGAGCACGCCCAGGAGCGCTTAGGGGCCGAGCGGGCGACTGGCCTAGAGCGAAACGAGAAGGAGTTTGAAGAACTCTTGAATCTCGCCGACGTGCACCCAACGCATTTTCAGCGCACCTACTCGCCCGAACACGTCCGCGGAGTCGAAACTTTACTCGCCCAAACCCTGCGGCACTCGCCGATGGCCATATACAAAGGCCAGTACCAAGGGCGCTACTGCACGGTCGACCAAATCGACGTGAGCGATTCGAAAAAGGCTGCGGACTGCCCGGTCTGCGGACGCCCAGCGACTCTCATTTCCGAAGAGCGTTATTTCTTCCGGCTTGCGAAGTTTCAAGACCAGCTTGTGGGTCTGTACAAATATCGCCCGGAATTCATTCAGCCACGGTTTCGACTCAATGATATTAAAGGCCTGCTGGCAACGGGCCTGGATGATATTCCAATCGGCCGCAGAGCGGCCGGAGCCGGCATTCCCTGGCCGGACGATTCCGAAGGAATCGTGCTTGACCGCTATGCAGATCTGGCCAGTTATGTGACCGGCATCGGATTCGGCGGGACGGAAGACAGATATGACGAGTTCAAGAGTTTTTGGCCAGCGAGCCTGCAGGTAGCCGGGAAGGGGGCGCTTGCGTCGCATGCAATTTATTGGCCCGCGTTTCTGATGGCAGCGAGTCTGCCATTGCCGCGGCGAATCTTCATAAACGGCGTACTGAGTCTGGAGAAGGAAGGATTAGACAAGAGGTGTTTCGCTGAACCGATTGGGTCGATCGCGGGAAGCGACGCGATCCGCTATTACCTATTGCGCGAAGTGGGCTACGGGAAGAGTACCCGGGTAGGATGCAATGGATTGGTGAGGCGGTGCAGCGAGGAGCTCGAGGAGGACATAGCGAGCCTCGCCAACCGGATCCTGGGATTGGTAGCGCGGCATTGCGACGGAAAGATTCCCGGACGATCCCTGAACTCGAGCGTCGATTCCAGCATTGAGATCGAAGCGGGACACATTCAGGCCGATGTGCGATTCTTGCTGGACCACTTCAACTTCAGCGACGGAATCGAGAAAATCTGGACGTTCGTTGCGTCGATCAAGCGACTTTTGGCGGACAACGCGCGGTATGAATTCGCGGACCACCCGGACGAGAGACGCCGATTCCGAGACGTGCTTTATGACGCGTGCCAGGGACTCGCGTGGATTGCGTTAATGCTGCATCCGATCCTGCCCCAAACGACCGATGCCATCTGGAGGGATCTTGGCCGGACGACGCGCCTCGAAGAACAACTGATTGATGAAACGCCGTGGAGTTCCTTGTTAGCCGGAGCTCCCATCGGAAAAGCGCGGGGCGCCGTTTCGGGGAGCTCCTAACTTTTGAGAGAACGGGTTTACCGAAATCGGAGACCAGTTGGCGCGCGCCTGGTGAGCGGCGTTGCGCTTGCGCCGAACGACGGAGATTGCGGGCAGTGTATTTTTCGGCTTAGCGAATTCAGAGGGACACAATTCAATTGAACTTCGGTGGCGGGTAGCTGGGGAACACGCAACGAGAAGAGCAGCAGAACTGGATTTCGCAGATGGAACTATTTCTGGCTCAAAAAATAGAGATCGGCTTGGCCGCCGGGGCGCGCATAGACGACGGCGGAAAGGTCCCTGGAAAAATCGTAGGCGTTGCCGGTGGCGTATTCCAAAGGAAAAGCGAATGGTATCTTCAACGCGACTTGAGAAGTCCCGATAAGTTTGCCGTCACGCCAAGGCTGACGATAAATCGTGACTTCGCCGCGGGAAGCAACGGCGTACAAGATTGAACTGCCGTCGCGAGCGAAGACCGCATTAAACGTAACCACGCCGGGAAGGAGCGGGATGCATTTCCGATTTGGGATGGAGACCTCGTAAATTCCGGTCCTTTCTCCCGACAATATGCTGCCAAGCAGGTACTGGCCGCCGGGATCGATATCTTCAGCCATGCAGCAGTCGTCCACGAATTTTTCCGGATTCGAAGCGTCCATGCTCCATTTCCAGATATCGAAACTCGGGTGCGCCTTTTCCTCGACAGTTACGAAGATGGATTTCTGGCCAGGGCCCCAGACAGAAATGAAGGGCAGGCCCGGGATCGGGGGGATCTCGCGAAGCCCACTACCATCGGCCGCGGCGACGAAGGCTTTGGCTCGCGCGCTGGCTCCTGTTTCAACAAAAGACAAGTGAAAATTATCAGGCGCCCAAGACCCCGTATTCAGATCTTCTCCCGTCGCGATTTTCACTTTGTTGCCGCCGTCGATGTCGGAGACCCAGAGTTCGGTCCGCTGGGGCGCGGGGAAGATGATGTACATGACGCGCTTTCCGTCCGGCGAGATGCTGGGCTGAGTTGCGTTCTCAGAGACGATGTCCACGGATTCTTTGGATCGAACGTGGTAGACCGTCAGGAATCCGGAGGACTTGCCGTTTACAAAGTAAATTCCTTTTCCACCCGGATCCGGCATGGGAGAGAAGTCGGGCCCCGCTCCGGAAGTAATCTGGGTGAAACTGCGATCCGCCAAACCGTAGCTCCAAAGATTCGTGAGACCGTTCACGGTGCGGCTGAACAGCACGGTCTTCCCCGGTTCGGACCACACGACATCGGCCGGATTTCCGGAGACCTGGCCCAAATCAACCGCTTCATGGGTGGCCACATTTATTTTGAAAAAATGGAACTCGGGCCCGGTTCCCATTGGAAGACGCGCGGCAAGCAGATCGTTGCCGCCGGGAAAGAGGAGAAGCGGGACAACGGGCTGGCTCGAGCCTTCGGAGTTGTAGACTAATTCCTCGTTCAGTCCGGATTTTCCAGCACGAAAAATACCGGAGCTGCCGCTCTTCGTATAGTAAATGGAGGCGCCATCGGGAGAGGGAACCAGATCACGGGCGGAGGCCACCCGGCTTGGAGAGCCGCCGAGAGCGGGGACGGCCCAAACTTCGTCCTGGCCGAGAGATCTCGCGTAATAGATTTCTTTCCCATCGGGCGAAAAATTCTCCAAACGCTTGTCGCCTTCGTCGTTGGTGAGCTGAAGAGGTTGGCCACCCGAAGTGAGCATGAGAAAGATTTGCTCGATGCCGCCGACCGGAGAGGCAAACGCGACGGCGTGGCCGTCCGGAGAAAGCCTCGCGCCGTTCATCGGTTTGTTCCACTGGCTGATTTGCGTGACGATTGCAGGACCGCTTGGAGCGCCGGGACGCGACCAAAAGTGATATGCGACGAATCCTGCCGCGAGGAGAACGATGGCGGCGGCCAAAACAGCGTAACGTTTCCAAGCGAACTGCTTTTGCGCCGGAGCCGCGGCGACCGAACCCGTTGCAGGATCCGTGGGGAGCGCGTGAACCGCGCCGCTGCTCGAAGAGGAAATTCGGCCTGACTCGGTATCGCGACGCAGGCGTTTGAGATCGGTGCGGATGTCCGAGGCAGCCTGGTAGCGAAGATCACGGTCTTTTTCGAGGGCCTTGTTGACGATGTCTTCGAGTTTCGGGGGAACGTCCGGATTCAGGCGGACCGGGGCGACCGGAGTTTGATGCAGGATCGCGTCGGTGATTGCTCCCGGGGTGTCGCCACGAAACGGGAGAGCGCCGGTGGCCATCTCGTACAACACGACGCCAAAGGAAAACAGGTCGGTGCGCGGGTCCAACGGTTTGCCGCGAACCTGCTCGGGCGACATGTAGGCCACCGTGCCGACGGCAGTACCGGGGCTGGTGAGGAGTGCCGCGCCCGCTGCGGTTGGCATGGCCGAAACTCCGTCGCCTGTCGCGACGGGAGTGAGCTTGGCGAGGCCAAAATCAAGAATCTTGAGGTGGCCGCGCTTGGTGACAAAAATGTTGGCGGGTTTGATGTCGCGATGAACGACGCCTTCGGCATGCGCGGCGTCGAGGCCTTCCGCGATTTGGATGGCCAAATCCAGGATGGCCTCCATTTCCATGGCGTGGGAGCCGATGCGATGTTTCAGCGTCACGCCGTCCAGATATTCCATGACGATGAAGGCCTGGCCGTTCTCTTCGCCGATTTCGTAAACGGTGCAAATGTTGGGGTGATTCAAAGCAGAAGCGGCTTCCGCTTCGCGGCGGAAACGTTCGAGCGCCTGACGATCGCGCGCGACGTCATCGGGAAGGAACTTAAGTGCCACGAAACGGTGCAGGCTGGTGTCCTCAGCTTTGTAGACCACACCCATCCCGCCGCCGCCCAGTTTCTCGATGACGCGATAATGAGAGAAGGTTTGGCCGATCATCGCTGCAACGCTTGAAGTAACGACGGATGTTAGGCTACGGGTCTGGGCAAGTCAATGCGGCTGGCGCGAGACAGAAACAGCCAATGAAGGCCGGGGAGCGCGGAAGATTTTGGCCGGCCAGAGGCGCGGCGGCGGAGCAGCCCCACGCTCGCCTAGAAGGTCGGATGCACTTCGAGAACGAGCACCCAGTCCGTATTTCCGTCGCTATTGTTTCCTGAGGGCGTGAACACCTGCGAGCCGGAATTTGAAAACGGCGAACCGGCGATCGTTGAGAAGGTGCCGCTACTCGGGTCGTACCAGGCGGCGGTGACGGGCTGGCTGAAGTTCGCCAAATTGATAGTGAGCGAATTGCCGGCCACATCGTACACGAGGGCCACCGAGCCGTCGGTGATCCAGGCCGTTGTGGCGTAGGTGGCAATCGGCAAATTGCCATTGGTCGCGTCGTACGTTCCGTAGCCGGCGGTGACGATCTGATGGGATTGGTCGGGGACCAAATTCCACCAGGAAATGGAATTAAAAAGCTTCGTCCAGTATGCGAGCTCGAGAGTTCCGGGAGAATCCAGAAAGGCTTGCCAGCCCGAGGGGAACGACTCGGTGTAGTGGTTGCCGTAGAGCTGGCCGTCCGCGCCACTCGTCATGGTCCAGTATTCTTGTTCGCGCAGGATAAAAACGCCGGTCACGCCGGGGAAGAAATTGGTGTCGTTGTCGTACTCGTAATTCGCTTCAGTGAGAAACGCAGGCAGTGTAGGAGAACTATCGTAAGCCTGGAGGATCTCATCGTAGGTTTCAAAGTAGGTGTAGGCTGCATCGAAGGACAGAACGCTGCTGAGAGTTGTGTCCTGATTGGAATAGCTGCTTTGATAATTTAACTCGATGGTCTGAAGGTGATTGGGATCGGCGGAGGCAATACCGGCCATCACTTCAAAGACCAGATTGTTGTCCGTGGCGCTCGTGTTCCACGTCTGAAAGTCATTCCCGCTTTGCCAGAGGATATTCGGTGAATTCTTGTAGCGATTGCCGATGAACGCGCCGTAATTGAAGGCTTTCGCGGTGCCGTTGTTTTCAAGAGTGGTCAACCAGCCGCCGGTTTCGATGGGGTCCAAAACTACGAGCAGGCCATCGGATGCAGCCATGCTGATAAGGCTGTCGAGGCGCGCGAAGTAGGTGGAATTCGGAGTGGAGAGATCGTAATTGGAGGGAGACGAGCCGGTGGTGAAAGGCGCGATGCCATCGAAAGTCGTGCCGTTGGCGTTTCCTCCGGTGTACGTCGTCACCAGAGCGTCGACGAGAATGGCGTTGAAGCCGTGGGCTTGCCGGTCAGCCATGTAGGTGGCCATGTCGGACGTGCTCAAATTGGTCGTCATGGCCTGCGGTGAATCACCGAGGAGAAGGAAGGGGACGTTGTTTTGATCGATGAGGTAGCGATGGTTGGCGCTGGCTTCGAGCGGGTACGCGGCGCCGGGGAGGACGGAGAAGCTCGCGGCGTTGCTCGGCTGGCCTGCGACGGTGACAACGACGCTACCGGTGGCGGCGCCGGATGGAACGGGAGCGACGATGCTGGTTGCGCTCCAGCTCGTGGGCGCGGCGGCGGTGCCGTTGAAGGTGACCGTGCTCGCGCCTTGCGCCGCGCCGAAGTTTGCACCCGCGATGGTGACCGGTGTGCCGACGTCGCCGGAATTTGGAGTGAGGCTCGCGATAATTGGCGAGTCAGCGGACGTGGTGACGGTGAAGCTCGCGCCATTGCTCGGCTGGCCCGCGACCGTAACGACAACGCTGCCGGAGGTCGCGGCGGCTGGGACGGGAGCGACGATGCTGGTTGCGCTCCAGCTCGTGGGCGTGGCTGGTGTACCGTTGAAGGTAATTGTGCTTGCCCCTTGCGTCGTACCGAAGTTCGTTCCCGCGATCATCACCGATGTGCTGACGGGGCCGGAGTTCGGAGTGAGGCTGGCGATGCCCGGACCCGCAGGGTTCGTGGTGGAGGAGCTGCTGGAATTGCATCCCCAGACGATGAGGCCAGCCGCTAATGCGAAAGAGAGCCAGAGCAAGTGCAGCGCATCGCGCGGGGTGGTGCACGAATTCGAAAGAGTGCGCGAACGCGCGGTGGCGCTTCGATGTGTGGGCTGGCGGGTCAATGCTTTTGTCATGCGCCTCTTTGGCTTCATGCCTCTGATGTTGTCATGCCTTTGATGCAAGGTTGCGGCTTCGAGTTTGCAACACATTTCAAGCTTACCATCGGGTCGCGGCGTGCCCAGCTTTCCGCTGCTGCGGCTCGCTGAAAGCGTTACCGTGCGAGATGCGCGAGATTGCTGAGAGAATGAGAGATTCGGATTGATGCGCTGCGCATGAACCCGCTGAGGTGTATATTGCTGGCGATGGAAAGATGAGAATCCGCGCTGCGGCGGCGCGATTATGAGGAGGGGCTATGGACAACATGTACAGCATTGCGTTCCTCGTCGGACGGATCATCGCCGGGGGATATTTCCTGATGGGCGGGTTTAACCACTTCGCGAAACTCAGGATGATGGCGGGTTACGCGAAGAGCAAAGGGACGCCAGCGTCGGAACTCGCCGTCGGTGGGACGGGTGTGCTTCTGTTGCTGGGCGGCGCGAGCCTGCTCCTCGGGTATCACCCGACGATCGGAGCGGGGATACTGGTGATATTCCTGCTGGGCGTTTCGTTCGGGATTCACAATTTCTGGACCGTGCAGGACGCGATGGCAAAGATGGCGGAGATGGTGAATTTCATGAAGAACATGGCGCTGATCGGCTTCGTGTTGATGACGCTTGCGATTCCGAGGCCGTGGCCAATGAGTCTGGGCAATTGGTAAGAGGAGCTGCTCCGCCGCGCAGGCGGAGACTTCGTCTTTGAGGCGGAACTCAGTTCGGCTGTGCCGGAGCATTCTCCGGACGCGTCTTCACATACGTCTCGATCTTCGACAACCGTCGGAATCTTTGCGGTTCACTCAAGCGATGCGGCACCCGGGCGTTGGCCGCGGGTTGTGGCGCGGCTTGTGAGGCGTCGGATGGGCGCGATACAATTGAAAATACGGAAAAGCAGAACGACGCGACCCGAGGAGGCATTCCTGCCATGACCGCATCAGCGACGACGATTGCGCAGCGCGGGGAATTTAAGAATGAGCCGTTCGTCGATTTTTCAAAGCCCGAGAACCGGAAAAAGATGGAAGAAGCGCTGGCTTATGTGAAGAGCCAATTCGGGCGCGAATATCCGCTGGTGATCGGCGGAGAAAAAATCACGACGAAGGAGAAAATTCAGTCGACGAATCCGTCGCGGCCGAATGAGGTGATCGGGATTTTTCAGAAGGCGACGGTGGAAATGGCGAATCAGGCGGTGGAAGCGGCGGAGCGGGCGTTCGAGAAATGGAAGCGAGTACCGGCAGAAGAGCGCGTGGCGTGTCTTTACCGGACAGCGGACATTTTGCGGAAGAGGCGGCTGGAACTTGATGCGTGGCTGGTGTACGAAATCGGGAAGACGTGGCCGGAAGCGGAGGCGGACGTCGCCGAGTTGATTGATTTCTGCGAATACTACGGCCGGGACGCGCTGCGGCTGGCAGGACCGCAACCGCTGACGCCGATGCGCGGCGAGAAAAATTATCTGCGCTACATTCCGCTGGGCGTGGGAGTCGTGATTCCGCCGTGGAATTTTGCGGCGGCGATCATGGGCGGGATGACGCTGGCGTCGATCGTGACGGGAAATACGGCGATCGTGAAGCCGTCGAGCGATTCGCCGACGATTGCAGCGATATTCGTGGATATTTTGTACGAAGCGGGCGTGCCGCGCGATGTGGTGAGCTTTTTCACCGGACCGGGCGCAACGGCGGGCGAAGCGTTGGTGACCAATGCGAAGACGCGGTACATCGCATTCACGGGATCGAAGGAAGCGGGACTGCGCATCAGCGAGCAGGCTGCGAAAAAACAGCCGGGGCAAATCTGGATCAAGCGCACGGTGCTCGAGATGGGCGGGAAGGACGCAATCATCGTGGACGATGAGGCGGATCTGGATGCGGCGGTGGAGGGCGTAGCGGTTGCGGCGTTCGGATACCAGGGGCAGAAATGCTCGGCGTGCTCGCGCGCGATTGTGGCGGAGAAAGTGTACGACAAATTTCTCGAGAAGCTGGTGGAGCGCGTGAAGCAGATTAAGGTCGGGACGCCAGAGAATCCGGAGAATTACATGGGACCGGTGATCAACAAGGCGTCGATGAAATCGATTCTCGAGTACATCGAAACGGGGAAGAAAGAAGGGCGGCTCGTGGCGGGCGGAAAGGCCGCGGGAGGCGACGGATATTTTATCGAGCCGACGGTGATCGCGGACGTTTCGCCGAAGGCGCGGATTTTTCAGGAAGAAATTTTCGGGCCGGTCCTGGCGGTGACGAAGGCAAAAGATTTCGACGAGGCCCTCGCGATGGCGAATGACACGGAATTCGGGCTGACCGGCGCGGTCTATTCGAAGAATCCGAAAAAGATCGAGCGCGCGGCCGAGGATTTTCACGTCGGAAACCTCTACATGAACCGGAAGTGCACGGGCGCGATGGTCGGCGCGCATCCGTTCGGTGGATTCAACATGTCGGGGACGGATTCGAAATCGGGCGGGCAGGATTATTTGTTGTTGTTCTTGCAGGCAAAGACGATTTCGGAAAAAGTGTCGTAGCTATTTTTGGGGCGCGCTTGCCGCGCCCCGGGCTGCCGCGCGTTAGGGTTCCATCGATGGCAAATCCTGCGGCGCGGGCTTGAGGCCAAATCCCCATCGCAAGATGACGTAGGCGATCGGCGCCAGAATCAAAAGCCACGGCGCCCAGCGCAGGACGATTGGATCGCTGTAGAAGAATTGAATTCCGCAGAGAACCGCAGGAAAAATGAGGATGTAAGCCATTCCGAGCGCGCCGCCGGGAATGCGGAAACGGCGCGGCGCGTTGGGCATTTTCTGGCGCATGCGCCACGCGGCGAACAAAGTAAAGAGAGTGGTAGCGATGCGCGTCCAGATATAAACCGCAATCAGAATTTCCACGCTGAATCTGGTCAGAAGGCAATAAATCAGGGTCGAGAAAGCGATCGCGCGGACGGGGGTTTTGAAGCGCGGATGAATCTTGCCGAGCCAGGCGGGGAGATAGCCGTCCTGGGCCATGGTGGCAGGGACGCGCGTGGTGTAAAGGATAGTGCTGTTTGAAAGAGAGAGAGTGCCGATGATCGACGCGACCAACATCACTGCGCCGAGTGTTCCGCCTCCAATTTGGCGAGCAGCTTCGACGATGTAGCCGGTGTCCCATTGTTGCCAGTTGCCGAGAACCGCGAGCGCCAACGTGGTGGGAAGAACGTAGGTGAGAATATTCATCGGTGTGTTCCAGGCGAGAACGCGGACGAATGTTTTCTGAGGGTCTTTCATTTCCGCGGTGACGCTTGAAAGCTGTTCGTAGCCGGCGTAATTCCACATCGCGAGAGCCAAGCCATTTCCAAAGACGCTGCCGAAAGGCTGGCCCGGCGGGACGAAAGGAACGACGGGATTGTAACGCCAGTGGAAGAGCGAAACCGCGCACAGCCATGCGACGGGAATAAAAACGGCGACGAGCAAAACCACCGAAATCCAGCCCGCGACCTGAATTCCGCGCGCGTTCAAATACGCGAGAAGAATCAAGACGAGACACGCGCCCGCCCATTTGACGTTGCCCGTGAGCCACGGAAGATAATTTGCGAGGTAATCCATGGCGAGAACGCCATAGGACGCGTTCAAGAGAAATGTGCCCGTCCAATTCAGCCAGCCGCACTGAAATCCCCAGAAATCGCCGAAGGCGGCGCGCGTCCAGCGATAGAAGCCGCCCTGCACGGGGAGAATGCTGTTCAATTCCGCGGAGGCGAACGAAACCGGGATGCTCCAAAAGAGCGGGACGAACGTGAGGAAAACGAGCGCCATTCCCGGGCCGGAGCGCTTGAAGATGACTTCGTAGCCGAATGGACCGCCGGCCGTGTAGCCGTAGAAGAGGGCGAGGAGCGGAAGAAAACCGATTTGACGGACAGTGGCCGCGGAGACAGACGTCTGCGTTTCAATGTTCCTGGTGGCTGAACTCATCGGCTCCGCCGCGAAACGGGGCATGATATGGGAGCGGCGCGAGCAATTCAATGAGAAACGAGAAAGGTTCCGAGCTACGCGGGCGAGACGTCGAAGAGATGAACTTCGAAAGCGTCGCGGCGGACGAAGAGGCCCTCACTGCGAATTTCGTCGGCGTCGCGCAAATATTGCGGGCCATTCAGAACGTCGTAAAATTTGTAACGGCCTCCCGGCGCAATGCGATCGCCCAGGCGGACTCGTCCTTGCGCCGACGCGTCCGATAGATTGACGACAATCAACTTCCAGGATTTTTCATTCTGCCAATCGTAGGCGATCAAATTCTCGGAGCTGGCGTCGTCTTGCGGCCCGATGTCCAGTTTTCGCCAGGCGCCCGAATGAAACACTTCATTGGACGTGAGCCGCAGAAGCGCTCGATACAGTATCTCAACATCACTATCCACGGGCTCGACGTCCGCATGCGAGAGCGCGATCGGGAGTTGAATCTTCCGCCCCTCGAGTTGTCCCTGTTGATAGAAGCGCATGCCCGGTGCGGTGGAGAGGAGCGTCGCCGCCGCCGCGATGCGCCCGTCAAAGACCACCGCGCTGCGTTCTTCGTCATGATTTTCAAGAAAGCGGGCTTGCCTGGTCTGAGTTTCATATTCGGCCGAAAGGTCGGCGCGAAGATCGCCGGGGCGATTGTTCCGTAGCGCGTCGTAAAATCCTTTGTCGTAGGTGAAATTAAAGCCGAGTTCTATCAGCCGCCCTTCGGTTCCCCAATAGGCTTCGGCGAGGAGAGTGAAATCCGGGAGCAACGGGCGAGCGTCCCGCCAAAACTCGCTGGCGGGCGCTTTTGCCCCGCCGAGATACGCGGCCCATGTTTTCGCGAAGATGTCGTTCAAGATGAGCATGGCCATGTCGCAACGCACGCCGTCGCAATGCTTCGAGATTTCGACGAGCTGGGCGAGCAGCGCGGCGCGGAGGGTGGGGTGGAAGAGATTCAATTGCGCAACATCGCGCCACGGAGGGAAATAAGGATCCTTGGCACGCGCGATCACTTTTGCGCCTGAATTTGTTTCCACGCGATAAAAGGAGGCCGGCTCGCGCAGCAAATCTTCCTCCGAGCCCAGGATGAAATACTCGGGATGCTCGCGCGTCCACGGATGATCGAGCGCGAGATGGTTCGGGACGAAATCGAGAAGAAGCTGCATCCCGCGGCGATTCAGGTTCTCGCGCGCTTCATCGAGGCCACGCCAGTCGCCGATGTGCGGGTCCGGCCGATAGGAATGGACGGAATATGGAGAGCCCACGACATTCGCCATCGTGGCGCCCGGCAACGCTTGCTGGAACGTTGCGAAGGATGCCGGATCGCCGCCAAATTCCCGCCGTGACTCCGGACTGCGTTCCCACACGCCCATCAGCCAGATAAAATCGAAGCCTAGTTCGGCCAGATTGTCCCACTCGGAATCCGGAACGTCGCCGATCGTAACGCGTGGGCCAGGGCGCCGAGAAAGTTCGTCAAGCCACGCCCAGGTGTTAATTTCGTAGAGGTGTGGATTCCTGCGATGGCTGTTCATTTTGGGCGAATCTCCGCGATCCGCGTCTCACCCGATCCTCGCGCCAAATCGGATCGGGCGTTGAATACTATAAGCCGGAATTCCTTGATTCGTGTCACCGGCTCGTATGATGTAATCGCTGTGCATAGACGACGAGTATGCGCGAAGGCATTACTTCATAGCCAGCAGCAGAGAAAAACCGTCGAAGCGAAATTCGCGCCGGCCGTCGGTGGTAATCGGCTGAACGTCGCGCGCGCGGACTTTTTGCACGGCGTCACGCAGGCGCGTGAGGTAAGCCGGATCGGCAACCGGGACATTATGCGCGGGCAGGAGAAGCTTTACGTCGGGCGCGAGGCGAGCGAGACGATCGACCGATGTCGTATACGCGTCGAAGTTTGTCTCGGGAGTGAAGAGATAGATGGGGCCGGGATAGAACGTGTCGCCGGTGAAGAGAAGCCCATTGGCCCGGTCGAACAGCGAGAGCGAGTCGGGAGTGTGGCCGGGAGTGAAGATGACTTCGAGATCTCTGCCGCCCAAGTCGATGCGCTCTCCATCCTTCACCCAGTGCGAAATGTGCCATGGCCGGATGGAGTAGGAATCGGCGCGGACGCCTTTGGGAAGAGCGCCACAAAGTCGCTCGGGCTCGAGCGCATCGCGGGAGTAGATGTTGGACTGGCCCTTGGCATTTTCCCGAGTAAAGAGCGTGTCTTCGTTCCAGATGTCGGCGAATTCGGCGTTGCCCCCGGTGTGATCAAAGTGAGTATGAGAGTTCAGAACGGTGACGGGAAGCTTCGTGATCTGTGCAACGACGTCGCTGATCCGCCCCACGCCGAGGCCGGTGTCGAAGAGGAGAGCACGGTTGTCGCCGACGATCAGATAGGTAATGACTTCTTCAAACTGATGCGGTTCGTAGATGGCATAGACACCGGGGCGAATCCGGTAGACCTCGAACCAATCGTCGCCGAAATTCGTGCGCTCAAGATTCTTGTATTCCGGACGCGGCAGTTCGCGGCACCATTCGGGACGGAGCGGCTCGCCGGACTGCTGTGCGCGTGCAGAAGTGTGGTTGGCAGCTAGAGCCGCGGCGATCGCAAGAACCCGCGCGGCGTGCTTCTTCCATCTGCGAGTCATCGTTGAGAGCAGCTTTCCATGGCGACCAGGAAATGCGTTCGCGGGAGCAAGGCGGTTGATTTTGGCCACAATTCTCTATTGGATTTCGAAAACGGGGGAGATTATACGCTCGATTCGCCAGCTCGGACGTTGCGGGGGCAATTTCATTGGGAGCGCCCTGAATCGGCGCTACGCTGAACTGGGGCTAGTGCGGAGAGAGTGTTTCTTCCCGGAGCCTAGCCGATCTTCCACTCGGGCCGCTTTCTTGTACCGGAAGCTGGCGGATGACGCAGGAGAAAACTCAACATTACCAGCCGAGGAGCTGTTCGACGCAGCACTCGAAGAACCTGCGACTTTGCGTCTTGCGAGGATTTGGTGCGCGGGGGCGAGGCTTGCTACAGTAGCGCACTAACTTTGGGCAAGGAGTTATGATGAATCGCCATACCGTTCGCGCGGCAATTCTCGCCGCGGTTATTCTCACGCTTGCCGGTACGGCACCGGCGCAAACGCAAAGTTCGCAGGCGCCTGGCGCGGCCTCGGCTGCACCTGCGCCTGCCGCGCATCCTCAGGACGTCGACACGATCGATCACGTCATGGCGGCGATCTACGACGTGATCTCCGGACCGCCGGGCCCGCGCGATTGGGATCGCTTTCGCTCGCTCTTCTATCCCGGAGCGCGGCTGATTCCCGCCGGCCGGCACCACGGCGCCGGCATCACGGCGCAGAGCATTACGCCCGACGAGTACGCGACAAAGGCCGGTGATTATTTTTTGAAGGAAGGCTTTTTCGAGAACGCGGTTTCAAATCGCGTCGAAATCTGGGATGCCATCGCTCACGTCTGGAGCACCTATGAATCGCGCCACGCGAAAGGCGAGAAGCCCTTCGCGCGCGGAATCAACAGCTTTCAGCTTTTGAACGACGGAACGCGGTGGTGGGTGGTGACGATTTATTGGGAAGACGAAGACGCGGCGCACCAGCTGCCTGAAAAATATCTGAGCGGCGGAACGGATCTGCGTTCGCTGCAGAAATAAAATTTCGGTCGTCGTGCGGTTCCGGAGCGGCCCTGGGACGCCGGACATGTTTTGGTGCGCGTCCGCGGAGCGTCTTGGACGGCTTCGCGCAACGTCTATCGCCGCGCGCCGGTTTCCAGTGTGGCTGCACCGCGTCTCACATTGGTTTCGGATGCGCGGCCAATGCCTCGCGGAACTCCTTAATATTGCTCTTATCTACCACCGCGGTTCCCGTATCGACCCAGGTAGGGATCGGTGCCACGGGAGCGGTTTGCCAGTCCTTGAATTCGTGGACTGCGTTGTGGTGGAGGTCGTCGAGGAATTTCAGGCCGTAATAGCTCATTACATAAGGCTTCTGCGCGATCGTCGCGGTAATCGCCCCGCGTGAGATCCAGTCCAGAGTCTCCGGATCTTTGTCGAACGCCACGATGGGAATCTTGCCGTCGAGATCGAAGCGATGCAGCGCGTCGGCCGCTCCTTCACCGCCGGAAGCTTCAAGAGTAACAATGCCTCCGAGCTTCTCCTTGCCTTGAACCGCGGCCACAATCGAGTCGTACGCGTTTCGCGAGTCGCCCTTGTCGTCGTAGGTCTGCACGATTTTGATTCCCGGAAATTTCTTGAGGGCATCGCCGACGCCGCGCACGCGTTCGTCGATATTGGATTGTCCGGGAATAGTGATGATCGCGACGTTCCCCTGGCCTTTCAGGAGTTCTGCTATGCGCCGCCCGCTCTCCTGTCCCGCACGGTAATTATCCGTGCCGATAAAGAGAATGCGATGGGAATCAGGGGAATCGGCATCCGCACAGATCACCGGAATTCCCTGAGCGATGGCCGCGTCGATGGCCGGCTTGAACAGGGCGGCGCTCGCGGCCGACACCAAGATTCCCGATGGTTTTTGCTCCACCGTCTTCTGGAACGCGGTCAGCTCATCATTTGGCGAGAACGTTTCGGGGCCGGTCAGCTCGGCCTTCACTCCGAGCTCAGCGGCTGCGTCGAGGAATCCGGCCTGCGCTTCCTGCCAGTACGGGACGTTAATATTGGCAGCCACGTAGATGTAATGTTCCTCGGGCTGGTGGTAAGGCTTCTGGCACGAAGCCAAAAGCAACACCAGTGGAAGAACTGCAGGGAACAACGCGGGGAAACGATGGTGTCTCATGGAAATCCTCCCGGATCATCACGTACTGCCGCGTGAACCGCGCGCGTCGAATTGGCCGAAGGGACCGATGGGACCTAATTAATGGAATTTACGGCCAGAGCCTACCACAAACGCCCGCGAATCCACGATTTCAATGTGTGGAGCATGGCAAGGAGGAAGGATCATTAGAATACCTTCATGCGAATCCGGTGAAACGAAGGCCGGAGAAGCACCCGATGAGCCGGATACGGAGAAGGTTTGCGTTTCATGGGAGTGGAGAGACGGAATTGAATCTCTTCCGGCTTCATCTCACGGCGGAGTTTGGCCGATAAACTGATGCGAATACTCGAAGCGAGCGCGGCGTGGTGTTCCGTTAAGGAACAGGTCTGACCGTAACGGCGAGAGAGTGCAGCGATGAAGAAGAAGCGTTTGGGCGAGGTGCTGAGCGAGCGCGGCCACATAAAACCGGCCGATCTCAAACAAGCGATCCAAGATCAACAGGGCAAGCTCATCCACCTCGGAGAGTTGATCCTGGAGCGCAGCCTTGTTGCAAAGAAGGATTTGGTCGCGGCGATCACCGAAGTCTCGCGCATTCCGTACCTGGACTGCGAGACCGTCGAGATCGAAGCAGAAATTCTGAACCTCGTACCGCACGCTATGGCCAGCCAGTGTTGCGTTCTGCCCATCCAGACGCAAGGAACGAAGCTGATTGTGGCTATGGCTGAGCCGCAGAATCTGGATATTCTGGCCGAGCTTCGATTTGCGACGGGCATGGAAATTGTTCCGCAACTCGGTTTCCGCAAAGAGATCGTTGCCGCCATCGAGAAATGGTATGGCTCGGCCGAGGAGGCCGCCGCCGCTGTCAAGAAAGTCATCGTAGCGGGCGACGATTATGCGGGTGTCGAGTTCATTTCTTCCAGCTCGCTCCAGCGAAATATGGAGGCGATGCAGGAAATCCAGGCGGAGCTTCAGCAGAAAACGAAGACCACGCCGGCCGTACGCCTGGTTGCATCGATGATCACTTCCGCCGCCAAGAAGGGAGCGAGCGACATCCACGTCGAGCCGCAAGCCGCCGACACCGTTATCCGTTTCCGCATCGATGGCATGCTGCGCGATTTCCAGCGCATCCCGCGCGCGCTCCAAAATACCGTCGCCTCGCGCATCAAAATCCTCTCGGACATGGATATTTCCGAGCGTCGCACGTCGCAGGACGGCCGTTTCCTGGTGAAGATTGGCGGACGAAAGGTGGACCTGCGCGTATCGTCGCTGCCCACGCAGTACGGCGAAAAAGTGGTGATGCGCCTGTTGGAGTCGAGTGCGCCGCTGCAAACTTTTGCGGCGCTGGGAATGCCGCCCGAGATCGCTTCGGGACTGACGCGAATGCTCGGACTCCCGCAAGGCATGCTCCTGGTCACCGGTCCAACCGGCTCGGGCAAGAGCACCACGCTGTATTCCTCCTTGAATTTAGTGCGCAGGCCGACGATCAATATCATCACCGTAGAGGATCCCGTCGAATATGTCGTGCCCGGATTGAATCAGGTCCAGGTCAATACGAAGGCCGGATTGACCTTCGCTGATTGCCTGCGCTCGATTTTGCGGCAGGATCCCGATGTGATCATGGTTGGGGAAATTCGCGACAAGGAAACTGCGGAGATCGCCATCAAGTCGGCGCAGACCGGACACCTGGTTCTATCGACGCTGCATACGAATGACAGCATCGCGGCCGTAACGCGCCTGCTCGATCTCGGCGTGCCCGGATTCCAAATCTCTGCGGCGATCACTGGAATTGTCGCGCAGCGCCTCATTCGGCGCATCTGCTCCTGCCGTACCGAAGCGCCCACGACTCCCGAATATGAATGGCGCTTCCTGCAAGCTGGCGGGAGCGACCCTCCGGCGTCGCAAGTGGTTCCGAATGGCTGCGCGGAATGCGACAGGACCGGCTACAAGGGCCGCATCGGAATTTACGAAATGCTCGTTATCGATGAACCGATCCGTGCGGCGATCCGGACGGGCGCAACGAGGACATCCGTACGCTGGCCCGGCAGAACGGCCTGAAGCTCATGCAGGATTTTGCGCTGGACCACGTACGGGACGGGCTGACGACGCTCGACGAAGTCCAGCGCGTCGTGCCCTTCGAGATTGGTGGCGCCGCTGCCGTGGTTCTTTGCCGATCGTGCCAGCAGGAGCTTACGCCCGGCTTTCTGTATTGTCCTCACTGCGGTCACAAACAATCCGTCCGGAACAGGACGAAGAGGCCTGAGCAGACGCTGGTGGAGCAAGGAGCGGTGCACGAATGAATTCCCGAAACACAAAAACCGGATGGGAAGCCGTCCGGCTCAGCCCGCGCGTTTCGAATCTCAGCGAGCTTTCGGTCAGCTATGAAGGTCACAGCGGGGATGTGCCCACGCGGCCGCCCGATATCGGAACGCACGGCATGTTCATCAACACCAGCCGCAGCTTTCCGGAAGGCGCGGTGCTGAATCTGCAATTTCGGCTAGCGCGTTCCGGATTCGAAATCCAAACGCGGTGCGAGGTGCGATACCGTCTTCCCGGCGTCGGCGTCGGGGTGGAGTTCATCGGCATCTCTCCGGACGCGGTTCGCGCGATCGAGAAGGAAATAGTTTCCCGCAGCGTGCGTCCGCCCCGCCCACGCAAGAAATCTTCGCGCGGCAAGCGTTAAGCGCCATTCATAATTTTTTTGGTTGTGCACACCCCGCAAACCGAACTCTCGTTGCCTGCTATTGCCGCGCCGTATGCTGCAAGAGCGGGCGAAGCGCCTCCGCAGTTGCCGGGCCTACGTGCTGGCCGAGCGAACCGATCCGAAGGACCTCCGCGGGGACCAATGGATCGCCGGCGGCTACTGCATTGACGTTCACGAGCGGAACGGAAGTCCCGCGCGTGCGATTCAGCGTCGTGATGAAAAGATTGGCGATCACGGCATATCCGGTATTCGTCGGATGAATTCCGTCGAGCGAAAAAATGCCGCCGAGAAATGCGTTCGTCAAGTGCTTCCCGTCCGCTTCGACGCCCTGAGAGCGGATTTGATTGGCGAGAGAATGGATATCGACAACCACGGCTCCGTGCGTGGCGGCCTCGATGGCGATAATCAGGTTGTAGGCATCGACGATCCCACGAACTTCGAGGACCTGAATCGCAGTGAGCACGTCGCTCGCAGGCAATGGCCCGGTCGAAGGATCGGCCAATATGCCCGGAATCAGCGCCACACCGGCGGGCAGGACGTACTCGCCCGGCCCGATTCCGAGAATTGGCCCGATGACGAATAACGGAAGCCCAACTTCCTCCGCGATCGTGCTGGCCGGCGTGAAATAGGGCACCGCCGTCACGTCCGGGATATTCGCAACGACGACGGTTGCCCCCGTCGCGGACAGGTCATTCAGCATTTTGTCGTAATTCGAGGCGAAGCTGGTGAGCGATGTGGCCCCGGAAGGATTCGCCGCGGACGCCGCTCCGAGAATGTCGTTGTTTCCGATCCACACGAAAATTGTCGTGGGCTTCAGAGCCTGAGCCCATTCCACTTGAGTCAGCGAAACTGACGGCGTGTCGTTAAGGCCGGGAATGCCGAGGACCAGATCGGTCAGATCGTCGATTGGGAGAGACGGCGCGGTGGTCAGCACATCTTGAAGTTCGGCTCCGGGCACGGCAAGATCGGTCGCCTGATCATTGGGATTGTCGCGGACCAGAGACGGCACACTCGCACTCGGCACAATGATCGGCGGGGGACCCGGGCTGACCAACACAAGGACGGGCGGAAATCCCGGCGGCGCGATCAGAGGCAGCACCAGCGGCACGCCTGCTTGCGCCGCGACGAGGCTCGCCCAGCCGTTGGGCTGCTGCGAATCGAGCAGGGAATCGCTTTGAAAGCCCGCGGAAAGCGAATCACCGACGACAACCATCTGCGAAAGATCCGCCTTGTGAGGACCGGAGAGGTTCGGATGCGCTTCCTGGGCGCGGGCTGACGACGAGAATGCGCCGCTCATGCCTGCGAGAACCAGCGCGGAAAGGACGAATGCGGCCCGGCTCCTAGGCGCGAGGACGTGCAGCAGTTTCCTCACGGAAACAAAATACTCGATCTCATTCCGGGTGGTTTTCAACGTGCGCGTCATAGGACACTCCTCAGAGGTGGTGTTGCGGGGCACCAACCTTGCGGCGGATGGTATACCCGCCGATAATCAGGCGTCAATGGGAGCGCGAGAGGCGGAAGGCGGAAGGCGTGACGGCGAGCGGGAATTTTGAGGCGGATGGGAAATGACGCCTGCACTTGAATCCGCGCGCCTCTTGCTCCGTCCATTGGAGCTGTCCGACGCTGCGGCTGTTCAGCTCATCTTTCCCAAATGGGAGATTGTGCGCTACCTCGCGAACAAAGTCCCGTGGCCTTATCCTCCCGATGGCGCGCTCACGTACTATCGTGACGTGGCTTTGCCCGCCATCGCTCGCGGAGATCAATGGCATTGGACGTTGAGGCCGAAGAGCGAGCCCGGCCGATTGATCGGAAGCATCGGTTTGATCCGCGGCGAGAATGAAAACCGCGGTTTCTGGATCGATATTCCGTGGCAAGGACAGGGATTGATGAGCGAAGCGTGCGAGACGGTGACGGATTATTGGTTCGAAACGCTGAAATTTCCGGCTCTGCACGCTCCCAAGGCAATTGCCAATGCAGCATCGCGCCGCATTTCGGAAAAGCAGGGCATGCGAATTGTAGGCACCGAAGAACGAGAATATGTTGCGGGCCGTTTTCCTTCTGAGATATGGGAAATCACGGCTGAGGAATGGCGCGCGCGGCGGCGGACGATATGAACCGCAGTGAGGATGCAGAACTCTGCTGACGGCTCTAATTGCAAACAACAATGTCGAAACCTAGCCAATCCGCTACTGTTCTAGAGCGGCGACCCGTGTCTGTGCGAGCTGGATTCGACCGTTTGTGCGTGGTCCTGGTGGCCACGCGCAATCCTCTCAATATCGGCGCAGTCGCGCGCGCAATGAGTAATTTCGGCTTTCTCCGCCTGCGCGTGGTGAATCCATATGAAGTGGCGTTTCGCGAGGCGCGCTCGGCGGTGGGAGCATCGGCGTTGCTCGCGAACGCGGAAGAATTCAGCACCGTAGCCGAGGCGGTGGCCGATTGCACGCTGATTGTCGGGACGACGTCGGTGGGCCGTAGGGAATTGCAGCACCGGGTGCGGCGGCTCGAAGATGGCGCGCGGGCCATTCGCAAGCGGCTGGCATCGAGTCGCGTCGCGCTCCTGTTCGGGTCGGAGCGGGTCGGCCTCTCGAATGAAGATCTCAGTTATTGCAACTGGCTCATGCGCATTCCGACGCGAGAAGAACACCGCTCGGTGAATTTAGGGCAGGCTGTGGCGATTTGTCTTTACGAACTCGTGCGCGATGCCAAAGCCACCGGGCCAGCCGAGAAAGAGAAGCCGGCCATGGCCCGCGATCTCGAGCGGATCGCCGCGGTGCTGCTCGAAGCGCTACGTATGAGCGGCTACTTGAAGCCGCGCGCGAGCACCTTGGCGGAAGAAAAGACGCGCCGCCTGATTCGACGCCTCAATCTGTCCGCGCGGGACGCTGCGGTCTGGCTGGGAATTCTGCGCCAGATTGTGTGGAAGCTCGAGTCCGGCAAAAATTCGTAGGAGTAGAGTATCGTGTTCGGGAACGCGTGCGGCGACTGCGGCAAGTTTGACGGCGTGACCCTGCCAATGGGGCTTGCGCCTTCGCGGAGTGAGGGGGAGAATTCAGCGCATGGCAACAGGCGACCGAAGCCCATCGTGGTTCGTGGCCCTCTCTCGGGAGCGGAGCGTTCAGCTTGCGATCGTTTTGTGGGTGGCAGGCAGCCTCGCAGTTCTCCCGCTCAGCCACGGCACGCTGCCTTTTCCGTGGCCGGATGCTGCCCGCTCGCCAGTTGTGCCGCAGATCATCGCGCCGTTGACTGTGTTGGCGGCTTTTTTTCTGTTGATGGGCATTATCCATTTCCTCACGCGCCGCCGCGCGATTCCGGATCTGGCTGCCCGCGCTCCCGCGAAGGATGTCGCGTTGCGGGAATTAGTGCTGCTGTGGACCTACGGGGCGTGCGTGATGACCGCGGGAAAATTCATCGGCGAGAGGTTCTTTGGAGAAGGAATCGGCCTGCATCTGAATGGTTCGCTCTTCGAAGCCACGCGAGGCCAGCCACCGCCGGAAGTCTGGACCTGGGCCGTTTACAACTTCGTGCTCTTCGCTGTCGTACCGTTCATAGTATTTCGGGCGCGAGGGTATTCGCGGGAAGCATTGAATCTGAAGTCGGCGAACCTGCGCAATGACACGCTCGTGATCGTTGTCGTGCTTGCGATCATGTGCGCACTCGATCTGACGCTTGGACCATTGCTGAGAATGGGATTTTCCGCGCGACAGTTATTGGAGGGCGGGGCGATCTCTTTCGTCGTGCATCTGCTCGGGACGGGACTGCCCGTCATGATTTTCATTTACGCGATTATGCTCCCGCGTTACATGAAACTGACCGGGTCGGTAGCCACGACAACGCTGCTCGGCGCGTTAAGCTACGGAGTCGTACATCTTCTCGAATTCTGGACGGTCTACGACTCGGTAGAGCATGCGATCCTGTCCGTAATTTTCGTGTTGCTTACGTTTGTGCCGCCCGGGTTGGTGAAATCCTATCTGACGCTGCGCACGGGCAATGCCTGGGTCCATTTGTGGGCTTTCCACGCCATCTCTCCGCACGTCACCGTAGATACGCGATTGATCATCCACGATTTCAGCATTCGCTGATTTCTAGCGCCGTGTCGCCCAGGCAAGTCCATCGGGGCCTTTTCCAATCGGGATCCGGCCTGCGACTTCCAACGAATGCAGATTGATAACGGCGACGTAACCATCCGGAGAGCACGCTACGAAGGCGCGGGAGCCGTCGGGCTGCATAACGACACCGGCGGCGCCGTGTCCTACGGTGATTCGCTTAATCGTCTTGCGCGTCGCCGTATCGATGACGGTAACGTCCGGGCCACGCAACGTGGAAATGAGCGCCAGTTTTCCATCCGGCGTGAACTTCAGGCGATTTGCGCCGTCGACGCCGGCGGCCAGCGTTTGCGTCACTGTCTTCGTCGATACGTCGATGATTGATACGGTGCCATCGCCGGCGTTGGCCACCCAGATTTCTTGGGCATCGGGAGAAACATCGAAACCTTCGGAGCCGTTGCCGACGCGGACGACGGTCTCATTCCAATCTCCTCCGGGACCGCCCGTTGGACCGCCGGGACCGGGTGGATGTCCCGGGGGCGGTGGTCCGACGCTGGCCGGACGCACGCCAGCAAATTTCTCGATGATGCTCACGGTGCCGGAGCTGACGTTGGTGGTGACGATTCTCTGCAGATCCGGCGAGACATAGATCATGTGCGTTCGGTTCTGGCCCGTGCCGAGAATCAAGTCGACCTTCCGCGTCGACGGATCGTAACGGCCAATTGCCTTGGCTGCTTCCGCGGTAAACCAAACCTCTCCACCTGCGAACGCGAGGCCATGCGGACCGCGCAGCGGCCCCAGATCGACGGAAGACAGCGCCTTCTGCGCGACGAGATCCACGACCGCAAGCGTGTTGTACGCGCCGAATCCGTAGTTCGACGCGTAGGCGCTCTTTCCATCTGCGGATGCGATGACTTCGTGCGGATCCTTGCCGACCGGAATCCGCGCGATCACTTGCAGGCTTGCAGGATCGACAATCGCGAGTGTGTCGTCGCCCTTTGCGAGGACCAGTAATTCGTCCGCTGGTGCTGAGATGGCTCGAAAAGCGTTGGAGCCAAGGATGGCGGCCAGAAGGGCGAGGGGAAAAAGGGTCAGCTTCATAACTGAAAAAGATACGCCATTGTTTCGCCAAAAGCGATCCACGGTGGATGCACGGCGATTTGCGATTTCGCCGGACCAATGTGAGAATGCTTCTATGAAAAATTTATTCACCACGGCGGTAATGGCATTGGCGGCTGGCATCATCCTCGCGGGGAGCGGCATGGCACAGCAGGCTCCGGCGTCGAATTCGCAACAGACTCCGGCGACGAAGACGCAAACTGCCCCGGCTTCGAAGACTCACCCGGCATCTGCGGCCAAGAGCGCGAACACTCTGACGCTCAAGACGGAGAAGGATAAGCTCAGCTATGCGATCGGATTGAACGTCGGGAAGAGCTTGCAAAACAACATACAGAAAGATTCGCTCGATATTGAGCCAGCCATTCTCGCGCGGGCCGTCAAGGACGTGTTGGCCGGCGGGGAGACGCTTTTGACGGACGATGAAGCGAAAGCCATCATCACCGCGCTCCAGACTGATCTGCGCCAAAAGCAGGAAGCGAAGATGAAAGAGCTGGGAGACGCGAACAAGAAAGAAGGCGACGAGTTTCTGGCGGCGAATAAGGCGAAGGAAGGTGTCGTCACGCTCCCGAGCGGACTGCAATACAAGATTCTGATTGCAGGTACAGGGCCGAAGCCTACGGCATCCGATACGGTGATCTGCAACTACAAAGGCACGCTTCTGGATAACACCGAGTTCGACAGCTCCTACAAGCGCGGCAAGCCGGCGACAATTCCGGTAGGCCACGTCATCAAGGGATGGACGGAAGCTCTTCAACTCATGCCGGTGGGATCGAAGTGGCAGCTATTCATTCCCTCGGACTTGGCTTATGGAGAGCGCGGCGCAGGCGGAACGATAGGGCCGAATGCCACTCTCATCTTCGAGGTCGAGCTGATCTCGATCCAGGAGAAGTCAAGTCCGGCGCCGGCGGCGCAGCCTCAACCTCCATCGCATTGAGATATTGATCTTGCGGGTGGCCCGGTCATCCAAGCAAGGGTCACCCGCCGGTCACGCGGCACACCTAATCTCAAAAATTAGCCGTGCAGAGCGGCGAGTTTCTTCTTCGCCAGCGGCACCGCGTACGCAGCGGGCGGGTTATGAGCGATCGCCTTCGAGGCCTTGCGGTAGTACTCGATAGCGTTGTCCCGGTCGCCCAACTTTTCGTACGCCTGACCAAGCAGGCATTGGACGAACGGGTCGTTCGGATTCGCTTTGAGTAGTTCTTCGAGCGCCGCTTTGTAGTCTCCCTCGTAGAACGCGACGTAGCCTCGCAGGTAGGGAAAAAACTGCGCCTGCTCCGGATTCGTTCCCTTGTCGAGGATACTCTTCGCCGCCGCGACGTGCTTCCGCGCTTCGGCTCGATTTCCGCGGCGCGCAGCGATGCGCGCCTGCGCGTTTTCCCAACGAAACTCCCAAAGATCAACCTGGGCCGGTTTGATGCCGGGTTCCTTCAGGCCAGTGTCGTGGCCTAGCTGATACCAGTGATAGGCGTGTTCGCGTCGTCGGCGGGGTAGCGGTCGTTCAAATCGTCGGAGTCCAGGCAAACGCGAGCGGCCTCGTCGGCAATCTCGCCCTGCTGAAAAAAGTTCTTCATACTGCCGTAGTATTCGAAGACCAGCTTTTCGAACTCAATCGTCCTACCGCAATTACCTTCGAAGGCGTACGAAATCGCCATCGCTCGTTGCGCTGCCGCTTTGCGGTCGGGCGTGTCTGCAACTCCGATTGCCGTCGCAAAATATTTCCGGGCTTCCTCGCCGCGGCCCATGATGTCAAGGACACTCCCCGCCGCGATGTTGGCTGGAACGGAACTCGGCGAGCTTTGTAGAGTTTTGCGATACAACGCCAGCGCGTCATCGGGCTTTCCGTCGCGCATCATTTGCTGGCCCTGCCGGATGAACTCCGGTTGCTGCTGCTCGCCGCCCGGCGCCTGCGCGCGTAACGGAGCGACAGAAGTCAAAAGGACAAGAATGCCTTCGAAAACAAAGGTGATGGTCACTCTCATGGCCGGAAGTATCTCACAAAGCCGCTTGCATGACATTTCACGTTGTGTGCGATTCACGCCGTGCGCGGTCGATAAGCTCGCGGCGATTTCGGTCCTAAGTGCGTCCAAGTCTGAATCTGATGGGGAGAGGATTTAAGAAGATGGTCTAAGTGAGCGGTGGGATTTGAAAACGTTCATTCGGCGAAAACATGCAGAGGGTGGTGCGGTATAATCCGACGATTTTACTTTGGCCGAGGAGGCACACCGTGCCGGATTGGCAATTCGCACAAGCGGGCCCTTCCGAGGAGCTGGCTCAGCTTTCGTTTTATTCCATGAAGAAGAGGCAGGGCGACCGAGAAATCGAATTCCGGATCACAATGCGGGAGTATGTTGAGCGGCCGGCGGGGCAGCACTCGCGTTTTTTTGCGGAAGCGGATAAGCAGGTGAACCAAAATACGGCGGCGGTTCTTCCCTGCGGCTGGGGCAAATCGGCACTGGAAGCGCTGGCTGGCTGCATGGGGATGATTCGTCAATTTCCCTACGAAGATTAGCGAGCTGGCGGAGAGTGTCACGATGAAATGTGAAAAAAAGCAGATCGATCCGAATCAGACGGGACTCGCGATTCTCGTGGGACGCTGTTTGGATTGAATCAGGAAATGTTGGGGTGAGCGATGGGATTTGAACCCACGACCCTCGGTGCCACAGCCGAATAACGAAATAGCACGTCTTTGCCTTTCATTGATTTACATGCACGGTGATAGTCGGTGTTCTACCCTGTTCCAGGGTGATCTGTTCCCAGTTTGTTCCCCGATTTGTTCCCACTTTTTCTTCTGTCAAAAATCAGGTCGGAACATGCTTCACAATCAGGTCGGTGCCGTCCTCGTCAAGTCGTCAGCAAGCGGATCCACTGGAAAGTTTCCATAGTGTGGCCACTTCGCATTGACTTTTCGGACGGTAAATGGCCACAATCTCTGCAGGACGTTTTCACCGCATACCTTCGATAGAACGCTGGGTCATTCCGCACCCTGGTTTCGATCTTCAAGCACTGGGAGCGTCTGACATGGTCCTGCGATCCAGTATCGCCGCTTCAAAAACGCCACCGCGGAATCCGCTCGAGCGCGTCGATCTGAGGAGCGAGGACGATTGCAGCATCGGATTCGCTGGCGGTGTACGGCCGCCGAGGAGGTAACGGCAACTATGAAAACTAGCAGACTGAGAGTGCGCAGAAGCGCGCAGAAATACACAGAAAGCGCTCGCGTGATGATTCCTGCGCCACAGCAGGAGCGGATTAGGCTCCGCCATATTGCTGGCGAAAGCGTTTCCAAGATTGCACGAGAGGAACGGCGAAATCGCAGAACGGTGACGAAGGTCGTGCAGTCGGAAGAGACACGGGCCTACGTCAAAGAAATGAGAGCACAATTTTACGGCCTCACAGATCTCGCTCTTGCGGCGGTTAGGGATGCGCTCGAGCAGAAGGACTCAAAGGTGGCGTATCAGCTTTTGACCGACGTCGGCGTTGTGCCTTCGGTAGAGGAGCGGCAGAAGATGCAGGTCCTGGAGCCCGTAGAGAATGAAAATGAGAGGCGAAGGAAAATTACTCGCGAATTGATCGGCCTAGCGCTCGATCGCCATCGAATATACGGTACCCCGATGCCGGAGTTAGAAGCGATACTGGGCCACAAGCTGGATCGCGATTGCTGAGGATTTGCCCCGGATGAGGGTTATAAATCCAGGATGTACGATAAGTTACAGTAACCGCGTTATGAAAGAGGTTCGTTCTGCCAATGGGCGATGCTGGTGCTCCGCAAGCAGATCTCACGGGACTCGTTATGGCGACGATTGAGAAGCTTCGCACCAAGTTGCTCGACTTGTCGTTGTCGAACCGGCTGCTGAATTTCAAACCTTCCGAGAAATCAAAGACTCACATTCTCATCTTTGACGAAATCCCAGAAATGCTCTTCGCGAAGCTGGAAGTAGGGAAGGAGCTAGAGTTCGCTTGGATTGAAGAGCCGGATGTGGAGCCTGCCGACGAACATACTCCCGAGTTCATCGAAGAATTCGAAAGCGCAAAGACGACCGACATCACCTACCTTGAGCAGTTGGAAAAGTTAGGCAAGCGCCCCTCGCGCAGGCAGATTTGAAACCTCGAGCGCGGCTTGCGTGACAGAGTACGTTTGTCTCTAGGACTGGAGCCCCGTATCAAGCCCTCGGTTGCCGAACGAGCGCGGGAACTAGACATCAACCCCAATTACGATTTGCCACGCGAAACAACCGGTCGAACTAGCGCACGCTCCGACTTAAAAATCCAAACTCTGCTATATCGCGAAAACATGGAAGCCAAGCTTTCCGCCATCCGCGAGACCGATAAGGCGCTTCTCGACGATGCTGGATGACCCGTACTGGGAAATTTAGACACGAAGGTGGAAATTAACTAGCCTGGTGTCCTATGAGCAAAAAACATCATCGTATTGCAGCCGACGTAAAAGCCGATATCCTGCGCGGCGTGAAGGAAGAAGGCGTCTCGGTGGCCCAGGCCGCCAAGGATCACGGTATCTCTGAAGGGACCATCTATGGCTGGATGGTAAAAGGAGCAACCGGCGCCCCGTCCTGGGCGGAGTTCTCCCGGCTTCAGAAGCAGAACAGGGAACTCCTGGAACTGGTGGGCGAGATCACGCTCAAGCTCTCCATGACCCCAAAAAACAGTTGAGCGAAGGAAGAAACAAATCAGCGCTTGCCCGAGCCCTGGGCGTATCCCGCGCAAGCCTGTATTACCTCCCGCGAATGAAGGAGAAAGACTGGCGCCTCAAGGTCCGCCTGGGAGAAGAGCTGCAGATCCATCCCTCTTACGGCTCCCGGCGACTTGCTACGGCAGTGGGACTCTGCCGCCAGCGGGTGCAGAGGGTCATGCGTCTATTTGGCATCAAGCCCTACCGCAGGAGAGGCAGAAAATGGAGAAAATCCAAGGTTTCCCGGGCCTATCTCAACCTCCTGCTCGCGGTCATGCCCGCCTATGCAAACCACATCTGGGCAGCGGACTTCACCGAGTTCGTGCAGCACGGAAAGAAGGTCTATGTGGCGACGGTGATCGATCTCTGGACCCGCCGGATCATGGGAATCCATGTTGCGGTGAGAAAGGGGGCCGCGCTCACCATCCAGGCGCTTTCCAACGCCCTGCTCCATCATCCGCGCCCGGGGCTATTCGACTCCGGCAACGGGAGGGAGTATGACGCGATGGCGTTCACCGAAATCCTGGATGGATGCGGCATCATGATTTCACGGAGCCGCCCGGGGTGCCCCTGGGAGAACGGATACCAGGAATCGTTCTACGACAAATTCAAGGTTGACCTGGGAGATCCGAACCGGTTCAAAACGCTGGGGGAGCTGGTGGCGGAGATCTACCGCACCCTGTGGGACTACAACAACACGCGGATTCATTCCGCGCTCAACATGCCGCCTGTGGTATTCGCCAAACTGTATGCGTTCGTCGCATAAGAAACTCTCAGAATCAGTGTCTCAAGAAATCAGTCCTTGACAGTTTTGGCTATATGAGGCGGGCTTACGAGCAAGACCCGGGACTGGAGGTTCTGGCAAGCCTTACGCCGATGCGCGTAGCTAAGACTTCGTTTCTTACGCAGTCGAGCCTGCCGCTGGTGCAGTTCCGGGGACGGACGTTTCCGGCTTGATGACTTTACGAGCACGCTTCACATGCAGAACGTGGAGCTTCGTCCCTCCGCCCCGGGCGGTCTGCAGGACTTTCGCCGCCCGCGACAAAGTGATCCCAGCGGGCTGCGTTCGTTCGATGTCTACGGCTTCAGCCTGAGCCTTCACTTTGGCCGAGGCGAGCGGACGGGGCGTCCGGACCAAGCCTGGCGTAATTTGTCGCGAATTGTCGGGAGCGTTCTAAATTGAACAGTTTTGCTTCGTTGGCGATGTAATCATGGATGTAGGATGAAGAAGAAAACCAAGAAAGAACTGGGCGAAGCGACACGCGCCAGTGTCGAGAAAGAAATGGCGAAGCCTCGCGTGGCCAAATCTGCGCGCAAAGAGGAATTGAATCGAGCCGCTGCGCCAATCACTCCGGGCAAGCTATAAAAAGACAAGCTGCGGCCGCTTCTGCTTTGCTTTCTGCGGAGTGCAAGACGATCTGCGCAATGCTTCGGTGATGAAGGCAGAATTGAAAGAGTGATTTTGGAACATTGGGGGAAACTGCTAGAACGTACTGATCTCAGCTGAAGAGGTACGAGAATGGCAGACGAAGAGTGGATCAAAACACTTGCAGACGGCAGAAACGTGAAATTCATTTATCAAGCACTACCGGCGGATGGAGCGTTCATCACCGCGCAGCTTGAGGGCAATGAGGTTGTCTATTCGATCGTATTGACCAAAGCAAGAAACCCGCTGAGTCGTGAAGATGTTGAGAGCCATTTCAAGGCCGAACTTTCAAAGAAGTAGCGCCACTCATTTTGGAACGCTATCCGCGTGGCGCGATTCAGGCACAGTTGGGAGCAACACCGAACCTCGGATCCCAGTTGTGGCTGGATCCAGGCCCCCTGTTCTGAGTTAGATGTCCACACCGCGGGCCTTGACAGGCGGAGCCCCTGTAGTTAGCCCATTTTTTTGCGGACGCTGGGAGCAACATTGTTGCCGAAAGGAGAGATTTTCAAATCATGCAGCCGAACGAACGGACGACCACTGCGGGGAATCGAATAGGCAACAAGATCCTTTTATCAATTTCTGACAAGGAGTACGCCCTGATTCGCCCTCACCTAGAATTTCTCAGCATGCCTCACCATCTTAGCCTCTACGAGCCGGGCCGACCGCTAGAGTTTGTACATTTTCCGAACACGGGTATGGTGTCTCTTGTAATTGCGACCGAAGATGGAAGGACTGTTGAAGTAGGGGAGGTTGGCAGGGAAGGGTTCGCAGGGATCCAGGCGACGGTTGGCATAAACAGGAACCAAGTGCGCGAGATCGTGCAAATCGCGGGAGACGGGTTCAGGGTGAGAATTGGCGCATTAAAAAGCGTCTTGCAATCAGCTCCAGAGCTTCAACGGATTCTCACACGTTATGCAGTAGTTCAGGGGATGCAATTCGCGCAAACAGCCGCATGCAATCGGCTCCACAATATTGAACAGCGCCTCGCGCGCTGGCTACTCATCACTCAGGACAGAGTGGATTCCCCGACGCTCGCTATCACCCACGATTTCCTTGCGACGATGATGGGTACTGACCGATCCACTGTGACCTTGGCAGCTGGTATCTTGCAGGAAAAACAGATTATCGAGTACACACGTGGTGAAGTGCAAATTCTGAGCCGCACGAAACTCGAAGGCTGCACTTGCGAGTGTTACGGAGTGATCCAACAGTATAATCGCGAGATT
>CAVYVI010000015.1:0-346469 GCA_963771905.1 uncultured Acidobacteriota bacterium
TCATGCAATATGGCTCTGCGCTCATGTTGATCGCCTTGAAAGTGGGGGCAGCGCCATCGAGGCTCACGGAGCCGGTGATGTCGCCCACGGTGGCCGGATCGACCTTCGCGGTTGGAGCCGCCGGAGCGTTCGCGGGCTGCTCGGACGTTTGCGATTCTTTATTACCGCAGCCGGCAAAGGCCATCGCCAGCGCGGGAACGAGTATCAAAGTGCGCCAAATTTTCATGATGAGATCAGTCCTCCTCAGTGAATTACGAATAAGATTTCGAGATCGATTTTTAGCTTTCGGCTGAATGCCAAGCCTAGAATGTCGCGATTCAGCTCTCCGCCGCTGGCGCCGCAAACTGCCCGCGAAATTAATGGCCGCCCGCGCCGGAAGGCTTCGAGCCCGATGGCGTCTGTCCGACGAGCGCGGCTTGCTCTTGCGGCGTCAACGTGAACATGTAGCGTACCAGCAAATCCGCCTGATCGCCGGTGTAATGCTGCAAGCCGGGCGACTCCGGACCGTTGAAGACCCAACGATCGCCATCTCGGCGGAACAATCCCGAGGGCATCGCCGTGCCCGGAATAATCTTCGCCGGGTCGGTGATCCAGCGCTCGGTCCAGGCCGTCTGAAGGCGCTCCTTGGCGAGCAGGAAATTCGGCGCGATCGCCACCTTATCGT
The DNA here is from genome assembly GCA_963771905.1 of uncultured Acidobacteriota bacterium. GTDB lineage: Bacteria > Acidobacteriota > Terriglobia > Acidiferrales > UBA7541 > Palsa-147. The sequence goes on from CAVYVI010000015.1 coordinate 665, forward strand.
GCGCCGGATTCCCCGTCGCATGGCATTTCAAGCAAGGCGCGGCTGGATTCGTAAACAGGTTGCGAGCAAGAGTGCGCTCCGCGTCGGAAATCTCCGGCGGCTTCGGCGGAATATATGGATCAGGCTGAGACGACATGGCTTCGAAAAAGAGAACGAGTTTGCGGATTTCGTCGTCGGAAAGAAAGAACGTCGGCATGCGAATTTGCAAGTACGATCGCACCCCGTTGCGATTCGTGTCCGTGGTGCTCAGCGACGGATTCGCGAGGAAGCCCTTCAACCATTCCGGATTGACGCGCGCGCCTTCCGTGGTGAGAACGGGCGGCAAATTGGCTTTGTTTTCGCCCTGATACATCGGCAAATCCATCAGAACAGATCTTTGGCCAACGCCGATTTGATGGCAGCCGATGCAATTGTATTTCGTCACGACCCACCAACCGTCTTGAATATATTTGCGGCGGTCGGCGGGCCTGTACATGTATTCCGGCGGGAGCGTCGGATCCGTGCTGCCGAGAAGGAAGGTGACAAGCGCTTCGACGTCGCCCGGACCGTACAGATTCGGCCTGGGCATGCGCAACGCGTCCATCGGATTCGAGTGATATTTTCCTTCGTCGTAGACTCCGGGATTGAGCAGCTTCTGCTCGAAAAAGCCCTTTGGATCAAACCACGAAGTGTCTTTACCGTCGCGCATCGAGGGCTTGCCATCCGGGAGGACACCGCGCTTGGCGTCTTCGGTCCAAAGCGCGAAATCGAGACGCTCGATGGGCTTGCTGCCTTCATTCGTCAGTTCAGTGCCAATTCGGCCTTCGTCTTCCATGCCGCTGATTTCGTGGCATCCCGCGCATCCGTAGTGCCGGACCAGATCCTCGCCCTTTTGCTTCAGCTGGGGATCTTCCATAAAATCGGCTGAGACGTACGTCGCATCAGGATGCTTCTGAGTCATCAAGTAGGTGGCGATGTCGCGAGCGTCTTCGACCGGCAGACGCATGCTCGGCATCACGGTCGGCTGCTGAACGACGAGCTCGTGGCCGTCATTCGGGCAGCGCGAGTGATCGAGATCGAATACGTACGGCAAATTATGCTTGGCGTAATCCTCAGGCCCAAGATCGCGCTTTTCGTAGGGGCAATACGGCCGCGTGCGCTGGCGCGGATTGTGGACCCAGCGGACGAGGTAATCGTAATTTTCCTTCTCGCCGACGCGGCTCAGATTCGCGGCAAAATTTCCGCCCACCAGATTTGAGCCTTCGCCGATCGAATGGCAAGCGAGGCAGCCGCGCTCCTCGAAAAGTTCCTTGCCATGCGCGGCGTTGCCGGCGGGCTGATGCTCGAGCGCGGGCGCGGTGATTCCCTGCTGCCAGATGAACGCGGAAATCGCCTGAACGTCGCCCGGCGCGAAGCGGAACTGCGGCATTTTTGTCGTAGGCCGGAATTCATGCGTGTTGCCGAGCCAGTATGGAATCCATTCCTTCCGCAATTTCAACCGAGCTTCCTTCAGATCGGGGCCGACTTTTTTGATTTCCTGAAGAAGCGAATGGCTGCGGCGTTCCAGTTCGACCACCCGCGCGTCCGAGCGGCTGATGGAAACGGTGAGATTCGTCGCCTGCGCGTAGTACCGGTTGGCTGTGTCATTGTCCGGCGCGTTGTCACCGAGCTTTTGCAGGCGTCCGATTTCCAGCTCGGACTGCTCCTTGTCCTTCGTGAGCTGCGTGATCTCTTGGCGCGTAGTGACGAGCAACTCGTCCTGATTATCGAATCCCTGATATCGATGGCAGCCGATGCATCCGCGCTGGCGATAGAGCTGGCGGCCGAGGTTCAGCACCGCCGCATGATCGGTGACCATGTCCGACGCATGGCACTGCTGGCATCCCGCATCATAATTTTCGGAATAATAAAGTGGCCAGAGCCAATGCTCGTAGCGCCCGTGACCCTTCTGAACGGAATCGATGGCCCGTCCATTTCCGCCATGGCATGGCGAGCAGCCGAATTTCTCGAGCGGATGAATCGCCAAGAGTTCTGGCTCGGGATGGCTGGTGAACGGCGCATCGTGACTTTTGGCCATTCCAAGATCGGCTTTGGTGAGCACGATCTGCGGCGGGACGAGCTTCGGGTCCATCCCGACGTGGCATGACTGGCAGCGATCGACCAATCCCGCGCCGCCCAGGTTATTGATGGACGCGCCCGTGGGATTGACGTTGATCTGAATCAAGGTCTCGTCCCAACCGCGCGCGCTGTTGAGCAAACCTTCCAGCGACGCGGCGCTCAATCCCGGCAGATGATCGGCGAGATATTTATTCGCCTCAATCCGCGCGTCCTTGCCCGCCTTGTCGTTGTCGCCGCGCTGCGCGACGAGCTGCGCGCGCTCGGCCATCAGGCTCGTAAACGTGTCGTTGAGCTGGTCGGAGGTAAACTTCTTGTCTTTCTCGATCGTTCCGTCCGGGAGCGGCCAATCAACTTGCCACGTGCCCTGCTTGGCTTCGTTGAGCTCCTTCAGGCGGGAAGCTTTGGCGTCCTTGTGGGTGGCCGGAACAATTTCGTATTCGTAGATCAAGTGCCCGATTTTTCCTCGCGCGTCTTTGAAGGCGTCGCCAATCGCGGCGCGCTGCTCGTCGACCACCGCGATTTTCTGCGCGACCTGATCGTCCTGACCTTGCGTGGCCTTTTCGAGAGCGTCAGCCCGATCGGCTAGCTTCTTGTAATCCGGGGACGAGTACACGTCGGACTCAAGTTTCTTCTCGCGCGCAACTTCCTTCTGCAGATACTTCGAGTAAGCGGCGGCGAACTGCGTCTGATAGCTGCGCCACGGCCGCAGCCCGTACATCTCATCCCACATCGACCAGCCGACCGTAACCATCAGCAAGATCGCGGCGATCATCAGCGGAAAGCTGAATGATCGGCTGGTTATCGGATCGTCTTTCGGTGCATTCGGGGGAAGCTCAGGCACTCCAGGCCTCCTCAGGCAATTTATTGCAGGGAACGGCCACCGGGGAGTCCGGCGCCGCGAATGAGTTCAGGTCTCGCGGTGCGCGTAAGCCGATGCTTTGCGCCCAAGCGGGTGCCGCTAATTCAAGCGGAGTTGCCATGGATGGCCTCGGCGAATTCAAATGCTGAACCATGGCGTCACCCAGATGTATTTGATTGTGAAAATGAGGCGCAGGAGAATCTTGATCGGCAGCGAGACCATCAGGATCAAGAACGTGTACATGGTGATGAGCTGCAAGAGGCTCATCCGCTGATACATCTTCCGGCTAAACGGAGTCAGCGTGCAGATTTTGTGGACAAGCAGACCTGCGAGAACGAAAAATATCGCCAAAGGGAAAATCCCGAAGATCACGCGGGCCCAAATCGCCGCGTTAGGCGCCACAGATGCCGGCAGAAAATGGACGAGCCACGACCCATTGATGTGGAAGACCTCGTCGAGGTTCCGGTTGACGGCGTAATCCACACGTTCCGCGTCCCAAGTTTGACCGGGCCAGAACCACATCCATCCCGGGCCGCGAATGAATGTTCCGATGGAGATCATCGTGACCCACAAACCGATAAAACCGACGAGGAATGTCACAATGGCGAACGGGCGCTGCTTGAACGTGTAATAGCCGTTGCCGAGTGGATTTGTATCGATGTAAGGGATAACCATCAATCCGACGATGATGAGCGTCGGCATGACCACCCCGGCGATCCACGGATCGAAGTAGACCAGCATTTCCTGCAATCCGAGGAAATACCACGGCGCTTTTGCGGGGTTCATCGTGACATTCGGATTCGAGGGTTCCTCGAGCGGCGCGTTCAGCGAAAGCGACCACACCATCAAAATCACCGTTACGATGATGGCTACGAGAAATTCCATGCGCATCAGGTACGGCCACGTGTGAACTTCGCGCTCCCACTTCGGATCCCACGGCTGTGTCTTGCGATATTTCGATTTCGCGAGCGCGGGGTCGTGGCCGATGACCGCGATCAGTTGATCGTTCGCAATGGCCTGGCGAAAGGCGTACCAGGTATAAAACGGCACGAGAAAGAGCAGCGCGACGATCGGAACGTTGTCCGGCGTCGACACGACTTCCCAGATCTGATGCCAATCCATCAGTTCGCCTCTTCCATTTCCCTGCTCCCGGCGCCTGAAACCGCGGTCCATCGCGAAACTGTTCGAAGCAACCGCTTCCGCGACATCATTTGCCGTGCTGATCCATTCCACTCGGCCTCAAAATAACGGGCCGCGGACCTTTCTCTTCCTTGATCTCCGATTCCAGCATGATCGGCGCAGGCCCCGAAATTCCGCCGTCCTTGCGGACTCGCCAGAAATGGACGCCCATGAAAATGGCGACGATGAGCGGAATCGCGATGCAATGCCAGATGTAAGCGCGCAGAAGCGCGTTTGCGTCCACGATCGAGCCGCCGAGCAAGGCGAAGCGCACGTCGTTATACGGCGTCATGCCGAGCAGCGCGCCAAATGGGCCTTCGTGGCCCAGGAGCGGAGTCGCGCGAGCCATGTTCGTGCCCACCGTGACGGCCCAAAAGCCGAGTTGGTCATCAGGGAGCAAGTAGCCGGTGAAAGAAAGCAACAGCGTGAGAACCATCAACAACACGCCAACGCACCAGTTGAATTCGCGCGGCCGCTTGTACGAGCCGGTCATGAACACGCGGAACATGTGCAGCCAGACCGCGATGATCATCAAGTGCGCGGCCCAGCGGTGCATATTGCGAAGAAGCTTCCCAAACGGAACGTCATTTTCAAGATAGAGAATGTCGCGGAACGCCTGCACCTTCGATGGGTGGTAATAGAACATCAGCAGGACGCCCGTGAAAGTCAGCACGATGAACAGGTAAAAAGTGATGCCGCCCATGCCCCACGTATAGTTGTAGCGAACGGCGTCGCGATTCACCTTGGCGGGATGGAGGTGGAAAAAGACGTTGCTAAGTATGCTGAGCGCGCGGTTGCGGGGTTCCTCGTCATGCTTGACGCGGAACATCGAGCGGTACAGTTGCGTTTTTTCCGGCTGCTTCAGCTCTTCCAGCTGGTCTTTCGTCTTGGCCTTGAGGGTGTCGCCGAGGACTTTCGTGGATACCTTGACCTGGTTGATCAGGCCGGACTTGCGGCCATTGCCGCCCGATCCATTGCCCGCGCCGCCTTGGCCGTTCTCTTCCGGCATTGGAAACGTCCCTCCCAGGCCGCCTAACGCAAACTCCCGGACATTTTAAACAAACCGCGCCAGCTCTGACGAACAAAACCACGGCCAAGATCGCGTGAAATATTACACGTTCAGAAATGCTCCCGGATCGTTGAAGTGGTTGACGCCGGCGCGCGGGTCGTCGACAAAGAGCCGGCTGGAGTCCGCCACAATCCTGCCGGTCGGATCAAACTGGATGAAGCAACGGTCCATCGGCCGCGGCGCGGGCCCCTCGAAGTTCACGCCCTCACTGTCGTAACCGCTGCCGTGGCATGGACACTTGAACTTGTTTTCCGTCGGCTTCCATTCCGGAGTGCAGCCGAGATGCGTGCAGCGAGCGAAGATGACGAAGAGACGGTCAGGCTCCTTGATGACCCACGCGCGGTTCGTCATCAGGAATCGCTGGTCGATTCCCAGCGGGAAGTCCGATGGAAACCCGATCGTGAAAACGGTATTGGGTTCGTATAGCGCCCGGGGAAAGAAAAACCGGAGAAACATCAGGAAGTTGACGCCGAGATATCCCCAAATACACGCCCAAACGATGCGGCGGCGCCCTCGATTGATCTGACCGGCCGCTTCCTTGTTCGCCGCGGCGGTTTTTGCGTCCGTCGCAGCAGGCGCATCAGGCGCAGCCGAAGCCTGTGCTCCCTTGCCCTCGGGTTGGTCTGGCATAGGCTCGCTTATGTGGTGCGGTAAATCCCCCGTTACAAGATAAATGAAACTTATGAATTCAATTTGCCAAAGTACACACTTTTTATATTCCCAGCGTGCGGCGGTGTCAAGGGAATCTGTAGCGATGTAGTCCGTAAGTTCCTGAAGTGGGCGCGGGTTTTGTCTACGCGGGCGTGGCGATGCCCTGTTCGAAGCCGGCGGCCTTGAGGACCAGATCGGCAAGTGCGCGAACGAAAATCGGCGAATCGTTCAGTGCGGGCATGACACTGAACTCCTCGACGCCGAACTTCTCCGCTTCTGCGCGCGCCTCGATATTGATCTCGTGGAGCGTCTCGATGTGGTCGGTCACGAAAGCGATCGGCACGATCAGCATGCGCTTGATGCCTTCGTGAGCCAGCCATTCGATGGTTTGCGTGAGCGAAGGCTCGAGCCATTTCTGGGGTCCGACGCGGCTCTGATAGCAGAGGGTGCGCTGATTCGGCCAGCCGCCGCGCTCGAGGACAAGGCGCATCGTCGTTTCGATGTGCGTCGGATAGGGATCACCGGCATTCACGAGCTTCATCGGGAGGCCGTGCGCGCTGAAGACCAAAAAAACGTCGTCCGGCTTCAGAAGCTTGGAAAGTTTTTCGTTGATACGAGCGCAGATCGCCTCGATGTATTGCGGATGGTCGAAGAAGCTTTCGATTAGTCGCGCCGGCTGGCCCCTGTGGTTGCTCGTCTGGCGTTTCCATTCCTTCAGACTGCTTTTCGTAGTGGCGAAAGAATAATGCGGGTAGAGCGGGAGAAGAATGAGTTCGTCATAGGATTCCTTGGAAAGAGCGGCGAGGGCCTCGGCAGTCGTGGGGTGCCAGTAGCGCATGGCGATGAAGGTTTTGGCTTCAACCCATGGCGCAAGTGCGCGCTCGAGTGCACGGCTTTGGTCTTCGGTGAGCCGGCGAATCGGCGAGCCGCCGCCGATTTCCGCGTAATGCTGCGCGACGATTTTTGAGCGCCGCGACGAGATCAACTTGGCGAGCGTTTTGCGCGCCAGAAACGCTCCGGGAAAGTCGATAATGTCCGGATCGCAGAAAAGATTGTAGAGAAATGGTTCGACGGCCTCTTGGTTTTCAGGGCCACCGAGTTGAAAGAGAACGATTGCGACCTTCTTCACCTGGGCCTCAGAGCGTGTTTAGGACTGCGACTTACGAGCAATTCCTGTGCCTATGCTCGTGAGTTGCGGGCACCGACGCGGTGCAAATGCGAGCGCGTGTCCGTCGAGCCAATGAAGCTCAGTTGCGGTGCAACTGCGACTTTAGGCGATCCAAATCACCGCGCAGGCGCGAAAGCCTTCGCGCAATCGTCACCTGATAGCCGAAGAAAACCGCCCACACGATCATCCAGGCGACGAACAGGCTTTCAAAGTTTTTCATTCACCGCTCCCGGGCAATCAATCGTCAGCCCAACGCCGTAAATTCGGAACCACGCTATTGACACATATCACTCCCCGAATGTCATCGGATCGCAGCCGCGCTGCCGCTTCGCGCATCGGCTTCCTCGGCTTCGATTTGGCCGGCCTCGAGCCGAAGCTCGTCGAGTTCATATCGCGCGCGTTCCAGCTCGTAGCGTTGCCGGATCAAAATCGCCATCAACGCCAGAAGAGCGAACCAACAAAGATAAAAAACCTTCTTCATCGTCGGATCGAGGCCGGAACCCTGGCCGCCGAGCAGGACGGGCTGCGGATGCTGCGTCCGCCAGATGCGAATCGAGAAGTAAACCAGCGGCACATCGAGAAACAAAAAAATGCCGTACACCGCGGAAAAGGTCGACCGGCGCTCAGGGTCGTTAATTAAATTCCGCAGCAGCAAAAACGAAATGTAGAGCAGCCACAACACGAGCGTAGAAGTCAGCCGCGCATCCCACGTCCACCAGATACCCCACACGGGTCTCGCCCAAATGGGGCCGGTAATCAGAACGACCGTATTGAAAGCGATGCCGACTTCCGCGGCGGCCACGGCGAGCCAATCCCAGTGCGGTTTCCGTCCGATCAGGTAACCGATATTCGCGACGAAGACGACGGTAAAAGCGATCAGCGCCGCCATGCCGCTTGGCGCATGAAAATAAAAAATCCGCTGGATCGCGTGCATCGTCGCTTCGTCCGGCGCCACGAACAGCGCGGCATACCCGGCACACACCATCAGCGCGCCCACCGCGATCGCCAGCCATACGTTGCCCTTCATCGCGACTTCATCACTCCTGAAGCAGATAATCCGCCAGCAACCACGACGCTGTAAAGAAAATGACGTCGAAGCCAATCAGAAACTCCATCCAAGTCCGGTCGAGCGCCGGCGTATCGGCGAAGAGCCCGGCCGTCGCTTCCACCGCCGCGAGCAGAAGCGGTACCAGCAGCGGAAGCAGGAGCAGCGGCAGCAGCAACTCGCGCATGCGCGCCTGCGCCGCCAGCGCAGAGAAAACCGTGCCCGTAATCGCAAGGCCGAGCGTCCCCAACACCAGCACGAGGGTCAGCCTCCCGGCCACAGGGAGCAACGTCACATTGTAAAGCACCGCGAAAACCGGAAGCAGAAGAACTTCACAGGCCGCGAGAAATATCAGATTCGCAAGAATCTTCCCGAGAAGAATGGCAAACGGCGAAACGGGCGCGAGCCGCAGCGCGTCGAGTGTATCGTTGGCATGTTCCCTCGCAAACGACGGCTGCAGCATCAGCGAACCGGCAAAGAGCAACGCGATCCACAGCAGCCCGGGACCGAAGCGTCGCGATTCGGCGACCGTGGGATCAAACGCGAAGCTGAAGAGCACCACTACGACGAGGGCAAATATAAAAGTCGTATTCAGGAGTTCCCGCCCGCGGAATTCCGCGCGAACTTCCTTCGATACGATAATCGCGGCGGCGTGTCCCGTATCCATTCAGTTCTCCGCCTGCAATCCGGCCAGTATCGTTTGCGGATCGCCGGCGTGGCCGGAGTCGGATTCGATCCGTCCGGCGGCGAGCCGCACAGCGCGTGTCGCCATCCGTAATACCTCGTTGCGCGCATGCGTACTCAAGACGATTGTGCAGCCGTCGTGATGAAGCGATTCCAGCGTCGCGGCAAACCATTCGCGCCCACGCACGTCCAGGCCCGACGACGGCTCGTCGAAGAGAAGCAAGCGCGGAGAATGCACCAGGGAACGCGCAATCGCGAGACGCTGGCGCATGCCCCGCGAAAACGTCCGCACGACACTCGATGCCCGCTCGCGGAGACCACACGCCGCCAGCAGCTCGGCTGCGCGCGCCGCCGGATCGCCAACGCCGTACAGCCTCGAAAAAAAGAGCAGGTTTTCTTCCGCTGTCAATTCATCGTACAGAAGCGTGTTGTGCGCGACCATGCCGATCAAGGCTTTTACACCCGATTCGGCCTGCTGCGGCGATCCCGGAAAATTCACGCGTCCCGCATTCGGCCGCGCCAGCAGCGCCGCGATTTTGAGCAGCGTGGTCTTCCCTGCTCCGTTCGGGCCGACGAGCGCGACGAATTCTCCCGGAAGAATTTCGAGCGAGACGCGCCGCAGCGCGAAGAGCGGGCCGTAACGCTTGTCCACCTGGTCGAAGACGATTCCCAGGCGTTCGTTTCCGTTCGATGCCGGCAATGGGATGGGCTCAGCCCCGCACAAGTTCGCGCAGCGTCTGCTCCACCTGCGTCCGCTGGCGTTGATATTCCTCGTCCGAGATGGTCCCGGCCTGATGGCGCAATTCGAGGCGAAAGATTTTTTCCTTCAGCTCGTCGAGGCTGCCGCGTACTTCACCGTCGAGTTGCGCGACCGCAGGAGCTTCCGGTCGCGGCGCACGCGGCGCGGGCGTGGGAGCCTGCACAACTCCAACATCAGCCGGAGCGGCGTTCGCGCTGGCCATTACGCCGGCCGGCCGGCGCCACAGAAACATAACGCCCAATGAAAATAGCGCCGCGAATCCAGCGACGAGAATCCATTTCACGTTATCAAGGCGCGCCGGCATCGTCGCAACCGTCTCTCCAGAATCCGAAGCCCGCGAATTCACGGACGGATCGCCGGAAGTTTCGCCTCCGGTGCCCGTCGCCGCTTCCGCCGGTGCCGAAGACACACCCGAGACAGAAATGGCCAGCGGCGTATTCGGCGCGACCGCGTCTCGCCCGTAAATGTTCCATCCGTCCTGTTGGCCGCCCGCCGCAAAACCGGCGCCGCTGACCTGCACTCCCGGAGGCGCAACGAGCAAAACGGTCTTCGCGGCGTACAAAGACGTCAACTCTACGCTCGCCCTATTCGCGACATAAGGCATCTGGTACGAAATGCGCACGCCGTTCTTCCCAGGGCGAAATGGAAACGCGATCGCTTGCCGATTCCCGCCTTTCTCAATCGTTCCCTGCACCACCGGCATGCCCGCCGACGACCACGCCGAAACCTGCCCCAGTTGCGCGCCTTCCGGAACGATGAAAGTAAATGTTCCGGCGTCCTTGAAAAATGCCACCGGCGGCTTCGTGTCGTTCTGCACGGTGAACTCTTCGCCGACGAGCAGCGTCGTGCCGGACGGTTGCACGACGATATCCTGCTGGGTGACTTGGACGCTGGATTCTTTGTCGGTCGGCTCGAAAATTTCGACGTTCACCGAAGTTGCGCCCGGCGGAACGGGCTCGTGATAATTCACGCCGCGAAACGGAACGCGCACGAGCATCGGCGCGCCGGAAATTTCCGGCCGATCGAATCGAAAGTTCCCTTGCGCGTCGGATTTAACGGTGGCGACGGGCTGCATGCCCCCTTGCAGTTGAATCAGGATGACGTCCAGATTCGCGCCGGGCTTTCCATTTGTGCCGTTATGAATCGTCCCCGTAAGCGTTCCGCCGGCGGCAGCGCCACTAAGCGAACACACCAGCGCGGAAAAGATGAGCCAGCGTGTCAACCGTATCGTCATTCGCTCTGAATTCCCCTTGCTCTCATGCGCTCACGTCGTGCGCGGACGAGGCTTCCTGCTCATCGCCTGACGCGTCGCAGGCGTCGGCGCGCCGCCCGTGAACTGGTCCATTTCGGCCAGAACGCGCGCCGCTTCGGTTTCGAGCGATACCTTCATCTGTTCGTAGTCGGGGTCGGAGAATTTCCCGGCGCGATATTCAAAACGCAAATCGCGCAAATTGTCGTAAATCGTGTCGCGCCGTTCGAGAAGCTGGTCCAGCTTCGAGCGATGTTTCGCCGAATCCGAAGCATCTGGCTCGATAAAGAAAATAAACAGAACCACAGCCGCCGCCAGCAAAACGCACGCGAGAATGATCGCCGCGCTACTCATCGGGTCCCATTTCGCGCCGTGCCCGCGCTAAAAGCTCGGGCGCCACCTTCACCGGTGCTGCAACGGTCTCGTGCCTGCGCCAACGGAGCAGAATCTCGCGCACCAAAAAGAATCCGGCAAGAATCACAACGATTGGCACGATCCACATCGCCCTGTTCACGCCCTTGTCTTGCGGAACCAGCATTACGACGGCGCCATATTCCTGAACGAAGGCCTGAATCGTGAGATCGTCGGATTCATTCCGCCCGATGCGTGCGTCGATCTCTTTCAGCATGTCGTGCGAATACGTGCAGCCGACGTGATTGCACACGCCCAGCACCTGATTGCACCCGCAGACGCACATCATCCGCATGGAAAGCGCCTTGGCGCGTTCGGTCTGTTGCGCGAAAACAATCGGCGCGCACAGCAATGCAGCAATCGCCGCGCCGCTCAGCAGCGCGCGAAATCGCGTCGCAAAAAGCGCCCGCGCGAATTTCCCCACCTCAATCCTGCCCATGCGCCACTCCCACGGACTGCGGCAAAGGCCCGGCCGGTGCCGCCACCGGCTCGGTCGCCGCGCTCAGCACGATCACCGGCTGCCGGTTCGGCAGGAGTGCCAACAGCGTCCCAAGCACCACGATCAGTCCACCGAACCAGATGCACTTCACCAGCGGATTCAGATACGCATGAATCACCGGCCGATTGGTTTCCGGGCTTCGTCCCGCGTACACCACATAAATATCGCGCAGCGGAGTCGATTGAATCGCAACCATCGTCTCCGTCACCTGGCTCGCGTGGAAAAATCGCCGCTCAGGGTACAAAATCATCATCGACTTTCCGTTTTTCAATACTTCGATCGTGGCCCGCTCCGAATCGTAATTCGCGTTCGAAGCCTGATCAAAATTCTGACACACGAATGTGTATGCCCCGAGCTTCATCTGCGAGCCCGCAGCCATTTCTTGCTGCACGTCGCGATTGAACGCCGATCCCATGATTCCGATAAAAATCACGGCCATTCCGAAATGAATGACGTACCCGCCGTACCGCCGCGTGTTGCGCGTCGTCAATTGCCCGGCGGAGGCCAGCAAATTCATCCCCGAGCGCGCCGAAATCACCCGCGCCCCGCGCCAGAATTCCGACCCCACCGTCAGCGCCACGAACACGGAAAGAATCACGCACATCAGCGGATAAAATGAACGCAAGCCGAACGCGAACGCCACAATCCCCGCAAGAACGCCGCCGCCGAGCGGCCACGCAAAATTTCGCTTCAAACTGTCGAACGACGTCTTTCTCCACGCGAGCAGAGGTCCCACTCCCGTGAGAAACAGAAGAAACAGCGCGATCGGAATGTTCACCTTGTTAAAGAACGGTGCGCCGACGCTGATCTTCGTCCCTTGCACCCATTCCGAAAGAACCGGGAACAGCGTGCCCCAAAGAACGGCGAAGCAAGCCGCAAGAAGAATCAGATTGTTGAACAGGAAGCTCGACTCCCGCGACACGAGCGAATCCAGTTGATTGTCGCTCCTCAAATAATCGCGGTTCTTCCAGTACGCAGCCAGGCAAGCCACAAAAATGATCGCGAGGAACGTCACGAACCACGTCCCGATCGACGATTCCGCAAACGCATGCACCGAACTCACCACGCCCGACCGCGTCAATAGCGTCCCGAGTATGCACAACATGAAAGTCGTGAACACCAGCCAGATGTTCCACACTTTCATCATTCCGCGCTTTTCCTGCATCATCACCGAATGCAGAAACGCCGTCGCCGTAATCCAGGGTAGCAGCGAGGCATTTTCGACCGGATCCCACGCCCAATACCCTCCCCAGCCAAGAACGGCGTAGGCCCAGTGCGCGCCCAGTAGAATCCCAATGCTTTGAAATCCCCACGCCACCATCGTCCAGCGCCGCGTGATTTGAATCCATTTTTCTCCGGGATAACGCCCCAGCAGCGCCGCCATCGCAAACGCGAACGGTATCGTGAACCCGGTGTAGCCCAGGTACAGCATCGGCGGGTGAATCACCATTTCCGGATATTGCAGGAGCGGGTTCAATCCCCGGCCATCCGCCTGCGCGACCAATTGCAGCGCTCCACCTGTCCCCGCATGTCCGAGAACCGCGAACGGACTTGCAACAAAATTGTTCAGGATGAGGAAGAAAAGCTGAACGCAGCCCACCACGACGCCGACGTATGGCATCAACTCCGGGTGTTTCTTCCGGTTCAGGAAGAGCGCCAAAAACGCATAGATCGAGAGCAGCCAGCTCCAGAACAGCAGCGAACCCTGCTGGCCCGCCCAAAGCGCAGCGAATTTATAAAATGCGGGAAGCGCGCGGTTGCTGTGCTCCGCCACGTACGCCATCGAAAAATTGTCGGTGAAAAACAGGTATTCGAGAGATACGACGGCCAGCGTAACCAGGAAGAAAACGGCGATTCCCGCGTGCCGCGCGCTCTTGATCAGCAGCGGCTTGCGCGTCCGAATCGCCGCAATTCCCGCGCCCACGGCGTAAGCCGCCGCAATCAGCGCGAGCAAAAGAGAAAATGAACCAAAAATATCCAAGGGATCGCCTTAGCCAGCTTAGATTTTGGATGGGTAGGTGGAGTCGCCCTGATTGCCTGCGGGCTGCCCCGGGCCGGCCGTCTTCGCTGTCCCTGAACCGGTCGAAGCTCCCGAGGTCGCTGGCTGCGTCGGCGACGCCTCATACTTCGAAGCGCATTTCGCCTGTATCTGCTCGGCCACAAAACGCCCATCGGGCATCAGATTGCCTTCCACCAGGGCCTGCGCCCCATCCTTAAACGTGTCGGGCAGAGGATCCCGGCCCGCGTAGCTGACCGGCAGCGTCTTTCCCTGCTCCTCGAGAACGAAATCCACGCGGCCCGCCAGATGTTGGATCGAACCTGCACGAACGTTGCCGCCAATCCTCATCCGCTGATGCAGCGCCATGCCCTGGAGTGTCGGCAACTCCGATAGCGTGTGGTAGTACGTCTTGCTCTGCGTAAACCCGGCGTAGGCCAACGAAAGCAACGTAACAATGATGATTCCCGAACCAACCGCAAACTTCCCGCGAGTGCTCATGACGCGGTTCCCCTCCCCTACCACAGTTATAAGGCGGGATTGTACCACACCGGAATCGACCCCCGCGCGGCCCTTCGCCGCTTCCAGTAGCATAGCCTTCAGCCTGCGCGCCGTTCCATAAATGGTTGCAACCCGTCGCACAAGCCACCGTGACCAACATAAGCAAGGAAACGCCGTCATCCCGAGTCCGCGGCGGCGGATCGAGGGATCTGCTGGTTCTTGCAGTGCTCGCACCCCATCTCAGTAGTTCCGCGTTTAGTCCCACATTTCTTACACGCGGCCACTGCTCAATTTCACCTTTTCCGTGCCACCATAGTTGTGTGTACAAAATGCAAATGGCCGCCAAAATCGAAGCCGTCCTACACGCCGCCGAGCCCGCCAACACGCTCGCCCGGGTTCCGCGGCGCGCCGCTCCCGTCTGCGGCCGCCATAACGTCCAAACGCACTCGCAACCCTTCCCAATAGGGGCCTCTCGAGCAGCGTCGGGCGGTCCCGGGCCTCGGGATCTACCCGCATCCCTCGGCCTCCAGTCCGTGCGAGCCTCGCATATGGACCTAGTCAGGGTTCGCCTACAAGCCCCGAAGTGACTCTTCTAATCGGGACGCCAATACGATTAGAAATCGCCGCAACTCACACAAAACAAATCACGGAGGTCATTTCTAACCGGAACGAAATCGCTACCTTCGCGAGAACCGATAAGGGGCACACCGATGCGGTCTATGGAGGTGAGAGCGACTTACTGCCCGAGTTTCGAGCGGAGGCAGCCAATCAATTCAGGCGCGAGCTGCGAGATGTTCATGCCTTCCGAAACCATGAACTTGCAGCTCAGGATCGGACGCGATTGATCGTCATCAGGGAGTTGGCAATCCACCTTGCAATACTGGCATTCCTGATTCCAGCAAAATCGGCCATACGGGATTGTGTCGGGGCTGATGAACTGAAAGCAGCGCAGCACGGAATTCCGATCAGGAACAAGGAAAGTTTTCCCGAGGATATTGATTTCAACGAGTCGTTCAAATGGACGAAAAACTTCGGACATGGCCGCCATTCCCCCGGTGTACCTGCCTGGAGGCTACGTTAAATGACCACGGGTGGAGTGACAACCGTGCGAAATGGCGGCGTGCCTAATGCTCCAATGGCCCCGCGCCGCAAGACTGCTAGGCGGCGTGCGCGAGGCGATCGTATTCCAAACGCGACGGTTGCGGCAGCAAAACGACCAGCGTATAAACGCCGAGCGCCGTGCCGAGCAATGGGCGCAGAAGTGCCAGAAACGCGAGGACGGTTACGAAAATTCGCGCCCACGGCGCGCGTTGCAATAATCCGTAGCCCGCGACAATCGAGAGCACGCCGATGATCATGCCCAGCATCCCGCCGAAGACGGCGATCGATTCGACGAATCGCGCCAAAGGCAATCCTTGCGGGAACGCCGGAATGTTGTCCGTGATGGCGGAAATAATTCCCGGCAACCAGTGTAGTCCGATGAAATACAGCCACGCCGCAGACATGATTCGCAGTGCGCCGAGCACAATCCAAAGGACGCCGAGAATTCCGACGTGCTTCTCGAGTTTGCCCGCGCTGGCCGCCGTAGTCGAGACGCTGATGGGACGCCCGCAGACGCTGCAAAATTGCGCCTGCGAATTCAATGCAGTTCCGCATCGATCGCAAAACATCACTCACCTCCAGCCCCTTCGGAGAGGTTCTGCAATAAGATACGCAGGAACACCAAGAAATGTTTCGTCCGGGCGCCCAGACTCTCCGCGGCCGCAACACTTTAGGTTTCTTAATTCGCCGCTAGTAGAACTGGCCCATGCGTCGGAACTTTTCGTACCGGCGTTGCAGAAGATCCGCGGTCGAGAGGCTGGAAATTTCGCGGAATGTTCTTTGAAGAACGCCGTCGAGAATCTTCGCGGTAGCTTCGTGGTCCAGATGCGCGCCGCCCTCGGGCTCCGGAACGATCTCGTCAATCAAATCCATCTCGAGAAGGTCTTTCGCCGTGAGCTTCAGCGCTTCCGCCGCAATCTCAGCCTTGGTCGAATCGCGCCACATTATGGAAGCGCAGCCTTCCGGAGAAATCACGGAGTAGAGCGAATTTTCGAGCATAAGAATGCGGTCGCCGACGGCTATCGCGAGCGCGCCTCCCGAGCCACCTTCGCCGGTGATAGTAACGAGAATCGGCACCGGCAAGCGCGCCATCTCGCGCAAGTTGCGCGCGATCGCTTCCGCTTGTCCGCGTTCTTCGGCGTCGACTCCTGGATACGCTCCGGGCGTATCGATGAACGTGAAAATCGGACGCTTGAATTTCGCCGCAAGGGTCATCACGCGCAAGGCCTTGCGATAGCCTTCAGGTTTCGCCTGTCCAAAATTGCGAGCGAGTCGCTGCTTGGTGTCGCGGCCTTTCTGCTGGCCGAGGACCATCACGGGCACGCCGTGAAACCACGCCATGCCGCAGATCATCGCGGGATCGTCGGCGAACGCGCGGTCACCGTGAATTTCGCTGAAGCCCTCGAAGAGAAGCCGCGCGAAATCGAGTGTATAGGGACGTTGCTGATGACGCGCGAGTTGCAGGCGCTGCCACACGCCGAGGTTGGAGTAGAAATCGTGCTTCAGGTCGGCGACCTGCTGCCGCAGGCGGGCGATTTCAAGCTCGGTCGAATCTCCGGGAGTGGCGAGATTCAGAAGTTCATCGACGTCGCGCTCGAGCGAATCGATCGCCTGCCGGCGTTCCTTGTCGCGCGCGTTCATATGCGTTTTTTTCGCCAAGTCAGTTCGCTCACTGCATCACAATCGCGTCCGGGCCGCAAATTCCGCGAAGCCGATCGAGCAATTCCGCGTCGGCCTGAACCGAACGCGTGGACTCGAGCGTCGCTTCCGCGCCGTCGCCGCTTAGAAGATCGAATTCAACTTTGCAGCGCCCAGGCCGGCTGGCAATAATTTCGTCAAGTTGCTCGAGCATGCTCTGATCCGCTGACGTCAAGTCGACGCGAACGCGGAGCAGCGCCGGTCCGCTCTGCAACATCTCGTCGATCGGCCGCGCATCGGAGACGGCCAGGCGCGTGCCGGCTTCCTCGACGTTGACGCGGCCCTTCACCAGCAATGGCACGGCGCCTTTTAGAATTGGTTCGAGGCGCTGAAAAGCTTCGGGAAATATAAGCGCGTCAACAACGCCCGTTTGATCTTGAAGCGTCGCGATGGCCCAACGCTGGCCCCTCTTCGATCGCATCGGGCGAGACTGCACGATGATTCCCGTGACGATGATGTCGGAGCCATTGCGGCGGCCTTCGAGAGAACCGATTTCAACCGCGCTCAATTCTTTCAGCCGCCCGGCATATTTATCGAGCGGATGGCCGGAGATATAGAAGCCCAGCGTGGCGAATTCGCCGGCGAGGCGCTCTTCTTCGGACCATTCCGCAGCGTTGGAAACGTGCTGCTCCGGAAAAGACGGCGCGGAAGGCATCGCCGCGAAAAAAGCATTTTGGCCGCTGGTGCGTTCGCGATGCAGGCGCTGGCTATGCTTGAGCGCCTCGTCGATATCGGCCCAGTGGCTCGCGCGTACTCCCGGCAGCGAATCGAGCGCTCCGGATTTGATCAGGCTTTCGAGAACGCGGCGATTGACGAGACCCGGATCTATCGACGAGCAGAAATCGAAAATATCGCTGAAGTGGCCGCGCTTCTGCCGGGCGTCGCAAATCCCTTTCGCGGTGTTCTCACCCACATTTTTGATCGCGGCCAGTCCGAAACGAATGTGATCGCCAACCGGCGTGAAATACAAAGAACTTTCGTGCACATCGGGCGGAAGAACCGTGATGCCGAGGCTGCGCGATTCCGCGATGTACTTCACAACTTTTTCCATGCTGCCGGTTTCCGCCGTCAGCATGGCGGCCATGAACTCGACCGGAAAATGCGTTTTCAAATAAGCGGTTTGATAGGCAACCAGAGCGTAGGCGCAGGAATGCGATTTATTGAATCCGTAGCCTGCGAATTCTTCCATCAGGTCAAAAATCTTGGTCGCTTTTTTCGACGGGACTTTGCGCGCGGCGCAACCCGCCATAAATTTCTCGCGCTGTGCGGCCATCTCTTCTTTTTTCTTTTTGCCCATGGCGCGGCGCAAAATATCCGCTTCGCCGAGCGAGAAGCCCGCGAGCCGGTTCGCGATTTGCATCACCTGTTCCTGATAAACGATGACGCCCAAGGTTTCCGAGAGAATTTCTTCGAGCTCGGGCAGGTCGTAGGTGACTTTCTTCTTGCCATGCTTCCGGCCAATGAACTCGTCGATCATGCCGCCCTGAATCGGGCCGGGACGATAGAGCGCGTTGAGCGCGGTGAGATCTTCGAGTCGCGTCGGCTGGTAGCGGCGCAGGATGTCGCGCATGCCGTGCGATTCAAACTGGAATATTCCGGTGGTGTTGCCGGCGGCGAATGGAAGATACGTTTTGGGATCGTCCGTCGGAAGCGTGGAGAGATCAATTTCCACGCCGCGATTCCGGCGAATCAGCGTCACGGCGTCGGCGAGAACGGTGAGCGTGGTCAGGCCGAGGAAATCCATTTTCAGGAGGCCGATGCGCTCGAGCGCGTTCATGTCGTACTGCGTCGTAATTTCCTCTTTGTTGGACTTGTAGAGCGGGACGATTTCCGTTAGTGGGCGCGGTGAAATGACGACGCCGGCAGCGTGGGTGGAGGCGTGGCGCGCAAGGCCTTCGAGGCGCAAAGCGATGTTGATCAGATCGCCGACCTTCTCGTCGTCTTTCCTTTGCTGGGCCAGTTGGCTGGATTGCTTGAGAGCGTCGTCGAGAGTGATGTTGAGCTGATTGGGAACGAGCTTGGCCAGACGGTCGACTTCGCCGTACGGCATATCGAGAGCGCGGCCGACGTCTTTTATGGCAGCCTTCGCCGCCATGGTCCCGAAAGTGATGATTTGCGCTACGCTGTGCTCGCCATATTTCTGGCGCACGTAGTCGATCACTTCACCCCTGCGGCGCACGCAAAAATCGATATCGATATCCGGCATCGAGACGCGCTCGGGGTTCAGGAAGCGTTCGAAAAGAAGATCGTACTGCAGCGGATCGATGTCGGTGATGCGCAACGCGAAGCTGACCAAGCTGCCGGCGGCCGAACCGCGGCCCGGGCCAACGGGAACGCCTTGAGTGCGAGCGTAATGGATGAAATCCCAGACGATCAGGAAGTAGCCGGCGAAGCGCATCTTCTTGATCATTTCGATTTCACTGGATAAACGGCGTTCGTAAGCTTCGAGCGGCTGGCGAAGACGCCCCTCTTTAGCTTGGCGCTCGAGCTCCGGAACGCGCGCCACGAAGCCTTCGCGGGCAACTTTCTCGAAATAGCTTTCCGCAGTGTGCCCGGCGGGAACCTGAAATTCGGGGAACGGATTCGCGACGCGCTCGATCTTGACGTGGCAACGCTCGGCGATGGCGACGGTGCGCTGGACGGCATCCGGCAGCTCGCGGAAAACGCGCATCATTTCTTCCGCCGACTTGAAATAAAATTGGTCGGTCGCGAATTTCATGCGATGCGCATCGCTCATCGTCTTGCCGGTCTGAATGCACATCAAAACTTCCTGCGCGCGCGCATCGGATTGCGTCAGATAGTGGCAGTCATTTGTAGCCACGAGCGGGATGCCGGTTTCCTTCGAGAGAAGCACCAGATCTTTATTTACCGCCGTTTCGATCTCGAGGCCTTGATCCTGAACTTCGATGAAGAAATTCCCCTTACCGAAGATATCGCGAAGGCGATAGGCGGATTCGCGCGCCTTATCGAGCTTGTGGTCGAGAACCGCTTCGGCTACCTCGCCGCGCAGGCAGGCGGAAAGCGCGATCAGGCCCTTGCTGTGCCGGGCGAGAAGGTCGTGGTCCACGCGCGGCTTGTAATAGAAGCCGTCGAGATATCCCGTCGAAACGAGCTTAATGAGATTGCGATAGCCTTCGTCAGTTTCACACAGCAGAACGAGATGATTCGAACGTTCGGCTTCCGCGCCTCGCGCCTTGTGGCTTCCCGGCGCGACGTAGACTTCGCACCCGATGATCGGCTTGACGCCGTGCGTGGTTGCTTGATGGAAGAAATTGGCTGCCGCGAAAAGATTGCCATGATCCGTCACGGCGACGGCAGGCATTCCGCGGCGCGCGGCTTCGGCCGTCAGCTCGGAGATGTCGCACGCTCCATCCAAAAGAGAGTAATCCGTATGAAGATGGAGGTGGACGAAGTTCGGAGTGCCCATGTGTGGCTATTCTAATCCAGCTCTGACGATTCCGTTAGCAAAGATGCCAATGACGCGAATTATTCTTGACTGCGGATTGCTTTTTCTGGCGCACGAGACTGAGATCCGCGGCCGCCGGGACGCTGAGCTGTTCTCACGGCGACCGGCGCCGGCGCTAGCGGCGTTTCTTGGCATGTTTTGCGTGCGCCGCTTTCCGAGGCACATGCTTGCGCGTCGGCGGTTTCGATTTGTGGCCGTGCGCCGCGGCCGTCTTCGCTGATTTTGCGGCCGGCGGCTTCGCGCTTTTTGCCTCCTCGGCTCGGACGTGCTTCGCCTGGGCGGCCGCCTGAATGGCTTCGGATTTGGTCGGCGGCGGAAGCGCGGCAGGCGCCACCGCACTCGCTGGAGGTTTTTCCTTCGATTTGCTCTTTTTCTTTTCTTCCGGTTTTTTCTTAAGCGGCTCGTCCTTGATTCCAGCGAGCTTCTTCAGGATCTTGGTGCGCTCGATCGGATCGCGGCCTTTGCCGCGAAGTTGCGCTTCGAAGAAGTCCTCGAGGATTTTGTCGAACTTCGGTCCGCGCGGCACGCCCAGCGCGTCGAGTTCCGCAACCGGCAGAGCCGAGCGCATGGGGCGCCACTTCTGCAGGTAGTTGCGGATTTTGGCGACAGCCTTCGAATTGCCATACTCGGCCTGCAGAAACGCCAGCCGTTCCGGAGGAACTTTTTCCAGGAAGAAAAATGCGTCCTTCGGAGCGTTCGTCTTTCCGCCTTTCAGCATCTTGAGAGCTTTTTCGGTCTCGGGAACGAGCTCGTCGATGATGGCGATTTCCTTCGCCGAGAATTCCATGTGGCGCAGCGCGGCCGCGGCCTCGCGACTCTTGAGCCGGGAGAGCAGGAAGTAGAGCACGGGTGTTGCAAGACGCGGGCGAATCCCGGCGGCCAGGAATCCTTCGCGAGCTCGATTGAGGCGCGAGAGTCCTTCGTAATCCGGGTGACGCCGCACCAGTTGCGGATGAATCGCGGCAATCAGGCCACGCGATTCCCACTGTTTCAAAACTCCCGCGGGATTATCTTCGCGGCCGAGATGCATGACTTCCCTTCCGACCGCGGCGCCATCGAGTTGTTCGTGCAAGCCGCGGCCGAGCGCCAGGTCGAACCATTCCTCCGTGCGGGACTCCATTTTGAAATCCATGCGCACGGCATAACGGAGGATGCGCAGAAGACGAATGGGCTGATTCGTGAAAGCGTGGATGGAGAGGGCGCGGACTTCGCGCTTTTCGAGATCGGCGAGGCCGTTGGTGGGATCGAGAAGAAGGCCGCGGGAATTCGGATTCAGCGAGATCGCGATGGCATTGATGGCGAAATCGCGGCGGCGCAGGTCTTCCATCACGGTCGACCATCGAATATCAGGCTTGGCGCCGGGGCGTTCATAGAAATCATCACGCGCGGCGGAAATCGAACCATCCGCGTCGCCCGCGAAAATAATTTCGTAATGCCGCAGGCGCTCGTCTTCCGAGACAATGCGCGCGCCGCCCTTCTCGATTTCACGGACGATCCGTTGCGGATTTCCTTCGACGGTGAAATCCAAATCCCGGATGGGCATGCCGGAGATGAGGTCGCGCACGGCGCCGCCGGTCAGATAGATATTCGAATCCTGCGCGCGGGCCAATTCCTGCACGCGCACCAGCGCGGCGCGTTGCTCCGGCGAGAGCCGGCTTTCGAGCAGATACATGTAATCAGGCATGAGTGCTACGGCCTCCTTCGAGCGGCCAATCGATCGTTATTGCGAATTCCCAGTTCTCCTACGCTTCATGCTCGCGCGAACCTCGGCGCGGAATTTGACTTTCAATCCATTCGATCGATCAGGCGCGTGGGTGGTGTTCGCGATACACCTGTTTCAATCGATCCTCGACGACGTGCGTATAAATTTGCGTGGTCGCAATGTCCGCATGGCCCAGCATCATTTGCACCGAGCGCAAATCGGCGCCGCGATCGAGGAGATGCGTTGCAAAACTGTGCCGCAGCATGTGTGGCTTGAGCTTTTTGCGCAGCCCCGCTTTACGTCCACAATCCGAGATTGTCTTCCAGAAGCCGTGACGGGAACAGGCGCCGCCTTTGCGGCTCAGAAAAAGCAGATGTGGCGAGTTCGGGCGCACGAGCTTGGGCCGCGATTCCTTGAGATAGCGTTGCACGATTTCGAGAGCACGGCGGCCCACGGGCACGAGCCGCTCCTTGTCGCCTTTGCCGGTGCAGCGCAGGTATCCGCCGTCGAAATGCATATCGCTGATGCGCAGGCTGCACAGCTCGGAGACGCGCAACCCGGCGGAATACATCACTTCGATCATGGCTTTATCGCGCAGGCCGACGATGGTTTTTGGGTCAGGCTGACTGAGAAGCTTGTCGACCTCTTCGACGGTCAAAAACATCGGAAGGCTGCTGCGGAAACGCGGCGATTCGACCGTCTCGGCTGGGTCTTCCTGGATGTAGCCTTCCGCGAGCGCGAAGCGAAAGAAATGGCGGATGGTGACAAGGTGGCGCGCCACCGAGCGGCTATCAAGCTTGCGTTGATAAAGATAACGGAGGAAATCGACGATTTCGTCGCGCGCGACTTTGTCGATGGCGAGTTTGCGGCGTCCGGCAAACGCCGCGAACTTCTCGACGTCGCGGCGATAGGCATCGAGAGTATTCGGCGAGACACCCTTCTCGACGCGCAAGTAATTCACAAACGCCCGGATCACCGCTTCCACGACTAGCCCCCACACTGCGCGCGTTCCCAAGTTCGGATCGCTACGTCAGTTCCCCAAAATCCGTTCAGGCCGTGCGTCCCGCGAGCAACGTGCTGCGCAGGAATGCAAAAACCTCGTGCAGCTCTTCGCAGCGCAACAGGCGCGCCGCAGCCGCATAGATTCCGAGCGAAACGGCGATCATCGCGGCCAGCGATGCCGCCTGAAACAAAAAATGATCATTGCCGCGCGCTTCCACGAAATGCAGCATCCCCGCGCATGCTGCTCCCATCACGGCCGCACAGACCGCGGTACGCGCCAGAGAACCGAGGATCGCGGTCGCGCCCACGCGGCCGAAGCGCTTCCGAAAAATCACGAAGAGCGCCCCAAAATTCACATACGCCGCCGCCGCCGTCGCCAATGCCGGACCGGCGTTCGAGAGCGAGCGAAACAGGAAATGCAAGAAAATCACGTTGAGACAGACGTTCACCGCGAGTGCGACGGCGGCCACGCGCACGGGTGTTGCTGTATCGCGCAGCGAATAGAACACCGGCACGATGAGCTTCACGGCGGCGAACGCCGGGAGCCCGAGCGAGTAACACAACAGGGGCCGCGTCGTCAGCGCCGTTGAGTCGGCGGCGAAGCGGCCATGCTGGAACATAACGCGAAGGATCGGTTCGCGCAGAAGAATCAGTCCCACCGCGGCGGGCACCGTGATGAAGGAGACGAAGCGCAACGCGAAGGCAAACGTCGTGGTCATGTCGGCGAAGCGCGCGTCGTTGGCCTGGCGCGACAACATCGGGAGCAAAGCGGTCGAGATGGCCAGCGCGAAAGTTCCCAGGGCGAGCTCGACAACGCGATCGGCAACGTAGAGCGAGGTGATGCTGCCCTGAGGCATCTTCGGCGACATCGCGAAAATCGTGTCCACGAAAAAATTGATTTGATACAGCCCGATACCGAAGAATCCCGGAATCATCAGCCTGGCCACCGTACGGATTCCCGGATCTTTGAAAGAGACCTGGAAACGAAAGCGCATTCCACGGCGCACCAGTTCGGGAACCTGCATCAGGAACTGCAGCGCTCCACCGACAAGGACTCCCACTCCGAGCGCCACGGCGGGGCTGCGATAAGGAGGCGGTGCCCATTTCATGATCGGCACATAGAGGGCGCTCATCGAGAAGGCGGTGAGCGTCAAGTTGAACACGATGGGAGTCGAAGCGGGCAGACCGAAAACGTGATAGCTGTTCAGGATGGCCATCGCGAGGGCCGACAAGCCGATGAAAAAGACGTATGGAAAGATAATCCGGTTGAGATAGACGGCGAAGCCCCAATCCATGCGGTGGCCGCCAACGAGCGCGAAGAGATAGATGACGCGATTGGAGAAGATCACGCCTAGAACAGTGATGGCCGCGAGCACGACCGTGAACGTCGAAAATGCGCGCTGCGCGAATTCCCAAGCCTCTTCTTTCGATTTGTTCGCAATGTAGCCGGTAAAGACGGGGACGAATGAGGCCGTCACCGAGCCTTCGCCGACAAGGCGGCGCAGAAGGTTGGGGATTCGAAAGGCCAGGATAAATGAGTCCGCGGCGACGGAAGTGCCGAGGAGGAGGGTGATTCGTTGGTCTCGTAAGTACCCACAAATACGGCTGATAATGGTGGCGAGAGTGATGGCGGAGGCGGATTGCAGAATCTGCCGTTTTTCGGTCAATCGCCGGAGGCTCCCATCATAACCCGTTTAACACCAATAAGTTGACAACGATTTCGAGCGAAGATAACATAACTCCGTGAGTTTTTCAACCGCCTTCCCGAGAAGGGCATGAATTTGAAGAGTCGCGCCCCAGCCTCGACCCACAAGAAGGTGGTGGTCCTCCTTCTCGACGGCACCTCGCTCCCGGGGTATCTCAATCCTGCGGGTGTCGCGACGGCAGAGACGATCGATCTGTTGACGCCTGAGGGCGAGCATCAAGCCGTCAAGATTACGGACGTCAAGATGGTCTACTTCGTCGCCGATCTCAATCAGCCGTTCGAACCGACGCGAACTTCGTTTTTGAGTCGCCCGAAAATCGAAGGATTGTGGGTCAAGATGACGTTTCAGGACGGCGACACGCTCGAAGGCATCGCCGCGAACGAGTTGCTCGAGGTGCTGGATCGCGGAATTCAGATCACGCCGCCGGATCTCCACGGGAATTGCTTGAGAATCTTCGTACCTCGCACTTCGGTCACCGAAGTGAAAGTGCTTGGCGTGGTCGGAACGGCAAAACGCGCAGTTCGTGCCGCGTCGACGCCGCTCCCCGAGCAGCCAAGATTGTTCAACGAGTAGTCCGGCTTCGCCGTCGCTGGAATCATCATCGAGCTGCGACGCCCTCCGGCTTCCTTGCTCCCCGACTTCGTCATCGCAAGGAATTTAAGAATATCGACGGCGGAAATGGCTGCGAGCGCCCACCCGCACTCGATAGCGCCGCGCGAAATGAGGTACATTGGCGGAGCCACCGAGAGGAGACTTGCCATGAGACTCGGCGAAATAGCTGAACGGCTGGGCTGTACGCTAGAAGGCGACGCGGGAATCGAGATTGGCGATGTCGCCGGGATTGAAGAGGCTGGTGCGGGGCACCTGACTTTCCTTGCGAACCGGCGCTACCGCTCCGCGGTCGCAGCGACGAAGGCGTCCGCGATTCTGATCGCGCCGGAGGAGGGTGCGGTGCCGATCGCCGCCTTGCGCTCGAAGAATCCTTACCTGGATTTCGCGCGGGCGATTGAATTCTTCCATCCTGCGCCGAAATACACGCCGGGAGTCCATGCGACGGCCGTCATTTCGCCGAGCGCGAAAGTGGGCGCCGGCGCGCACATCGGACCTTATTGCGTGGTGGGCGAAAGTGTCGAGATCGGATGCAACGCCGTGCTCCATAGCTTCGTGACCATCTATCGCGACGCGAAGATCGGAGATGATTTTTTCGCGCACTCGCATGCGACCGTGCGGGAAGGCTGCCAGGTTGGAAATCGCGTGACGCTTCAGAACGGGGCGGTGATTGGCGCGGACGGATTCGGTTTTGCGAAGCAATCCGACGGGCGGTGGCGCAAAATCCGGCAGGCGGGAGTTGCCGTGATTGAAGATGATGTCGAAGTGCAGGCCGGGAGCATAGTCGACCGGGCGACGATTGGAGAAACGCGGATAGCGCGCGGAGCGAAGCTCGACAACCTCGTGCAGGTGGGACACGCGTCCAAAGTGGGCGAGGATACGCTGCTCTGCGGGCAGGTGGGACTGGCGGGCTCGACGCGCGTGGGCAAGAATTGCATTCTGGCTGGACAGGTTGGCGCGGCGGGCCATCTGACGATCGGCGATGGCACTGTGATTACGTCACAGAGCGGCGTGCCCAATGACGTTCCCGGCGGAGCGCTGTACTCGGGATACCCGGCAATCGACAACAAGAGCTGGCTGAAATCGGTTGCTGTCTTCAACCGCTTGCCCGAATTACAAAAGCAGGTGCGGGATTTGGCGGCTGAAGTCGAGCGATTGAAGGCCGCCGCTCGATAGAAGCGCGAACCAGACAGCCGCTCGCGCAGGCGTCTCCACCGGAACGTGGTGCTAGCAGCTAACCAGGAAGCGGACGTTGATCTTCGGGAAGGCCTTGAGCGACCAGGGCGTGGACGCGGTCGCGCAATGCTTCGCGCTCCGAAGGCTTGTACTGCGCAGCATCAACGAACGGGCCGAAGCGCACGACGACTTCTCCGGGCCGGATGAACCACTCGCCTTTGCGCATCAATTTCTGCGGACCGATGAGCGAAATTGGCACGACCGCTACCCCCGCCTCGATCGCCATCACGAACGTGCCGTTTTTGAACGGCTTCAGATGGCCGTCGCGGCTGCGCGTCCCCTCGGCATAGACGAGGAACGAAGTTCCGCCGCGAAGAAATTCCACGGCTTTGTCAATGCTTGCGGCGGCCGCTTCGCGATCCTGGCGATCTACGGGGACGATCTGACACAGCCGCATTCCCGTCGCAAGAACCGGGATGCGGAATACTTCCTTCTTGGCCAGGAGCGCGACGCGGCGCGGGATGTAGGGCACGAGCGCAGGAGGATCCAGGTTGCTGATGTGGTTCGACACGAAGACGCACGTGCGAGGCGGAATATTTTCCGCGCCTTCGACGCGCACGCGGACGCCTGCGATCTTGAGCCCGGCGCGCAAGGCGCTCATGGCCATGGAATACATTACTTCGGGCGATCCCGTCAGCCACGCGTGCAGAATGAAGAACGGCAAAACCAGGAAAATCGCGCATGCAAGAAAAGCGACGAAGAGGACGGTCCGAATCATGCGAAGTTGCCGCGGCTATTCGTTCGTGCCGTGGAGGATTCCTTCCCGGATGCGGCGTTGTTTGTCGCTCGGATTGGGAATTGGTTCGATGGAGTAATCACGTTGATCGCGAGTGCCGAACGCGAAGGAGATGTCCTTCTCCTCGCCGTCGCGTCGAACATGCAGGCGGATCGTTTCCCCCGGGGCGCGCTCGCGCATCCAGCGAAATGGATTCTGCGGAAGCGCTTCGCCGTTCAACCTCACAATTTGATCACTGGTGCGAAGACCGGCGGCTTCGGCGCTGCTCCCAACAGTGACCCCAGCAACGGACCAGCCGTTGCCGGAACCGCGGCCGGGAAAAAAGCCGAGTTCCGCCACCTGCTTGGTTGATTGCTTCAGGCGCAATCCCGCGTATGCCAGGAAGTCCTGATATGAAATATCGCTTACGCCGCTGACGTAGCGGCGAAAGAATTCCTCGAAGCTCTTCCCTGTCACTTGCTCAACCGCCGCGCGTATGTCGGCGCTGTCGTTGTAGTAGCGGCCCTGCTGCGCGAATTCGGCGAAGAGAAGACGAAGAACGTCGTCCAGAGATTTCTTATTGTCCGTGTCATCGCGGATGGCGAGATCGAGGAGGTCGCCCAGAATTTGGCCCTTGTTGTAATACGAGATGCTGCGGTCGGGCGCGCGATACGCGTCATACTTATCGAGCCACGTATCCAGGCTCGATTCCTCGACACTTTGCCACAGTCGCGCGGGACTCGAATCCAGCTCAACAAGCTGATCAGCAAGGTCGCCATAAAACGCGTCGGTCGTCCAAATGCCCGAACGTACGAGGGCGAAGGAAGCGTAAGTGCTCGTCACGCCTTCGGCGAACCACAACGCGCGTGTCCACTGTTCTTTCGTGTAATCCGCGGGCTCGAGAGTCTGAGGACGGATGCGCTTCACGTTCCATGCGTGAAAGAATTCATGCGCGGCGATATTAATGACGGCGGTTTCAGAACCGGACGCAATGGCGGTACAGTTTGCGTGCTCCATTCCGCCGCCGCCGACATCCGAATACGGCCCAATGTGAAAGAAAAATGTGTATTCGGGAAACGGAGGGCCGCCCATCAGGCGCGTCTCATAGCCCACGATCTTGCGCAGCTTGTTTTCGAGGTTGCCGCGGTCCCAGTTCGCCGCGTCGATGACCACCCGAAAGCGCGCGCCGTTCTCCTCGAACGCAAAATCGCTGAAGGGGCCGATTTCGACGGGAGCGTCGACTAGCGCGTCGTAGCTCGTTGCGGACAAGCTATTTTTGGATTCCGACGCGGGCAGCTCGGCCGCAATTTTCCAACTCGCCGGCAGACCGGTGAACTCAACATCTGCCGCTTCGTGCCGCCGATTTGGGAGATAGAACAACACTTCGCCAAGATTGAGAAACGCATGGTGGGTATTGAGCTGCGAGTTGAACGGGCCGGGATCGTCCCACTCGATTGAATAACTGACGAGCAGATCATGCTCGCCGTCGCCTGCGAGCCAGGAATTTGCCTCGCCAAGCTGCCACGTTTGTTTATCGAGCGCCCGGACGAAGAGTCTTGCACCGCCGTGACCGGACGAATTCACCGGAGCGGCCTCGACATCGCGGACGCGCTCCGAGAAATCTCGGATCTGATAGAGCGCATTCCATGCCGGGAGCGCGACGATGCTGCCGGGCGCGCCATTCGGGATGCTCATGCTGACATGAAACCTGTGCTGCTCGGGATGATCGAGAGAGATCGTGTAATGAATTGTCGCGAATGCGGGGCGCGTCGCGAAAAGCAGCAAGAAGATTCCGGCTCTCAGGAATGCGCCGAACAATTTGTTCATCGTGTGGCGGTCGCGGTCGATTTAATTTTCTCGAGCAGTTTGCCGCTTAGTCCATCGAAACTTCCATTCGACATGACGAGGACCACGTCTCCCGGTCTGGTTTCAGCGCAGAGATAGTCCGCAATCTCGGCCGCGGAGTCAAATGCCTGTGCGGGCCGGCCGTGCGCGCGAACATCTTCGGCGACCTTGGCCGGCGAAAAGCGGTCTTCGTCCTTCAGAAGTTGCGCGCGATTGACGGGGCCGATCACGACGGCATCGGCGACGGCGAGAGCTTCGGGCAAGACTTTCTCGAAGATTTTCCGGCGCATGGTGTTGGAGCGAGGCTCGATGGCGGCCCAAAGGCGCCGGTTCGGCCAGCGCGTGCGCGCAGCTTCGAGAGTCAGGCGAATCGCGGTGGGATGATGCGCGAAATCTTCAATGACCAGGACGCCGCGTTCTTCGCCTTTCGTCTCCATGCGCTTGCGAACGTTCTGGAAGGTTGCCATGGCGTGTTCGATCGCTTCGCACTCGATGCCTCGTCCATAGGCAAGCGCGATGGCGGCCAGAGCGTCCAGAACGTTGTGCCGTCCCACTACGGGCGTCCGAATCTGCGCGACTTCATTGCCGCGGTAGGCCACGCGGAATGATGTCATGTTGTCTTCCCAGAGAATGTCGCCGGCGAACCAATCGACATCCGCGCTCAAGCCAAATGTCTCGACCGGGCAAAACGCCTTTTCGGTGCATTTGCGAACTTCTTCGCTCTCGCCCCAGACCAGAATCCGTCCACGGCGCGGGACGAGATTGACGAGCAGGCGAAATTGTTTGGCGATGGAGGCGAGATCGGGATAGATGTCCGCGTGATCGAATTCCAGCGACGTCAGAATGAGCTCATCCGGATGATAGTGAAGAAATTTTGGACCGCGATCGAAGAAGGCGGTCTCGTATTCATCGCCTTCGATGATGAACTCTTCGCCGCCGCCGAGACCGTAGCTCTTGTCCCCGAAATTCGGCGCGACCCCGCCGACGAGAAAATCGGGCCGGCGTCCGGCGACCTGAAAGATCCATGCCAGCATCGCGGTAGTTGTTGTTTTGCCGTGCGTGCCGGCAATGACGATCGAGGTGTGATTCGGGATAAATACTTCTTCGAGGATTTCGGCCATCGAGCAGTACGGAATCTTTTCATCGAGGATGTGCTCGAGCTCGGGATTGCCTCGAGCGATGACGTTTCCGACAACTGCTAGATCCGGCGCAGGATTGAGATTTTCCGCTCGAAAGCCTTCGTTCCAAGGAATTCCGAGCGACGCGAGAAGCGTCGAGGCGGGCGGATAAACGCCGGTGTCCGAACCGGTGACGTGATAGCCGCGCTCCTTGAGCATTCCGGCAACGGGAGCCATCGCGGCGCCCCCGATCCCGAGGAGGTGGATGTGACCTGTCGTGCGCAATATGGGATTGTTGAGAATGCGGTTCGCTCCTTCCGACGCTAGTCGTTCAACATATCGCTCACTTCAATCCGTGGGCAAACGCCCACCTCACGAAGTCCTCAAAATCAGGCACCGCAAGCCGGTTCGAGAATTTCGAGCATGGGTTCGGCCTTTGCGTTTAGACGCGCGCGGACGCCGAGTGGGAGCGTCAGCATCGGCCGCGGCGTGTGACCGAACGGCACGTTCCAGACAACGGGAAAGCCGAGCTCGCTCGTGATTCTCGAGATTACGTCGCGAATCGACGGACTTCCGGCCGGCGCTTCGCATTCGGGAAAGTCGCCGAAGACAATGCCGCGCACGCTCGCGAGTTTCCCGGCGTGTTTCAGATGCATCAGCGCGCGATCGACCTGCCAGGGCTTCATGCCGCGATCTTCGAGAAGCAAGATCGAATCGGAGGTGTCCAGCTCCCAGGGTGTTGCGAGTGTCGTTTCGATGAGCGTAAGACAACCGCCGAGGAGCGTCCCTTCGGCAGTGCCCGGAGCGAGCGGCTCACCGCCGAGAGCGATCGACCAGCCCGTCCGCGTTTCGGAAACAGTTCGTGCAAATGATTCCGCGTCATAGCCGGCCGGATTCCCGGCTCCAGCGTCGAAGCCCGATGCCATCATCGGACCATACGTCGTGACCCAATGAAGCCGCTGCCAGAGGAAGATCTGCAGTGTACTGACATCGCTGTAGCCAAGAAGAATCTTTGGGTTTAGCGAGCTCAGATCCTTTGCCAAATCCTGTTGCAGAAAATCGAGTAGATAGTTCGAGCCATAGCCGCCGCGGGCGCAGATAACGGCGCGGGTATCCGGTTCGCGAAGCGCTGCAATCAGTTCGGCGGCGCGTTCGCGGACTCCACCGGCGAAATAGCCTTCTCGAGCCAAGACGCGCGGGTCATGCCGCACTTCGTAGCCGAGCCGCATGAGCTCGTCAATTCCCTTCTGCAGACGCGAGGCCTCCACGGGACTTGCCGGCGCGATGACGCGAACGGCGTCTCCCGGACGCAGGGGAAGCGGTTTGAGAGGTTTGAACATCGATCGAAATCGAGGATAAAGAATTTGGGAAGGCGAGTCCAGAGAAGCGCCGCCCGAAGATTCCTGAAGCGCACGGCACAACTGCCCCGGATGCCCGTCGGGCCGCCACGACATCCGCCATTCGGAGGTCCGAGCGGGGAGGCGCGCGCCTCCTCCGCCGTTGTAACCGGCCCTACTGGCCGGAGCCGGGGCTCGGGTTAGCGGCTGTGACCTCGACAGGACCGTACTTCGCGAGAACGTCTTTGATTTGCATGGCGTCGCCGACACAAACGATCTGCAAGTGGGCGAGATCCACGTACTTCCTCGCTGCTGCCTGCACGGCCGCCGAATCGATTGCGGCGATGTGTTCCGGGTATTGGTCCCAATAATCGGCGGGGAGTCCGAAATGCTCGACCTCCAAGGCGTAGTTGAGAAGCGATACGGGCCGCTCGAGCGAGAGCGCAAAGCGCGCGACCACCGACCGCTTGGCCTCGTCAAGTTCGCTCTGAGGAACTGCGTCATTGCGGATGCGGTTGAACTCGCCAAAAAGCTCGTGCATCGAGCCATCGGTGACCGGCGTGCGCACTTCGGTCTCGGCAACCCAGTAGCCGCGATACACGTCGCTTTCGAGGCTGCTGTAAGCGCCATACGTGTAGCCGTGGACTTCGCGCAGATTGAGAAAGAGCCGCGCGCTGGGGCCGCCGCCGACAACGCGATCCATAACGGCCAGGGCGAAGTAGTCCGGATCATTGCGACGAATCGCAAGGTTTCCGGCGAGGATGTTGGTCTGCACGGACCCCGGCCGATCGACCAGCACGATCTTCGCCGGCTGCGGCGAGGGAACCTGAGCGAGCGAAGGAGAGGCCGCCTCGCCTTTCTCCCAGCCGCCAAAGTATTTTTCGACGACTTTGAGGATTTCCGCGGTGTTCACGTCGCCAACGATTCCGAGAACGGCGTTGGCGGCGACGTAGTATTTCTTGTGATAGTCGGTGAGCATCTGCGTGGTAACGGCGTTAATCGCTTCCGGAGTCGGCGAGGTGACCGCGTAATTCGTGGAACCGTATAGGGCCTTGTGAAACGCTTCGTCGGCGAGGAAGCCCGGCTCCGCGCGTTCTTCCTCGAGCTCCCCGAGCTGCCGCTTCTTGTATTTCTCGAGCTCATCGGCAGGAAACGTGGGATGCAGGACGATGTCGCTCATCAGATCGAGGATTTTGTCGGTCGAGTCCGTGAGTCCTGAAGCGGTGACCGTCGTTTCGCTCGCGCCGAATTCGGCGGCCGCCTTCAGAGACGCGCCGATTTCGTCGATGGCCGAAGAAATCTGCGCGCTCGTAAGTGTCGCCGTGCCTTCGCGAAGCATGTCCGCCGTGAAGTCGGCGATTCCCGGCGTGGGGTCGGCGATTGCGCCGGGACGCAGCGTCAATTCGAAAGTAACCGTGGGCAGCTTGTGCTGCTCGAGGATCAAAACCGTGAGGCCGTTCGCCAACTTGTGTTCCGTGGGCTTAGGCAGATTCACCCTGAGAATTTCTTTGCTGACGGGAGCGCGGTTCAGCCGCTCCACTTTGCTGAGGGCCATTCCTTTGTCGCTGCCCGGCGCCTGCTGATTTTGCGCCGCGGCGAAGGAAGCAATGAAGACGATTGCCGCGAATGCTCCGGCGACCCGCACTGCTCGCGTAGGAAGTATTCTCACTGCGCACCTCCGTTGGCGGCATGTGCTGCGGATTTTTCGGGAAGAGTGATAATTACGGTTCGCTGATCGCGTTCGAGATACTTCTTTGCGGCGTTGTTGACTTCGCCCACCGTCAACGCCGCATACTCCGCGCCGAGCTCGTTAATGAGATTGGGATCGTTGAATCGGACCGCGTAGTCGCCGATGGCAACGGCGGTGCCAAGATCGGTCGAACGCTGTTGGATCCATTGGCGCCGCAAGAATGCCTGCGCCTTTGTGAGTTCCTGAGCCGTGATGCCATCCCTCGCGGCCACGCTAAGCTCGTCGTCTATGGCCTTCTCGAGATCCTTGACCTTCACGCCGGGACGCGGAATCGCGGTGATATAGAGCAGGCTCGGGCCGATCCGCGCGTCGGTGTAGGCGTAGACCTGAAGCGCAAGTTGCTTCTCCTTCACGAGGTGCTGATAGAACCGGGAACTCTGGCCGCCGCCCAAAATGATTGAGAGAGCCCGCGCCGCGCGATTCTCGGGAGTATTGCCGCGAGGAATATGGTAGGCCATGGAGATTTCGGGCAAACGCGCGAGCGCATCGTAAACGGTATCGCGGCGTTCGCCGTAGTGTTCTTCTTCACTCAAATCGGGACTCGGTGGCGCCGGCTGCGACGGAATCGAACCGAAATAGTGCTTCACTTTTTCCAGCGTGGCATCGGGATCTACATCGCCAACGACGGTCAGAACGGCATTATTCGGCGCGTAGTAGATTCGGAAAAAATCGCGGACATCGTCGATTGACGCAGCATTGAGATCCGACATCGAGCCGATGGTTGAGTGCTTATAGGCAAAGTTATCGTAAGACAGATTATCGATTTCGAGCTCCGACTTGCCATACGGCTGGTTGTCCACCCCGAGGCGCCGTTCCTCCTGCACTGCGTTGCGCTGATTGTCGAGATTGGGCTGAGTGATGGCGAGAGCGCGCATCCGGTCGGATTCGAGGAACAATCCAAGATCGAGTTGATTCTTCGGCAGCGTCTCGAAGTAGGTGGTGCGGTCCTCGTTCGTCGTACCGTTCATACCGCCACCGTTGTTGAGGACGAGGATGAAGTGCTCGCCCTTCCCGACGTTCTGCGAGCCCTCAAACATCATGTGCTCGAAGAGATGCGCGAAGCCGGTGCGGCCGGGTCGCTCGTTCCGGCTGCCCACGTTGTAACAAACGTCGATCGCGTAGACCGGCGCGGTATGGTCGACCGCAAGAATGACGCGCAGTCCGTTCGGAAGTTTGGTGTCCGTGAAATTCAGCGGCGGGACGTTCACCTCACCCTTCGGAGTGGGTTCGGCGGTGCCCGCCCGCGCCGGAAGAATGGCCAGAATCATTGCCGCGATTAGAATCGCGGTGGGGAAAAATACAAACAGGAGCACGAAACGCCTTATCAGGCTTGCCGGTGTCATTCACTTCCCTCCAACTGATCTCATTTGAGAGCTTAGACGTTCAGAACTCGAATCGCGTGAGCGAGCGTGAAAGCTGCCCGGAAGATTTATGGAGCGGCGGTCAAAGTGAGCAGGAACACATCGCCCACGCCGCTGCCTGTCACAATTTCGCGCCGCGGACTGGACAGCATCGGGCCAACAGAAAAAAATGCGACGGCTGTCCCGTTGGCGTTGATCGGCAAAGCAAACCGCGCGCTGCCATCCGGCAAATCCGAAGCTTTGCCTGAGGCCGAGGTTGCAATCAAAGTTGTGTGCGCCACGCACGAGCTTCCGCTGAGCACGCCGGCGCAGGTGTTTCGCACGTAGCCGCGCAGCGTACCCGTGGCGCCCGAACTCACATCGTCCGCGACAAAACTGATCAGACTGCCGTCTGAATTCGTCGCGGGAGAGTGGGTAGATCCAGAAACTTGCTGCGACACCAAAGACGTCGCCGGCGCGCACGATTGCGGGGCCGTCCCGCCGAGGCATGTATCGCGGACGACGATTTCCTGGCCGGTGGAGTTCGCGCCTGGAACCAAGTTGCCGGCGCGGGTCACGAACGCGATGAAACGCCCGTCGGCGCTGATCGCGGGCGTAAAACTTGCACCGTCCGCGGCCGCTCCCGCGGGCGACGTCGAAATCAGGCGAATCGACGGAATGCAGTTCGCCGAATGGGCAACTCCGTTGCATGTGTCGCTCAAGAAAATGTTCGAAGCGCCGTTAAACAAAGACGGAACGAGGCTGGGCGCCACGGAATCAAACGCGACATAACGGCCGTCCGCTGAGGTGGCACTTTCTAGGCTCGCACCCCTGCCGGGCCGGCCTGTGGCGTCCTGCGAGACGAGGAGGGTGTGAGCCTCGCACGTCTTCGGCGCGGAAGATCCAAGGCAGGTGTCACGCAGGTAGACCTGCGGCGTCCCGTCCTTCGCGGCGGGCGCCAAATTCCGTGCCGACGACGCGAAAGAAACGTAGCGCCCGTCTGCGCTAATCGATGGAAATTCGCTCGCGCCATCGGCCGCGCCCGAATTCGATGCCGAAACGAGAATCGTCGATGGCGTGCAGCCTTGGGCCGCGTCGAGACCCAGGCACGTGTCGCGCAAGTAGATTTCAGTCGCAGGCTCCGTGGTTGCGGACGTGAGATTCGTGGCATGAGACGCAAACACGACAAAGCGTCCATCGGCACTAATCGCGAGTCCCCGTGCGGCCGGGCCGTTCGGGCCGCTGCCGTCGGGTGCGACATCCGCAGCAAAAGTCTGCGGCGTGCAGTTTGGCGTCCCGTTGCAGGTGTCGCGCACGAGAATACTTGCGCCGCTTCCCTGCCCGTTGCGAAGAAGATTCGTAGCGGCCGATTGGAAAGCGATGAATCGTCCGGTGGCATCCATTTTCGGCGCGCCGCTCGGCCCATTTGCCACACCATCGATCGCGCTCACAGACACCAATTCGAATTCTCCCGCAATACCCGCGACATTGGCTGCGGGATGCGCCTCACCGCTGCTGATCGTGAACGCGAAGGGGGCAGATACACCGCCGCCCGGAGCAGGATTCACCACGGTCACATTCGCGGTTCCGGCCGTCGCAATATCGGTCGAGAGAATTGCGGCGGTCAGTTGCGTCGTGCTGACGTAGGTCGTGGCGCGTGGACTCCCGTTCCAGCTCACTGCCGACGTGCTCGACGCCGTGGTTCCCACGAACCCCGTGCCGTTCACCGTGAGCGTGAATCCGGCACCAGCCGCAGCCGTGCTCGAGGGAGTCAAACCAGTGATGGACGGAACCGGGTTGCTGGCCGGATCGATGAAGAACGTAAAGCCGTTCGAGAAACCGCCACCCGGCGGAGGATTCACAATGGTTATCTCTGCAGTGCCAGGGGTTTGAATATCGGTGGCGAGAATCTGCGCCACAAGCTGGCCGGTCGTTGAATTGAGCGTCGTCGTGCGCGGGCTTCCGTTCCAATCGATGACCGTATTCGTCAGCACGTTCAACCCAACAACATTCAATTCGAAGGCGCCGCTTCCGGCGGTGATGTTCGTTGGGGAAACGTTCGATAGGGTTGGAGTCGGGTTGAAAGTCGTCGAGCTGCCGCACCCTGACGCCAGCAGCATTGCCGCTGTCGCTCCGAGAACCAGCCGTGTCCGTGTACGGATCAACTCAACCCTCCGATTCAAGCCTTACAGATTTATCACGACCGCGCGCACACCGCAAACCCGCAAGTTTGGAAGCTTCGGCGAATGCCCCGTCCATTCCGATTCGATTGAAGCAAAAGAGGTTGGCCGCTCCGAATGCGTTTCGTCGATCGGGCGAAGTTCGAGCGGCGCGGATTGTCTTGCAGCCGCAATATCGCCAAGATTCGGCCGAGGTTCGCATTCGCTACAACTGGAACGCCGTGAGCTTTGAAAACCGCGTCGCCCGCGACGCAATTTCCGGCTTCGTCAGCGTCGTCAGCCGCTCGACACCGAATTTTTCGACCGTGAAGCTGCCCATAACCGAGCCATACACCATGGCGCGCTTTAGCGTTTCATCGTTGACGCGCCCGGCGCTCGCCAGATAGCCCATGAATCCGCCGGCAAAACTGTCGCCCGCGCCGGTGGGGTCGTGAACTTCCTCTAGAGGGAAGGCAGGGACCGAGAACAAGAACCGGTTGTGAACCATGAGCGCGCCATGCTCGCCACGCTTGATGACCAGCGTCTGGGGGCCCATTTTAAAGACTTGTTTCGCGGCGCGCAGAAGATTGTGCTCGCCGCTGAGTTGCCGGGTTTCGTCGTCGTTGATCATCAGGAGCTGGGTGTGCTTGAGCGTTTCGCACAGCTCCGCGGGCGTGCGCTCGATCCAATAGTTCATCGTATCGAGGGCGACCAGTTTTGGCTTTCGGCGCACCTGATGCAGCACCGATCGCTGCAAGGTCGGATCGATATTCGCGAGGAAAATGTACGGAGAATCGCAATAGGAAGCGGGGAGCCGCGGATTGAACTGCGCGAAGACGTTCAGTTCGGTCACAAGCGTCGTGCGCTCGTTCATATTCTGGTTGTAGCGGCCGGCCCAGAAGAAAGTCTTGCCAGGCGCGTGTTCGAGCCCTTCGAGGTCGATCTTTCGCGCACGCAAAACTTGCTCGTCATCCTTGCCGAAGTCATCGCCAACCACCCCGACCAGGCGCACACGCGTGAAAAAGCTTGCCGCCAGGGCAAAATAGCTGCCGGCGCCGCCGAGCGTGCGGTCGACCTTCCCATATGGCGTTTCGATCCCATCAAATGCAACAGATCCAACCACCAAAAGCGACATTCATTCTCCAAAATTCACGACAGGTATTTTCCCGCAATAGGAGCCAGGCGCTTTCTCGCTGCTGCCGGGATCGTCTTTCGATCGGTAAGAATCGCGTGCGCGAGCGCTCTGCCGCAGTGACAGTCGCGCGCTTCGGGAATTTGCTTCACGGCATCGCGAATCACGTTCTGCGCGTTGGTCGCATTGCGCGTCAAGTTCTCGATTATTTCGGTGACCGTGACCGCGCCGTGTGACGGGTGCCAGCAGTCGTAATCGGTAATCATGGCCACCGTCGCGTAGCAGAGCTCCGCTTCACGGGCGAGCTTCGCTTCGGTGAGATTGGTCATACCGATCACGTCAAACCGGAGCTGGCGATAGGTGTGCGACTCCGCCAGAGTCGAGAATTGCGGGCCTTCCATGCATACGTACGTGCCTCCCCGATGCGCCGTCACACCCACGCGATCGCACGCCTCGCCGATCCAGCCGTATAGCTGCGCGCAGACGGGTTTGTCGAAGCCGACATGCGCAACCACGCCCCCGCCGAAAAATGTTGCAATTCGGCCGCGCGTGCGATCGAAAAATTGGTCCGGGATGAGGAAATCGAGCGGCGGAAACTCTTCGCGCAGGGAACCGACGGCGCTCACCGATAGGACCCGCTCGACGCCGAGCATTTTCAACGCGCAGATGTTGGCGCGGTAATTGATATCGCTCGGAGAGAAGCGGTGGCCTCGACCGTGGCGCGCAAGGAATGCCACGCGATGCCCTTCCAGCTGGCCGACGACAATCGCGTCGGACGGATCGCCGAATGGAGTCTTGACGCGCACTTCTTTCGCGTCAGTCAAGCCTTCCATTGAATAGAGGCCGCTCCCGCCGATGATTCCGATGCGAACGGGTTCGCTGCGTTTTCTCGAGCTTGTTCTGATAGGTTTCTTCGCCATTATCAATTGGCCTGGACGAATTCCGCTTCGAATTGACCGTCGCGCTCATGCAAATACGCCGCGGGAATTTTCGGATCGTGGGCAAACAGCGCGATGGTCCCCGTCCTCGCCACTTCAGGAATCCACTTCTTTTTGTTTTCGAGCGTCGTCAGTGGATACAAATCATACGCCATGATCCACGGATAGCCGAGATGCGCGGTCGTGGGCACAAGATCCACGAAGAAAAACGCCGATTTGCCGCCGCCCGAGAGACGCACGCATTGCATGTCTGCGTTGTGGCCGGGCACGCGGATCAGTTCGACGCCCGGCAAGATTTCCCGGTCGCCTTCGAGAAGCAGGAATTTTCCAGCAGCCTCGATAGGCAGGAAGTTTTCTGGAAAATAGCTGGCGCGGTCGCGGTCCGTCGGGCGTTTCGCGTGCTCGAGCTCGCCGCCTTGCACGACATAGGTCGCGTTCGGGAAGCTCGGGACGGCGCGGCCGTCGACGATTCGTGTGTTCCAGCCGCAATGGTCGAAATGAAGATGCGTATTGATGACGTAGTCGATTTGATCGAGGCCCACGCCGCGCGCTGCAAGCTGCTCGGGCAAGCGCGGACCCTTGCCAATGGCATAAATGTCCCGCCGCTTGGCGTCAAATTTGTCGCCCGCGCCGGTTTCGACGAGCGCGCATTTACCGCCCGTGCGAATCAGAAGGCAGTTCATTTCGAGGAATATCCGGTTTCGTTCGTCCGGCGGCATTTTCTTTTCCCACATCGGTTTCGGAATGACGCCGAACATCGCCCCGCCATCCAGGCGAAACCCGCCATCCGTCAGGATCCAGAACTCGAGATCGCCAAGTCTCACTTCGAATCTCCCAGGCCGGCGCTCTCGAGCATCTCGCTCACCGCGCTGTAAGGATCTTTCTTCCGTGCGGCAATTTGAGTCGCCAGCTTCGTCAGCAGCGCATCGCCTTCGCTCCCGCGAATCACTCGCGCGACGAGGCGATGCTCGAGCATTTCGAGCAGGCGCTGCTTCCAGTACGCGATTTTCTGAACGCCGCGATCGGCAGAGGCGGCCGAATGCGCACGAAAGCGCTCGATTTCTCCGGCCAATTCGGCAATGCCCTTCGATTCCGACGCTATCGTCCGGACGATTGGTGTCCGCCAGCCGTTCCGTTCCGGAGAAATCGAGAGCATCGCGCGCAATTGTTCTTCGAACCGGTCCGCGCCCTCGCGATCGCATTTGTTGAGAACGAAAATGTCCGCAATTTCCATCAAGCCCGCCTTCAAATTCTGCACATCATCGCCCATCCCGGGAACCAGAACCACTAGCGTGCAATCTGCGAGCCGCACGATTTCGATTTCGCCCTGCCCCACTCCGACCGTTTCGACCAGTACCAATTCTTTTCCCGCGGCATCGAGAAGCACCGCCGTGTCGCTCGCTGCTTCGGCCAGACCGCCGAGCGATCCGCGCGTCGCCATCGACCGGATAAAGATCCCGGCATCGGTAGCGTGCCCCTGCATCCGGATGCGATCTCCGAGAATGGCGCCGCCGGTGAACGGACTCGAAGGGTCCACGGCAATGATGCCGACCGTCTTGTGCGCGGCGCGATAGTGCTTCGCCAGGCGATCGACCAGAGTGCTCTTGCCCGTTCCAGGAGCACCCGTGACGCCGACGCGATAGGCTTTGCCCGTGTGTGGAAAGAGGTCCCGGAGCAGGTCTTCGGCTTCGGGCGCGCGATTTTCGATGGCCGTCACGGCGCGGGAGATTGCACGAATGTCGCCCGCGCGAACCTGCTCCGCCCAGTTGTCGATTGCGGATTTCATGAATGGTGCATGCGCGCGGCGGCGATCGAAAGCGCGCAACTGCCCAGAGAGCAACTCGCCGAACGCAAGTGTTGAAGGCGCTGGTTCATCAAGCCTATATTTTCCCGAGAAGCTGGCGAGCAATCACCAGGCGCTGGATTTCGCTGGTGCCTTCCCCGATCGTGCACAGTTTGACGTCGCGGTAATATTTCTCGGCCGGATAATCCTTAATGAATCCATAGCCGCCAAAAATCTGGACGGCTTCGTTCGCAACGCGCACCGCAACTTCGCCAGCGTACAGTTTCGCCATGCTCGATTCACGCGTGAAGCGAACGGCATCCTCGCCGCCGCCCGCCAGCGCCTTATCGGCAAGCCACGCGGCGTGATAGGTCAGCAGCCGCGCGGCTTCAATCTCCGTGGCCATGTCCGCGAGCTTGAACTGGATGGCCTGAAACTCCGCGATGGCTTTGCCAAACTGTTTCCGCTGTTTGGCATATTTTACGGCCGCTTCGTAGGCTCCTTGCGCCATGCCGAGGCCGAGGGCGGCGATGGAAACGCGGCCGCCGTCCAGAATTTGCAGGCTGTTGATGAATCCTTCGCCTTCGCGGCCCAAAAGACTTGTCGCTGGCACGCCGCAATCGGTGAAAATAACTTCGGACGTGTCACTGGCGCGCAGCCCGAGCTTGTTTTCTTTCTTGCCGGGGCGAAAGCCGGGTGTGCCCTTCTCGATGATGAACGCCGAAATGCCGTGGCTCTTTTTTGATTTGTCGGTCACGGCCATGGCCACGCAGACATCGGCGTAATGACCGTTCGTCGTGAACGTCTTCGCGCCATTCAGAATCCAGCCACCGTTCTTGCGGATAGCCGTGGTCCGCGTGCCTCCGGCATCCGACCCTGCCTCCGGTTCCGTCAGAGACCAGCAGCCAATCTTCTTGCCCTGAGTGAGATCGGGCAGAAATTTCGTCCTTTGCTCTTCCGTGCCGAATTTATAAATGTGATTGCTGCAAAGTGAATTATGCGCGGCGACGATGATGCCGACGGACCCGTCCACGCGCGAGAGCTCCTCGATGACAATCGCGTACTCCGCGTAGCCGAGCCCCGCGCCGCCGTATTTTTCAGGGAAAATCACGCCGAGGAGCCCCATTTCGCCGAGCTTGGGAATGATTTCGGCGGGAAAATGAGATGCTTCGTCCCACTCCATGACGTGAGGAGCCACTTCGCCTTCGGCAAATTCCCGGACAGTCTTGCGAAGCTGCTGCTGTTCGTCGGTCAGCGAAAAATCCACTTCGTCCTCAATTGGCAGGATAACCGCGGGCTCCCGGCCAAATCGCACGTTCACACTGAAGTTTAATTTATATCACACGCGCCATAGGGCAGGCATTCCCTCGTGTCCCCCAGGCGCTCGGACCCGGCGTCTGCGAAACACGCCCGCTCAGGCACGAAGAGTGTTACCGCCGAAGCTGGAAGTTTTCACGTCAATATCAGGAGCCGTCGACAACGCGGGCGAGAATTTGCAGCGCCCGCTCGCAGGCCGCGCGATCGACGTCGCAGTGCGTGACCATGCGAATCGAATATTTGTCCGTCGAATTGGCCAACACTTTCTCTTTCGTGAGAGCCGCCGAGATTTCGTCCGCGGACTTGCCCGTTTGGCGCGCGTCAAAGATCACGATATTCGTCACGACTTTCTTTGGATCCACACGAATGCCTTTGATTTGAGCTACCCCCTCGGCGAGATAACGCGCATTCTGGTGATCGCGGTGCAATGTCTTGGGCGATTCCTCGAGCGCAACCAGCCCCGCCGCGGCCAGGACGCCGGCCTGACGCATTCCACCGCCGAGCATTTTGCGCGTCACACGCGCCTTGTCGATAAAATCGCGCGACCCGAGTAGCATCGACCCAACCGGCGCGCCCAATCCTTTCGACAAGCAGAACATGACCGAATCGGATTTCTTCGTGAGTTCGCTCACGCTGCGGCCCGTCGCGACTGCCGCATTAAAGATGCGCGTGCCATCCAGATGCACAGGCAGCCCGGCCGCATGCGCGTGGTCGCAAATTTCCGCAGTCGCTTCCGGCGAATAGATGGAACCTCCCGCCATGTTGTGCGTGTTCTCGATCGAAATCAGTGCAGTTTGCGAGTATTGATAGGCTTTCGGCCGAATCAGCGGCTCGATCAGATCCCAGGTGAGAATCCCGTCTTGCTCGAACACCGTACGGGGAAAACATCCGGCAACGGCCGACATCGACGCCAGTTCATATTGGTTGATATGGCCGCGCTGCTCGCAGATCACTTCGGTGCCGGGGCGCGTCCAGGTTTTGATCGCGAGAAGATTTCCCATCGAGCCCGTGGGGACAAACAGGGCCGCCTCGCGCTCGAAGATTTCGGCGGAACGCGCTTGCAGTCGATTTACCGTCGGATCTTCGCCGTAGAAATCATCGCCCACTTCGGCCTCGGCCATGGCGCGACGCATCGCGGGAGTTGGCTTAGTCACCGTGTCACTGCGCAGATCAATGAACGCCGAAGTCACCAACGTTGCGGACTTTTCTTGGACGCCCGGCGTAACTGTGTGTTCGGACACCACATGCTCCTAAGTCGGAATTTCGAAACTCAATCCGCGGCGACGTCCGCGCAACGCAGGACGCATCCGGCACCAAAGAAAATTCCTACGCGCCGACCGCTTCGAGCAGGCCGACGAACACTTCGTTCGACACAGCCAATCGTTCCGGCGCCAAGCGCAACCGCTCGCCATCGAGAATGACAAGACCCTGCTCGTGCATTTCCTCGATTCGGCCGCGCAACGCCCCGCCAAATTGGACTGCGAGGGGCGCGAGATCGATCCCTTCGAGCTGGCGAAGCCCGAGGAATAGCGATTCCTCGAGCGCCTGTTGGCGCGTCACCACCACTTCCTGCTCGACGGGCAACTCGCGGCGCTCGATGGCCGCGACGTACGCCGCCGGTTCGTGCGCGTTCGCCCAACGCGTCGTGCCATTGAACGAATGGGCGCCAGCACCAAGTCCGAGATACGGTTCGCGCCGCCAATATTTTATATTGTGACGTGATCGAAAACGCGGCCGCGACCAGTTGGAAATTTCGTAATGCTCGAAACCGGCCATCGCGAGGCGCTCGCACGCGAGTTCGTAGGAATCCACCATGGCGTCATCGCTCGGAAGAGCCTCCGCACTGTAGCGCTTTCCGCCCGCGAGAGATTCCTTCCCCAGGTGACTGCCTTCGTCAATCTCCATGATGTAGATCGAAATGTGTTGCGGCTCGGAGCGAAGGAGATTTTCGACGGAATCCTGCCAGGATTGTGGCGTCTGATGCGCCAGCCCGGCGATCAGGTCGAGCGAGAGATTGCGAAATCCCGCGGCCCGCAGAATCTCCATGGCGGAAAAAATGTCGTCGCGGCGATGCATTCGGCCTGCGGCCTTGAGCTCAACGTCGTTGAAAGACTGCGCGCCGAGGCTGATGCGATTAAAGCCCATGGCGAACCAGGCATCCGCCTTCTCCCGGGTGATTGTCTCGGGATCGGCTTCGAGAGTCGCTTCTTCAATCTCGCAGGTGAAATGCGAGCGAAATGCTTCGAAGATGCGCGCCAGGCTCGCGGGCGCGAGAAGACTCGGCGTCCCACCCCCGAAGTAAACGGTATCGAAAGAATGTGAAGTGGAGCTCGCGCGGATTTCGATTTCCCGGCAGACCGCACGCGCGTAAGGCTCGTACAGGCTCGAGGAAAACACGCCAGTGTGAAAATTGCAGTAGGTGCACTTCGTCTGGCAAAACGGCACCTGAATGTAAAGGCCGGCACTCATGTTCGACATGCAATTGTACCGCAGCGGAGCGGAGGACGCAGAGAAAGCCGGCAACAGCCCAGCAGTAGGATCAGTACGAAATCAAGTGGGCTTCAAGCCTGCTGTACATCGCAATG
This sequence comes from uncultured Acidobacteriota bacterium, assembly GCA_963771905.1. Taxonomy (GTDB): domain Bacteria; phylum Acidobacteriota; class Terriglobia; order Acidiferrales; family UBA7541; genus Palsa-147. The sequence continues at coordinate 45,372 of CAVYVI010000015.1, forward strand.
ACGACGCGCCCCTGCTGACCGCGCTAGTCGGCGAGGGCTGACGCGGACGAGGCGCCGTAGAAGGCGAACCATGGCTTCGCGGCCGTCAGGCGATTGTTGACGTTCTGGATGTTCTTCACGCCTTCCGTCGAAAGCCAATCCTCGAGCGCCTTCAGGCCCTGTTTCGCGTACACAGGGATGCCTTCTTTCCACGTGGCGCGGCCACAGAGGACCCCGGAGAAATTCGTTCCGGATTCGGCGGCCAGCTCGAGAGTTTCCGAGAAAACATCGTTGCCAACGCCGGCGGAAAGATAGATAAACGGCTTCTTCGCGACCGCAGCCGCGCGGCGGAAGCATTCTTTGGCTTGATCGCGCGTGTACGCCGACTCGCCTTTGCACGCCTTGGTTCCCGCGACGAACGCCATATTCACCGGGACTTCGACTTTCAAGACATCGACGCCGTACTGCGGCTTGGAGAACTCTTCCATGCTGCGCGTGACAATTTCCGGCTTCTTGCGCGCGAACGCAATTCCCTTCTCGTCGCCGCCTTCTTCATAACCCACGAATTCGAGAAAGAACGGCACATCCGCCGCGGTGCATTCCGCGCCGATTCGCTCCGTCCAGGCGTGCTTAATTTCGTTGATCGCGGGCGGATCGAACGGCGTGTAATAAAGCAGAATCTTGATGCAATCCGCGCCCGCGGCGACAAGACGCCGCACTGACCATACATCGAGAAGGTCCGGCAGGCGGCCGGGGCGCGTGTTGTCGTAGCCGCTGTTTTCGTAGGCGAGGAGCAATCCCGCATTCTTCGCGCGCGCCTTTGCCGCTTCGAGCCCGTACTCCGGATCGAGCAGAATGGCGCTGGCATATGGCGTCAGAATGCGCACGACGGCCGTCTTGAATTCGGCCATCATCTCCGGCGTCACCGCCTTCTTCTCGATGCCCTTGTCCTTGGCAATGGCGCTCATTAGCGAGCCGCGCTGGTCCATCGCCGCGGCGGCGATCACTCCGCGTTCATTCGATACGGCCTTCATTCCCTTCTGCTTGCCCGGAGTGATCTTCATCGATGAACCTCCCAATATCGCGCCAGAAGAACGGCGCAGTTAGCAATTCCGCGCCATTTTACCACGGGAAACATGAGCTGCGAATCCTCGCTCGCGACGGGCTTTCCGCACGACCAAAGAATCATGCCGCGATGCTCGTCAAAAAAACGCCGATTGCGCGGACCTCTAGCTATAGCCACAGGACATGGTGCTGCGGAGGTGAGACGCCAGCGTGTTTGTAAAGCTCATCGAGCAGTTCGAGGCCGTACGAAGCCAGAAATGGAAGGAGACAAAGAGACCTCTCTTGCGGCTCGCGCTGCGGATACAGCGAGTCAAGAATCAGCCGCTCGTGCCGCTCGATAATCCCGGAACGGAAGCCCTCCGCCCGGCCCGCTTTTCTCCCGAGCTTTGAAAGTTGGTACAGAATTTTCCGCTCGGCCATCTCGAGCGCGCCGACAAGGCTCTTATCCAGTCGCGCGAGGGGCTTCGCATAAGCCTTCAGCGCCCGGCGAAATGTCCGTTCGTCGCGATTGAATCGGCCGGCAAGTCCCCGCGGAACGCTGCCGGACGCAAGCGCCGCGTGCACGCGCTGCCTGCCTGCGAAAATGTCCGGCAGCGACATCCCGTATTTTTGCAGGAGCCGCGCGACGTGCGGTTCGACAAGGGTGAACCCGGCACGCGGCAAAATCGCGGGCATGCGCCCGAGAAGTTTACGATATACCACTTCGACTTGGGCCATATAGGCAATCTCGGACGGGCCACCGATATAGGCAGCGGTGGGCAAAAACGTGTCCTGCACGGCTGCGCGAAGGAGCACATTCGGAGAAAAGATCTCCGGCGTCTCGTCGATCGCATGAAGAAGTTCGCCTGGCGAAATCGTCACGCCGCCCGCTCTGTACTTGTCATTGCGAAAACGCACCGGCTCACGCTTGCCGTCGACGTTCATGAACAGCAGCGTCGCTTCAGCTGTCACCTTTACCTGCGCCTGGTATCCGGCTTTATCGAGCGCTTTATTCCGCGCCAGAAGCTCGTCGCGAAGCGTGACGCATTCATCGACGGCCCGCCGGAAAACCGGAGCGGCGATGCGATGAAGCTGTTCGTCTAGTGGATCGAGAAGAATTACACCTCGTCCGGCGAGCAGCCGCGCCATCAACTTGCCGAACGCAGAGCCAAAGTTTTCGCCGGGCGCGTACGATTCCCGCAACGCGCGCTCGACCTCGCGCGCGGCGCGTCCGGACAGCGCCGCAGCGGCCTTGTCCACGAGCTCCGCGATTTCCGGCCCGAATGTGATCTGTCCCACCTCGTGGCCTGCAAACGCGGGAGGAGTTTCGATATGTAGCCGCTCGACGCCGTTGCGCGTGAGCCAGAAACTGTGATCGACTTCCGCGAGGTCGTGATCCTCCGTGGCCAGCCAGAACACTGGAACCGCATCGATGCCCTTCACCGTCAGGCGCTCGGCCCAGCGAACGGCCGTCAGCGCCTTGTAAAAGCTGTACGCCGGACCGCTGAAGAGGCCCACCTGCTGCCCGGTCACGACAGCGACCGCGCCTTTCTCAAGGCGCTCGATATTTTTCTCGACCACCGCGTCCGATCCGAATGAATGGCTCTGCTGGCGAAGCACCGACGTGACCGTTCGCCGCGTCTCCGGCGCAATCTGAGCTTTTCGCGCCGCGGCGATCACGCCCGCTTCATCAGGCGGATGTTCAAAAAACTTCGAGACTCGAGGAAAACTGTCCAGGTAATCCGAAAATAGCTTTGTCGTGCGCGGAAGCTCGCCGAGACGCAGACAGTGGGGCTCCATGCAGGATTTGGATGATACACGGAGCGAAAGGACGCAGCAATCAGAGAGGCGCGGCGCGTGCGGCGAAACCCTACAAGATCTGGAACAAACAGCCCGAGCTATGCGACCTAGTCTCCGGTCCGAGCCAGCGTGGCAACGCCCGCCAATACGCCGTCGATTTCCCGCTTCGCCTCCGCGCCAATCGGAAGCAACGGCGGCCGCGGAAGCCCGCCCGCGTACCCAATCTGGTCCAGCGCGTATTTCAAGCCGGGGATGCCGTATTTCGAGCTAATGATGGCTGACGGCGCGCTCAGATTCTGCTGCAGTTGTTCCGCCCGGGCGCGATCTCCGGCAAGAGTTGCTTCGTAAATCTCACAGCAGAGATCGGGGAACGCGCAGGCCATCGCGAGAATGCCGCCCGCACCGCCCTTTTCGAGTGACGGCGCGAGCGTCGCAGCAGAGCCAACCAAAACACGAAATCCCTTCGGCGTAACCGCCACAAATTCTGACACCCGCTCGACGATGCCGGAGCTGTCCTTGATCCCTGCGATATTCCGATGGTTTGCCACAAGCGCCAAGAGCGATGCCTCAATGGCGTATCCCGTGAATGCCGGCACCGAATACAGAAGCACTGGAATTTTCGCCGCGTCCGCCACTCGCAGGTAATGTTCGGCCTCGACTTCCAGCGATAGCAGCGGCTTGTAGTAACTCGGCGTGCGAACCAAAGCGAAGTCGTAGCCCTGCGCGGCAGCGCGATTGGTATGTTCGATTGTCTCCGCGGTGGATTCGGCGCCGGTCCCGGCGATCAAAATCTTTCCCCGCGCCGCTGTTTTCTTGGCTGTTTCCCAGATCTCGTAAATTTCCGTCCAGCGCAGGAGGACCGATTCGCCCGTCGAGCCATTCAAGACGTAACCCGCGAGGCGCGTCGCATTATAGCGCTCGATGTTGCTGCGGAGCTTCCCGTGATCCACGGTACCGTCGGAGGCGAACGGCACGGTCAGCGGCGGGAAGATACCTTTGAGATCCATTTGGTAATTCTAACGCAGCCGCGCCTCAACTGGCACTGGCGGATTGGGGCGTTCTCTGAGCGGCTGGCGTCGCGGGTGCTTCTGTTGCGCGATGAAGATCCTGGAGCGCTGCGACCTCGACTGCTTGGCCCATCATCGCAAGAATCCCGAGAGCCGCTGCGTTTGCAGCCGAAAAAGTCGTAATGCACGGCACGTTGTAGCGAATCGCCGCCCGGCGGATCGATTTTTCATCGTAGAACGATTCGCGCCCAAGCGGAGTGTTGATCACCAGATTCACTTTCCCGGTTTTGATGAGATCGACGATGTTCGGCCGGCCCTCATTTACTTTGTAAACGGTCTCGACGGGAATTCCGGCGGCGGCAAGAGCGCTGGCGGTTCCGCGCGTCGCCATTAATGTCAATCCCGCCCGAGTCAAATCCCGCGCCAGCGTCGCGACGTGCCGCTTATCGTGATCGTTGACGCTGAGGAACACCACTCCCTCGCGCGGCAGGCGCTGCCCCGCGGCGAGCTGCGCCTTGGCAAACGCTAGGCCGTAATTCGACGAGATGCCCATCACCTCGCCCGTCGACTTCATTTCCGGTCCCAAAATGGTGTCCGCGCCGCGGAATTTATTGAATGGAAAGACGGGCGACTTTACGGCGTAGAACCCGCGCACAGACAGTTCCGCCACGCCGTTCGAATGCGCCGTCGGCAAGTGCATATCTTTCAGCTTGCGCCCGGTCATCAGCCGCGCCGCCACCTTCGCCAGCGGCACTCCCGTAGCCTTGCTTACAAAAGGAATTGTCCGCGACGCCCGCGGGTTCACCTCGAGCACATACACGACATCGCGCTGGATCGCGTATTGCACGTTCATCACGCCGATGACATTCAAAGCCCGCGCGAGCTTCGCGGTGTACTCGCGAATGCGATTCAGCACCGACTCCGAAAGTGACACCGGCGGAAGAACGCACGACGAATCTCCCGAATGAATTCCCGCCTCTTCGATGTGCTGCATGATCCCGGCAATCACCACGTCGGTTCCATCGGCCAACGCGTCTACGTCCACTTCAATCGCATCCTCGAGGAATTGATCGATCAAGATTGGTTTCAGGACGCCGCTTCCTGCCATCAACGATGCCTGGGCCACATATTCTTCGACGGTCTTCAAGTCGTAGGCAATCACCATGGCGCGGCCACCCAAAACGTAGCTTGGCCGCACGAGCACGGGCAATCCAACATCCTGCGCAACGCGGCGCGCTTCCTCCGGCGCGAGCGCGGTGCCATTGCGCGGCTGCGGAATCTGTAACTCATCGAGCAACCGGCCGAATCGCCGGCGATCCTCCGCGAGATCAATCGACTCGGGCGCCGTGCCAATGATTGGAACCCCGTTGCGCTTCAGCTCGAGTGCAAGATTGAGCGGTGTCTGCCCCCCGAATTGCACGATCACGCCTTGCGGTTTTTCGCATTCGATCACCGCAAGAACATCCTCGAGCGTGAGCGGTTCGAAATAGAGCCGATCCGAGGTGTCGTAATCGGTCGAAACCGTCTCCGGATTACAATTGATCATCACGGTTTCGTAGCCGTCTTCCTTCAGCGCAAACGATGCATGGCAACAGCAATAATCGAACTCGATTCCCTGCCCGATGCGATTGGGCCCGCTTCCGAGGATGACGACCTTCGGTCTGTCGACTGCGTCGGCTTCATCTTCCTCCTCGTACGTCGAGTATAAGTACGGCGTGAAGGATTCGAATTCCGCCGCGCAAGTATCCACGCGCTTGAAAACGGGCGTAACACCCACTCGGCGCCGGAGCGCGCGAACCTCGGCGGCGGTCGTCTTCCAGAACTGGGCGAGCATTTCATCGCTCGCGCCCGAGCGCTTGGCTTCCAGCAAAAGTTCCGGCGTTACATCCGAAAACGCCGTCGCCGTCATGCGGCGGTCGAATCGCGCAAGAGCATCAAGGTGGCGCAGGAACCACGGATCGATCTTCGTTAGTCCGGCGATTTCTTCAACGCTCATTCCGCGTTCAAGCGCATCGAAGAGCCAGTGCAGCCGGTCCGGGCCGGGCACGGCGAGCTTCTCGCGGAGGAGCGCCGTCGTCACCTCTGCCGGAGGACGCCACGGCGAATGTGGCTCGAGTGAACGGATGCCCTTGCAAAGCGCCTCGGGAAAAGTTCGCCCGATGGCCATCACTTCGCCGACCGATTTCATCTGAGTGGTCAGCGTCGGGTCGGCGCCGGGAAATTTTTCGAATTGCCACTTTGGTATCTTCACCACGACGTAGTCAATCGTCGGCTCGAACGAAGCCGGCGTCTTGCGCGTAATGTCGTTCGGAATCTCATCGAGCGTCATTCCAAGCGCGAGTTTCGCGGCGATTTTGGCGATCGGAAATCCGGTGGCCTTGCTTGCGAGGGCCGAACTGCGCGAAACGCGCGGGTTCATCTCGATGACCGTCATCCGCCCGGTCGCGGGCTCGACGGCGAACTGAATATTCGAGCCTCCGGTTTCGACGCCGACTTCACGAATGATCGCTGCCGCGGCATCGCGCATGCGCTGGTATTCCTTGTCCGTCAGCGTCTGCGCCGGTGCCACGGTGATCGAATCGCCCGTGTGCACGCCCATCGGATCAAAATTCTCGATCGAACAGATGACCACGAAGTTGTCGCGGCAATCGCGCATCACTTCGAGCTCGTATTCCTTCCAGCCGAGCACGGACTCCTCGATGAGCGCCTGGTGTACGGGACTCGCGTCCAGCGCCCGAGCGATCGAGTCCGAGAATTCTTCGCGGTTGTACGCGATCGATCCGCCCGTTCCGCCCAGCGTGAACGACGGGCGAATCACCACTGGATACCCAAGCTCGTCGGCGAGACGGATCGCCTCGTTCACGTCACTGACGACCGCCGATTCCGGCACTTCGAGGCCGATTTTGCGGCACGCGTCCTTGAAGAGCAGCCTGTCTTCGGCAATCTTGATCGCTTCGAGCGACGCTCCGATCAGCTTGACGCCATACTTGTCGAGGATGCCGCACTCGGCCAGTTCCACGGCGAGATTCAAGCCTGTCTGACCGCCGACGGTCGGCAGCAAAGCATCCGGCTTTTCGCGTGCGATAATTTGCTCGAGATATTCCTTCGTGAGCGGCTCGATGTAGGTGCGGTCGGCGATCTCGGGATCGGTCATGATCGTCGCCGGATTCGAATTCACCAAAACGACTTCATAGCCTTCCGAGCGCAGCGCTTTGCATGCCTGCGTTCCCGAATAGTCGAACTCGCACGCTTGGCCGATTACAATCGGCCCCGAGCCGATAATCAGAATTTTCCGGATGTCGGTCCGCTTGGGCATCTAGCGCGCGGCCTCCGCCATCGTGCGCGTGAATTCATCGAACAAATAGCGCGCGTCGTGCGGCCCGGGCGAGGCCTCCGGGTGATACTGAACGCTAAAGAGCGGCAGCGAACGATGCCGCATTCCCTCGTTCGTGTGATCGTTCAAATTCACGTGGGTAATCTCAACGTCGCTTGACGGCAACGAATCCGGATCAACGCAGAAACCATGATTCTGCGCGGTGATTTCCACTTTCTGGGTGAGCAGGTTTTTCACCGGATGATTCGATCCGTGATGCCCGAATTTCAGCTTGAACGTTTTTCCGCCGAGAGCGAGGCCGCAAAGCTGATGTCCGAGGCAAATGCCGAAGATTGGCACGCGGCCGATCAATTTCCGAATATTCGCAACCGCATAGTCGATCGGCTCGGGATCGCCGGGACCATTTGAAAGGAATACGCCGCTCGGCTTGAGCGCGAGCACATCTCCAGCGGAAGTTCTCGCCGGAACCACAGTCACGTCGCATCCGTGATCGACGAGCAGCCGCAAAATGTTCTGCTTGATGCCGAAATCGTAGGCCACAACGCGATGCCTCCGCGTGGTTTCGGAAGCCGCCTTGTGATTTACGCCTCCGTATCCGGCCGGGCGCACGTTTTCCGCGGCGAAATGAATGGAGCCGCGCTTCCAGTCGTAGGATTCGGCGCAGGTGACCCGCCCAGCGAGCTCCTGCCCCGCCATCGTGGGCAGCGCGCGCGCTTCGGCGATTAGTTGCTCGGCAGGCGATCCGTCGGTCGCAATGACGCCCCGAAGCGCGCCCACCCGCCGCAAATGCCGCACCAGCGCGCGGGTATCGAGATCCCAAATCACCGGGACGCCGTGCCGCGAGAGATATTGATGTGCCGTTTCTTCGGCGCGCCAGTTCGATGCCAGCGCGGAAAAATCCCGGACGATGAGCGCCTCGATGAACGGCATCGCGGATTCCTCATCGTCGGGATTCGCACCGACGTTTCCGATATGCGGATACGTCAGACAAACGGCTTGGCCGGAGTAACTCGGGTCAGTGAAGACTTCCTGGTAACCAGTGAGGCTGGTATTAAAAACAACTTCGCCGCCTCGGCGAGTGCGAGCACCCGCCGCGCGGCCCTTAAAAACTCGCCCGTCCTCGAGCGCAAGCGCGGCGCGACCTTCCTGCGGCTGCGTCAGCTTTTCCTCCTCGTTCGTTCATTTCGCACCGGCCTCGGGAGCGGAGATCGAGCCGAAATGATCCACCGGCCAGTACGCAAATACGGCTTTCCCGTAAATATAATCCCTCGGCACAGCGCCGAACATTCGCGAATCATTCGAGCTATCTCGATGATCGCCCATCACGAAATAGCTTCCCTGCGGAATCAGCAGGGGCCCGTAGCTCGAACCGTCAAAGAAGCTCGGGGGTACATACGTTTCGGTCATCTCGCGGCCATTGATAAAGAGACGCCCTTGCCGGATGTCGATCGTCTCGCCCGGCAAACCCACTACGCGCTTGATGAACGATTTCGCGTGGTCGAGAGGATACCAGAAAACGACGACATCGCCGCGCTCAATCGGCTCGAAGCGGTAGACGAATTTGTTGATGAAGATGCGCTCCTGGTCGGAAAGGAGCGGCGCCATGCTCGTGCCCTCCACCTTCACTGGCTGATAGAGGAAAACGATGATGATCAGCGCGAGACTCATCGCCACGGCGAGATCACGCACCCATCCGCGCAGTTCGTGCGGAAATGAAGGGGGTCGCGGCGGTTCAGGAGGAGGCGCGATGTTGAGATTCGGCTCTTCGGTCATTCCAATGCTCATATCTTTATATCACGCCGGCCGCGCGCTACGCCAGTAGGCCCGCCCGCTCGAAATTTGAGATTTGCGGTCTTGTGATTCGCATTCATGACACGTTTAGATGCACGTTCGCGCAAGATTGGATTGCACGAAACGCGCGAACCGCTGATTTCCTAATGGAAGTCACACGCCGATCGCGCGCGGGGCCAGCGCCAATCCCCGGCTCAGACTCGCGGATTAATCGCCAAGCGCGTACCGGAGAATCGAGAGCGCGGAAATAACAGCCGTTTCAGTGCGAAGAATCCCTTCGCCGAGCGAAGTCTCGAAGTAACCCGCCGCGCGCGCGGAAGCTATTTCCGCGTCCGTCCAGCCTCCTTCGGGTCCGATGGCGATGGAGATCGATTTACTCAGGCAGCCCATTTGGACGCTGCGCACCGGCCGGGCATCTGGGCGCTCCGACAGAAGAAACTGGCAGCCGGCGCGGGAATTCAAAAAGGCTTGCTCGGCGCGGAGCACCGGGAATAATGCCGGCGGCTTGAGCTGGCGCGATTGTTCCGCGGACTCGAGCAGGATCTTCTGCCAACGGTCGGAACGCTTCGACGCGGCCGCGATAAGTCTCTTTTCACTTCGCGCGGCCGCGAGTGGAACAATTTCCATGACGCCCAGCTCCGTCGCCTTTTCGAGACACCATTCGAAGCGATCGAATTTGATCACCGAAAGCAGAAGTTCGACGCGCAGCGGCGGAAGGGCAACTTTGACGGGCTCGACGAGAGAAAATTCGATCGTGCTGCCGCTTCGGCCGTTCGTATGGATGTGCTCGATTTTCGCGAGCCACACTCTCCGGCCATCGCTCAATTCGTAAAACTGCCCTTCCTCAGCGCGCAGCACGTGCCCGAGATGCTCCGCTGCATCGCCCCGCAATACGGCGGTGTCCTTCTGAAATTCCTCCACAAAAAATCGTCTACGCAATGGCCTGACTTCTCCTTCGCCGCGCACTTTCGTGCACTATTTCTCCGCCGGAATTCTGGATCTCCGGCCAGCAGGGCCGGTGAAAATGCGCCTGCTGCCAAAGTAGTTCCCGGCAAAATTCCGCCGTCCTACCGCGGAAATCCAAAAGCCCTGAATTCCGATGGGTCTCGTTCCGACGCTGGGTGAGCAACGCCTGTCGAACTAGCCGAAGATGTCTTTTACCTTGTCGAAGAAGCTCGTACTTCGCTCGGCCGGCTTGTTTTCCACCTTCAGAACCTGCCCCAGTTGTTCGAGGATGCGCCTTTGGTCGCGGCTCAGCTTCGACGGGATATCGACGCGAACGTTTATGTACAAATCACCGCGGCCGCCGTGCGGGTTCGGCAGCCCCTTGCCCTTTTTGCGAAAAATCTGGCCCGACTGCGTGCCTTCCGGAATGTCCAGTTCTTCCGCACCATGCAGCGAAGGTACGCGAATCTTCGCGCCCAGCGCGGCCTGTGCGATCGAAATTGGAATCGTGCAATGAAGATCCGCGCCGCGTCGTTCGAAGAACGCATGCTCCTTTACTTCAAAGAAAATGTAAAGATCGCCCGGCCCTCCGCCATTGACGCCGGGCTCGCCTTCACCGCTCAGGCGCAGCCGTGTTTCTGAGTCCACGCCAGCAGGCACGGCCACTTCGAGCGTCCGCTCGCGTTCGAGCCGGCCTTGGCCTCGGCATTCCGTACAAGCCTCGCGAATCACCTGGCCCGCGCCCTGGCACGCCGGGCACGTCCGCGAAATCGCGAAGAATCCTTGCTGATATTGCAATTGTCCGTGGCCGCCGCACGTCTGGCAGGCCGACATGCCGCTCCCCGCCTTCGCGCCCGTGCCGTTGCACGTGGTGCAATTTTCGTGCCGAAACACTTTGATCTTCGTCTTCACGCCCGCGGCCGCTTCTTCAAAGCTCAACGAAAGGTCATAGCGCAGGTCCGCTCCGCGTTGCCCGCGGCGCGCGCGAGCGCCTCCTCGGCGCCGGGCTCCTCCGAACACATCCGACATCCCGAAGAGATCGCCGAAAATATCGTGGAAATCCTCAAAGATCGAAGCGTCAAATCCGCCGAAACCGGCCCCGGATTGCTGGACTCCTGCGTGGCCATACCTGTCGTACAGCTCGCGCTTCTGTGGATCCGAGAGAACGCTATAGGCTTCCGTGCAGGCCCGAAACTGCTCTTCGGCTTCGTGTTTGTTCTCCGGATTGCGATCCGGGTGCCATCGGAGCGCGGCTTTACGATAGGCCGACTTGATTTGATCGGTTTGCGCCTCTCGCGCGATGCCGAGAATTTCGTAGTAATCCCGTTTGGTATTGGCTGCCATAAAACTCTCTAGAATCTCCGCGAATTTAGATGCGGGCCGCACTCACTTGGAATCGGCCCACGCTTGCCGTGCCTTGAGTGCTATTCAGCGACGCGCGACGCGGGATGCGTCGCCACGCGCACCATCGCCGGACGCAAAACGCGCCCATGAAACGTATATCCATTCTGGAGCACGCCCAGCACCGTGCCATCCGCGTAATCGGTCGATTCCACGCGATCGATCGCGTGATGCATTTGCGGGTCGAACTCTTTCCCCTCCGCTTCGATTCGCTGCAGGCCCTTCTTCGCCAAAATGTCGTGGAGCTGGCGATCGATCAGTTCGAATCCCTTGCGATGCTCCTCATAGTTCGGATCGCCGCGCGCTTCGAGCGCGCGGTCGAAACCATCGAGAACGGGAAGCAGCGCCTCAACCAACCCTTCGATCCCGCGATGATGATCCTGCTGGCGCTCCCGCTCGACCCGCTTGCGATAATTCTCCCAGTCGGCTTGCCGCCGGACCAGCGTATCCAGCAACTCCTGCTTTTCGGCCAGCAACTGCTTCACCTGCTCGGCCAGTGAAGGTCCGCTTGCTGCCGCAGCTCCTGCGGTACCCGGTTCCGAATCCGTTTCCGCGGGCCCGGCCGCAATCTTCGTTTCGCGCTCGTTATCTTTCTCTTTCATTCGAAAATCTTAGCTCCCCTTACCATTCTCACTGAAAAATTCGGCCATGAACGCAACGGCCGTGATCACGCGCTCGTAATGCATCCGCATCGGGCCCAGGATGCCGACCGTGCCCTGCAATTGGTCGTTGCGCGAATAGGGCGCTGTGACCAGCGCGAGATTGCTTCCCCCCGACGAAATCTCTTTCACGCCCAATTCGACGTGCACGGGTTCCGGCGCCTCGATGAATCCGGTCAGGAGATTGACGAGCAAATCGCGCTCCTCAATCGTAGCGAGAAGCTCGCGCAACCTCTCGTCGCCGGAAAATTCGGGCGACGCCGCCATGCGCGCCGCGCCTCCCACATAAATCTGGCGTTCGTTCTCCTCGCCGAATAATTTCGGGTCGCACAGCATCAACGCATCACTCGCCAGCTGATCGTAGCGCTCGCGGTCGTTAGCCAGCTGCACTTGCAGATCGCTCCGAATGGCGTCGAGCGTCCAGCCGGAATAGTGTCGGTTCAGAAATTCCGCGATGTGATCCAGTTCGTCCTGCCGGAACGTGCGCTCCGGGCGGATTACTTTGTCCCGCGTGACGCCGCCGGCTCCGATCAACACCACCAAAACGCGCGCATCCGGAATCAACAGAAACCGCAGATGCTCCACCACCGTTCCCGCGAGCGGCGGCGCGATAATGATTCCCAGTCCCCGCGAAACATCCGCAAGGATCCGGCTCGCGCGTTCCATCACCGCTTCCGGCGTAGCCGCCGTCGCCAGTTCCCGGCGAATCCAGTCGAGATCTTGCGGACGCGCGGTGACGCGCGACGCCACTTCCTCGACAAAAAAGCGGTACGCCGATGCCGTAGGAACCCGCCCGGCTGACGTATGGGGCTGATACAGGTAGCCTTCTTCTTCGAGGTCGGCCATCACATTCCGAACCGTCGCGGAACTCAGCGGTTCCGCATGCTGTCGCGCAATGCTCCGCGATGACACCGGCTCGCCCGTCTCGATGTAGGTCCGCACCAAATCGGTCAGAACCTCGCGATGCCGCTTGTTTTGAAGTGAAGGGGTTGCCATTCGAACGCTCGATGATTGCTTCGACAAGCGTCGCGGGGCCATCCGCCCGATACGCCTGCCTTATTCAGTGTAATCAGTGTGGGACGAAGCGTCAACCGACCACACACATCACATTTCGCGGAGCGAACATTATTGATCCGGCATTCCGATTGCGAGTCCAGGACGACTAGCTTATGCTCTGCGCGCGAAACTATTGGGTCTTCTGTTGCGTACCTTTGTTTCGAAAGGGCGGAAAATGCTGCGAGACCTTTGCAAGCTCGTAATTTCTATTTCATGCGCTTTAACCTTCGCGGCGACCCTCGCCGCCCCGTCCGCTAAGCCCGCCCCGGTGCGTGACGTCAATTCCCCATCATCGGCGACGTCGCACCAGTCGCTCTCCGAACGCATTGTGGCCTATCAGATTGACGCCAAACTCGACGCCGCGAAACACACCATCGCAGCCACCGAGTCTCTCACCTATCACAACCTGACCGGCCAGCCGCAACAGACCTTTCCCTTCCATTTATACCTGAACGCATTCCAGCCAAAATCGACGTTCATGACCGAAGTCCGGCTGAATGGAACGCGCGACACCGATCCGGATTCCGCCTGGGATCCCAAGCACGACGGTTCCATCACCATCTCCAAATTCGAGGTCGATGGCCAGGGCGACCTCACCGATAAAATGACATTCATCCAGCCCGACGATCACAACACAAACGACCACACCGTCTTTGACGTGACCTTGCCGAAACCGATTCCTGCGGGCGCATCCGTCACGTTTCGCATCACATTTTTTGATCAACTTCCCGAGGTTCTCGCGCGCACCGGCTACAAACGCGATTTCGTCATGGTTGGCCAGTGGTTTCCGAAGGTGGGCCTGTGGTGGAAGGGCTCCTGGAATTGCCATCAATTCCACGCCACCACGGAGTTCTTCGCCGATTTCGGTACGTTCGACGTCAAGCTCACCGTGCCGCAGAACGAAATCATGGGCGCAGGCGCCCATCTCGTTTCAAGCGTCGACAATGCGGACGGCTCGAAAACAGTCACCTATCATTCCGAGGACGTCCACGACTTTTCGTGGACTGCCAGCCCACACTACACCGATGTCGAAGATTCCTGGACCGGCAGCGCCGGCGAAGTGAAGATTCATCTCCTCATGTCGCCCGGGCACATGGCTTCGGCTCCGCGTTATCTGCACGCACTGAAAGGCACGTTGAAATATTTCGATGAGTCGTACGGGCCTTATCCTTACGGCCGCATCACTGTTGTCGATCCCCCGCATGGCGGCCTTGAAGCCGGTGGGATGGAATACCCAACCCTCATCACCGCGGGAACAACTTGGTGGATGCCGAAAGGCCTGCTCGCTCCCGAAGTTGTGGTCGCGCACGAGTTCGGCCACCAATATTGGTACGGCATGGTGGCCACGAACGAATTCGAAGAAGCCTGGCTCGACGAAGGCATCAACAGTTACAGCGAAGTGAAAGTCATGAACGCTCTCTACGGCGCCGACACCTCTGTGCTGAATACCCCATATGGGACATACGGCGAGGCTGGATATCAGCGCAATAGCTATCTGGCGATGCCGGATACCGATCCCATTACCCGGTTCGCTTGGCAGTTCGCGGACTCCAACGCCTACGGTGCCGTGACCTACGGCAAGACAGCTACCGTACTCTTAACGCTTGAAAAGGTGATCGGCGAAGACACTCTGCGCCGCGCGCTGCATACCTATTTCATGCGCTACCGCTTCACTCATCCCACCGGCACCGACTTTGAAAAGACGATCGAGGAAGTCTCCGGCCAGGACCTTCGCTGGTATTTCGACCAGGCGATTTCCGGCACGGCGAATCTCGACTATGAGGTTCTCGATGTCCATGCCGATCGCCTGAATTGGTATGAGAAGAAATCGCGATTTTCTTCAGACAGCTCTGCTCAGATCTACCACAACACGGTTCTCATTCGTCGCAAGGGGGACTTCATCTTTCCGGTCGACGTCCAGGTCAAATTCAGCAACGGCGAAACCATTCTCGAGCACTGGGACGGCCGCGACCGCTGGACTCGCTACACCTACGACAAGATGGCGAAAGTTGTCTCGGCGGAGATCGATCCCCAGCATCAGGTACTGCTCGACTCGAACGTTTTCAATGACAGCCGCACCGTTAAAGCCGACACGCGCGCGACCCGCAAACTTGGCAATCTTTGGGCCTTCGCGAACGAATGGCTGAATCAAATCCTGGCCTGGTTTACCTAGGGACGGAGCATATGACCACGAACGGACGATCCGGTTTTTTCCTTGCGGGTGCGGGCCTTGTTTGGAGACGCCAGCGCGTCTTGTGGTGGGCCTTCATCATTAATCTGGTTCTCGCAGGCTATGCCGCGCGCGGGTTCACCGCCCGCGTTGGTCCCGTACTCGACCACAGCCTCGCCTCGGCCCGCCTGTTGGTTCACGGCTTTCACGTCGCGGCGCTCATCGACCTCGCGGAAGCGCCGGAACATTATCTGCGGATGGGCCCCACTCATTTTTATTTCTCTGTGATTTTCTTTTTCTTCATGCTTCTCGCGACCGGCGGAATTCTGGAATCCTATTGGCGCGATGCCACTCTCTCGACCACCGAATTTTTCCAGAGCGGCGGCACCTACTTCTGGCGGTTCTTTCGCATGGTCTTCTTCTTCGTGATTGCGCTGATTCCCGTAGGCCTGATCGCTTGGGGACTGGACGCCGCCGCGGACAAAATCGGCGACGCCTCGGTTTCTCCTTACGTTTGGGCGTGGGTTGAAGGCGCGATGATCCTGCTCGTCTGTGCCCTGTTAATGATGATCCGCCTGTGGTTCGACATGGCCGAAGTGATTGCTGTCGCGGAAAGCGAGGTGCGCAGCCGCCGCTGCCTGCGCCGCGCATGCACGCTTCTTCGCCGGAATTTTGGAACTCTCTTCTGGCTCTATTTTCGAGTCACGCTCGTGGCCTGGGTTGTCGTCCTCGCCGGACTCCACGTCTGGGTTCAGCATCTGCACCATGACTCGATTATCCCGGCATTCATCGTCGGACAATTGATTATCCTGCTGTGGATGGGAGCCCGTTTCTGGCAGCGCGCGAGCGAAACGCTGTGGTATCGGGATCATCTCGCTCGCGACGCCAATCACGCGTAGGAATTCAGTCCGGTGCTACGGGCGAACATCCGCCGTTCGCCCGTCCACATTCCTCGAATTTTCTTTCTACCAGATTCGGCAGCGCTCGGACGCCGGGCGAATCATCGCGTCGCTCGCGCTGCAACGGAAGGCCTTCTCGAATTCCGGCATGTTCTCCAGCGGACCCATCACGCGAAATCGTCCGAGCGGATGCGGATTGGTGCTCACGATGAGCCGCTCGTACTCGGGCCGATCGCTGCCGGCCCAGATTCCCCCGTACGCGAGAAAAAATCTTTGCTCCGGTGTGAAGCCGTCGATGAGCCCCGGGCTCGGTTTTCCGGCGCTCGCTTTCTGAAACGCGGCGAACGAAATCGTTAGTCCGCCGAAATCCGCGATGCTTTCCCCCTCCACCAATTTGCCGTTCTCATGCAATCCCTCTTGCACCAGAAATCCGTCGAATTGTTTCGCCACGCAATCGCCCCGTGCCTTGAAATTCTTCAGGTCCTCCGCCGTCCACCAGTTTCGAAGATTGCCGTGCGCATCATATCGGCTGCCTTGATCGTCGAAGCCGTGAGTCATTTCATGCCCGATCACGACCCCGATTCCGCCATAGTTCATCGCGGCATCGCGCTTGTAATCGTAGAACGGCGGCTGCAGGATTCCCGCCGGAAACACGATCTCGTTCATCGAAGAGTTGTAATATGCGTTTACCGTCGGCGGCGTCATGTTCCAGACCGCGCGGTCTACTGGCTTCCCGATTCTCGCCAGGTGATAGTTGCGCTCGAAGAGCTCCCCGCGCCGAACGTTGTCGATGTAAATCCCGCGATCCACCGTGAACGCCGAATAGTCCCGCCACTTGTCCGGATACCCGATTTTGAGTTGAATCGCATCGAGTTTCGCGAGGGCCTCTTTGCGGGTCTCTTCTCCCATCCAGTCGAGCGTTTGCAGATCCGCTCGTAGCGCAGCGACGATGTTTTGCACCATTTCAAGCGCTCGTGCCTTCGCTTCGGGCGGGAAATATTCCTTCACGTAGAACTGCCCGAGGGCTTCGCCCAGACTCTTGTCCATCGCGATGACGCAGCGCTTCCAGCGCGGAAGATTTTGCAGCGTGCCGGACAGTGTGTGACCGGAGAAATCAAAATCCTCGTCCACAAACTTCGAAGAGAGAGACGGCGCGGCCCAGTCAATCAAATGCCAGCGCAGATAGATTTTCCAGTCGGAAAGACTCGTGGCCGCAAGCTCCGTGTCGACTTCCTTGAAGAATTCCGGCTCGCGGACGTTGACTGCATCGATGGCCGGGTAGCCGACTTCGTGGAAGTAGGCGTCCCAATCGAAGTGCGGCGTCAGCGTCTTCAGCCCTGCCAGATCCATCTTGTGATAAACATTGTCGGGATTCCGCTGGTCCACGCGCGTCATCGATGACTTTGCCAGCTTTGTTTCGAACGCAAGAATCATCTTCGCTTCCGCAGCAGCAGTGCCCGGGTCATCTCCGAGCAACTCGAACATTTTTTGCACGTGCAGCACGTACGCGTCGCGCAGTTTCTGCGACTTCTCATCGGTCTTGAAATAATAGTCGCGATCCGGCATCCCGAGCCCGCCCTGTTGGGCCATCCCGATTTCCTGCGTGCTGTTCTTGTTGTCCTGCTGCGAGCTGAAAAGGAACGCGGCGTCTGCGCCGTCTCCTTGCATGCGTGCGATTTCAGCTTCCAGTTCGGCGAGGTTTGAAATCTCCGCGATGCGAGCGAATTCGCCGTCGAGCGGCGTCGCTCCCGCCTTTTCGACCGCCTCTTCATTCATGCAGCTCGCATAGAAATCGCCGATCTTCTGCTCGATCGAGCCTGGCTTGGCGGCGCTGTTCTTCTCCTCGGTCTCCAGAATGTGGTGCAGCTTTTCGCGATTGTCTTGAGCGAGCTGGTTGTAACTTCCCCAGCTCGGATATTCCGGCGGAATCGGATTCTTCTTGATCCATCCCCCGTCCGCAAAGTGAAAGAAGTCATCGCACGGCTTCACGCTTCGATCGAGATTCGCGAGATCCAGGCCGTGCCCCTCGGGATCATCTGCGATTGGTGGCGAGACGCAGCCGCCCGCCGAAGACACCGGCGCGAAGTTCGTTTGCGCGACTGCATTCGACTGCGCGGAAAGAATGGCCGGAAAAAGCGCGCCCAGCGCCAGGCCGCACGCAAATGGAAGAATCAGCTTCATGGGTTTCCCTCGATTAATTCTAGTTGGGTGCGGCGCGGAATCTTCGTGGCAACCCGCCGCGCGAATTCTCACGCGTTATCGATTTGCGCGCGCTGCAGCGTGTCGGAATAATCGACGTAGATCGATTTCCATTCCGTATAAAAATCAAGCGCCGCAAGTCCCGACTCGCGATGTCCGTTGCCGGTGTTCTTGATTCCTCCGAACGGCAGATGCGTCTCTGCGCCGATTGTCGGCGCGTTCACGTAAACGATGCCGGTCTCGAGGTCGCGTTGTGCGCGGAATGCGTCGTTCACGTTTCGCGTGTAAATCGAAGACGAGAGCCCATACACAACCCCATTGGCGATTTCGAGCGCTTGCTCGAACGTATCGAACGGAATGACCGAGACAACCGGCCCAAAAATTTCCTCCTGTGCGATGCGCATCTTTGCGTCCACGTCCACGTACACCGTCGGCTCGTGAAACCAGCCGCGCGCAAGCGGACCGCTGGCGAGCCGGTGACCTCCCGTCGCAAGTTTTGCGCCTTCATTCTTCCCGATCTCGACGTACTTCATCACCGTCTGAAGCTGCTGTTCGTTGATGTTGGGGCCCATGTCGGTCTTTGGATCGAGTCCGTCGCCGACGCGAAGTGATTTCGCCCGGGCCACAAATTTCTCCACGAACTCACCGTAAACTTTCTTCTGTACGGCGACGCGGCTGGCTGCCGTGCACCGCTGCCCCGTCGTGCCGAATCCGCCCCAGATCGCGCCATCCACTGCCAAATCCAAATTCGCATCATCCATCACGAGAATAATATTTTTGCCGCCCATTTCGAGATGACACTTCTTGAATGTCGGCGCGCACTCTTCGCTGATGAGCCGGCCGACCTCGGTCGACCCTGTAAAGCTGATCAGATTCGTGTCGCGGTGAGTGACGAGCGGTCCGCCAGCTTCCGGACCGTTTCCGTTCACGATATTTACGACGCCCCGCGGAAGTCCCGCTTCGGCGAGTACCTGAATGTAATTGTAGGAAGAATACGGCGTATCTTCTGCGGGCTTCAGAACCACGGTATTGCCGCACACGAGCGCCGGCGCGATTTTCCACGACGGGATGGCCATCGGAAAATTCCACGGCGTGATGAAACCGGCGACACCGATCGGCGAACGCACGCTCATCGCAAATTTATTCGGCAACTCGGACGGCGTCGTCTGTCCAAACATTCGGCGGCCTTCTCCCGCCATCAAGTACGTCATGTCGATGGCTTCTTGAACGTCGCCGCGCGTCTCCGCCAGAACTTTTCCCATCTCGCGCGTCATATCGCGCGCGTAGTCTTCCTTTCGCGCGACGAGAATTTCCGCGGCGCGATAAAGAATTTCGGCGCGTTTCGGCGCCGGCACGAGCCGCCATGTTTTATACGCTTCGCGCGCTGCATCCACCGCTGCGTTCACATCGTCTTTCGTCGACGATGGAAACATTCCGATCAGCTCGTCGCGATTCGCCGGATTGCGGTCCTCAATGGCCTTTCCGCCGCTCCCGTCCACCCATTCTCCGTTGATGTAATTCTTGTATGTTTTCGGCGCTGTTGCTGTCGCCATGGAAGTTCCTCCGAATCGTATCGCCGCGCGAAATCTCCGGGCAGTTTCGTTCACCGCGAATGGCACACGGCAAATGAATTCACGTCAAGAAGGCATTGGCTGTCGAGCGTTCCGGTGAACTCCGAAAGTATCAGACGCCGGAGAGCGCGTCAACGAAGCCGCTTCGACGAACACCCCTCAACAAAGGCGGCGTTCAGTTCTGCGGCTTGGCGTTTGCAGTTTGGCTTGTGAAGGTGGTTGCGGAAGGGGTCGTAGCGGGTGCGCTCGAAGGCGCCGGAGAATCCGCCGAAGGTTGCGGCGGGTGCGGCGCGCTCACCCCGGCGATGTCCGAGCCGAGGCCGAGCTTTTGGAGCGTCGGCGCATCTAGCTTGCCCGTTCCCGTGAGGCCGTGATCTTCCTGAAAGCGGCGCATGGCTTCTTGCGTGTCCGAGTCCCACTTCTTCGAAGGATCCCGCTTGTAATATCCTTCCCGCGAGAGAGCCGATTGAATTTCCTCGATACGGTCTGCGGTCGGTGCCTTTTGCGAAGGCTCCCGGCGCGCACGGCTGTGTTTCTTTTTTTTCTTCGTCGGAGTCGGCGACGGTCCCGGCTTCGGCGGCTGCGACGCGACCAAGCTTCCGGATCTGCCTGCCGCTAGCGCCCCATCGGAAACGCACAGCGTCATCGCCATCGCCAAAATCGCCGCGACGACGAATATTCCTCGGAAGAGCCGGCTCAACCGGCCCGGGATGATCTCAGTTTTTTGCATCACTCGTTCGGAACCGCTCCTGCCAAGAAAACGACCAGCGGACGATCGTTCGGATCGCGCCGCACTACCTTGAACAAAACATCCTGCCCGGGTTTAAGCGCCGCGACTTCGCGCCGATAGTCCGCCAGAGAATTCACCGGAACGTGATTGACCTCCGAAATGATGTCGCCGCGGAGGAATTCGATGTCTTCCGCGAAACTGGCCGGCTCGACTTCGGAAACGATGACGCCCGTTTCTTTCCCGAGGCCCAATTTGCGGCTCAGCTCCGGCGTCAAGTCTTCGACGTGCAAACCGAACTGCGCCGGTTCAGCCGTTCCCGGCGCTTGCTCATCATTATCGGCCGTTTGCGGGAAAAGTTTTGCGCGATCGGCGACCGTCAGGCTCACGTCATGCGCCTGCTTATCGCGAAGATAGCGGAGCGTAATCTGTTGGCCGATCGGCGTTGCAGCAATCGGATCCACCAGGTCCGAGCCGGTGTGCACTGGATGGCCATTTACTTCCGTCACCAAATCGCCGGGCTGAATGTCGCCCTTCTGCGCCGGGCTGCCGGGTTCAATTCCCTCGACTACGATTCCGTAGGACGCGCCGAGCTCTTTCAGCAACACCGGATTCGCGCTGCGATCTTCGCTGAAGCTGATGCCGATCGATCCGCGCGTCACTTTGCCCGTCGTAACGAGCTGGTTGTACACATTCACGACGGCGTTCGCAGGCAGCGCAAATCCGACGCCTTCGAATCCTCGTCCGCCCGTGTAAATCGCGGTGTTGATGCCGATCACTTCCCCGGCCATGTTGACGAGCGGTCCGCCGGAATTGCCGGGATTGATAGCGGCATCGGTCTGAATGAATTTTTGAAATTGAAAGCCCGGATTCGGGCGATCTTTGGCGCTGACGATTCCGGCAGTAACCGTGGCCTGCAAGCCGAAGGGACTGCCGAACGCGAGAACCCAATCACCCACCTGCACTCCTTCGGAATTCCCGAGGCGTGCCACGCGCAGCGCGTGGTCGGAGTCGATCTTAATGACAGCGAGATCGGTCTGGGGGTCGGTGCCGATCACCTTCGCGGTGTAATGCTTGGGATCTTTGTCCAAAGTGACTTCAATTTTCGTCGCCTGGTCGACCACGTGATTGTTGGTCAGAATGTACCCTTTGGAATCCACTACGACGCCCGATCCGAGACTCCGCTCGGCACTGTCGCTGTCATCCGGACTATCGAAAAAGTTGTCGAAGAAATCCTGGAAATCGTCGCCCTTCCGGGAGTGCTTGCCTTTCGGCCGCGCGATCACTTGCGTCGTGGAGATATTGACGACCGCCGGTTCGAGCTTCCCGGCGATGGCTGAAAATGTTCCGCTCAGTTGCACCGGGTCAGGAATCGCGAGAAGCGTGGCTCCGCTCGCGGATTGGCCGCGCGTCGCCATGGCTCGGCCCGAGATCAGCGTTCCAATTAAGATTCCGATGGCGAGCGTCAACACAATCAGCACGCCGGCAAAGAACTTCCGGCGCCGGACCCAGTCCATCAACTCGCGAATCTGAAGACCCATCAACGTACTCCCTTGCTGCGGGGACGCAATTCCACGAACTGCCAGTATAACACTGGCGGGACAGCGGAGAGATGAACACGTTTTTCACGATTTGCCCAGTCCGGCACGTGCGGCGCCCTCCCCGCCCCCGTCCCTCCCAATATGACCGCTACAGCCTCGGGCATGATTTCGTGGCCACGGAACCGGTGCCTGAAAAACCGAGTTCGTGAGGCATGGTTTTTGTCCCGATTAGAAATGGGCCGGGAGGCGTGTTTTCCCGGTGTTGCAGCGATTTCTAATCGTCCGCCTATCCCGATTAGAACGGCCTGTTGGGTGGCGGGAGCCGTTGCGCGGCTTGATTGGACGCGATTTCGGATTAGGCTTATGATTTTGCCAACGCCGGGACTCATGAGACGCCGAGAGAAGGTAGGAGAGCCTATGCAAACAATGAAGGTTCTGCTCCAAAAGTATTGGATTGCCAACGTACTTTGCGCGATGGCACTGCTATCCTCTCCGCCGCTTCGAGCCCAGCAGCAACCAAAAGACGCCGCCCCTCCCGCGCCCATGCCCGCCTCGATCACCAACGCCAAGAAAGCATTCATCTCTAACGCACCCGGCGGCATTCTTCCAACGTCTCTCGGCGGCCCCGACCGGCCTTACAACGAGTTCTATGCGGCGATGAAAACCTGGGGACACTATGAACTCGTGTCAGATCCAGTCAACGCCGATTTGGTGTTCGAGATCAGCTATGACGACTCGCTTTCCGGGGTCGGTGGAACCGGCTCTTCGGGCTGTTCTTCCGCCAGCAACGAAAATCTGCGACTCGTGATCGTCGATCCAAAGAGCCGCACGCCGCTTTGGTGGTTCTCCGACTCGTTCGCGATCAAGTCAGGATTCATGCGCAAGACCACTCTCGACAGCAATTTCCTCCACTCAGTCGCTGCACTCGTGGATGACGTGAAAAAGCTCGTTGGCCCTTAGCAATGATGCTGGCGTGAATATTTCCCAAAGACTTCTTGGGATGGGCTGCTCCATCCGCGGCCGCGTGCGACGCGGAACAGATACGATCGAAGGCTCGGGCAAATTGGCGAGTTCGAATCGGGGGCACGATGAAACACAATTTACAGGACACGATATCGCTTCTTACTTGCACGCCCGCTGCTCTTGATGCGCTTTTGCGTGATCTTCCGGAAACGTGGACGATGCGCACTGAAGGTGAAAACACATGGAGCGCGTTCGATGTCGTCGGCCATCTGATTCACGGCGAGCGCACGGATTGGATGCCGCGGACGAGGATGGTGCTGAAATTTGGCGAGGCTCAGACGTTTGAGCCCTTCGATCGTTGGGCGCAGGCACGAGAGAGCGAAGGCAAGTCGCTCGGACAGCTATTGGATGAATTCGCTCGTTTGCGGGCAGAAAATCTGCGCGAACTGCGTGCATTAAATCTCCGGCAAGAGGACCTCGAGCGGCGCGGGCGACATCCTTCCCAGGGAGTCGTTACTCTGTCGGAGCTGCTGGCCACCTGGGCAGCTCATGACTTAACTCATCTGCACCAAATCTCGAGAATTATGGCGCACCAATACCGGGAAGCCGTGGGTCCGTGGAGCGCATACCTTGGGGTGATGCAGTGCGCCGGCCATAGCGCTCCTTAATGAAATCTCCCGATAGGCGGAGTTGGGACAAGAGTTTCCGAGAGGCGTTGAAACTATTTGAGGACGCGGAAGTGAAGGTTTGTGAGTTGCACGGACCGCGAGACGTCGATGAGCTCGAGTCGAACCGCGTCGGGCCCGCCCGGCCAATTGAAAACGCGAACGCTCGCCGGCATCAAGTTTTTATATTTGACGCCAGGAAAGCGGCGAGGCGGTCATAGCTCATGGCCACACCGTCCTTCATGCCTGTTTTGAGGACGGCATCGCGGGCCTCCCGCGACTCGTAAAGTACGGTGAGAGTGAGGGTGGTTTTGCCGCCCTGCTCGGCCAGCACGGTTGTCAACAATGCTTCGCCGGGATACCAGGGCTCGTCGAACTTCTCGGTTGAGACGAGCTTCTCCGGCGGCACGATTTCGCGAAAAACACCGCGTGCGCCCATCTCGGCGCCTTCCGTGCTGCGCCATAAGTAGCGATAAGCGCCGCCCACCCTCAGATCGATCTCGCAGATTGGCATCAACCAGCCCGGCGGGCCGAGCAACCACTGCTTGACGAGTGCGGGATTGGTGACGGCGTCGAAGACCAGGCGGCGTGGAGCGTCGAAGACGCGTGTCATGGCGATCTCGCGGTCGGAGGGCAAGGTGACTTGCAATGTTGCAGCTTTCTTCGCAGCGTCATTCATCGGCGATCCCCTTTATCGTTTCGTGCGTTCCCGTTTTTTCTTCTTCTTGGTCTTCGACGCTTTCGTTTGCAACTCAGTCAACAGGGCGTCCAGGCGCTGGTAGTTGCCTTCCCAAATGCGCCGGTACCGCTCGAGCCAGACTTCGAGCTCCTGGAGCGGGGCGGGCCGCAGCTCGTAAATTCGACGCTGAGCGTCGACGCGAACGTCAACCAGGCCGGCATCGCTCAGGACGCGGAGATGTTTGGAGACCTGCGGCTGGCGGAGACGCAGGCGAGAGACCATGTCGCCGACGGGGCGAGGGCCATCACGCAAGAGTTCGACGATCTGAAAACGATTGGGCTCGGCGAGGGCTTTTAGGGTGGCTAACATGACGGGAGCGAATATGCCTGAAGGCGACTATGCCTGTCAAGGTATATTCTTGTAGAGGAATACTAGAGAAACGGGCGCGTTTTGCGGTTCATGGCCGCTCAGGACGAAATCGTCGGCGCATTCGTTTTCTTAGGTTGGCATTGGCGGAATGTTGCAGGCTTGTTACAATGGGGATTCACGCCTATGCCACCACAGACCTTATACGAAAAAATCTGGAATGCGCATCTTGTACGCGAAGTTCCCGACCAGCCTTCTCTTATCTACATCGATCGTCACCTGATTCATGAAGGCACTTCGCCGCAGGCTTTTGCGGGACTGAAGGCTGCGGGGCGCAAGGTCCGGCGACCGGACCTTACGTTTGCGGTGATGGATCACTCGGTGTCGACGAAGAATCGCGCTTTGCCGGTTCTCGACGCGGACGCTGCGGGGCAATTCGAAGCGCTGACGCGCAATTGCAAAGAGACGGGCGTTCGACTCTTCGACATGCACAGCCGCAATCAAGGCATCGTGCATGTTATCGGGCCGGAACTCGGCATTACGCAGCCCGGACTGACCATCGTGTGCGGGGACAGCCATACTTCGACGCACGGCGCGCTCGGCGCTCTCGCCTTCGGCATCGGCACGAGCGAGATCGAGCACGTGCTGGCGACCCAGTGCCTCTCGCAGGCGAAATCGAAGACGACGCTGGTGCGCTTCAACGGCAAACGGCCGAAAGGAATTACGGCCAAGGACCTGATTCTCGCGCTGATCGGAAAAATCGGCATCGCCGGCGGCAACGGGCATGTCTTCGAGTATTCCGGCGAAGCCGTGCGCGGACTTTCGATGGAAGGCCGGATGACGATGTGCAACATGACCATCGAGGGAGGGGCGCGAGCGGGGATGGTCGCGCCGGATGAGGCGACGTTCGCGTATCTCGAGGGCAAGCCCTTCGTGCCGCGCGGGAAGGAATTTCAGGAAGCGGTGGCGCGCTGGAAAACGCTCCCATCCGATGCGGGAGCGAAGCACGATGCCCTCGTCGACATCGATGCGGCGAGCCTTGCGCCGCAAGTTACCTGGGGAACGAATCCCGGGATGGTGACCGACGTCACCGGGCGCGTTCCGGATCCGCATTCGTTTCGCGATCCCGTCGATCAGCAGGCGGCGGAGCGCGCGCTCGTGTACATGGATTTGAAAGCCGGCACGCCGATCATGGAGATCGCCGTGGATCGCGTGTTCATCGGCTCGTGCACCAATTCGCGAATCGAGGATTTGCGCGCGGCGGCGAAAATTGTAGCGGGAAAGCACGTGGCAAAAAATATCAAGCAGGCGCTGGCGGTTCCGGGATCGCGCGTCGTCAAGGTGCAGGCGGAGAAAGAGGGATTGGACAAAGTATTTTTGGCCGCGGGCTTTGAATGGCGCGACGCCGGATGCAGCATGTGCATCGGCATGAACGACGACGTGCTGCCGAGTGGCGAGCGTTCCGCCAGCACGTCCAATCGAAATTTCGAAGGCCGGCAGGGCAAGGGCAGCCGCACGCATCTGGTCAGCCCGATGATGGCGGCAGCGGCAGCGATCGAAGGACATTTCGTGGACATCCGCAAGTGGGATGTCAACGGAGCTGAATAGAGATGCAGCCATTCGTCAAGTTCACAGGGTTGGTCGCGCCGATGGATCGCGTGAATGTCGACACGGATCAGATGGTGCCGAAGCAGTTCCTGAAATCACAGACGCGCCAGGGATTCGGCCGCGTTCTCTTCTACGATTGGCGCTACCTGCCGAACGAAGTGCCCAATCCGCAGTTCGTTCTGAATTTTCCGCGATACAAAGGCGCGTCCGTGCTCCTCGCGCGCGCGAATTTTGGCTGCGGATCGAGCCGCGAGCATGCGCCGTGGGCGATTCTCGATTACGGCTTCCGCACGATTCTTGCGCCGAGCTATGCGGATATTTTTTACAACAACTGTTTCAAGAACGGCATTTTGCCGGTGACGGTGAGCGACGCGCAGATCGACGATGTCTTCAAGCGCGCGGAGAAGCAGGAAGGCTACCGCTTGACCGTGGATTTGGAGAATCAGTTGATCACGGACGAAAGCGGCCTGCGGATTTCGTTCGAGATCGATGCGTTCCGGAAGAAATACCTTATCAAGGGTCTCGACGACATCGGGCTTACGCTCGAGCACGAGCCCGACATCACGGCGTTCGAAAAGGCTTACCCGCGCACGGCGATCATGTATGACGCGGTGGACGTTAAGGTTTCGCAACCCGCATAAGCCATTTGACGCAGCAAGACGTTCTGCAGCCGTTCGGGCCGCCATCAGCCGGCCGCTTTTCTTTCAACTCCGCTCCGCAGTCTCGGCCTCTGCCGTTTCGCTTACTGGTCCCGTGGATTCGAGCGACGCTTGGACTGGACCCTTCAGCTCGGATAACAAAATGGCGATGAAAATTAGCACGGCTCCGGCGGCGCTTCTGCCGCTGAGGCGTTCGTGCAACACGACGAATGAAGTGATGGCCGCGAACACCGGCTCGAGAGTGAACAAAATCGCCGCGTGAGTGGATGTCGTGTGCTTTTGCGCCCAGACTTGCAATGTGAACCCCAGCACCGAGCAGCCAATCGCGGTCACAAGCACTGCGAAAATCAGATTCGAGTTCGTTTCGAAGCGCGGCGCTTCCCAGCGCATCGCGGCCAGGAGCGGAACCGCGATCGTTGCGAGCACGGCCGTGACGGCAACCTGCATAAAGCTCAGCCCAACCACCGAATGCCGCCGGCTGTATCGCCCAACGATGATGATGTGCAGACCGAACGCGATGGCCGAGCCGAAACTGAGAATATCGCCGCGATTCAGGTGCGCGAATCCGGATGGCGGCACGGCGAGAAAATACAAGCCCAGCGTCGCCACCAAAGCGCCGAGCCACGCCCATCGGCTGATTCGCCGGCCGCCGAAGACCGCCAACATGATTGGGACGAGCACCGCGCTCGACCCGTTGAGAAACGCGGCTTTTGATGGCGTCGTGAATTTCAGGCCCGCAGTCTGGCAAATGTAGCCGGCAAAGAGAAAAATCCCCATCAGCGAACCCGCCAGAATCGTCGCGCGATCGAGATCGCGAAGCGTTCGCCAGTAAACGACCGCCATGACGACGGTCGCGAAAATGAATCGCACGGAGAGGAACGAGAAAACGGAGGCGAACGCGAGCGCGTTCTGGACAACGACAAAAGTCGCGCCCCAGATCAACATGGTCGCGCCGAGTGCAAGATCGGCCTTGAATCGCAGATTCATCGCGGACTCATTTTGTGAATCATGAGTGCATCAGTGTATTGGCGGAGCGGTGGGATCGCAACGACGCGACTTGTTGTTGCCCAGTTTTATGCGCGCAGATCGCTTCAATGAGCCGCGGCATCGTACACGATTCGGCCGCCGACGATGGTCATCGCGACTTTGGTTTCGAGCAGCTCACGCGGCGCGAGGCGCGTAATGTCTGCCGGCAAAACAACGATGTCGGCAAGCATCCCCGGCTTCAATTGCCCCTTGCGGGTCTCTTCAAACTGCGCGTACGCCGCGCCGGAAGTGTATTCGCGGATGCAGGTATCAATCGGCAGCTTTTCTTGCGGTTCCCATCCGCCCGGAGGGCCGCCTCCGGGAAGCTCGCGCGTCACGCAGGCATACAATCCGCGCAGCGGATTCACGGATTCGACGGGATAGTCCGTGCCAAACGCGAGTCGCGCGCCGGTTTTCTCAATGGAATTCCAAGCGTACGCACCCTTGGCGCGCTCCGGCCCGATGCGCGATTCCGCCCACCGCTCATCATCGAGTAAATGGCAGGGCTGCATCGAGGCGATGGCGCCCAACTGCGCGAATCGCGGGATGTCCGAGAGCGCGAGAATTTGCGCGTGCTCGATGCGGTCTCGGCGATCGCGGACGCCGTTCGCCGTGCGAACCGCCTCGAACGCGTCGAGGCCAACGCGATTCGCGCGGTCGCCGATGGCATGAAACGCCAGTTGAAAGCCGGCTTTGTCACGCTCGATCGACATGCGCTTCAGAACTTCGGGGTCCGCGCGAAGAATTCCGGATGTCGATGGATCATCGGAATACGGCGCGAGCATCGCCGCCGTTCGCGAACCAAGTGAGCCATCGAGGAAGCCCTTCAGCGCGCCGGTCTTGACCCAAACGTTTGTCGTGCCTCCCGCACGACGCATTTCCTCGAGAACCGCAACGGGTGCATTGAAAGGAAGCCACTCGGTGATCCGCGCGGTGAGCTTCCCTTCCCTTTCGAGCGCTTGATAAATCGGGTAGTTCTGAAGCGACGGCGGTGTCGGCACCGCAGCGCCCGTTCGCGATTTTCCGTCAAGATATTCTTCGTAGAACCGAAACACTTCGTCTTCAGAATTGTCCTGGATCGAGGTGACGCCGTGGCGCGCGACGTCTTCGAGGGCCAACTCAATCGCACGGCGCCGCCGCGCGTCACTCGGCGGCGGAATCAGCCGCCACACGCGATCCATCGCGGAATCCTCTTCCAGAATGCCGCTCGGCTCGCCAGTGACCGGTTCGCGAAGAAATTTTCCATTAGGTGGATCGGGAGTCGTGCGCGTGATGCCCGCGAGTGCGAGCGCGCGCGAATTGGCCACGGCGATGTGCCCGTCCACGCGTGAAAAGATCATCGGATGTTCGCGCGAGGCTTCATCCAGATCTTGCCGCGTCGGGAGCTTCTTGTCCGGCCAGAGCGTGTGGTCCCACCCGCTACCTACGATCCATTCGCCCCGCTGAAAATCTTTGAGGCGAGCGCGAATTCGCTCCTGGAACTCGGCGAGCGACTTCGTTCCCTCGAGATTGATATTCAGCTTCGCGAATCCAGCGCTCACGAGATGAACGTGGGCGTCGTTGAAGCCGGGCATGGCGAACTGGCCGTGCAAGTCGATGACGCGGGTCTTCGGGCCGGTGGCGGCGACCACGTCATCCGCCGTACCAATCGCAACGATCGCTCCATCGCGAATTGCGAGTGACTTCGCGCGCGGCTGCTCAGCGTCGCCGGTGTAAATATCGCCGTTCGTCAAGACCAGGTCGGCTGACGCATTTTCGGACGAAAAATCGGTTTCCGTTGAGGGCATGGGATTATTGGAGGCCGCAGAACGCGATGAATGAGAAAGCGCAAGCAGCGCGATGCAGACTGCGATGACAGCAGCAAAGCAGATCGCGCGCGTCGCAGAATGTTGTTTCATTTGACGTGGTGTCTCACCGATCTTCCTGTAGCGTGACTAGCTCTGAAGCCGAGCAACCAGCAGCGTCGTCAAAAGAAGCCGTTTCAAACCGAGAAGGCGATCGGTGCTGTCGTACCATTCGTCGAGCGAATGCGATCCGCCGCCTTGCCCGCCGCCGCCGATCGCGATCGCGGGAATTCCGAGGGATAACGGAATATTCGCATCCGTGGACGATCGCTCGCGCCGCGATGAATTCCCGAGGTAGGTATCGACGCTCGTTATCGCGGCCAGCAGCGGAGAATCGTCCGGCAATTTTCCTCCCGGGCGCACGCCAATGATCTTGAAATCCGACTGGAGCGGATCGCTTCCCTTCTCCGCCGCGGACATTTCCGCGGTGATACCGAACTGCACCGATTCGTGCAATGCCGCCTCCAGCCGCGTCAATTGCGCCTCGTCTTCCGAACGAAGATCGACCTTTACGACTGCGCGGTTCGGAATCGAATTCACGGACGTACCGCCTTCGATGATGCCGAAATTAAAAGAAGTTCGCGGCGAATCCGGAACTGCGACTGAATCCGAAAAGCGCACGATCGCGCGCGACAATGCAGTGATCGGATTCGGCGCCCCAAAATCGGACCAGCTATGTCCGCCCGGACCGGTTACGATGGCTTCGATGCGGCGAGAAGCGAGCGCTTGCGTCGTGACGTAATCGGCCGCGGCGCCGTCGACGGCGATGACCGCGCGCAGGCGAGTTCGGTAGCTATCGACCAGGGCGCGAATGCCGCGGAGATTTCCTTCGCCCTCTTCGCCCACATCACCGGCAAAGACGATCGTCGCGCCGGTGCTCACCTGTCCTTCTTCGAGTGCGCGCGCCACGGCCAAAATCGCGGCCAGTCCCGCGCCGTTATCGGCGATTCCCGGGCCCTCGAGCCGCTTCCCGATGCGCTTGACGCGAACGTCTGTGCCCGCGGGAAAAACCGTGTCGAGGTGGGCGACGAGCAAAACAATGGAATCCTGGTTGGTACCTACGCGTTCTCCAACAACATTTCCGGTTCCGTCGATGCGCACTTTGAGGCCCGCGGCTTCGAGGAGCTTCTTGTACGCCGCGGCGCGCGGTCCTTCGGAAAATTCCGGCGCAGGAATCTCCGTCAGACGGACGTGCTGATCGGTGATCCAATTAAGATTTTTCGAGAGCCATCCGAGCGACCGCGCGACGCTTGGATCCTGAGCGAGCGTCGCTACCTCGGTCTCGTTGGCGCGAGCGGAGAGGGTGGCCATCACCAAGAGGATACCGAATACGCGAAGAAGTTTCACGAGACTATTCGTGGGCGCTGCGGCGCGGCGTTCAAGTGCGGCTGGGCGTGGGTTGCGCATGCGGCGCCGCATCGACCAGTGACCGGACTTCTTCTTCGGTCAAAATCTGCTGCGCTTGCTTGGCAGCGGCAAAAATCCGGTCGACGCGCTCATCGGTGGCCGCAATTCCGCGCTTCTCAAGCCAATAAATCACGTTCGAGCGCCCGCTCAGCGGGCCGATTTCGATGATCTGCTCGAGCCCGAAGAGATGAGAAGGCACCCCCGAGTAGATAGAGTCCGCGAGGTCGCGATCGTTTTTGCGAAAGGCCTTCACAATCGCCGCCGCATGAACGCCCGTGGCCGTGCGGAAGGCATCGCGGCCGACGACGGGATAATTCGGCGGAATGGGAGTGTGTGTGGCGCGCGAAACCGCTTCGGAATACTCCTTCAGCTTCGAGAGGCTATGATCGATGAGTCCCATCAGTCGGAGATTGACGAGCATCAATTCCATGGGCGTGTTGCCTACGCGCTCGCCGAGCGAAAGCGCGGCGGCGTGCACTTGATCCGCGCCCGCGGCAATCGCCGAGATCGAGTTCGCGATGGAAAGCCCCCGATCGTTGTGGCCGTGCCAGTCCACACGAATTTTTTCTCCCGACGGTTTCACCACATTCTCTATGAAATAGCGAACCAGATTGTAAGCGCCTTTCGGTGTCGCGTGCCCCACCGTATCGCACAACACTGCGGCGCGCGCTCCGCAGCGGATGGCCGTCGAATAGAGCGCCTTGACGGTTTCCGGATCGGTGCGGATCGTGTCTTCCGTCACGTACATGACGGGCAATCCTTCGGCAACCGCGAACGTGACGGCGTCTTCCGTAGTCCTCTGAAGATGATCGACGGTCCAGTCCTCGACCAGACGCCGGATCGGGCTCGAACCCAGAAACGTCGCGGCCTCGAGTTTCATTCCGACCTTTTGCGAAATCTCAATGATCGGCCGGATGTCGTTCTTGTGAGTCCGAGCCGCGCAATTCGGGCGAATCTTCAGCCGCGCGTTTGCAATTTCGCGCGCCAACGCTTCCGTGTCGGCGTATGCGCGCGGACCAGCGCCCGGGAGGCCGATATTTACGGTGTCGATTCCCAACGCTTCCATCAAATGCAGGATTTCGATTTTTTCGCCGATGGTGGGGTCGCGGACAGACGGATTCTGCAGGCCGTCGCGGAGGGTCTCGTCATTGAGCATCACGCGCCGACCCGGCGGAATCTCCGCGCCGCTCGCTGTGTTCCAGTCGTAAATCAGGTCTTCACGATTCAACGCAGCTCCGTTTGCCCCGAAAAACTTCGGTCAATACCGGATCGTATAGCTGTGCGGCGAATTCCCTTTGTCCGGTTTGTAGAGCGTCTTGCAAAATTCGCAGCGATAAATTTCGGCTTTCGGTCCGATCAGCGCTTCGATCTCTTTCGGATAATCGTACCAACGCTTGAGATGGCCGCAGCAGAGCTTTCCCTTCTCGACCTTTTCATCGCACGCGCGCTGCGTTCGCGTCTTGGCTTTAATCTTCGGCGCGGACGGAGTAGTCTCTGCGACCGGAGGCGGGGCCACGGGCGGCGCAGCCGCAGGCGTCGATGGACTTGCACCCGGCGTCGTCGCTGGAGCCGCGGAATCTGGAGCACTGGGATCGGCCATATTCGGTAATCCTCTTGAGTTCTTCCTTTTTGCTAAATGCGATCCTTCCGGAATACCGTTCCGAGCGCCCCGTTCGGTCCGCCGAGCGCCGCCATGCGGCGCCGCCACCGCGGCGCAAACAAAAAATCGACGAAACGATCCGCCGCGGACGCCAACTCTTCGTTGTAGCCGAACCACCAGGCCTTCGGCGTGCGCGGCAAGCGATCCACGTCCACGTATTTTACGTGAACCATTTCAAGCATGCCAAGCCGCGAATGGGACCGTCCCCAACCGCTCGCACCACTTCCGCCGTGTGGCGCTTCACAAATACCATAATAGCTCGCGACATCGTTGACCATCACCGAACCCGCGCGTAATTGCCCGGCGATGGCCCGGCCGCGTTCGGCGTTTCCTGTCCAGATGCTCGCGCTCAGGCCGAATTCCGAATCGTTTGCAAGTCTTACGGCCTCGTCGGTCGAGGCGACAGATCGGATGGTGAGAACCGGTCCGAAAGTTTCCTCGCGCATGAGGAGCATGGAATGGTCGACGTGGTCGACCACCGTCGGCGCGAAGAAATTCGAACCGAGATCCGTCCGGCGGCTTCCGCCGGCAAGAATCCGCGCGCCCTTGCCGAGGGCATCCTGCAATTGCTCTTCGACTTTCTCCATTTGCCGCGTGCGGATCATCGGACCAACCTCGGCGTCCGAGTCGGATGGCGGACCGAGCCGCAATCTGCGCGTCTTCTCGACGCACATCTCTGTAAAGCGCGGAGCGACGCTTGCTTCGACGTAAATCCGCTCGACCGACAAGCACGCCTGGCCGCAATTCGTGAAGCTGCCCCACACCGCGGCGCTCGAAGCCACATCGAGATCCGCATCGGCGAGAACGATCATGGCGTCCTTGCCGCCCAGTTCGAGCGCTGACGGAATCAGTTGCCGCGCGCAAGCCTCCGCGATGCGCTTCCCCGTTGCGACGCTGCCGGTAAAGAAGACCTTGTCGGGATGAGCTTCGATCAGCGCGGCACCTACGGCGCCGCCGCCCTGTAGAATTTGCAGCAATCCGCTCGGAATGCCTGCAGCGTGGGCCACCGTGCCCACGAGCGCGCCCACTTGCGGCGTCAACTCGGACGGCTTCAACAACACGGCATTCCCTGCCCCGAGCGCCGGAACAATCTGCGCGATGGGAATCGAAAACGGATAGTTCCATGGCGAAATAATCGCGATTGCCCCGCGCGGCTCAAATTGCAGCCAGCCGGATTTCGCCTTGAGAGCGATGTTGTGATGCGGAACGCGCTCGGGCTTGAGCCACTCAGGCGCGTGGCGGGAAATGAAATCTGTGAAATCAAGCGCCAGAAGGAGCTCTGCGAAGACGGCCTCGACATGCGGTTTGCCCGTCTCGAGGCAAACGGTGCTCGTAATTTCTTCGCGACGCTCGTAGATCGCGTCGCGAAGCTTTCGCAATATGGAGCACCGCGCGTAAATCGAACGCGCCGCCCATTCTTTCTGCGCGCGCCGCGCGCGCTCCAGCATGCCGGAAATCGAGGCAATCGGTGTTGCGGGAATTTGCGACAGAACACGGCCCGACGCCGCGTCGATCGAAGCAACGAATTCGGCGGGATCGCCCGATGCCGGCGATGCGGGCGCAATGCCCTCATGACTCGCGGACGCCTGGGATTGAAAGGCCATACTTCGACGTATTCTAACTGATTCGCGCCGGGTTTGCCCGGCGGTTGCTTTGCGCCCGGTGACTGCTTTCCAGCGACGCGGTTGGATCCGGAAACTCGAGCGACACGAGATAAAGCCCATCCGGCGGGACCGTCGGCCCCGAGCGCGACCGGTCTTTTAGATCAAAGATCGCGGGAATATCCGCCGGCTCGAGCTTGCCCTTTCCGACGTCGATTAGCGTTCCGACAATTTTTCGCACCATGTATCGCAGAAACGATTTGCCGTGGACAATGTATTCGAGCTCGTATGCCGCCTCCGAGACGTCTCGATCGAGCGGATTCGCATCCGCCGCTCCACCCTCAACGCTTTGACCGAACGGCGCATAGACACCGCGCACGATCTCGGACCGGTAAATTTCGCGCGCCATGTCGCGATCCTTGTCGTCATCTTCGGAGCCGGACGATGCCGCGAACGACGAGAAATCGTGCGTACCCTCGAACAGTCGTGCCGCTTCGGCCATCGCTGCTTCATCGAGCGGCCATGGATAATGCAGAACCCGGCGATATTCGAAGGGCGGCAGAACCCGGCCGCGAAACACGCGATAGCGATAGGTCTTCCCAAGCGACTGCCAACGCGAATGAAAATCGGGCCCTACTTCCTCGGCCGCCATGATTCGAATCTGCGGCGGGAGGAGCGCATTCAGCGCACGGCGAAATTCATCTGCCCCCAGACCGGAATGCGTCCTGAAATGCGCCACTTGCCCCAGAGCGTGAACGCCGGCGTCCGTGCGGCTCGCGCCATGAATGAAGACTTTCTCCTGCGTAATCTTCCGCGCAGCCTCAGCGATCGCGCCCTGGATCGTGGGCAATCCCGGCTGCAATTGCCAGCCATGAAAATCGGCGCCGTCGTAGGCGATCGTGAGTTTGAAATTGCGCATGGGCCTTGTGTGATTATGGCACGGGGCCGCTGGAGGCTGCGGAGAGAAACAAAAACTCAGGGATTGGCACGGACGAAGCGGCTGCCGGGACGCATCGCAATGCTCCCGGCACGGCAAAGCGGGCAATCATCCGGCTCGTAACTCGGAACACTCAATTCGAGGAGCGCCCGCGCGGGCACAGTCAATTCGACGCGTCCACCGCTGCGGTCGATGATTGCTCCCGCTGCGATCACGAGCCCGCCCGATTGTTCAACCACTCCGATGGCCTCGCGCGTCGATCCGCCGGTCGTCCAGACATCCTCGACGACCAGCACACGCTCTCCGGGATGAAGATCGAATCCGCGGCGCAGCGCCATCTGCCCCGAGCGATCCCGTTCAACAAAAATCGCGCGGACACCCAACGCTCGGCCCACCTCATGCCCGACAATCACTCCCCCGAGAGCCGGCGATACGACGCACGCGGGCTTCAGGTCGTGAAATTCCTGGGCCAGCGCCTGTCCGAGCTGCTCGGCGTACCGCGGGTGCTGGAGCACCAGCGCGCACTGAATGTACGTGCCGCTATGGCGGCCACTGGAGAGTTCAAAGTGGCCCTGGCGAACCGCGCCCACATCTTCGAGCAGCTTCAGCAACTCTTCGCGTTTCATCGGTGTAAACGGCGCGGCGGCCATCCGAAAAAGGCCGGAACGTCGCGCGCAGTAGCGCAGTAGCCTAGGCTGGCCGACGCGCGTTGTCAACGCCCCGTCTGCGATGGTAGACTCGCGAATCCGTCTGTTCGATTGCGAACCGCCGGTGTTCGATTCCGAACACACGAGTTTTCCCATTTCACGGCTATCCGATTGGAATCAGTTGGATACGCGTGGCTTCCAGCGTGCAGCCAGGTTTCTTCTGAAACAAATGACTGCAAGAAAACGTTTGGATAGATAGTTATCCGCCATAGATTTCGAACGTCTGTATCGAGGGAGAGGAAGAACAAAATGACAGGACGGCTAGTCCATTCGGTACTTGCCCTGATGATGAGCGCATCGCTCTTAACCGCGCCCGCATACGCTAACGCGCAGGAGCAGTCACAGAATCAAACCCAGACTTCTGCTCCGGCGCCCGCCGCTGCACCGGATCAGCAGGCCGCTCCGCAGCAAACGCCCGACGCCGCGAACACGGCCGTGGGGCAAAGCTCGGGGCCTGAAAGCGGCCGCGATTTGCGCGCGAGCTTCTCGCGCGATTATTCGAAAGGGCCGCGCGAGCTCCCTAATTTTTTCACTTCCTATCTTCAGTCGAATGTCGCGCCGCTCGACCTTTCGAACACGCCGCGCGTCGATCAACTCATCCAGAACGGCAAGCTCATGTTGCGCCTGGAAGATGCCATCACGCTCGCCCTCGAAAATAACTTGAACATCAACATTGCGCGCTATACGCCGTGGTCCGCGGAAACCGACGTGCTCCGCTCCAAGTCCGGCCAGCCATTTATCGGCACTCCCACGCTCGAGGCGCCGACGGGCCTGGGATTCGTCCCGTTTCTCTCGTTCGACCCCACCGTGACAGCGCAATTCAGCGACACCGAGACGGCCATTCCCATTAACAATCCGTTTCTCTCCGGCGTAGGCACTTCGGCAGTGACTGCCCTCACCGCCCACAATCTTCAGGAAACGCTGGGATATTCCGAGGGATTTCATTCCGGAACGAATCTGTCGGTAACGTGGACCAACGACCGGCAATCGAGCACCTCCCCGGAGAACATATTCAATCCCTCGTTCGCGGACAACATCACTGTGACGCTGCAACAGCAACTTCTGAACGGATTCGGCCGGTTGCCAAACACGCGCTATATCGTCGAAGCCAAGAATGAGCGACAGGCTGCCGATTACTATTTTTCGACGCAGGTAATTTCAACGATTGTCACCACGGAAAATGCCTACTGGGAACTTGTCTACGCCCGCGAAAACGTCAAGGTCGAACAAGCCGCGCTGACCACTTCCACGAAGCTGTACAACGACAACCAGCGTCAGCTCGAAATTGGAACCATGGCGCCACTCGACGTCTTGACCGCCGAATCGGAAGTGGCCACGGATAAGCAGAACCTCATCGTCGCTCAGACGAATCAACTGCAACAGCAGACCGTACTCCTCAACGATATTACTAAGAAGCTGATGGATCCGTCCTTGCAGAACGTCGAAATTATCCCAACCACGCCGATTGAAAATCCGACTAACGTCGACACCGCGCCATTGGCCGACGCCGTCAAGGAAGCTTTCGAGAAAAGGCCGGAACTCCGGCAGTCGGAGCTTTTGCTGAAGAACGCCGGAATCGAAGTGAAGGTCACGAAGGGCGCGCTGCTTCCCGTGCTGTCGCTCTATGGCCAGTATGAATCGCAAGGCCTTGGCGGCACGGAAATCCTGCCGTCGAATCCAACGGCGTTCGCTCCTTCGATCACGAATCCCCTCGTGAATGCCGCCGGGACACCGATTCTCGTGAATGGCGTCCCCGTCTACGTTGGATCGGCAACGGCGTTCGGTTCCGCTGTAACGGTGCCGGGCGGCTTCTCGGACGCGCAATCGCAAATTTTTCACAACAGCTTCCCAACGTACACGGTGGGTCTCAACCTGACGCTGCCGATCCGCAATCGCGCCGCGCAAGCCGATAACGCGCGGGCGCAGATCGACGAAAGAGAGCAGCAGGTGCAGTATCTACAGTTGCAGAACACCATCGTCGTGGGAGTGCGCAACGCTCAGATTGCGCTCGAGCAGGGGCGCGCGCAGGTGGAAGCGGCGACCAAGGCGACGGAGTTGGCCAAACAGACCCTTTCCGCTGAACAAAAGAAATATCAGCTCGGCGCGTCGACCAGTTATAACGTCATTCTTCGGTCCCGCGACCTGACCACGGCCCAGGGCAACGAGCTACGCGCCCGCGCCAATCTCCAGGAAGCGATCGTCAACTACTACCAGGCCATCGGCCGCACTCTCGAAGCCAATCGCGTCACCGTGGCCGATATGCAGCATTCACCGGCGGCGTTTCGCACTCCGAATATTCCCGGCAGTTTTGCGAATGTTCGCCTGCTGCCGGGGACAGGCCATCCATCCTGGATGGGCAACCAATAAAACGAGCGGATTCGAAACTGCGCGCAAGCGGCAGCGGCCCGGCGAGATTTCCTCGCCGGGCTTTTCCGTTTTTGAGTCGGCACGCCAGCCTGCAGCAAGCTTGTAGCTCGTTTCCGAATCCCCTACAATAAAGCACGGAGTGATGCTTTCCGTAAGCTGCGGCGTGATTTCCCGAACGTGTCAGGAGTCCTGACGATGACTTCCGATCCCAAGTCTTCTTCGATTTCCACGGTTCCGGAGAAGGGATCGTCCACGAACAAGCCGGTGCGTAAACCCGGCGCGACAGAAAAGGCATGGGAAGAGCACGTCCTCGCGCCATCGCTCGCCAAGTCTCCCGAGCGCGCGTCGGAATTCACCACCGTTTCGGGCTATCCGATCCGGCGCCTCTACACCCCAGCCGATCTGCCTGCCTGGTCCGAAGAACGCGATCTTGGTTTCCCGGGCGAGCCGCCCTACACGCGCGGGATCCATGCCACGATGTATCGCGGACGTCTGTGGACCATGCGGCAGTTCGCCGGGTTTGGCACCGCCGAAGACACAAATCAGCGCTTCCGCTATCTCCTTGATCAAGGACAAACAGGCCTCTCGGTTGCCTTTGATCTCCCGACGCTGATGGGTTACGACTCCGACCACATTCTCTCCGAAGGCGAAGTCGGTAAGTGCGGCGTGGCGATCAGTTCGCTCGCCGACATGGAAGTCCTCTTCGACAAGATTCCCATCGCCGGCGTCAGCACCTCCATGACGATCAATTCTCCGGCGGCCATCATCTGGGCGATGTATCTGGCCGTGGCCGAAAAGCAAAGCGTTGACTGGAAAAAGATTTCGGGGACGCTGCAGAACGACATCCTGAAGGAATACATCGCACAGAAGGAATATATCTACCCGCCCGAGCCGTCGATGCGGCTGGTCATCGACACGTTTGAGTTCGGCGCGAAGAACACGCCGAAGTTCAACCCCATCTCGATCAGCGGGTACCACATTCGCGAGGCTGGTTCGACCGCCATTCAAGAGTTGGCCTTCACGCTCCGCGATGGCATCGAGTATGTAGATTGGGGACTTCGTCGCGGCCTCGATATCGATCAGTTCGTTCCGCAGCTTTCGTTCTTCTTTAATGCGCACAGTGACTTCTTCGAAGAAATCGCCAAGTATCGTGCCGCGCGCCGCATTTGGTACAGAACTATGAAAGAGCGATTCGGTTCGAAGAGCGCGCGTTCCTGGGCTCTGCGATTCCATACGCAAACCGCCGGCTGTTCGCTCACCGCGCAGCAGCCTTACAACAATGTTGTTCGGACGGCTCTGCAAGCGCTCGCTGCTGTCATGGGCGGCACGCAGTCTTTGCACACGAATTCGCTCGATGAGGCCTGGGCGCTTCCCACGGAATTTGCCGCGACGCTCGCACTTCGCACGCAGCAAATCATCGCTCACGAAAGCGGCGTTACAAATACCGCGGACCCTCTGGGCGGCTCATATTTCATCGAAGCTCTCACCAACGAGGTCGAGAAAGGCGCGTGGGACTACATCGGCAAGATTGATGCGCAAGGCGGAATGGTCGCGGCCATCGAACGAGGTTATCCGCAACGCGAGATTGCGGAAGCGTCGTATCTGTATCAGATGGCCGTCGATCGCAAAGAGAAGATCATCGTGGGAGTGAACGAATACGTCGCGGATGAGAAACCCATCGACATTCTCCAAATCGATGAATCGGTTGCGCAGCGCCAGGCGGATCGTCTCCGCAAGCTGCGCGCCGACCGCTCAAGTGACGCCGTTGCGCGCGCGCTCAAGGCTCTCCACCGCGCTGCCGAAGGAAAGGACAATTTGATGCCCAACATCTTCGACGCCGTGAAAGCCTACGCAACGCTCGGGGAAATCTGCGACGCTCTGCGCGATGTTTTCGGCGTCTACGAAGAAGTGTCCGTCACCTAAGGTAACCGTTCCAGCGCGTCATCTCCTCTGCTCCCCCGCAGCGCGTTGCCCGCCGGTCTTTCGAACAGCTGCCGTATGG
The DNA here is from genome assembly GCA_963771905.1 of uncultured Acidobacteriota bacterium. Classification (GTDB taxonomy): domain Bacteria; phylum Acidobacteriota; class Terriglobia; order Acidiferrales; family UBA7541; genus Palsa-147. The sequence continues at coordinate 85,986 of CAVYVI010000015.1, forward strand.
AAAATCGCTCGCTCTCTCTACCGCTCGCGCTCGGGTTTGAAGTATCCTGTGTAGCGGATGACTGAAAAACGAATCCGCGTATTAATTGCCAAGCCGGGTCTCGACGGCCATGACCGCGGCGCCAAAATTATCGCCCGCGCCCTGCGCGACGCGGGCATGGAAGTGATTTACACCGGCCTGCGCCAGACCCCCGAAATGATCGCCTCGGCCGCCGCTCAAGAAGACGTCGACGTCATCGGCCTCTCCATTCTCTCCGGCGCACACAACACGCTGGGCCCTCGCTTGATGGAGCTTCTCCGCGAAAAAGGCATGGGCGACGTTATCGTTCTCGTCGGCGGAATCATCCCGGAAGCCGACATTCCCGCGCTCAAGAAAGTCGGAATCGCCGAGATCTTTCTTCCCGGCACACCCATGCAAGCCATCGTCGACTTCATCCGCCAGCGTGTTTCCCCGGCACCGCAAAAGGCTTGATCCCCCGGTGAGTTCCGGACTTCGCGCCACCCGGCACGCGGATATCTTCCTTCTTACTCTCGAACATCCGAGCGGATTCCCGCGTCTGACGCGCGAGGTTCTGTGCGAATTACTATGTCAACTCGACGCTCTCGCGAGCGCTACGGAGTGCGTCGGAATCGTAATTACCGGCAGCCCGCAGGCTTTCTGTGCCGGAGCGGAAATCGAAGAAATCGCCGCGCTCGCTCCCGGAGGAGGGCGCGCCTTCTCGGAACTCGGACAATCGGTGATGAGCCGCATCGCAAACGCTGAGAAACCCATTGTCGCGGCGATTCGCGGCTATTGCATGGGAGGCGGCTTTGATCTTGCGCTCGCATGCCACACGAGGATTGCGACCGACGACGCTGTGTTCGCACATCGCGGCGCCACGCTCGGGTTGATTACCGGATGGGGCGGGACGCAGCGCCTCGCGCGACTCATCGGGCGTGCGCGAGCCACCGAAGTTTTCGTCACTGCTCGCCCCATCTCCGCTGGCGAAGCTCTGCGCCTCGGACTCCTTCGTGAGGTCACAACCGCCGACGAGTTGCTTCCTCACGCGATTGATCTGGCCCGCAATCCTCGCGCCACAGAAAACGGAATTTGACGGATCTGCTTACGCCGAGAATTTCACGCGCGTATAGGCAACGCGAAATCCTTGGCGCTCGATATTGCGGTGCGAGCCCGAATTAAGCTGCGCGATACTCATGGCCACATCGCATCCCGCCGCGGCCGCCATTCGCACGGAGAGCAGCGCCGTCTGGACGCCGCGGCGGCGAAACGCTGGTACCGTGCTTGCCCCGAAAAATCCCGCCACGCCCTCGTGGATCGCCAACGCCGCTCCGCCGGCCACGTCGCCATCGATCGAGGCGAAGTAGCAACGAGCCGATTTGCGGAGCGCGAACATTTCCATGATTTGCACGAGTTCAGGCGTCACCGCAAAATGCTCCGCAAATCCCGTCGCTACCGTCTCCGACCATCGGTGCGCCTCGCCCGTTTCAATTTGACGAATCCGAACGCCCCGCGTCCGCTCCAACTCCTGCGAAACGCCGCTCACATCACGGAACAGAACGTTCGAAAACTCGATCGGTCGATACGACCGGCGACCGAGACGTTCCCCCAGGGACGCATCCGCCATCGGACACAACTCGATATTCACCGCAGCTCCGCGGCTGCGAAAAAACTTCTCAAGGGTATCTAATTCCGAATCCGTAACGGGTCCGTGCAATCCGAGACCCGCGGCCTGGGTAATGGGCGAATCCACTCCTGTAAATGCCGCCACTCCACCCATGATTTCGAGCGTCGCGGCGCCCATCTCGGGGTGGTTGCGTACCACATTCTCGCTGCATTCCCGCGCGGCCTGTGCCTCCGCCATCTCTAGACGTCGCGCCAAACCGATATCCACGAATCGCATTTCAAATTCCTCCCTGAGCTTCGTCACCTCGGAAGAGCCGGCTGAAAAAGTCATTGTTACGTCGAGCGAAATTGGGAACAGGAAGGACGGCGGGCTGCCACTTATCGCAGAATCGGCGGAGCGAAGGCAGACCTATCCTTCCGCGAAAATACGGTGCACATAGGCGCCTCCTGTCGAGAATTGCGCGAACCGAATCCGCGCGAACGGAAGTATATCCGGCCTCGATACGAAGTCAAACTCTCGCGCGCAGCGGACAAACCACGTATACTGCCTCATGGCCGCGGCGCACTTGCGTCCCGGCGGTCGCACGGCATGAAATCCGCCACGTCGCGTGAGGCAGCCTCCTTGTCGAGTTCCGTTCTTCAATCCACCATCAACGCCAAATCCCCTGAATTCGAAAAAAATCACCGCTCCATGGTGGATCGTCTCACCGAGATCAAGAACGAAGAGCAAAAGATTCGCCAGGGCGGCGGCCCGAAAGCCACCGACGCACAGCACAAGAAGGGCCGGCTTACCGCTCGCGAACGTATCGCCAAGCTGATCGATCCCGGCACACATTTTTTTGAGCTCGGCCTCTACGCCGCGTACGAAATGTATGAGGAGTGGGGCGGCGCGCCGTCCGCTGGCACGGTGACATGTCTCGCGCACGTCGCGGGACGCCAAATGATGATCATCGCGAATGACGCGACGGTCAAGGCCGGCGCATTCTTTCCCATGACCGCGAAGAAAGTCATTCGCGCGCAGAACATCGCCATTGAAAACCGCATCCCAACGATTTATCTCGTGGACTCGTCCGGCGTTTTTCTTCCGCTTCAGGAAGATGTGTTCCCCGATACGGACGACTTCGGCCGCGTCTTCCGCAACAATGCCGTCATGAGTGCGCAGGGCATTCCGCAAATCACCGCGATCATGGGAATGTGCGTCGCCGGAGGAGCCTATCTTCCGGTGATGTGCGATCACATCCTGATGACCGAAGGCAGCGGCCTGTTTCTGGCCGGTCCGGCCCTCGTCCAGGCTGCCATCGGACAAAAGACTTCCGCGGAGGAACTCGGCGGCGCGAAAATGCACGCGCAGATCAGCGGCACCATCGATTTTCGCGAGCCCGATGATGAATCCTGCCTCAAACGCATCCGCGCGCTCGTCGACAAAATGGGCCATCGTCCCGGGGCGCCATTCGATCATCGCAAGCCCGAACGGCCGGAATATTCCGCGGAAGAAATCTACGGCATTTTCTCCTCGGATCCAGCCAAGCAATACGATATGCGCGACATCGTCGCGCGAATTGTCGACGCCAGCCGCTTTGAAGAATATCGCGCGGAGTATGGACAAACGCTTCTCTGTGGCTACGCGCGCATCGGCGGCTGGGCCGTTGGAATTGTGGCCAACAACAAGAAGCACGTTCAGATAGTGGCGGCCGGGACGGGAGAACACCGCATGGAATTCGGCGGCGTGATCTACACCGAGTCCGCCGACAAAGCCGCGCGCTTCATCATGGACTGTAACCAGAACCTTGTTCCGTTGATCTTCCTCCACGACGTCAACGGCTTCATGGTGGGCAAGGAAGCGGAGTGGAGCGGCATCATACGCGCGGGCGCGAAAATGGTGAATGCTGTTGCCAACAGCGTCGTGCCCAAGATCACCGTCATCTGCGGTGGAAGCTTCGGCGCGGGACATTACGCCATGTGCGGCAAGGCCTACGATCCGCGATTCGTATTTGCTTGGCCCACGGCGCGCTATGCCGTGATGAGCGGCGATGCGGCGGCCAGCACGCTAGTGGAAATTAAAATCAAGCAGCTCGAGCGCGAAGGCAAGAAACTCACCGAGGCGGACAAGAAAGAACTCTATCAATCCGTGCGGTCCACCTACGAGCGCCAGACCGATCCGCGTTACGCCGCGGCGCGTCTCTGGGTCGATGCCATCATCGATCCCGCGTACACACGCGACGCTTTGATCGCGGCTCTCAGCGCCGCTTCTCTGAATCCAGATGTGGCCGAATTCAAGACTGGCGTTCTCCAGACGTAAGCGCATGCTTCACACTTGAAAGTTGCGGTTCCCCAATCAATATGCCAAAAAGCGAAGTGACGATCATCGAATGCCCACGAGATGCATGGCAAGGCCTCACGGAAATCATCCCCACGGAGATCAAGGTGGAGTACCTGAGCCGGCTCGTGGCGCTCGGATTTCGCCACATTGACGCGGTCAGCTTCGTCTCGCCGAAGCATGTGCCGCAAATGGCGGACAGCGAAGACGTGATGCGCCGCCTGAGCCACGTCCTGGCGCCGAACGATCCGCCGGAAATTATCGGCATCGTGGTGAACGCGCAGGGCCTCGATCGCGCGCTCTCCACGCCCGCCGTGACCACAATCGGCTATCCGTATTCGATTTCCGCCTATTTCCGCCGCGCCAACGCGAATATGTCCCGCGACGAATCGCGGGCCCTAGTCGCCAAGCTCCGCGCCGACACGAAAATTGCTGGCCGCGACCTTGTCGTTTACATCTCCATGGCATTCGGGAATCCCTACGACGAACCCTGGGGGCCGGAAATTGTCGAAGACGCGCTCGTTTGGCTGAAGGATATCGGCGTTCGCACGGTTTCGCTCGCTGACACCGTGGGCACCGCGTCACCCGATGATATCGCTGATCTGTTTCGCGCTGTCAAAGACTGCGTTGCGGGCGTCGAGCTCGGCGTCCATTTGCACAGCCGCCCTGAAGGCGCCGCGGAAAAAGTTCTCGCGGCCTACGAAGCCGGTTGCCGCCGCTTCGATGGCGCGCTCACCGGACTTGGAGGCTGCCCGTTTGCCGGTGACGAGCTGGTAGGCAACATCCCGACCGAAACCGTGCTGGCGACGCTCGCTGCGCGCGGCGTATCGACAGGCATCGACACGAAGTCGCTGGCCATCGCCTGCGCCATCACCGGCAAAATTCGCGAGACGTTTGCCCATTCTCCTTCGGCCGCCAAGCCAAACTGAGGAATTCGTGCCGTATCACACACTCAAACTCGAATACGACGGCGCCCTCGCCCTAATCACTCTCACGCGCCCCGAGAAGCGCAACGCCATCTCGACCGAAATGATCGAGGAGTTGATCGCAGCGCTCGCCGCCGCGCAAAACAGTACAGCGCGCGTCGTCATTCTCACCGGCGAAGGCAAAGCCTTCTGCTCGGGAATGGATCTCGACGAACTGCGCGCGATCGCGACGCGTTCTTCTGCCGAACATCTCGAAGACTCGCGGCGTATGGCGCGTCTTTTTCGCACGGTCTATTCTTTTCCAAAGCCGCTCATCGCTGCCGTTAATGGCGCAGCGCTGGCGGGTGGCTGCGGCCTCGCCACGCTCGCCGACTTCACGATCGCCGTGCCCGAAGCGAAATTCGGCTATACGGAAGTGCGCATCGGTTTTGTCCCCGCGCTTGTCTCAGTTTTTCTGCGGCGGCAAATCGGCGAAAAGCGCGCTCGCGATCTCGCCTTGACGGGCCGGCTCTTCGACGCCGCTGAAGCGCACGCCATGGGCCTGGTCAACGAAGTCGTTCCCGCGGAGAGCTTGATGGCTGCCGCGCGCAAATTGGCCGATACACTCATCGCGGCGAGCCCCACGAGCCTCGCGCGAACAAAACGCTTGCTCGTGCAAATGACCGAAGCCGAGCTGGATCGCGAAATTTCCATGGCCGTCCACGAAAACGCCGATATCCGGTCGACCGCCGACTTCCGCGAAGGTTTGTCGGCATTCCTCGAGAAACGCACTCCAAAATGGACAGGCGAGTGAACCCATGCGGACCTCACCAAGGGTTATCCTGCGCGTGGAAGGCGCCGCGATGCTGTTTCTCAGTGTGTTCTTCTATCGCGAGCTGCAATTCAGCTGGGCGCGCTTCGCATTATTATTCCTTCTGCCCGATCTTTCGATGCTTGGCTATCTCGGAGGCGTCCGGCTCGGAGCGACTCTTTACAATCTGGTTCACACTTACACTGCTCCCGTAATTCTCCTTGCGTGTGCATTCCTCACTCAACAACATCCCCTTTTCGCTTTAGCTCTGATCTGGAGCGGTCATATTGGAATCGACCGGCTGCTGGGCTTCGGGCTCAAATATCCCACCGCATTCGGCGACACGCATTTTCAGCGAGTGTAGAAAACGTTCTTGGCCATCGCACTTTCGTCCGGCTCGAGACGCGCGGCGCACTCCACTCGCTGAAAGCTGACGTTGCCGCCGCCTGTCTGCTACACTTTCTCGCTTATGTCAGACTTCTGCGACACCACCGTTCGCGTGCGCTACGCGGAAACCGACCAGATGGGCGTGGTTTACTACGGAAATTACTACGTCTGGTTTGAAGTCGGCCGCATCGAACTGTGCCGGCAGCTTGGCTTCGAGTACAAGCAGATGGAAATCGACGACAATTCCTACATCGTCGTCGCGGAATCGTCCTGCCGCTATCGGCGCCCCGCCAAATTCGATGACCTCCTCCGTATTCGCACGCGAGTCGCCGCGGCGCAGAGCCGCACGATTCGATTCGCCTACGAGATCGTTCGCGATGCGACGAACGAGATCATCGCGACGGGCGAAACTTTCCATGTTATCTGCGATCGCAACGGACGCCCGAAATCGCTTCCTGAAAAATACCGTGCCTACTTCGGGCTGGCGCCACGGCACGCCGGCGCTCCCAACGGCTCGCCCGCTCTCACATCGTGAAGACACCATTCAAATGACTATCGCGCTTACAGGCAACGACCTCACGCTCGAGATGCTGTTTGCGGTCGCGCTCGTCGGCGAGGAAGCGGCTCTCGCACCGGCGGCGCGCGAACGCATGGACGCCTCGCGCGCCGTCATCGATCGTCTCGTCGCCTCGGACGAGGCCGCCTACGGCGTGAACACCGGCTTTGGCAAACTTGCCTCGGTGCGCATCTCTCGGGAACAAATTCGCCAATTGCAAATCAATCTCGTCCGCAGCCATTCTTGCGGCGTGGGCGCGCCGCTGAGCGAAGCCGAAACGCGCGCGATGATCCTTCTGCGCGCGAATGCCATCGCCAAAGGCTTCAGCGGCATCCGCCCGGGTGCGGCGGACACGCTTTGCGCCATGCTCAATCGTCGTGTCCATCCCGTGATTCCCTCTCAAGGCTCCGTCGGCGCGTCCGGCGATCTTGCGCCCCTCGCGCATCTCGCCCAGGTCGTTATCGGCGAAGGCGAAGCCATCTATCAAGGCAGACGCGTGCCCGGCCATGAAGCCATGCGCCTCGCGGGAATCGCGCCGCTCGTTCTCGAAGCCAAGGAAGGCCTCGCCCTTCTCAACGGCACGCAGGGGATGCTTGCGCTCCTCTCGCTCGCCTTGCGCGACGCGGTCATTGCCGCCGATTCGGCGGACGTCGCCGCCGCTCTCTCGCTCGATGCCTTACGCGGCACGCCGACCGCATTCGACGAACGCATTGCCGCCGTCCGCCCCTACCCGGGACACGCGACGACGGCGCGCCATCTCGCGCGGCTCAATCGCGGCAGCGAGATCCGCGAATCGCATCGCGCGTCGACGCAAGACCCGCGCGTCCAGGATGCCTACAGCCTGCGCTGCACGCCACAAATTCACGGTGCGGTCCGCGACGCAATCGCCCAGATTCGCTCGACGCTCTCGATCGAACTCAATAGCGCGACCGACAATCCGCTCGTCTTCGCCGACACGGGCGAAGTCCTGAGCGGAGGAAATTTTCACGGCCAGCCTTTGGCCATGGCGGCCGATCAGCTCGCTGTCGCCGTCGCCACTCTCGCCGGCGTCTCCGAGCGGCGCATCGAGCAGATGACCAATCCGCTCACGAGCGGCTTGCCCGCGTTTTTGGTGAAAGAAGCCGGCCTGAACTCCGGCTTCATGATCCTGCAAGTCACGGCCGCGGCGCTCGCCAGCGAATCGAAGGCGCTCGCGACACCACATTCAGTCGATTCGATTTCGACGTCGGGAAATCAGGAAGATTACGTTTCGATGGGAATGAGCGCTGCGCGGCGCCTGCGGCCAATGCTCGCGAATCTCGGCAATATACTCGCGATCGAGCTTCTCTCTGCGTGTCAGGGCATCGATCTTCTGGCGCCTTTGCGGACCGGCGCGGAAGCTCGCAAAGCGCAAGGTCTCGTGCGCAGCGTCTCAAAATTTGTCAGCGAAGATCGCTCCCTCGCCGCCGATATCTCGGCCGTCGCAAGTTTGATCGCCGCAGGCAAGTTCGCTTCCTTCGTTCGCTAACTAACTCAGCGCCTGAAACAAGAACGACCCAAAGCGGAATCCCGCAATGTAGCTGAACGGTGGCTCCCCCAGCGAATAATGCCCGCATAGTAGCCTCAGGATTTCAACCGGCACGCCTTCCTCGCGCACCGCGGCCAGAAACTCTTCGGTCAGCTCGGGCCAGAACGTCGGGTCGTATTGCGCTGTGATGGCCAAAATCTTCTTGCGCGTCCCGCGCAATTTGCCGATGTACGGAAAGGGGCTGATCGGCGACCAATAGCGGCGTATCTCATTCTGATTGACCTTCGTCCGCAATGGCTCCCAGACATTAATGGTGGTCATGCCGTTCGCGGCGACGTCGCCGAAGTTCGTCGATACGTGCAGAAACGATCCGGCCCGAAATCGCGGCTCGTGCACGAACGAAATGAACGCGATCGCCGAGCCCACGCTCGTTCCCATAATCCCCAGCTTGTCGTAGCCCTGCGTTTCAAGCCATCTCACGCACGCGCGCACATCGCAGACGGCCTGGCGGCTGGCCTGCAGCGTCAGCCCGATGTTCGGCCCGACCAGATGATCTCCTCGCGGATGATCGGGGATGGCGCGGCGGTCGTGATACGGCAGGCTCATCCGCAGGGCCGAGATGCCGAGCCTCTGCAGCCACTGGCAGACGGCTACCTGCTCGTGCCATTTTGCGTTCCACTGCGCCAGGACGATCACCGCCGGACCCGAATGCCGCGCGGGGAAGAATCGCGCATGAACCGTATTGTTCACGGTCCACGGCGATTCGATCGCGCTGGTGAACGTCAATACGCCGGATTCTCCACGCGCTTCGTGCGATTCGGTAAGGCAATAATCTCCGGCAGGCTCCGCGCCGAACCACGCATCGCTATTGGCCAGCGTTTTCTCGGCGAACGCATCCAGAAATTCCCGGGGATTCGGATCGTTCGCGCGGCCGCCGATATGCTCCAGTCCCCAGGCGAATGGCAGCGTCTTGCGATTTTTCTCGTCGGCCCAGCGTCCATGTTCGTAGCGGCGTATCCACTGCTCGAATTTCGTTCTCAGCATAAGTAATCGAATATAACGCAGCCGCTTCGTCGCAATCAAACCGCGATACGAGTCTTTCCGAATCCCGCTCCGGAGCACCCACCTCCCTCGCACTCGTCACGCTTTAGGCACCGCATCGGTCGTTTCATTTGGGCAGAGACCGCAATGGGAGTATTCACGACTCAGGAAGGTCCGCCCTCTCGACTCGGTTACGGGCTCGCTCGTCTGCGACGAAGATCGGCCACCTGATTTTTGAGCGAACGCAGACAAGCGTCCGTGCGAGAGCCCCGGTCGCGAGGCGGTCCTAAAGGAGTGACTAAGCCATGCGACTGTTGATCTCTGCGGGCGTCCTGGGCCTTATCCTCGCTTCTTCCGTCACACCCTCAACGGAAGCACCCACCGGTTTTGACAATAAAAGCAACGGCGTCACGGATGACGCGACTCATCAGACCGATCAAAAGAATTTCGAAGAAGTGGAACAACTTAGCGACGGCCTTGGACCACTCTACAATGCGCAGTCCTGCCGCGAATGCCACCAGAATCCGGTTTCGGGCGCCGCCTCACAGATCACGGAATTACGCGTCGGCCATCCAGGGCCGGACGGGCGCTTTCGCAATCCGGAAATTCCAATTGCTCATGGGGCCGAAGTGATCACCGGCCGCTCTCTCGTCAATGATCGAGCGATTTGTCCGAACGCTGCTTTCCCCGCCAACGAAATTCAAGAGCGAGTTCCAGACACCGAGACAATACGGGCGACTCGTCTTTCTCTGAACCTGTTGGGAGATGGCTTCGTCGAGGCACTCGCGGATCAGACCCTCATCGATCTCGCCGAACGACAATGCAAATCTTCGCATCATAAAATCTGCGGACAGGTTCTCGAAGTCCCCATCGTGGAAGCGCCCGGACAGATGGCCGTGGGCCGATTCGGGTGGAAAGACCAGCACGCGAGCCTGCTGTCGTTCGCCGCCGATGCCTACCTCAATGAAATGGGCGTCACAAATCGCCTGCAAACGGATGAGGTCACCAAGCTTTGCAACACAGTTTCCGAGCCGAATGACACGCCGGGCCCCGACGGCCTCTCCGACATCGATCATTTCGCCCGCTTCATTCGCGCCACGAAAGCGCCTGCGCGTGATTCCGTGCTCGCGAGCAGCCCGGTTGCAAGAACGGGCAATCTTTTCTTCGACAAGATTGGCTGTGCGACTTGCCATGTCGAAACGTTGATTACCGCTCCCGCTGGAACGAAGATCGACGGCGGAACGTTTACGATTCCAGTCGCGCTCGGTTCGATCGCATTTCATCCCTATGGAGATTTCTTGATGCATGACGTCGGCACGGGCGACGGAATCCTGCAGGCCACCCGGGAGCACTATGGGAACAAAGTGTTTCAAATAATGTCGGGGTATCTTTCGAAGCAGGATTTCGAAGGCGCGCGGAACAAAATCCGCACCGCGCCTCTTTGGGGAGTCCGCCTGCGTCCTCGACTGATGCACGACGGCGAATCCTTGACCCTTCGTGACGCCATCCTGCGGCACGGAGGCGAGGCGCGCCATGTCAGCCAGCAATTTGAAAAACTAAAGCCGGAAGACCAGGAGGCCATCATCGAGTTCTTGAAATCTTTGTGAACAGGCGCGCCACCGCGGCTCCGGCGGCAAATTCCTCCGGGAAAAATCGATACCGCAACCGCGCAGGAAAACCTGGCTTTCGGCTGCAGCGTTAAGAGTCAGGCACGCCCATCCGCACCGGCATTGAGACCCGCGCATCGCTACGGTACATTGAAACTATGCTACCGGCCGCGTTCATCGGCGGAATTGTGTTTCTCTTCGGGCTCGTCCTGGGGAGTTTCTTGAACGTTTGCATCATTCGCATTCCCGCCGGAAAATCGATCGTGCTGCCGGCTTCGGCCTGTCCGGCATGCACCGCGCCGATCAAGCCGTACGACAACATTCCCGTCCTCAGTTTTCTCATCCTCGGCGGGAAGTGCCGCCAGTGCAAAACGCGGATCTCGCCGATGTATCCACTGGTTGAATTCTTGACCGGCGGCCTTTTTCTCGCGTGTTACCTCGCGTTTGGCTTGACGATCGAAACATTGAAATGGTGCATTTTCGCCGCTCTCGTGGTCGTATTGGTCTTTACCGACCTCCGCGAGCGAATTCTTCCCGACATAGTCAACTATGGCGGCCTGGGTCTCGGCCTCGCCCTGAGCCTCTTCACCATGCCTGCCGACGGGTTCGCTCTCTGGCTCGCAAATCGCATTTTTGCCTACCCTCCTCCGGCCTCCGTGATTTCGCTTTGCGATGCGGTGTTTGGTGCGGCGCTCGGCGGAGGTGTTCTCTGGATTGTCTCCGAAGCGTACTTCCGCCTGCGCGGTCGCGAAGGCATGGGCCTCGGCGACGTGAAAATGATGCTGATGGTAGGCGCGTTCCTTGGCTTGAAGCGCACGGTGCTGACGATTCTCCTCGGCTCCGTCCTCGGCAGCGTCATCGGTCTCGGCTTTATTCTCCTCCGCCGCAAAGGCAGCGATTACGAATTGCCGTTCGGAACTTTCCTCGGCACCGCGGCAATTCTTGTCGTTTTCTTCGGAACGCCCTTCGTCACCTGGTACATGAACATGCTGAGGGTGTCCTAAGCCATGACGACCGCGCTCCTGTTGCTTCCGGCGCCCCAGCACTCGATTTCGCCGACCGGCGTCGGTGTTCTCGGCGTGCTGTTCTTCGTCATCATCGTTGGCGCCATCGTCCTCGGCGTTGCCCTGCGCAAAGTTCTTCGCGAACACGACGCACCGAAACATCGCGACTGGGCCGCTCCGACTCCCGGCGAGGAAAACCCCTCCGCGTTCATGACCGCCTCGATGCAGGGCGTCATCGAAAAGCTGCGTGCCCAGGAGCGCGAGCTCGCTCGGCTGCATCAGATCGAAAAAGAGCGCGCGCGCGAGTCCGAACGAATCACCGGGGAAGTCACGCGCAATATGCCGACGGGCCTGCTCTTGCTCAGCGCGAAAGGGTCAATCACCTCGGCCAATCCGGCCGCCGAAACGGCACTCGGCGTTTCCGGAATGCAATACCGCGCTTATGCTGAAGTTCTCGGAGAAAATTCCGACCTCGCCATCCTGATCACCGAGTGTCTCCGCAAGGGACGAACCGTCCATCGCGGGGAGGTCCAGCACACCACCCCTTTGGGAGAGACCCGCCAGCTCGGCGTCACCATTTCTCCCATCGAACGCGCGGTTCCCAATTACGCCAAGCCCGTAAGTGACAATTCAATTGCTCTCGCCACTCGCGACATGAAAATTACCGGCGCCCTCTGCCTGATGAGCGATCTTACCGAACTCACCGATTTGCAGCGGCAAATCCGCTGGAAAGAAAATCTCGCGGCTCTCGGCGAAATGTCCGCCGGCATCGCGCACGAATTCAAGAACGCGCTCGCCACGATTTCCGGCTACGCGCAGATGATTCACCACGAAGCGCCACCGGGGGATCTCCTCGAAAATTCCGAGCGCATCCTCGAACAGACTCGCGCGCTCACCCATGTGGTCACCGAATTTCTTCGCTTCGCCCGCCCGCTCGAGCTCGCCTGCGAGACCGTGCCCGTCGAATCTCTCGTCGAACGCGTCGCCATCGAAATCCGGGAGGCCGTACCGGGCTGCCTCGTTCAGTCCGAAGGTCAGTTCTCGGAAGTTCCGGGGGACGAAGGCTTGCTCCGCCAGGCGCTCTTGAATTTGACCCGCAACGCCGCCGAGGCTGTGCGCACGCTGGGTCCTCAGGGCCGCGTTACCATTTCCGGCTCAGCCGACGATCGCGCGGGCCGAAAATGGCAACGCATTTCGGTGGTCGACAACGGACCAGGGATCCCGGCCGATCATCTGGCCAAGATCTTCCTCCCTTTCTTCACCACGAAATCCGAAGGCACAGGGCTTGGCTTGGCGGTTGTCCAAAAGGTCGCCATGCAACACGGCGGGACGATCGAAGCCCGTAATCATCCCGGAGGTGGCGCAGAATTCATCCTCTCGTTACCTTTGCGACAGGAGCCGGTCGCACAGGCCTTTGCCCCGGCGGCCACCCGCATCTAAACTATCTCTGGCCCTTGACCCGAGGGTGTTCAAAGGTGGTGTCTATGCGTACACGATTTTGGCTCGCTGGCGGCGTGGCTATTCTAATCTCTGCGCTGGGCGCGTCTGCCCAGCAATCCCAGCCGTCCCCGGATCAACCCGCGCAGTCGTCGCAGCCCGCAGCGTCCCAGCAGCAGCCCGATCAAAAGTCGCAAACCGGCGCCGCTCCGCAGCAACAAGAAACGTCCCTGGCCGACGCTGCCCGCAAGTCTCGCGCGGACAAGAAAACCGAATCGAAGCCTGCCAAGGTCTTCACCAACGACAATCTTCCGGCAGCTGGAGGTGTGAACGTCGTCGGCGATGAGAATGCCGAACCCGCGGCCAGCGCGGAAGCCGATGCCGGCGCGAACAGCGGCAACGACGAAAAAGCGTGGCGCGACCGCTTCGCCAGTGCTCGCGCGAAGCTTCAGCGCGATCAGGCCGACCTCGACGTCATGCAGCGAGAACTCGGCAAGCTCGAAGTGCAGTATTATCCCGACCCCGTCAAGCAGATGCAGCAAAGCGTCACGAACAGCGACATCATCGACAAACGCAACAAAATCGAACAGAAAAAGGCCGGCGTGGCGGCGGACCAACAGGCTATTTCGGATCTCGAGGACCAACTTCACAAATCGGGCGGCGATTCAGGCTGGGCGCGCTAGAATCTGAATCTCATGGAGCCGGTCTTACTTGTTGAAGACAAGGCTGAATTGCGCGCGATGTTGCGCAAGTTTCTTGAACGGGCCGGCTACGCTGTCGATGAAGCGCCCGACGGAAACACGGCCATCGAAAAGGTACGCGCCCGGCGCTATCTTCTCGTTCTTTCCGATCTAAAACTCCCCGGCAGTTCCGGCATCGACGTTTTGCGCGAAGCGCGCCGCGTCGAAAATACACTCCCGGTCATTCTTGTCACCGCCTACGGCTCCGTCGAAGAGGCTGTCACGGCAATGAAAGAAGGCGCCTTCGATTTCATCCAGAAGCCGGTGGATCTCGATCATCTGAAAATTCTCCTCGAGCGCGCCTCGCGCCAGCAGGAGCTGCTGCGCGAGAATCTGCTTCTGCGCGAGGAATATTCGGCACGCTATGGCTTCCCGCGCATCGTGGCTGAGCATCCCTCGATGAAGGAAGCCAGCCAGATGGTGCAACGCGTGGCGGCCACGGATTCGACGGCACTGTTGCTCGGTGAAAGTGGAACGGGCAAGGAATTATTTGCCCGGGCGATTCATCACCTGAGTCCGCGGCGCGAACAGCCTTTCGTCGCGCTCAACTGTGCCGCGATTCCCGAAGGCCTCGTCGAAAATGAGCTCTTCGGCCACGAGCGCGGCGCGTTTACGGGTGCGGGCGCGCGCAAGATCGGAAAAATCGAGCTCGCCCATCGCGGGACGCTCTTCCTGGACGAAATCGGCGAACTTCCCGCGGCCATGCAAAGCAAGTTACTGCGCGTTCTCGAGGAGCGCCGCTTCGAACGCGTTGGCGGAACGTTGGCGGTCGAAGTGAACATACGTCTGATCGCCGCGACGAATCGCGATTTGCATTCCGCCGTCGCAGACAAGACCTTTCGCGAAGACCTTTATTTCCGCATCTCCGCCGTGCCGATCACCATTCCCCCGCTCCGCGATCGCGGCGAAGACGTGTTGCTGCTCGCCGAGCATTTTCTGGAGCGATTCCGCCGCGAATTCCGCAAGCCCGCGCTGAAGCTCAATGAAGAATCGCGCGCCCTGATTCAACACTACGCCTGGCCCGGAAATGTCCGCGAGCTTCAGAATGCAATCGAGCGCGCTGCGATTCTCTCGACCAGTCCGGAAATCGATCCTGCGTCATTGCAGCTGCCGTCGGCCAAACCTTCGGCGAATCAGTTGCCGGGCGGGATGCTTCGCGAAGAGTTTCTCTGGGACGGGCCGCTCGAAGAAGTTTCTCAGCGTGCTGTCTCACACGTCGAGCGGTTCAAGATTGAGAATGCCTTGCGGGAATCGAAGTGGAACAAGACCCGCGCGGCGGAGAAGCTCGGCGTCTCTTACAAGACGCTCCTTCACAAAATCCGCGCTCTAGGACTCGAGAACTGACTGCAACGGTTTCGGAAGCCGCCGCAATGCAATGCCAGGTGAACGCTCCGTTGCGACGCCCCGAATAAAAGAGCGCTTACGCTTTGCGCCCGCTATGCATCGCAACGCTGCCAAAATTCCACAATTCGAATCGCACGTCAGCAAAGCCGCAGCGTTCCATCCATTCGGAGAGTTCCTGCGGCGCCGGAAATTTCGCGACAGAGCCTGGGAGATAATTATAGGCCTCGGGGCTGCCGGAAATCGCTCCGCCGATTCGTGGAAGAATGTGCCGAAAATAAAATCGGAATCCAACGGCGCCAATTCCCTTCTGCGGGTCCGAAAATTCCAATATTCCAATTCGCCCGCCCGGCCGCAAAATGCGATGAATTTCCTGCAGGCCGCGCTCGTAGTTGGCCAGATTGCGAAAGCCAAATGCGGCGGTGACAAGATCGAAGCTGCCGGGCGCGAACGGCAGCGCGAGCGCATCGGCCGCCAGAAATCGCGCCTCATAATTCGATTCCGCGGCCTTCTCTCTCGCGCGCGCCAGCATCGGTAGAGCGAAGTCGCTTCCGGCGATCCGCGCGCCTTCTCCCGCTCCATTTTTCCGGGCTCGCCGCTCGAGCGCGAACGTAAGGTCGCCCGTCCCGCAGCACAGATCCAATGCCCGCGCGTCAGGCGTTTCGAGAATTTGCGCGAAGCGATTCGCCGTCCGTCTCCGCCACAGCCGGTCAAGCGAGAGCGACAGCAGACGGTTCAGCAGGTCATAGCGCGGCGCGATCCGGCTGAACATCTCCCGAACCCGCGCGCTCGCTTCTCTCTCGTCCCGCGTTCCGTCTGGTCGCGTTCCCGGAAGCGGCGCCGCGCGCTGGTCACCCTTCTCAGCCGGCGATCGCTCCGCGGACGGCGAAGGCATCATGCCTGTCCTCGCGCAAGTCTCGCGACATCCGGCAATTCTCGAATCACGCGACTCACGACCGCATCCGGGAGCGGAATTCCCCATTCCACTTTGCCGATCCTTCTCGGCAGAACCCAGCCGACTCGTCCGTGCCGCGCTTTCTTGTCCCCGTGAATCAGCCGCAAGATCTGAGGCGCGCGCAACCCCGGAAGCTTCGGCAGATCACCCACGCTCATAACCACTCGCGCGATGCGGTCGACGTCGGCATAGCCCATCCGGTTCGTCGAGTAACTCAAGAGCGCAGCGCCCATCAGCCCCCATCCCACCGCCTCGCCGTGCTGAAACCGCCGGTAATTCCCCGCCGTTTCAAATGCGTGCCCGAGCGTGTGGCCGAGATTCAGCACCTGACGCAAGCCCGATTCGCGCTCATCTTTCGCCACAATCGCCGCTTTCGCCCGAATGCACCGCTCCACAACCCTGGCAATCGCATTCGTATCGCGCCGAAGCAGCTGAGCCATCTTACGTTCGACAAACGCAAAGAGCGCGGCATCCCCGATGATCCCGTACTTAATCACTTCATACAGGCCCGAACGGTATTCCCGGTCCGGAAGCGACCGCAGCGCAGCGGAATCGGCCACGACGAATTGCGGAGGATAAAATGCGCCAATAAGATTTTTACCTTCGGGAAGATTCACGCCGGTCTTGCCGCCGATCGAGCTGTCCACCTGCGCGACCAGCGTCGTCGGCACATGCACGATTTTCACACCGCGGAGGTAGCTCGCCGCGGCATATCCCGCGACGTCGCCCACCACTCCGCCCCCCACGGCGACGAGCACGCAATCGCGATCGGCTCCCGCCCGCGCCAGTTGCCGGCAAATGTCCTGCACGGTCTCGAGATTTTTCCGCCGCTCGGCGTCGCCAAACAGAATCGGCTCGCCGCACATGCCACGCCCCACGAGGCGCTCGATCGCGCTTCCTAAGTGTTTCCATACCTTCGGTGAGGACAGAACGTACGCGCCGCTCGAGCTTCTTATGCGTCCAAGCAAACGCCCGAGCTGGCGGAACGCGTGCCGCCCGCAAACAACCGGATATGCGCCTGAAGAAGATTGAATGGAAATGATCTGCATCAATCGCGCCCGCGGCTGGAGACCGAACCATTTCGGCTGCCACACTTAGCAGCCGCGGCCTTTTCGATCGCCATCGCGCAGCCAGAAGAAATGTAGCACAGTTGCCGCAGCGGGCAGATGTTACGGAGTCTTTCCCTTGTCGGGTTGCATCTTGTGGCCCTGCAAATCATCCATCGTCGCGAGTATCACGTGCCCGACGATTCCGAGACTTCGCGCGCTCACCTTATCCATCGTGTCGTCGTTGGTGTGCCAGTAGCCCGCGGCCTGGTATCCGGCGAGATCGATGATGTCGACCGCAGCCACTTGCCGCCGTAGAAATGGCAGGTGGTCGTCTTGGACCGCCAAATCCTTTGACACGAAAACATCGCCGTATCCTAGAGCTGCTGCCTTTTGCCAGACCAAATTTGTGAGCCAGCCCGTCGAAGTGGGTTCACGGCGAATCTCCAGATTCTTCGGCCCGACCATATCGGCCAGGATCACGGCCTTGATCCGTTTCAGTTCGCCCGACAGCGCCATTCGCGCCGCAAGTTCCCGGCTTCCGTACACGCTGTCTTCATCGCTCCATTGCACGAAGGCTTCTTCTCCATCGAGAAACGCGATCCAGACTCCCAGAGGCTGTTTTTTCGGGCAAAGCTCGCGCGCCATTTCCAGCATCAAGCCCGTTGAAGATCCGCCATCCACGGCGCCCACGAATCCGTCCTTTTTCAATGTGTCGTAGTGCGTGAGCAGCAAAATGATTTCCTGCGTCTGACCCGGAATCTTGACGATGATGTTCTTCATCGGTACGTCGCCAATCGGCGTCGAAGAATGAAAATCATCTTCGTCGAACGTGCAGCCGTCGGCCTTCAGCTCGGATTTAATGTAGTCCTGCGTGCGATGTATGGCGTCGGAATCGGGTGGCCTCGGACCGAACGAAACCAGCTTTGCCGTATAGTCGTACGCTCGCCCGCCATCAAATCCCCCGGTCTTTTCCGACGGCAGCGCATCCGCTCGGCCGGAATCTAGCCCCCGGGAATCTGGTGAAGTTGCGCTCTGCCCGTTTCCCGTCGCCGGTTGCGTGAGGGGGCTGGCCGTCGCCGCCTCTCCCCGTTTGCTCGAGCCGTTCCCGCACGCCAGCAGCGCGAGCGCCGCGAGTCCAGACGTCACCGAAAATGTGAATCCCAGCTTTCGTTTCCTCATGCGCCTAACCCGTCCCCTCTCCGGCAGCCAAACGCTTCTCGCGATTTCGAATGACGAAATACGAAACTCCGATGCCCAGAAAATACAGCGTCAGCATCACGGCCATGAAAATCACCATCGTCGTGGCATCGGGCGTGGGCGTCACGATGGCCGCAAGCAGTGTGATGATCAGAACCGCGTAGCGGATGTTCTTCCACAGAAATCTCGGTGTGACGATACCGAAAAACGAGAGGCAAAAAATCAAAATTGGCAGCTCGAAGATGATCCCGAGCCCCAGAAGCACCACCAGAATCAAATCAAAATATTCGTTGATGCTGATCAACGGCTTGAACGGCCCCTGAAAGCCGATCAGAAACTTCAGGACGTACGGCAGGCTCACGAAATATCCAAACGCGATTCCGCACAGGAACAAAACTACGGAAGAAAAAACAAACGTGGTCATGGCGCGGCGTTCGTGTTTATACAGCCCTGGCGCAATGAACAGCCACACCTGGTAGAGCACATACGGCGACGCGATCACGATCCCCAGATACAGTCCCAGATTGATGATCAGGCTGATCGCCCCGGTCGGGCTGGTGTAAACCAGCTTGTCGTCAAATCCCCTGGCGTGCAACGCCGCAACCATGGGCCGCGCGAGATAGCCGAAAACCTTATTCGCCACCCCGACGCCGATCATCATTCCGACGCCGATGGCCACTGCGGAGTGCACGATGCGCTTCCGCAGCTCCACCAGGTGCTCGAAGAAAGACATCCGAGCGCCTTCTTCGTCCGCGGAATTCGACGCCGTGAGATTCCGAAGAAATGGCAGTTCAGGCTGGTTTGGCGTGGACATCACTCGGCGCCGGAGGGCGGTTCAGGATTTGGAGGCGTGCGCGGAACCGTTTCCGCAGGTGGTTCAGAGGTTTGCGGCATTGCGGCAGCAGGAAGTGCGGCGGGCTGCATCCCGGCAGCTTCCCCGGTGGACGCGGCTCCAGCCGTTTGCGCGGTACGGAGCGCCGCCTCGCGGACCGCCAGCTCGCGTTTCTGCTCGTCGATCCGCTGGGCTTCGCGCTCAAGCTCCCTCATATGCTCATCAAACGTCGATCGCAAATCCCCCGTCGCGCGGCGGAATTCGGCCATGATTTTGCCTAGATCCCGCGCCAATTCAGGGAGTTTCTGGGGCCCGAAGACGACCAGCGCCACGACAAATATGATGATGAGGTGAGGAATACTGAGCATGGAAGTTGCAAAATTGCCCGCGACCGCATCATAGAGTAGGGCCGGAGTCGTGTCAAACCGGCGAAAACTTGTATGCTATACTGGCATTTAGGGGCGCGGAGGCGATGAACACGATGGAATCACCCAAGCGTGGGCTGTTTTTGCTGGTCGCGGTTCTAGTCATCTCCGCGGTCCTCGGCGGTTTATATGGGCCGGCGGTTAAGGCCACCGCCGCTGATGCAAACGATATCCAGGACTCGGTAAAGACCTTCACTCGCGTCCTCGCCATCGTCCAGCAAAATTACGCGATCCCCATCGATACCGACAAAGCCATCTACGACGGCGCGATTCCCAACATGCTCCGCGTTCTCGACCCACACTCTTATTTCTTCGATCCCAAGCAGTACGCCAGTTTTCGCGAGGAGCAGCAGGGACGATACTACGGCGTCGGCATGACCGTCGCGCCGCGCGAGAATTACACCTACGTCGTCGCGCCGATGGTCGGTTCGCCGGCTTACAAGGCTGGCATCCGGCCCGGCGACACGATTCTGAGGGTGGATGACAAATCCTGCGATGGACTCGACACCACGCAGGTCGCCGATTTGCTCAAGGGACCCAAGGGCACGGAAGTGAAAATCACTCTCGGCCGCGAAGGCTGGGAGAAGCCCATCGTGGTTACCGTCGTTCGCGATGAAATTCCCCGCCCCGGCGTGGACTTCTATTCATTGGTCAGGCCCGGCATCGGCTACGCGAAGGTTTCGGCCTTCAATGAAACCACCGATACCGATCTCTCGGCCGCACTCAAGAGCTTGGACATATCGCATCTCGACGGCATGATTCTCGACGTACGTGGCAATGGCGGCGGCCTTCTGAATCAGGCCGTCGGCATCGGTGACATGTTCCTCGAGAAGAATCAGCTGGTGGTTTCCTTCCACGGCCGCGCGGCTCCGGAACGCCGCTTCTACGCCGTGCGCGGCAACCAGGGCGTCGAAGTCCCGCTCATCGTCCTCATCAACGGGCAGAGCGCCTCGGCTTCGGAAATCGTCGCTGGCGCGATTCAAGATCACGATCGCGGCTTGGTGGTCGGCGAGACCAGCTTCGGCAAGGGTCTCGTCCAGACGCAATTCCCTCTCAGCGAAGACACCGCGATGTTGCTGACCGTGGCGCGCTACTACACTCCAAGCGGCCGTCTGATCCAACGCGATTACAAAGGCGTCTCTCTCTACGACTATCACTACAATCCGAAACCGCCGCGCCAACCCGAAGTGAAGCTGACCGATAGCGGTCGCCAGGTTTTCGGGCAAGGAGGTATCACGCCCGACATCATCGTGGCTGCGCCGAAGACCACGCCCTTCGAGGACACTCTCGTTCGCCGCGGCGTGTTCTATCCCTTCCCTCAGGGAGTCGGTGATTTCACTCGCTATTATTTGGGGCAGAAACCCAACGTGGCGAAGAGTTTCGTCGTCGATGATTCGGTACTGACCGAGTTTCGCCACTACCTCGATCAGCAGCATGTCCGTTATACCGAAAATGACATCAAGGACAATCTCGATTGGCTGAAATGGCGCATCAAGCGTGAGGTATTCACGTCCGTATTCGGCGTGAACGACGGATACAAAATCGAACTCGATAACGACCCTCAGCTCGATAAAGCCATCGAGTCGATTCCACAGGCCAAGGCGCTCTATATGAACGCTCGTAAGATCGTGGCCGAGCGCCAGGCGCTTCAATCGCCACCCCAACAGCCGCAATAACAGGCTCGCTCAAGAGCTCCGCATAGCGCCCCAAAAAAGACCCCACAACACTCCCTGGAACGGGCATGTCTTGCTGGCCTCGCTTCGCGATTCCCGTTCTGAACGCCCCTTTTGTGAAGCGCCCGCCAGATCTCTGAATCGGACAGTCTCCGCGCGCGATAGACCTACCGTGTTGCAGTACTGGAACTAACGGGTGATTCTCGGCACACCGCCCTCTCGGCGAGAACTAATCTAGTTTCTGGCTCTCGGGCCCCAAGTTTTGACCTCTCGATCATGAGTCAAGCGCCAGTAAAGCTTCACCTACACCGCGGGCTTGCTCTGCCCCGCCTGAAACTCAACTGGCTCATCATTTCGGCCTGGATCGGCTTCGTCGGAATCTATTGCTTCGTTTCCGTGGCGTTTCGCTCAGGGCCTTTTCTCACCGCCTTCGGCGATATCGCTTTGAGTCTCGCCGCTGTCTTTGCCACGGTTGCCCTGTTACTCAACGTATTCACGCCGCCGCGGCACACGCGAGCCTTTTGGGCGCTCATGGCGCTCGGCTGCGGCGCCTGGCTCGTCGGCCAGGTTATTTGGACGTACTTCGAGGTGGTTCTTCATCAGCAAGTCCCCAATCCCTTCATCGGGGATGTCATTTTGTTCCTCCATCCGGTTCCGATGATTGGTGCGCTCGCCCTCCGTCCTCACGACCGCCGCGACGACTTGAAGATGCATCTGGGCTATGTCGATTTCTCGCTTCTGCTCCTGTGGTGGATTTTTGTCTACCTCTTCGCCGTGATCCCCTGGCAATACGTTTCGCCGGACGTGGTCCGCTACGGCAACGCTTTCGATTCTCTCGAGGGCGTCGAAAATCTCATTCTGGCCGTGGGTCTAGGCATCCTGTTCCTCCGCGCCAAGAATCAATGGCGAACAATCTATGCCCACCTTGGCTGCGCCGCGCTTCTCTTCGGAATCGGCGCGTATATTTCGAACATCGCCATCGATAAAAATCTCTATTACACCGGAGGCCCGTTCGATCTTCCGCTGGCCGCAGCTCTCACCTGGTTCGGCACAGCCGGACTCATCGCCTACCAGATCAAACCCGAGAGTGAGAGGGCGCGGGCGCATCAGCTACAGCCGATGTCCTGGCCGGGTCGCCTGGCCATGGTTGCGGGCTTTTCGATGCCCGTCCTGGCCCTCTGGAGCGAGCTCGATAGCACCGCATCGCCGGCGGTCCGCAATTTCCGCGTCGATATAACCCTGCTCACCCTCATGGTGGTGGGTGCCCTGATCTTCCTGCGCCACTGGCTCGTGGATCGCGACCGCACGCGGCTACTCCGCGCTTCCGAGGCTGCTCTTGAAAATCTGAAACACTTGCAATCGCAGATGATCCAGACGGAGAAGCTCGTTTCGCTTGGGCAACTTGCCGCGGGCGCCGCGCACGAGATCAATAATCCGCTGACCGGCATCCTCGGTTACTCCGATATGTTGGTCGAGGAGCCCGGCCTGTCCGAAAGGCAACGCGCCATCGCGGACAAAATTTCGACGCTCGCGCGGCGCATCAAGACTCTCGTCGCCAACCTTCTGAGTTTCGCGCGGCGTGTTCCCCCTGAGAGAACGCTCTTCGACGTTTCGCAGATCATCGCCAGCGCTCTCAATCTCAGCAATCTCGACATGCGCGGCAAAAATATTCGGGTGGATTTCACGCATGTAGAATCGCTTCCCGCTGTGCGCGGCGACGCCAATCAGATCATGCAGGTCTTCTTCAATCTCGTGGACAACGCCGTGGACGCTCTCGAGGAGGTCGGCGGCGGCATTCTCTCCGTTCGAAGCCTCCAGAAGGACGCGCAGATCGTCATCGAATTCTCCGATACCGGCCCCGGAATCAAGTCTCCCGGCCAGGTTTTCGATCCCTTCTTTACCACCAAGCCTGCCGGCAAGGGCACCGGTCTCGGCCTCAGCATCTGCTATGGCATCGTTCAGGAGCACGCCGGAACCATCGAGTGCTTCAATCGGCCGAATGGCGGCGCCACGTTCCGCGTGACGCTTCCCGTCGCCTCGGATGCCGCCTCCGACGAGCATTCCGTCATGCACGACGCCAAAGCTTGACGTCCCGCGCAAGGCCCGCGGCTTATCCTTAGGCCACACCTCTCCATACGTGCCATAGCCAGGGAAAGCCCCTTGCCTCAAACTGAACGTATCGGGAAGCGCACCTCGGCAGTGCCCGAACGCTTCTCGAGGAGGCATTTCATGGATGTACCGAACCCTGCCGTCTCCGATCCCAAGCCAGTAGCACCTGTAGCGCCTGTAGCACCCGTTTCTCCTCGTCCCGTCCCCGCAACGATCTCCACACCCGAGCTGATCACCCGCATGCTGCAGGCGGCCAAGCAGACCAGCGATCTTATTTTTTCTCCCGGGCGCGCGCCGATGGTTGAACTTCACGGCCAACTTCGACAAATGAAGATCGCCGGGGTCGAAGTCCTTAGGCCCGAAGACACCGCGCGGATCGCCGCCGATCTGATTGGACACAACGCGCATGCGGTCGCGAAATTAAAGGAAGAAGGCTCCTGCGACATTTCCTACAGCCTGCCGAAAGTCTCCCGATTCCGCGTAAACATATTCACCCAGCGCGGCACCTGCGCCGTCGTCATGCGCGTAATTCCCAGCAGCGTGCCCACGTTCAGCCAGCTGAATCTTCCGGCCGAGCTGACCAAAATCGGTGAGTTGCGAAACGGCATCGTCCTGGTGACCGGACCCACGGGCTCCGGAAAATCCTCAACGCTCGCCGCCATCGTCAACCAGATCAACGAGGAGAAGGCCTATCACGTTCTGACCATCGAGGACCCGATCGAATTCTTGCATGCCCACAAGAAGGCCACGATTCATCAGCGCGAATTGCACAGCGACACGCCCAGTTTTGCCTTGGCCCTGCGCGCCGCACTTCGCCAAGCTCCCAAGGTCATTCTCGTCGGCGAAATGCGCGACCGTGAAACCATTGAAATTGCGCTCGAAGCCGCCGAGACGGGCCATCTGGTCCTCTCGACACTTCATACCGTCGACGCCTCGAAGACCATCGAACGTATCGTCGGCGTCTTCCCGCTCAGCGACCAGCAGGCCATTCGCTCGCGCTTCGCCAAGGTATTCCGCTACATCGTTTCCCAGCGCCTTCTCCCGCGCCTCGACGGCGCCGGGCGCATCGCTGCCCTGGAAATCCTCAAGTCCACCATGCGCACCCGCGAATACGTCGAAAAGGGAGAGACCGAGGGGAAATCACTCGTCGACGCCATGCGCGATGGCTCGACCGAAGGCATGCAGCACTTCGACGCGGAAATCGAAAAACTGATCCGCGAGGGCGCTGTCGAAGCCGAGACGGGCCTCTCCTACGGCACGAATATGGGGAATCTTCGCCTGCAACTGTCGGATTTCTTCGAAGCTCGCGAGGAACGCACTCAACTCAAAATCGAATGAGGAAGGTTTCTACGCGCCGCCAGCCGTCGCAGCGCGGTGTTTGACAGTCAGTTCCGCCTCGGCCCGCAGCCAGTCTTCGACATCGCGGCCCTCTTCTCCTCCGCGCTCGAGATAAATCTCATGCGCCCGCGCCGCGATCTCTTCCTGGGAAGGCCGCCTGTCTGGCGCAGCCCCTGGCATCTCATGAAGCACGGCCGCATCATCCGGACTTCCGCTTATCTCCGCATGCTTGGCCCGATCGTCTTCCGCTCGGTCGTTCTCGGCTCGGTCGTTTTCAATGAGCGACGCCCGTATCTCTTCAAGCGCTTCCGCGGCATCTCCAAAATAGTTTGTCATCGCGTCCCCTCCCGAAACCTCGTCTCAAAAGCCGATCTGGCGCGCAAGAACGATCTGCGTTATTTCCGGGAGTCTCCCGAACTCCGCGTCACAAACCGCCGAAGCTGTCCTGCCTCAGCTGGAAATGGAGAAAGCGTTCTGCCGATAAGATAACGGAGCGAACAGCATGAAGAAACAACGGAAGCACTACACGCCGGAAGAAAAGGTCGCCATGCTGAGGCGGCATTTGGTGGAAGGAGTGCCGATCTCGGATCTGTGCGACGAACTTGGGCTGCAGCCAACCGTGTTCTACCGCTGGCAGAAGGAGTTCTTCGAGAACGGAGCCGGCGCTTTCCAGCAGAGAGGACGGACCAACCATCAGCCAGAGCAGGAACGAATCGCGTATCTGGAGAAGAAGATTCAGACGAAGGATGAAGTTTGGCCGAACTGATGGCGGAGCATGTTGCCCTAAAAAAAGAGTTGGGGAACTCTGACCGGAATCTGGGTTCCGCACGATACGCGGGACCAGATCGTGGATTTCGTCCCGCGCTGGTCGGAGAAGACCGAGATCAGCGCCGGGCGGCTTATCCGGTGGCTCGGCATCTCGGGCAGCAAGTTTTACGGCTGGCGCGAGCGGTACGGCAGGGTCAACGAGCATAACGGCTGGATTCCCCGAGACTTTTGGCTGGAGGATTGGGAGAAGCGGGCGATCATTGCGTTCCATCTGAAGAATCCGCTGGAAGGCTATCGGCGGCTGGCGTTCATGATGCTGGACGCCGACATCGCGGCGGTGAGTCCGGCCAGCGTGTGGCGGGTACTGAGTCGAGCAGGACTGCTGCGGAAGTGGAACGGGAAGCCCTCGAAGAAAGGGACGGGTTTTGAACAACCGCCGCAGCCGCACCAGCATTGGCATATCGATGTTTCCTACCTGAACGTTTGTGCGACGTTCTACTACCTGTGCAGCATCCTGGACGGCTACAGTCGTTTCCTGGTTCATTGGGATCTGCGCGAGCAGATGACGGAAGCCGACATTGAGATCATTCTGGAACGGGCCAAAGAGCAGTACCCGGGGGTTAGGCCACGAGTAATCTCGGACAACGGGCCGCAATTTATCGCCAAGGACTTCAAGGAGTTCATTCGCATCTCGGGCATGACGCACGTCAGGACTTCGCCGTATTACCCGCAATCGAACGGCAAAATCAAACGTTGGCACAAATCACTCAAAGGGGAGTGCATCCGCCCCGGGACGCCGCTGTCGCTCGAAGATGCGCGGCGTCTGGCTGAGGGTTACGTGGAGCATTACAACAACGTCCGTCTAAACAACGCCATCGGATACATCACGTCGAAGGACACGCTCGCCGGGCATCAGCAGGAGATTCAGGCCGAGCGGGATCGGAAATTGGAGGCGGCGAGGCAAGAGCGGAAGAATCGCCGCCAGCGGGCCGCGTGACGGATGAAACGGTTTACTTCCGGTTGGCTGACCACCCACCAGGAAAAACAAAATCTGCTCAATGAGTGGAATCGGGATTTATCGCCAATATCAGAGTGCCCTCAGTTCTTTGAGGCCGCCAGTTCTTTCTCAATGGCCTTCCGTTGAGCTTCGCGCTCGCCCTGCCACGGCGCGGGTAAGCCCATTGCGCGTGCGTAGGCGATGAGCTGCCCCATGTGCGCGTGCAGTTCGCACACGGTTCGCATGTAGAGGCGGCGAACTGTCGAGCTCTCCCCAGCGAACACTACCGGCCTGTCTAACTCGGCATCCGGGGTTTCCGTAAAAGCTGTGCGAATATCGTTTAGCGATTTCCTCAGCAAAGCAAGAACGTCAGCCTTGTCCGTCATGCTTTTTTCCAGGCTCTCATTTCTTGCCAACATCGCCATGGCCCGCGCCACGCCCTCGCCTTCCAGCTTGCCGTACAGATCTTCCGCTTCTCCCACGCCCAGAAGGGCTAGGAAAAAACGGCCACCCGCTCCAAGGTGCACCAGAACTTCGCTTACCGAGCGCGCCGTTTCCGCCGGACGCCACCCATAGCGCTCCGCAGGAAAAGCCTCTGCCAATGCAAGCAGCTGCCGTTCAGCAATGTCATATTCCCAAAGATATTCGCCCCTGAAACCCGGAAGCCGAGTGCTCATGCTAGAAAACCTCCCGTTGCGCGGCAGTATACTCCGTCAGTCAAGAACGAGCGCCAGATAAGCCAACTGACGCAACCAGGCGATCACACGCATTGTGCGGACCAGCTACATCTTGGGCGTACTGCGGGCTAACCGGAAGTTGAGACGGATAGGCATGGTGGAGCTACAATGATCTTGCCGGGCGAAACGGAAGCGGGCCCTGCGGGGACGCAACCATGCCGAGGGATAACCTGGTGATCGTATCGATGCCTTGAAAATCCCCGCCCGAAGGGTGGAATACTCACTAACGGAGAGCGCCCTCTTTCCATTTCAGGCTGAACCAACACAAAGCAATGCTGCCCCCAGAATGAGCGCGGCTCCCACTGCGACGAGTGTGATCGGCTCGGCCACGGAATCTCGCATCTTTCAATTCTCGCTGAGCCTTAAGCGTTGATTCTTGAACTCGCGCACGAAAATACGGCCGCACTCTTACAGACGTGTGAATCCTGCAAAAAATTGGCGTCAATGAAGGAATTACGTGCGGAATTTTTGCGGCGCCGGCAATCGTATCCGGCATCGCCTGTGCCGGTTGGCTAAAGCTCAATAAGCCGCGGATTCGGCCCCGACTGCATTACGAACTGCAGCTTCACCGCCAGTCGAAACCGTCCATCCGGATTCCCATCCACGCGAACCACTTCGCCGAGATATTCCCAGCCCATTCCCTTGCCGGCCGGGACATAGGGGTAGGTGACCAGCAAGCGCATCCCGTTGAAGTACGAATCGCGCCACGTGGTCACGTAGAGGCACCCGCGCGAAATATTCACGGTCGCCGTAATGTCCTCGAAATTGCCGTCATCGAAGCGCACCGGCCGAAGTCGAATCGGAATCAGCACCGACGTGCGCGCCGCGCGACGCCGGTCGCTTTCCTTGGTGGGACGTGCAGGTTTGACTTTGGCGGTTCTCAGTACCGGAACCGGAATCGACGCGCTCATCTTCCACCTCGAAGACACCGGCGCGATGCACTCATGCGCGCCTTGCCTGGCTGTTCTAAGGATGAAATCGCGGCACGCGCATGTCGATGGTACATGCGTACTAAGGAGTGCCAACTTTGAAACATCCTCGAACGCGGGATTTCGCTTCCGATCGGCGGGGAATTCTTGGTGGACGAGAGGGGATTCGAACCCCCGACCCCCGCGTTGCGAACGCGGTGCTCTCCCAACTGAGCTACTCGCCCACCGAAGCAAATAATTCTACCAGACGCGCTTCACACTTCCAACGCACCTGCGCGCCCCGTTTCTCTGTAGCCGCCTGATGGCTTCACGACGTCCCTACCGTCCGCTCCCACGCTTCTCCGTACTTGTATCCTGAACCCGTATTGAACAGAACGACGGACTCCTCCGCCCGAATCCAGCCTTTCGCCGCCAGCTTCCGCGCCGCAACGACTGTCGCCGCGCCTTCCGGCGCCGCGAAAATCCCTTCCGCCGACGCCAATTCCCTGCCCGCGGCGATCATTTCATCATCCGACGCGGCCAGTGCCGTCCCCTTCGTCTCGCGCAGCGCCCGCAGAATGAGCCGGTCTCCGAGCGCTTTCGGCACTCGCAGTCCCGCCGCCAGCGTCGCCGCGTTCTCCCAGAATTCCGCCGATTCGCTCCCCGCGGCAAACGCCTTCACGATCGGCGCGCAGCCGCTCGCCTGCACCGAAACCATTCGCGGGCGCTCCTCCCCAATCCACCCCATCGCCTGCATTTCATCGAACGCTTTCCACATTCCGATCAATCCCACTCCGCCGCCCGTCGGATAAATCACCACATCCGGCAAGCGCCCGCCGAATGCGCTCCATTGTTCCCACAGTTCATATCCCATCGTCTTCTTGCCTTCGATCCGGTAGGGCTCTTTAAGCGTCGAGACTTCAAACCATCCTTCTCTCGCGTTGTGCTCGGCAACATACCGTCCGCAATCGGAAATCAATCCATCAAGCATCCTCACGTCGGCGCCGCAGGCTTTGCACTCGATCACGTTCGCCCTCGGCGTATCCGCCGGCATCACGATCACGCACGGCAGTCCGGCGTGCGCGGCGTACGCGGCCAGCGCCCCGCCCGCATTTCCGGCCGTCGGCGTCGCGAGAGTCTTCGCGCCGAGATGCTTCGCCTGCGTCACCGCGGCGGAAAGCCCCCGCGCTTTGAACGATCCCGTCGGATTCAAGCCTTCGTCCTTGATGTAAAGTGAATCCAGCCCCAGTCGTTTACCCAGCCGCCGCGCGTGAATGAGCGGCGTCATTCCCTCACCGAGCGTCACCGGCTCCCCCGGCGGCATCACCTCCGCGTATCGCCAAATATTCTTCGCGCGGTCGCGCAGCGCGTCCCGGACAAGCGTGCGCGCGGTGCTCGCTAGGTCGTAGCGCGCGAGCAACGGGCCGCCGCAGACGCACAGATTCTGCAATTCCGTATGCGCCGCCTTCTTCCCGCACCGCGAGCATTCCAGATGCGTGATCGAACTATTCATCCCTTTTTTGCGCGGCGCAAAAAATCAGCGCTTTTCCATCCACGTATCGCTCGAATGCTTTTGCTCTGACTGGCCCACTAAAATATTCGGAACTAGGATCGGCCCAGCTCGGGAGCGAAATCGAACGCCTCACGTATCCAGTCGGTGAGCGGCTCCTCCACTTGGTCAGCGTGAACAACCTTGAACAGGTTGCAATACCTTACTTTCTTGGTAGGGCCATGCATGGATGTGAGCCCTTCGATTTTGCGTGGAAGGAAGATCCATACTTCGAGAAATGTCTTCCTCGGCCTTACAAAGAAATAACAGACCTTCCTTGCAAACATGATCGAAAGAGCGGAAGCGTAGATCCGCTGAGTGCCAAGACCTGCGGCAAAGGCACGAAGCTTTTGCCAGGCATCACGAAGTTCCTCATCAAGTCCGTCAATCAGCTCTGCTTCGGTGAAGGCCCTTCCATGCTGAGCTTCCAAATGAAGAGTGACCGAGCCTTTTACATTCGAGGGGTCGTAGTGAGACTTCGGGGCAGGAGTCTTTTTAGCCGGGGATTTGGACTTTTTCGAAGCCTTGGATTTGTTGAGACCTTTTTCTTTCGCGCTCAATGTTCTTGCCCGCCTGGACTTGCAAGGCCAACAACATAGCCGTCAGTGTCCTTCAGCCAAATCTCGTATTGTCTGGGTGCTGCATTAAACCGGAATTTCCGATTTTGACCTCCGTCTCGCGCATCATACGCGTCCCCTGCCCTCGACAACAACGAATTTGCCGCCACGGCAGGCCCCAACGAGTTCAGCAGTCCTCCGTCGGCTGGTTTTGGCCCGTCTGACAAACCCCGCAGGGCGTGTAGCCACCTCTTCCGCCTCGTCGCCCCGAACGCCTCGCGCTTTTTCGGCTGCCGCACCCTTGCCTGCGTCGAGAATTCGGCACCCGGAAATCCAACGGCGGATCGAAGATAGCGTCTCGCTATCTGCGCCAACTACCGCTCTGATCTCAAATTCGTTGTGTCGAATACAGGGGAAGCGTACGATGCGTGGGTCGGATGTCCAAATCGGAGACTCCGATTAAAGGATTTGTTTCAATCTTATGAGGTGTGCGACAGTGTTCGCCGGACGGAGGCTTCGATGAAATCGGTAGTGGGCGTTTTCAAATCGCAGGCGGACGCAGAACGCGCAGCTACCGCAATCCACTCCGCCGGAGTTCCTCAGGACAAGATAAATCTTCTGAGCCCAAGCGCCACCCTCAAGCAAGTTGAAAGCGTTCCAACAACTGACGCGGAACCGCCCGGCATGGGAAAGGCTTTTGGCGCCACCGTGGGCGGCACGATCGGCCTGGCAGGAGGCTTTTGGTTAGGTCCCGCGTTAGCGACAGTGCTCTTGCCCGGCATTGGCGCCATCACTGCCGTGGGAGCCACAGCAGCAGCGATCCTCGGCGTGCTGGGAGCAGTTGGCGGCGGCGCCGCTGGCCGAGCTGCCGATGCCGCTCTCTCAGACGGAATCCCCGAAGACGAGTTGTTTGTATACGAGGACGCACTGCGGCAGGGCCGATCGGTCTTGATCGCGGCCGCCACAGATGATGCGCACGCTGCCACGATACGCGAAATTCTCACCTCGGACGGCGCGGAGACCGTCGACAAGGCGCGCCACATGTGGTGGCTCGGCATACGCGGCGCCGAGAAAAGCCATTACGATTCCCATGGTGGAATATTCGACCGGGACGAGGCTTACTATCAACGTGGCTTCGAGGCCGCACTTCATATCAATCACCGTGGCAAGTCCTACGAGGATTCTCGCGATCAGCTTGGCTGGCTCTATCCTGACGCAGTCGATCAGCCCGCCTTTCGCCACGGCTTTGACCGCGGACAGGTCTATTTGAAAACGCATATCAAAGCCTAATTCTAAAGCGCAACATTTTCCCCCGCCCTTTTCCGGGAAACTCTCAGGCGGGTAGCCAACTCTTCCACCTTGTCGCCCCGAACGCCTCGCGCTTTTTCGGGTGCCGCACGCGTCGTCCCGGCAACTCGGCATCGAGCGATCCACTCTATATGGGAAACTTTCCGGAAAAGCCGCTTAGCGCCCTATATTGGGCCTTGCGCGTGACGACCCCTCATTTGCGTTTGCCATGGGAGGAAAGAAATTACGACAATCGGGCGATCTTCCCATCTGCCGCGCCGGAAACCATGTATAGAATTAGCCCCAAAGGAGCACGTGACGCTCAATGACGGATTTTACGAAACATGGATTGCGCATTGTTTTTCTGCTTACGACCGCCATGGCGGCGACGGCTCTAACGAGCTGTGATGCGTTGCTCACCGGCACATGGCGGTACAACATGACTGTCAGCGTGGAAACGCCGGAAGGCCTCAAAACAGGATCGGCCGTAAGAGAGATATATGCGGACAGAGATTTAGTGACTTTTCCGGAGTCGGGCGGGGGACACGCAAAAGTGAGTGCAGGCGAGGCAGTCGTCGTCGACCTCGGCAAGCGCGGTGTTTTATTTGCCTTAATGGCAAACGATTATGGCTCTGATTACGCCTACACGATTGTTTTTGACTCGTTTCCGTTTTCGAGCGGCGACCTAACACCTGAGGGAATCCGCCATTACCGCGCTTTAAAGACAGGCAAGGTTACTCTGACGCCGGATCATTATCCGGCGATGGTTACATTCGCGGATATGCGTGATCCCAAAAGCGTCGAACCTGTCTGGCAAGGTGAGCACTACAACGAGAAAGTCGGGCACGGCGCGAGACGCAGCTTTCGCGTCGCCACCGACAATTTTGAGAAGATATTTGGTTCGGGCGTGAAACTGAATGAAGTCACGATCGAGATGACGGATGAGCCCGTGACATCGGGCATCGACAACTACCTGCCGTGGTTGGAAACGCTTCACGGACGTTACTTGAATGGAGGTTCTACTTCCAAAGATGCGCCAATGGGTCTTTATGGCCGAGAATTTCAAATCACAGAGCGCGGATACGATACAAAACATCCGTAAAGATTGTCCAATTCCCCGTCGGATTCTTGACGGGCGCCTGGCCCATCTACTGAGCTCCCGCTCATCGTTTGCATCAATCCGCCGAACTCGGCGCTAGAATACCATCCTTATATTTCAGTCCAGCGTTAGAGCGCGACCACGACGAGGTGCCCCTCGACAAGAACGAAGTCGGATGTCTGCTCGCGTCGGTGTAATGGATTCATAGCGAAAGCCAAAATCCGCACCCTTCCAGAGTCCGCAAGCGATGCGCCACCCGCAAAATCCGGACCATCCCAATGGAATCGTGGTGCTCGGTCTCTCGCGGTCAAAACTGAACAGTCCGCCCGGAAGGTTTGGCCAGCCGCCAGCGCGAAGGCGACTTGCTCTCCCTTACAGCGGGTGTTTTTCATCCGGCAACTCCCCCTTCAGGTCGCCAACCTTGCCGGATTTTATCCCGCTTTGCCTGCACGAGTTTTCGGGGAGCACCTCGGGTGGGTTCCGGACTTCATCAAGATTGACCAGTTTGAATCCCGAAGGATTCGATAGCGTCCTAATTTGAAATTTTCGAAGGCCTGATCCACTTCATAAATCGAATAAATCCCACAACCCAGCAAACGCTGCAAGCAATCCAAGCGAAGATAGAGACTACCAACCCCACGAATGTTCCATATCCATGTCTATCGGCCACTGGCCCTGTAATGACGGCCACCACACAGCATCCCGTTCCAGCCAGCAACCATTGCCACCATCTTAGGTCCGACGCACTCATTTCTCGCCTCACGAAGCCTCTCTCTCGCGAGTGGCCGACTCTTCCACCTTGTCGAGCCGAACGCTTTTGGCTCTTTCGGGCGCCGTCGATAAAATCGAACGCACCCGGCGAGGTGATCCGGCTCCGTAAACTTGTCTCCGCCAGAATCGACCGAGCGAGAAATCGGAGTGTCTAGTCTTCGACACTCTCGCGACTCAGGTACCAAAATTCAAAGCGAAGCCAAAACCCACATGCAACACCGAGCCGCGGGCCACCCAGACACTCTCCCCTCGGTTTCCGTCTGGGCGGGCTTTTTCGGGTGCCGCACTCTCGCCGCAGGCGAGGGTGCGGGTGTCGACTCGGCGGCTCGCGCAGCGCCTGGGCCACCGGCCAAGAGAAACCAAGCACCCACAATCTATCTCCTTGGCCTCCGTCCGGGCCACCCGCCTTTGGCTGTAGTCATGGAAATCGACACCCCGTGCGCGGATTCTATCACGCGTAGTTAACGAATAGGTATCGGTGGCGATCCGCATGCGGTGAACCACGCGTCCGTGATAATTTGGCAGTTGCTTGTATGTCAACGCTAGACCGAAAAGTCGCGTTCTTCCACGTCATTGATCCTCATCGGTGGCTAGCGGCCAGCGGATGTGCATGGAATCTCGTAACCGCAGGCGGGTTGAACGAAACGAAGAAAGCAGCGAATCAACTGCCCCCAAATATCGACGTAATGATCCGAGATTCCCTGCTGCTACATGCGCGGGTGCTGATTGATTTCTATACGAAGGACCAACCAAAACCCGACGATATATGCTTGAGCGATTTCGGCGTTTCAATAGATCAAACCCTTCGCGGAAAGCTAACAAAATACAAAAATCCTATCGAGGTCCATTTGCTTCACCTTGTCGATTTTAGAGATTTTGACTATCGCACCCGGAATACCGCAGGCAGGGGAGCGACGAGGGGTCGCCCAGATTGGAATCAGGAGGCCATCCCGATTTTGGACTTGATCTTCGGCGCCCTGAAAGATGTCTCAGACCAAGCGAGTGATTGGCGGCAACCATTCAGAGATTTACACCATGCGACCACATCGCGGTATCGAGATAAATCGTACGATTGGCCAAAGAACCTGTGCGAGAAATCTGACGTCGAACAATACCTCAGGACCCTTGGACTATGAGCGCTCAGTGCTGGACGCATCAGTGTCGGCGTGTGTTGCGGGAAAGGCTACTCGCGGGTCCGGCAAGCCGATCTCGAATGCGCGGAAGGACGTGGCAATTGGTTTCGACCAAGCCGGGCGCTGAAATTTGGATAATGCCCGCTCACGTGCGTCATTTCCGACAGGGACACCCGCGCGCTTCAACGACGTTACTACGAAAACGTTCGGCACCACCGGTCGAACGTTTCGCGGAGGATGCAAAGCATTTCCGGTTTTGTCTCTTTTTCGCCGGTAAGTATCGACCGAAAAGAGTGACCGCCTGCGGTCGCCAAGTATTCGCGCACGGTTCCTTCAGAGTCATTGAAGCGCAGGCGAACGCCTTCTAGCCTACCGTCCGCCTTGATAGACATGCAGCCACTCGCCTTCCTGCCATCGCCCAAACTGACGAGATGATACGACATCGTTTCGATTGCCATTACGCCCTCCAGTTAACCAACGGGACAAATTTACGCTGCGCAATCCCGGCAACGCCATATTATTCGCTGATGGGGTGTAACGCCATGAAAAATCAGGCGGGTGGCCAACTCTTCCACTTTGTCGAGGGGAACGCCTCGGGCTTTTTCGGGTGCCGCACTCTCGCCGCAGGCAAGGGTGCGGGTGTTGACTCGGCGGCTGGCGCAGCGCCTCGGCCACCCGCCCGGCTCAAGGATTCGAGTTATCGACTTCGACCTGGAGTTCTAGGGCGTCCAGTTGGTAGTTCCCAGCCGAAACCGAGCTGACTGCTGCCCTCAAAACGTCTAGCCGCACCACCAGCCCTAGGCTCTTGACGGCCACCGTTCGCTTCTCGCCGAACACAGATTGCTTTGTTCCGTGCGCTAGGTCGTTTGCCACGAAATCGCACGGCTGAATGCCATGCCATATCCCCGTCGGGTCCAGAAGATTGGGGGCGTCATCCTTGCCGCCGAAATGTCGGAGCACAAGTGTCAGCGCCGCTAAATGGTCTCCCACAGAGAAGTCCGGTTCAAGCGAGAGGACGTACACCATTCTTCCATCGGTAGATTTG
This sequence comes from uncultured Acidobacteriota bacterium, assembly GCA_963771905.1. Classification (GTDB taxonomy): domain Bacteria; phylum Acidobacteriota; class Terriglobia; order Acidiferrales; family UBA7541; genus Palsa-147. The sequence continues at coordinate 121,691 of CAVYVI010000015.1, forward strand.
ACCGGAAGCGACCATTGGTTCACGGAGGACCGAGGCGAGAAAGTCACGCACCTACGCAGCGGGACTATCCGTGGCTCCGCCGCCGTATTGGGCAGCGAGCTCAGCGTCGCCAAGGATATAGCGAGGATGTACTGGGAGAGACGACCAAAGTGGATCATCGCAGACCTCCACGGAAGCACTGCGCTTTAGTTCCCAGTTGATCGCCTGTTGGCGGGTGGCCATGTACTGAGCACGGGCTCCTCGTTTGTGTTCGGCCTCTGGTCACGCCGCTAGAATACCATCCTTGTAATTCACTCCAGCGTTAGAGTGCGACCACGACGCGGGTGCCCCTCGACAACAACGAAGTCGGGTGCCTGTTCGCATCGGTGTAATGGATTCACAGCGAAAGCCAAAACCCGCACCCCTGCAGAGTCCGCAAGGGATGCGCCACCTGCAAAATCTCGACCAACCCCATGGAATCATGGCGTTCGGCGCCCCGCGGTCAAAACTTAACAGCCCGCCCGAAAGGTTTGGCCACCCGCCTTAACCATTAAGCTTAAGGAGGAGACGAGCGATACCCATTCCAGCGGTCCAGAAAGCTCGTTTCATTGTCACCTACCGTCCTCCCGGACGCCGCCCGTCAACCGCGCACGGAACCACTAGACTGTGTGTGGAGAGCCTCGTTCATCAGACCTAGCGCTTAGGTCGGGCTGATCCTCACCCCAATATGTTTTTATGGTCAGCGTCAACCCCAAGTCTGCGAGAAGGCGTAACGTTTCAGGCGGGATGGATGGCCCTCCTCCAAAGCCGGAACCGAAATGACCGCAGTAGGCTTCTACGGAGTATCGCTGCCTCAGTTCACCAAGGGCCTTCTTAAGAGGCAACAGCTTCTCGACCAAGCATTTCAAGCCATCGTCAAGCGACCGCCAAGCCGGGTCGTCCGGCGACGGTCGCACGTCAAATGACCAAACGAACAGCTCCCTCCGCCGCCCAGGCCCCATCGGCTCGCCCTTCCTAAGAAACATGCGGGATTGCAGACCGAGCTTTTTTGAGACGTCGGCTTCATCCAGATCGTCTCCGGCAATCAAGAGCTCGACCGAATATTCGTGCATCGCAACAACCTCGGATGCTCTCAATATAGTCCAGTACGTGAAAGCCGGACCGAGCACGCGGCATTCAGGATGAAAAAAAAGGCGCCTGGCCCACATGCCAAGCCCGCGCTCCTCGCGTGCATCAATCCCCCGATCACGGCGCCAGTATACCATCCTTATAATTCACTCCAGCGTTAGACTGCGAGTCTACAACGGGGTGCCCCTAGATAAGCCCGAAGGCGTTATCGAGCTCCGTCTTCCCGTTTTCTTTCCACGCGCAGTCCACCATGCGCCTCCGTTCGCGCCCCGCCACGTCGCCGCCAACAAAACAAGCAGAACTCGCCTCAGCTTGGTAAAATCACTGCATGGTCGTAAAGATGCTCGCCATGGACATTGACGGAACCCTCCTCGACAGCCGCTGGCAGATTCCCCCGGCCAATCTCGATGCCATTGTGGAAGCGGCCAACCGCGGCATCGAAGTCGTTCTCGTCACCGGGCGCCGCTTCGATTTCGCCCTGCCGGTCGCCGAACGCTTGCCCTGCGATCTCTTCCTCATCGTCAATAACGGCGCGCTCATCAAGTCCATGGACGGCCTGACGCATCTCCGGTTCCTCCTTCAACGCGAGACTGCGCGCCAGGTTCTCGAAGCCACCCGGGAATTCCGTACCGGCGCCGCCGTCATTTTTGACCGGCCGAAGGCGCGCCAGATTATTGTCGAAGAGCTCGACTGGAGCGATCCGACTCGCCACGCCTATTACGAGCGGAACAGCGAATATATGGCCCAGGTCTCGCCGCTTGAAAGCTGCCTCGAAGAGGATCCCATTCAGGTCATGTTCACCGGCACTTTCGAGCGCATCCGCGCGGTGCATCAGCGCTTGCAGAATTTGCCGATCGCCAATTCCTATTCGCTCGCCATCACCGAATACGAGAAGAAGAACTTTTCGATTCTCGACGTCATTTCCCGCTCATGCTCGAAGGGCTCAACCCTCGAAGAGTGGGCCAATCGCAGGGGTATCGCTCGCGAAGAAGTCATGGCCGTGGGCGACAATTGGAACGACCACGAAATGCTCGAATATGCGGGATTTCCCGTGGTCATGGGCAATGGCATTCCGGAATTGAAATTGCGCGGCTGGCCGGTTACTCTGTCCAACGACGAAGGCGGCTTGGCCGCCGCCATCCGGACATACGCTCTTGGCCAATGAGCATCAAACTATCGAACATGCGCTACGCAGTTCTCATTCTTGGTCTAATCGGATTGGCAGCGACGTCCGCTCGCGCGGATTACGCCGTCCTGCGCACGGGCGAGCGCCTGCATATCACCGGCTACGAACGCGATGGCGATTCTTTGCGATTGACGATCGATGGCGGCAGTATTGAAGTCCTCGCGTCCGATGTCGTGTCCTTCGAACCCGAGGACGTTTTTCGCGCCATTCCCGTCCCCGCGGGTTCTTCGGCGGCATTCGCAAATTTGATCCGTGCCGCGGCGCAGAAGCACGGCGTCGATGAAAAATTGATCGCCAGCATTATCGCTACGGAATCGAATTTCAATCCCCGCGCCGCCTCCCGCAAGAACGCCAGGGGACTGATGCAGCTTTTGCCCTCGACTGCCGCCCGCTACTCGGTCGCCAACATTCTCGATCCCGCCCAGAATATTGACGCCGGCACGCGCTACTTAAAGGAACTGCTCCAGCAATATCACGGCGACCTGAAACTGACCCTCGCCGCTTATAACGCGGGTCCCGACGTCGTCGCGAAGTACGGTGGCGTGCCTCCGTTCCCTGAGACGCGCGCTTACGTCCGCCGCGTCACCTCCAAGTACGCCAAAGCCTCCGCGACCGGCGTTTCCGTGGCCAAAACAGGTAGTCCAGGACTACCTTGATCCGGCGCTATTTCTTCCCCTTTTGTTCGCCTGCCTAAATGAGTCGAATTGCCGTCTGTAGTCGTCGATGCGAGTGTGCTTACTGTTGAGGTGTCTGCGAGGGAGGCTGTTGAAGTTCGGGCCCCGAAGGCTGCGGCGTGGGACCGAACGGGCTTGATCCCTGATTTCCGCCGGGTCCGCCGCCGATCGGGCTTCCCATTTCATTCGATGGCGTCGCGCCGGTCAGTCCGCCGCTCGCGCCCGAACCCTGGGCTTGCTGTTGCTCGAGCGGATTATAAATGAATTCCCACTGTTTGTACTTCTTCGCTAGCTTGTAAACCTTCAAAGAGGGCTGGTCCATCATGCTCCCCACGCCGATGATGCTGCCGCCGATGGTTGTAGTCTCAAGCGGCTGCCCCAGCGCTTGCCCCAGCTGTTGGCCCAATTGCTGCCCGAGCCCGCCGGATCCGTTCGACTCTAGCCCGAATCCACCAAATCCATTTGAGTCCTGCCCATTTTGCGTTCCAGCGGCCCCGTTCTGCGGCGTGCAATTGGCGGTGTTCGGACTCGTCTGCGGCGGGTATTCAGGGCTATCCGGCGGCGGCGAGTCCGGATTCGTCGTCGGTGGGGTGGGTCGGCAAGGCGGTAATGCCGCCGCTCCGGTCGCCCCGGGTGCTCCCCCTGCGGTCCCCCCGAAACCGGTCGTTCCCGCGCCTCCAAGCCCGCCCGCAGCCCCCAGGAGTCCCGCCATAGCCGAAGCCCCCGGAATCGCTCCTGCCGCGCCCCCACGCATCGCCATCTGGTCAAGCAGCGCCATCTCCTGCAAAGACGTGTATCGAACACTACCAATTAGCGCCCCCGCAGGCGTAACGTAAATGAACCTCCACTTCCCCTCCGGATTCACCGGGTCCTTGTAGGCCTTGCGCAAAAAACGAACGCCGTTCGTCGGCTTCACAAGATCGTCCATCGATTGCGGATACTTGCCAAATTTTTGTGAGTAGCGGCGAATGGCTTTCTTGAATTGCTCGCCACGCCAGATCATTTCCTCTTCCTTTTCTCGCTTTCCCTGCGTCTTAATGTCCAGCACGACGACGGCGCTCGTGATGAGCGTCATGGCCACGAGGAATACCGTGAAGAGCAACGTGTATCCGGCCTCGCGCGATTTCAGATCACGCCGAATTGGAATCGAAGAACTCATTGGTGTTGCTCTTCCGGCTGCGTCATTTCCACCGTCGCGCGACGACCGCTTGCAATCTCCTCCACATCGGCGGAACTGTTTCCAATCTTCAGCAGGCGGAAACGATTCAGCAGCGTGCCGCCTTCCCCGACGATAAATACGTCGTCATTATTCGTGAAAAAGGCCAGGCGATTCTGCGTCCGCGGATTTGTGGCATACCCAAAAAATGTTACCGGCAGCGTGAGCGGAGGCGGCGGTGGCGGCAGCAGCGGCCCGACAAAATGCCGGCCGTGCTCCTTCTCCGCAATCGCTTTCGCGGCTGCCGCCGTTGGCGGTGGCGGCGCGTAGCTAAAAATATTGTGATTGGATCCCTTGTACTCCGCGTGACGCACGCGATCCAGCAAATCGAGCCGCAACTTCGGATCGTCCACTTTCAGCGGCGCGAACTTCGCGTTCGCCATCGAGGCGCCGGGAATTCGCCCCGACGAATTCGAATTCCAGTAGACAACGCCGGCAAGCACCAGCAACAGTGCGACGAGAGAATAAGTTTGCGTTTTCTTCAACATAATTTAGGAACGGAAATACGTCTTCAGGGACAGCCGCAAGCTCAGTCCGCCGCTGGTCTGGGGTTCGAGCGCCAGCTCGTCCAGTAAATAGAAATTCTTCGACCGCTCAAGCCCCTGGATGAATTGCAGGACCTGGGGATAGTCGCCCTCGACCACCTCGTCGATTTCAATCTCGCTTACACCGCGGCCTTCGAGCTCCTTCTCATGAAATCCGGCCGTGGAAGTCTTCAGTCCGGCCTTCGAAGCGATTTCACCCAAATCTCCCACCAGCGCCGAATAACCCGCCGAGCCCGGCGGCAAATCGTCGTGATAGAATTTTTCCGCTTCCTTCCCGACGGAGGGCATGTCCTTTTGGATCTCCTGACCGCGAGCGACGTCAGCCTTAAGCAATTTGGCCCGGGTTTCCAGCTCGGTGCGCTGGCGCCGGAGCTCGATCGGATCGGATTGGCGCAGGCGCCAGAGGAATACGCCAAGACCCAAATCGGCGAGCAGCAGCGCGCCGAGTCCGATCAGCACGAGAGCCTTCCAGCCGATAACTGAGAATCTCTTATCGCTCATATCGTTGCGTATTGGGCATCGAGTGTGATGTAAACCTTGTCGTTCGGCTGCCCCTTTCCCTGACTATTCGGCTCCGCGTACTTCTCCTCATACACACGGACATCGGTGAAGACTTTCGAAGACTCCAATGCACGCAGAAACTTCAACTTCGCCTCGTCATCCATTGCGCCGATGGTTAACTTCACGAGCGCGTGGCCACCCTCAAGTGTTGGAGCGATGCTCACGACGCGCACACCCGTCGGGAGTGTTCGCTCGAGGTCATCGAAAATCTTCGGCCATGGAAAGGTCCGTTGTTCGATCAGCGAATTGAGAAAGGCCGAGCGGTCCAGCACCTGCTTGGCAGAAGGCATATCAAAATAGCGGGCCAGTTCGTTCTGCTGCTTTTCGGACGCATTGATCCCCTTCTCGATGCGCGCGATGTCGGCGCGAATCTCACGATTGGCTCGCCACGATCTGTAAGCGGAATGCGAAAGGATGAGCAGCGCTATTACGCCGATGGCTCCGGCGAATCCCGCGCCGACGACGAAACGCCGATGGTTTTCCAGCGGCGCGGTCGCGAGATTGAGGTTTAGTCTCATGGCAACAAGTCCGTTGTATACCTCAGATTCCGTTCGCCATCCAGCCGACAAGCGATTCCAGACCTTGGCTCAGAAGCGCGCGCGTTTCCCCCGGAAAACGGCGCACCGTTTCGCTCTCGGCCAGGGGCAGAGCCGTTGTGCGCAATTCGTTCTCCAGGGTCGCGCGGATCGTTTCTTCCCGTTCTCCGAATCCCGCCAATAAAATGCGGTCGAGTTCCCCGCCCCAGGTGTCCTGATAGTAGGCAACCGCCGGAAAAATCTCGTCGACAATCGCCTGAAATTCCAGCTGCGCGACGTCCGCGGCCATCTCCGTTGCACGATAGACGCAAAGAATTCCTCCACGCACGATCACCGTCGTCAAGCTCTTTCCGCCAATGCGAACCAGCATCGTCGCGCCCGATTCGTCCAGCAATGGCATGCAAGCGAGCGTCGAGCTGAGCACCACGCCCGGCTTGCCTCCAACCGCTTCGATCGCCGCTTCGTATTCACGCACCATCGGCTTTCGCGCCACCGCCGTAATGATTTCGAGTCCGCCATTGCGCGCGGGCTGCCGCATCCACGAAATCACCCTGTATCTTCGACGTCGAACGGCACGCTTTTCTTCAAGCGGAAACGCAGCAGCGGAATGGCTTCGTCCGCGCGGCGTGGCAGCATTTCAAACGGCAAAATAAAAACGCGCACGACAGGATCGGGCAGAAGTCGCGCCCAGATCCTGCCCGTGAAGCGCGAAGCGATCGATAAGCCGTCGCAGCGCCGATTGCACCGCGCCGGAATTGGGAATGTTCGTTTCAACGGGCGACGGATTGATCGCGCCGGGCTCGAGCGCCTCGACGCCTCCCGCCTCCAGATTGGCTCCGCGTGCGCTCCACCGCGCGACGGCGACGTGGTCCGCAGCGATTTCACAGACCGCCGCCGGGTGCGGCATCGCATCCAGCCATGTGGTGAACCGGCCGAAAATCCCCGATTGCCGAACCTGAAGCGAGCCGCCCGTCGAGGCTAGACAACGAATGTCACCTTGTTGATTTCGCGAATCGTCGTCAGGCCGCTCGAACTCGCCAGACCCGAAGCCCGCAAGAACGTCATCCCTCTTCTTTTCCTGCGCGCTTGATTTCCGACGTTGGCCGGCGCGCGATAATCATTTCCCGAATGCGGTCCGAAAGATTCAACAACTCGCAAATCGCCGTCCGGCCGCGGTATCCGCTGCCGCTGCATTCCCGGCAGCCGGCACCTTCGTGCAGGAGTTAGCGCGACCATTCGTTCGGATCCAGCCCCGACTCCTCCAGCTGCTCCGGCGTATAACGCACTTCTCGTTTGCAATTCTCGCAGATCAGCCGCACCAGACGCTGCGCCATAATGCAATTCATCGCTGAAACGAAATTGTACGGCTCAACGCCCATGTTGATAAATCGGCCGATGACGTCGGTGACGTTGTTCGCGTGCACCGTCGTAAACACGAGGTGACCCGTAAGCGCGGCTTGGATGGCAATTTGTGCGGTCTCCTGATCGCGGATTTCGCCGACCATGATCTTGTCCGGGTCATGGCGCAAATGGACCGCAATCCACGGGCAAATGTTAGGCCTTTTTTCTCGTTCACAGGAATCTGCGTGATGCCGCGGACCTGGTATTCCACCGGGTCCTCAATGGTGATGAACTTGTCTTCCTCGCTCTTGATTTCGTTGATGGCGGCATAGAGAGTGGTCGTCTTGCCCAAGCCCGTGGGCCCGGTCACCAGCACCATACCGTACGGTTCGCGAATATATTTCCGCAGTTGCCGCAGTTCGTCGGGTCCAAATCCCACAACGTCCAGGGTCAGGTTGCGGAATTTCTCGCTGAGCGTCTCCTTATCGAGACGCGCTGCACCGCGTCTTCGCCATGAATTGACGGCATCACTGAAACGCGAAAGTCGATAAATCGGCCTTTATAGCGCACCCGGAACCGCCCGTCTTGCGGGACGCGGCATTAGGCGATGTCCAGCTCGCTCATCACCTTGATTCGCGAAAGAATGGTGGCGTGCCATTCCTTGCCGAGGGGCGCCATGGCGTGCTGCAGCACTCCATCGATGCGGTACTTGACGACCACTTCGGTGTTCCCGGTCTCGATGTGGATATCACTGGCTCAGCGCTCGAGCGCGGTGAAAATGACGGTGTCAACCAGCCGGACGACGGGGCTCACGCCGGTTTCGCGGGTGAGCTCTCCGTCGAGATGTTCTCGTCGCTCTCGTCATCGTCGGTGACAACCTGGAGCGTGAAGCCCTCGGTGGCCTGATCGAGCACGCGCTGAGACTGCTCGGTGCGCTTGAGGAGGTCCCCTATCTGTGTGGACGTGGCACTTTGATCTGCAGCTTCTTGCCGAGCAGCAACGACAGTTCGTCGTTGACAATCTGGCTCGGATCGGAAACGGCAATCGCCAGCGCATGATCGTGCGCTTCCAGGGGCACGAAGTTGTAGCGGAACATCAACTCGGCGGGAATGCTGCGGAAAAGCTAGGGATGGATCCGCTGCTCGCGCAAATCCACAAACACGCAGCGATAGCGTTCGGCCAAACGGCGGCTGCGTTCGACCTCCGCCGCGTCGTCAGACTTCCCTGTCGTTCCCGGATTGCGGTTCGTCGTTGCCATGATCCTCGATCAGTGCATTGTCCCCGCTGTCAAAGAGAACATCGGAAGGTACAAGGCAATTAAAATGAAGGCTACCACAGCGGCCATGAACACCAAAATTGCCGGCTCGACCCACGCCAGAATCGCGGTCAACTTCAAATCGACTTCCTGCTCGTAAAACTCGGCGACCTCGAGAGCATCGGCGCGAGCGCGCCGGATGCCTCGCCAACGTGAATCATTTCCAGCGCCATATCCGGGATCACCCGTGTCCGCGCGAGTGCGCGTGAAGCGGCGTGCCTTCGCGCACCATCGCAGCGGCCTTTCGCACCGACGTGGCGATGAGCCGACTCCCATGGCTTCTGAAGCCGTGTCCGATGCCGAAACGAGGGGCGTGCCGCCGGAAAGCAATGTCGACAATCTGCGCACGAACTGCGCCACCTGCGCCTTCAACCAGATGTCTCCGATGAGCGGAAAACGCAGCTTCAGACGATCGATCACCAAAGCGCCGTGTCGCTTTGCAGCCACCAATAAAATAGTGTGACCACGAGCGCCACCACACCGATGACCTCAAATATGTACTGGCGGAGCGGAACCAACACGGCCAGCACAATTCGCGTGCTCAGGGGCAGCTCCACGTTCAACTGGCTATACAGATCGGCGAACTTCGGAACCGCGAACGTCACCAGGTAGGACAGAACAATCACCAGCATCGACACAAGAATCGCGGGATAAATCAGGATATTCTTCAACCGGCTGATGAAGATATTGCTCGTCCGCTGATAGGCGATGTATTGATCGAGAACGCCACTCAGGTTGCCGCTCTTTTCGCCAGCCATTACCGACGTCGTATACACCGGCGGAAAAATACCCCTGCGCTACCAGCGCCTCCGACAACAAAGCACCATTGCGCACCCGTAACCTGACCTCAGTCAGCATCGGCCGCAACTTCGGTGCGGCCGCGCGTTCCGCAAGAAGATCCAGCGCCGTCATGATCGGAAGCCCGGCCTTGATGAGCGTGTTGAACTGCTGATTGAAAATGAGAAAGTCCTGGCCTCGCAGAAGCCGGCTTGCGCCGGAATTAAGGAACTTGCTGCCCAATCCGAGGTGATGCTTGATGGAATAGATGTAGTAGCCGCGCTCGGCGAGGCGTTGGCGCGCTTCGGCTTCGGAGAGGGCGGTTTCAACCTGCTCGAACACGCGCCCTGTCGAATCCCCTAATTTGCATACGAATTAGCCATGGAGTCGCTGCACGACTACGCTAAACTTCTGCTGCAACATCTAAGTCTAACACATCAATCAGGCATCGAATTGCCAGTCGCCTCGAGGCACGCGTGGCCCCTCATAAACAGATGCCTGCCTGGGCAAAGCTTTGCCTCCCGATTTCGAAATCCGGAAAGAATGCGCGAAGTCGTAACGTCCGGCGGATTCTGCGGAGGTCTCGCCTCGATATCTTCGGGCGCGCAAGCCGCTCGATTCGGTGTCCGCCGGTGAAGTTAGTGAACCTGATGTGCGAGGTCTTGCTCGTCCACGATAGCAACCCCTGCGGGCCGTTCAAAATAGAATTCCGATTCTGGAACGGCAATCTTCTCCTGCCAATTGCCGAAGCGAAACTTCGTTTCAACGTCTCCGGCCTCGCGGATTATGACTCGGGTCAACCGGTAATCCGGGGTAACTTCTAGAAGAGGATCTCGCGGAAGGGCGCTCCAACCGAGGGATCGGACGATTCACGCGGCAAGCAGCGCAACATCTCATCGCGCAGGTCAAGAGGAGCGGCCGTCTCACCCGCAGCATCCGGCGTAAAGGCTACGAGTTCAATGTTTCTGCATAGGCGGTCGAGATGAGCCTTTCCGGTGAGCAGCGCTAGCGGCGTACGCCAATCCGAGCTTTCGTTTACGATTGCGCGGCTCGCCGTGCGATCTGCGGGAACGTAGACCATACGTTTTTGCCATCCACTAGAAAGAGCTTCTTCTCCAGCGATACGTACTGCCAGCGCATGCGGCCCGGCTTCGAAAAATAAACGGTTCCCGATTCCGCTTCGCCGCCTTCCTTGCCGGTGCGATAGCGTTCGTAGAACTCCGCCCGAAGCGTTCCCGATGCGCGTAGTGCGCTTCGACGGCCCTCACGATTGCGGCGGCGTTAGCAGGCGCGCCGTGCAGCGCTGCTCCCCATAGAACTAAAGTCCAAACGAAATTCATGCTTTAAGTCTATCAAGAAACGGAGAGGCGACGCGGAGGCCAATTTTCAAGTGCGGAAGAGTCAGGTCAGGCGGCGCAACACCGGCATCTTTACGTCTGCCGCCCGCGGGGCCTTCCACATTTGTTCTTCGCTTCGTTAAAAAAAAGGGAGGAAACCGCGAGGCTTCCTCCCCTGTATCTTCGCCGTCGACTACAGAGCCGGGCTGGTGGCGGTCGGGCACGGAGCCGTCCGTGGTGTAGCGGACCAGACCGGAAGCGTCTACGTAGTAGCCGTTCTGGCCGGTCTGTTGAGAGCGTCGTAAGGACTCCCGAAACCGAAAAGGTCGTAGGGCCCCAACCTGCGCATCCGGCGGAACGGTGCCCGTGCCCGACGCATTAACTGCCGGGACATACACGAAGGTGTATCCACTCTTGATACCGGAACCGAGAAGTTCGTCAATCAACGCAGCCGACGTGCAGGTCGCCGTGGTTGTGCCAGCGGCAGCGCTGAGCGTAACCAGGTGGGGCGAGAAGCCGTCGTTATAGGTCGAAGCGAACGTGACTTCCGATGTGGAAATCATTGGCGCAGCGAACCACTGCCGAAGCCTGGTTCGCGGCAATGCGCGCGCGGAGCAGGTTCGGAATGGCAATCGCCGCGATGATCAAAATGATCGCCACGACGATCAACAGTTCGATAAGTGAAAAACCCTTCTGGTTCTTCTTCATATTTCTCTCCTTGAGAGTCAAGCCCTAGACTTGTGCTTTGGGGGATCCTTAGGGGTGAGGTTCCGCTGAGTCTCTATTAGAGCAACTGTGCCGACCAACAAGTGGAAATGCAGAACACAACGCACAACAGCTTACCTGTCAGTCATATCCTGTAAGATATATCCTGCAAATGTTGATCAGGTGTTTCACTTAGTGCAGTTGCAGAACCCGATACGACAGTAATTGGCCTTTCGATATGACCTTTTCCAGCGTCCCTTCCTACAGTTCTCCTGCGTCGCGGAACGCCGACGCTGCCGTCTGAGGGTCGCGTGGCGCACTCGAATGGAGCAGCCGACGTCATCCCCAACAGAGTGCGACGCAGCTCGGTAACCAATTGGTTCAGCGCCAAACCCAACTACGATTCCTTGCGCCTACGAAGATTCGGAGCGCGCAAACCGGACGCGAGTTTCGGACAGCGGCGGAGTCAGCAGAAACGCTGTCGAACACAGATTACGCTTGCAATTATGGTTGAATCCGGCAGGTGACTATTGGAGTGTGGGGAGCGTTGCGCAGGCAAGAGGGCAATCCGGGGGTGTTCCGCTCAGGTCAAAGTGAATGACACTTCGGCTCGTCGCTGCAAAAAGTGCGGACGCCGCTGAAGTTAGGGAGCCAAGGGCCCAGGCGTTGCCGTAACAAGATACTCCGAATAACCCGGTGTCGAGCACCCGGATGCCGGCGTGGTCATGGCCGCTCCAACTCCGGTATAGGCGTACTGATATCCGCTCTTCTGGCCGCTGGCCACGGCCGGGTCGGAGGAGGTCAGGTCCGCGTTGTCGCAGGAGCCCCCAACGCCGGTGCCGACAGATGCAGGGCCCATTGCAGCAAGTGACGGAGGCAGACCATTGTTGTACTCGACTCGAGTACACGACCGCGGCCGTCGTGATGGTTCGGGTTTTCGATGCGGCCGCCGCTTCGTTAGCCGCCATTCTGGCACGGATAAAGTTCGGTAGCGCGATGGCCGCGATGATAAGAATAATTGCGACCACAATGAGGAGCTCGATAAGAAAGAGAATCCATGCTCGGCTTGATTCGTGCGGCGCAATCCCGGGTCCATTTTCATCGGCTGCTTGCATGGCCTTCCCCCTTTCTTCTTCGCTTCGTTAAAAAAAAGGAGAGAGAGAGGAGGGGGCCGGCGAGGCTTCCTCCCCTGTATCTTCGCCGTCGACTACAGAGCCGGGCTGGTGGCGGTCGGCACGGAGCCGTCCGTGGTGTAGCGGACCACACCAGAAGCGTCTACGTAGTAGCCGTTCTGGCCGGTCTGTAGGAGCGTCGTTGGGACTCCCGAAACCAAAAGGTCGTACAGCCCGACCTGCACCACTTCGCATCCGGCAGGAACAGTGCCCGTGCCCGACGCATTCGCTCCCGGGACATACACGAAGGTGTATCCACTCTTGATACCGGAACCGAGAAGCTCGTCAATCAACGCAGCCGACGTGCAGGTCGCCGTGGTTGTGCCAGCGGCAGCGCTGAGCGTAACCAGGTGAACAGCGAAGCCGTCGTTATAGGTCGAAGCGAACGTGACTTCCGACGTGGAAATCGTGCGCAGCGAACCCACTGCCGAAGCCTGGTTCGCGGCGATGCGCGCGCGGAGCAGGTTCGGAATGGCAATCGCCGCGATGATCAAAATGATCGCCACGACGATCAACAGTTCGATAAGTGAAAAACCCTTCTGATTCTTCTTCATTTTCTCTCCTTGAGAATTAAGTCCCAAGCTTTTATTTTTCGGGCTCCCTGGCGGGGGGGAATTGTCTCATATTCACTTAGTGCAACTCTGTTGCCATCCGTCCCGCCACCTCTTTGCCGATAGAGGACATATAATAAGGCCTTATATTTCAATAACATCAAGTAGAACTCATCTCCCGGTAGTTGGTTGGAGACCTCGCTTTCGTCTGGCGTGCGGCGAAAAACGACAATTTTTGACCGATGGGAACGACTCGATTCGGCACACTCAAAACACGCTCTCTTGAGGGCGCAGCGCCACCGCCGTTGGTCCAACGGTTGCGCAGCGCACCCGACTGACCTGCCGACCTCAACCCCAATTCCGCCCCGCGCAGCCGCCTTCGGGAACGGATGGCCTCTGAACGTCTCATCGGCTGAATTCGTTCAATATTTATGATGCATTTTGCCAGGGAAGCGCCATCACGCACCTCGGACCCCAGAGCGGCGGCCCAATCCCAATTCGGGAACGATTCAGACGCCATGCTTTTTCGCGTAGTGCCGGAAGGAACGGTAGGTCATTTTCAGCATCTCTGCCGCGCGCACGCGCACGCCGCCCGTGCACTCCAGCGCGGCGAGCAAGTAGCCTCGTTCAATTTCTCCGATGCGTCTTTCCAGATCTACGCCGCCTTTGGGGATCATCACGTCGCGCTGTTCTGAATTGGAATTCTTGCTATGCTCCTGGTAATAGTGCGTGATGCGCTCCGGCAGCCCCTCAACGGACACCCGGCGGCCTGTTTCGAGCGCCACGGCGCTCTCGATAGTGTTTTCCAGCTCGCGCACATTCCCCGGCCACTCGTAAGCTTCCAGGCGCTCCATGGCCTTTGGCTCGATCGCGTCGATCTCTTTGTTCATCTATGTAAAATGTCGTTGCAGAAAGGTTCCCGCGAGCAGCGCGATGTCTTCGCGTCTCTCGCGCAGCGGCGGGAGGTGAATGGGAATCACACTGAGACGATAGTACAGATCCTCGCGGAAGCGGCCTGCCGCGATCTCCTTCTCAAAATCCTTGTTCGTCGCCGCAATCACGCGCACGTCGCGTCGTCTTCTTGCGTGCTGCCGATCGGCCGGACCTTGCCTTCCTGGAGAACGCGGTACAGCTTCACCTGCATGGTGAGGCTCATGTTTGCCGATTTCGTCCATGAAAAGCTATCCGCCATGGGCCGCGTGAAATAGCCCGCGCCGGTTATCGCTCGCTCCCGTAAACGCGCCCTTCACGTAACCGAACAGCTGGGACTCGAGCAGCGATTCCGGAAACGCCGCCGCAATTGATCGTGATGAACGGCTTCTTCGATCGCGCACTGTTCTCGTGAATGGCTCTCGCGAGACGAGCTCTTTTCCCGTTCCGCTTTCGCCGGTGATCAGGATGCGGCTCGATTGCGGCGCAATCGTCTCGATCAGTTCGAATATTTCCCGCATCTTCGGGCTCGTGCCGATGATGTGATCAGAGTCCCTGTCAGGCGGCGGAATCTCGCGGCGGAGGATTCCAGTTTCCTTCCGCAGCTCCGATATTTTCGGTGATCTTCTGAACGGCTTGCCGCAGTTTGGTGCCCCCACCCATGTGTCGCCCTTGATAACGTAGCGGTCCGCGCCGAAATTTACCGCGTCAATGGCCGTCGAAATCGTCGGCACTCCGGTGATGAGAATAAAAACCGAGTCGGGAGAAATCTCGCGCGCGAAACGCAGTAATTCCACGCCGCTCATGTCCCGCATATTGATGTCGGAGATGATGATGTCAAAAGGGCAGAATCTGTGATTCCAGGCGCCGCCGCGCGCAGGATTTCGCCGTTGCTGGCCACTTCGACCCGATGGCCTTCCTTCCGGAAAGTGATCTCCAGAAGCTCGCAGATGGAGTTCTCGTCATCGACTACCAGTAGATACGCGCCATACCGGCTAGCCTCGCCTCGCGGATTCAGGCAACTTCGGGGACCCCGAGTTCGCCGGCTTCGTTCTGCTCTTGCGCCTCCCCTGCCCCATCCGCGGCAACTCGACGCAAAATTCCGCGCCGCGCCCCTTCTCCGAGCTCACATGGATCCGCCCGCCGTGCGCTTGCACGATCTGATGGCGCCGATCGCCAAATCCCGAGCCCGCCGGTGCCCTCGGGAAAGCCGGATTGAAACGGCTCGAAGAAGATGTGCGCGGCTTCCGCCGGGATCCATCCCGATCCCGGAGTCTCGGATGGAAATGCGGACCCAAACCGGCTCAGCTTCCAAGACGGAACAGCGACGTGCCGCCGTCCGGCATCGCTCGAAGGGCGTTGTTGAGAAGATTCCAGAAAACCTGTTTCAAGCGATCGCGGTCGACGCGAGCACGAGCCTGCGCCACTTGATAGTCTCTCTCGATCTTGTACTGCTTTCCGAATCCCGGCTGATGCCCCCAGAAGTGTCAACGTCTCGTCCAGCAGGGCGATAATATTCTGCTCGGAAAATTCATAGCTTTTTTACGCGAGTACTGTAACGAGAGAATCGGTGATGATTTGATTCAGGCGGTTGCGATTCACGAACCACGATCTGGACCAGTCGCTGGTCATCCGGTTCGAGCGGCGCAAGCCGCGACAATTGCTTCAGCGCTCCCGTCATGGCCGAAAGCGGTTGGCGGAAAGTTAGTTGCGCGATCGCCGCGGAAAGCCTCCCAAGCGCCGCCATGCGGTCTTGCACGGAGATCTTGGTCCTCGACCTTCTCTCTTCAGTTCGGTCAGGTCCTGGAAGTTGTAAACATAACCGCTGACCTGGTTTTGCCAGGAGGCGAAGCGGCGAAATCGAGAGTCCGAAATATCGCAAGGCGCCGTCTGGCGTCCGGAACTCGACTTCCTTGCGCCTTGCGAGCGGAGTACCGGCTTCGTCCAATTCGATCGGCCAAAATCCCGGGGAAAACGCAGAGCCTGGACGCGCTGGCGCGTCAACAAGCCGACGCCGTGTACCGTCATCTCAGCCCCGGCGTGATTGATGAGCAGAATCTCACCGTTTAAGTCCACAGTGAGCAAGCAGGCCGCGCATCGAGTGGATGATGTCTCCGTTGAACGCTTGAAGGTCCTTCAGCTCTTCTTTTCTCTCTTCGAGTTCAAATCCCTTGTGCCGCAGCGACTCGGCAAGAACCGAGCCGAGATATGCGACCGCAAAAAAAGCAAATAAATTGGTTGCCATCCGCCAGGAACTTGTATTCAAGGCCCCGCGCGCCGAGTTCTTCATCTTCTCGATTGCCGATGTTCGGGGAATCATGCCGTAGTAGCCGCACTCCACCACGGATCCCAATAGAATAAAGCTGCCCGCCGCTGTCAGCGTCGCCCCGCGCCGCGAAAACAGAATCGCTCCCATCAAAAACCCGAGCAAATAGAGCGATGTGAAGTAGCTGTCCTGCGCTCCCGTCGTGTAAACCACGCCGGTTATCATCCCAATGTCGCAGGCGACTTGTAGCGGCCCGTGCCAAGTTGCGCGCGGGATCCACTTCTGAAGGATGACGTAGAGAACGGCGAGGGAATCTATCCACACAGGACGATGATCGGGACGAAGTAGCGGAGCGGAAGCGCCAGAGAGGTCAGTTCACGAACGACCAGGACGAGGCGCCGAGACTGGCGCAGGAAGGGAATAAACAGCCGAAGGGAGGCCTCCAGACATGCGCCATGGCGGCCGATACGCCAGTCTGTTCAGTGAACTCCATCCGAAACCGGCAAATACCGCGGAAAACGAGCCAGCGGCGCGTTCCACGGAGTGGCGCCGGCTTTCTTCTCTCCCCAGCGTTTCAGGCATTCAGACTCGCCGGCGTCAGCGGCGTAACAGCGTGCCGCCGGGACACCGACGAACAATTCCCGTCCCGTTTCCTAGCCCGCCAACTTTCCAATCAGCGAGAAGAGCGGCAAGTACAGTGAAATAAGCGATTCCGCCGACGACGATTCCCAGGAACAGAATCATGACCGGCTCCATCAAGGTCAACATGTCCTTGACGGCGACGTCCACCTCTTCTTCGTAGAAGTCCGCGATTTTTTGAAGCATCGCGTCCATCGCTCCGGTCTGCTCTCCGACGCCGATCATCTGCGTGACCATGCCTGGAAACACATCGGTTTCCTTCAGCGGATCGACGAGGGAGCGGCCCCACCCTCAACCGCCTTTCGCGTCTGGTTGATCGCCCTTTCCACCACGGCGTTACCTGCAGATCCCGGGCGGTAATGTCCAAGCCTTCCAGAATCGGCACGCCGCTGGAGATCAATGTGCCCAGCGTCCGAGTGAATCGCGCAACGGCGATCTTGCGCAGCAGGATGCCGATAATGGGAACGTTGAGCAGGGCGCGATCCAGCAGCATGCGGCCTTGCGGAGTTCCGTACCAGAACTTGATGGCCACGCCGATGCCGATGAGCCCCAGTAAAATGAAGAAGCCGTACATGCTGCCAATAAACCGGCTGAGACCGATGACGATGCGCGTCGGAAGCGGCAAATCGACTCCCAGACCTGTGAAAAGCGTCACGAAGATTGGAACGACCTTCCATAGCAGCAACGTGATCACAAGCCCCGCGATGCCGATGACCGCCACCGGATAAATCATGGCGGACTTCACCGCACGCTTCAACTTGACGTTCTTCTCGATGTACGTGGAAAGCCGTTGGAGAATCGTGTCGAGAATACCGCCGGTCTCTCCCGCGTCCACCATGTTGTAGTAGAGCGGGTCGAAGATTTGTCGTATTGCTTCAGTGAATTGGCGAGAGTGGCCCCGCCTTCCACCGAACCCCGCACGCCGGTCAGGACCTTCTGAAATGTCTTGTATCCTGCTGCCCGGCGAGAACTCGAGACACTGAACGAGCGGCAAGCCAGCGTCGATCATCACCGAGAACTGCCGCGTGAACACGGCCAGCTCCTTGGCATTCACGCCCGTGCCGAAAGTGGGGATGTTGAATTCTCTCCCCTTCTCCGACATCTTCGAGACATTGATCTGGTCCCGGCGCAGCATGGCCGCGAGCTCGGTCTTGTTCGCCGCCATTCGTTCGCCGGAAACCGCAGTCCCCTGACGATTCGTTCCCCTGAAAGTGTAAACCGGCATGACTTGCCTCCTTCTTTCCTTTATTGCCCTTAGCGCCGAACCGGGCGCGCGCGCCAGAAACCGGCGCGTGACCCCACGGTTAATTAAATCCTGCAATTCATCGGGATTGGAGGACCGGACGAGCGCTGTTTCCAAAGTGATTAACTTCTGGGAGTAGGCGTTCGCCAGGCTCTGGTTGAATGTCTGCATTCCGCTCACACCCGTTCCCGTTTGCATGGCGGAATAAATCTGGTGAATTTTGTCTTCGCGAATAAGGTTGCGAATGGCCGCGTTTGGAATCAGGATTTCCATGACCATGGCGCGGCCTGGGCCGTCGATGCGCGGCAAGAGCGACTGGCAAAGAATTCCCTCGACCACCATCGAAAGCTGCGCGCGCACTTGAGGCTGCTGGTGCGCCGGGAAGACGTCGATGATGCGGTTGATCGTGGAACTGGCGGAATTCGTATGCAAGGTCGCGAAGGTCAAGTGGCCGGTCTCGGCGATGCGCAGCGCGGACTCGATGGTTTCGAGGTCGCGCATTTCGCCGATGAGCACCACGTCCGGATCTTCGCGGAGCGCGGCCCGCAAGGAATTCGCGAACGAGTGAGTGTCGGAGTGAATCTCGCGCTGGTTGACCAGGCACTTCTTGTGGTTGTGAAGAAATTGATGGGATCCTCGATCGTGATCATGTGCTCTTCACGTTCGGAGTTGATCTTGTCGAGCATCGCCGCGAGCGTCGTGGATTTGCCCGAGCCCGTCGGTCCGGTTACGAGCACAAGACGCGCGGCTTCTCGCACAATCCTTTCACCACCGCCGGCAACCCCAGCGCGTCGAAGCCCTTGATTTCCCACGGAATCGTGCGGAAAACCGCGCGACGGCGCCGCGCTGATGGAAAATGTTGGCGGAAACGCGCCAGGCTCTTCAACCCGAATGAGAAGTCCAGTTCGAGGCTCTCCTCAAGGCGGTGCTTTTGCGCGTCCGTCAGCACGCTGTACGCCAGCGCCTTGGTGTCCGCCGCCGTCAGTGGCGGCATATCCAGCGGGCGGAGCTTGCCATGTACGCGAATGCGCGGCGGGCTGTTTGTCGAAAGATGAAGATCGCTGCCGCCCATCTCGATCATTTTCTTCAGCAGTTCGCTTAATGTTATTCCGGCCATGTCGGCTCATCTCCTACAGAACGGTTTCGCGTACTACTTCTTGAATGCTCGAGAGTCCCGCGGCGAGTTTGATGAGACCGCTGCGCCGCAGAGTGATCATCCCGTTTTCGAGCGCTTTCTTCCTGAGTTCGAGAGCCGACACGCCCGCCAGAATCAGCTCGCGCAATTCGTCATTGATTTCCATGACTTCATACAGACCTACTCGGCCCTTGTACCCCGTGTTGTTGCAAATGTTGCAGCCGCGGCCGTGCATGATCTGCACCGTCTTGGACTCCTCCGGTGAATAGCCCGCGTCGATCAACGCCTGAGCCGGCACCTGCAAGGGCTCTTGCAATTGGCGCACAGCCGGCGCACAAGCCGCTGCGCGCAGATGAGATTCACGGAAGTCGCGACGAGAAATGGCTCGATTCCCATATTCATCAGACGGCTGATCGTGGAAGGCGCGTCATTCGTGTGCAGCGTCGAAAGCACCAAATGGCCCGTCAACGCCGCTTTCACCGCAATTTCCGCCGTTTCGAAGTCTCGAATTTCGCCGACGAGGATGATGTTCGGGTCTTGCCGCAAAAAGGATCGCAGAGCGGACGCAAAGTTCAGCCCGATCTGCTCCTTCATCTGCACCTGATTAATGCCCGGCAATTGGAACTCGACCGGGTCCTCGGCTGTCATGATGTTCGTTTCGGACGTGTTCAGTCGTGCGACGGAAGAATAGAGCGTGTTCGTTTTTCCGGAACCGGTTGGACCGGTGACGAGCACCATCCCGTACGGTCTCAGAATCGCCAGCTCGAATTTCGCCAGCGACTCGGCCTGGAATCCCAGCTTGGTCATTTCCAGCCGGAGATTCTCCTTGTCGAGCAAGCGCATGACGATCTTTTCACCGAACAGCGTTGGAACCGTCGAAACAGGAAGTCGAATCCTTCTTCTTTCCGTCCTTAGCGTACTTGATCATGATGCGGCCGTCTTGGGCAGCCGCTTTTCGCTGATGTCTAGCTTGGACATAATTTTGACGCGGCTCGTGATCGCGTCCTTCAGCTTCAGCGGTGGAGTCATGACGTTTTGCAAAACGCCGTCGATCGGAATGTCACGCGATATTCCTTTTCGTAGGGCTCGACGTGAATGTCGCTCGCGCCGCGTTTCATCGCGTCTGTCAGAATCAGGTTCACGAGCTTGATGATGGGAGCTTCGTGGCGGCTCTTTCCAGTTCCGCCAGGTCCATCTCCGCTTCGTCACCGGCCAATTCCAGGTCGCCTTCGCCGCCCGCCAAATCCTTCATTACCTTGTCGAGTTCTTCGCCGCTTTGGGCTGATCCGTAAAATTTCCCAATCGCTTCGCTGATCGCCGATTCCGACGCGACGACAGGCTCGACATTGAAGCCGGTCATGAACTTGATGTCGTCCATGGCAAAGACGTTCGTCGGGTCGGTCATTGCAATCGTGAGCGTCGAGCCCACGCGCGACAGGGGAACGATCTGGTAGCGGACAGCCGTTTCTTGGGGAACCAGCTTGATGACGGAGGGGTCGACTTCGTAAAACTTCAAATTAATGGAAGGAACGCCATACTGCCGGACAGACGGCGGTGATATCTTCGTCGCTCACCAGGACCAGCTCGACCAGGCAGGTTCCCAGCCGACCGCCGTTCTTTTTCTGGTAGTCCAGCGCCTGCTTCAACTGATCCGCAGAGATAGGCTGTCCTTGACCAGAATTTCGCCGAGCCTCGACGACATACCACGACTCCTACGGCAGGACTGCGCCGGAAAATCAAAGGCTAGCACGCAGAGGTGGTCGCATCGGGCGCAGCGTCAACTCATCGTACTGAAACAGACACTCCCTGTACGAACGTACAGATGTGGACGCAGAGCCACACTGGCGGCTTGACTTGCCTCTTGGCCGTCGTTATCTTCAGTTCTTGATGCCTGAAACTGCATTTCTCGAGCCGGCGACGATCGGTCCGGCGTCCCCGAAAGTCTCATCGACAACCTTGAGTCAAAACTTGTCTGGTCCGGGTTCGTGCCGAAATTCGGCGGTGCTTCCGTTACGCAGCGGTCGTGGCAGCAGAAACTCTGGATGGGCACAGCCCTGATCTGCATTGTGTTGCTGGCCGCGGCCGTTTTTACGCTTGGGTCGCTGAATATTCCGATTCATCTCGCCGCGAGCAATTCCTTCGTCATCCTTTTCGCTCTTTCGGCTTTCATTTTTCTTGCTTTCCTCGTCTTCGGCCTCATTCTTTCGCGCAGCCTCTTGCGCATCAGGGCTAGCGAAAGGCCGGCCAACTGGGTTCGCGGTTCAAGACCAAGATGGTCTTTGGAGCCATGGGGGTGTCGCTACTCCCGCTCGTGTTTCTTTTTCTGTTCAGCTACTGGCTCGTCAATCGCCGCTGAATCTCTGGTTTCCCAGGCCTCTGGAAATCGCCAATTCGGAAAGTCAAAAACTTCTCGATGAACTCGGCCGCGAAGCCCACGATCGTTTGAACGAGCGCGCCATCCGCGTGTCGGCGCAGTTTGCGAATGGCGGCGGGCTTCAGACGGCCTTGGCCGCTTCATCGAGTGGCCAGTCGAGCGCTCTCGATGCGGCCTGGATCGTCGACCGCAACGGCGTCGTTACCGACTCCGCTCCACCGGCTCTGAAGCTCGACCATGTGCGCGCAGCCGGCACGATGCCGTTGGGCGCTGAGGTTTGGCAGACCGATGCGGATGATGTATCAGGGTTCGGCGCTCGTTGCCGGTGGGACGTTTTACGTCGGAGGCAAGATTCGCCCCGATTTTTTGGCGCGCCTCAAAAGCATTGAAACCGAGACGCAAACCTACGAGCAGCAGCGGCAGGACATTCGCGTTTACAAGCGGGAAATCCTTCTGGCGCTCTCGTTCATCACTCTTTTGCTTCTCTTTTCAGCGACGTGGGTTGCGCTCTTTCTATCCAAGCAGGTGAGCGTGCCGATTCAGGCCATGGCCGAAGCCACGCAGGAAATCGCTCACGGTAATTTCGATCATCGCGTCACCATTCAAGCCCAGCAGGAACTCGGTACTCTCGTCTCCTCGTTCAATCAAATGACCGCGCAGCTCGGCGAGGGCCGCCGCCAGATCAACGAATTCACGCGCAACCTCCAGCTCGCCTTCGAAGAACGCGAGCGCCGCCGCAAATTGATGGAAGCGATTCTCGAAAATATTCCCACTGGCGTTCTCTCGCTCGATGCCGACGGCGGAATTTCACGAGTCAATTCCGCTGTGGTTGCCATCTTTGGCGAACACGCGCCCAACGCCCGCTCGCTGCCGCAATTGCTTGGCGAGGACGCGGCGCGTTCGGTCATGGCGCTGGTGCGCCGATCGCTGCGCATGGGAGTGGCGTCTCGCGAAATTGAAATCGCCGCGGAGGGCCGCCTCGTGCGCATGGCCGTGACCGTCAGCTCGCTCGGGCCCCGCCGCTCGAATCCCGGATTCGTCGTCGTAATCGATGACCTCACCGAATTGCTCCGCGCCCAGAGGGCTGCGGCGTGGCAGGAAGTCGCCCAGCGCATCGCGCACGAAATCAAGAATCCGCTCACGCCCATAAAGCTTTCCGCTCAGCGATTGAAGCGCTACCTCGATCGCGCCGAACGCCCAAGCCCCTCCAGCCCGGCCTCGGGCAATAACGAACTCGAAGGCCTCGTCGCCGAATGCGCCGGCCTGATCGAACGCGAGGTCCACACGCTCGAATCCCTGGTCGATGAATTTTCTCAATTCGCGCGCTTTCCGGCGGCGCGCCTGGCGCCCGCCGATATCAACGGCATCGTTTCGAGCGCCCTGGCTCTCTTTCACGGACGCCTCGAAGGCATCACCCTCCAAGTCGATCTGGCGCCTCATCTGCCGTCCGTAAAAGCCGATGCCGAGCTTCTTCGCCGCGTTCTCGCCAACCTGATCGATAACGCCGCGGAGGCCATGGAAGGCTCGACCTTGCGACAACTCCGCGTGGCTACCCGCATCGTCGACGACGGAGACGCCGCGGAAGTTGAAATCTCCGACACCGGCCACGGCATTTCTCCCGAAGACAAAGATCGCTTGTTCCTGCCGCATTTCTCGACCAAGGAACGGGGTACCGGCCTCGGCCTGGCCATCGCCAGCCGCATCATCGCCGAACACAACGGCACGCTGCGCGTCGAAGACAACAATCCTGTCGGCGCGCGTTTCGTCCTGCGGTTCCCTGCAACCGAGGTCGCCGCACCTGTCGCGGCATCGGGCGATCCTATCCGCGATGACCCTACATCCGGCGCCTCGAGTGATTCCGCGCGCGACGACCTCGAGGGCTAGGCGAGCCGATGCCTGCTTCCATTCTCATCGTCGACGACGAGCGCGGCATTCGCGAGTCGCTCAGCTCCCTCCTCCGCGAAGAAGGCTACGACGCTCAAACCGCCGCGTCCGGCGAAGAATGCCTCAAGACCCTCGCCGATCGCCCCTTCGATCTCGTGATCCTCGATGTGTGGCTCCCCAAGATCGACGGCCTCGCCACCCTCGAGAAAATCAACGAGCACGAGACTCCGCCCATGGTCATCATGGTTTCGGGACACGCCAATATCGAGACAGCCGTACGCGCCACCAAGCTCGGCGCTTTCGACTTTCTCGAAAAGCCGCTGTCCCTCGAGAAAACCGTTCTCGTCGTCAAGAACGCCATCGATTACCTGCGTCTCGAATCCGAAAATCGGCGTCTCCGCGCGGAGCTCGAGGAGCGCCACCAGATTCTTGGCAACAGCGTTCCCATGAAAGCGCTGCGCCAGCAGATTGCCCTCACCGCTCCCACCAACGGCCGCGTCCTCATTTACGGCGAAAGCGGCACGGGCAAGGAGCTCGTCGCCCGCGCTCTTCACGCGCAGAGCTTGCGTGCATCGCATCAGTTTGTCGAAGTGAACTGCGCGGCTATCCCCGAAGAGCTTATCGAGTCGGAGCTCTTCGGCCACCACAAGGGGAGTTTTACGGGCGCGAGTGAAGATAAGCTTGGAAAATTTCAGAAGGCCGATGGCGGAACGCTGTTTCTCGATGAAGTCGGGGACATGAGCTTGAAGACCCAATCGAAAGTTTTGCGCGCCCTCGAAGACCAGCGCGTTGAGCCGCTCGGCTCCAATCAATCCGTCCGCGTCGACGTTCGCGTGATCGCCGCTACGAACAAGAAGCTAGAAGATGAGATTGCCCGCAACGCTTTTCGCGAGGATCTCTTCTATCGCTTGAACGTCATTCCGTTCACCGTGCCCGCGCTCCGCGAGCGCACCGAAGACATCCCGTTTCTGGCCGCTCACTTCCTCAAGGAGTTCTGCCGTTCGTACGGCAAGAAGCCCAAGGAGTTGACCCCGGCGGCGATCGATGTCTTGCTCAACTATCCTTGGCCGGGAAATGTGCGCGAGCTGAAAAATCTCATCGAGCGTCTGGTTATCATGAGTCCCGCGGTGCGCATCGAGCCGCACCACCTGCCGCCCGAAGTCTTTCGCGGCGCATCGACAAGCCCGCAGAAGCCCTACGCCAGCCTCCAGGAGGCCCGCTCCGCCTATGAACGGGAATTCGTGTTGCGCAAGCTCGAGGAAAATCGCTGGAATATGACGCGCGCCGCCGCCGCTCTCGGCCTCGAGCGCAGTCATCTCTACCGCAAAATGAAGTCGTTGGGAATTGCCGGCGTGCAGCCCGAGCGCGTCGCACGCTCGAACTGAATTCTGCTATTCGGCGTCGCTTTGCCGCTCGCCCAAATCTTCGAGCTGATGGCGCCAATCCATCTGCCGAATCAGATTCGGCTTCTGCCGCCAGTTCGTTTGCACTTTCACAAAGAGCTCGAGAAATATCTTGATGCCCAACAGCTCTTCCAGATCCTTCCGCGCTTCCGTCCCGATTTTCTTCATCATCTCGCCGCCCTTGCCGATCAAAATGCCCTTCTGGCCTTCCTTTTCGACGTAGATCGTGGCGCGAATGCGCAGAAGCTTGTCGCTCTCCTCGAAGCTGTCCACCAGAACGGCCACCGAATGCGGGATTTCTTCCCGCGTCGACAAAATCGCTTTCTCGCGAATGTATTCGGCGGCAAGAAATCGCTCGGGCTGATCCGTGTATTGGTCAGCCGGAAAATTTGGGGCATTCTCGGGCAGATACGAAATCCAGCTTTTCACCAGATCGTCCAGCCCATCTTTTTTGAGCGCTGAAATCGGAATCACTTCCGCAAATTCCAGTTCCTTGGTGTACAGCTCGATGAGCGGCAAAAGGCGCTCCTTCGGAATACGATCGATTTTATTCAACAGCAGGAATTTCGTTCCGTGAAATCGCCGCGCCCAATCGATCGCCTCTCGATCTCGCGCTCCAAAGTTCACCGAGGAATCCACCAGCAGGGAAAGAATATCGATTCCTTCCATCGACTGCCGCACTTCGTTCATCATCTGCCGGCCCAGCGGATTCCCGGCCCGATGCAATCCCGGCGTATCGATCAGCACGATTTGCGCGTCCTCGCGATTCACGATTCCCTGAATGCGGTTGCGCGTGGTTTGCGGCTTCGGCGTGACAATCGCCACTTTGTGTCCGACCAGCGCGTTCACCAGCGTCGACTTGCCCGCGTTCGGCCGGCCGATAATGGTCACGAACCCCGATTTGAACTTTCCCGATTCGATTGTCATAGTTGTCGTTGGGAAGGATATCGCGCCCATACCGACGAGCGCGAATCGTTTCGCTTACACCGTTCTCGCCGACGCCGCACTCGGTCTGCGCCGCGCGCGCAGCCGAAGAACTTTCCTTTGGTTCGCTTCCAGCACTTCGAATTGCAGCCCGTCGTATTCGAGTTTCTCGCCCGTCGCCGGAACGTGCCCGGCCACGCTGTTCAGCAATCCCGCCAGCGTCGCCGCTCCCGCATTCTGCGGCGTCTCTTCCAGTTCGACGCCGAACAGTTCATTCAATTTCTCGATCGGCACGCTGCCGCGCAGCACCAAGCTCCCCGACGGTTCACGAACCACATCCGGCGCGGGCGCGCGATCCTCTTCGCCAATCTCGCCGATAATCTCTTCCACCAGATCCTCGACCGTCACGATGCCGGCCACCAGCCCGTATTCGTCAATCACAATCGCCAGTTGTTGGCTCTTCCGCTGCATTTCCTTGAGCAACTCGGAACCGAATTTCGTCTCCGGAACAAACAGCGCCGGGCGCACCAGTTCCCGCACCGTGCGTTGCGCCGTTTCGCGCTCCGGCACTTTCAAAATGTCGCGCGCCACGACAATGCCCACGATGTCATCCAGGTTCTTGTCGTACACAGGCATGCGCGAAAATTTCGTTTCCACCAAAAGCTGCCGAAACTGCTCGAGGGTCGCCGAAGCCTGCACCGAAATCACATCCGGACGCGGCGTCATCACTTCGCGCACGCGCTTGTCGCTAAACTCGACGACCTGCTCGATCATCCGCGCTTCGTCCTGCTCCAGAATTCCCTCTTCCGTCGCGGCCTCAACCAGCGCTTCGATCGCCTGCTGCTCCGCGGGCGCCTCGACACCTTCGCCGTCTTCGCTGATATGCAGGAACGAAATCGCCATTTCCAGAATGGCCTGCACCGGCCAGATGATCCAGAGAAACACGCGGATGGCGGGCGCGAGCGGCGCCGCCCATCTTCCCGACACCCGCGCGAGCAGCACCGAAGGCAGGAACTGCATCGCGATGACCACTTCGATCCCCAGCAGGAAGATCATCTCGACCGCGGCTTCCCACGTTCCCGGCACGAAAAAGACCACGCCGCGCGCCGTCTCGACGGCCACCAGCACCAGCCAAAGCCGCGCCAACAAGCTGAATGCCAGATTCGCCCGCCGCCGCTCGATGTGCAGCCGCGGCTCGACGTCCGCTTCGAAAGCGTCCAGATGCTCGTGCGTCCTGTGGGTCGTAACCCGTCCCAGTTCGCGATACACGCGATCGAGGTACGAGAAAAGGACGAGCCCGGCCGTCAGACCAAGCACGCCGATCGTATAGAGAAAAATGGCCATGATTTATTGCAGCCCGAGGCGCGCACGCAGGCGATTTTCGTACCTTTCCATCTCTCCCTTGTCCGTCTCGTGATCGTAGCCGAGAAGATGCAAAACTCCGTGGAGAATCAGGGTGCGCAGCTCGGCGTCGAGCGTGCGGTCAAAACGCCGCGCGTTGCGCCGCGCAATCACGGGCGAGATCGCGATGTCCCCGAGATATTTGCCCGGCGCGACGTTTCGCCGGTTCCCGCTGCGCGGTGCGCGTCCGTTGCGAACGGCGCGCGATCCGTTCGCTGTCACATCCGGTGGAAACGACAGCACGTCCGTCGAGCTCCGCTTTCCTCGGTACGCCCTGTTCCACCGCGCCATCGCCCTATCATCGGCCAGGCATACCGTCACCACGTCGCCAGGAATCTTCAGCAGCTTCTGCACCCGCTCGAGAAATTCCTGGAGGGGAGCGCTGGCCACCCGGACGCGTCGCTGGCGATTCACAATCATTGGCGGAGTTCTACTGACGCGGCGTGCGCCGCTGGTTTTCGCGGGATGAACCGTTGCCCGGCTTCCGATCGGCTCCATTCGAATGCGCGGCGCCGTGTTCGTCGTAAGCCTTGATGATGCGTTGCACGAGGTTGTGCCGGACCACGTCGCGCTCGTCGAAATAGACCAGCGAAATCCCCTCGATCTTTCCGACGATCTCAATCGCCTCCACCAGCCCTGACCGGCGGTCCATCGGCAGATCGATCTGTGTGACGTCACCGGTGATCACCGCCTTCGAGTTGAACCCCAGCCGGGTCAGAAACATCTTCATCTGCTCGCTGGTCGTGTTCTGCGCCTCATCCAGAATGACGAAGGAATCGTTCAGCGTCCGCCCGCGCATGAAGGCAAGCGGCGCTACTTCGATGATGCCCTTCTCGAGAAATCGCTCGAGCTTGTCGGCTTCCAGAATATCGTGCAGCGCGTCGTACAGCGGCCGCATGTACGGATCCACTTTCTCCTGCAGCGTCCCCGGCAAAAATCCCAGCCGCTCGCCCGCTTCCACCGCCGGCCGCGCCAGAATGATTCGGTTCACTTGCTTGGACAGCAGCGCCGAAACCGCCATCGCCACGGCCAGATAGGTCTTCCCCGTGCCGCCGGGACCGATCGCAAAAACCATGTCGAACGATTCCAGGGCTTCGATGTACCGCCGCTGGTTCGGACCCTTCGCCGTGACGCCTTTCTTCCCGAACGAACGCGGTCCGCGCGTCGGCGAAAAAGCGCCGCGCAGCTGCGTTTCCGGCTCCTGCGTCGCCATGCGCAGAAGGGATTTCACGTCGCCGCTCGCGAGCCCATTCCGTTCGCGCACAAGCTCGTTATACTGATCGAGCACGCGCGCGGCTTGAGACACCCGGGCCGCCTCGCCCTCAATTTCTATTTCGCTGTCGCGCAGATTCGCGGTGACCTGCAAGGCCGATTCGAAGAGTTTTATATTCTCGTCGAGCGTTCCGCAAAATTCGGAGACATCCCCCAGCAGTCGGACGGTCTGTTTCATCAAGGTTGGCGGCCGAACTCCCGCGGCTCGCAAATCGGAAAACAACTCCAGTTAGCGTAACCTACGCGCCATACCCGGTCAAGCCGCCCCGCCGAATGCGTCGCGTAAGCGTCTCAGCGGGACGCCGCGAATTCGGGCGCAGCGGCGAGCTCAGCGCGTGGGAGCCGGGAACTCCACTTTGGGCACTTCCTTCGACGCTTCCGACGCCCGGAAATAGGCATTGTTTCGTAGGAAGCCCGCCATATTCGCGACGATGTTGTTCGGAAATCTCCCGATGTAAGTGTTGTAGTCCTGGATGGCGTCGTTGTAATTCTTTCTCGCGACCGCGATGCGATTTTCCGTCCCGGCCAGTTCATCCTGCAGCTTCAGAAAGCTTTCGTCCGACTTGAGTTTCGGATAATTCTCGACGATTAGAAGCAGCCGGCTCAGCGCTCCGTCCAATTGCCCGTTCGCGGCAATCTTGGATTCCGGTGTTTGTGCGCCGAGCAATGCGGCGCGCGCTGCATCCACGTCGTGAAAGACAGTTTGCTCTTGCGCGGCGAACCCTTTGACGGTCGCAACGAGGTTCGGAATCAAATCCGCCCGGCGCTGTAAGGTGTTGTCAACCTGTGCCCACGCCGATTTCACCGTCTCGGACTTCGTCACCATGGCGTTCCGCATCGTGGCATAACTTCCCACCACAATCAGCGCCAGGACCACCAGGACAATCAGCCCGACGATCAGTACTTTCTTCATTCCGTTCCTCCGCGCTGTAAAGTATCACAGCTCTGCCACGCTTCCGTGACGCTCACATCCCGTTCTCCGCCCCCGCTACCTCTGCGGCGCGAACCGCCGGTCCACTTCCTTCGTGAACAGCTCGACAAGCTCCAAATATCCGTGAATCGCTTCCTCGACATCGATCCGCCGCGACTTCCCCTTTCCTTCCCGCAAATCCAGCACCGCCAGAAACGGCGCCGGATCCGCTCCCACCATCACCGACGCGCGCTCGACAGCTTCCCGCTTCGTCGCAGGCGCCTGTTCTCCGGCGGCCAGCAGCGCGTGCTGGAATAGAGTCGCGAACGAAGACACCGAATCGACCATGATCCCCAACAGCACTTTATTTTTGCGCGGCGCCGCCAGTATCGCTTGCCGCAGCCGCACCCAATTCACATGCAGCTCCCTCTCTACTTGCAGCCGGTGCAGCCACGTCGGCACTTCAAACGTTTCGAAAACATCCAGTCCGTATAGCACGCGCCGGTGAGCCCGAATGTCCAGCAGCTCGATCGCGAACATATCCGCCGCGTGATTCAATTCCTCGAGCGTGAACACCAGCGGCGCCGGATGACCTTCTTTCACCCACCACTCCGCCGCCGGATGCAGCTTCTCCAGCTCTGCCGTTCCCGCATTCTCCACCACGCACAACAAATTCAAGTCCGAATGCTTCGTCGAAAATTCCCCGGTCACCGCGGAGCCGTACAACACGATGGATTTCAAATTATCTCCACCGGCGCTCCTCAACCGGTTCACGATCTGATCAAGCTTATTCTCCATCGTCCATGCTCCCATCCTCCCGCGCGCGTTCCATCCTCACCAACTCCCGCTCGCCCCTCCACCACCGAACGATCCGCCGCCGAATCCGCCAAACCCTCCGCCACCACCGCCGCCTCCGCCGAATCCTCCGCCCCATCCGGACCCTCCGCCCAGCCACCATCCGCCGCCGTAATAGTGTCCTCGGCCTCTGGGAGCGCGGAACATCGACCAGATAATCGGCAGCCCGACGAAGAGGAAAATCAGGATCAGAAAAATGATGACCGCCGGCGGAAGTGGCGCTTGATTCGAAGATTCCGGCTCGCTCGCCGGCGCCACTCCTTTCAGGGAGTCAAGCGTCACGCCGCGATCCGCCGCGATCGCTTCCGCGACTCGCTGCGTCATCAGCAGCACGGCGCCGCTATAATTATTCGCGCGCAGTAGCGGCACGGCCTCGCGCCCGATGCTTCCCACCTTTCCGTCTGGAAGAATTCCCTCTAACCCGTACCCGACTTCAAAGCGATATTTGTGCTCGCTGGGCGCAAGAAGGATGAGAATCCCGCGGCTTTTTCCCTTTGGGCCAACGCCCCACTTCGTCGCGAGCTCAATCGAATACGATTCGATGTCCTCGCCTTTCAGCGACGACACCGTAACAACCGCGATCTGCGCCCCCGCCTTCTGGTCAACCTCGGCGCATAGTGCAGTGAGTTGCTGCTTCGTCGCAGCGTCCAAAACATTGGCAAAATCATCGACGTAACCGGTGGGAGAAAGATCGATGACCTTCTGCGCGTAGACGCCCCGCGCCACCAACAATAGACACGCGCACGCGAGGATTCGAAGCCGTACCATGGGTCCGCCCGGGTGGGAGGATAGCAAACTCTTAGCCCTGCATGTAGCCAATGATGCACGCCATAACTCGCCGCGAATCATCACCGGGCCCGCACATAGCCCGTTCTCGGGTAGTGGCTCAGTTTGCGGTTAATGCGTTTACCAGGACTTTGCGTCGGATTTCGTTTGCGGTTGAAATAGCGAACCATGCGATAGCCGCCGCCTTGGGTGCTTCCGGCCAGTCGCTTGATTTCTGAGACGGCGTATAAGACTTTCGGGAGGGCCCACGGGAGGTGATGGCAGCCCGGAAGCTTCTGCTGTGGAGGGGAATAAAGCTCCTCTCCGGGCACGGTAAACCTCCGGCTCGCTGCAAAATCAAACCTTGACGGTTTCGTCCACATAGGCTAACATGTCTGCATGCGACATGTCGCGAAACGACCTGCCATCGAGCATCCCAAGCCGCTCACCGAGCCCGTTCTCCTAATCCTCATGAGCCTGGCGGCCCAACCGCGCCACGGCTACGCGTTGATCAAAGACATCGAGGCTCTAAGCCGCCACCGTGTGCGCTTGAGCACGGGCACGGTCTATGGCGCGCTCCGTCGGCTGCTGGACGAGGGTTGGATTGAACGGTTCGAGCAGGAAGATACGTCAAGGGACAAGCAGGCATACCGGCTGACCAACGGAGGCCGCCGTCAGCTCGAGCTTGAGCTGGATCGTTTTAGAGAACTCAGCCGTGCGGGGATCGCACGACTGCGTCTGGGTGAGGCGTAGAGTTATGGGTGCAGTCTTCCGAGTGCTGCTTTATCTATACCCGCAACGGCACCGAGAGTTGCTGGGTGCCGAAATGCAAGCTGTTTTCGAACAGGGCGCACAGGAACACCGGCTCCTCGGACCATTTCAATATCTGCGTTTCGTTCTGCTCGAGGTGGGTGGCCTGGTTCTACACGCCGCCATCGCTCAGTTCGCTAATGCTACCCACAGGGGTTACCTGGAAAACCAGATCCACGGCGCCTTGGCCGCACGACAGGATCTCCCTGAGGAGGTGATTGAGGCGCAGAATCGCGTTGCGGTCAACTTCAATCAGCTTTTGATCGCCATCTCTCACCATCAGTTTGTTCAGGCACGTTTCTACTCGAACGAGGAGCGTAAGGCACGCGAGAACCTCCGCCAGATGCAAGAGAAGTATGGCATCGGGGACCCTCAACCTCTGCCCTGATGGCGAATCGCCCAGCGAGTGGACGATTAGCAGTTTGTTGAAAAATGCAGTTTCGTTGCAACTTTAATTCAAAAAACTCGTCTGAAAGTAGGAAGACCAAGGAGGCGAGTGAATGCGCGGCGACGATAATCAGCAAGAAGGAATGTTCAGCTACGTTTCTCCAGAGAAGCGAGTGCCGACGGACCATCCGTTGCGACCGATCCGCAGGATGGTCGATGAGATCCTGAAGGAAATGTCCCCGCAGTTTGCGAAGTTGTACTCGGACGTGGGGCGGCCATCGATAGCGCCGGAGCGGCTGTTGCGGTCCCTGCTGTTGCAGATCTTCTATTCGGTTCGCAGCGAACGAATGCTGATCGAGCAACTACAGTACAACCTGCTGTTCCGGTGGTTCGTGGGGATGGAGATGGACGAGGTGGTGTGGAATCACGCGGTGTACAGCAAGAATCGGGAGCGCTTGCTGAAGGAAGAGATTGCCGAGTCGTTTTTCCAGCGGGTGCTGGAACGAGCCAGGCCGTTTATGTCCGATGAACATTTCACGGTGGACGGAACGCTGATCGAGGCCTGGGCCAGCCAGAAGAGTTTCCGACCAAAGGATGGGAGTGGGAAGCCCGCTGGACCGGGAGGAGAGGTCGACTTTAAAGGGGAAAAGAGAAAGAACCAGACGCATGAATCGACTACGGATCCGGATGCCCGGTTGTGGACGAAGTCCCGAGGGAGCGAGGCGAAGCTGAGCTATATGGGACATGTAATGATGGAGAATCGCAACGGACTTTTGCTGCAGACCTTTCTGAGCGAGGCGAATGGCAGAGCGGAGCGAGATGCTGCGCTGCTGATGGCCGAGGCCGTCCCGCGGGGAAAGCGAGTGACGTTGGGAGGAGACAAGAATTACGACACGCGAGAATTCGTACGAGAACTGCGCGGGATGAACATCACACCGCACGTGGCGCAGAACACGAGCAATCGCAGGAGCGCGGTAGACGAGCGGACCACGCGGCATGCCGGGTATGAGGTGAGTCAGCGAAAGCGCAAACGAGTGGAGCAGTCGTTCGGGTGGATGAAGATGGTCGGGATGCTAAAGAAAGTGAAGTTGCGAGGGATCGACAAGGTGGGATGGCTGTTTACTTTCACCGGGGCCGCCTACAACCTGTGCCGATTGCGAAACCTGATGGCCAGAACGTGACACGTGGCTTCGACGAGCCGGCTCGGTAGATAGAAAAACCCAAACCACTCCCTTACAACTCAGCGAAAACTCAAAACTGAGAACGAAAAAACTTCGAAAACTAAATTCTTCAACAAGCTGTTAGTCGCGTAACCGGACAATTGAGTCGGATAATCGGAACCTGACCCACGACTCCCTCCGCACGCAAATTGACAAAGCTCGGAGCGTCCGCTACTCTCAACGTTCACATTAATCACAACGAGGAGCACTGAATGGCGCAAGGTACGCCGGTAAAACACAAAAAGAAGACAAAATCGGTCCTGAAGAATATTCGACAGTCCGCGCATCGCGCCATCGCGAATCGCGTCAATCGCACCCGCGTCCGCTCCGCGATGCGCAAGCTCCGCGCCGCACTAGCCGCCGGAGACGTCGCCGCAGCCGAGAAACTCGTCGGGCCAACCTTTTCTGAAGTGGACCGCTCGATTCGCAAGCGCGTCTTGGGGGAAAATACCGCGAACCGCTACAAGTCCCGTTTGACGATTGCCCTGAACGTTCTCCGCGCCCAGAAGAAATCCTGACGCTTCGCGTTTTCCAGACTCAAAGTTATAGCGCACGACGATTTTGAGAGGGCCGGCTTCAGCCGGCCCTTCGCATTTCACGCGGACCCGCGTGTCACGCGGCCGAAGACGCGATCAGCCGCGTCACGAGAAATTCCATCACCGCCCGCGGATTCGCCACTCCCGATTTCAGCAGATTGTCCGCTTCGTAGAGCGCCGCGATGCCCGCCAGAAGCTGCTCTTGGGGGATTCGCCGCGAGTGACGCAGCGCCAGCTCCGCCGATTCCGGATTCATCGAAAGCTGCCGCGCCAATTGATATCCGTGCGACGTTCGTTGAAATTTCGCAGTGCCTCGATCATTTTCGATACATCCACGCCAGCACACCAACGAATCCCGCGGGCTGCTCGCCCTCCCGCAGCAAGCTACCCAGAAAAACCAGCGCCGCATCGCGGCGCGAACTCGCCAGCAAATCCGCAAGCTGCCACACCGTGTATTTGCGCGCCGAGACCACCAGCTCCTCCACATCTTCCTGCGTGATTTTCCCGCGCCCCTGCGTGTACAGCGCCAGCTTCTCCACTTCCATCCGAATCCGCGCCGGCTCGCCATTCACTGCGTCGACGATCAAACTCGCCGCCGCGCGGTCGAGTTCAGCGCCCAGCTCTTTCGCCGTCGAAACCGCCAGCGCCGTCGCCTGGCTGCCATCCATCTCGAGTGCGACCGTAATGGCTTTTTCATCCAGAAGCTTCCGAAGCCGTTTGCGCTTGTCCAGATCCGTCGCTTCAAAAACGAGCACGGTGAACGGCGCTGGATTCGCAAGATATTTCTGGAGCGCTTCCACCGATTCTTCTCGCGCCTTTTCTCCCAATTCGTCGAGGGCTTCGACGCCCTCGACGAAAATCACCTGCTGCGGCGAAAGCATCGGCATCATCTGCGCCCGCTGAAACACTTCCTCCCAATCTCCGTCTGCCGCCGACATTCGCGCCAGCGCCCAATCCCGCGCGCCCTCGTCCACATAAGCCTTGATTAGGGCATTGCGGCACAGATCGCGCAGGTACGTGTCCGATCCCAGCAGCAAAATTGCTGGAACGATTTTCCCCCGCGCGATTCGCTCGAGCAGTTGTTCGCTGCCGATTTCGGCCATCAGAAACCTTCCAGAATGTCCGCCACCACTTGCGAAGCAAAATCACGCGACATCCGTTCCAGAGCCGGATCCTGCTCCTCGAAGAAGCTCTTCACGTCCCCGGAAATCTGATATTCCTCGCGGAACACCATATTGTCGTTCTTGTAGACCACTTTTTGATCGGCGCGGCTGACCAGGCTCACCTTCGCATGCACGGTGACCAGCATGGTCGTCACCTGCCCGGTCGTGGCGTCGAAAAGAATGGGGCTCGTCTCGATGGTCAGCACTTCGCCGTGCACCACGGCATCGGCGTCGGCCTCATTCTGCACGATCTTATATTTCGTCCGGGCGATGAACTCGCGAATCACGGCCTGCGTAAATCTCTGCTCGAGCCGGTAGTGCGCCGTGCGATTCACGAACGCAGGCACGGCAATCGCTTTCCACGTCGAGGGCAGCTTCGACGATGTGCCCACGACGTGATACCCACAGCCCGCGATACCCAATATCACTCCGAAAATCACGAAGGCCAGTGCAATTATCGCCCCATTTGGCCGCGCGCCGAGAACGCTTCTCTCACTCCGGAACCGCAAGAAGCTCCTCCGCAATGCGCACCGCGTTCGTCGCCGCCAGATTCAAATTGTCCGCCACTCCCCACAGCCACGCTCCGGTTGGCACGTTCGGATCGCGTCCAACGCGGCCGATCTGTATCTCGCTCATCCCCGCGGCGCTGACGTTATCCGGCGCCGCGTCATCTTTTGCCGTCACTTCTACGCCTTCAATCACAAACGCGGCTTCAATCTCCGCCGGCTTCGGCTCGCTCGCAAAGTCCACATAGGCCGCAAACGCGTAGCCATAAAAAACGGGCGCCTGAATCAATTGAATGGCGGGAGCGATGGTCCGGTGATCCAGATACTGCGAAGTCTCCGAAGCGACCCGTTCGCGAATCTCCTCCAGACTCGGCTTTCGCTTCTCACCGTATCCGGCGAGCAAGTTGAACGCAACCTGCGCGTCAAATACCTTTTTCTCGATGGCGTGGAACGACAGAAGGTTCGATGTCTGGCTCTCGAGTTCGATCACTCCGGCCTGACCCGCTTCGGACACCGGCGGAAAAAACAGCATGGCGATCCGCGCGGGTTTATATCTCTTCAACGCCGCCGCGACTGTGGAAGCGATGATCACCGCTGCGCTCGGCGAGCGATACATCGGCTTCTTGTTGCGCGGAATCTCTGTGGCGGAAGGCGGAGGCAAAGTCAGATCGAGCGACGGAATCCACGTGAACGCGCCGTCTTTCCTCCCGACGCCGCCCGATAGATCGATCACCGTTGCTCCCGCCTTGCGAGCCGCCTCGCTATGGCGAGCCGCAATCTCGGGACTTCCGGCGAAAAACGCGAACTGCGAGCCCTTGAAACTGCTCTCGCCGACCGGCTGAATGAACGTGGCTTCTCCCGCGGCCTCCGTCAACGCTCCGGCTGCATCGCCTTCGTCCAGCAGCACGATGTCGGTCGCCGGAAATTTGCGCTCCGCGAGAACCTGTTTCAGCTCTTTTCCAAGGGGGGTAGAAGCTCCGGCGATCGCCACGCGCTGGACGGATGCGGACCGTTGGGCCATGACTCAGGCGGGCCGTGAAGCGAGGCGGTGACGAACCAGGCGCGCAAGTTCGAGCACGATTCCGTGCACCGCGTACACCGAAGCAATCAGCAGCAGTGTAATCTGCGAATAGAAAACGATCGAACCGACCAGCAACGCGATCACCACAAACGCGCGCGACGATTGTTTCCGGTCCACTCGTATATTCTTGAATCCATAATGCCGCACCGTGCTCGACATCAGCAGCGCCAGCGCCACCATCAATCCCAGCCACAGAAACGACACTCCCACGTTTTGAATGGGCGTCGAAACCGCGTGTATCACCGCGGCGACGATGCCCGCACCGGCCGGCGCCGGCATCCCGACGAAGAATCCCGAGTTGCTCGAAGCCATGCCGTTGACGTTGAATCGCGCGAGCCGCCACGCGCACGCCACCACAAAAATGAAGCCCACCAGCCAGCCCAACTGATAGATATGCACGGCCTGGCCGGCTTCGCTCAGCGGAAGATTGCGCACGCCCCACGCGTAGCCCAGGAACGCCGGCGCAATCCCAAAACTCACGACATCCGCCAGAGAATCAAATTCTCTTCCGAAATCGCTATTCGCGCCGAGCGCCCGCGCGATTCTTCCGTCCAGCGCATCGAATAGAATTGCCAGACCGATGGCTCGCGCCGCGTAGTCCATGTCCGCGGAGCGGCCCTGCAGCATGGCCTCGAACGTGGCCAGAATGGCGTAATACCCGCACAGCATATTGGCAACGGTAAAGATGCCGGGAAGGAGATACGCGCCGCGCCGCGCCGGTCGGCGCGCCGCTGCTGGGGATTCGTGCTCGTACGACTCTACGCCGTTGATTTCCATTTCGCCAAAATGCTCGAACCGCCGGCCACTTTCTGCCCCCGGCTCACCAGTATTTGCGCGTCCGCCGGGAGCCATACATCCACGCGCGAGCCGAATCGTATCATGCCCACCCGCTCGCCGAGGCCCACAGATTCACCCGCCGACTTCCAGCATAGCACGCGCCGCGCGATGGCTCCTGCTATCTGTTTGAATACAATTTCGCCTCGCGGTGTCGCGACCGTAATCACATTCATTTCGTTCTGTTCCGACGCCTTCTTCCGCATCGCCGCGTAAAATCGCCCGGGCTTGTAGTTCACGCTCGCGATCCGCCCGGCAACCGGCGTGCGGTTCACGTGCACATCGAAAACGGAAAGAAAAATGCTGATCCTCTGGCCGGGCGCGCCATTCAGCGGTTCGTCCGTAATTACAACCACGTGACCATCGGCCGGCGAAACCACGGCGTCGGCGTCAGCCGGAATGTGCCGCTCCGGATCGCGAAAGAAATACAGGACAAAAAATCCTAGAACGACAAACACCGCTCCGACAATTCCGAGGGTCGTCCGCCAAGTCAGGAATTCTTGACCGAGAACCAGCAGCACGATCCCCAGCACCAGCGGCGGTGTCGCGAACTTGTAGCCTTCCTTGACCATCGATTCCGGGCGCGCTCCCGCGCAGACACGCGTTCATTGTACGATATTCACGCACAGATCCGGCATTGCGGGAGGGCAAATGAACGCGACTAAGAGCCTGCAGGTTTGGTGAGTGAGAAGATTGCTCCCAGCAAGAGATTTCGAATTACGGACCTTGATCCTTACGACGACAGCGGCGAGCAAACGCGATAACTTATGCAGCGGCACGTGAGTCGCCGCCTCGCATCGAATTTCGAGAAATGGAGCGGCGTGAGCGCGGCGCCTGACCCGCCCGCGACAGACATTTCTGGCTAGTGGTAGGTCGGTTCGGAGAGATAGCGCAAAAGGAGCTGCTCCATCCGATCCTTCACTCTTAATTTAAGTTTCTTGAGTTCGATTTCCTGGATGAGATCTTCGGCGTTCAGGTAGGTTTGTGTGAGGAGTCCTTCAAGTTGCGCTTCGTACTTGGAGTGCTCGGCGGCCAGCCGCCGGAAATCCGCATCGTTGCAAAGCAGGGTCTCCCGAATATCCCGTGTCGTGATGGGCATCCGTTCCCTCCTGATTGGAGCATCGATCACTTCATACGCCCGAAAAATAACACAACACGGGAATCCAACCAATAGGAAAAAAGTCCTGATACCCGTTTTCTGTTGATATTTTCGTCGAAAATTATTTCAGCGGATTTCGGCGGCGAGAACGATAGCGTCTTCGATAGGGCCGTTATAGTACCGCTTCCGTCGGCCCGCGGCACTAAACCCATGCTTTTCATAGAAGCTGATCGCGGCCTGATTGGACTTTCGCACTTCGAGGAACACCCTGCGCGCGCTATTTACCCGGCCCCACTCCAAAGCCGCGGAAAGCAACGACGTGCCGATTTGCTGGCGGCGCGCGGGGGCCGAAACCGCTACATTCAGGATTTCGATTTCATCGCGGAGATCGCGGGCGATCAAAAATCCGCTCAGCGCCCCGTCCTGCTCCGCCACCCAGCCGGACATTTCGCCCTGCGCGACGCGTTCGTAGTCGCTGCGCGTCCACTGTGCCAGTTCCGGGCAATCGTGCTGTAGCGCCAGTACCGCCTCGACGTCTCCGGGCTCGAGAGTCCGCGGTTTCACAAGACGTTCACTAGGCCCTCGACGGACATTCTCCGGGCCCTCACCGGACGTTCTTCGGGACGCCCTCACCGGGCATTCTCCGGGCCGCCCTCACTGGGCGTTCTCCGGGCGGCTCTCACTGGGACGCCGCGCGACTTCCGCATCCGAGCGGCGAATGTAGTTCGCATCGAGGTCAATCGCATTGACCAACTTACCGCGTGTCGCGCGCTCGATTCCGAGACGTCCGACGGCCGGCGCGAGCACCGGCGATACTTCAACGACCGCCGCTACGGAAAACCTAGCATTCGAAAGCGCGCCACGCACCAGCTCCGCGGCCGGAGTCGCGAACAGGATTTCATTTTCCGCGCTCTGCTCGCGCACTAAAGCGAACACCTGCGCGAAAAATTCCTCCGCTGGCAAAACGCACTCGGAAACGCGCTCGGCATAACCCTCCGCCGTGCGTTCATAGAGCGCGCCGTAGATCTCGCCGCGCCGCGCATCCATCACCGCCGCGACATATCTTGCGCTTGACCGCGCTTCCGATGCAATTGCCTCGAGGCCGCTCACCGCCGCGATCGGCCGCTGATAAACTTCGGCCCAGCCCTTCACCGCCGTCAGCCCGACGCGCAACCCCGTAAACGACCCCGGCCCTGAAACCACGGCGAACAGATCGAATTCGGCGAGCCCGACCCGCAGTTCGGCGAGCAGAAACTCCAATTGCCGGAACATGCGAGAGGAGTAGGCTTCGTCCGAGAAAGTGGATACGACGCCCACGATTCCGGTATCTCGCAGCACGGCCAGGCTTCCCACTCGGGAAGACGTATCGACAGCGAGGGTCAAGGTAGGGGCCATTGGGAGCACCATTATAGGGCAATTTCCGGGCCATTTTCGTCCCAAAATCTTCGCTTCAAAATCATGTATCTGGCTAAATTTCATAGGAATAGCTTGACTGTACCCCTCGCGTGTGTCTAATATCTCAACATGCTCTTCGGGGAGGGGACTCCGACCTATGGAATTTAAGCTGGGCGAGAAAGTTGTCTATCCGAACCACGGCGTGGGTGTCATAGAGCAAATCAGTTTTGGCTACCTGAATGGCAAATCCGAGCGGTATTACATGCTCCGGATTGTGTCCAGTGGCCTAAAAGTGATGGTTCCGCAGACCAATATCGATAACGTAGGCCTGCGGCCCGTCATTCGCAATACCCAGGCTGGCGACGTCATCACCTACCTCGAGAAGGGCCGTTCCGCCAATCATCATGACTGGAAGCACCGCTTCAAGGAAAACTCCGAGCGGATGCGCACCGGTTCGTTGATGGAGGTGGCCGCGGTTCTCAAGGGGCTGGTCGCTCTCAGCCGCACCAAGCCACTTTCGTTCCGCGAAAAGAAGATGCTCGAGCGTGCCAAGTACCTGCTGGTCAGCGAACTGGCCACGGTGCGCAACACGTCTGAGCAAGTGGTCGAGTCGAGCTTGGTTCGTGCCTTGGCTAAGGCGCATCTCGCGATGCCGGAAACACCGAAGCTTCCGGACTAAACGAAGTCCGGAATTCCAAGTTAGATTGCTGGCGGTAGAGGTGTGTTTACCTATGCTCCCGCGAGCGGGAAGGAGACCCATTCAGCCGGTGGGTCGTTCCACCCTCCGCCGCCCTCATCTGCGGCTTCCGCCCGGAGGTGGTCTAGCCTGAGCCATCGCGTCCCGATTCGCCGCCGTGACGCTTCGCTAGTTTTTCTTCGGCGCGAGTATGGCCTCGATCTGACTCAGGTGATTGAGGTCGTGCCCCGCGAACATTTTCACGATCCGCTCGATGCTCTCCTCGCCACGCTCGCTGTGCATCCCAAAATGTTTCCACTGCTCGGGCTTCAGCAATTTCAATAGCCTGAGGTTCGCCTCTCGAAGCATCCGATAGACCTCGAGCGATGCGTGCGGATCCCATTTGGCGTAGCTCTCCGCATCGGCCCACTTGTCCTGATCAAACGCCGCGATCGGGCCACCGGGCGCGCCGAGAATCGTGCGCATGCGGTAGCCGCCGACGAGTTCCGCGTCCGACAGATGCGCCAGGATTTCCGTCACCGACCACTTCCCCGGCGCCGGCCGCTTGCCCAACTTCGCGCGGGGCACACCCTTGATCAGCTTTGCAATCTTCTTGGGTGTGGAAGCCTGAATTCTAAGAGGCTCCTGGTCGCCCAGGTAGCCCATGATGCGTTGCTTATACTGCTCGATCGTCTCTTGCATAGCGTCGCGCTCCTCTCGGGAATTAGCTTCTCCGAATATCCGCCCCGGGCAATCTTACTGAACGTCGCCTCAATGACGAAACTTCGCTTCTTGGCCCAGGGATTCCCCGCGAGGCAATTTGGCTTGCTGCGCAACATCGCCGCACGCGGGAAGCATCCGGTCGCGCCGGCGCCCTTCTTCCACCTGTACGAAAGGACAGTGTCCTGTCTTACCGGTACCGTTTTCGATTTTGGAAACTGCGCCGACCGCCGTTCCGCCGCACCGGGCATCGCCATTTACACTATCTGTGCGGTGATTCCTGCCCGCGCGAAGCTGGCGTCTATGCCCGAGCACCCACAACTTCAAATCACGCGCCCCGAAGAGAAGGAGCTCGAGCGCAAGCGCGGCGAGCACGCCGTCCTGGAAACGAATCTCACCGAGCGCGAATTGCAGCTCGCCAGCCTTCGCGCCGAAACGTTCTCCTTCGAGCGCAAATATCTCGCCGAAGTGGGACTCCGCTACGCCGAGCTCGACGATCTCAAAGCCAAGCTTGCGGAGAAGGCCGCCGCCGCGAATCCTGACGACACCCATCTCCAGGACGCCGCACGCAAAGCACGCGAGCGCTCCGATGAAACGCGCTCGACGGCCGGTCCCGACGATCACCGCGAACACAAAATCTTTTCGCCGACTCCCGAATTGAAGCGCCTCTATCGCGATGTCGCCCGCCGCGTCCATCCCGATCTCACTTCCGACCGCGAGGACCGCGCGCGCCGCCAGGAGCTGATGGCCGAAGCCAATCACGCCTACGAGCGCGGCAATGAAGAAGGCCTCGCCCGCGTTTTCGCCGCGTACGAATGCGCCCCTGAAAACGTGCAAGGCGACGGCGCAGGCCCCGAACTTATTCGCACCATTCGCCGGATCAGCCAGGCCAAAAGCCGCCTGGTTGAAATCGAGGCCGAATCGGACCAGCTTCTTCGCTCCGATGCGCACCAACTGCGCCTGCGCTTCGATGAATCCGCTCGGCAGGGCCGCGATCTTTTCGCGGATCTCGCGCAGAGCGTCGAAGAGAAAATTGCGCGGACGCGACTGGAACTCGAACAGGAATCGGCGGTTGAGAAATCCTGATGGACGCGAAGACCATCACCGGCGCAACCGGAATCATTCCCCGCCCCACTCAGGCGCTCGCGCGACGCACCGCCGCCCTGATTCGTCGCGGCCTGCGCGATCTCTCGAGCGATTCCAATTGGCGCGTCGAAAAATTCATTTCCGGCCAGCATCTGCTCGCCGCCGTGGCCCCTTCCGGCCACGTTTCGGTTCTTTTTTCGGAGGACGCTTCGGGCTCCGGCACAATCGCCGTCTATCGTCTCGACTCACACCAGCCGCCCTCCATCCTTCCCTCGCATCCATTGCGCACCGTCAATGGCGAAGGGCCAAACGCCGCGCTGCGCTGGTCCCCCGCCGGAAAAGTTCTCCTCGCACTGCGCGCTTCGGAGTTCCAGCTTTTTGATGCGTCGACGGGCGCTCATCTCGGCTCGTGCGAACTGCCCGAGGCCACCAACGCTTCCTTCTCGTGGTCGGACGATGGCCAACTCTTCGTTGCCGCTGTTCGTGCCAAGCCCGCCATGCGCGTCTGGCGCACGCGTCGCGACGAGCCCATGTTGGCCGAGGATCCTCTCGCCTCTCTCGATGCCGTGAATCTTTTTCCGGCTGATGGCGCTGACGAAGACCCCGACTCCGAGTCGCAGTTCGCAGGCTTTGGACCCATGGCCTTCAGCCACGATTTGCAGCACCTCGCCGTCGCACTAAAATATTCCGGTGAATGGGCCGATGATTCGCTGCTTGTCACCGCATCGCCGTCGCTCGAGCGCGAAACTCTCGTGCCGGTTACGGGCGGCGTCACCGACGTCAGTTGGACCCCCGACAATGAAACGCTGCTCTACTGCGCGGGCGGGCAGGCGTTCGCCCTGCAAATGGATTTTCAGGAGCCGGTACTCTTGCCGTTTACCGCCGAGCTGTGCCGCTGCCATCCTTCACGGCCGCTGGCAGCGTGCTATTCATCGTGGCTGAAAAATTCGTCGAAGGGCCGCCTCTTCATCGTCGATCTCAAGGATGGTCGCGTTCTCGACGAATGTCCGGCGGAAGGTGTGCTGGATTTGTGCTGGAGCGCGGACGCCGAGCGCGTCTACGCCGTCACGCGCAGCGGGCTGGCTTACATGTTCGAGGGTTCGCTTCGGTAGGCCATCTTCAACGCTATAAATCAAGCCAGAGGTAAATTCGCTTCGGGATTCAGCGTCACGCCGGCGCTTTCGCCGGCCAGAAATCTCGGATACGCCGCTGCCGCGATCATCGCGGCGTTGTCGGTTGAAAGCGCGCGGCTCGGGAAATGCACCGCGAGCCGCCGACGCCCCGCCGCCTCCTCAAACGAAACACGAAGCTCGCGGTTCGCCGCAACCCCGCCCGAAACCAGCACCGAGCGCGCGTGATATTCCTCTGCGGCGGCCAGCGTGCGCCGCACCAATTCATCCACAACGAATTTCTGGAAGCTCGCGATCAAATCCAGCGTCATTTTCGAACAGAGAGGGCGAAGCGCGTCCGCTCTCCGTTCACCGCGCGCCAGGGCCTCGACACGCGCGTCGATTTCGCTCTGCAATTCCGGATGCTTGCGGAGAAAGTAGAAGACGGCCGTCTTGATTCCGCTGAAGCTGAAATCGTAAGCGCTGCCGCGAATTTTCGTCTCGCCGAAACGCACCGCATTTGCATCGCCGAAGGGCGCGAGCTGATCGATGATCGGCCCGCCGGGATAGCCGAGCGCGAGCATGCGCGCCACCTTGTCGTACGCCTCGCCGGCAGCATCGTCCCGCGTCCCACCGATCCGCGCGTACAGAAAAGAATGCGCTCGCGCGCCGTTATTCCCTAGGGCACTTGCACCATCGCTAATGGTTTCCGTCATCACGCGGTAGAGAATCGTGTGTCCGCCCGAGACGATCAGGCACACCGCCGGCAGCAGCGGCTTCTGTCCCGCCGCGTGCGCTTCGAGAAGCACGGCGTGCACATGGCCTTCGAGATGATTCACGGGAATCAGCGGCTTGCCCAGCGCCATCGCCAGTACTTTGCCGTACGTCACCCCCACGATCAGCGATCCAATCAGGCCCGGGCCGCGCGTCACCGCAACCGCGGCCACATCGGCCAGCGCGATCCCCGATTGCGCCACCGCTTCGCGCACCACCGGGACGATTTGCCGCAAATGCTCGCGCGAGGCAAGTTCCGGCACCACGCCACCGTATTTGCGGTGGATGTCGATCTGCGACGCCACGATGCTCGAGAGAATCCGCTCGCC
This sequence comes from uncultured Acidobacteriota bacterium, assembly GCA_963771905.1. Taxonomy (GTDB): domain Bacteria; phylum Acidobacteriota; class Terriglobia; order Acidiferrales; family UBA7541; genus Palsa-147. The sequence continues at coordinate 166,440 of CAVYVI010000015.1, forward strand.
GCCCGAGACCATCGCTGCCGCCGTTTCGTCGCAGGACGATTCGATTCCCAAAATCGTGTCCGGCGCGTTGCCGATCCCCGGCGTCGCGGTCTCCTCACGTTCCGATTTGTGGCTCGATGGCATGAATTTCGCGTTCGTTCGCTTTCAATTTTCAATGGTAACACGCCGCCGCTTCGACCGCGGCTTTCGAACACGCTCTTAATTCATCGCGGCTATACCATTTCTCCCCGATTGACAGCCGGCTATCACGAAACGTATTGTGCCGTTTCGCGCTTTTTCTCAAGGAGACGCATGAGTCAGGCGATCAAGCGAGTACGAAAGGCCGTCTTGCCCGCGGCGGGGCTTGGCACTCGATTTCTGCCCGCGACCAAGGCCCAGCCCAAGGAAATGTTGCCCGTCGTCGACAAGCCGCTGATTCAGTACGCCGTCGAAGAGTGCATCGCCTCGGGAATCGAGAACGTCATCATCATCACCGGCCGGCGCAAGAATGCCATCGAGGATCATTTCGATTCCGCGCCGGAGCTCGAGCGTTTCCTCGAGGAGCACGGCCGCTCGGCGCAGGCCGAGATGGTTCGAAATATCAGCGGCAATATTCATTTCAGCTACACGCGCCAGAGTGAGGCGCTGGGCCTCGGCCACGCCGTCCTTCTCGCTCGCGATCTCGTCGGCGATGAGCCGTTCGCGGTGCTCCTCGGCGACGTCATCAACGTCGGCCCCACGCCGGCCACGAAATCCCTCATCGACATCTATGAGAAAACCGGCCAGGCCGCGATTCTTGTCGAAGAGGTGCCGCGCGACCGCGTCCATCTTTACGGCATCGCGGACACGCGCCCCGCGCCCGATTCCGCCTCCGGCGGGCGGTTGTCGCGTATCGTCGACCTCGTCGAAAAGCCCAAGCCCGAAGAAGCGCCGTCGAATCTCGCCGTCACCGGGCGCTACGTTTTGCCGCCCGAAATTTTCGACTTCCTCGAAAACGTAAAGCCGGGCAGCGGCGGAGAAATTCAATTGACGGACGCGCTCCGCGCTCTTGCGAAAGAAAAAGGAATGTGGGCTTATTTGTACGAGGGCAAGACCTACGACGCGGGAGACAAGCTCGGCTTCCTCGTAGCCACCGTCGAGATGGCCCTTAAAAATCCGCAGTTCGGAGCGGCGTTCCGCGCCTATTTAAAAGCGCTCAAGCTCTAAGTCACGCGGCACTGCGTGGCGAAATCGTCCCGAATCAATCTCAGCGGCTCATTCCTAGAAGATCAATCGTTCTTGGATTTTGACTTTGACGGCGCGTCTTTTGACTGCGTCTCTTTTGCCGGCGCAGTTTTCTTGGACGCCCCGTCATCGCCCGCTGGCGCCGCCGGCGTCGCCGGTTTTGACTCGCCGCCCTCGCTCGACGAAGCCGCCGAATTCTTTCCCGCGTAATCGGTCACGTACCAGCCGCTGCCCTTGAATTGAATCGCCGGCGCCGCCGCCATTCGCGTGGCTTTTCCTCCGCATTTCGGGCACTTCTTCGTCTTCGAAGCGGAGAAAGCCTCGATTTTCTCGAATTGATGCCCGCACTTTGGGCATTTGTACTCGAAGAGCGGCAAGAAGAACTCCTTCCCATCTGGTCCCGAAAATAAAATCTTACCACGACTGCAACCTGCCGCGTGCCCGCCGTCTCGAGCGCTGTGTGCTAGACTCACTCCACGTGGCTCAGTTGCCGGCGAATCTGCTCCGTGGCCACACACTTCGCGCATGCCAAAACGCAATCCTTCGCGCTCCGCTCCCATCCCTTCATCGAACGGAGAGCCGCGCGCCGATCAGGCCGCGCCACACACTCCCGGCCAAGGCTGCCTCTACATCGTCGCCACTCCCATCGGCAATCTCGAAGACATCAGCCTCCGCGCGCTTCGCGTCCTCAAGGAAAGCGATTTAATCGCCTGCGAAGACACGCGCCAGACGCGCAAGCTTCTCTCGCACTACGATATTCACACGCGCCTTGAGAGCTACCACGAGCACAACGAAATGACGCGCGCGCCCGAGTTGGTGATTGAGCTCGAGCAGGGCGCAAAAATCGCTCTCGTGAGTGATGCGGGAACGCCCGTGATTTCCGACCCGGGCCATCATCTCGTCTCGCTCTGCCGCCGCCACGGAATTCCCGTGATTCCCATCCCCGGCGCTTCCGCGCTCGTCGCCGCGCTGGCGGCATCGGGACTTTCAACCGAGCAGTTTGTTTTCGCGGGATTCCTGCCGCCACGCAGTGGCGAGCGCCATGGCGCGCTGCGCGCTCTGTCCGTCGAGGCGCGCACGCTCGTCTTCTACGAAGCGCCGCACCGTCTCGTCGACATGCTCGATGACACGCGCGCCATCCTCGGCGATCGTCTGGCCGTCGTCGCGCGCGAAGTGACCAAGCTCCACGAAGAGTTTCGCCGCGGCCGCCTCACCGAATTGCTCGAGAGCTTTCGCGAAAAGGCGCCGCGCGGAGAGATCACGGTCCTGATCGCCCCGGCCGATGAAATCTCGCAGGCCAATCCGCTTGCGGCGAATTCCGATTTGGTTGTTCCGCTCTCGCGCCGTGTGGAAAACATCATGCAAACGCAGAGTGTCGATCGCAAAGCAGCCCTGAAGATCGCCGCGCGCGAGCGTGGCCTCACCAAGCGCGAAGCCTACAAACAGCTCCTCGCCACGCGCGGCGACTAAATTGTACGGGAAAGAATTCTCAACCAGCAGCTGAAACCGAACGCAGCACGGGCTCGAAAAAAGTATCGACGCGTTCGAGCACTTCCGCCGTCGTGCGCGCGGAGTGGACCTCGCGCCGCAGCTCTCCGCCGTTCCGCACGCCGTGCGTAAACCAGCACGCGAACTGCTTCATCTTGCCAATCGCGTCGGGCATTTCCGATTCGACGAGCCGCCGGAAATAATCCGACAGCAATCGATAGCGGTCCGCTTCGCCCGGCTCGTCGTACCGGCCGGCCGCAATAAATTGTTCGATCTGCTCGAAGATCCACGGATTGCTGGCCGCCGCGCGCCCGATCATCACGGCATCGCAGCCCGTTTCCTCCACCATGCGCAGCGCGTCTTCCGGAATGCGAATGTCGCCGTTGCCGATCACCGGAATCTTCACCGCTTTCTTCACCGCGCGAATAATCCGCCAGTCCGCCGCGCCGTTGTAGCCCTGCATGCGCGTCCGCGGATGCACCGCCACCGCCTCGACGCCGCAATCTTCCGCCATGCGCGCCACTTCCACGGCCACGATGTTGTCGTCGTCCCACCCGGAACGCAGTTTCACCGTCAGCGGAATCCGCACGGCTGCGCGCACGCCCCGAAAAATTTCCTCGAGCAACGGTAGATCGCGCAGCAGTCCCGAGCCGCCGCACTTCACCACTTTCTTCGCCGGGCATCCGAGATTGATATCGATTTGATCGAAGCCGAGATCCTCGGTCAGGGCCGCCGCGGTGGCCATCACCTTCGGGTCCGCGCCAAAAATCTGCGCGGCAATGGGATGCTCGTCTTCCTCGAAATATAGATATCGTAAAGTACGAGCCGCGTCGCGCGACAACCCTTCCGCGCTCGTAAATTCCGTCATGATCAACCCGCAGCCGCCGAGCGCGCGAATCACCCGCCGAAACACGGTGTCGGTCACGCCGGCCATCGGCGCCAGAATGGTGGCGGGCCGGATGGGGAAGTCGCGGATTTTCAGTTCAGCGGGAAACATGATGGTTTTTAGAGAAGTGTCTCGTCGATTCGCACGCCATCGTCGCGTCGCGGTGCGGCCGTCGCAGGCGCCGGAATCTGCGCCGGCGAAATCACGGAGCTTACCAACTCTCGCGCCGCTTCCGCCAAATTGCCACTGCCCGCGCCAGCAGCCGCGGCCGCAGCGCGCGCCGGCTCGCTTGCCTCAGCATTTGCGAGCCGCGGAGACGCCGAGCGTTCGCGCGCGCCTTCGCGCAAATATTCCGCCGCCGCGTCACGCGATCCTCCGAAGAAACTCTCCACCACCTGGCCGAGTGCATGAACCCGCGCTTCTTCCGCGCTCAGATTCGGTCTGTAAATGTACGCCCGGCCCAATTTTCGCCGGTCGACAACGCCCTTCCGCGCCAGCCGATCCATGATGGTCATAATCGTCGTGTATGCGCGGGGCCGGCGCGGCGCCAACAGATCGCGAATTTCGCGCACCGTGCCTTCGCCAATCGGCCACAACGTATTCATGCAATCGAGCTCGAGCGGCGCGAGGTCGAGAAGCGATCGCCGCGGAGTCCCCGGCGCTGACGCTGTCGCCGCGCCGTCTCCCTTCCCATCCATCGAGCGCTCGCTCATTACTTTTTCACCGCGAAGCTTCTTTGTACCGGACGCGGAGTCGGCTCCGGCGCGGATGCTGCCGTCTTGTCCGTCTCACCCGCTCCCAGAAATTGCTCCGTGCGCAACAAATTCCGCCGCAGCGCCGGGTTGCGCTCGCTCCAATCGCCGCTCCCCGCTGCGCTCTCCAGCGTCGCTCGCATCGCCGCCATCTTGGAATCCATGTCGTCGAGAAAATGCAGCGCCACAGCCTCGCGCGACATCGGCAGCCGCGGCGAGCCGAATTCATAGGCGCCGTGATGGCTCAGGATCAAATGCTCGATCAGCACCCCGAGCGGCCGCGGGAAATCCGCAATCGACTCGATCTTCCGCCGCACGATGCTCTGCCCGAGCGCAATGTGCCCCAGCAGCTCTCCCTCCGTCGTGTAACTGATCGCACGCGCGTAATTCAGTTCTTCGATTTTTCCGATATCGTGGAGAACGATCCCCGCAAGAAGCAAATCGCGATCGAGCTCCGAATAATGCTCCGCCACACCCTGCATCAGATCGATCAGGCTCACCATATGCTCGAGCAAGCCGCCCAAGTACGCATGATGCATGGTCATCGCGGCGGGCGCGCGCTTCAGCTTTGGCGCGATCTCCGGATCCTCCACCACACTCGCGAGCAGCCGCTTCACCCACGGATTCTTCGTGCCGGCGACGGCTTCGCGCAGCCGCGCGTACAGCTTCTCCACGTCTTCTTTCGTATGCGGGAGATAATCAGCCAGCTCATATTCCTGCTCGGTCGCCGGAATGATTTGCTCGACGGTAATTTCGATCTGATCGTTGTAGAGTTTCGCCCGCCCGCGTACTTTCACCACGTCGTCGCGCTCAAATCGCTTGGCCAGCTCTTCGAAGTTGTCCCACATCTTCGCGTCGATCCGGCCCGTGCGATCGGAAAGCTCCAGCTGCAGCCAGGAACGATTGCTCTTCGCGGACGTGCGGATTTCCTTGCCGCGCACGAGAAAGAGCGTCGCAACCGGTTGGCCGTCTTTCAAATCCGCTATGAATTGCGTCTTCACGAGCTGCTGGTCGGCTTCTTGGCCTTCTTCGAGACTTTCTTGTCCGGCGCGTCGGGCGTCGGCGTGACTTCCTTGATTCCGGTGTTCGTCGTGACCGCCGCCGTGTCCACATATCCCGGCTTCACGATGATGTAGCTCTCCTCGCGCAATTCGGCGAGATAATCCCGCAGGATGGGCTGCATCCGCTCGCTGTAAATGCGGTTCTCGATCTCGTTACTGACCTTTTCGAGGGGCTGGAGTCCCGCCTCGTAATGCGCCAGAACTTTGATGATCTCGAAGCCGGTCTTCGTCTGAATCACGTCGCTCAGGTCATTGCGGTTCATTTTGAAAACCACATCCTCGATCTGCTTCGAGAGCTGCCCGCGTTCAAATCCGCCGAGGTCTCCGCCATCCCCCGCCGTCGGCCCTTGCGAATTCCGTTTCGCCAGCTCCGCGAAATCATCGCCGTTCTTCAGCTTCACCAGAAGGTCGTTGGCCTTCTTTTGCGCCGCCGCCACTTCATCGGGTGTTTTATTCTCCGTGCTCAGGAAAATGTCGGCCAGGACCACCGTTTCCGGCCGTACGAAGGCGTCCTTGTGCTCGTCGTAATACTTCTTGATGTCATCGTTCCCAATGTCTACGCGCTTTCCCACTTCCTCGCGGATCACTTCCTGGGTCAAAAGATTGTTTCGCAGGCTGGCCTTGTATTCTTCCCACGAAAGTCCCTGCGCCTCGACCGCGCTCTGCAGCGCTTCCATGCTCGCCATGTTGTTTTGCTGCCGAATCTGGTCGAGCTTTTTCACCATGTCCGCTTCGACGCTGATCCCCAGGTCCTTGGCGCGCTGCTCGAGCAACGACTGGTCGATCTGATCCCGCAACAAATTCTTCTCGCGATCCTTGTACATCGCTTCCAGGCGGTCCGCCGCGCAGCCCTGGCAGTCCTGTTGCACCTCATCGTGCAGCGCGCCCACAGCCTTCTGAAAATCGGAGAGCGAGATGATTTGATTGTTGACCCGCGCGATGATTTCCTCGACCACGCGGCCGTTCCCCGAGCCTTGCACCTGCGCGCCCAGCATCGTTGGCGCCGCGAGCATCGCCCCGGCAATCAGTATCGCAAACACATTTCGTTGGTTTCGCATTGGATTGTCCTTGCGTTTCGATTCTAGCCCTACGATTGTAGTTGCAGCAATATCTTTCGTGTTGCTTCCGCCACTCCGCCCTTCTCACCCTTCCATTCAAACCACAGCACTCCGCTCGGATCCAGCCGCATTCCGCGTCGCCCGCGAATCACCCGCACCAGTTTTTCCGGCTTAATCGGCGTCTCATCGTAGAATTTCACCGCCACCTGATCTCCGCGCCTTTCAATCGAAGCGAGAAGCAATTTCTCCGCGAGCGCTTTCAGCACCGCGTAATCGAGAAGATTCTCCACCGCGGCCGGCGGCGGTCCAAATCGATCTTCCAGCTCCCGCCGCACTTCTTCTCGTTGTTCTTCACTCGAAACATCTGCGATACGCTTATAGATGCGCAGCCGCAGATTTTCGCTTTCTATGTAATCCGAAGGAATCCGGATTTCCTGCCCCAAATTCAGCGTCGCGCGGCGTTCCGGCTCGACCGCTTCGCCCTTGCGCTCCGCCACCGCCCGCTCGAGCAGCCGGCAATACAAATCGAATCCCACCGACGCGATTTGTCCGTGCTGCTCGCGTCCCAAAATATTTCCCGCCCCTCGCAATTCCAAATCAAGCGCGGCGATCCGGAATCCCGCGCCGAGATCGCTGAATTCTTTCAGCGCTGCAAGCCGCTGCCGCGCCAGTGGCGATAGCGATCCACCCGGAGGCACCAGCAAATACGCGTACGCTCGCTGATTCGACCGGCCCACTCGTCCGCGAAGCTGATACAGCTCCGAAAGTCCCAGGCGGTCCGCGCGATTGATCAGAATCGTGTTCGCGCGCGGAATATCCAGTCCGTTCTCGATGATCGTCGTCGACACCAGCACGTCCGCCTCGTTCCGCACGAATTGCATCATCACCTTCTCGAGCTCGGTCTCCCGCATCTGTCCGTGGCCCACGAGCACGCGCGCCTTCGGCACCAGCCGCTTCACCAGCGACGCCACCGACGCGATCGATTCCACGCGGTTATGCACGAAAAATACTTGCCCGTCCCGCGCCAGCTCTTCTTCAATCGCGCGCTGCACGATCGTTTCCGAAAACGGCGCCACCGTCGTCTGAATCGCCAAACGATCCTTCGGCGGCGTCTCGATCACCGACATATCCCGCAATCCCACCAGCGACATGTGCAGCGTCCGCGGAATCGGCGTCGCCGACATCGTCAGCACATCCACATCTTTCCGCATTTCCTTGATACGTTCCTTGTGCGCCACGCCGAACCGCTGCTCTTCATCCACAATCAGCAGCCCCAAATCGTGAAACCGCACGTCCTTCGAAAGCAGCCGGTGCGTTCCGATCACCACGTCCACTTTCCCGGCTTCTAGCTCCTCCAGGATTTTCTTCTGCTCGCGCTCCGTGCGAAAGCGGCTCAGCATCTCGATGCGCATTGGAAACGCCGCAAACCGCCGCCGGAATGTTTCGTAGTGCTGGAAAGCGAGGACCGTCGTCGGCGCGAGCACGGCCACCTGCCGCGAATCCGAAAGGGCCTTGAACGCCGCGCGCATGCCCACCTCGGTCTTCCCGTACCCGACATCGCCGCACAGCAGCCGGTCCATCGTTTGCGTCGATTCCATGTCCCGCTTCACATCTTCAATCGCGCGCGCCTGGTCCGTCGTTTCCTGAAACTCAAACGCATCCTCGAATTCTTTCTGCCAATTCGAATCCGCCGGGAAGGGATGTCCCGGAGTCGCGCGGCGTTCGGCGTAAAGCGCCAGAAGCTTCTGCGCCATGTCGCCCACCGATTTCTTCACTTTCGCCTTGCGCGTGTCCCAGACGTTTGTCCCCAGGCGATCGAGCGTCGGTGTCGCCCCGCCGAGGGATTGATATTTCTGCACCAGGTCCACGCGCGCGAGAGGCAGATACAGCCGCGCGTCCTCCGCATAACCCAGCAGCATGAATTCACCGCTCACGCCGTCAACCGCGAGTTGCCGCAGCCCTTCGAACTTTCCAATTCCATGATCCACATGCACAACGTAGTCACCCGGCTTGAGATCCGAGAAATCGCTTGAAAACGCCGCGGACTTCGCCCGGCTGCGCGGCCGCGCCGGCACCGCGAGCGTCTCGAAAAGGTCCGCATTGCCGTAGAGCGCCAGCCGCGATTCCGGAAACACCACGCCTTCGCTCAGCGGCGCCTTGATCAGCACCAGCGCCGGCGTCGTCCCGCCGCTGCTTTCCTCCGCCAGCCGCGTCCCGGTTGCGCTCTCGTCGGTCTCGCCCAGCCGGTACGGAAGTTCGTTCTCGTGGCACAAATCGGCGAGTCGTTCCATTTCGCCCGTGCTTCCGGCCGAGACCATCACCTGCTCGCCGTTCTGCACTCGGCTGCGCACTTCCGCCATGAACGCGGGAATATTTCCGTGATACCGCATCGTCGGCTGCGATGGCAGCACCACCGTCGCCGCATCGCCTTCGATCGCCAGATGCTCAAGTTGAAGCCGCGCTCTCCGCTCGATCTCCGCCGACCATTCTTCGAGGCTGAGGATGTACTGGTCGGGCGGCGCCTGCGCCGCAAAGCCCGTGGCCTCCTCAAACGCTTCCGCCATGCGCTCGCGATACGTCGCGATCGCCCCGCCAAGCGTTTCCGCTTCGTCTTCCACGATCACCGCGGTCGCCGCCAGCTCCAGCAAACTCGATTTCGCGTCTTCGAGCAGTGCAGGATGAAATTCCCAGCCCGCATAAAACCCCGCCGGCAGCCCCGAATCTTCACGGCCTGACGAGGGCGACTCGCGCAGCCGTTCGAGCAATTCCGCTCGCCGCGGATAATCCGCGAGCGGTAACAGCGTCACGCGTTCGAGCGGACGCAGCGAGCGCTGCGTATTCGGGTCGAATTCGCGTAACGACTCAACCGTATCTCCAAAAAATTCGAGCCGCACCGGCGCAATCGATTCCGGCGAAAACACGTCCACGATTCCGCCGCGCACCGCAAATTGCCCGGGAGATTCCACGGTTTCCTGGCGCTCGTATCCCACGCTCCCCAGATGCGCTAGAAATTCGCTCTGCGACGCATCCTGATCCCGTTCCAGTCGCGCCGCGAGCCCCGCGTAAAATTCCGCCTCGCGCAATCGCAGCAGCGCCGCCGTCACCGGTGCAATCAGCACGTCGGCTTCGCCGGACACAACCCTCCACAACGCCGACGCCCTCGCTTCGGAAATTTCCGCATGCGGAGACCGCCCCTCATACGGCAGAACGTCGTGCGCCGGCAAAAACACCACGCGACTCGCCGGTTTGCGCGCGAACGCTTGAAAGAAATAGCGGATTGGTTCGAGAAGTTCTTCGCCGCGCCGGTTCGATTCCACCAGCAGAAAAACGGGCCGCGCAAGCGACGCCGCCGCATACGCCGCCACGAGCGCCTTCGCCGGATCGGTCAGTCCCGCCAGACGCGCCTCGCCCCCGCCCCGCCGCAAAATGTCCAGCGAAGCCTCGACCGCCGGGCGCTTGCCCACGCGCGTCAATAACTCAGCAACTAGAGGAAGAATCATCCGCGGAGATGTTGGATGCGTTCGATTAAGTTCGTGGTCGAATATCCCGCTTCAAGAGGAATCGTCACCACCCGGCCGCCCGCCGCTTCCACTTCTTCGCGGCCCACTATTTCATTCGCGCCCCAGTCGCCGCCTTTCACCAGGACGCTCGGCAGGATTCGCGCGATCAGTTCCCGCGGCGTCGCCTCATCAAAAATCACCACAAAATCCACGGCCGCAAGCGCCGCCAGAATCTCCGCACGTTCGCTCTCGGGAATAATCGGCCGATTCGGTCCCTTCGATTCCTTGATCCGCCGCACGCTCGCATCGCTATTCACCGCGACAATCAACGCGTCTCCCAGCGACCGCGCCTCTTCGAGCAGCCGGATATGCCCCGGATGCAGCAGATCGAAGCAGCCATTCGTGAATACGAGGCGCTTCCCCGCTTTTTTCAGCTCCACAACGCGAAGCGCCATCTCTTCTTGTGTCACAACTTCGCCCAAATCTCCTCGCCTCCACAGTCACTCGATGAATTTCGCGATTCTAAATTCTACCATGCGCCCTCCGCGCATCTTGTTCCGCCGTACACGTAACGCCCTGGAACTCCCTTCATGCGGCCTTCACTTGCCATTTAAATTTTGGTGTTATACTCCGTCCCTGCGTGCACTGCCCCGGCGTCCCTGCGGGGATGAGGCCTCATATGAAGGACATTGCAATTGTTGGAGGCGGCCCAGCCGGGGCCATGTGCGGCGAACGGTTAGCGTCTTCCGGCTTCCAAGTCACCCTCTACGACGAGCATCTTGCCTGGGAAAAGCCTTGTGGCGGAGGCCTCACACACAAAGCCATCGAAGCGTATCCGTTCCTTCTCGACAGCCCGCAGCCGAAAAAAGTCGTTCGCACCGCCGAATTGATTTCCAGCAGCGGTCTTCGCGCGCGCTTCGAGCTGGGCCATCCCATCGTCATTTATTCCCGCACCGTTCTCAATCAACTTCTCCTCGATCGCGCCAGCGCGGCCGGCTGCCAGACCGTCCGCTCGCGCGTCACCCAGGTCCGCACCAATAATGGCCACGTCCATTTGAACGTCGGCGGCGAAGAGAAGACCGCCGACTTCGTTGTCCTTGCCGGCGGCGCGCGCAATCGCCTTCTTCCGGAGACCACCGCGCTCAAGGCCGCCGATCTCGAAATGACTCTCGGCTATTTCGTTCCTCAACAGGAACAAATGATCAAGGTCAAGTTCCTCAAGGAATTCGAAGGCTACATCTGGTCGTTCCCGCGCTCCGATCACGTGTCCGTAGGCATTTGCGGCAAGATGGAAAATAATTCCAGCCAGATTCTGCGCCGCCATCTCGATCGTTTCGTCGCCGACGAAGATATTCCTCTCGATGGCGCGCGTTTTTACAGCCATGTTTTGCCCTCGCCGCAACTCCACACTCTTCGTGGCCGCTGCATCGTCGGCAAAAATTGGGCCTTGGCGGGCGACGCCGCCGCGTGCGTCGATCCCATCACCGGTGAAGGTCTTTTCTACGCCATGCGTTCCGGCGACCTCCTCGCCGAAGCTCTCATGGCCGGACAGCCCGAAGCTTATCCCGAACGCCTCCGCGCGGAAGTTTCCGCCGATCTCGAATTTGCCGCACGCATCGCCCGCAAAATTTTTTGCGGCAATTTCCTTGGCGACGCCGTCACCACCCGCATGGTGCAATTGGTGAATCACAGCGCGGCCTTCCGCGCTCTCATCCGCGATGTTTTCAGCGGCGCGCAGGATTACCGCAGCCTGAAACGCCGCCTGTGGGCGCAACTCGGCATCACCCTCGCCGAATTCACGAAGAGTTTTCTCGATCCTCGCGCGTGCCGCGAAGCCGCTCACCTCGACCGCCGCGAGCCCGCTCGGTGACCTCTCCCGAACGGCCCGCTCCTCCGCAGCTTCCCTTGGGCCTCGAAGGCCGGTTTGAAAAAATCGTTCCCCGCGAATGGACGCTTGCCTCTTTCGATCCCACTCTGCCGCCCGTCTTTTCCACTCCCGCGATGATCGGCATGATGGAAGGCGCCGCGGCCGGCGCCGTTCGCCCGCATCTTCCGCCCGGATTTATCACCGTCGGCACACGCATCGAAGTCGATCACTTGAAAGCCGTCACAACCGGCGCGCGCGTCATCGCGACGGCTCGCCTGATTGCTCAGGATCGCCGCTTTCTCACCTTCGAAGTCGAAGCGCGCTCCGGCGACACCATTATCGGCCGCGGCAAAGTTTTTCGCGCCATCGTCCACCACGAATCGTTCGAGTCCAAAGCCTCCTCCCGCGCAAATTCCTAGCCGCGCGGTTTTCATCCGTGCAGCCTTATCACGTAGACCGGCTCTCATTGGGAATCACAGCGAAGGATTTGCCGCAGTCGAACGCTCGCGCGAACCTAGTATTCCGGCCGGCGTGCAGCCACTTTTCGCGGCGGTGGAGGGGTAATCGTGGCCATCTTGCGAATCATGGCGAGCACCAATTTCTTATCATCTTCCGAAAGCGTCGTGCTGTACTTCTTGATTTCCGCCAGGAAGCGAATCTCTTCTTCCGAAAGCTCGCCCAGCATCTTGCGCGTTTCGCGATCCCCGGGCGTGTCGCTTCCGGGAAAGAAGTCCGCCAAGTTGATTTCCATGGCTTCGGCGATTTTCGCCAGCGTTTCCAGCGATGGCACCGTGTGCCCGTTCTCGACGCGCGAAAGATAGCAACGCAGTAAACCGGTGCGCCGTTCAATGTCGCCTTGCGACAGTCCGCGATCGCTCCGGTAGGACCGGATAACCTCGCCAATATTGACCTTGGGCTTTTCTTTGGGCACGGATCCCTTTTTTCGAGGACGAAACCAGTATCTTAAGCACCACTATTGCCCCACGCAAGCAATTTCTCGCCGTTGTTTCCCGCCCGCGTCCGCTCCCCACAAGAAACCGTTTCGAACGCACGCATCCAACACTCCTCTGTTATGATTCCCCGCCAATCCATCAGCTTTACTCTCGATCTCAGCTTCTGCACACTGAAAAGGAGACGTGAATTTGACTGCGGTGACCACCATCCCTGCGCCCACCAAGGGAAGCATGCTGCGGATTCTCGGCGTTACCTTTGGCATCGCCGTCGCGGTGGGAGGCTCGATCGGTGCGGGCATCATGCGGACGCCGTCGCAGATTGCCAACCGCCTCCCCGTTGTCTGGCTGATCATGCTGGCGTGGACCCTCGGCGCGGTCTATTCGCTGTTGGGAGCATGGTCTCTCGCGGAGGTGGCCGCGATGATCCCGAGTTCCGGCGCGTACTACACCGTTGCTCGGCGCGCCTTTGGCGACTACGTCGGTTTCGTCGCGGGATGGGCCGACTGGCTCAGCAATTGCTGCGCGACGGCCTTGGCAGGCATCCTGGTCGGTGAGTATGGCCGCGATCTCCTGCCGGGGCTGAGCCACCCTATTCTCACTGGGGCCATGACCGTCGCTATCATCGCGCTCATCCAATGGCGCGGCATCCGTTGGGGAAGCCAATTCCAAAACATCGTGAGCGCGATCACCGCTCTCGTCTTCTTCGTCCTGATCGCTGCCGCCTATCTGCTTCCGCATCCTATTCCATCGACTGTTGCCCCGCTCCCGGCGATTCCTTCGGGACTGCCGCTCGTCTTCGCTTGCGTCCTCGTTCTTCAGCCAATCCTTTACACGTATGACGGGTGGTACTCCGCCATTTATTTTGGCGATGAAATCCGGAATCCCGGCCGCGAAATGCCGCGCTCGATGCTGAACGGCGTGCTCCTGATCAGCGCGATCTATCTGCTCACGAACGCCGCGCTCTTCCACGTTTTGGGCGTCGCCGGAGTCGCGAAAGAAAATCTTCCGGTGGCAGCGCTTGGAGCTGCGATCTTTGGAGAAATCGGCAACACGGTCGTCCGGGCGCTGATGGTGATTGCGCTCATCGCGCTGGCCAACTGCACAGTTCTTTGCTCCACGCGAATCCTCTATGCCATGAGCCGGGACGGTTGGGGCGCCCGCGGAATCGCCCGCGTGAACCGCGGCGGAACACCATCCGTTTCCCTGTTCCTCAGCACAGCCGTCGCGATGGCTTTCCTTCTCACCGGCTCTTTCGAAAAAGTCCTCGCCGTCACGACGTATTTTTACGTGGCCAAGTACGTGATGTCGTATCTGGCCGTTTTCTGGCTGCGCAAACGCGAGCCCCAAACCCCGCGTCCCTATCGCGCCTGGGGCTATCCGTGGACCACTGGCGCTGCTGTCGCCGGCTCTCTCGCTTTTCTCGCCGGAGCAGTTGCGAGCGATACGCGAAATAGCTTCTATGCCCTTCTGATTCTGCTGGCCAGCTACCCCGTCTATCGACTCGCCCGTAAGAAGTTTCTACTGGCCGAGCCCCGATAATTCCTCGGCCACACGGGTGTCTTTTGCCAACGCCATCGTCGTTGCGCACGGCAGTCGCGTTGGCGACCCGGGCCAGCATCCGTAAGATAACGCCCTGATTAGTACTGCGCGTTGGGATCAGTCTAGGCCATCATTAGCAAGGTAACGCTGTCATCCCGAGCGAAGCCGAGGGATCTGCGGTTCGTATGGAAAGGCTGATTAGTACTGCGCGTTGGGATCAGTCCAGGCCATCTTTAGCAAGGGAACGCTGTCATCCCGAGCGAAGTCGAGGGATCTGCGGTTCGTATGGAAAGGCTCCATTACGTCTACATCCTTGCGAGCCGTTCGCACAATCTCTACATCGGCGTAACGAACAACCTCGAGCGCCGCATAGAAGAGCATCGAAGCGGAAGTGTCGAGGGATTCACAGGCCGGTACAACATCAACCGCCTTGTCCATTTTGAAGTATTTCGGAATGTCCGAACCGCCATCGCGCGAGAAAAGCGACTCAAGAGTTGGCGCCGCGAGAAGAAGCTGGTCTTAATCCAGACAACGAATCCAGCGTGGGTCGATTTAGCTCCGCGTCGCCGCGAACGCCCAAGTCGGTTTGTACGCCCTATCCCGTAGGTCCCACCCGCGCCGACGGGCCCAGCTTTGGAGAGGAAGCGCTGTCATTCTCGCTCGAACATCAGCCTGCCTTTACGCCGCGCTTGTCCGCATACAACGCCTCATCCACTCTCTTAATGAAATCCTGGGCTGACTCACCCATCCTATAGTCCGTCCAACCCGCCGAAAATTGTACGGGAATTTCGTGGCCGTCGTAGCTCACCACTAGTCCTTCCAGCCGGCCCAGCACGTGGCGCACTTCTTCCGGACGGCATTCCGGCAGCACCACCATGAATTCATCCCCGCCCAGCCTCGCCGCCAGATCCGACCCGCGAATTGCCTTCTTCAACCGCGCCGCAAAATCCTTCAAAACCGAATCTCCCGCGATGTGCCCGAACGTATCGTTGACTTGCTTCAGCCCGTCCAGGTCCGTCAGCAGCAGCGTCAGCGGCCTCGCGTGCCGCGTCGCGCGCGACATTTCTTCCTCCAACCTCTGCTCCGCCGACCGCCGGTTGTAAAGCCCGGTCAATTGATCGAGCGCCGCAAGCTTGTAAACTTCCGCCGCTAGATTCTCCACCTTCGTCAGCGACCGAATTTGCTCGCTCATCTGCACTCGAATGCGGTTGATTAATATTTGCTGATAAATTGAGTACACGTTGAAAATCAGCACCAACCCGACCAGCCCGCGTACCGCCTGGCCGACGTAGAACGAATATCCCCCCGAATCGTTCCGCAGCAGTCCCGGGAATGCGAACGACGCGATGCCTATGGTCAGCAGCATCATCACGATGAATGCTGTCGACCATAGCCACCACTGCCGCCGTTCCATCCGGCGCAGCTTTGCCTCGATTTCGGCTGCGTCGACGCTCTTCGCGCCCGCAGGCGTCTCTTGTATCGTTTCGGACATCGCGCCTCTGATTTGGCTTCGTTCAGAGATACCCTATTCCCACCGCTCGCGGCTACTGTACGAAGGACCGCTGTTCCGAATCCGCCAACCGTATTTATTCATACAATACCGCGCCCTGGAAACGCTCGCCCGCATTGGGAATTGACTTGGAATCGGTGTGCCAGTCTAATGAATTTGGAAACGCGCTCGCCCGGCCGCGCGAGACATTCGCCATACGCATCCGGCGCGGCCGCGCTGATCCCTGTAAAACCAGAGCGCGGGACACATCACTGAGCACCTCTACACCCAACGCAGACCACTCCGCCGCCGCGAGCAGCCCGGCCTCCTCGCGCCGGTTCGGCACCGCCCGTTCTGCTTTTCTGGTCTCCGCCGGAATTTTTCTTAGCCGCATCTCCGGACTGATTCGCGATCGCTTCTTCGCCCATTATTTCGGCAATTCCGACGCCGCCGACGCTTTCAAAGCCGCCATCCGCATCCCCAATTTCCTCCAGAATCTCTTCGGCGAAGGCGTTCTCTCCGCCTCTTTCATTCCCGTTTATGCCTCGCTCCTTGCTCGAGAAGATGAGGAAGAAGCGGATCGCACTGCCGGCGCGGTCTTTGCCCTTCTCGCCCTCACCGCTTCCGCTCTTGTCCTTCTCGGCGTTCTCGCCACTCCTTGGCTCATCGAACTTATCGCTCCGGGATTTCACGGCGAAAAACGAGAATTGACCATTCGACTCGTGCGAATTCTTTTTCCCGGCGCCGGCTTGCTCGTTCTTTCCGCCTGGTGCCTGGGCATTCTCAATAGTCACCGAAAATTTTTCCTTTCCTACACGGCACCCGTTCTTTGGAACGCCGCGATGATCGCCACTCTGATTATATTCGGCGCCCGCATGCCGGAATTTCCTCTCGCGGGCGCGCTGGCCTGGGGCGCAGTCGTCGGCAGCGCGCTTCAAGTGGGCGTCCAATTCCCGATTGTCATGCGTCTGCTCGGCCGCTTCCGCCTCTCGCTCGAGCATCAGCGCGAAAACGTGCGCGTCGTCATCCGCAATTTTTTCCCCGTTTTCATCAGCCGCGGCGTCGTGCAGATCAGCGCCTACGTCGATTCTTTTCTCGCGAGCTTGCTTCCCACCGGCGCCGTCGCTGCTTTTTCCTACGCGCAAACTCTTTACATGCTTCCGGTCAGTCTTTTCGGCATGGCTGTTTCCGCCGCCGAGCTCCCCGTCATGTCCGGCCAGCTTGGCAATGAAGACGAAGTCGCGCGCGCTCTGCGCCAGCGCCTCGATGCCGGTCTGCGCCAGATTGCTTACTTCGTTGTGCCCTCCGTCGTGGCTTTTTTGGTGCTGGGCGATGTGGTCGTCGGCGCGATTTATCAATCGGGCCGCTTCAAGCACGACGACGTGATTTACGTCTGGGGAATTCTCGCGGGCGCCACCGTCGGCTTGCTCGCCTCCACTCTCGGCCGCCTCTACTCTTCCACTTACTACGCGCTCCGCGACACGCGGACGCCTCTGCGCTTCGCCATCATTCGCGTTGTGCTCACCACCGCTCTCGGCTATCTCTGCGCGTTCATCCTGCCGCCGCTTCTCGGCATCGCCTCCCGCTGGGGCGTCGC
The DNA here is from genome assembly GCA_963771905.1 of uncultured Acidobacteriota bacterium. GTDB lineage: Bacteria > Acidobacteriota > Terriglobia > Acidiferrales > UBA7541 > Palsa-147. Next base: position 183,833 of record CAVYVI010000015.1, read on the forward strand.
CGGCCTCACCATCTCCGCCGGAATTTCAGGCTGGGTTGAATTTCTTCTTCTTCGCCATTACTTGAATCGCCGCATCGGCAAAACCGGTTTGACCTTCGGCTTCTCGGCGACGATTTGGAGCGTCGCGATTGCCGCCGCTGCGGCCGGCTGGGCCGTGCGTCACGTTCTTCCATTTCACCGGCCCATTCCCGTCGCGATCGTCGTACTTATTCCCTACGGATTGATTTATCTTGGCGCAACATTCGCGCTCCAACTTCCCGAAGCCCGTTCACTCGGCGCGCTGCTCGCGCGCTTTTCTGCGAGGCGTTGAAATGAGAAAACTGGCGCTCATTATTTTGTGCGTTTTTCTCGTCGCCATTCTTACGTTTCGCATGTTAGCCGGCGAAAAATTCTCCCTCGAATCCGGCGGCCGCACGCGAACGTATTCACTGCACACGCCGAAGGATTACACTCCGTCGAAACGCTGGCCGGTGATTTTTCTGATTCACGGCGCAGGCGGCCAGGGCACCGGAATGGCCCGCGTCGCGCACTTCGATGATTTCGCCGAGCGCAACGGAATCATCGCTGTCTATCCCGATGGCGTCGATCGCCGCTGGGCCGACGGTCGCGGCACCACCACGCCGGAACGCGAAGGTGTGAACGACGTCGCTTTCTTTTCCGCGCTCCTCGATAAACTCGAAGCCACTTACTCCGTCGATCCCTCGCGCGTCTACGCGACCGGCCTTTCGAACGGCGGCTTTATGTCGTTCAAGTTGGCCTGCGATCTCTCCGCGAGAATTGCCGCCGTCGCGCCCGTCGCCGCCACTTTTTCTCTTCGGCTTTCGCAGGAATGCCATCCCGCTCGCCCCATCTCCGTCCTCGAGATCAATGGAACATCCGACCCACTCGTTCCCTACGAAGGTGGCGGCATGATGCGCGGCTCGGGCGGGCAAATTCTTTCGGCTCTCGACAGTGCCAAGGCCTGGGCGAAAATAGATGGATGCGCGGAAACTCCCGCGACGGATTCTCTCGCGCCAAAATCAGAAAACGGTCTCGAAACGCGCCACGAAATTTATTCCGGCTGCCGCGGAGGCACCGAAGTCGCGCTCTATAGCATCGTCGGTGGAGGCCACACTTGGCCGGGCGGAATGCAGTACGCTCCGCAATTCTTTATCGGCAAAACCAGCCGCGATTTCGACGCCAACGAAACCATCTGGAAATTCTTTCAGGCGCATCCGCTGCCCGCGGCCAAGCCGTAACGAAAAAAGCGATGGACAATTTTTGGGGAGCACGAAAGAAATGGTGCCGGAGGAGGGGGTCGAACCCACACGGTACTATGTACCACGAGATTTTGAGTCTCGCGCGTCTGCCAGTTCCGCCACTCCGGCGCTACGTCCGATGATAGGGACTTCGCGCCCCGTTTTCAATCACTCGTCCAATCACGCTTCCCTGCCATTGGCTCGTCGACGCTGGAGTGCGCGTCGCGGTCTGTCTTCCCGTCTTCAACGCGGGTTGCGCGTCGTGCTGCCGGCGTCTCGACCGCGGCCTGCGCGTCGGAGCCGTCACTTCTTCGCCGCTGGATACTTCGCGGCGAGTTTCGCGATTGTATTCATGCCGCGAAACGTCGCGCGAATTCCGAGCGCGCGCTCGAATGCCGCGTTCGTAAATTTCGAATCGCTCTGCTTCTTCTTGCACAACCAAAATACCTCACGCCCGCGCGCATGAAAATCATCGATGGCCGATTTGAACGCCATCAATTTCTTTTCCGCATCGCACCCGAGCGGCTCGGCCAGAAATCCCACGCAGTACGCGGCCGCGGATTTTACGTCCGCGTCGCGAAACGCCTTGTACTCCGCGGTCACTGCCACTTCCGCGTCGGTCCGCAAAAACGTCGCCACTTCGTAGCCCAGCGCCTTCGCCAGGCGGCTTTCAATTTTCCCGGGCAAGCTCGCGTCCGGCCACGCGCTCGTTTCAAAAATCACGTTGCCGCTGGCGATAAAAGTTTCCACGCCCGAAAATCCGAGCGCCTCGAAATGCGCGCGCAGCGCGTCCATTTTCACGACGTGGCCGCCGACGTTGATCGCTCGTAAGAACGCTACGTATCTCGCCACGTTTGCTACCTCTCCAATCTCGTTCTACATCTTCGTTGCCGCGAGCTCACCATCGCATGCAACCCCGCGGACGCGCCCGCACTCACAGCACATTCACGGCGCGGGCCGCAAGCAGCGCCACAATCGTCAGCGATACGATCGATTGCAGCATCATCCCCATTTTTGCCCAGCGAGACAGCACCGCCGTATCCGTCGGCGAAAACGCCGTGCTGGTGTTGAACGCCAAAAATAAATAATCCACGAAATGGGGCGTCCACAATGTCTCCGCGCCGCCTTCACCCAACATCTGCGGAAAAAGAAATGAACTGTTGAGATGCCCGCGCGAAGTTTCGCGCACGAGCGGCCCGCCCGCATCGAGCTTCCAATACCACAGCGCGAAGACCAGAACGTTGGTGATCCAAAGCGCGGCCGCGGAACGCAGCAGCGCTCGCGGCTCCTCGCGATGCGACGGAATTCCCTGAATCAAAACACCGAGAGATGCGATCATCGCGATGGTGATCGCTCCATTGGCGACGAACGCCAGATTCCGCGCGATGTTGTACCGGCCGCGGCGATTGGACTCCACGATGGGAATCAGCAGCACCACAATGACGGCGAGCAGTCCCCAGCTCGGCCCGAACGAAAGTGGCCTGGGCATCGCCAAGTAGAGACACGCCGCCGCCACCATCGCCACGAGCGCGGGCCAGCGCGGTTCTCGAATAATTGTGGTGGCCGTCATATGGTCGCGGCGCTCCGCACGCCAACAGGTTGGGCGCGCCGGTCGTTGTATCCGGCCGTAATCGCGTCCGGCGAAGTAGCATTTTTGTCCCGATTAGAAATGACGCCCGGGCCGTATTTTGTTGGGGTTGCGGCGAATTCTAATCGTAGGGTGTCCCGATTAGAGCGCATACCAGGCCGACTGTCGGGGGCCGGGGTGAGGCTCGGTCGCGCGCAGAGGAAGAGTTCGGCCGGATGGATTACACGCCCGGGGCGCGACGACGGAAGAAGCGCGTGTGTGTCACGAGCAGACAAGAGCTCGGGCCGCCTCGTATCCGGCGTGCCTTCCGATTTGGTCATGGTTTTCATAATTGAGCCAGTCGCAGCGTCTTTCACCAAGCTAGCACCTGATTCTGCGGAATGGAATGATCAGTTTTCAGTGGACACGGAAGGCTGGTTTCGATTCGCGGATTTATATTGGAATGAAAACATTCTGGGGCGGGATTCTCATTCAAAATCTTACACCCTCGTTTGCGGCGGGAGTGAGCACCCGAAAAGCCCTAGGGTCTTCGCTTGAACAGCGCGTGCGGCTGGGCTACCCACTTTTGAAGCGCAACTCATCTCATAAACCAGAACAGCGGACGAGTAAACGGTTGCCCGGCATCTGAAGCGCAATTGCTCCGAGCGGGTCCACTTCTCCGATTAATTCGTTTGTCAGGACTTAGCCCAGATTCGTGGGGCATCGCAACCGCTATTTCACTCAAGCCAAACCAGAAATGCCACCTCTTCGGTCGCGGCATTTCACGGAAAGCGGATGGGGATTACGTTGAGAATGTCGGACCAGGCGTGCGAGATCATGCCCGGCCGCAGGCTCGCGCACCAGTGTGCGAGGATTCCGTAGAGTAGCCCTAGCACCGTGATTGTGATTACCAGCTTAATTCCCTGGTACGAGTGGGCGACGCCGAACAGGACGGCCTGAGCCAGCACTGCGAGCGCGGCGCTTCCCGTCAACGCCAAAAATTGTCTTTGTAAGTAACCGCGAAAAACCAACTCCTCGCAGAATCCCGAGGTCATTGACATCATCACCCACAGCGTGACTTCAACCCCGCCTCGCGGGTTCACAAATCCGAGGGTCTTCACATGGCTAGGTCCAAGCAGGAAATTCATGAAGATCCCCGCGGCGGCAAATACAATCCAAAACCCCAGGGCAATACCGATGTCGCGCAACACATCTTTCATACTGCTCCAGCGTCCGCCCACCAGATCCCGCAACCGGGTTGCGCCGGGGATCAGCCCCCCGAGCCATACGTAAAAAGACACTCCCCACTCGGCGACAATTACAGACAGATAGTGGGTCACGTTTCCGTGGTGCTGATTGCCGGCTGCCAGGCTGCGGCTCTGCATCCATAAAAGACCCGCAGAGAGGGCCAGCAGAACCAGAGTGTGCCATAAAGGTGCGACCAGCTTGGGCTTCCGGTCCCGTGTCGGCGGTCCTGCATGAGTTGCCATGGATCATCTCCAAACGAACGGATCCCTCACAACGACGAGTCTTCGCAGCCTAAGCATCCAAATCAGATTCTATCCGATGTTCTGCGACGGAAAGTGTGTTCCATTTTATTCTGGCCCAACTATCTTCACTGGGACGGCTAGCAGTTTGTTGAAAAATGCAGTTTCGCTGCAACTTTAATTCAAAAAACTCGTCTGAAAGTAGGAAGACCAAGGAGGCGAGTGAATGCGCGGCGACGATAATCAGCAAGAAGGAATGTTCAGCTACGTTTCTCCAGAGAAGCGAGTGCCGACGGACCATCCGTTGCGACCGATCCGCAGGATGGTCGATGAGATCCTGAAGGAAATGTCCCCGCAGTTTGCGAAGTTGTACTCGGACGTGGGGCGGCCATCGATAGCGCCGGAGCGGCTGTTGCGGTCCCTGCTGTTGCAGATCTTCTATTCGGTTCGCAGCGAACGAATGCTGATCGAGCAACTACAGTACAACCTGCTGTTCCGGTGGTTCGTGGGGATGGAGATGGACGAGGTGGTGTGGAATCACGCGGTGTACAGCAAGAATCGGGAGCGCTTGCTGAAGGAAGAGATTGCCGAGTCGTTTTTCCAGCGGGTGCTGGAACGAGCCAGGCCGTTTATGTCCGATGAACATTTCACGGTGGACGGAACGCTGATCGAGGCCTGGGCCAGCCAGAAGAGTTTCCGACCAAAGGATGGGAGTGGGAAGCCCGCTGGACCGGGAGGAGAGGTCGACTTTAAAGGGGAAAAGAGAAAGAACCAGACGCATGAATCGACTACCGATCCGGATGCCCGGTTGTGGACGAAGTCCCGAGGGAGCGAGGCGAAGCTGAGCTATATGGGACATGTAATGATGGAGAATCGCAACGGACTTTTGCTGCAGACCTTTCTGAGCGAGGCGAATGGCAGAGCGGAGCGAGATGCTGCGCTGCTGATGGCCGAGGCCGTCCCGCGGGGAAAGCGAGTGACGTTGGGAGGAGACAAGAATTACGACACGCGAGAATTCGTACGAGAACTGCGCGGGATGAACATCACCCCGCACGTGGCGCAGAACACGAGCAATCGCAGGAGCGCGGTAGACGAGCGGACCACGCGGCATGCCGGGTATGAGGTGAGTCAGCGAAAGCGCAAACGAGTGGAGCAGTCGTTCGGGTGGATGAAGATGGTCGGGATGCTAAAGAAAGTGAAGTTGCGAGGGATCGACAAGGTGGGATGGCTGTTTACTTTCACCGGGGCCGCCTACAACCTGTGCCGATTGCGAAACCTGATGGCCAGAACGTGACACGTGGCTTCGACGAGCCGGCTCGGTAGATAGAAAAACCCAAACCACTCCCTTACAACTCAGCGAAAACTCAAAACTGAGAACGAAAAAACTTCGACAACTAAATTCTTCAACAAGCTGCTAGTCGCGTTATCGGAGATTTGAACTGGCACTTCACTTCTCCAGTAAGCGCGTTTATCGGCACGGGAGTGTCGCACAGCTGTTCACATTTGCCGCGATTGCCCTACCATTTCTACCAGAACTTGCCGGGCTTCCAACGGACTGCTCACCTCCCGCAAGAATGCGATGCGGGCTCCGCGCGTGCCATCCGGAGTTTTCAAGCGAACGTGGAAGCCAAGACGGTCGACCGAAGTCATCGTCACTTCCTGCGACTCGATTCCAGCAAATGCCCGGGCAAGCAGGACGAGCGCATCTGCGTGATCGGTATTCATATGTTGGATGATGCCGGTTGCCGAGTCAGCCAGCGGGTCGGGTTGCGCGCCGTAATATTCCGAGGCAGAGACCCAGCCCATCACGCCGAAGCCGCCCACGTAATAAACGTCGACCACATCCATCCGGTAAAAGGAAAAGTCCTCAAAGTCCACCCAGTATTTGCTATTGGCGTAACGCGCCAGATAGAGTGTCCGTGCTTCAGCCACCTGCGGCGCAGGTACAGGTAGAATATTTCCCAGCAACGTGACCCTGGACGCTCCCAAGGGATCGCCGATGGCATCAGGCTGCGTCACCAACAAGCTCGAACGCGGGTCATCCTGTAAATTTTGAGTATGCATCGCCATCGTGCTGATGAGGAAGATCGGATTCGCATGGTCGTCCAATCCATAGGGCATCACGGATCCGAACGGGAACCCTTTCTGTTTCCGTGAGAGTGTCGAGAGACTCCCAACCCGGCCCAGATACATCAAGGTGCGCGCTCGTTCGGCAAACGTAGGCTCAGCGACCGCAGGTTGATTACTCGCCGCGCCCGTGCCCGCGTGTTTCCCTGCCGCTAATGAAGACATTCCTGTTCTCCCATATGAATTCGGCACATGATCCGGGATTCTCTTGCGTCCCGGGTCCTTCGAACAAGCTAACACGTTGTGGCTCGAGCTGTCCGCATAATGGGACCGCACCGGCTGCGCCGGTTGACTCGACTCTCCAGTGGCAGTACATTCACCGAATCCCGCGCACAATCGAGTTCTGCGTGGCCGCGGCGTCATCGCTTGGTAACGCAGGAAAGGATTTCCGATGACTTCCGACAACGCTGGCCAGCTCAGGTGGCTTTTGTCTGAGTGTTCCGGAGGAGGAAACATGTCCGTGCCCGACGAAATGATGTCCGCCGAGGATACGATCAAAATGTCCGAAGAAATCAACCATCCACGCCGCCGCTTTTTGGGCATTGCGGCCATGGGTATTGCTGCCGCCGAGTTCGGCGTACTCGGTTCTGCGGCCGCGCAGGCCGGCACGGCAAAACCGGCAGTTGCGACCTCGCTTATGACGGGGACGAACACGTCGTTTGGCCCTCTCAAGCAGATCAATGCCGGACTTCTGAACGTTGGCTATGCCGAAGTCGGTCCGAGCGGTGGACCCGTGGTGATTCTTCTGCACGGCTGGCCCTACGACATTCACAGCTACGTTGATGTCGCGCCTTTGTTGGCGTCGGCGAGCTACCGGGTGATCGTCCCGTATCTGCGCGGCTATGGCACGACGCACTTCATTTCAGGTGAAACCTTCCGGAATGCGCAGCAATCGGTCGTTGCTCTCGATATCATCGCGTTGATGGATGCTCTCAACATCAAAAAAGCAATCATCGCCGGTTTTGATTGGGGAGCGCGGACGGCCGACATCATGGCGGCGCTCTGGCCTGAACGCTGCAAGGCGATCGTCTCCGTGAGCGGTTATCTGATTACCAGTCTTAAGGCGAACCTACAGCCATTGCCGCCGTTGGCTGAATATGGATGGTGGTACCAATATTATTTTGCCACGGAACGCGGCAAGCTCGGCTACAGCGCGAACACACGCGATTTTAACAAGCTCATCTGGAAGATCGTCTCGCCGAAATGGGACTTCGATGATGCCACGTTCGACCGCACCGCCGAGTCGTTCAACAACCCGGATCACGTCGCGATCGTCATCCACAATTACCGCTGGCGGCTGAGCCTGGCTAAAGGCGAAGTGCAATACAACGATCTAGAACAGAAACTTTTCGAAGGTCCCGTTATCACTGTGCCGGCAATCACGATTGCCAGTGATTTCGACGGCCCGGCCGCGGACGGAAAACCCTATCGAGAGAAATTCTCGGGCAAATATTCGCACCGAATCTTAAAGGGCATCGGCCACAATGTGCCTCAAGAGGCTCCTCAGGCCTTTGCCAAAGCTGTCGTTGATGTCGACGCGTATTGATCGGCGTTAGCCTGCGTAGGCCGCGCAACGCGACGTTGTGAAAATCGGCTTCCCCGCTGTGAAGGAGAGACCGATGGACCAAGATTCAAAGCGCGTGGCCCTGATCAACGGCGCGTCGTCGGGGAGATGTAGGCGGTCATCCAATGGCGTGAGCATCTTGGGACTTCCGATTCCCGCGCTGGCCGATTGACCGGAAGTTCGAGGGCGTTGCTCTCTGGCAACTCCGTCTATCGGGAGTTGGATGTCAGTAGCCGGATATGGGCGCGCTGAATGCAAGCCGCCCGGTTGATGTGTCAACCGGTTACGAATCTCGTGGATTGGAAAATGATTCTGGCGGCCTAGACCTTCGTCTTGGAACGGGGCAAAGGAGCATCCTGCAAAGTCAACCGGAGCGTGAAATGAAACGTACTGCCTTGACCTTGCTGACTTTCCATCCAAATCGCTCCGCCCATCGTCGTTACAAGTCTTGAGCAGATCGTCAGTCCCATCCCGGTGCCGCCAAATTTTCGCGTCGTGGAGCTGTCAGCTTGCGAGAATGGTTCAAAGATTTTTTCTCGCTTGTCCTCAGGGATGCCAACGCCCGTGTCCTTCACGATGAAGTGCAGGCGAGTGATGGACTCTTCGTGCGATTCTTCCTCCACGCTGACAAACACGTGACCCCGTTCCGTGAACTTGATCGCGTTTCCGACCAAATTGATCAGAATCTGACGGATGCGCCTGGGATCACCGACAACGGCCTCTGGAACGTCTGGTTGAACATCGTATTTCAGGTCCAGACCCTTCTCGTGCGCTCCGGCACTTAGCGCCTTCAAAGTTTCGCTCAGGCGTTCCCGAAGTTCAAACGGGATTGACTCGAGTTCCAGGTGTCCCGCTTCCATCTGAGAATAGTCCAGAATGTCGTTGATGATCGAAAGCAAGGACTCGGCCGACGAACGCACCACGCCCAGGTATTCGCGCTGCTCGGTAGTAAGTTCCGTATCCAAAACCAGCTCGGTCATGCCGAAAATGCCATTCATCGGCGTGCGAAGCTCATGACTCATGGTCGCCAGAAACCTGGTTTTCGCCTCATTGGCTGCTTCGGCGGCGTACTTCGCTTCCCGGAGGACGCTCTCGAATCGTTTCTGCTCGGTGATGTCGCGGATCGCGCTGGAGACAAGTAGGCCTTCCTCGATCTCGACCGGGCCCAGGGTGATTTCCGCTGGGAATTCGCTCCCATCTTTACGCAGGCCGTAGAATTCGAACCCCGTGCCCATGGGACGGCACCTGGGGGCGGCGAAAAACTGGACCCGGTGGTTCAAGTGCCTTCCCCGAAAGCGTTCCGGCAGGAGCGTCTCCACGTTTTGGTGCAACAATTCCGTTCGCGAATAGCCGAACAATTGTTCGGCCTGCGAATTCACAAGAACAATTTCCCCTCCGCGGCTAACGACGATCATGGCGTCGGGCGCCGACTCCAAGAGACCCTTGAACTTGCTCTCCGCCCGCTTGCTGAATTCGAGTTCCAACGCTTGGGCTGAGTAGCGGCGGTCAGCCCGCGACGTTAAAAGTGCAACGATGAGAACCACAAAAGTAACGAAGACGATGCCGGCTGTGCCCAACGAGGTTACGCTGAGAGCATGAGACAGGTCACCGTTGACGGAGGTCGAGGAGGTAAAACGCGCCGCTGCCATGCCGGTGTAGTGCATGACAGGAATCGCCGCTCCCATCACGACTGCACTGATGATTTTTCTCCAACCGCCCGATTTCGTCTCCTCCCGAAAATGAAAAGCCAGCCACAGGGCGACCAAAGAAATCATGATTGCCAGGATGACGGAGATCGTGACAATCCCGCTGGAATACTGGCACATGGCGGGCAGGCGCATCGCTGCCATGCCGATGTAGTGCATGCCGGCGATCGCGCCTCCCATGAAGACGCTGCCGACTAGCGCTCGAAATAAGCCCATCCTCTTTCGGCTCACGACAAACAACGCGATCGCCGATGCGAATACAGCGGTGAGAAGAGAAAGCAACACCGTCGGCCAGTCGTATAAGACCGCAACGGGCAAGGGAAGGCAAGCATCCCCACGAAGTGCATCGGCGATATGCCGATTCCCATGGCCACGGCGCCGCCGCCCAGCCATAAACTGCGCGCCCTGCCTTGCGACGACGTCACCCTTCCCGCGAGATCTAGAGCGGCATAGGAAGCCAGCACGGAAATGAGAACCGACAACGCGACAAGACGGTAGCCGTATGAGCCGACCATTGCGAGATCAGGTGAATTCATAACTCGGCCTATCTTTGATATCGGGAACTCGGGGCTTGCTTTGGACTCCAGGCTAGACCCGACAACTTCGGCTGGCAGTCCTAACCCGAAGAGAAACTCGAAGGGGATTCTATTTTGACCCGCCGGGTATCCAAGTCAAGCGCGGCGGACAAATCGCAGCGTACGAGTTAACCCGCCGATGCGAGCTGACCGAGCATTGCTTGTATACGAGGGCCGAAAGGACTGGTTTGAAGCGAATTCGAAGTGATCAGCCTGGAGAATGGCAGGAACAGATTTTGAGGGCAACCTGCTCAGCGCCGTTTCTTGCTTTCGTTCTGTGCTACGCGCGCCTTCACCAGTTTTTTAACAAGCGCAGTCGGCAGTGGTCTGTCCGCAGGAAATTGGATGGTCCCTTTGGACGTCGAGAAGCCCTTCAGTTCGTTCTTGAACGCCTCGATCACGGACGCGGTGGGGAACAAACTGCAGTGGCCGGAAAACGCGGCGAACCACAGCAGCACTCTTTTGTGCTTGAACGCAGGAATCCGATAGCTGATGGTCTCGGTCGCTTCCGGTGGCACAGCGGACCGAATTGCTTCGCGCATCTTGTTCAAGGTGCTGCGGGCGGGTTCCGGGACACCAGCAAGGTATTCATCAACGTTTTTCGGAGGGCCCTTGCCTCTCGCCGCAGAACTGCGATTGCCGGACTTCCCTTTTTTCATGCGGGCCATGCTACAAAAACTTCCACTTCAAGTCCACGCTCCAGAGCGTTGGGCACCGTTGGACACGAAAAATGCGAGAGGTTATTCCGGGCTCAATTGTTACTGGCCAAGTCCCCTCAGGCGTGATCGAGGGCGGCAAGGAGCGTGGCGGGAGTTGCGTTGTCGCCGAAGGTTTTGCTGAGGTGAGCGAAGCGATCGATATTTCCTGGTGCGAAGATGAAGCTGCCACCGAGCTGAAAGGGATTCAAGCCAAGTTTGTGCTGATGATGCCCGGCCGCGCGGGCGCGATGGCGGCTTTTGAAATTGTCGCGGCGAAGCATGTGCAGCAGATTGGCGCGGCCCAGGTTGGCGATAGCGTAGGCTTGGCGATGTTCGTCGATTAGCAGGGGAAACTGAATGCCCGTTTCTTCGCGGAAAATGCGGCCGTAGTTGCGGTCGCCAAGCCCTATGGCGGCGAGCGAAGCGCCTTTGTCCCGGAAGGCCTGCTCGTGTTCGCGCAACTGCGCGACGTGCTCACGGCAGAAGATTCAGCCGTAGTGGCGAAGAAAAACGATGACGGCGGGCTTCCTCTCCCACAACGAACCCAGACGGACATCTTGGCCATCGGCGTCGGGGAGAACGATGTCTGCGAGCTGTTTGCTGAGAGTTTCCTGCACGTCGAATCATCATTGTCGAGCCAGCATTCCTCTGTCAAGGCCGCGATGTTTCTTCTTCTTTCCCGACGTTCGGCGCCCGATTCGCTTTGTCCGCAACCTGCTAAGAATGAATTACCGCATCCAGTATGCAATGGAAACAAAAAAGGCGCCCTCGGTGGGGCGCCTTTCTCGTTTCTGAACAATGGCAACGACCAGCAGCTTATGCGCCGCCGAGCTTGGCTTGGAGGTCCTGAAACAGGCTCTGAAGCACGACCTGATCGTATCCCAGGAAATCAGCTCTCACCACGCCCCGCACATCTACGTTCGTCACTTCGCCGGAGACCTGCAGGCGGACTTTATCGACATTCGGCGGCACGGGCGGATTCGCCCTGGGATCGCCGGGCGTCGAGACGAGTTTGACGCTGATCTGTATCTTGTAGTTCCAGTTCGTTTGCATACTGATGATTTTCGAGTTCGGGAGGGTCCGGAAATACCCCGAGTCCTTGTCCATCGTCGCGATGTCAAAGTTGTGTTCAAGGATCGTGTTGACCGCCGTCTGCCAGACCTTGTCGTAGTTTTTTTTGGAAGTCCTCGCGAACGGGCAGTTCGCGCCAGACGGGTTCAACGGTCACGAACCGCGCCTCCAGCACTTTCGGAACCTTCTAGCTAGAGCTGAACATCTGAGCGGATAGAGAGGATGACGTCAGCGCGAGCGCGGCCATCACGGCCAGCAGTTGTCGAGTTTTCGTTGAGATCCGCCTGAACTTTAATGGGCCGCCTGCCACATGAGAGGCGAACTAATAATCCGCACCTAATTGTGCCGGTATGAGGCCCGCTTCAAATCTGAAGGCGGGAAGGCGACCTCTAAATTGCTATCACTGCATTGGACATCGAGCGGCGTTCGGGCCCGTCGAGTGGTTTGGGGACGATTTCACATCTCCGGTAAGCGCGTTCATGAGGCATTGATCCGCCAGAGAGCCATTCCGCTCATCGAACAGGATCCAACCCGCACGCCGGACCACCTCACTAGCGGTCCTGATTTACCCCTAAACGATAACGTGTGCGCACGCCTCTTCGGCGAATGCTGATCCGCATTGCAGCGAATCGTGTGCTTCCAGTTTAATTGCGCGCGGAATTTATCTTTTGGAGCCCATAAGTCCCGATGAGTCGGATTCACGGACGCGTACTCTCCTGGTACTTAACTTCTCAGATGGCGGAGTTAATCAGAACTTAGCCCCAGTCCTGCGGCTGAAAAATTCTGGTAATGACCATCAAGCTCTTGTCTTGCAACAAGCTGCTTCGTCGATCGATCACCTCAGTAACTTGCCGGCGAGCCAGTAATCGACACTGAACTTTCCCGGACCGGAGCAGATCAGCCAGATAAAGAAGAGCACGTACAGGACTTCCGGAAGGTACAGGAAATCGTCGAGCCAGTTAACGGGCGAAAGTCCTTTAGGCAGGGTGGAAAGCGCGCTCGTCAGGGTGGCGACAAGCATATCGATCAATAAAGCCACGCTGGCCGGGCTCGAAAGAAACCCCACGGTCAGCAAGGATCCGCCAACGAACTCGACACCCGACACGAAATAAGCCGTCTGGTGGGGAAACGGGATTTTGGCCTTAACGAGCGTATCGTAAACAGGTTTCGTGCCGCCGGCTACGAACAATTTGTTTGCCCCGGAGATGGCGAAGAACAGCCCGATCGAAACGCGTACCAGCAGGATGGCATATTGTTCTAAGTCACTGCTACCCAGCAGCGCAAACTGGACCAACCGCTTCCAATCCATCTCTTGTCCCTCCATCGGAGGATGGGCAGTAACGATCCCCCAAGCATGCAGTTCGACTTCTCCGGTAACCGCGTTCATCGGGACTTAGCGGGCCTCCGGCGTTAATCTCTCTTTTCGACAATTATGCGGCAAACCGCAAATGGCGGTGTCGTTGGCGAATTCTCGCGCCTCGAAATTATGCGTCCATCCGTTCGACCCATTTAGCGCGGAATGCGGGAGCCACAAATGGATCCGCAAAGTACTGCGTTTCCCGCGCGACCTTGTCGCCCCTGAACTCCATGATGCTCACGGTGTAGGACGGCTTGCCGTCATATGTCAGGATCAATTCGGTGACCCAAAGATCACCGCTGCCAATGATTCGCCGGACAGTAAACCGCTTTTTGTTTGGCTGACTTGCGCGTTGGTTCTGTATGTTGATTCGACCGCGGGTTCGCTCGCCTGACTGCGGGTAATCCAGCACCGCGTCCTCGTGATAGATGAGGTGCTCCGTTTCAAAATCGTTGGCATCGGAGGCCGCCCAATGCTGATCCAGTGCCGCACGGATCTCTTGATCTCGCGCTCCAGAAGACTGCTCCTTTTTTTGTAGATCGTTCATCTTGAGCCCTCAATTTGACAAGAAGCTAAATGCTTTCGCGGATCGTCTTTCGCGCTGAGGTATTCCAGTCCAAGCGGCCCCGTTGGGATATCACTAGGAGGCGGTGCTGCACTACCCGCAGCCAGGCGAGCCAACCCGCGGTCGACGCAAAATACAGAACGAACCAATGGTCTAGCGCCAAGCCGACATCCATAAGCGTCTAAATCCGCGTCCCCACCGGGCCGAGCGTCAACCGTACGTGAGATCGGTGCTCTGTCCGACCTCGATAATATAACCGTCAGGATCGCGGATGTAGCAGCGAATCTCGCCGTACTTGGCAATCGGTTCGGTGAGGAACTCGGCTCCTCGACTTTTCCATAATTCATAGCACGCTTGAATATCCGCAACGCGGATATTCAAGAAGCTGCTGACCTGATCCGGGTCGGCGGGGACGCTGAGCGTCACTGTCGGCTTGTCCGGGGTGGGCCCGCCCCCGACGTTGACAATGAGCCAAGTATTCGCGATCTGAATGTGCCCAGACGCACCCTTGCTATCGCCTCTGCTCAGAATGCGGCCGCCGAAGACCCTTTCATAGAAATCGGCCGATCGGTCGATGTCGGCGACGGTGATAAAATGTGTGACGGTGAACCCGTCGCGCGGGGGCATCTCATAGCTCTTTTGTTCGATTTGTACGCTGCTCATTGACGACCCCTCTCAATACAGTGCTCATCCACCGATTCTGGTTCTTTCGTATTCATAGCTGCTGCCGATTAAGCCTGACGAGGAAAGAAAACAATTGGATAAGGTATCGAAGCGATACTTCGACATCCCGATTTCCGGCGCCTTTCCAACTAGGTGCAATCCTCCATCATGCGCGAGGAAACATTCGCATCGGCGGTTGATGTAGGTTATGGCCGCGTTAGTAGCGAAGACTCGATCCAACGGAGGATTGGCCAGCCCTCACTTACCGACTCCCTTCTTCTTTCCGCTGAGTGCCGGTAGAAGAAGTTTCAGAAGCGCTTCGTCCGAGAACGGGTTCTGACCTGAGATCAACTCGCGATCTTGAAGAACGTAGCTCTGCCATGGAGCGGCCACACTTACGTCACCGCCCGCAGTACGCAAGGCAAAGTCCGGGTAGAAGAGAACCTTACCACCAATCTCAAGCGGCTCGCGCTGCTGCTCTTCCGCTGTCGAAAAGATAGTCATCTTATATCCAGAATAGATCCAGCCTTGAGCCTTTGCGTGTGCTCCAGCGGCATCGCCCGCCGACAGCGCGGCGACCACCTCCGTCGAATTCGGAAGCGCCGCGAGAAGTGAAATCGGGCCATGGCAGAGCACTGCCGTAGGCTTGGATGTTTTATGAAAGTGTCTCAGCACGGTGCCCGCGTCGGGATCATCGAGCAGGTCCATCATCGGGCCATGGCCGCCGGGGACGAAAACAGCGTCATATTGATCCAGGCCCGATGCGATCACATCCGAGATACGAGTTGGATTTTTGAGCCCAGTCAGGGTGTCGCGGAATTTTAGATAGTCCTGAAGCTTAGCCTCGTCTCCACCGAAGAAGTCGGCTACAGCTGAATGGACATCCATTTGCGGCGTGTTGCCTTTGGGGTTGGCGAAAGTGATTTCGTAGCCCTCCTTCATCAGGGCGCGAACCGGAACCGTCAGCTCGTTGAGATAGTAGCCAGCGCCGGCGTACACCTTGCCATCTTTCAATAGCAAGCCGTGACCGCTCGAGACGAGCACCAAGACTTTCCCTTTTGTTGTCATTTTGTTCTCCTTTTTGAAATCGAATTCTGTTCTCCTGAATATGAGCTAGCTCATCGTCCGCGGCTTCCTCCAAAGTGCGCAAGGACGGGCCACGGCGGTTGATGTGAGTTATGCCCCGGGGAATCCGAACATCAACCACGACTGATTGGCTACCCAATGCGGGTACAGCTCCGTCATCTGATCGAACAGCTCCTGGTCAGACGTCGCGGTTTTCTGCAACCGATCGAAGTCCTGCAGGTAACGCTTGGTGTCTTGGATCGTCGAGGGAGAGTCGGGCGCGCCAGGCTTCTTGTGACCGGCGACAACAATCGCCGGGTTCAGCGCCGCTAACCGGTCTAGCGCCGCGATCCAATTCTTTCGACTCTCGGGGGTGGTGTCGCCGACGTACACGCGGCACTGGTTGTAAACAACGTCGCCAGCGGCGATCAGGCCGATCGATGGAACGTATAGAGACGTCGAATCGGGACTATCGGTGCGGCCCTGCTCGATGATGCGCAATTCGTGGCCCTCGAGAGTAAACGTGTCGTGCTCATAGGGTTCAGGTGCAACCAACTTGGTGGCCACTTGCCCAGGAAAGAGCCGGCGGGCTAATCGCTCCACCGTGGGAGAAAAAGACATCTGCATGGCGTTCACCGCCTTGGGCGTTGCTATCGCCCGAGCGCCTGGGAAACGGTCGAGCAGAATGCTCAGACCGTAGAAGTGGTCGAAATGGGCGTGCGTTATATAGATGGTCTCCAAGTTGCGGTTGTGCAGAGCAATCCAATCCGCGAGAGCCTCGGCCTCAGCCACTGTCCCCATTGCGTCCACCAGCACCGCGTCGTACTCGCCGAAGATCAAAGTCGACGTGATCGGGTCAAAGCCGAGCGGTTCGCCGAAGGGCTTTGGCCGCTCGCCGACCATGACCTTTCCCGGGGCGGTAAAAACGTTCACACCAAGCGTGGTCTCTTTCAGTCCGTTTGTGCCACCCATCTGGTTCTCCCTTCGATGTCAGAGCGAGTGACTGTTCAAGGCAGAGATTGTCAGAAGTGCGCCGACGGAGCGCAGAGTTGGCATCCGTCCGGGCCGAGCGCTAACCGTACTTGAGATCGGTGCTCTGTCCGACCTCGATAATATAACCGTCAGGGTCGCGGATGTAGCAGCGGATCTCGCCGTACTTGGGAATCGGCGGCGTGAGGAACTCGGCTCCCCGGCTTTTCCACAATTCGTAGCACGCTTGAATATCCGCGACGCGGAAGTTCATAAAGCTGTTGATGTGATTCGGGTCGGGGACGCTGAGCGTTACCGTCGGCTTATCCGGGGTCGGTCCGCCCCCTACATTCAATATCATCCAGATATTCGCAAGCTGAAGGTACGGAGGCGCGTTGCCGTCACCCATGGTCAGAATGCGAGCGCCGAAGACCTTTTCGTAGTAGCGAGCCGATCGCTCGACGTCGGCGACGGTGAGAAAATGCGCGATGGTGATCCCCTCTCGCGGGGGCATCTCATAGCTCTTCTGTTCGACTTGTACGGCGTTCATTGATGGCTCCTTTCGATATAGTGCGCAGAATATGTTAAACATCACTACAGACATTCGAAACGTGTCCGCCAAGATTGGCTTCGAACGCGTCCCGTCCGCAACGTCCGGAGTTCGGAATCGCGTCGAGCGCCGGCCTAGCGCGCGATTTGGCCCAGGTAGTATCCGAGCCGATTTTCGACATCCCCCGGCTTGTGGAAGCCGCGCGCCATCAGCGCTTTGATCCCCTCTTGGGCGGCAGGTCGACCGAGCGATGCGATGCACGCATCCCAGCCGGCGCCGAGCTCGACGTCTGGCGGCAGGCTGGTGTTGACGAGGCGTTTCGTGTTGGCGATCGCCCATTTGTCGAATCCGGCGATCCTTGTTGCGAGCGCTTCCACGTACGCGTCGAGCTCGGCGTCGGGCAGGGCGCGATTGATGTAGCCGTAGGCCTCGGCCTGCTCTGCTCTGATGTCTTCCGAGCTCAAGAGCACCTCGAGGGCGCGGTTTCGGCCGATGAGTCGGGGCAGCCGAGCCATGGGGCCGCCGCCGGCGACCATCCCCACGCCCACCTCCCATTGCGAGATGATGGCCTTCTCGCGGCTGGCAAAACTCATGTCGCAGGCCAGCGTGATCTCGCTGCCGTTGCCCGTCGCCCGGCCGCGGATGAGGGCGATGGAGGCGACTGGCAAGCGGGTCAGACGCACGAGAAAGTCCGGCCACGGCGGCAAGCCTGTGGGACCCGCAGGCATTCCGGTCAGGTCCTCAAGCTTTGCCAGGAAATCGGAGTGATTTAGGAAGTAGTCGTCGACCGCGCTGTCGAAGACCACCACCCTGACCTGCTCGTCGGCCTCGAGAGCGTTCATGACTTGCTGAAACTGCTTGACCATTTCCGGGCCCATCACGTTGATCGGCGGGTTGTCGATCGTGACACGCCAATAGGCGGGCGACCGCCGGGCCACGCGGATCTGTGCGGGCTTCGTAAATGCGCTTGCAGTTGTCATGGCATTCTCCTGTCTATTTATTTGTCCCGGAAACCGGTTGATTGTCCCCGACGCTTTCTCGAGATTTGGATCATTTGTTCCTTGCCGGCACTTGGTTGATTAGTTCCGCGACACTTCCGCCCTCCTCATGTCACCTTCCTTTCCGAGTCACATTCCTCGGCTCGCTCCAGCGCGCGAATTTTAAGCCAAGAAGCAGCCCTGGGCGCTTGGGGGCCGACTAAGGTGGGAATCCGTCCGCCATCCACTTGGCGAATAGTTCAATCCGAGATTGCTGCCAAGGACCTTCTCCTTTTGGTGGTGGGGGCGGCATTACCGCGCCGCCGATTCCACGAATGCGATCGTAGATGGCGCCAGCATGCTTTTTGACGTCATCGTAACTTCCCAGGTTGAACGCCTTGCTCATGCCTTGAATGTCTCGTTCCGTAAAGAGCGGGCGAATGTCCATTTGAAAGCTCGTCGTTTTCGTCATTGTGCCTCTCAGGTATTGGATTATACGGATGTCGCGGTCTCCTTCGTGAATCCAAAACTTCCTGTCTCTTGACGTCAGGGTATAGGCTGTTCATTTCAAGTTTGAACCGAAGAACTTCAAGGTAACGTCGATCTGCCCAACGCTGGGCAGACGCCTCGCAATCAAAGAACCTCAAAGATGCTATAAAGCTGGTTCAACGCAGTGCGAATCTTTTGCTCCTCCATTAGTCACCTTCCTCGATGATGTAGTCCGCAAGTTGGCGACCAAGTTCGTCATGCTTGCTGTGCTCGAATGTCGCGCCCGGCCCGGCCGCGTGACCGCTTACTGCACTCGGCCGCGCCGCTCTCCCAGACAATGGCGGCGCGGACGCCACGGACTGATCTTTCAGATCTTGTGACAAAGCCCTGTGCCTCGTTTAACGTCAGAAGTTTGAGTGACACCCAAAAGGAGCAATAGATGGCTCCGGGACAGGCTACCAAAATCAAGAAGAAAGAGCCTGTTTTGATGCGGGCGGCGCAAGCTCGTCAACGTTCCGATGTCCGTCGCGGCTGCTATCCGCCTTGGCGAGCTAACTCCGGGTTAGTCGAATATAGCGTTAATCGGTGACTAATCTTAGCGGCGGGCTTTCAAGAGATGAATCGATTGCTATTCTTTCACAAGCGGATAGAGAAGCCTTTCAAAAAATGTGAACGGACGAGCACGAAAGAGGATTACTCCGGGTTCCGCCTTCGCAGCCGCGGCGGATGCCTTCGTTTCAACGTCTGCTGACTCTACGATTCCCGTACGAAGCAGATCTTGTGTGGCAACGAGGACCACGCACCAACAATGCCAATGCTCGGAAGTTAGCCGGACCTGGATCGCCAAGTGCGCAGGGGCAGGATCCGGAAGACGAAACTCTGCCTCGCCATTGACATTGGTTTCAAGTCGCGGATGCGCATCGAAACCTGCTGGAGGCTTTTCGCCTTTTTCGTAAAATAGACCGACCGACACCGGTTGCTTCTGCAGGGGAAGTCCGGTCTTGCTATCGACGACACGAATTCTTATTACTTGAGCGAAGCAGCAGGGCGCAAGCCAAAGCAAAAAAAACCAGGCGAGACAGCGAAAGCTTTGTTTCTTCACCGTGTCCTCGAAGAGATTATCGCAAGAAAGTCCATAACTCACCACGAAGCTGCAATGACACTCCGGCGCGTTCGAACTGAGTGGTGAAGCCCTTCAATTCGTTCTTGAACGCCTCGATCGCGGACACTTGCCGCGAACGCCTCCGAAGCGTATAGCATGGTGAATGCATGTTCCTCCCGGCATTCGGCACTCCAGCGCTCGGGACGCCGCCCCGCACAACTCCGAACCTGACCCAACCGAGGTCGTTCCGTTCGGGCGTTATGGCGCAGGCCGCCTGACGGGCCACCCAATCGGGCTGGTCATTGTTTTCGGTCTGCTTCTGATGGGCTTGGCCGGATTACCAGAATTGCGCTGGTTTTTCGCAGGCGCTCTTCTCTTGGGCGGCCTCTGCGGATTTTTCCTGTGGCTTCGTCACCGTTAAACAATCCACGATTCCCCGTAGTTCCAGATCGAGCCCCGGCATAACTCCCGGTTCGTCGCGTTATCGCACAAATGAAATCTCCCGCTCCCGCTCGTCCGCCTATCACTCACAACGCACGATAATTCCCCAACCACGTAGAGCCATCGATAACGTCTGCCGAACGCGCTTGACTTCGCCCCACTCCTCGCATACTCTCCGCCCAGATTCCGGCGGTATCTGTTCGCCAGTCTCTCGGTCCCCTTCCATACCAATTTTCGCATCGCAAATCAGGAGGTTTGCGTACATGAACAAAATCACCAGGTCTCTGCTTGGATTCTGTCTCGTCCTTTCGTGTAGTTGCATCGTCTCGGCGCAGGAAAAAAAGCCGATGGAAAATCACTCCATTCCCCGCGTGATGCAAATTACGCGCGAATTCGTCAAGCCGGGCAAGACCGGCTTCGAGCATGACGCCACCGAAAGCGCCTTCGTCCAGGCGGAACGTCGCGCGAACTGGCCCACGCACTATCTCGGCATGACCTCGCTCTCCGGCAAGTCGCGCGCCTTGTTCCTCACCCAGTACGCATCCTTCGACGCCTGGGAAAAGGACTACGCAGCACAGGCGAAGAATCCCGAACTCGCCGCTGCACTCGATCGCGCCGGCGTCGCCGATGGTGAACTCCTCGAAGACATCGATGCGGGCGTCTTCGTTTTCAGTGACGAAATGAGCCTCCGCCCGCACGCCGACCTCTCCGACTTTCGTTACATGGAAATTTCCGCTTACCATGTTCGCGAGGGACACGACGCGGAATGGTCCGAGATCGTCAAGATGGTCAAGGCCGCCTATGAAAAGTCCATCCCCGACGCTCACTGGGGCATGTTCGAGGAAATGTACGGCGGCGAGAACGGCACCTATATCGTCCTCACTGGCCGCAAAAACCTCGCCGAAATCGATCGCGGCTTCATGGACAGCAAGAAATTCGAAGAAGCGCTGGGCCCGGACGGCATGAAGAAGCTCGATGAACTGGCCGCTTCGGCGATTGAATCCTCCACGCATAATTTGTTCGCCATCGACCCGCAGATGAGCTACGTCGACGAATCGTGGATCAAGGCCTACCCCGATTTCTGGAAGCCGTAAACCACCAGCACCGCATTTGGGGGAGGGACTCCGGCATCGCCGGAGCCCTTCCCTTCACCATCTCCGTTCATCCCCAACGATCTCCGCGCAATCCGCCGTCCTAGCCGTCCTGGCCGCACGGCACACTTCCCCTTGAAAGTCGAACGCTCGCGGTATATAAGGAAGTTGCTGATCAGAAGATAATTCGGCCGACCCCCCGAAGGCGTTGGCCACTACCTCGGCCCGGCTCGACTGCCCCCAAGGCTATATCGAGCCGGGCCGTTCCTTTTCCGGTCGCGTGCCGCATTCTCGCCGCAGGCGAGGGTGCGGGTCTCGTTTTCGTCAGCGCACTCTCCTCTCCCGCACGCATTAGCCTTGCCGGGTGCCGCATTCTCGCCGCAGGCGAGGGTGCGGGTCT
The DNA here is from genome assembly GCA_963771905.1 of uncultured Acidobacteriota bacterium. Classification (GTDB taxonomy): domain Bacteria; phylum Acidobacteriota; class Terriglobia; order Acidiferrales; family UBA7541; genus Palsa-147. Next base: position 205,535 of record CAVYVI010000015.1, read on the forward strand.
CGTTTTCGTCAGCGCACTCTCCTCTCCCGCACGCATTAGCCTTGCCGGGTGCCGCATTCTCGCCGCAGGCGAGGGTGCGGGTGTTGCCCTTTCCGTCCTAATCTCCCACCCGTCCTCGCCCCTCCCACCCTAGCCAATTCCCTCCATCAATAGGACAATCCCACAAATGTCTTCCCCTACTTCCCAGCCTCCGCACTCCATCCTCTCCACAATTTTCCTCGGCCCGAACGGCTTCCGCGCCGGATGGCGCCTCCTCATTTTCCTCGCGCTCTTTCTTTCCTGCCTCGCCGCCTTTCGTTCGCTCGCGATCCACGCGCCGCGCGTCGCCCGCCTTCTCGATCCTCTTCGCCACGCCACTCTGACCGTCCCCGCCGCGCTCACTCTCGAATTCGCCTTCGTCGTCTCGCTCCTCGTCGCCACATCCATCATGTCCAAAATCGAAAAGCGCCCGCTCGGCGATTACGGCCTTCCCGCCCGCGCAGCCTTCGGAAAATTTTTCCGCCAAGGCATTCTCTCGGGACTCGCCGCCGTCACCGCCCTGATTTTGCTCGTCTACGGTTTCGGCGGTTTCTCGTTCGGCACTCTGGCTCTCTCGCCTGCACGCGCGCTCGGTTACGCGGCCGGTTGGGCGCTCGTCTTTCTCATGACCGGCTTCTTCGAAGAATTTCTCTTCCGCGGCTACGCCCAATTCACCCTGGCTTCAGGCATCGGCTTCTGGCCCGCCGCGTTCTTTCTTTCCGCGCTTTTTGGTTTCGTTCATTCCAGCGGCCATGGAGAGAGTTGGGTCGGCGGCGTCGCCGCCGGCCTGTTCGCCCTGTTTCTCTGCGTTACGCTGAAGCGATTCGGCAATCTCTGGTTTGCCTGGGGCCTTCACAGCGGCTTCATTTGGGGCGAGACATTCCTTTTCTCCGTTCCCAACAGCGGCTTCGCCTCCTCGGGCCACTTGCTCAATTCTTCCCTTCACGGCCCGCCCTGGCTGACCGGCGGCTCCGTCGGCCCCGAAGCCAGCGTCATGCTCTTCGTCGTCCTCGCCGGCCTGTTCTTCTCGTTTCGCTCTCGCGGCGCCCAACCTGCCGCCGCCAACTGACGCGTTCGCCCACCGAGAACCGTTCCGCGCCGCGAAACGGATCGGCGATACTTTGCCCCGGTTCCTCGTTACGATCGTCATCCCGAGTCCGCCGCGGCGGAAGGGATCCGCATTTCTCCGACAATGAACCTCACGTTTTCCGCCGTGTCCGTACCCCGGATGGGGCTTGGGCAAGACCTGGGGCCGCTGAGTGGCGCGCCTAGCGAACGACCCACCTCGACGCTGCCCGGACCCCGGACACCTCGCTGCGATATCATAATTCCCCAATCTATGGCATAAGATGATACGTAGCTCTCTGTAAAACCATCTAAGCCGTCGGTTTCCGCGCGATCCCGATTGAAGAGGAGGGCGGTCGAATGCCAAACAGACCGGACATAAATCACCACGTTCTACGCTACATGCTCCTGCGAATCAGAGCCGGGCTCGATCATTTGCTCGACGCACGATCGGAGTTGTTGCCCCGACCACCGGAGTCCCTCCGCGCCCAGTACGTGCCGGTCAGCGACCGATTGACCAAACTCGCTACCAGAGTGGGCCTCGATGAATGGGAACTATGGAGAAACGCCTTCCGCTTCGGCCTGACTGACCAGATGCTTGAGCTAAAGCGGGAGACCCTCGACCTCACGCTCGGGCGACGAGCAGCAAGCGTCCAGTTTAGGAAAGAGCTTGAGAAGGCGGCGAAGCGCGGCGACGTCGAGAATTTCTTCGAGCCGGAAAGAATCTTTGTGAATCCGAGAGACCGCCGCGGCGTCGACCCGATGGCATTTTGCGACTTTGCCGAAGACCTCTTGAGCAGCGTCAGCAAACTTGACGAGCTGGACGCGGCGTGCGAGTTTGTAAAGGAGTTTGTGGCGATCGTCAAAGCCGTAATGGGAGCACATCACAATCGTTAGTCGAATCCGCATGATCGACAATCGGGAGCTTAAAGCGAAGCTCTCTTCCGCCGACGGCAGTGGCAAATCCACGCGGGCGCGACGCCGGACGGAACCCCATGCCGATTGACATCCAGCATTTCCAAACAGTCGCCGACCAAATTCTCCAAATGCTGCAGACCCCATTCTGGAAGCACCTCGACTTCTGGACCGCGACCTTAATTGGCGTCGCGGGACTCGTCTTCTCGATTCTCGCATTTCTCGAAGCCCGCAAAGCCAAGACGGCGGCCACAGCTGCTGGAAGGACAGTCAAGCTCCAGACGGTCATCATTGAGCTGATGGAGGTATCCCAAGGGCTCTTCGAGATAAAACAGGACATCCTGTTTGTCGAAGCACGACACTCACTTTCCGTGATTTCAAGTAAAGTGCGAAGGGCAGCCACACCATTTGCAGCAGATCCCAAGCTCTCCGCAGCCATCAAGTCGACGATAGAGTCCATAGACGCTGCAGAGCAGTCGTTGCAGGCCGTTTGCCCGTCTGATCCCGCGAAAGAGCAAGAGGCCCCATACGCAACTTACAATGCCATCCAGGCGCACTTTTTCACAATAAGCGATAACGTATATGCTCTGATCGGACTATTTGAGAAAGAGACCCTCGATTTCGGAGAATCGAAACATGGCTAATCCTGAGAGCGCAGAAATGCTGGCTTACCTTTCACAGCTGATCGACGCCACGCGCAGCGGCTCAATCCGATGGGTGAGAGTCAACCCTACAACATTCGCGTGGGACACGCGGACGCCAACGCCGGCCAGGCTTGTGCTGCAGCGCCTCCAGCGGACCGTCATCCAGCGAATGGGCGCCACGCGGTCGGCGGGCGCGACACTTCCTCCCATCGAGACGTACTACGTATTTCAAGCGCTCGACACGGGCGTCGGGGAGCAAAGGACAACCCTAAACGGAGCTGAAAATACCGAGCTGAATCCGAAGCTTGACGAGCTCTATCGAACAATCGTTTCCACAAATTCCCGCGCGGACCTCGAATTCCTAAAGTCCCTGCTTCCTCCAGTGAAGCCCAGCTGACGACGGCCGACCGGTCAAAGTCCGGACTCCCGCCCAGACGGCCGGCACCTGCGGGGCCTTCATGCGCAACTGCTTGAACCATCCCCCCAAGGTCCACATCTCCGCGCCCCTTCGGTCCCACCGTCTCGGCGCAGAATCCGTCTCTCAAAAAAATATCCCCGATGTACAATCTCCGCAGCGCACGAACTCAAAAGGGAATTTCTCCATGCCGCCGAATCTCGAAACCGTTCTCAAACATTTCGAACAGCCCGACGAAGTCCGCACCTTCGAAAAAGGAAAATTCGAAATCGTTCACATCGGCGACATGTCCATCGGCCGCGCCACTTACCAGCCCGGATGGAAATGGTCCCTTCACATCGGGCCGAGCGTCGGCGCATCGCTCTGCAACGTCGAGCATGTCGGCCTGGTTCTTTCCGGCTGCGCCACGGCCGCGATGGCCGACGGCACCATCCACGAACTTCGCCCCGGCACGCTCTTCTACATTCCGCCCGGACCTCCCGGCCACGACAGTTGGGTGATCGGCAATGAGCCGTACGTCTCGCTCCATTTTCTCGGCGCCGCCGCCTACGCGAATACATAGCCGCTGAGTCCATAAGGAATCACCCTGAGGGCGCGAAAAACCGCCGAATGGCTCGCGACCGCAAATCGCGCGTCGCCGCATATCCCTGCTCCACAATTTTCCGGCGTTCGTTCCACAGAAACCTGTCTCTTCCAACCCGCCGCATCTCGTGCTAGCGTCGTAGACAGTATGATCGAACGCCACAACTCGGCCCGTCGCCACCCAGCACCCGGAATCCGCTCCCCGGAGGCATGCGCAGACCCAGGCCAGGGCTCAGGGATCTACCCGAAGGCCGTTTATCCTGAGTCCGTTTACCCTGAGCCCACCGCGGCGGACGAACGGGCCGAATCCCTGTCGATTCGCCCTGAGGGGCACGAAGGGGCTCATCGTGCCGTCGTTTATCCTGAGTCCGCCGCGGCGGACAAACGGACCGTGGCGCACGAACGGGCTTATCGTGCGGTCGCCGTGGCGACCGGCCCATACCCAGGGGTTTCAATCGCGCGCGGCCCTGAAGCGCACGGAAATCGCTTCTAATCGGGACTCCCGAACGATTAGAAATCGCCGCAACCAACAGAAAACAAACGTCTCGGTCAATTTCTAACCGGAACAAAAACACCACTTTCGCGGCTGCCCGATTCGCCGAATTCCGGCGCGCTGTCCATACACAGCCCGCACAGGCCCCGTCCGGAATTAGAATCCTTCCGGCGCTTCGAGGTGCACGGAAATCGGCTCTAATCGGGACTCCCGAACGATTAGAATTCGCCGCAATGCACAGAAAACAAACATCCCGGTCAATTTCTAACCGGAACAAAAACACGACCTTCGCGATCATCCAATTTGCCCAATCCCCTTGCCCGAGCACATCCGCAAACGCCGCGGCTGGCACGCAACCATCGCATTCATATAGAATGGAAGTTGCGCCACGGAAAGTGGCGCCCGTGAAAAGTCACAGCGAGTGGCGCCGTTGGAAGGCAACGGTAAGTGACGCACCCAAAGAAGTAAGGGTGGAGGGATTGAATTGACGCGCGAGCGCCACAAAACGGTCGGCGTGAAAGTCGGCAAAGTCCAGGTCGGCGGCGGCGCGCCCGTCGTCGTCCAGTCGATGACCAACACCGACACGGTCGACATTGCCTCGACCACGCAGCAGTGCTTCGAGCTCGCTCAGGCCGGCTCCGAACTCGTTCGCGTCACCGTCAATATTCCGGAAGCCGCCGCCGCCGTTCCTGAAATCAAGCAGCGCCTTCTCGATCAAGGCTGCGACGTTCCCATCATCGGCGATTTTCATTACAACGGCCACGTCCTGCTCACCAAATATCCCAAGTGCGCCGAAGCTCTCGATAAATATCGCATCAATCCCGGCAACGTCGGCGCTCACGAACGCCGCGACGAACAATTTTCCACCATCTGCAAAGTCGCTCGCGATCACGGCAAGCCCGTGCGCATCGGCGTGAATGGCGGCTCGCTCAATCAAGAGCTGGTGATGCAGAAAATGCAGGAGAACACCGACCGCGATCTCGGCCACACTTCCGAAGAAATTATCAACGAGTGCATGGTGCTCTCCGCGCTGCAATCCACCGATCTCGCTCTCGAAAACGGTTTGCGCAAGGATCAAATTATTATTTCGTGCAAAGTTTCGCGGCCGAACGATTTGGTTTCGATTTATCGCGATCTCGCCTCGCGCACCGATCAGCCTCTGCATCTCGGCTTGACCGAAGCGGGCATGGGCGCGAAAGGACTCGTCTGGTCGTCGGCGTCGATGGGAATTCTGCTGAGCGAAGGCATCGGCGACACGATTCGCATTTCGCTCACGCCGCGGCCGAACGGAGATCGCCGCGATGAAGTCTACGCCGCGTGCGAACTTTTGCAGGCGCTCGCGATTCGCGCGTTCGCGCCGAGCGTCACCGCGTGTCCCGGCTGCGGCCGCACCACCAGCACCACCTTTCAGGAATTGGCTGAGCGCATTCAGGGCTACGTCCGCGACAAAATGCCCGAATGGAAAACGCAATACGACGGTGTCGAAAATTTGAAGCTCGCCGTGATGGGCTGCATCGTCAACGGCCCCGGCGAATCGAAAGCATCCAACATCGGCATTAGTCTTCCCGGCACCGGCGAAGAGCCGAGCTGCCCCGTCTACATCGACGGCCAGAAATTCGTCACGCTGAAGGGAAATTACGATCAGCTCTCCGCCGCCTTTCACGCGCTCGTCGACGATTACGTCACGACGAAATATCCGCGCCGCGATCCCGCTCTCATCGCCGCCTCCGGCGGTGCGAACGATTCCGCGCGCGCCGCGGATTCCGCAAGCGGCTCGAGCGCCGCGAACGATTCCGCTCGCCTCGCCGGCTCGGCTCGCGATTCGGTTTCCGGCGCGCGTGCGCCGCGCGATTCGAATGCAAGCGCCGAACGGGACAAGGAAAACGGCGCGGCCCCGGCTCCTTCTTCTTTGCGCGTCATCGCCTGACCGATGCCGCCGGAGTCGCAGCCGCCCGGCCCGCCGCGGAATTGGCGGCGGGGATTTTGGAGTCTGATCGTCACGCAGTTTCAGGGCGCGTTTAGCGACAACGCGCAAAAAAATCTCGTCATTCTTCTGATTTTGGGCGCCGGCCTTCCCCAAGCCGAAAAAGATCGCCTCGTCCCCTACGTTCTCGTTCTTTTCGCCGTGCCGTTTATTTTATTTTCCATGGCCGGCGGATATTTGGCCGACCGCTACAGCAAGCGCTCCGCCGCGATCGGCACAAAATGTTTTGAGATCGTGGTGATGTGCGTCGCGGTCGTTGGTCTCGCGCGCGGAAATCTGGCGCTCGAACTTTCCGCGATATTTTTGATGAACACGGTGCAAGCGATTTTCGGCCCGACGAAATACGGATTGCTTCCGGAAATTCTTCCGCTCGACAAATTATCGTGGGGGAACGGCATACTCGAGCTGGGAACTTTTGTGGCGATTTTGACGGGCACGGTCGCGGCGGGATTCATGTCCGAAGATTTTCGCGGGCGGCAAATCTGGTCGGGCGCGATTTTAGTTGCGCTGGCGATTTTCGGAGCGCTGGCGAGCCTGGGAATTACGCGGGTTCCCGCGGCGGATCCGCAAAAGAAATTCCGCGCGAATTTCGTAGGCGATTTGTGGGCGGAGATGAAGATCGCGCGGCGGGATCGCGTGCTGTGGATTGCGGTGCTCGCGAATACCTATTTCTGGTTTCTCGGCGGATTGCTGCAACCGATTATTTTGTTGTACGGAAAAGAAGTTTTGCTTCTCGGCGACAAGCAGAATACTTATTTGCAGGCCGCGCTCGCGATCGGGATTGGAATCGGAAGCCTTGCGGCCGGATATCTTTCGCGCGGGAAAATCGAATACGGATTAATTCCCGCGGGCGCGATTGGGTTGACGATTTTTGCGGCGAGCCTCGCGACGCCGGGGATTTCTTTTTTGGGCGTGGCGATTCTTCTCGGATTCGTGGGACTCTTCGCGGGATTTTTTGCCGTGCCGGTGCTCGCGCTGATTCAGCATCGGCCGAGTCCGGAGCGCAAAGGAAGCATGCAGGCGGCGGCCAATTTGCTTTCGTTCGTGGGAGTATTTCTGGCGGCGGGGGCGTACCGGGCGCTGGTTACGGATTTGCATTTGACGCCGAGCGAAGTTTTTCTTGTGGGCTCAGGGCTCACGCTGCTGGCAACGATTTACGTTTGCGTGGCGTTGCCGGAATGCGTCGCGCGGATGAAGGCGTGGGTGGGCGCGACATCATGACCGGCACGCCGGACGCAGCTTCTTCTGCGGGCTCGACGGACGCGGCGCGCGCGGCGGAAGCGATGACACTGACGACTGCGCTGATTCGCGGCGCGCACCGGCATTTTCATCGGTTTGCGATGGCGGACGCGCGAAGGCCGCGAATGACGGCGGGCGCGGTTTTGCTCGGGGCGATATTTTTTGCGCGGCGGCTGAAACAATTCTGGCGAGAAGAGAAAACGGTTGGGATTTTGCTGCCACCGTCGGTTCCCGCGGCGCTGGTGAATTTTGCGGCGACGCTTGCGGGAAAAGCTGTTGTGAATTTCGATTACACGATGCCGCAGGAAATGCTGGAGGAATGCGCGAAGAAATGCGGCGTTGAATCGGTGGTGACGTTGAAGGTGGTGGTGGATTATTTACCGGTGAAGCTGCCCGGGCAAATTCTTTTTCTCGACGAGGCGGCCGCGCATCCGAGTTTCTCCGAAAAAAGAGCGGCGCTGTTTTTGTGGCCGCTGCCGGCGCGGCGAATTGAAAGAAAACTGAGCGACGGCGCGCTGGCAGCGTCAAGCGCGGCGGCGAAATATTTGACGGAGACCGCGAGCGGCGGATTTGCGGCGGCGATTGACACGCATGCAGAAATCGCAGCGCGCGTCGAAGCGATGCAGCGTCAATTAGGAATCGGCGCGGAAGATACGATCCTGGGCGCGCTGCCATTTTGCGATTCGTTTGGATACGAGACGGGATTGTGGCTGCCGGCGATCTCTGGAGTGGGGATCACGTATCACACGAATGCGCTGGACGCGGCGAGCGTGAGCGAGACGATCCGCGATTATCAGATTACGGTGTTGCCGACGACGGCGGATTGTCTCGAGATTTACACGCGGGAATGGAGGCGTGAAGATGTTGCGAGTCTTCGCGTCGTCTTCACGGGCGACGAAATTGTGCCGGAGGCGCTCGCGAAGGAATTCGAATCACGATTCGGGGTACGACCGATGCGGGGATGAGTTTTTGTCGCGCGTGCGAGCGCGTTGCGTCCGCTTCGCGCTGACCCAAACAGTTATTTCGGCGAGAAGGGTGTGTACCCGCTAATCAGCGAGCCAAGATTCGGGTGCAGAGGAAACCAGAATTGGCGTGTAGCGCGTACACGTGGGGCAGCCGACGGCCCAGACGTCAGGGTTATTTCCGTTTCGTCCGTGGCCGTCTTCTGGTGTGCTCGTGAACGTTGACTTCACCGTACCCGCCATTAGGGCCATTCGCTTGAGGAGATTTGCCAATGTTGGGCACATCGGCAAGGTGTGCACGGATGTCTCTAAGATCGTACGAGCTGTCGCACATCGTACAGCATCTAGACGCGATGGATTGCATCACCAACGGGTCGTTCGATTCCATCGAATATTCTCCTGCCAATCCGGGTTGATGGGTTAGAACCAGCTTAACGTTCCCCAGCCTTGTCTTCGTCAATAAACTGCTTACTCAGGTTGTGCCGGTCAATAAAATCCCGCATCCGGACCATCGATATGCCTTCGGTTACATGCAAGATGAGCAAGTAGTGCTCTTCATCCCCCGGATTGACGCTCAAGCAAGTGGACATCTCGTCGTTCATAGCTGCCAAAGTTAGAATCGACACATCACCGCCCTTGTTGTCCGAATTCAGTCGTCCGGCCCAATGCAGCACGTCGGCCCGACAGTGCTCGACCGTAGGAGGGTGCTTGACCTCCTGGGTGCCGCCGCTGGGGACAAACGCGGCCAACGCTAAGAGACATATGGGTGCCCGTTTAATTTTCATCATATCTCCGCTCATCTCGGCGATGTCTACGTCTATTACTTGGCACCGATCACTGTGTGCAGGTGATCTTTACCGGCCACGCAAGAGCCGAAGCGGCCGTCGCGGTGATTAGTTGAGTTTCGCTAGCGGTGCCCACCAAACTCGACGCTTCATGATGCTGCCTCGTTTCGACGTGCTTTTCGTTGTGGCCCGGCGCCGGTGCGACTAGCAGGCTGCTCGCGAGCACCAACGCGCATGCCGTCATCATCACACGCGATCTCGGTACAGCGATATCGTTCGCTGTCATCCCGGTCATGCCCCTCAGGGGCAAGCTTACCACGGCAATTTCAGCATATTAAGCAACTCACTTGACGGCGATTTTCATTTTTCCACGCTGTGCGCGTGAAATTGCGAGATCACCCGAATATACGGTGGAAAGGGGCGCGCGCGTGGCCGCCCAGTTTTGGCGGAGCTTACGGTGCAACGCAGCGCACCCCTGGAGGCGAACGAATCATCCTCTCGGACGTCAAACGTTCCCCCTGTGGTGGGTCGGATCACGGTTTAATGCTGGTCACGGATCTTGATGGCCACCGGCCCAGGTACTGAAACAAAATTCACAGGCAGGGGAAAACAAGCACCCACGAGCTAACTACTGGGATTACGGTTCGGCCAACTGCCGGCTGCCCAGAGGTAACTATTCTTGTAATACATCCGGGCCGGGAGTACGATGGGCGGAATGAGTCCTACCTGATGCTGCGATTCGCATTTCGCGATCGTCCTGCCGTGCATCCCTACACCGTTGGTGTGGTCGCGTGGATAGTTGCCGTGGGCGCGCTGGTGCTGTGTTTCGGGCCGCGAAGCGACGCGCAGACGAAGGCTACCAATGCGGTGGACATCAAGCTGCCGGGGCGCGCGACGGTGAAGAGCGAGACGCTGATTGTGTATCGCGACATGTCGCAGACCAGCGGCACGGTGAAGACGCTCAAGAAGGGCGACGCGCTGGTGTATGGATTCGAAATTCAGATGGAGAACGACGACTGGTGCAAAATCCGGGAAGCCGGATCGAGCCAGTGGCTTGGATTCGTGGACTGCACGCAACTGATACGCGTCAAGCCGCCCGTATTTCCCGAGTACGCCGCCGTAGTTCTTACGGGGTCGGCGTCCGCGAGAGCGAGCGCCGGAGGAGACACGGGCGTGACAAGGGCAACTACAGTCCCCGCGCCGGATTTTACGTTGCAGGATTTATCCGGAAACACGGTCACCTTGAGCAGTCTAAGGGGACGCCCGGTGCTGCTGGATTTTTGGGCGAGCTGGTGCCCGCCATGCCGGGCGGAGATGCCGGTGCTGGAAAAATTGTCCCGGGAGTATGCCGGACGAGGGCTCGTGGTGATTGGGGTTAATGTGGGCGAGCCGCGAGGAACGGTTGCGCAATTCATCGGGCAGCACGGGTATTCGTACACGGTGGTGCTGGATCAGAATGAGAACGTTTCGATGCTTTACAATGCGCGGGCGTTGCCGACGTTGGTGGTGATTGACGGAAACGGGAACGTGGAGGGGTACGGGCAAGGCACGCGGACCGAGTCCGAACTCTTCGCGAGTCTTCGCCAGGCTGGTTTGCAGTAAGGCGTCCTGCCAAGATCGTTTTTTCATCCCGCAGCGAAATGCGATAGGGATATCTTTTTTTCGTGATGCATCGTCACGGAGAATTGTTCGGAGAGTTGAATGGGGAAACTACCGATTCAATTTATCCGGCGCGCTTAGAGAAGATGGTTGATCTGAAGGAAAAAGTAGAAGCAACCGACCGCGAGGAGTGCGCCCCCGAAAACCTTCAGCTTCGCTTTCCAGAGGGTGTTGCCCACGAGCTGGGCTTCCGGCTCGCAGGAAATCTCGAACAAGCTTTCGTTCCAGCCGTTTACGAGCATGTTGTGGTCGAGTTCATCGACGGGGTTCGGATTTTCGACGCACGTGCCGATGATTTCGTATTCGGTTCCGGGAAGCACGACTTTTTCCGTCAGCTTGTATCGTCCCGTGCCGGCTGAAACGAAGTGATCGTGTGTAGGAGCGCTCTGCGCCGCGGCGGCCGGAGGCACGCCGGGAGGCGTGGTTGCCGGCGGCGTCAGCCCGCGCAGCAATTCGAGGAATTCCTGCTCCGTGTGATCCACTGCCGGATCGTTCGCCGCTGCAGGAGTATCGAGCTGCGTTTGAGGCCACCGGGTGGTGTGCACCCAGCCGGTAAATTGGACGTACTGGAGAAGCTCATCGTCGGTCGGCGGGACATATGGCGCGGGCGGCGCGTCGACGCCGCCGATTCCGTAGGAACTTGTCGCGTCGTCGCTGTCTACCACTCGTTCCGCGGTCTCTGCGAGGTCGCAGACCGCGCCGTGCAAATCCACCAGAATTTTTCCAGAATCGTCGGAGATATGAAAGAGCGGGCCGTCAGCGTCGACGCGCAGGCTGTGCCAGGAGCCGTTCTGGCCGTCGTCGGTCCATTGCTGGATGTCGACGCGGAAAAAACAGCAAGGCGTCCGGCTGACGGGACTGAGAATCGCGCCGGTTGATTCCGCCGTTCCGCGGACGTTGACCAGGCCGATCGCAGCGCTGACGATGGGGATGCGCGGGGTGTCCGCGATCACCCGATACTTGCGATATTCACGGAAGCCCAAGAAAAAGAATACGACGCCGGTGACGAAGCCTATCGCCAACTGAATGTCGGGGTCGGAATTGGTGGTTAGCACAGCGCCTCCGAGTTGCCGGGATTTTATCCATTTCGTCAAGTATACGGCAATGTATTTGAGCGGTGGGACGCGGTGGATCACGAAAGTGCTATCCCTCCTCGCGTTCCCTGCTCATGCAGGATTTTTCGGAGAATTCGATGAGGAAGCCGTCTTTGAGAATTTGTCGCGATGGGCGAAGAGGGGCCGTAATCGAAAACATGGCGCGAGGATTGAACGCGGATGGGTGGTGGGTGTAGGTTGTAGTTTGACCGGGAAGTGAAGATGGAAATCCCGGCTGGGACTGACACATGAAACGACGACCGACACGTGCTGCGGTTCGCGCCATGCTGGCGGTTGCGGTGGTCATCACGACGGCTCCAGTTCTCTTCGCGCAAAAGAAGCATCCGAAATTCACTCCTCCGGAGCTGGCCACGGCGGCCGACATCAACTACCCAATCAGCAGCGCCGTTTCGGGAGTCGTCGCTGTGGCGGTTACCTTGGACGGCGCGGGGACGATCAAAGGGACCTACGTTCTGCGCGACATTCCATCACTGACCTCGCCGGTGCTGCTCTCGATCCAGAATTGGACGTTTAAGCCGGCCATGCAAGACGGCAAAGGGATCGACTCAACCATCGTCGTGAACATCGCGTACAACCCCGGTGATTACCGGCTCGGAGGCGCGGAGAGTCCCGTCCTTGGCCAGGAAATGAAAACCCTTTCGCCGGACGCGAACGGGTACCTGCCGGCGAAAACGAATGTTGCCGCGTGGGCGGAATATCCATTGAATAGCGTCGCCCAGGGCGCAGTGGTGATGGACGCGCGTGTGAACCGAAGAGGCCGGGTGACGCATGTAACGGCGGTTTGGAACATGCCGCCGCTGGAAAAAGCGTCAGCCAACGCGGCAAAGAAGTGGACGTTCGAGCCGGCCGCGTTAGATGGCAGGCCCATTGGCGCGAACACGGTCATCGGCTACGTCTTCCGCCCACCGAACATAGCGTCTCCCGTCGCGCGACCCTGAGAAATCCGAACGCACCCCCAGGGCAATACATAGAGGGCGAAACTTAGCGTCCCAGGACCCAGGTCGCGCTGCACGGCGGAATCGACCAGCGTTGACTTGCCACAGTGACGGGACCTAAGATGGCGCGACGCAAAAAGGGAAAATCGAGGCACACGCGAAGACATGACAGAGCGCGATTCACTGATTGGAAGCACGGTTTCGCACTACCGCATCATCGAGAGGCTTGGGGGCGGCGGGATGGGCGTAGTGTACGAGGCCGAAGACCTGAATTTGGGGCGGCACGTGGCGCTGAAGTTCCTTCCGGCGGGACTTGGGCAAGACGCGCAAGCGATGGAACGGCTGAGGCGGGAAGCGCGGGCCGCGTCGGCGCTTGACGATCCGAACATTTGCACGATTTACGAAATCGGCGAGCACGATGGGCAGCCGTTCCTCGCGATGCAATTCCTCGAAGGTTCGACGCTGAAACACCGCATCGAAGGCAAGCCGTTGCCGCTCGACGTGCTGCTGGAATGGGGCATCGAGATCGCCAGCGCGCTGGATGCGGCGCATTCGCGCGGCATCGTTCACCGGGACGTGAAGCCGGCGAATATTTTCATAACGCGGCGCGGCCAGGCGAAAGTGCTGGACTTCGGGCTGGCCAAAGTGATGGAACGCGCGGGCGGCGCGACACACGGATTGACGCAGATGACCGAGGACGTTCAGGAGCATTTGACGAGCCCCGGCGTGGCGGTCGGAACCGTTGCCTATATGTCGCCCGAGCAGGCGCGAGGCGAAGAACTGGATGCGCGCACGGATTTATTTTCGTTTGGCGCGGTGCTCTACGAAATGGCGACGGGCAAGATGCCGTTCAACGGAAATACGACCGCAATTCTGCACGACGCGATTTTGAATCGCACGCCCACGCCGCCGCTGCGGCTGAATCCGGATATTCCGCCGAGGCTCGAAGAGATCATCAACAAAGCGCTGGAAAAAGATCGCGATGTGCGCTGCCAATCGGCGGCGGAGCTTCGCGCGGATTTGAAGCGGCTGAAACGCGATACGGATTCGGGGCGTTCGGGAGGGACGTCGACGGTTTCGGAAGCGGCGTCCTCTGCGGCTGTGGGGGCAGCTTCTGCAGGGCAGGAGGCGACGGCGCAGGCGGGCGTGAGCTCCGGCAGCGTGCGCCAGGCGAGCGCGGCGGTGCCCGCGCATCCATCGGGAAGTTCGGGGGTCGCGGCGGTGGCGCGGGAGCACAAATTCGGCCTCGCGGCGACAATTGTAATCGCGCTGGTATTGACCGGCGCGGCGAGTTACGGAGTGTATTCGTTTTTGCATCGAAGCGGGCCGGCGCCATTCCAGAATTTCACGGTTACGCAGGTGACGAATACGGGCCACGCGCAGCTTGCGGCGTTATCGCCGGACGGCAAATATATTTTGAGCGTGGAAAACGACAATGGAAAGACGAGCCTGTGGCTGCGAAACGTGCCGACGAACAGCGACACACAGATCATTCCTCCGTCATTGACCATTTATGCGAACCTGGCGTTTTCGCCGGACGGCAATTACATCTATTTTCGAGAAGCGGCGGACAAAACCGGCACGAGTTACAACCTGTTCCGGGCAACTGTGCTGGGCGGAACGCCGCAGGAGATCGTGCGAGACGTCGACAGCGGCATAACGTTCTCGCCGGGCGGGAAACGCATCGCTTTTGCCCGGGACAATGATCCGATTGTGGGTCAAGCGAGAATGCTCAGCGCAAATCCGGATGGAAGCGACGAAAAGTTGCTTCACGAGAATTCGTTGGCGTCATTCTACCCGAGCTGGCTCGCGTGGTCGCCGGATGGGAAGGTTATCGCCGGCGCCAGTGCCCGGCCGGCGCCCGAACTGCGCGGAATCGAATTGTTCGACGTCGAAAGCGGGAAGATGCGGACGCTCGCCCGATTCACGGACAAAATTGTATACGAGCTCAATTGGATGCCGGATGGGCGGAGCCTGGCGGTGGTTTATGGGGCGCGCCCGAATACGCAGCGCGGGCAAATCGGAACAATTTCATATCCGGATGGGACGTTCCATGCGGTTACGCGGGATACGAACCGGTACGACACTTTGACACTCTCGGCGGACGGCACCATGGCGGCGAGCGTTCAGGTGAAGGGCACGAGCAGTCTGTACGTGCTGCCGGGCGCGGGCACGCAAGAGACTTCTCCGCCGCCGGCGTCCACACAGATTCCCGACATGACGACTTACGCTTGGGAAAGCAACAATACTTTCCTGATTTCCGATGGAACAAGTCTGATGCGGATGAGTATGGACGGAACGGAGCGGACAACTCTGGCGAGCGATCCCGCAGGGAACATACGAAGCGTCGAGCGTTGCGGAGAAAAATATTTGGTTCTCGGTTGGGCGTTCCACGGAGGCACGAACGGCGAAAGTGTCTGGCGCCTAAACACCGATGGCTCGGGCGCGCTGAAGCTCACGGATCGAGGCAGCATCGCCCTTCCATTTTGTTCACGGGACGGCAAATGGGTGTATTACTCGGATATAGTCGCGGATGGAATCTTTCGGGTCCCGATTGACGGAGGCAAGCCGGAGATTGTGCCGGGAACGGTGATTCCGAACTCTTTCATCGCAGCCCCAGCCATTGGGCTTTCGCCGGATGGAAAGGTGTTGCCATTTTTTTCCGAATCAGCGAGCAGCCAGGCCAGCCAGGTGAACGTTGAACTCGTGGGCGTCGATGCGGGACCGAATCCGCCACGCCGCGAGCTGACACCAAATGCAAGCGTTTCCGGACTCGTGCGATTCACGCCGGACGGAAAGGCGCTGGTCTATCCAATCATTGAGAATGGAGCGGCAAACTTGTGGATGCAGCCGCTCGACGGGTCGAAGGGCCGTCCGATCACAAATTTCAAGACTGGGCGATCGAATGGATTTTGGTGGTCGCCCGACGGCAAGGAGTTGGCCGTCGGCCGGCGGAATGTATCGTCCGACATCGTGCTTCTCCACGAGGCGGCGCCCGGATCTCCGGCGGAATAATCGGGAATCGACGCGGACAGGGTGGATCATTTCCGGAGTGGAAACGCATTGCATGGGAACCGGCGCGTTGACTTGGCCGGGGACGCGGCCTAAGATGCGCAACAACGCCAAGCAGTGCACGCGAGAGGTGCACGCGAGTTCCTGCGGATGCGCTGGGGAGGTCTCTGACGATGCAGTGGCGCGACATTCATGCTGACTGCCTGGAAGAATTGGCACAGGTGCACCGGTTTTCGATCAAGAAACGGCAGAAGGACAGCGAAATCGATTTTCACATCACGGTGAAAGAGTTCGCGTCACCACCGCAGGGCCAGCGTTTGCACTTTTTCGCGGTCGCGGACCGGGAAGTCAACCAGAAGGCGGCGCCCTTCCTGCCTTCCGGCTGGGGTGATACCATCGGCGAAGCGCTGAAGGATTGTATCCAACTCATCCGTCAATTTCCGTATGACGGGCACGAGCAGGAATAAATTCGTGGAACTTAAACAACGAGAAGTCGAGACGGGATTTCAACTGTTCGAACTCGCGGGGAGCATCCACACGGGTCCGGAATGCAAGCGCCTGGATCAGGCTGTCAGCGAGCATATGGAACACAATCAGAATCGCATCATCTTCGACTTTACGCACGTCACGCACATTGACAGCTCGGTGATCGGAATCATCGTGAAGAGCCACGGGCGTCTGAAAAAGTCCGGCGGCGAGCTGCGACTGGTCGTCGCGGCCGGAATGGTCGAAAAAGTTTTGAAATTGACCCAGATACACCGCGTGATAACGCTGTATCCGACGACAGCGGACGCGATGACGAATACCCCGCCTCAGAAGACCGCACCGTAGGGACTCGCCGCGCCCAGAATCGGCTGGCGCAGAAGATCTATCCGGGTTCTACGCCGGACGATTAACTACCTGAGTCCAGATGCCAGCCCACGTTGACCCATTTCCCCTGGCGATTGACAAACATTTCGGTAGCGCGCCCGGACCGGGTTGAGTGCTTATCGTCGATCTCGATCTCGTACAGATATAATGAGGATCAGAAATAGCTTAGCGCGCTTCAATATCCGTTCTCCTTTCACATTTCACATCGTGGCGTTGGGTGCCGTTTCCCCGAGAAAATCTAAAGGTGGAGGCTGAGTGCGCTGCAGGCCAGGTTTCATCACGTTGGCTTCGTAGGTCTCAGCGTTTGCAGTTATTCGCGGCGGCGCGGGCGGCAAAAAGGTGGTTCGCCTGTGCGCTTATGGGATAAACGTGTAACGAGGTCGGACATTTGGCTTGATTCTGAGATGAGGGCTTCGCGGCGGAGAATCGGAGCGAACCGAAACTCCACCGAGGGTGAGGATTAATTTACCGTCAGGGTGATGTCTACGGTGTGCGTCTGACCTCCGGGGGTGGCGACACCGGTGATGACGACCGTCGAAACGCCTTGCGGGGTTGATGGACCGCCGCCGCAGCCGGCGAGAACAAGACACGCCAATGCGGCCGCGCCGAAACCGAGGCGCAGGGAGCGGCGCCGCGCGAACGCGAGCGCAATCATCAACAGGAATCCGAGCGCGAGGAATCCTGCGGGACCTCCCAATCCAATTGGGGTACGCCGATGATGCGATGGTAAAAGGTAACCGGACGCCGTGATTGTTCCAGTGGAATCGGCGACATCGGTGCCGTCAAGCGTCAAGGAAGTCGGGGCTAGCACGCACGTGGAGAGTGTTGGTGCGCCGGCGCACGTGAGATTCACGGTCTGCGTCGAGCCATCGATCGGCGTAACTTCGATGGTGAAGGTAACGTCGTTTCCGTCCGAAACCGTTTCCGAGCCGGGGCCGGTGATTGTGAAGTCGAGGTATCCGGTGCCGGAAATCGGAATGACTTGCGGGCTACCGGGATCGTCGTCGGTAAACGTGAGGGCAGCGGAGGCAGCGCCGAGGACGGTCGGGGTGAAGCTGAGGGTCACGTCGCAGCCCGTGTTTGGCGCGAGAGTCAAGCCGCAGGTGGTCGCGGAAGCAAATTCGTTGACGTTGGAACCCGAAAGCGCGGGAGGCACGGTGAAGGTCAGGGTTGCCGAAGAATTGTTGGTGATCGAAACGATCTGCGCCGGGGCCGTAAGATTCAGAAGCTGATTCCCGAAAGTAACGCTGACCGGAACGATCGAGACCACGGCGTTGGCAGCGAGCTTGGAGACGAAGCCGTTCGTTCCTCCGGCGGGCGCGGTGAAAGTGGGACGAATAACGCCTGACGTCGTCGGAAAATCCGAGTCGCCCGCGCGGCCGGCGAGATACGCGGTGCCGGACGAATCGAGGCTGAGTCCGAGCGCAGCGTCGCCGATGCCCTTGCTGCCTCCGAGATAGGATGAGTAGAGAAGACTCGCTCCGGTGGGGTCGAGGCGCGAGAGGAAAGCGTTGCCGGCCGGGTTATTCAACGTCGTCTGAAATGCTCCGACGGTAGTGGGAAAATCCGGCGAAGTGGCGGAGCCCGCGACGTTCACATTGCCGCCGGAATCGACACCGATGGCGAGGCCTTCGTCTGCCACGGCCGCGGTTCCGCTGCCGCCGAGAAACGTCGAGTAGACAAGATCTGCACTGCCCTGCCCTGCAGGATTAATTTTGGAGACGAACGCGTAGCCGCCGCTGCCCTTCAGTGTCTTCTGGTATGAGTCTGCCGTGATCGGGAAATCCGATGCCGACGTAAGACCGGTGATGTAGGCGGCGTTGGTGGAGTCGAGCGCAAGTCCGAAAGCCAGGCCGCCATTGGCAGTTGAGCCGCCGAGAAAGGTTGAATAGGCGAAGGCGGAGCCGCTGGAATTCACTTCGGTGAGGAACGCGTTGTGGCCGGTGCCCTTGAGCGCGGTCTGGAAAGCGCCCGTTGTGGTGGGAAAATCTGAGGATGAAGTGGCGCCGACGACGTAGGCATCCTCGGAGGAATCGAGAGTGATAGCTGCGCCGCTATCGCCGAGCGAGCCGGAGCCGCCGAGATAAGTTGAATAGACGAGAGGTGTGCCGCCGGCGCTGAATTTCGTGACAAAGGCGGCGCTCACGGCGTTGATCAGCGACTTTTGAATGGGCGTCTGTACCGGAAAATCGATCGACGAGGTTTGCCCGGTGACGTAGGCCGCACCGGTCGAATCGACAGCGATGCCGGTGGCCAAATCACCCGCGGCGCCGCTGCCGCCGAGATAGGTGGAAAAAAGAAGGGCGGTTCCGGTCGGGTTGAGTTCCGCGACGAAGGCATCGCCGGCCGTGCTCTTAAGCGTGGATTGAAATGCGTTCACGGCCGGAAAGGTGGACGAAGTGGTCTGGCCTGTCACGTAGGCGTCACCAGCGGAATCGAAAGCGATTCCGAATCCCGCGTCGCCATTTCCTGGTCCGCCGAGATAGGTGGAATAGAGGAGCGCCGTGCCTGCGGGATTGAGCTTGGTGACGAACGCGTTTTTGGTGCCGTGGAGGGAGGATTGAAGGACCCCGGTGGTCGTGGGGAAATCGATGGAAGAGGTTTCGCCCGTGAGGTAGGCGTTGTCTTGGGAGTCGATGGCAATGGCGTTGGCGGAATCGGAAGTGGTACCACCGAGAAAGGTCGAGTAAACCAGCACCGGATCGATGACCAGCTCGCGGCCGGGATCGTAGGCGCCCAGGCGCAGTCCGACTTCGTTCGAGCTCGCAAGAAAATAGCCGCCTTGCACGGAGGCGCGACGATCCGCTAGCTTCTGATAGATCGCCGGGCGATTCAGGCGGATTTCGCCCGCGGGCGTGGCCAAAACGAGATCGCCGTTCGAGGCGATCGCGAGAAAATCGGCGCCGTCAATTTTCAGACGAATTTGAGAGGGATCGGCGTGCGGGGCAACGACAAAATCGCATTCGAGATCGTGATGATGGTCGTAATAGAGGAGGTCGACGCCGGGATAAATCGCGGCGTATTTTACCCTGGCAAAGTTGGGAACATTCGTCCGCCAACGAGACGGATCATTGCCGATGAAATAGTTGCTCGTGCCGGGAAGTGGGTCCAGGCCCTGGGGTTCGACGTTCGGCGACGCGCCAGCGAGAGTCACCCGGACGGCGACGCCGGGGCGCGAGTGCTGGTGCGGTGAGGTTGCGAGAGCCGGCTGCGTTCCGTACGGGGACGGCGACGATGAGGGCTTCTCCAGGACGAGAACGGCATCGCTGGCGGTGAGGAAGAGCGTGGAGTCCGAGCCGCGGGAAATGAATTTCGCCTGCGCGGCGGTCTGGCCGCGATTGACCTCGAAGCGGAGCGGCAAATTGCCGTAATCGCGCGCGAGGGCGATCCGATTTGTGGGCGACGAGGAAATCGCGACCGGCATCGCGGCCGTGCCCGCAATTGCGGAATGGCGAGGCGGCAGCGGCGATTTCATCGGACGCAGGAGCATCCCCGAGACAGAGGCCGCGAACAAAACGGCTGGTATCAGATATCGTGCTACGCCGCTCCCGGCGCGCCAAGTCACCATGGTCATTTCAAAAGTCTCCCAGAACTCGAGCGGACACAGTCGACCGCTTTAGGTATTCTCCACAGATGCGCCGAAATCGAAAGACGTTTGCTCAGAGCGAGAAGTTTCCCGCTGCCCGTGGCTCAGCCCTACGAAGTGTACCGCCGCGCGACCCGATTCGCCGTTGCATTCTCGAGGCAATCTCGCGAATCGAAGCCGCCCCTTCCGTTCTAAAAGATCGAAAACTTTACGTGCAAGAACTTTTTCGGATTTTGGCGGAAGTCGCCGATCAAGGCGCGCATGTCGCCGGTAACGCCAGTCAAGTTGTCGTAAAGCTTCCCGTCGGTAAAGAATTTGCCCATGGTGCCCTGGTCGGAATTGAGCTTCGCCGAAGCATCGCGCACGTTGGCGGAAGCGTCGCGCATGTTGTTGTAAAGGGCGTCGTCGGTAACGAGTTTGCCGAGAGTGCCTTTGCCGCTGTTCACGTCGTTGAAAAGGGCGTTGCCGTGATCGAGAAATTGCTGGGCGCTCTGATAGACGGCGGGATCGTAGACGAGTTTTCCGAACGTGCCTTTCTGATCGTGCACAGCGCCGAGAATATCCTGGGCGTTGCCCATGGTTGTGTCGACTTTCTGATAGAGATCATCGGAGGCCACCAACTTGCCGAGAGTTCCCTGCCCGGCCTGAACGGAGGCGACCATGTTGTCGAGCTTGGTGACGGTGTCGTTCAGATGATTATAAAGCTGGGGATCGACGAGCAACTTACCGAGGGTGCCGCGGCCTTTCTGGACGTCGGCGACGATGGAATTGACTTGCTGCGCGAGGGCACCCAGATTTTCCTCGAGCTCGACGCCGCGCTCGACGATCTGTTGAATGGCCTTTTCTTCCGCGCCGGGGACGACAGCGCCGTTCTGAAGCGGCGAACCAGTGAGGCCGCGCGAGACACTGACATAGCGGTCGCCGAGAAGGCCCGAGGTGACGAGGCTCGCGGCCGAATCGGTGCGAATGTCGCTCTGGAAGCGCTTGTCCACGCGCATGATCACTTCGACATTGTGCTGGCGGTCCTGCGGACTGGGATTCAGGCGAATAGCCTCGACGGTGCCGACGTCGACGCCGCTGAGGCTGACGGGCGCGCCGACCTGAAGGCCTTCGACCTCCGGGAGGTAGGTGGAGAGGCGATACTTCGGCCCGAGGATTCCGCCGCCGGTGATGTAGAAGATGGCCACGGCCATGATGAAGAGGCCGACCATGACGAACACGCCCACCCGCAACTCGGTCCACGACAATTGTTTGCGTTGCGCCATCGTTTCCTCCTGAATATGTTACGCGAGCGATCTCATCGGGCCGATGCAAGAAACTGTTTGAGATACGGATCGGATGTGTTCAACAGGGCGTCGGTTGCGTCCTGGAAATAAATCTCGCCCGCGCGAAGAACCAGGACATTGGTGGGATGCACGTCACCGCGCGCGCCATTCTTCGGCAGGCGTATGACGCGATTGGATTTTGAATCGAATCGAAAGTTTGCCAGGCCGAAAGCGTCCTGGAGACGATTGGTCACGACGGTAGAGGTGACCCCCTGGGAATCACGCAAGCGCATGATGAGAGTGATGATGGTTTGGGAGGTGACGGGATCGAGGCCGGCGGTGGGCGAATCATAGAGGACCATCGTGGGGCGATCGACGAGAGCGCGCGCGATTGAAACGCGACGGCGCATCCCGCCCGACAGCTCCGACGGGAATTTTCCGATGGCGTCCTCCATTTCGACAAAGCGCAGCGCTTCATGGACGCGCTCTTCGATTTCTTCCGGGGCGATATTTTCTTCGTGCAAGCGAAACGCGACGTTGTCTTCCACGCTCATGGAATCGAAGAGCGCGCCTTCCTGAAAGACGAAGCCGATGCGGCGGCGGAAATCGAGGAGCTGGGTTTCGGTCATCTCGCCGACCTCGTGGCCCATAACCCAGATGCGGCCCGAATCGGGGCGAATGAGTCCGGCGGCGAGCTTTAGGAGGAGAGTCTTGCCGGAACCGCTCTCGCCGAGAAGGATTTTTGTTTCGTTGGCGGCGATCTGGAACGAGATGCCGCGCAGAACTTCGCCCTCATCGAAACCGAGATGGACGTTCTCGATGACGACGAGCGGCTCGCCCGTCATTATTTCGTTCGTGTTATTCACGCGAATCCCGGCTTTCCGGAATGGGGCATGGAGATGAAAGCATGGGAAGGATTATAAGCCGGAGTGACTCGAAAACGCGCGGATGCAATGTGGGCGCGGAGATCACGACTGAAACATGTAGAGGAAAATTTTTGAGAGGAAAGTGTCGGTGACGATGACAGCGACGGAGGAGATGACGACAGCGGTTGTGGTGGCGCGGCCGACGCCTTGCGTGCCTCCGCGGACGTTCAAGCCCTGGTAGCAGCCGACGGTCGCGACAATCAATCCGAAAATGATCGGCTTGCCCAAACCCTGCACGATATCGCCGAAGACGAGGACGTGAATGGCGCGGTGCCAGAATTCGGCGGGGCCGAGGCGCAATTGGAAATAGGAGATGAGGAAGCCGCCGACGAGGCCGACGAAGTCCGCGAGCGCGGTGAGAATTGGAAGCATGAGGACGGTTGAGACGACGCGCGGGGTGACGAGCTTGCGCGAGGGATCGGTGCCGAGAGCGCGCATGGCGTCGACCTGCTCAGTGACCACCATCGAGCCCAGCTCGGACGCGATGCCGGACGCATTGCGGCCGGCGACGAGGAGCGCGGTGATGGTCGGACCGAGCTCGCGGACGAGAGCGAGGGAGACGGCATCGCCGGTGAGGGCGGTTTCGCCGAAGCGCTGGAATTGCGCGGAAGTCTGCAAGACCATGACCACGCCGATGAAGAAGCCGGTGGTGAGGACGATGGGAAGCGAGCCGACGCCGATAATGTCCATTTGATTCAGCGTGTCGTTCCAATACCAAGGGGGCGAGAAGACGTTGGAGACGGCCTGGACGACGAGGTAGATGTATTCCTGAAAGGCGAGAATCTGGCGCTTGAGGGATTCGGTCACAGCGCCGGTGAGGGTAGGAGTCTCGCTCGCGTCAAACATGAGTGGCCAGCAACGTGAATATTCACGCGCGTCGTGCCAAGCGGGAAGAAGCGTAGCGTTCGCGGCGCAGCGCGTCAAGCGAAGTTGAAGATAATAATTGGCATGCGAGCGAACCAGCCTTTACCGCGGGAGAAGCGTCCGGTAGAATCCATGGTTTGTGCCGGAGCACGGGGCGCGGACAGACGATGCTGCGATTTTTCACGGCAGGTGAATCCCACGGGCAAGCGCTGGTGGCCTGGATCTCCGGGCTGCCGGCGGGTGTGCCTGTGGATTTGGCGTTCATCGATCGCGAGCTGCACCGGCGGCAGCTGGGATTTGGGCGGGGCGGGCGGCAAAGAATCGAGAAGGACCGCGCGGACATTTTCGCGGGAGTGCGGCACGGGCAAACGATTGGCGCGCCGATCGCACTGCGGATCGAGAATCGGGATTGGGCGAATTGGGAGAAGGCGCTGCCGGTGGAGGATGTCGAGGGAGTCGACGAAAACCGGAAGATTTTGACGGCGCCGCGTCCGGGGCACGCGGACCTGGCGGGCGCGCTGAAATTTAATTTCCACGATGCGCGATATATTCTGGAGAGGGCGTCGGCGCGGGAAACGGCGGCGCGGGTGGCGGCGGGAGCGCTGGCGAAACTGTTGTTGCGGGCGTTTGGGATCGAGGTATTGAGTCATACGGTGGGAGTGGGGCGAGTGCGGCTCGCGCGGGCGGCGAAGTGGGACGACATCGAGGCGGTGTGCGCGAATCTGGAATCGCCGCTGCGCTGCATCGACGCGGAGACCGAAGCGAAGATGAAAGCGGAAGTGGATCACGCGCTGCGTGCGGGAGATTCTGTCGGCGGAGTATTCGAGGTGGTGGCGCACGGCGTTCCGCCGGGACTGGGGTCGCACGCGCAATGGGATGAAAAATTGGATGGGAGGCTCGGGCAGGCGGTGATGTCGATCCAGGCGGTGAAGGCCGTGGAGATTGGAGATGGCGTAGCGGGCGCGGCGGCGCCGGGTTCCGAAGTGCAGGATGAAATCGCGTACGACACCGGGAGCAAGCGTTTCCGGCGAAGCGCGAACCGCGCGGGCGGACTCGAAGGCGGAATCACGAATGGCGGAGACGTGGTGGTGCGCGGGTATCTGAAGCCGATTTCGACGCTGCGGCGGCCGCTGCTGAGCGCCGATCTCGTGACGAAGGAAGCGGTGAAGGCGGCGTACGAGCGGTCGGACGTGTGTGTGGTGCCGGCCGGAGGCGTGGCGGGAGAAGCGATGGTTGCAGCGGTGCTGGCGGGCGCGTTTATGGAGAAATTCGGCGGAGATTCGCTCGAAGAGACGCGGCGGAATTATGACGGGTATATGAAGCAGTTGGACGAATTCTAGGAATAATTCCCGAGACAATTAGCAGGGCAATTTCAGGACGATTTTCAGAGGCGATTGCAGGGATTCGTACAGGCAGGCAAAGGCTCGATGATTCATTCGATCGTAAAGTACGGGAACGCGGTGCTCGAAACTCCGGGCAAGACGATCCACAAGTTCGATGAGGGGCTGCAAACGCTCGTCGCGGACATGTACGAGACGATGTACGCGGCGAACGGGATCGGGCTCGCGGCGCCGCAGATCGGGAAGAGTTTGCGGATCACGGTGATCGACGTATCGGCGGGGAAAAATCCCGAGGCGAAGATTGTCTGCGCGAATCCGGAAATCATTTATGTCGAAGGCGAGCAGCGCGAAGAAGAGGGCTGCCTTTCCGTTCCGGGATTTCGCGGATACGTGGTGCGGCCGATGTACGTGACGGTGCGCGCGCAGGATGGAAGCGGGAAAGAATTTGAAATGCGCAGCGAAGGATTGCTGGCGCGCGCATTTTGCCACGAGATCGATCATCTGAACGGCGTCCTCTTTATCGCACATCTGAGCATGCTGCGGCGCGACATGATCAAGCGCAAAATCCGGAAGCTGAAGAAAAAAGGCGAGTGGTAGGACCGCCGTGCCGCTCCGCATCCTTTTCTGCGGCACGCCCAAATTCGCACTGCCATCCCTGCACGCTCTTGCCGCGGCGAAAGATATTTCCATCGAAGCGGTGATTACGCAGCCGGACCGTCCGCGCGGACGCGGACAGGAAACCGCGAGTCCGCCGGTGAAAGAGTTCGCGCTCGGCGCGGGCTTGCATGTGTTTCAACCGGAAAAAATCAAATCGGAATCGGCGCAGGCGTTTATCGAGAAGGTGGCCCCGGATGCGATTGTGATCATCGCGTATGGACAGATTATTCCGGCGAGGCTGATCGAGATTCCACGGCTGGGCTGGATCAACGTTCACGCTTCCCTGCTTCCGAAGTATCGCGGCGCGGCGCCGATTCAATGGGCGCTGATGCGCGGCGAGACGCGGACGGGAGTGACGACGATGCGGATCGATGCGGGACTCGATACGGGGCCGATGCTGGAGAAAACGGAAATTGGAATTGCGACCGATGAAACTGCGCCGGAACTTTCGCGACGGCTTGCGGACGCCGGAGCGCCGCTGATCGTGAACACGCTGCGGAAACTGGAGCGCGGAGAAATTACGCCCGAGGCGCAGGACAGTTCAAAAGCGACCCTGGCGCCGCCGCTGAAGAAAGAGGATGGGCGGATTGATTGGTCGCAAAGCTCGCGGGAAATTTACAACCGGATTCGCGGATTGGAGCCGTGGCCCGGGGCGCATACGACATTTCGAGGGCAGTCGGTGGAGATTTGGGGGCGGCCCGCGGAGCGTGACGACGATGCGAAGCGAGCGGGCGCGACGCTGGCGCCGGGAAGCTTGCGGGCGGAAGGCAAGGACATCTACGTGGCGGCGGGCGGCGGGACTTGGTTGCTGCTCAGCGAAGTGCGGATGGAAGGGCGAAAACGAACTTCGGCGCGGGATTTTGCGAACGGGGCGCGCCTAAAGCCCGGAGATGCGTTCGGGAGCTGAGAATGCCGATCAGCGCCGCACGCCGAATCGCTTTTGATATTTTGATGCGCGTCGAAACGCAGGGCGCGTACGCGAGCGATCTTCTGCACGAGGAACTGGGGATTGAGCTCAAGTCTGAGGATGCCGGGCTGGCGACGGAAGTCACGATGGGCGTCTTGAGGCGCCGATCCCTCCTTGATTTTCTGATCGAACATGCGAGCGGGAAAAAGGTGAAGTTCCTCGACCGCGAAGTGACGATCGCTTTGCGCATGGCGATTTATCAGATGCGATTTCTCGATCGCATTCCGTCGAGCGCCGCGGTGAACCAATCCGTCGAGCTTGTGAAATATGCGCACAAAAGTTCGGCGACGTCGTTTGTCAATGCGGTGCTGCGGCGGGTTTCGAAGGCACCGCGCGAGCCGATCGAGTTCATGCTGCCAGCGGGACTTCCGGTTGTCGACCGGCTGGCGCTGATGCATTCGCATCCGGCGTGGATTGTCGAGCGATGGCGGAATCAATTCGGCGAAGCGAGGACATTGGCACTGCTGGAAAGTGACAACCGCGCGCCGGAATTAGCGACGATCTGCCACGTCGCTGGGGAACGAGAGAGCGTGCGAGAGTCGCTCGAACGCGAAGGTCTGCGGGTTTCGCCAGGGCGTTGGCTGGGCGCGGCTTTTTCGGTGCGCGGCGGCAGCCCGTTCAACACGGAAGCGTTTCGCGCGGGAAAAATCTCGATTCAAGATGAAGCGTCGCAGATGGTGCCGCTTCTTGCGGATGTGCAACGCGGGGATGCGGTGCTGGATCTGTGCGCGGCGCCGGGCGGAA
Organism: uncultured Acidobacteriota bacterium; assembly: GCA_963771905.1. Lineage (GTDB taxonomy): Bacteria > Acidobacteriota > Terriglobia > Acidiferrales > UBA7541 > Palsa-147. The sequence continues at coordinate 232,577 of CAVYVI010000015.1, forward strand.
AGACGGTGACACTCGGGCGCGCGTCCGGTGCGGGCGGACTGGTCGTCGCGGCGGACAGGCATGCGCATCGTTTGCTGGCGATGCGCCTGCAACTCGAGAGGCTGCACTTGCGCGGAGTGCGAATGGTCGAGCTGGATGCGACGCAGACGCTGCCGTTCCGGCGAAAATTCCTGCGGATTCTCGTGGACGCGCCGTGTTCGGGGACCGGGACTCTTGCGCGGCATCCCGAAATTCGCTGGCGATTGAAGCGGAGGGATCTCGAGGAATTGCATGTGCGGCAGGTGGCGCTGCTGCGGACCGGGCTTACTTCTCTGGAGGATGGCGGACGGCTGGCGTATTCGACGTGCTCGCTCGAGGCGGAGGAAAACGAGTTGGTCGTTGAGGAAGCGCTCAGCAGCGAGTCTGGATACGTCCGAGTTCCGAGGGCGGAAATGGAGCGGACGATCGCGCCGCATCTCACTCCGGGCGCGAGCGCCGCTTCCCTGTTCGATGATGCCGGCGCTTTCCGAACGTTTCCACCGGAACATCTCACAGACGGATTCTTCGCAGTGGGAATTGAGAAGAAGCGAAGTTGAATAAGAGGCGCGGTTTTCGAGTGCGTGCGAAGTGACCGGCAGCGAGCGGTAAATCCCAAAATCGACCACTGGACAAGCGAGCGATGATCGGCTTGAAGTCTAAGCCCTGTCATTGGTGCAGTTATACGGTTGGCGGCGTTCCGTCCTCGGCCATTGAAATGCCGTGAATCCTAGAAGGAATAAGTGAGGCGGAGGTGGCATGGAAGCATTTTGGAAGGATGTCCGGTATGGCGTGCGGGTGCTGTTGCGGAGCCCGGGATTCACGCTGATCGCGATCGCGACGCTGGCGCTAGGAATTGGCGCGAACACGGCGCTTTTTTCGATGGTAAACGGGGTGCTGCTCGAGCCACTGCGGTTTCCGCAGGCGAACCAACTCGTCACGCTGTACGAGAACAGGCTGCAATTCGAATTTGGATCGATTTCGTATCCAAATTTTCTCGATTGGAAACGGGACAACCGAACGTTTCAATCGATCGCGGCGTTCCGCCCGGATGATTTCAGTCTGACCGGACTCGGAGAGCCCGAACGGGTGAATGGAGTCATGGTGTCGGCGGACTTCTTTCCGACGCTGGGAGTGAATCCGGCACTGGGCGGAGGTCTCGATCCGGAGCAGGACCGGCCCGGTGGAACACCGGAGGTGATGATCAGCGCGGAAATGTGGAAGAAGAAATTTGGAGCGGCGCCGGACGTGGTGGGCAAGACGATGACGCTGAATGGGACCGCCTATACGATTGTGGGAGTGGTCCCGGCAAGCTTCCATCTGTACATACAGAACTTTCGAACGAGCGAGATCTACGTGCCGGTGGGGCAATGGAACGACGTCATATTTCACGATCGCAACGTGGGAATGGGAATGGATGCCGTCGCGCGATTGAAGCCCGGCGTGACGATGGAGCAGGCGCGCGAGGACATGGAGCGAGTGACTCGCAGCCTTGCGGCGACTTATCCGGAAGCGGACACGGCGGTCGGAGCGACGGTTATTTCGTTGAAGGAGAAAATCACCGGCGAGGTGCGACCGTATCTGCTGATGCTGCTGGCGGCGGTATTTTTTGTGCTGCTGATCGCGTGCGTGAACGTGGCAAACCTGCTGCTGGCTCGGTCGATGGGGCGCTCGCGGGAATTCGCGATCCGGTCGGCGCTGGGAGCCACGAAATTGCGCGTGATCCGACAGTTGCTGACCGAGAGCGTGCTGCTGGCACTGTGCGGAGGCGGGCTCGGTTTGCTTTTCGCGAGCTGGGGCATGCAAGGCGCGCTTGGATTTCTGCCGGAGAGCTTGCCCCGCGCCGAGGAGATTGGTCTGGACACGCGCGTACTGGTTTTCACGTTTGCGATCGCGGTGCTGTCCGGCATTGTTTTTGGACTTGCGCCGGCGCTGAAGGCGCTAAAGCCGAACTTGCAGGAAACGCTGAAGGAAGGCGGGCGTGGCGCGAGCAGCGCGCGAAGCCCGGCGCAAAGCGTTTTCGTGGTCGTGGAAATGGCGACGGCGCTGGTGTTGTTGGTCGGCGCGGGGCTGATGCTTCGCACCCTAGGGCGTCTGTGGAGTATCGATCCCGGGTTCCGCCCCAAGAACGTGCTGTTTTTCCAGGTGGCGCCGCCGCCGTCGATGGCTAGTGAAAGTCCGGATGCAATTCGCGCCAACCTTCGACAGCTGCATGATGAGATTGCCGGAGTTCCGGGAATCGCGGCGGCGTCGATGCAGCGCGGAGGACTGCCGATGTACGGCGATTCCGAAGATCCGTTCTGGATTGCGGGCCAACCAAAGCCGGCGCGGGAGAGCGAGATGCCGTGGGCGCTCTGGTATGAAGTGGAGCCGGATTATTTGAAGGTGATGGGAATTCCGCTGAAGCGCGGGCGATTTTTTACGGAGCAGGACAACGAGAGGTCGCCGCTGGTCGTGGTGATCGATGAGAGCTTAGCGGAGAAATATTTTCCACATGAAGATCCGATCGGTCAGAGCATCATCGACGAGTTTGTCGACAGGCCGGCGAGTATCGTCGGGGTAGTAGGACACGTGAAGCATTGGGGACTCGACGACAAAAAGGATTTGCACGCGGAGTTTTACATCCCGTTCATGCAGATTCCTGACAAGTTTATGTCGCGCGCGGCGGGCAGCACGGGAGTGCTCGTTCGGTCGGAGAGTGCACCGCCGCTGGCACTTCTCGAGCCGATCCGAAAGAAAATCGGGGAGATGAATAGCCAGGAAGTGGTGTTCGAGCCGCACACGTATGACGAACTGATTTCACGATCTCTGGCCGACAAACGGTTTTCGATGGTGCTGCTCGGCGTGTTTGCGGCGCTGGCGCTGGTGCTTTCGAGCATCGGAATCTACGGCGTGATTTCGTACGTGGTGGGACAGCGGACGCATGAGGTCGGGATTCGAATCGCGCTCGGGGCGCAGCAGAAAGATGTGCTGATGATGGTGCTCGGCGAAGGAACGAGGACGGCGCTGATCGGAGTGGCGGTGGGGCTAGCCGCAGCGCTGGGATTGACGCGATTGATGGCCAGCGTGCTGTATGGGGTGAGCGCGACGGATCCGGTGACATTCGTGGCGGTGACGATGGTGCTGACGGGCGTGGCGCTTGCGGCATGCTACATACCGGCGAGGCGCGCGATGCGGGTGGATCCGATCGTCGCGCTGCGTTACGAATGACGCGAACATTCGCCGGAACCGCTTATGCGACGCAAAAGTTCGTACTTGAGAAGGCGGATGGCGCGTTCGTCACCTGGATTTGGAGCGCTCGAAGAGAGCCGAGATAGCCTAGGCCGCTGCGAGGTGGCGCGGGAGGTGAAACCCGAAGATGCAGCGTGCGCGAGGCGGCCGAATGCCGACGCGGCGACTCGCGTGAGCTAGTGGAGCTTCGCGGCCTCGGATTTGGCAGCGATGAGGATGGGAATATCGGGGTCTGGGTCCTTCCACAGCGCGAAGAAGTCATTGTAGGCGCTGTTCGCTTTCGCAGAGTCGCCAGTGAGAGCGTAAGCGCGGGCGATCTGGAGATGCGCGAGTGCTCCGAGAGGGAAGTTCAATGTGATTCCTCGATGGTCGAGGAACTTCTGAAACTCTGTGTCTGCCCCAGTCCCGTTGTGGGCCATGAGTTCCGCTTCGCCGCGAATGTAGACGGGATACATCGTTCCCAACTGCAATTGTGGCGGTTCGCCCAGTTCATAGGGTGCAGTCGCTTCGAGATCCACCACCGCTTGCGAAGAATTGTTGGTGTTCAGTTCTATCGCGGCCTTAATGGTTGGCAGCCAATAGACCTTCAGGATGGTAGCCGATGCGTAGTTCTTCTCCAGCTCGTCAACGATTGCTTTTGCACGCGCGGTTTCGCCTATTCGCGCCAGCGCCAAGGCGGAAAACAATCTGACGTCCTGACCCGGCGCCAGCGCCAGCGCTGCCGCGACATCTTGCTTCGCGGCCGCCGTGTTGCCGAATTCCGCTTCCCGCAATGCGGAATTCACCTGCCATAGCGCCGCCGTTTCCTTCGATTCATTCCGCACTGCCGAATCCACGGCGCGTCGCGAGAAGTCTCGTGCTTTTTTGAGGTGCCCGTAGTAGGCCTCGGTGTCGGATTGGAAAGACAGCAGCAGGTCTTCACTTCCGGGCTTCCCTGCGGCCCATTCCACTTGCTGCTCCATCGCGGCAGCGTCGCCTTTGAGAAACGCGATTTGATAGAGTGCCCAGTGCAGGTAATCCCCCTCGAGGTTGCGCTGTTGAGCCTGCTCGAGCACTTTTCTCGCGTCATCCGGCCGGTTCAATGCGAGGTAATCCAGCGCGAGGTTGCCGTATCCGACGACTGCATTTGGTTCCAATCGCATCGACGCTTGAGTTTCAATTACAGCCTTATCGTACTGCCCGAGCATGTGATACATATCGCCCAAGTTGCCCGGAGGCACCATATCCTGCGGATAGCTCTTGCCCCACAATTCGTAGACTTGGCTGGCCTGCTCTAACTCCCCCGTGACGAAACTGTAGTACAAGGCAGAGATACGATATTTTTCACGTTCACTGACGTGATCCCGTAGCGCATAAGCCTTCTTGACATTCTCAGCTGCCAGGCTGGCTTGTCCGAGGTTGCCATACGAGAGCCCCAAAGTCGCGTAGGCTAGAGCAAAATTCGGGTCGAGTTCGAGGGCACGTTTCATGAACGGAATCGCCGCGGCGTCTCCTTTTGTGCGCTGGGTTGTGACACCCATGCTAAAAGCTTTCAGCGCTTCAAGCGATGTCGTCGTGGCTTCCACGGGAACGTCGAACCTCTGGACCGATGCCAGCGATTCTCCAAGCTTTGCTCGAAGGCTCACTGCGGCTCTGTCCAGTGATTTCAGGACGTCCTGCTTCGTCGCAGCCTCTTCCTGTTCCTCAGCCAGCGTATCCCCGCTGCTGCAACCCACCGCATCGATGCCAACCACGTACTGGCCGCCCAGATTCGAAATCGAACCCAAGAGAATCGCTTTGCTGCCTGTCCGCACGCAGAGCTCTCTCGCTACGTCGCGCGTGATGCGGTCATTTTCGGGGCGTCCCATCAGCCGCAGTGTCTCTTCCACTTTGCGTTCGGAGAGAATGTTGAGAAAGGGAGATTGTCCGAGCTGGACGGCGAGCGCCTGCTTCAACGCGTCGTCAAAGACAGGATCTCCAGTCGTGTTATCGAAATCGGCGAGGACGACGGTGTCCTTCTCGGTGAGCGGCGCGGCGGGACGCGGGCGGAAGTAAATACCTGCCGCGATCAACGCGGCAATGACAACGACAGCGGCGGGAACCATAATTTTCCAGCGAATGCCCGGGCGTTGTTCTGCTACAGCCGGAACCGCGCGAGAAGAAGCGACTTTCTGTTTGCCGCTCGAAGGCTGACGACTTGAGGCTGTCTGCCCGACAGCTTCGGCGTCATCGTCCGTGACCGCCTTCCGGCCCGTGTCGGTGTCTCGCTTCAACCGTTGCAAGTCCGCGCGCATCTCCGCAGCGGATTGGTAGCGGAGCTTCTTGTCCTTCTCCAAAGCCTTGTTGATGAGGTCTTCCAGTCTTGGAGGAATGTCCGGATTCAATCGCATCGGCGGCGCGGGAGCGCGGGTCAGGATGGCGTTGGTAATCAGCGCCGGACTGTCTCCACGGAAGGGCAAGGTCCCGGTGGCCATTTCGTAAAGAACAACTCCAAAGGAAAACAGGTCCGTTCGTGCATCCAAATCCTTGGCGCCTAACTGTTCGGGTGACATATAGGCAACGGTGCCGACCGTCGTCCCCGGACTCGTTAGGTGCTCCGCGCTGACTTCTTCCTTCGCACTCGTGGCGAGCGTGTCCTCCAAGGTCGCGGCGTCCCGCTTCGCTGTCAGCTTGGCCAAACCGAAATCCAGAATTTTCGCGTGCCCTCGTTTTGTTACGAAGATATTCGCCGGTTTGATATCGCGGTGGACGATGCCTTCCCCGTGGGCGGCGTCGAGCGCGTCCGCAATTTCGATGGCGAGATTGAGGAGATTGTCTGTTTCCACCGGGCGGCCGCCGATGAGGTGCTTCAATGTTTGGCCGTCCAAGAATTCCATTACGATATAAGCGCGGCCGTTCTCCTCGCCAATGTCGTAAATGGTGCAAATGTTGGGATGGTTCAGCGCGGAAGCCGCCTCTGCCTCACGCCGAAAGCGTTCGAGCGACTGAGGGTCGCGTGCCAATTCTTCCGGAAGAAATTTCAGACCGACGGCGCGATGCAGTCGAGTGTCTTCCGCTTTGAAGACGACACCCATGCCCCCACCCCCGAGTTTTTCGAGGATGCGGTAATGGGAAACTGTTTGATTGAACGGCGATTTAGAATCAGGCATTCCGCGGGAATGTTAAGCTCGCTGGGAAGGCAAGTCAACGTGAAGGGAAGTTCAGTAGTGAGTAATTTTCGCTAATCGCGTGATCCGGCCCGTCGATACTGTCCGAACCAAGAGTGCCAAATTCTCTCTGCGCTGCGGAAGGAGCAGTGCGTTCGGGCGAATCGCCGGAGGAATCTTCATTAATGACGTCATTTGTTAACTGGCCGGCTGAAAACCGCGCCATGCGGAATCGCCATTCCCTGCCAGCCATCCGGCCAGTGGCGGTCAAAGCTGAATCCGGGCTGGTCCGAGCCTTGCTCGCGGAATTTCTCGTCGAGGCTTAACTAATGGGATGGTCCGCCGCTTTCACTGAGCCAGCAGCCTGTGTATGAGAGGCTTGCGGAGGAGGCGTCCCATGGAACTACACACCATCGGCATTGATCTTGGTAAAACAGTTTTTCATCTGGTCGGGCTAGACTTGCGCGGCGAGGTCGTGGTGCGCAAGAAGTTCTCGCGCATGCAGCTGCTGCGCTTCACCGCCAACGTACGCGTCGAGTTGATTGGCATGGAAGCCTGCGGGGGTGCGCATTTTCTCGGTCGGGCACTGCGGGAACAGGGACACGACGTGCGGCTGATACCCGCGCAGTATGTGAGGCCGTACGTGAAAACGAACAAGAGCGACTACATCGATGCTGAGGCGATCGCCGAGGCTGTCGCACGGCCGACGATGCGCTTCGTGCCGATCAAGACTGATGACCAGCTGGATATGCAGTCCCTGCACCGGGTGCGCGAGCGCTGGGTAATGCGTCGCACGGCAGTCATCAACCAGATTCGTAGCTTGCTACTGGAACGTGGCATTACTCTGCGGAAGGGACGGCGCTATGTGGATGCTGGTTTACCACTGATCCTGGAAGACGCCGACGCGAAACTATCCGGCGCATTGCGCATGCTGCTGGCCCAACTGAAGCTGGATCTGGATCAGTTGGCTATACGGATTGACGAGGCCGATGCGGTGATCCAGAAGACCGCTCATGAAAACGAAGCCTGCCAACGGCTGATGGCCATCCCTGGCATCGGACCAGTCACGGCCACCGCCCTGATCGCGGCGATCGGCAACGGAGGGGCCTTCCGCAAGGGGCGAGAGTTCGCAGCCTGGTTGGGGATCGTTCCGCGTGAGCACTCCACCGGCGGCCAGCAGAAGCTTCTCGGTATCAGCAAACGTGGTAACTCCTACTTGCGAAGACTATTCGTGCAAGGCGCACGGGCGGTGATGCAACAGCACACCAAGCAGTCATCCGGTCTGAGTGCGTGGCTGGCACAGCTCACATCGCGCACGCACCACAACGTCGCCGCCGTAGCGTTAGCGAATAAGCTCGCTCGCATGGCCTGGGCCGTGCTCGCAAAGAATGAACAATATCGGCCTCCTGTGTTGGCCAATGCGGCTGCAAGCTAGCGACTACTGCGGAGACCATGATTTCCTGCCAGGTCTGCTGGCGAACAAGGAGATGGCACAACGGTCGAACCCGGCGCTCTCCAAACCCGTACCCGGAAGAAGTCTCTCAAGACTGATTAACTAATGGGGAAGAGAGCGCAGCGCATTCCATCCTGGCCAGGAGTGATTCACTCCAACAAAGGCCGAATACATTTGCGCAGACCAACCTGTGACACTCTCACTTTTCGCTTGCGGCGACGCGGCGGACCATACATTCCCGGTGATCATGTCCACATTCGCGATCAGAATGCGGGTGGAAAGCTTGCCGTAACCGGTGATAACGACGCGATTGCCGCCCGGTTCAAGGGCCAACCAGTGGGGAAGATCCTCGGGACCGAGCGTGATTCGCCCGACTTCGACGGGATTGGATGGATCCGATACGTCGAGACTCACGATGCAATGAATGCTCTGAAGAGCCTCGAGCCAAAAGTGCCCTGCGACAACCGGAAGCGCGCAGGTTCGAGCACCGAAATCGTAAACCAAAGTTGCAGAAGGATTCGTTCCTTCCAGGCCGTCGATCCGGTAGAGCCCACAATTGAACGTGCCGGCTAAAACCGTGCGTCCATCAGCGAGGAGGCGTGGTTCCGAGGAACCGGTGGCGATCACTGGATTTTTATGAATGTGGGGCAGGACGATGGTTTTCATCAATTTGAGATCGGAGAGGCGCCATACCTGAACGACGTGGCTTACTCCCTTGTTGTCCATGTCGAAGCTGGTAGAGACAACACGGTCGAGAGGAGGCACGACTTCGAGGCTGTAAGGGCGAATGAAACTTTCGACGCGCGGATCGGCAGCGGCGGAAGAGCGCACGACGTGGCCCGCCGGGTCGAGTTCGACGAGCGCGCCGGGCGCGGTGTCATCGTTGGTCCCCTGCTGGTACGTAGCGAGGGTGTTGCCGTTCGGCAATCCCACATAGCTGTGTGGATGGGTGAAATTTCCGGCCGCTTCAAATGAAGCTGTTAACTGCGGGTGAAGCGGATCGCGCAAGTCGAAAATGAAAGTTTTGCCGGCATCGAAATCATTTGCAAAGAGTAAGTCGTCCGCGGGCATCGCGTAGTTCGTGTGGTGCGGCATCATCGCTGAATTCGCGACGGGAAGCGTGGTAACCAGGCGCCCGTAGCGCGGCTCGGCCGGCGTCACATCCAGGACGGCCAGAAAATCGGTTCCCTGAAGAGCGCCGTCGGTTTGGCCGTACATGGCGGCGAGGTTCATTTCCCCCGCCCAGACAAAGAGGTACGAGCCAGTAGCCGGGAGCGGAGCTGCTCGATCAGCGCGAACGATCGACACGCAGCCTACAATCGCGACGAGCGCCAGAACTAGAGCTGCTGTGGTTTTGTGTTCCATACTCTGCCCTTCGGCTGGATTTGTGATCTAGAACTTTGGCTTGCGCAGAGTACCTTCCGGCTGCGCTCGACGCAACAAGTATGCTGCCGGAGCAGAGCACCGCGAGAATGGCGAGGTTCCGACGACCGGGCAACCATACAGTTTGGTGAGGGGAGTACAAATTGGAAATCTAGGATAAATTATTGGCGCGTCAGAGAGCCGAATGGTGGAAAGGCCTCACCTCCAAAAAAGATGGGATACATTGTGCCGCCGAAAACGGTGCGGACTAGCTCACGACAGGAGACGCAGAATGCGATTTTTGTTGACGAGTTTTCTTTTGGTGACATTCATAATCGTGCCGATGGCTAACGCGCAAACGGATTCGCCGGAAAAGCTGCGCCAACTGGCGCACGAATACTATCAATGGCGCGATGAAAACGATCCGGTTGGGAGCAGCGATCAGGGTCTGCATACGTGGGACGACAAGCTGATGGATTATTCGGAGAGGGCCGTTGCAGCGCGGCGGAAGCACGTCGTGGAATTGCTGACGCGGATCGACGCGATGAAAACCGATTCGTGGGCGAAGGACGACCGAATCGACTGGTTGCTCTTCCGCGCGGAACTGGAACGCGTCGCGTTCTTCGACCGCGTCATTCGTTCGGAAGAGACCGACCCGCAGACATACACGAGCCAGTGCAACAATGCGATTTTTTCGCTCTTGAAGAAAGATTATGCGCCAGGGCGGACGCGAGCGATGGCGGCGACGGCACGGATGGAGCAGATGCCCGCGCTTCTCGAACAGGGGGAGCGAAATCTGACGGAGCCGGTGCGGCTGTACGCGCGGCTCGCGATTGATTCGGCGCGGTCGAGCGACACGCTCTTCACCGACAGCCTGATGACGATCACGAAGGAACTTTCGCCGGATGAGATGCAGGAGCTGGTGCGGGCGCGCGACGCGGCGATTGCGGCGCTGCACGGTTACGCGGATTGGCTGGAGCAGCGGATACCGAAGATGGCGGAATTCCAGCCGATGGGGGAGGCCAATTACAACTACCTGCTGAAACATGTTTATCTGCTCCCGCTCGACGCCGAGCAGGTGGCCATGCTGGGAAAAGTGGAATTGGCGCGAGCCCGTGCTCTGGAAGCGCTGCTGCCGGATCCATCGCTTGCGGATCCGAATCCGGCGCGGAGCAAGCACATTCCGAAGGACCAGCAAGCGTTTCTGGCGGCGTACGAGAGCCGCGAAGCGGAGATGATCCAGTTTCTGCGCGATCATCATCTTGTCACGCTGCCTCCGTATCTCGGGCAATTTCATATTCGCGAGCTGCCGGATGCGTTCAAGCCGACAAGTCCGGGAGGATTCATGAATCCTCCCGGCGTGTATGACAAGGACAGCAGCGGTTTTTATTTCATTCCTTCGTACGATCCGGAGAGTAAGAATTTTTATATTCGCGCGGCCATTGAAGATCCGCGGCCGATTTTGGGGCACGAAGGAATTCCGGGGCATTTTCTCCAGCTTTCGATTGCGAATCATTTGACGGATGAAATCCGGCGCGAGCATTCCGATGGAGTGTTTGTAGAAGGATGGGCGCTCTACACGGAGGAAATGCTGATGCGGACCGGTTTGTATCCGGAGAATTCGGCAGCGCAAGGGCAGATCTTGCGACTGACGCGGTACCGAGCGGCGCGGATCGGCGTGGACGTGAATTTGCATACGGGGCGATGGACGATCGAGCAGGCTGTGAAGTATTTCATGGTAGCGGGCGGGTTGGACCGCGAGGCGGCGGAAGGCGAAGCGGCTGGGGCTGCGTCCGAGCCGACGCAGAAGATCACGTACATGGTGGGCAAGTGGCAGATTTTGCAGTTGCTGGGGCGGTATCGGGAGCAGCAGGGTGACGATTTCCAGCTCGGGAAATTTCACGATGCGCTGTTGGCGAATGGGAGTTTGCCGCTCTCGGTGGTCGAATGGATCATGTTGGATGATCGGAGCGATGTGGATGCGGCGTTGAAAAGATAGGGGCGCTCAGACTGTTGAATTCTCTCGGCGACAATTCCCTGTCGATGCGACCTCGGGAGCCGCGCGCGGCGGTGCTGGCACAAAGTCCTCACCTCTAGACAGGCGAGCTACATTAAGAAGAGGCGTGCCCCATGCGATGAGCTGAAACATATGCATGCCCGGCAGGCCTGCGCACATTGCGGTGGAGTTTCCCTTGCCGGTGTCAGGGCTGTCGGCCAAAATAAGGGCGGTCATGAACTTTCAAGAGCGAATTCAATGGATCGGGCGGATGGCGCTGCTGTTATTCGTCCTTTGCTCGGCCGCGTTCCTGAGCGCGATCACGGCGATGCGACTGGCGATTCAAGGGCGCGAAGTCATTGTGCCGGACGTCACCGGACAATCGCTCGTCGACGCGCAAACGAAGCTGCAAGGCCGAGGACTGGGGATGAAGATCGAGGACCGTACGTACAACGGGTTAACGATTGACGCGGTGGTGCGGCAGAGCCCGCCGTCGGGAATGCGCGTGAAGGTCGGGCAGTACGAGCACGTGGTCCTGAGTCTTGGCCCGCAGGAAGCAAAGATACCGAGGGTCTCGGCCATGAGCCTGCGCGCGGCACGAATCGAACTCCTGCGCGGCGGTCTACAGGTGGGCGAAGTCTCGAACAGCTACTTCGGGGACGCGCCGGTGGATGATGTCCTGATGCAGGATCCGTCGCCGGGTGCGACGGATGCGACGAGCTCGCACGTCGATCTGCTGGTGTCGCAGGGGGCAAGGCTCGCGGCGTATGTGATGCCGGATTTTCAAGGTTCGGTGCTCGCGGATGCGGGAGCGAAAATAACGTCTGCGGGATTGAAAATCGGGAAAGTCTCGTTCGCACCGGAAAGCGGCGTGGCGCACGGAATAATCACGGGGCAGACGCCGCTGCGCGGCTCGCGAGTGGATCCGAGCATACCGATCGACCTTGAGGTTGCCGAATAGCAGACCGAGCTTCCGCCATCACGCTCCCCATTTCAGCGAAAGCCCGCCCGTTCGATTCCGCGTCTATGCTAGAATTTGCGTGCCTGTGATGAAAATGGCATGAAAAGACATTCCCTCGAGATCGCCCCGTCCGTCCTGGCAGCCGACTTGGCGTCGCTGGCTTCCGAAGTGCGGAAAGTCGAGGCCGCGGGCGCGACGCTGATCCATTTCGACGTAATGGACGGCCACTTCGTCCCGAACATTTCGATGGGGGTACCTGTCCTCGCTTCGCTCCGCAAGGCAACCCGACTGCCCCTAGACGTGCATCTGATGATCGAGCGCCCGGGGGAGTTCGTCGAGGCTTTCGCGAAGGCAGGTGCAAACCGCATTCTGGTCCATCAGGAAGCGACGGCGCATCTGGATCGCGTTCTGACACAAATTCGCGATCTGAAGGTTGAAGCGGGCGTGGCCATCAATCCGGCGACCCCGGTGGCTACGTTAAGCGAAGTGCTTGATCGGGTGGACACGGTACTGGTGATGTCCGTGAACCCCGGTTTCGGGGGACAATCCTTCATCCCCGGGGCGCTATCGAAAATTCGGGAGTTGAAAGCGCTGAGGTCGCGCTACAATACGTTTCGAATTGAAGTGGATGGAGGGGTGGGGCTCGAGAACGTCGTGGAGCTGGTCCAAGCGGGAGCGGAAACGCTGGTGGCGGGAACGTCGATTTACGGGACCGCAGATCCAGCCGCGACATTTCGAGAGATGCAGAGCCTGGCACAGGAAGCCCTAACGCAGAAGGTGTGATGGAAACAATTCACAAGAAATTGCGGCGCGGTCTGATCGCGGGTCTCTCCATTTTTCTCCTGGCTGGCGCGGCCTTCGCAGCCGGCGACACCAAAGATACCAAGAAATCGAAGAATAAGAAGGCGGCACCTGCGGCCGGTGATTCCTCCGCCGAGCCGGACAAGCTGCTCTACGATCGCGCTATGGCGGATTACAAGCACGGGAAGTATACGGTCGAGCGGCTTAGCCTGCAGACCCTGATCAATACGTATCCGGACAGCGAATATTTGGCCAAAGCAAAATTGGCGATTGGGGATTCGTATTACAAAGAGGGCGGCACGACGAATCTGACAGAGTCGATCGATACGTATAAGGATTTCATCACGTTTTTCCCGTTCCTCGACGAAGCGGCCTACGCGCAGATGCAAGTGGCGATGGCGCACTACCGCATGATGGAAAAGGCGGACCGCGACAATAGCCACGCTGAATCCGCCGAGGATGCATTCCAGACTTTTATTTTGAAGTATCCGAACAGCCCGCTGGTGCCGAAGGCGGAGCAACACTTGCGCGAAGTGCAGGAAATTATCGCCGACGGCGATTTCCGCGTGGCGAGTTTTTATTACCTTAAGGGAATACGGTCGTATCGAGCCTCGCTTGCGCGCCTGAACGAAATCATCGAAAGGTATCCGCTCTACAGCCAGAGCGACGAAGCGTTGTGGATGGCGGGAAATATTTATGAGAAGGCCGAGCGGCGCGAGACGGCGGATCAACTCTATGCTCGCATCGTGCGGGAATATCCGACTTCGAAACTTTCCGGCGATGCCAAGAAAAAACTGACGGCAGCGAACTTTCCGATCCCTCAGCCGGATCCAGCAGCGCAGGCACGCGCCGCCAACGAGAAGAAGTACCTCGCGGAACGCCCTGGAATGCTGAAGCGCACCATGGGCGTCATTCACAGCGGCCCGGACTTCTCGACGGCTGCGCATAGCGGGCAGCCGAATTTGCAGCCACCCGCTGAATCAGAGTCTGCGACGGATGTGCTGAGACCCGGGAGCAAGACACCGGGTTCGGTGGGAGCGGGCGGCGGGTCAGGGAATTCGATCGCCGTCGAGACAGTTCCGGCCGGCTCGTCCGAATCGACAGGCGATTCATCTGCGACACCTGCGAGCACGGGATCCGCGCCTGCAACCGATGCCCCGGCCGCTGTTCCCGACAACGGAAGTCTTCCAGCGCCGATGAATCTGGGAACCACGCCATCATCCGAAACGGCGGCACCGGCAGCCGAGCCGGAGACGCCCGCTACGGCGGCGACCGAGACAGCTCCGGCCGCCGCGACTCCTGACGCCACCGCAGTGATGACGTCGGGTGGCTCGGTGAATGGGAGCTCCTCGGGTGCGGCAAACCCACCGGCAACCGGCAACGGGACGGCCAGTGGCACCGCCAGCACCGCTGCCGCGAAGACAAGCTCGGAGCAAACTGCGGCAAGCGCCGAAAAGCCCGATCCCAAGTCCGAATCCTCGAGCAAGAAAAAGAAGGGCCTCAAGAAGCTGATCCCCTGGTAGATTCTCCGGCAGACGCGCACGATCGTGACTGCTGATTGGTGCGGCACGGGGTCGTGCCAACGCCGTTGACTCCCCTCGACTGGAGTGCTACCAATGGAGATTCAGAAGCAGAGTTGGTGTGTCGCTGTTCGACACATCTAAAAGGGGAAATCTGGTGCCCAGGATTCTGGTCGCCGACGACAACAGCAACATCCAGAAGATGGTTGCGTTGGCGTTCGAAGAGCATGGAATCGAAGTTGTCGCCGTGGGCAACGGTGAAGCAGCGGTCCGACGCATGCAGGAGCTGATCCCCGACGTGGTTCTCGCGGACGTATTCATGCCGGTGCGCAACGGCTACGAAGTCTGCGAATTCGTGAAGAAAGACTCCCGGTTCGCGAAAATTCCAGTCATTTTGCTGGTTGGTGCGTTCGATCCGCTGGATGAAGCCGAAGCACGGCGCGTGGGCGCCGATGGCGTACTGAAAAAACCATTCGTTCCGCCCGATCCGCTGATAGCCATGGTGACAGCGGCGCTGGCGAAACTCCCCAAACCGCCCAAGGCGGAAGTGGAAGTGCCGGTGATCGAAATTCCGAAACCTGCTCCTCCGCCGCAGATCATCGAGGAATTTCCCGAGCCGGCGGAAGGAGAAGCCGTCTATGCCTTCGGCACGGGACGCCGGTCGCTCGAAGACGAAGAAGCCGTGGAAGTGTCCGGGCCGAATCGTGCGCAAGTTGGCGGAAAAATTGCCGCCAAGACGGCGATTGAACCGGTAGTCGAAAGCGAAGAAGAACGTTTCTCCGGAACACAGGCAGACTGGCGTCGCCGCGAAGAAGTGGATTCCGCTTCCGTGCCGAGTTTTTCTGCCGGACTTGTCGATGAGCCCGCGCAAGCCGCGCAGGATTCCGCGGCCCCCGTTCTGGAAGCGGACGCGGAAATCGCCGAGCGCGGGCGCGCGGATTCTTACGTCGCAGAAACGGATGTCGCCGACGAATCCGCGACCACGGGGGAAGTGGCGCAGCATGCGGGCGACACTCTCGTGGATGCGAACGAGGCTGGCCCTTCTGCGCCGAGCGAGACAGTTCGGACGGAGCCCGATACGGGGACGGATTCCCGGACGCCAAGGAAACACTGGATGGATTTGATGGCGCCGGTTTTGGCGCGTCGTGTGGGCTGGGGAACCGAGCCTGCATCGGAAAGCGCGAACGCCGAATCCGGAGGTGCTTCCGGCGAATCACGGCCTGCGGTCGAAGCAGAATCAGCGCCGGCTATTTCGGAGCCGGTCGCGTTATCGTCCTCCGAGACATCGGCGAACGAAGAGCGCGAAGATCGATCCGCGTCCGGCCGGGAAGAAGGTCCGCACGAAGACGCTTCGCGCGGTTCTTCCGGCGCAGATATGATCGACGCTGCTTCGGGCTATCCAACGAGCGACTCGCACGATGAATCCGTGTTCGCTGACGCTGCCGTTGAGGCGCAATCCACGGCGGAGGCGGAGTCTCATAATGGTGTGAATGCGATTTCTGCGGAAGATGACGACCGTGCGGTCGTGGATTCGCAATCAGAGGCGTCCCGCGCGAATGAGACGTCGACCGCGGATGATAACCGGGTCGTCGAAGAACAGACTTTTGCGCCGCTTGCCAGGATCGAAGAGATGGTGCCGCTGATTACGCATGAAGCTTCGCATAGCGACGCGAGCGCGTTCTCGCCAGAACCGGCGCCGACTTCACACGCGGAGCCCGAGTTTGCACCTTCTGCCCACGCCGGCTCGGAGTACGTGCACGGCGAAGCGGAGCACATTTCTGCAAGCGGGAGTTTTGCGGTTCCAGAGGCGGAGAACTCCTCAGCTGCAGCTCCGGCGGCTTCCCCGAGCGTCGACGAACTCGTCGCCAAAGTTCTCGAGAAGCTCGGCCCGCAGTTGCAAGAATTCCTCGCTAAAGGCGTGGTCCGCCCGCTGGTCGAAGATCTGCTTCGAAACTCCGACGAAAAAAAGAAATAGCCTGAACGCGGCACAATACAGGAGCCTTGAGTGGGTCGATTTCCGTCAAGGCGACTTGCGCGGGAACAGCCGGCCTGACTTCCGGAATGACGCGCCGGGTCAACTCGGGCTACGGCAACGGAGAATGACTGCTTCACGCGGAGCGTTTCGGTCAAGCGGCGCTACTTCGCTAGCTGAGTGCGAGTCGCGTTTCGCTGAGATCGAGTTCATGTTCGAGCTTCCGTAGCACCTCATCGTTGATGCGGCCTTCGTTTCGCAGGCGAACAGCGGTTTTTCGTTCGACCCGCATTAGCTCGCCGAGTAACGCGCGGTAACGCTCGAGCTGCCGGTCGCTCATGGCCTCGCCTCCGTCAGTCTCTTTGGTCAGGCTGGCCAGACGGCGCGCGTAACGTTGGGAGATGTCATCGTAGATCGGCCGAAAAATCGGCCAAGTCTGATTCTCGCGCGCCCTGAAGATGCGTGAGAGCCGTGTTGGCGATGATTCGGCGCGCCTCGTCCTCCTCGGCGTTATTGACCGGCGCACCGGCCAGGCCCAGGGCGCGAATCAGGGCGGGCAGCGTGAGTCCCTGCAGTACCAGCGTGACCAGAATCACGCAGAACGTGAGAAACACGATGAGATTTCTCTCCGGGAACGGTTTGCCATCCGCGAGCGCTTCCGGTAGAGACATTGCCGCCGCCAAGGCTAAAACTCCACGCATGCCGGTCCAGCCGATCACGAAAAGCTGCTTTCCAGACGGCATGGAATAATTCTGATGCAAGAGCCGCGTACGGATTAAGTACGAGAGGTAGGCGCCGGGGTACATCCAGAGCAGGCGCAGCACGATTACGATGACGCTGAAAAGTGCGCCGTAGAAGAGCAGTTGGGGAAAGCTATATTCGCGAATTCCCGCGAGGACCTGCGGCAACTGCAAGCCGATGAGGACGAAGACCAGACCGTTGATGGCGAAAGTCAGCGAACCCCACACGGCCCCGGTCTGCAATCGGACCGTCGCCGAGAAAAACTGCGAACTGCGGCGGCTCAGGTACAGGCCGCAAGCCACGACGGCCAGCACTCCGGAAGCGTGAACCGCTTCCGCGGCCAAATATGTCGCATAGGGTGTGAGGATGCTGACGACAATCTCGATGGGGCCATCATCGATGCGACGCTCGAACCATAGGACAATCGACCCGACGACGAGGCCAATGGCCAGTCCAACCACAATCAAGTAAATGAGCCTAAGAGCGCCTGACGCTACAGAGGGCGTCTGGCCACTCACAAGCATGGCGATGGCGAATTCCAAGGCGAGAAGTCCGGTGGCGTCATTTACCAGGCTTTCGCCTTCCAGAATGTCGACGATGCGTTGCGGGAGACCGATTCGTTTGGCGATCGATGTGGCGGCGATCGCGTCCGTAGTCGCCACGACGGCGCCGAGGACGAAGCCGAGCCGCCAGTCGAAGCCTGGGAATCCCGATCGCGCTGCTTCGGCCACTCCCAGCACCGTGAAGCTCACAAGCCCGAAGGCGAGAAGAAGAATACTGACCAAGTTGAATTTGAACTCGCGCCAGGACGTCAGCCAAGCCGCTGAGTAGAGGAGAGGCGGCAGTACCACCAGAAAAATCACATTCGGATCCAGCGCTATTTTGGGGATCCCTGGAATCAAGCTGAGAAGGAGGCCCGCGACCACGAGGACAATCGGATACGGTGTCTGCAGCTTGCGCGCCAACGCTGCGAAGATCACCACAAAGAAGAGCAGAACAAGGAAAACAATTTCGACTGCTTGAATTCCGCCGCTCTGTATCATCCGTCCACTCAGTGCTGTCGATTGCCAACGAATGGGAGGCGCCGTGCGGCTTCATCACGCTTTCGTCGCCGCAAGAAAAGCAGTCCGGTCATCAACGCCATCGCCGCCCATCCAATGGCGTGCTTTACGACGCTGTAAGGTTACCCGAATTAAGGCCCGTCCAACAGACAGGGCGATGGATGGCACAGTGTGACGCCGGCTTGCCGGCACCGTGGTCGCTTCGGCACCTCGTGGTTGCGCCTGGATCCCGGCGCGCCCGGAGATGCATGTTGCCGTTTTCGGGCGGATTCTATGCAACATCCGGACCCGCGACTTACCATGCGTTGGCATCGATTGACGGCTGCTGCGCTCGCCCCGTATAGTAAAAGTTTGTAACTATGCTGCTGGAAGTGCCCGTGCGCTTCGCGCGCGCCCTGGTGACACCCGCAATACAGATCAATACACGGCGAAAGGTCGCCCCGTTCGATGAGTCGAGAAATACCCAAAGCATACGAACCCCACGAGATCGAAGAGCGCTGGGCGAAATACTGGTTCGACGAGAAGCTGTTTCGCGCGGATGTGAATGATCCGCGTCCGGCATGGTCGATCGTAATCCCGCCGCCGAACGTGACCGGCTCGCTCCATATGGGACACATGATGGATCACACGGAGATCGATATTCTGACGCGCTGGCATCGCATGTCCGGCGACAACACGCTGTTTCTTCCCGGGACCGATCATGCGGGAATTTCGACGCAGCGGGTGGTGGTGCGGCTGCTGCAGGCGGAAGGCATCGATTACCGGAAGCTCGGGCGCGAGGAATTCGAAAAGCGCGTCTGGAAATGGAAGGAAGAATCCGGCGGGACGATCACCAAGCAGATGGTGAAGATCGGCGATAGCTGCGACTGGTCGAGAGAGAGATTTACCCTCGATCCGGGCCTTTCGCGGGCGGTGCGCGAAGCCTTCGTGCGGCTGTACGAAGAAAATCTGATTTATCGCGGACATTACCTGGTGAATTGGTGTCCGCGCTGTTTGACGGCGATCAGCGATCTTGAAACCGTACACACGGAACGCGCAGGGAAACTCTGGCACATCCGCTATCCCATAGTTGGCACCAAGGATTTCCTTGTGGTGGCGACGACGCGGCCGGAGACGATGCTTGGGGACACGGCCGTTGCTGTCCATCCCGAGGATGAACGCTACCAAAAATTCATCGGCAAGAAAGTGATGTTGCCGCTGATGAATCGCGAAATTCCGGTCATCGCGGATACATACGTAGAGCGTGAATTTGGCACCGGCGTCCTGAAAATTACGCCGGCGCACGATCCGAACGATTTCGAGGTAGGCAAGCGGCACAAGCTTCCGGAAATTGACGTCATGACCGATGACGCGCATATGAACGAGGCGGCGGGGCGGTATGCGGGGCTCGACCGCTTCGAAGCGCGCGAGAAAATCGTCGCAGATTTGCAGGCCGCGGGGCTGCTCGAAAAAGTGGTCGAGCATACGCATGCGATTGGCGCGTGCGACCGATGCGGAACGATTGTGGAGCCGCGCGCGTCGACGCAATGGTTCGTGAAGATGAAGCAGCTCGCCGAGCCGGCGATTGAAGCCGTGGAGACAGGAAAGATTGCGGTTATTCCGGAGAATTGGAAGGCCGTTTACTTCGAGTGGATGCGCAACATTCGAGATTGGTGCATTTCGCGGCAGCTTTGGTGGGGGCACCGGATTCCGGCATGGCATTGCGCGGAATGCGAGAAAATCAGCGTAGCGCGGGAGAATCCGGCGAACTGCGCATACTGCGGATCATCGAAAATCGAGCAGGATCCCGACGTGCTCGATACGTGGTTCAGCTCCGCGCTATGGCCGTTTTCCACGCTCGGCTGGCCGGAGAAAACCGCGGATCTCGCGAAATATTATCCGACGAGCACGCTGATTACCGGCCGCGACATTCTGTTCTTCTGGGCCGCGCGGATGATCATGATGGGGCTCAAATTTACCGGGACAGTTCCCTTCCGGCAGCTCTATCTGCATTCGCTGGTACTGAATGCCGAAGGCCAGAAGATGTCGAAGTCCAAAGGCACCGGCCTCGATCCGCTCGAATTGATGCCGAAGTACGGGACCGACGCACTGCGATTTTGCCTCGCGAGCATGGCGGCGCCGGGTTCGGACATTATTCTGGGCGAAGACAAGCTGATGAGCGCGCGGGCTTTTGCGAACAAGATCTGGAACGCGGCGCGATTTCTATTCGTGAATCTGGAGAAGTTCGAGGCCGGCGGCGTGAAGCTCGAAGAATTGGCGGCGCCGGAAATTCGAGAGAAGGCGCCGTATGCTCCGGGCGGCGCTCCGGGCGCGCCTTCCGCGGGCTTGCCGCTGATCGACCAATGGATTTTTTCGCGGCTGGCGCGCGTGAGCGAAGACGTGAATACGGCCCTCGGCGAGTTTCGGTTTCACGAGGCCGCTCAGGTGATATATCACTTTTTCTGGGGCGACTTCTGCGACTGGTACATCGAATGGATCAAACCGCAATTGGCGGCCAGCGATCACGATGCGGCCATCGCGTCGTGGCGGAATTTGTTTGCCGTGCTCGACGCCGCTTTGCGACTCTTGCATCCGTTCATGCCATTCATCACGGAAGAGTTGTGGCATCGGATTCCGCAGCGGGACGGGAACAAATCAATCGCGCTGCAACCATTTCCGAAGGCGAATCCGGCGTGGGCGAACGCGGGCGCGGATCAGCAGTTCGCGCTCCTGCAGGACGTGATCACAGCAGCGCGCAATATTCGCGGAGAGCTGAAGCTCGAACCGAGGAAGAAAGTGGCCGCGGATTTTTCGACGGCCGATGCCGCTATAGGAGACCTCGTTCGCCGGAATGAGGAAGCGATCTTGCGGCTGGCGGCGCTTTCGGCTTTGCATATTTCCTCGGGGCCGCTCGATTCGAAGGCCGGCGTCATCCGATCGACCGCGCAATTCGACGTGCGTATAGCATACGGCGAAGGCGTGGACAACGAGGCCGAACTGGCACGCGTGAGGAAGGAGATCGATCGGCTCGAGAAGGACATCGAGTCGAAGAAGAAGCGGCTTGCGGACGAGGCGTTTCGGAGCCGCGCGCCGCTCAACATCCGTCAAAATCTAGAAGCGACGCTGGCCGAGCGCGAAGCTGAATTGAAGAAGGCGCGGGAACGGCTCGGGCAACTGGGATAGCGGCGAGACGGATGTTTTGCGCGTGAACCCCGGGGCCAGCTTCCCCGCGGGTGGCTGGCTTGCCGTGCGGGGCCGGGTCAAGTAACCTTGCTCCCTTGCATGGAAACTAAACGGCTGAAAACCATTCGTGGGCTTACTGACCGGCGAATCGACGCGCTGCTGACTCTGCTGTCTGAAAACTCAACGATCGTTATCAGCGGAGCGAAGATTGCGCAGGAAATCGGAGTGTCGCGCGGGACGGTGTGGCGCTGGGTGCAGAAGCTGCGCGCGCTCGGCGTGAACGTGAGCGGGCATCCGCGCGCGGGTTATCACATCGACCGGATGCCCGACATACTGGCGCCGAAACTGATCAGCCGGCAGCTGTTGAATACACCCTTCTGGAAGCGCATTTACCATTTTCTGAAAGTGGAATCTACGAACGATATCGCGATGCGGCTGGGAGATGAAGGCGAGCCGCACGGCGCGCTAGTGATCGCCGAGGAACAGACGGCAGGCCGGGGCCGCGCGGGACGTTCGTGGACATCGGAGAAATCCGCAGGGATATATTGCACGGTGCTGCTGCGTCCGGCGATATCGCCGGTGCAGGCTTCACTATTGACGCTCGTCGCAGGGCTTGCCGCGCGAGACGCCGTGGCCGAAGAACTCGACTCAGCTCCCGATATCCGTTGGCCGAACGACCTTCTGGTCGGCGGAAGAAAATTTTGCGGGATTTTGACCGAAATGCACGCGGAACCTGATCGGGTGCATTACGCCGTCGTCGGCATCGGGATTAACGTGAATCAAACGAGGATTCCCGCCGATCTCGCTCCAAATGCGACATCGTTGCGACTGGAGACGAACCGCGTTCACTCGCGGCTGGACATCATCGTCCGGTTGCTGCGACACCTCGACCGCTACTACAATCTCTTCCTGGCCGAAGGGGCGCGGCCCATCGTGCGGAGGTTCGCCGAGGTGTCGAGCTACTACCAGGGCAAGCGTGTGCGCATCACCACCGCGACCGATTCCTATGTGGGAACGACTGCGGGGCTTGAAGCGAGCGGATTGCTGCGCGTGGCGCGCGACGATGGGCGGATCGAACCAGTCTTATCCGGCGATGTCGTGGAGGCATGATGCTGCTCACCATGGACGTCGGCAATACGAATACAGTGCTGGGTGTCTATCGCGGGCCCGAGCTGCTGGCGCACTGGCGCCTCACTACATCGCGCGATCAAACGACGGATGAATATGGAATCTTGGCGCGCGAACTTTTCAAGCTCGCTTCACTCGATTCGCGCGCGATCGACGGCGTGATCATCAGCTCGGTAGTGCCGACGCTCAATGCCACGCTGGCGGAAATGTCGCAGCGCTATTTCAATTTGAAGGCGTTGTTTGTCGAGCCGGGCGTGAAGACGGGGATGCCGATTCACTATGACAATCCGCTGGAAGTGGGCGCGGATCGGATCGTGAATTCCGTGGCCGCATTCGAAAAGTACGGCGGGCCCGTAATTTCCGTCGATTTCGGGACGGCGCTGAATTTCGATGCTGTTTCCGAGCGCGGGGAATATCTCGGGGGTGTTCTGGTGCCGGGAATCGGAATTTCGGCGGATGCTCTGTTCAATCGCGCGGCGCGGTTGTTCCGCGTCGAGATCAAGGATCCGGGAAAAGTGATTGGAACGAACACGGCGGGCTCGATGCAGTCGGGTCTGTACTATGGATACATCGACTTGGTGGACGGAATCCTCGATCGGATGAAAAAAGTGCTGGGCGAGAAAACGAAGGTGGTCGCTACAGGCGGACAAGCGGCGCTGATTGGCGGCGGTTCGCGGCACATCAATACGATCGATGAGTTTTTGACGCTGAACGGCCTGCGCATCATTTGGGACCGGAATACCGTTCGCGATCGCGGAAAAGAGCGCCTGCCGGCGGTGCCGTCGTCGGCAGGATCGAACAAGCCCGGCCGCTGAGACCTCAGGTCTTGATGGAAGAATTCAACTACTTCAATTATTTCACTGAGATAGAGGAATATTTCTGGAGAAAGCGCGGGGCGCATCTGCTCGTTTCGCCGCTGGACTGGGCGATCGTGGAAACGTGGCAGAAGTCTGGAATTCCGCTCGCGGCGGTATTGAAAGGTATCGATCGCGCTTTTGAAAGCTACGGGCGATCGCGGCGCGCGGCGGGCGGACGAGCGCTGAAGAGCTTGGCGTATTGCGTCGATGCGGTCCTCGATGCGGCGGCCGAGGCGCAGGAGGCGGCCGCGGGAACAGGGCCTTCCGGCAATGGAGCGCGCGCGGCGCGGCCGGCGACGGAGCCGTTCACGCGCGACGAAATGCGAAAGTATCTGAAGCGCAACGTGGCGAAATTGCGTGCGGCCGCGGAAAATAACCGCGGGTCACACGCGCACCTTGCTGGACGTTTCGAAGAGACGGCGAAGCGCCTGGAAGAGTTTGCGCCCTTGCTCGATTCGCCGGCGGCGATGGATCTCGAGGACTTCGAGCGGCGATTGACGGTGCTCGAGGATAAGCTCGGGCCGGAGATGCAGGCCGGGGCGAGCGAAGAATTGCTGTTGAGTGTAAGACGCGAAATGGACCGGCAGCTAGCGCCGTATCGAAGGAAAATGTCGGCGGAACAACTCGCGCAGCTCGAGCGGCAATACACGCAGAAGCGATTGTTCGAGAGTTTTGACGTTCCGCGGCTGAGCTTGTTCTATCTCATCTGACCGGCGGGTGCGTTTCCAATTCGCAAAATATTCCCAAGCCTGTCATTCTGACAGTTCATTGCAGCGAGTGCCGCCGGCACGATTCTACGTGTCGTCGGCGCAGCTAAGATTCCATTTCCATGAATGTAAATATTGAAAAGCTAATTTATGGCGGAGATGGCCTCGCGCATCACGAGGGTTCGACGGTGTTTGTGCCCTACGTTCTGCCGGGCGAAGTGGTGACGATCGTGCCGACGGAATGGAAGAAGAAATTCGTGCGCGGGCTTCCAGAAACCATTATGACCGCGTCGCCCGAACGAATTGCTGCGGCGTGCCCGCACTTTCTCGCCTGTGGCGGCTGCCATTACCAGCAGATGGGATACGAATCGCAGCTCCGCTACAAGGAGCAGATTCTTCAAGAGACACTTCGACGCATCGGGAAAATCGACTGGACCGGGCCGATTGCCGTGCATGCGTCTCCTCCGTGGCAATACCGGAACCGCGCGCAGTGGAAAGTCCGCGACACAGACCCCCCGCTGGTCGGATATTTCCGGGCCGGGACGACTTCGGTTGTGGATGTGGAATCGTGCCCCGTTCTTTCTCCGCGACTCTTTGGCGTTCTCGAAGAAGCGAAGAAGCTGTTCGACGCGGGTCCCCTGCCGCCGACACTGCGTGAAGTGGAAGCATTTGTGGATGACCGCGACGAATCGCTGATGCTGACGCTTACACTCGTCAAGCTGGCTCCCGCGGTGTGCGCCCGCGTTGAAAAGGTGCTTACGGATGTC
Source organism: uncultured Acidobacteriota bacterium (assembly GCA_963771905.1). GTDB lineage: Bacteria > Acidobacteriota > Terriglobia > Acidiferrales > UBA7541 > Palsa-147. The sequence continues at coordinate 257,436 of CAVYVI010000015.1, forward strand.
GCGGGAGCACAAAGCCTGCTGTTTCAGGACACGAATCAGAATCGCATGCAGCTGTTCGGCAGCGGCTCGTTGAAATATCGCGTCGGAGATTTCGACTATCGCGTGAGCCATTTTTCGTTTTTTCAGGTGAATCGCTTTTTGGCTGCCGAACTGGCGAGCTGCGTCGCCGAAGCCGCAGGAAGCGGGCGTCTGGCGCTCGATTTGTACTCGGGAGTTGGATTGTTTTCGCTGCCACTCGGGCGGCAATTTGAGCGCGTTATTGCGGTGGAATCGAATCCCGTGGCGGTGAGTGATTTCAAGGCGAATGCGGCGGCGGCCGGCGGCGCGGCTTCCGGAAAATTCGACAGCCGCGAGGCCGACACCCTCGATTTTCTGCGAAAGCTGCGCGAAAGACCGCAGTGCGTGGTGCTGGATCCGCCGCGAGCGGGACTCGGGCCGGAAGGCGCGATGCGGCTCACGAAACTTTCGCCGGAGAGAATTGTGTACGTATCGTGCGATCCTGCGACGCTGGCGCGCGATCTGGCGGTGCTGACGGCCGGGGGATACACGATCTCCGTAGTTCACCTGTTCGATCTATTCCCGCAAACCTTCCATATCGAAAGCATGGTGCACCTTGTGAGACGTTGATGAAACTTCCAGCTGTCTGGCTCGTGGCGGCCTTCGCTGCGGGCATCCTCCTGCGTGTCGCCGCGCCGGTGAGCCTCTCGATCGGGCTCGCCGGTGCTGCGCTTCTGATTCTTTCCAGCATACTGCTTCTGAAATTCTCGCAAAATCTGTGGATCGTGTGGTTGGTTGCGCTCTGTGCGTGGGTGGCGATTGGATTTTCGGCTGCGGCGATCGAACACGATTTCGCTCCTGCCGGGAGCATCGCGCAGCTGATTGACTCCGGGCGGATCGACGCGAGCGAGCCTTTACGCTGGCGGGGGCGGCTGCGTGAAGAGCCGATGCGTTTGCTGTGGGGAGAGCGGTACGAAATCGATTTGGAAAGCGTTGAAGTCGCGGCGCGCGAGGCGAGTATTTCGGGCGGGCTGCGCGTCAATTACTACACCAATCCGCGGCATCAGGAATCACTTCCTGTGCTACGGGCGGGCGACCGCGTCGAAGCGCTGCTGCGCGCGCGGCCGCCGCGGAATTTCATGGATCCGGGATCGTTCGACCTCCGAGCGCTGCTAGCGCGGGAAGCCATCGACGTTGTGGGGTCGTTGCGCAGCGCCGAATTGCTTCGAAAGATCGATGCGCCGAAGCTTTCGATTCGCTACGAACTGGCGCGGATTCGCGGCGCCTTGCTCGAACGGATTGATTCGGAGTTTGGCGCGACGCCAGATCGTGCTGCGGTGTTGCGCGCCATGCTGTTGGGCGATCGGACGTTTGTAGATTCGAAGGTGTCGCTGGAATTTCAGAAGACCGGCGCGTATCACGTCCTTGTCGTTGCTGGGTTGCACGTCGGGGCACTGTGCGTTTTTCTGTTGTGGCTGGGACGGAAACTGCACGCGCGGCCGTGGCTGACGGCGCTCGTGACGCTCGCGGTTCTGGCTGCGTATGTGGGAATCGTTCAGGACCGGCCGCCGATTCTGCGCGCGGCGCTGATGGCGGGATTATTTTTGGCGGCGCGGCCGCTACGGCGACACATCGAGTTGCTGAACACGGTGGCCGTGGCGGCGCTGATGCTCTTGTTCTGGCATCCTTCTGCGCTGCGGGATGCGAGCTTTGAGCTGTCGTTTTTGGCGGCGGGGGTGATCGCGGGACTCGCGCTGCCATGGATCGATCGCACGGCGGCGCCCTATCTTGCAGGCCTGAATCATCTCGGCGACGTGACGCGCGATTTGTCGTTCGCGCCGCGGGTGGCGCAGTTCCGGCTGGATTTGCGGGTCGCATCGAACTTTGCCGCAACGTGGTTGCCGGCCTTTCTTGCCGGGCATTCGGATCGGCTGGTTGCCGCGCCAATTCGCTTCGCGCTGCGACTCTGGGAGATGTTCGTTCTGTCGTTCGCGCTGCAGTGCGGGATGCTGGCGCTGCTGGCGCTCGAGTTTCATCGCGTCAGCCTGGCAGGGCCGCTGAGCAATATTCCGGCGGTGCTGTTGACAGGTCTTATCGTTCCGATCGGATTTCTGACGCTGGGGCTCAGTTTCGTCTGGCAGCGGCTGGCCAGCGTGCCCGGAGCGCTATTGGGAGTCCTGGTGAAGTGGCTGCTTGCGTCGGTGCATTGGTTCGCCGTGCTGCCTAGGGTTTCATATCGCATCCCGGGTCCGCCGGTGTGGCTGATGGTCGGTTGGATGGCGGCGCTGGTTGGGCTGTGCGCGTTCGCTCGCGCGAATCGGATTGAGCGTGGGCGGCGGTGGCGCGGACGTGCGGAGAGATCGCCGCGGCGCGTGAGTCACGAAGGGACTCGCCGCAAGGCAAGCGGATATCTGAGGGCCGGTGAAAAAATCGTGGCCGGCGCTTTTGCAGTTCTGACGCTCGCCGCGGCGACGCATCCATTTCGTCCGCGAATCGCGCGCGGAAAGTTCCAAATTACGGTCCTCGATGTCGGCCAAGGCGATTCGATCTTCGCAGCGTTTCCCGATGGGCGGACGATGTTGGTCGACGGCGGCGGCGAAGCCGGCTCGGAGCAAATCAGCGGGTATCGCGCGGGATTCGATGTGGGCGAGCAAGTAGTGGCGCCGTATCTTTGGTCGCGCGGGATCAAGCGGCTCGATGTCGTTGCGCTGACGCACGCACATCACGATCATCTCGACGGGCTGCATGCGGTGCTGAATGATTTTCGCGTCGGAGAATTGTGGGTGGGGCCGGACGTCGAATCGAGAGCTTACGAGGAACTGATCGCGCAGGCAAAGAGTGCCGGGGTTCGCGTGGTTCACAAACGACGGCCGGAGTATATGCGTTTCGGCGGAATCGATGAAGAGGTCCTGTGGCCGGGAGACGCAAATGAGGTGGCGGCAGCGGCGAATAATGATTCGGTGACGCTGCGAATTTGCGACGGCGAAAAGCGGTTTCTGCTGACGGGCGATATCGAACAAAAAGTGGAGAAGGAATTGATTGCCGAGGGCGCGCCTTTGGCGGCGGATTTTCTAAAGGTGCCGCATCACGGGAGCAAGACATCCTCGACGGAGGAGTTTCTGGCCGCGGTTGCGCCGCGGGTTGCCGTGGTTTCCGTCGGCGAGGGGAATGTGTATGGGCAACCGAATCCGGCGGTGCTTGAGCGCTACGAGCGGGATGGCGTGCGATTGCTGCGGACGGATCGCGATGGCGCGGTTACGGCTACTACAGACGGGCATTCGTTCGACGTGACCACGTACCGCGAGTCGCATCAGCCCGAGTAACCGCGGGCGAAAGCGATTCCCGGGCGTCCCTCAGGCCTCGCCACCGGGATCCGAACTACTGCCATCGTTGTCGAGGGATTCGTCGCTGCGCAGATAATCCTCGATCACCTTCCGGGCCGCATCGGCGTGCGATTCGAGAACGATGATTTCGACGCCGTGCATTCCTTCCGGAGCTTCACGAAGCGGAAAAGGATCGGAAGAAACGGAGCCGGGCGATTGAATCCCCTTGCTCTCGAGCAACGAGCGAATCACCATCGCTTCGGTGGCGGTGCCGGCTGTGTGGACAACCACGCTGCGTGCATTTCGGTCTGATTCACTCATGGAAACCTGTCCCGCCGTACTATTGCCCATCCTTGCGAGCGAGTCCATACTAATTATCGTCGGAGCCCCGGGCCGCTCATGGACTGCGCCGAAACGCTGAGACCTACGCAGGACGAAATCGACGACGAGAGCAGGCGGATGCGCCGACTGCGCATCCTGGTGTACCTTGCGCTCGATACGATCGCGTCGGGCAGCCTTTCACCCGAGGAAGCGGCGGGAATGGCGGCGGCGACGCGGAAATTGGCACTCGATATGTTTCCCGGCAAGGAACGCGCGTTCGATCTTCTCTACCGGCCAAAATTTCAGCGGGTGATGCACGAAGTCTACCGATTGCAGTAACGCCTCAGTGACGCATCTTCATCCGCAGCCAGACCAGCACGATCGCAAAGAGCACGCCTAACGCCGCCTGATATTCACGATTGCGGCGATACTGATTCCAAGAAAAACCGCCGCTATCTCGTGGCGCGCCCTGCGCCGAACTTCGCTTGGGTGGGCGCGGCCAGAAGAGTGGAACTAGTTTGGCATAGGCATCAAAGGCTGCGCCGTAGCGAATGCGGAGTTCACCTTCTTCCCTCTTCATAACCGCGGGATAAAACACAAGGAAATAGATGGCGATAACGAGCGCGGCCCAGATGGAATGGCCGGCGACGGCGAAGCCCGTCGCGAGAAGTGAGCTACCAAGATAGAGAGGATTGCGCGTCCATGCGTAGGGGCCGGCGGTGGTGAGGGTCTCATGCTTGCGGAGATTTCCCGCAGCGGCAGCGCGAATGCAAAGTCCGGCGACGGCGATCGCGGCGCCGATGCCGATTGCTTCGAACGTGGGAGACGCGAGCCAGAGATAAAGGATCGAGAATGGGTAGCCCGCTCGGACGCGCCAGCGCGTCACCCAGGACGTGGCCATCAGCGGCGCTCCAGGAGTTGATTGACGGCGTTTGCGACGTCGGCCACTTCGATGCGGAGCATTGCGGCGGAGTCGGAGGGCCTGCGCTTGTAGGACGTCTCGCCTGGATGAGCTTTGCGGACGACGGCGGCGCGCTCGGAATACGGGCCATTGCGCGCGGGATCGGTCGGACCGTAGAGTCCGATGACGGGCGCGCCAAGAGCGGCCGCGAGGTGCAAAGGGCCGGTGTCTGCAGCCACCATGAATTTCGCGCGGCGAAGGACGGACATTAGTTGGGTGAGATGCATCGGCAGCAGAAGCGGCCGGTTCCTGTCACCCGGAGCCCCGGATTCGAGGACTTGTTTCGCCAAGTTCTCTTCCCCGGGACCGAAGCTCACCACACCTCGCCAGCCTAAGCGCGAAAATATTTCGCGATGGAACTGGGCGTAGCGTTCCGCGGGCCAACATTTGGAACGCCAGCCGCCGCCAGGGCTCATGACGAAGAAGTCCGTCAGATTACGCTCGCGAAGTTCGCGTTCCGCCCAGGCTTCGGCGTCCGTGGAAACTGGCAGCGGGAAGCGTGGTTCGCCGCGCTTCGCGCCGGCCGCTTCGGCAAGGGATAGATTGTGCTCGACTTTGTGCGTGCCCGAGGGATGAACGCGGCGGGTGTACAGGAGCGTGGCAAGCTTTTCGCGAGAGGCGCTCCAATCGAAGCCGAGAGTTTCTTTCGCGCGCGCGCCGCGGGCGAGATATGCGGATTTGTAAAGCGATTGAAAATCGATGGCGGTTGCGTAGTGAGATTCGCTCAGTGCGCGCCGGACCGAGAAGAAGCTACCGGCACGCGAACGATCGAGAATGATGACGCGATTGAGATCCGCGTTGCCTTCGAGGAGCGCGCGCCATTTCGCTTCGACAACCCAGTCAATTTGTGCGGACGGGAACGTGTCGCGCAACGCGGCGGCGGCGGGAAGCGTGTGAACGATGTCTCCAAGCGAGCCGAGGCGGACGATAAGGAAGCGCTCGTCAGACATCGCCGCGATCGCGAACACGCGCGAGGAGATCACGCGTCGAATGATGTTTCGGATCGCCGACGATGGCGATACGGATGCCGAGCTGCGCCGACGTTTCGCGCTCGGGCACCGTATGGGCCGTGTAATCCGTTCCTTTCGCGTGGACGTCCGGGCGGAGATCGCGCAGAAGCGCTTCGACATTGGGCTCTTTGAAGATCACGACGTAATTCACGGCCGCGAGGGCGGCAACGAGGGCGGCGCGGGCACGCTCCGGAAGAATCGGGCGACCGGGACCCTTGAGCGGCTGAGCGCTCGCGTCGGAATTGACGCCGACGACGAGGACGTCGCCTTCGCGCCGGGCCGCCTCGAGATAACGGGCATGGCCTGCGTGGAGGATATCGAAGCAGCCGTTCGCGAAGACGATGCGCTCGCCTTGCCGGCGATGTGTCGCGAGGGTCTTTCTCAGGTCGTCGCGGTCGAGAATTTTCTGTGACGTGTCCATGCGGAGGTCAACGGGCGGTAGTCGCCGCCGAGCGTACGGCGTCTTCGAGCTCGCGGCGGGTCACGGTTGCGGTTCCACGTTTCATCACCACGATGCCGCCTGCGAAGTTCGCGAGATGTGCGGCTTCGAGATACGTCGCGCTGGCCGCGAGCGCGAGCGTAAAAACGGCGATCACGGTATCTCCTGCGCCGGTGACATCGGCCGCCTCATCGGAGCCATGGATCGAGATCAAGCGCGTGGGCTGATTTTCCTCGAAGAGCGCCATGCCGTCTCTGCCGCGGGTCACCAGAAGAGCGTGCAAGCGCAAATCTTCGAGAGCGCGGCGGCCCAGTTCTTCGAGCTTCTGCGCATCGCGGCCGATTCGCGCGCCATAGGCGGCTTCGAGCTCAGATTCGTTCGGAGTTGCGGCGCTGAGATCTGCGCCTCGGAAATCGAGAAGAGCGTAGCGCGAATCGAGAGTGGCGGGCTTGCCGTTGCCGATCGATTTTACGATCGATGGCGCGGCGGCGCCAAAACCGTAATCAGAAACGAGAACGGCGTTGGCTCGCCGACCGCGATCGCGCAGTTTCGCGGTAAGAGATTTCTGTACCGGCGGAGGAACGGGGGCCTGCGGTTCGTCGTCGACGCGGAGAACTTGCTGCTCGCTGGTGTGCGTCCAGCCGGCTAGATAACGAGTTTTCGTGGGCGTCGTCCACCCGCGAATCGTGGCGATGCCGGAAACATCGATATGTTTCTTGCGGAACAATTCGAGAAGCGTGCGGCCGGATGCGTCATCGCCGACCGCGCCGATGGGTAGGACGCGCGCGCCGAGGTCCGAGAGATTTATAAGAGCGTTCGCGCCGCCGCCCGGGACCGAATGGGTTTGGCGACGGCGAAGGATCAGGACGGGCGCCTCGCGCGACACCCGGGAAATTTCTCCGGAGACGAATTGGTCAAGAACGAGATCCCCGGCGAGAGCTATGGTTTGCTTGGGGAACGCGGAGACGAGGTCCAAGAGACGGCTCAGATCAGGGCTCGCGCCTTGGGACGCCGCTGGCGATTTTCGGTGGCTGCGCGAGGCGCTCACGACGTCTCCCTCAGGATAACGTCGACAGCTTGCGCGAGATTTTCGACGACGTGATCCGGCTGGCGCGGCCATTTTTTGCGATTCCATTCATGCTCGCCGCGGCCATAGCCGGAGAGAACGAGAATAGAGCGGCAGCCGTTCTCGTGGCCCATGCGAATGTCGTCGTAGCGATCGCTCACTATGGTCGAGCCTTTGATTTCGAGATGATGGTCGCGCGCCGCTTGTTCGAGCATACCGGGAAGCGGTTTGCGGCACGAGCAACGGTCATCCCGAATGTGCGGGCAATAATAGATTCCGTCCACGTGCGCGCCGCCTTCTGCCAGCTCTCTTTTCATTCTGTCATGAATTCGCGCAATCAGCGATTCCGGGAAGAAGCCGCGGGCGACGCCGGATTGATTCGTGACCACGATGACCGGAATTCCGGCCTGGTTCAAGCGGCGGATCGCGGGAGCCGAGAATGGAAAAATTTCGAAGCGCGTCAGATGATTCGCGTAGCCCTTTTCCTCAGCGATGGTGCCGTCGCGATCGAGGAAGACGGCGTGACGCTGCGCAGATTGCGACGTCGGCGCGCTCGACGAACTCGGCGATTTGGTGGTGCGCTTCCTCACGTTGGGGGCGCTCCAGGCTGTTCCAGCCAATGACGAGCGGCGTCTTCCACGACTGCGACCTCGATGCGCGTCATGCAGCGATGGTCAACCGGGCACTGGCGCAGAAAGCACGGGCTGCAGGAAGGGGCTTGGCGCACGAGGGTACGGCGCGAGGTCATGGGCGCGGTGCCTTCAGGATCGGTAGAACCGAAAATCGCGACGACGGGCACATCGACGGCGGCGGCCACGTGCATGGCGCCGGAATCATTGCCGATGAAAAGATGGCACGCGGCGAAATGGGCGGGTAACTCGTCAATGGACGTAAGGCCAGCAAGATTCACGGGGCGGTAGCGCATTCCGGCCGCAATGCGCGCGGCAATGTCGCATTCGGAAGGCGCGCCGAAAAGTATCACATCGGCATCGAAGCCGGCAATCAGGCGGTCGGCCAGGGCGGAAAAGCGTTCGGCGGGCCAGCATTTCGCCGAGCCATAGGCGGCGCCCGGGGCGATGGCGATGCGACGGACACCAGGCCGCACGCCTGCCTCAAGAAAATGGCTTTGAGCTCGTTCGCGCGCGTGGGAGTCGACGCGAAGGCGGGTTTCATGAACCGCGGGAAGTTTCTCCAACCAGCCCGCACGGCGCAAGAGCTCGGCGTAGTAATACGATTCATGCGGCGGAATTTGACCGGCGGCCGGGAGTTCGATGGGGCGCGTCAGGAGCGCGCTGCGGGCGTCACGCGCGTAGCCGATGCGTTCAGGTATTCCGGCGCGCCAGACAAGCCATGCCGCGTGAAACGCATTTTGGAAAAGAATCGCGGTATCGAATTTCGCGGCGCGGAGCGAACTGGCGGGATCTTTCAGGTCTTCGAGGACAAGAAGATGATCGGCGAGACCTTGATTGCGATAGAGAGCGGAAACCCAGCGGCGGGCGAGAATGGTGATCTCGGCTTTCGGTTCGCGCGCGCGGATGGCCTCGAGCGCGGGAATGGCCATGATGGCGTCGCCGACCCAGTTCGTCGCACGGACAAGGATTTTCACAGGGCGATCTCCGGGTGCCTGCGGCGCAAGTGTTCGCGCGCAACCTGCCAGAAACCGGATCCATCATGAACGTCGAGCGAGACGCGGCAATACCAGGCGGGGAAGGCTTGAAGATTGGCGTTCGGGAGATTGCACAAATCTTTTTCGGTGCAGAGCAGAGCGTCTGCTCCGGCGGCGCGGGCGCCGGCTTCCAATCGAGAGAGTTCCTCGGGCAAGTACACGTGATGATCAGGGAATGAGGCGTGGCCCGCGATCTCGATTCCCCACTCGCGGAGATTGTCGAAAAAGGCGGACGGGTTGCCAATTCCGCAGAAAGCGAAGAATTTCTTTTTCATCGCGTCGCCACGGACAATTTCGCCAGACGTACCGCCAACGGGAACGAGCGACTCCAGTTTCAGCGTGGCGTAAAAAATTGGCGCGGAGGAATGCCTGCCGACGATGGCCTCGACGGCCGGCGCGTGCCGGCTGCGCGTGATCACGATGATGTCGGCGCGGCGGAGAGCCGAGCGTGGTTCGCGGAGGCGGCCGGCCGGTAAAAGATGCCCGCCTCCGAACGGGTTCGTGGCATCGACGAGGACGACGTCCAGATCGCGCGCGAGGCGCAGATGTTGAAAACCATCGTCGAGAATAAACCAGGCAAATCCTTGCTTCGTGAGCACGGACCCACCGCGATATCGATCCGCTCCCTCGGCAATCGCCACGTTTTCGGACGGCCAGGCGCCAGCGATGAGGCGGCGGGAGAGGAGCGTAGCTTCGTCGGCCTGGCCGAATGAGTCGGCGCGTATCGTTCCTTTCGCCCGCGGGGCCCGACCTTTCGACGATGCCCCAGGAACGACGGGAGATTTGGCGGCGCCGGACTGCAGGAAACCTCGATAGCCACGGGTCAAGATCGCGACGCGCTTGGATTCTCCCAGAAGAGCTTCGGCGAGCCAGAGAACCATGGGGGTCTTGCCTGTCCCGCCAACCGTGAGATTTCCGACGCTGATAACGATGCCAGACAGGCGCTGCTGTTTCAAAAGACCGCTTCGATAAAACCAGACGCGAGCAATTGCGACGGCCTCATAGACGACCGAGAGAGGCCAGAGAAGAGTTTGAGCGAAAGTCACTTCGCGCCCCGATTCGCCGCGCCGGAACTCGCTTCGACCGAGATCGCGGCCAGCACCGCGCCGATGCGCTCGATCGAGCGAGTCGTCGCGCCGCGATTCTTCTCCGCAAGGTCTTTCGCCTTTTGCCCCATCCGTTCGCGCATCGGCGTGTCGCGAATCAATTCCATCCAAGTCTTGCCGAGCTGTTCGCCGCTGCGAACCTGGACGCCGGCGCCTTCGCTGCGAAAGTCCTGCGCCATGTCGCGAAAATTTTCCATCGATGGGCCAAACACTGGCGGGCGGCCGAACCAGGCCGGCTCGAGAATATTGTGGCCTCCAGAATGAACGAGCGAGCCTCCTACGAATACAGCATCGGCGATGGAGTAAAGCCCCGCAAGCTCGCCGATGGAATCCAAGATGAGGACATCGGCATTTTCGTCGAGAGGGCTTGCCAAATCGAGCGTGCTCCGGCGAACGACCTTCCAGCCGCGCTCCGCGGCGATGCGGACGGCGGCGTCGAAGCGATCGGGCCTGCGCGGCGCGAGAATGAGGAGCGCGTGGCGCCACTGGCGCTGAACGACATCGTAACCGGCTATCACGATTTCTTCTTCATCCGCGACGACGCTGCCGGCGACAACGACCGGCCAACGTTCCTGCGTGCGCGTTTGATCGGCGAGCCATTGCCCGAACGCGCCGATCGCTGGCTGGTCACCGTCGTACTTCAAATTGCCGGTGACTTCGACGCGATCTTCCGGCGCTCCCAGTTCGCGAAGGCGTTCCGCATCGGCATCGCTTTGCGCGAGGAAAAGCGTGGCGTCGCTCAGGACGCGATCGAAGAATACGCTTGCCATATGGCGCCCGACGAGCGAGCGGCGGAACGAGCGTTCGGAAATGCGCGCGTTCACGAAAACCACGGGCACATTCCGCCGGCGCGCCTCGCGGAGAAAATTGGGCCAAATCTCGGTTTCGACGATCACGACGAGGGCGGGACGAATCGCGCGGAATGCGCGCCGGACGGCGGGGCTCCAATCGAGAGGAAAGTAGAAAATACCGTCGGCGAAATCGAATCGCTCACGTGCGAGACTCTGGCCTGTGTCGGTGGTCGTCGAAACGAAGAGCTTGCGCTCGGGATAGCGTTGTTTCAATTGCTGCGCGAGAGGCCTAACGGCTAGAACTTCGCCCACGGACACCGCGTGAATCCAGATCGAGCCGTCGCTTCCCAGCGCGCGCACAATTACTTCCGGCGGCAGCTTCCCGAGGCGCTCGCGCAGATTGCGCCAGTATTTGCCGGTGCGCATGCCCTTGACGGCGAAGTAGGGAGCCAGGAGGATCATCCCGGCGGCGGTAATCACGCTGTAGAGAAAATACACAGTCAGGTCGAGTGAGATTCCGTGCCGTCTGTTCTATACAGACCGGGTATTATAGTGGCTCTCGAGTCGCGAATGAACCTCACAACTTGCATTCGCTTCCTGGCATCATAGACTGCGAAATATGCGCGCGACGAAACTAATCCTCGCCACGATTGTGCTTTGGACGCTGCCGCAGGCGCAGCTGGTTGGATCGCCTGAGTCGACTGCGGTGACCGCGCCGCAGTCGGCGACGCCAGAGCAGGCAGCGGCCACACCGGCTGCCGCACCTGCGCCCGCGCGCGACAGGCATGAAGGGCTCACCGTGTCCGCACTGCCGTGCGTCGATGTCGCACGAGGAAAAGAAATTTTTGGGAAGCAAAATCCCATCGAGGCCGGAATCCTGGCGATCGACGTGACCCTTCAAAACGAGACAGCGCAGGCCATGCGGGTGACCATGAGCACGATTCGCCTCGAGGTTGAACCGGTCGGTGAGGATCGCCAGAAGCTCTCACCGCTGACGGCGGGACAAGTGGCGACGCTGATCGTCAATCCGGCGGGCGCGCCAAACGTTGGGCAGCGCCGCCTTCCACCCGGCATTCCCGTGGTGACAAAAGATAAGAAGGCCCAGAAACTCACCGAAGTCCTGCGTCCCTTCGTTCTCGATGTCGACGTGATTCCGCCTCTTGGCCGGATTCACGGCTATTTGTTTTTTAATTTCGCCCACCAATTCGACCTGGTCCGCGATTCGACGCTCTATCTCCCCGACGTCAAGCTTGTCGCGGGAAACAAGCCGCTGATGTTTTTTGAGGTGCCGCTCGAAAGCGGCGGCGGACGCTGAAGTTCGGAGCGAGCAGGCAGCGGCGATCCGGCCATTTTGCGCAAAACATCGGAAGGCATTCGCGGCGAGCCACTCGTTGCGCGATTTGCTGAACGCGCGCCGCTCCGCTAGAATCGCATCTTCGCAAGTTGCAGATGATTCCACAGGAAACTGAGCTGCTCATGCCCCTGCTCGACCAGTTGAATGAAAAACAGCGCGACGCCGTACTCGCGATCGAAGGGCCGGTGCTCGTGCTGGCGGGCGCGGGAACCGGCAAGACGCGCGTGATCACGTACCGCGCGGCGTATCTGATCGAGAAAGGCGTCGAGCCGCAAGCGATTCTGTGCGTCACGTTTACGAACAAAGCGGCGGAACAGATGAAACAGCGCATTTCGGATCTGTTGCGCTCGACCGGCCGCGATGCGTCTGACCTATGGATCTCGACGTTTCATTCTTTCGGGGCGCGACTGCTGCGCCGCGAAGCCGCGCGGCTCGGCTTGCCGCGCGATTTTGCCATCTACGATGACGACGATCAGACCGGCGCCGTCAAACTCGCGCTGCAACAGCTTGGCCTGAGCGAGCGGGAATATACGCCGCGCAGCTTCCGCGACCGCATCAGCCACGCCAAGAATCACGGCGTCACGCCACAGCAAATGGCGGCGGAAGCATACGACGCTCCGATGCGCGCGGCGGCGTCAGTATTCCGAGCGTACGAAGGAATCCTTCGGCGAGCCGGGGCGCTCGATTTCGATGATTTGCTCCTGCGCTCGGCCGAATTGCTGCGGGAACATCCGGAGGCGCGCGCAGCCTGGAGCGAGCGTTTCCGGTACATTCAGGTGGATGAATTTCAGGACACGAACGCGGCGCAGGAGGAGCTGGTGAGGCTGCTTGCGGGCGCGAGGAAAAATGTGTGCGTCGTGGGCGACGAAGACCAATCGATCTATAGCTGGCGGGGCGCCCGCTCCGGGAACATGCAGCGGTTCGTGGAGGACTTCCCCGGGACGCGTGTGATTCGACTCGAAGAGAACTATCGATCGACGCAAACGATCCTGGACGCCGCGGCGGGTGTCGTGGCGCACAACCGCGCGCGGATGGGGAAAACGCTCACCGCAACGCGGGGCGCGGGAAGCAGCGTGCGATTTTACGAGGCGAGCGATGCATCGGGCGAAGCGGAATTCATCACCGGCGAAATTGCCGAGCTGATACGCGGCGATCGGGACACCCACATTGCGGTGCTCTACCGCACGACGGCGCAATCGCGCGCGCTGGAAGAATGCCTGCGTCGGCTCGGGATTCGCTACCGCGTGGTGGGCGGTTTCAGCTATTACGAACGCGCCGAGGTGCGCGACGCCTTGGCGTACGTCCGGCTGGTGTTTCATCCGGAAGATGACGTGGCGCTGTTGCGAGTGCTGAACAAACCACCGCGAGGAATCGGCGAGAAGACGGTAGAGCTTCTGCGGAAAAAAGCCCAGGAGCGCAAGACGTCGCTCTGGGACGTGGTTCCGGAACTGGCGAAGCCGGGCATGACGCGGAACGGAGCGGCGCTGCATTCGTTTCGATTCCTGCTCGAAAAGCTACAGAGGGAAGTAGCGGATATCGAGCCCGCGGAGATGCTGCGGCAAGTTCTGGATCAAACCGGGTATCTCGCGCACGTGCAGCAGCAGGACAAGATCGACAACACTTCGCGGGTGGAAAATCTCGCCGAGCTCGTGAACGCAATGGCCGAAGCGACCGAAGCGGGACAGACTTTGCAAGACGTGCTCGATCAGGCGGCTCTGGTGAGCGCGGCGGATGATTACGAAGAAGATGTGAATGTGACGCTGATGACGCTGCATAGCGCCAAGGGACTCGAGTTCGACAGTGTCTATCTCGCGGGTCTCGAAGAAGGATTGCTGCCGCACAGCCGGTCGACCGGAAGCGACGAGGACATAGAAGAAGAACGACGGCTCTGCTACGTGGGGATGACGCGCGCGAAGGAGTCGCTGACGCTGTCCCGTGCGACGTACCGCCGAACGTACGGAGAAGAACGTCTGCGGGCTTCGGCGCCTTCTCGATTTCTTTCGGAGATTCCGGGAGAACTTATCGAGACGGTGGCGGGCTCGCTTGCGGAGGCCGGCGAGACGCGGCGTTACGAGCCGGATCCGGAGTTTTTCCGATACCGGGCGAGGAGCGCGGCGCGAGGCCGCACGGGCGGCGCACGAGCCACGGGCCGGCCGGGCGCGCATCCCTTGATTGGGACGCGCGTGCGGCATCCGAAATTCGGAATGGGGACGATCCTCTCGGTGGAAGACGATGGCGACGACCGGATGCTGACGGTCAGCTTCGTGGATTACGGAACAAAGAAATTGAAAGAGCGTTACGCCAACCTGCAGATCGCATAAGCGACACTCTCATTTTGCCCCGCCAGCGGCAGCAATCTCGTTGCGAAGACGGCCCTCTCAGGTTACATTTCCTCGTCTTTCATTCGGGTACAGGGAAGGTGAAGATTGGCCCGGCAGCTCTTTCGAACCAAGGGCATTGACCAACTCATCTCCGATTCCGAACATCCCGACCGCGCGCTGAAAAAGACGCTTGGGTGGGTGAGCCTGACCGCGCTGGGCATCGGCGCCGTGATTGGCTCGGGGATTTTCACCGTCATCGGGACGGCGATCGCGGGCGAAAAATTCGACACCTCTTCGATTCTAAACGCACCGCTACTCGAATTCATAATTCACCATACGGCAACCACAGGGCGGCCGGGGGCTGGGCCGGCGCTGGCGCTCTCCCTTGTCCTGGTGGCGATTGTCTGCGCGTTTACCGGGCTCTGCTACGCCGAGCTAGCCTCGATGATTCCCATCGCCGGCAGCGCCTACACGTACACCTACGCGACAATGGGGGAATTGATCGCCTGGATCATCGGGTGGGACCTAATTCTCGAATATGCCGTCAGCAATATGGCGGTTAGCGTGGGGTTCGCGCAGCACATGGTCAATCTGTTCGATTGGTTCGGTTGGCATCCGCCTTTACGTTGGATTTCGCCGGCCTATCTTCCAGGCGGACTCCAGGACCTTGCGGGGAAGGATTTATATCTACCCGGCTGGCATTTTGGATTCGACTTCCCTGCTTTCCTGATCGTGATGCTTTTGACGGTGGTTCTGGTGCGCGGAATTCGCGAGTCCGCGGAAGCCAACAACGTGATGGTCCTGCTGAAAATTTCGGCGATCATCGCGTTTGTGATTGCGGGCAGCGAATTCATTCATCCCGACAACTGGCATCCGTTCGTGCCCAATGGCTGGCCGGGAGTCCTGACGGGCGGCTCGATCATATTTTTCACCTATATCGGATTCGATTCGGTTTCAACTGCCGCGGAAGAGGCAAAGAATCCTCAAAAGGATATTCCAATCGGGATTCTGCTTACGCTGGTGGTCTGCACGGTGCTCTACATCGCGGTTGCGGTAGTGTTGACGGGCATCGTGCCCTGGCGATCGGTGCTGGATGACGCAGCGCCAGTGGTAAACGCACTGAAGCGGATCAGCGAGCAAACCGGATCGACGAGCCTGCACTGGACGCGCCTCGCCGTGCTTTTTGGCGCGATGATGGGAATGATTTCATCGCTGCTGGTGTTCCAACTTGGACAGGCGCGCGTCTGGTTCGCGATGTCGCGCGACGGCTTGCTGCCGAAAATCTTCGGCCACGTGCACCCGCGATTTCGCACACCGGACACCGCGACGTGGATTGCGGGCTTCGCCGTCGGGCTTCCGGCCGGGCTTCTCGATATCGGGACGCTGGCGAATTTGTCGAATATCGGGACATTGTTCGCGTTCACTCTGGTCTCGATCGGCGTTCTGATTCTCCGCTACCGCGATCCCGGAAGGCGCCGCGGCTTCCGTGCACCCGGTGGACCGGTGATACCGATTCTGAGCATCGCATTTTGCGCCTTGCTGATGATGGGGCTGGAAATCGAGACTTGGATTCGGTTTTTTGTGTGGCTCATCGTTGGTCTGGTAATCTATTTCATGTACAGTCGCCACCATAGCGAGTTTGCGGGCTCGAATCAGGCAGGATCGACGAAGGAGCTGCAGGAATGAAAGTTGAGTTTCGCGCCGCACTCGCCTTGACGCTTGCGGGGCTGCTCTGCGCCTCACCGGCGGCGTTTGCCTGGGGACCGAATGGAGACCGGCTGATCGTCAATAAATCGGTGGATGTGCTGCCGGATGATATCCGGTCGTTCTTCGAAGCGAACCGGGCGCTATTGATGCAGCATGTGAACGATCCGGTGGACGCCGCGCGGAAGACTCCTGCTCTCGCGCACAATAAGTACATCCGCTTCGAGAAGTATGGTGTGTTTCCGTTCAGCGCGCTCCCGCGGGACTACAAGGCCGCCGTCGAAAAGTTCGGAAGACGCTCGCTCGACGCCAACGGCCTGCTGCCGTGGAGCATCGGCCTGTATAGCCAGAAGCTTACGGATGCGTTTCGTGCCCGGAATTGGGAGGATGCGCGCATGGCCGCGGCGCAATTGGCGTACTACGTCGCGGAAGCCCACGATCCGTTCAACACCACCACAAACTTCGATGGACATCTTTCCGGCCAACTGGGCGTGGGGGCGCGGTTCGATGAAAGCCTGGTCGATCGCTACTCCCAATTCTTCTACATCCGGCCGAATGATGCCGTCTACATTCACGACCCCACCGATCACGGTTTCGAGATGTGCTTGAGCGCGCATTCGTGGATCGAAAACATACTTCTTACGGATCACCGCGCGCGAGCGGGCTTGTCGGACTACACCGATGAGTACTACGATCGGTTCTATAGTCAGGCGGGCGCGGTTCTGGTTAGGCAGATTACCGACGCGTCCACCGATGTCGCGTCCTACTGGATGACGGCCTGGATTAACGCGGGGAAACCCCAGCTTCCTTCACGCTAAAAGTTGAGATGACAGAAGCGCAAGAACTGGCGTCCAAAATTGCGCAGGTGCCGAAGGCGGAGCTACACCTTCATCTCGAAGGGTCGATCAGCCCCGAAACCGTGAGCCTGCTCGGCGCGCGGCGTGGCGTCAACATCACGCCGGAAGCCGCGAAGGCGCGTTACGCGTACACGGATTTCACCGGGTTCCTCGACGCTTTCAAATGGGCCGTGGGTTATCTGAAGGCTCCGGAAGATTATTCGCTTATCACCCATCGACTCGCGGACGAATTGGTGCGCCAGAACGTAATCTATGCCGAGGTCACTATCTCGGCAGGCGTGATGATCCGCCAGGGCCAGAATGTGGAAGCCAATTTCGCGGCGATTCAGGAAGTTGCCGACAGATATCGCGAAAAAGGGCTTCGCCTGGCGTGGATTTTTGATGCCACGCGGCAATTCGGCGCGGACGCGGCGATGAAAGTGGCAGCGCTCGCCACGCAGCTGCAGCCGAAGGGCGTGGTCGCCTTCGGGTTGGGAGGCGATGAGATGTCGGTTGGGACGGTACATTTTCGCGCGGCGTATGATTTCGCCAGGAATAGTGGGTTGCATGTGGTCGCGCACGCCGGCGAAATCGGCGGACCAGAACTGGTTCGCGAGGCGGTGGACCTTCTCGGCGCGGAACGGATCGGCCACGGCATCGCGGTGTACCGCGATGCCGCGCTCGCCGACCGACTGGCAACCTTGCGCATCCCTCTCGAAGTTTGCCCGACGAGCAATGTCTGTACGGGCGCTCTGGCGCGCCAACTCGAGGTGCCTGCGGCACAGATTTCCGAACACGTTCTTCCTAAACTCATCGAGAAAGGTCTGACGGTCACTCTCGCGACCGACGATCCAGCCATGTTCCACACCGACCTTCTGGCCGAGTATTCGCACGCCATTTCGCTCGGGCTTTTGGAATTTCAGATCGCGAAAATGATCGAAGCCGGTTTCTCCCATGCATTTCTCCCGCCCGAAGAAAAACGTCCGCTGCTCGAAAAATTCCGCACAAACGCTCGCGCGGTTGGGTTACTCTGAAACACGCATGAAAGCTCACGTTTGGGTGATGCTAAAGCAGACGGTGCTCGACCCGCAGGGCCAAACGATTCACCACGCTCTGCGTTCACTCGGCTACTCGAAAATCGACGATGTCCGCCAAGGCAAATTCTTCGTTCTAAAGGTCGATGGCATGACGAAGGATGAAGCCCAGAAACAGGTGGAGCGAATCGCGCGCGACGTCCTCACGAATCCTGTCATCGAGGAATTTCGCTTCGAAATCGTCGACTAGCGCGCACGTCCGCGGCTTTTCCGAATGTGGCGTTTCTGGCTTGAGTGTTCCTTCGTGAACGTTCTTTCGTGGAACCCGTCCCACTCCCCTTTTTTCGCGCTCCTGCGAAATATGCTAGTCTGATTTGACAGTAGGTCGCGGTTCGCCGCGTCCGCCGGCACTCTAGAGGAGCTTTCCCTGTGTGCGGAATCGTGGGTTACATCGGCCCGAAGAAGGTTGTGCCGCTGATCATCGACGGGCTGCGGCGCCTCGAATATCGCGGGTACGATTCCGCGGGAATCGCTGTAGTCAATACGAACGGCAAGCTTGAAATCCGCCGCGCCTCGGGCAAACTGCGCAACCTCGAAGAAGTCCTGCGCGAATCTCCCATCGATGGAACCTACGGCATTGGCCATACGCGCTGGGCCACGCACGGCCGGCCGACGGAGGAAAACGCGCACCCGCACCGCGACTGCACAGGCGAAATCGTCGTGGTTCACAACGGCATCATCGAAAATTACCTCGAACTGAAGCACGAGCTCGCGCGCGAGGGACACAAGTTCGTCACCGAGACGGACACGGAGATCATCGCGCATCTGGTCGAGAAATATTCGAACGACAAGGAGCCGTTAGAAGATGCGGTACGGAAAACGGTGAAGCGACTGACGGGTGTCTACGCGCTATCGGTCCTCTCGACGCGCGACCCGCACAAGATTGTCGCGGCGCGGCTCGGTCCGCCATCTGTTGTCGGACTCGGCGAGAATGAGTTTTTCATCGCGAGCGATATTCCGGCGCTGCTACATCACACGCGCAGCGTTTTCTTCTTGCACGACGGCGACATCGCGGTCATCACGGCCAGCGGCGTTCGCGTCACCGATGTCGAAGGCCGCGACGTGGAGCGTCCCCCGCAGCACATTTCGTGGGATCCCATAATGGCGGAAAAAGGCGGCTTCAAACATTTCATGCAGAAGGAGATTTTCGAGCAGCCCCGCGCCGTCCGGGACACTCTCATCGGGCGGATTTCACTCGATACTGGAAAGGTGTTCCTCGACCAGCTGGAAATCTCGGAAGACGAATTTCGGAAATTCCAGACGATCAAGATCGTGGCATGCGGAACGAGCTGGCATGCGGGGCTGGCCGGAAAATTCATGATCGAGCGGCTCGCGAAAATTCCGGTGGAAGTGGATTACGGGAGCGAGTTCCGCTATCGCGATCCCATCGTCACGCCGAGCACGCTTGTCATTTCCATCAGCCAGTCGGGCGAGACGGCCGATACGCTGGCGGCGCAGCGCGAGGCGCGCTCGAAGGGCGCGAAGACGCTGGGCATCTGTAACGTAGTGGGATCGGCGCTGACGCGCGAGTCCAACGGCACGATTTACACGCACGCCGGACCGGAAATTGGCGTTGCTTCGACCAAGGCGTTCACGGGGCAGCTCACTGCTCTTGCGGTTCTCGCGCTCTACCTCGGCCAGGTGCGCGGCACGCTGCCGCCGGCTCAAGCGCGCAAATTGATGCAGGAATTGACGAACATTCCGCAGAAGATGGACTCGATCTTGCGGCATGATTCCGAATGCGAGGAGTTGGCGCGGCAGTTCTTCCGCCATACAGATTTTTTGTACCTCGGCCGCGGTATTCATTATCCAATTGCGCTCGAAGGCGCCCTAAAACTCAAGGAAATCTCCTACATTCACGCCGAAGGTTATCCGGCCGGAGAGATGAAGCACGGACCGAACGCCCTGATCGATGAAAATCTGCCGGTCGTGGTCATCGCTACCCGCGACGATACCGACCCGGAGTCGGTGCAGCGTTACGAAAAGACGGTGTCCAATTTGCAGGAAGTTCGCGCGCGCGACGGCATCGTCATTTCCGTTGTCACCGAAGGCGATCGTCTGGCGCGAGAATCGTCGCAACACATTCTCGAAATTCCCACGGTGCCGGAAATTTTCGCTCCCATTCTCGAAATCATGCCGCTGCAGCTTCTCGCATATCACATCGCGGTGCGTCGCGGGTGCGACGTCGATCAGCCGCGCAATCTGGCCAAGTCGGTGACCGTCGAGTAGACGCGAGTGTTATGCTGTGGCGGGCAGCGCTGCCTGCTAACACTGCCTGGCAACCCGGCTCTTCCCTTTTCGTTTCTCGCGCGATTGCCTAGAATGTCCCCATGCGCTCGATTCGCACCCTTTTCGTCGCGGCCTTCTCCCTTATGATGCTTCTGCTGACAACCGGCGTGGCTCACGGCCAAGCCAGCTCGTCCGGAGCGGAGCTTTCGGGCACACTCGTCAAATTCAACGTGACCGGTTCGCAGCGATTCTCCGCGGCACAGATCGAAGCGGCTGCGGGGCTGAAACCGGAACAAGCCATTCGGAAAGAGGATTTGCAGGCGGCCGCGAATGTTCTCGCGCAGAGTGGAGTCTTCGCGAACGTGCAATACCGCTACTCGACGCAGGGCAAAGATGTGACGATTGAGTTTCAGGTGACTGAGGCGCCGGCCATTCGCGTCTCGTTCGACAATTTTCCGTGGTTCACCGACGACGAACTCGTGACGTCGCTTAAGGCGTCGATTCCGCTCTTCGACACGCAGCTTCCGGAAGCAGGGGGCGTGCTCGATGAGGTGTCGCAGGCGCTCGAAAAACTTTTGCCGACACGCAAGGTAAGTGGCACGGTTTCACATCAGGTGATCCGCGAGCCCGGTACGGACGCCAAGATTCAGCAATTCCGCGTCGACGGCGCTGTCCTTACCGTCGAGGCCATTGAGTTCAATGACGCGCTCGCGCGCGACGACCTCGCCGTGCGTCAAAGCGCCCGCGACGTCATCCTCGGAAAGCCTTATTCACGCGCGGTGATCGAGCGATTCGATTTCGAGCAGGTGCGGCCGCTGTATCTCGCGCATGCCTGTTTGCGAGTGCACTTCGGCGAGCCCATGGCGCGTTTCAAGGGAGACCCTACCAAGGCGCTGCCCGACCAGGTGACCGCCATCGTCACCATCGATTCGGGACCGGAATATCGCTGGGCGGGCGTGACGTGGAGCGGCAACTCGGCATTGTCGAACGCCGAGCTGAATTCTTTCGTCCAGCTTAAGGACGGTGATATGGCGAATGGCGTGGGTCTCGAAGCGGCGTGGGTGCGCATCAGTGATGGGTATGCCAATCGCGGCTATCTCGACGCGAAACTCGATCCCACTGCCACACTCGACGATTCGACGAAGCGCGCCGCATATCGCGTGGGGATTACCGAAGGCCCGCAATATCATATGGGCGAGCTGGTGTTGACCGGCCTATCGCTCGACGGCGAGCGGCGAATCCGTGCGGCCTGGAAAATTCCAGCGGGTGCGGTGTTCGACCAGAGCGGTCTCGACGATTTCATCAACGGAGGGGCGCGAAGAGCGTTCGGCGACATTCCGTTCAATTACGAAAAAATCGGACACTATCTGCAGAAAGATCCATTGACCGGCAAGGTTGACGTCCTGATGGACTTCCAATAGTCCGAAGGCGTTATACTGACAAACGATGAGCTATGTTTCATTGAATCTCGCGGCGGCGCCGATCGCGCTCGATGTCGATCTGGCCGCGCTGAAGGAACGACAGCTCTTCGAGGTGCTTCGGCCCCTCGAATCGCTCCTGGTGGCGTTTTCCGGCGGCGCGGATTCAGCGTATCTGGCGTGGGCTGCATCGCGCACGTTGGGAGATCGCTCCATTGCAGTAACGGCACTCTCGCCTAGTTATTCGCAGCACGATCGCAGCGTCGCTGAATCGTTCGTCCGCAATCACGCGATTCGCCACGAATGGATCGAGACGCACGAAGGCGAAAACCCACTCTACGCAGCGAACAATGCTGACCGCTGCTTTTATTGCAAGGATGAGCTTTTTGCGCGTCTGGAAGAAATGGCGCGCGAGCGGCATGTTGCGGCGATTGCCTACGGCATCAATTCGGACGATACGCGCGATTTTCGCCCGGGCCACCGCGCCGCGAGGGAGCATCGCATTCTGGCTCCGCTTCTCGAAGCGCAGCTCAGCAAGGCGGAGATTCGCTTTCTCTCCGAGCGCGCGGCGCTCGAGACCTGGAACCGGCCCGCGTCGGCGTGCCTGTCTTCGCGCGTACCCTACGGCAGGGCGGTGACGCCGGAGCTGCTGCGGCAGATCGAGCGCGGCGAACAAGCGTTGCGCGACCTCGGCTTTCGGCAGTTTCGAGTGCGCGCTTACGGAGAGCTCGCGCGCATCGAGATTGATCCAGCGGAATTACCTCGCGCACTCCAGAGCGAAATGGCCGGACGGCTCGCGGCGAGCGTGGAACAAGCCGGATTCGCGCGGGTCGAGATCGACGCGAAAGGCTATCGCCAGGGATCTTTGAACGAAGCGTTGCGAAACGAATCGGCCACACGGCGGACGTAGCGATGCGCGCACTCGCCTGGCTCTGCTTTTCGGCTTGCCTCGTTGTTCCCTGCTCCGCGCTTGCCCAATCCAGCCCGAACAAAAATCAGGACCCCGCTGCGACTCGAAAAAAAGCCGACGATCCGGAAGCGGCGCTCGAGCGGGCGGTCGCATCGGCGGGAAACGATCGCGCGGCGCTGGTCCGCAATCTGCAGGAATATCTCCTGCGCTTTCCGGACGCGCCGCGCAAGCCCGCCGTGTATCGCGCGTTGGTGGAAAGCTGCGAGCAATTGAACGACAACGTCTGTGCGCTCTCGAACGCCGAACAACTGGTCGCAATTCGCCCCGACGATTCCGAAATGATGATGGTGGCCGTGAATCTCTTGCAGGCGCAAGGGGACGAGCACAGCCTTGTCCGCGCGGGCGGATACATTACCCGCGTTCTCGATCGCGTCGAGAAGTCGACAGCGGATGAAAAGCCAGCGCGCGTTTCGCAGAGCGATTGGAAGGCGCAGCAGGATCAGTTGCGCGTCGCGCTCTACGTGCTGCGCGGAAAGATCGAGGAACAGCAGAAAAATTACGATGACGCCGCGAAGGATTTTCAGGCGAGCAATCGCGTCATTCCGAGCGCGCTCGCCGAGCAGCACCTCGGCGCAATCGCCGAGTTGCGGAATGATCCTCGCGGAGCCATCGATTATTATATGGAAGCCTTCGTGCTTCCGGAGAGCGGGCCGGGAGGCTCCGTCGATCGCATGATCGTACGCCAGAATCTAACCAACGTCTGGCGGGAAATCCACGGAAGCGACGCGGGCCTCGCCGAGGCGGTCCTCACCGCGTTCGATAAAGCCGAAGGATCCGCAGCAACGACCCGCCCTTCCGAACGGAATCGAGACATTCGCGACCCGTTTGCATTCGTGATACGCGATCTGAACGGGACACCACTTCCGATGGCTCAGGAGCGGGGCAAAGTGGTTGTTCTGAGTTTCTGGGCAACGTGGTGCGGACCGTGCCGCGAACTCGAGCCGCTTTTTGCGCGGACCGCCGCCGACTATGCGGGCCGGGACGAGGTCGCCTTCCTTGCGCTCAACACGGACGAAGACGAATCGCGCGTCAAGCCGTTTGTCGCGGAGGAGAAATGGACGATGCCGATCTTTTTCGCGGACGGTCTGGATGAACTCCTGAAGGTCGCGACGCTGCCTACCATCGTGGTTCTCGACCGCAATGGCAAAATTACATACCGGGTGAATGGGTTTCAATCCGAGGATTTCGAGGAACGCTTAACCACTGCGATCGAGAAGACGCTGCGTCACTAGCGAGCTAGGACCCGATTCTTCTCGGCAAATCGAGTTGAAAGTTCATGGCCATTGAATCTGTCGAAGGACTCGCGACCCGTTAGCGTGATGTGGCCGTCTTGCGCGCCATTGCTGCGTCTCGGGCCGCGAGGATGGTTCCGACGTGGATGCGCACCGTGTCGCTGACGCGCCGGGCGTAGCCGCCAGCGAGCGTGATTGCGACGGGAACGCGGTGCCGAAGCACGTAGTCGAAAATCAGCGCGTCGCGACGTTTCAATCCCTCAAGCGTGAGCGCCAGACCACCGAGCTGATCTTCGCAGTAAGGGTCAGCGCCTCCGATGTAAAAAACCAACTGCGGCTGAAATTCGTCGAACGCGCGCATCAGATGCTTTTCGAGAATGGCGAGATAGTCGTCGTCGCCGACGCCATCCGGAAGATTGATGTCGAGCGTCGACGGCGGCTTTGGATACGGATAGTTGTTCTCCTGATGAATCGACATGGTGAAGACGGTCGGATCGCCGCCAAAAATCGCCGCCGTGCCGTTTCCGTGGTGAACGTCGGTATCGATCACCATCGCGTTCTCGATCGCACGGTCAAGCTGCATTCGCCGAATGGCGATGGCAACGTCATGCAACACGCAGAAACCCTCTCCGTGGTCGGGATAGGCGTGATGGAAGCCGCCGCCGATATTCGCGGCCCAGCCGTCCGAAAGTGCGCGCCGAGCCGCCAGCATCGATCCGCCCGCCGCAAGCCAGCAAGCCTCGATCAACTCTGGCGAGTATGGGATCTCCATGCGAGCTGTCTCTTCATAGGTGAGCTTCCCGGTCCTCAATTTGTGAAGGTACTCGGACGAGTGAACCAGCAAAACATCGCCATCGGCCGCCGGTTCCGGTGTGAGAAAATCCGACGGCGCGGCGACGCCTTCAGCAAGCAGCGCGTCATGGACCAGACGATATTTCTGTGATGGAAAGACGTGCGCGCCGAGATTCAGATCATAGCGGTCGTGATAGATGAGTTTAAAGGGCAGCATGCGGCTCGCAGCGTAACTTGAATCGCAGGGAGCGCGCAAGATTCGCGCAGCGGCGCCTGCTTTCTTCCATCGTCACTCTATGTTAGCCTTCAGGCGATGCGTCGCGCGCAAGTCGTTCTGATCCTGCTTTCCCTCTTCGCCGCTCCGTTGGCGTTGGTTGCGCGCGGCGAAGTGTGCGCCTCTGCCTGTGTGAAGACTTGTTGCCTCATGGCGTCGCATGCGAGAAATACGGCGCCCACCCATCGCGCGTGCCACGACCGGCCATCGGCTCCAAAGGGCATGTGCTGTTCCGGCCAATCATCGAACCATGCGCTGGACTACGGATTCGTTGCGCCGCTGCCGCAAACTCTGCTTGCGTTTACAAATGGCTTAGAATTTCCTCGAATTTCCCGTCTCTCCGTCTCGCGCGAGATCCCGCGCCGATTTTCAATCAACGTTCCGCCCCCGACGGAACCTCCGAGAAGCTAGACCGCAATATCCGCGCGGTTTCAATTCACTTCTCGGAGGATATCGCATGCGACGAATTTCGTTGTTGGCATTGGTATCATGTTTCCTGCTATTCGCACTCGTAGCGTATGGCACGATTTTTGGCAGCGTCAGAGGTCTTGTGCACGACCCGCAACATCGTCCGATCGCGGACGCCTCCGCAAAATTGAAATCCGCGACATCTGATTGGTCAAAAACAACGCAATCGGATCAGAACGGCGAATTTTCATTTTCGGCCGTGGCCTTGGGCGACTACATTCTGACCATCCATAAGACCGGCTTCCAGGATTCCGAACAGACCTTCACTGTGGTGGCGGATTCATCGCCGATTCTTCACTTCCAGTTGGCGATTGCCACGGTGAACCAAACCACCGTCGTCTCGGCAGAAGCGGAAACCGCCGTCGCGAACGTCGATTCTGTGACCCCAACAACACTGGTCGACCGCCAGGACATCGTCCAAACGCCCGGGGCCGACCGCACCAACGCTCTGCAAATGATCACGGATTACGTGCCCGCTGCCTACGTGACCCACGACATGTTGCACATGCGGGGAGGCCACCAGGTTGAGTGGCTGATTGACGGCGTCCCCATACCCAACACGAATATCGCCGCCAATCTGGGTCCGGTGATTGACCCAAAAGATATCGATTATCTCGAAATCCAAAGAGGCAGCTACGACGCTGATTACGGAGACCGGACGTACGGAATTTTCAACATCATGCCGCGGACCGGTTTTGAGCGCGATAGGGAATGCGATCTCGTCGCTAGCGTTGGAAATTTCTATCAAACGAACGACCAAATCAGCTGCGGTGGACACACCGAGCGATTCGCTTACTATGTCAGCTTAAACGGAAATCGAAGCGATTACGGGCTTCAGACCCCGATTGGGCAAGTTTTTCACGATGCCGAGAACGGCTACGGGGGATTCGCTTCGTTCATTTTCAATCCCGACTCGAAGAACCAATTTCGGCTGGTCACCTCGTTGCGAGAGGATTATTACCAGATCCCCTACGACCCGGATCCCGACTCAGTCGGAAATCAGCAGCTGGTAATGGCGGGCGAGTCCCCGAGTTACGCCCTCCGTGATGGCGAGCACGAGCGCGATGGCTACGTCGCCTTCTCATGGTTGCACACGTTTAATCCAGATGCACTGCTCACCGTTTCTCCCTTTTATCACTACAACAGCGCTGACTATCAAGGCGGCGCAAACGACTATCCCGTCGTCTCAACCATGAACCAGGCCGCCAATTACGCAGGCTTGCAGGCGACGCTTGACGAAAACGTCTGGAAAAACGACATTCAAGTCGGGGTCTACGGATTCGGTCAGCACCAGAACAACCTTTTCGATAACCAATTCACGGACGGCAGTGCAAACTTCCCCTCTTCCTCGGTTGGCGCGAATGGAGGGCTTGCGAGCATATTCATCGACGACAAGTTCAAAGTGACCTCATGGTTGACCATAATTGCCGGCCTCCGCCAAACACATTTCACGGCGGACGTCGTGGAGAACGCGACGGACCCTCGCTTTGGCGCGGCCGTGAGAGTTCCGCACCTGAACTGGGTCTTTCGCGCCTTCTACGGTGACTATTACCAAGCCCCGCCGCTCGTGACAGCTACCGGCTCTCTGCTCGGTTTAGCGAACAGCCAGAATTTTACCTTCGCTCCGCTGCGCGGCGAGCGGGATAACGAGTATCAGATTGGCGTCACGATACCCTATCGCGGCTGGGCTCTTGACGCCGATACTTTTCAAACGCGGGCGACGAATTGGCTCGATCATAACAACATCGGAGAATCGAATCTCTTCTGGCCAATCACATGGGCTTCCGCCCTGATTCAGGGTTGGGAACTCACGCTGCGGTCTCCCCGCCTCTGGCATCGCGGCCAGTTCCACCTTGCCTACGCGAATCAAATCGCGCAGGCAAGCTCGCCCATCACCGGTGGCTTGATCTGCCTTCCCGTCACCGTGACGATGGACTGTCCGCTAGCTATACCGGCTGGATTGTCGCCGGTCGACCACGATCAGAGAAACACATTGAATGTTGGTTTCAACGCATCTCTTCCCTGGCAATCCTTCGCTTCAACGAATGTGTACTACGGCTCGGGGTTCACGAACGGGATTCCGGACGCGCAATATCCGGGGAACTATCTGCCGTCGCACACGACATTTGACGTTTCGCTCGGAAAAGGCTTCGCCGAGAAATACAGCGTTTCCGTGACCGCGCTGAATGTGGCAAACCGTCGCGTGGAGCTGGACAACAGCCTCACATTTGGCGGATTTCATTACAATGATCCGCGAGAAATCTATGTCGAATTTCGGTACCGGTTTCACTATTGAGGAGGCGCGGAGGGATACTATTGGGATATAAAGGACAAACGGAGGAGCTCTCAACGTGATGCGAACCACCCCACGGCCTCTGTCTTGGCTGGTCATAAACCTGTCGATTGTGTTGCTGGCCTCTGCGTTTGCTGGGTGCGGCACGAAATCGCAACAGGCGGAAGTCGCGACCGGAGTGAAAAAATATCAGTTGAAAGGCACCATCGTCTCGGTCGACCTCGCGCAGAAAACGGCAGACATCGATACGGAACCAATTCCCGGATTCATGGAAGGGATGACGATGGACTACGACGTTCACGATACGACCGCGCTCGCCAAGCTGAAGCCGAAAGACAAGATCGCGGCGGACTTAATCGCCGATCCGAACGGCGCGTACCTCGACCACATCGTGGTGGTGCCATCGGGCTCGGCCGCGCCGCCTGCTAAACCTTAAATAAAGTCGAGCGGGACCTCGCGGCGTGAAAATCAGCTTTCGCGTTCGAGGATGAAATCGGGGACGGCGAGAAGCGCGCGGCGATACTGCGATTCCGGCCAGCCATCGAGGCTGGCCTTCGAACGCCGCACGTAATCCCGAGCCAGTTCGCGGGCTCGCTCGAGAGCGCCCGATTCGTGGACGAGCTTCGAAATGTCATCAGCCCGCACGCTGCAGAATCCTTTTTCTTCGAGCACCGTTGCGACCAGACGATACGCCGTCGCGTGGCCATCCGCCGAGCCGCCGCCCACGCCGTTCTGCATCGCGTAAATCAGCGGCAGCGTGACCTTGCCTTCCTTCAAATCGCTCAGCACGGGTTTGCCAAGCTGTTCCGACGATGCCGTGAAATCGAGCAGATCATCGACGAGTTGAAACGCCAGGCCCGCATAGCGGCCGTAATCGGCGAGCGCTTCTTCGGCGGCTTTGTCGAGGCGCCCGAGCACGGCTCCGAGGCGCGCGCACCCGCTGAAGAGACAGGCCGTCTTGCGATACGCGAGATCGCTGGCTTCGGCTTCCGTCACGTCAATGCGCCCAAGATGCGAAAGCTGCAGCAATTCGCCTTCGACCATGTTCTGCGTGAGATCGATCAGGATGTCTAGGATTTCGAAGCTGCGCTCGGCCAACGCCATCTCGAACGACTGCATGTAGAGCCAGTCGCCGGCGAGGACGCTCATGTGATTGCCCCAGCGGGCGTTGGCGCTTGGGCGTCCGCGGCGTGTGTTCGCGCCGTCAATCACGTCGTCATGAATCAGCGTCGCGCTGTGAATCAGTTCCACCACCGCGCCCAGGCGAATCGCGCCCGGCCCGCGATATCCCGCCGCTCCCGCCGCGAGCAGAAGCAGCGCCGGCCGCAAACGCTTGCCACCGCCTTCGCGCAAATAACTCGAGATCTCGGCTACCGTTTGAATCGCTGAGGCGCTCTGCGCGGCAATTTCGAGTTCGACAAGAGCGAGATCGTCGCGCACGAGATCAAAGATCTCTTTGGCGGTAAGAGCAGAAATGCTTGTTCTTCGCGGCTGTGCCCCTGCGGACGTCATGCGGTCTCCAGATGAAAGAAGCGGCGAAAGTTTTGCGCAGCCACGGCGGCAAACTCCTCTGCGCCTAAGTCTCGCACACTCGCGAGCGTCCGCGCCACCTCGACGACATAGGCCGGCTCGTTTCGCTTTCCGCGGAGGGCCTGCGGCGGCAGGAACGGCGCGTCCGTTTCGGTCAGGATGCGTTCGATCGGTAGCTCGCGAGCCGCGTCGCGCAGGGGCTGCATCTTCGGGTAAGTTACGTTCGCGGCGAAGGAAATCATAAAGCCCATCTCGATTCCAGTCCGCGCCTCTTCGAGCGTTCCCGTGAAGCAATGAAAGATCCCACCGAGGCCGGTGCTGCGCCAGTCGGAATCGGCAATCGTGAGGAAATCCCGCCACGCATCGCGGCAATGGATGACGATCGGCCGCTTAGTGGCACGTGCGATCTCCATCTGCCGGCGCAGGACACGCTGCTGCGCGTCACGCGGGGAATGATCGTAGTAATAATCGAGGCCGATTTCGCCGATCGCAAGGACGCGCGGATGGCGGGCGAGTTCCTCGAGGCGCGCGAAATGCGGCTCCTGAGCGAGCTGCGCTTCGTGGGGATGGATTCCAGCGGTCGCGTAAATCCATTCGTGCGCTTCGGCATATGGAATCGCCGACGCCAGATGATCGGGTCCCGCCGCGCCGCCCATGGCGAGAATTGTCCGCACGCCCGCATCGCGCGCTCGCTGCAGGACGGCGTCGCGGTCTTCGTCAAACTGCGGATATTCCAGATGGACGTGCGAATCGATGATTTCCATTCGCTGGCTACGCCGATCGCGCCCCTATTTCAGCTTCGCGCCTGCCGGGACGTCTTCGGCGAAGGTGCATAGTACCGGCTTTCCTTCCGGCCCGACCGACGCAGCGACGATCATGCCGTTCGATTCTACGCCCCGCAATTTCCTCGGTGCGAGATTCGCAACCACAACGACCTTCTTGCCGACGAGTTCTTCCGGCGTATATGCGACCGCCAGGCCCGCGACGATCTGGCGCACTTCTTCGCCGATATCCACGAGCAGCTTCAAAATTTTGTCCGCGCCCTGAATGCGCTCAGCAGACTTGACGATTCCGACGCGCAGCTCGACTTTAGCGAAGTCTTCGATGCTGATCTTCGTCGGGGTTGCCGGAGCCGCGGCTGCGGCGGCTGCGGCGGCTGCGGCGGCTGCGGCGGCTGCGGCCATTGCGGGCGCAGCAGCCGGAGTAGCGGAGGGAGCCGCTCCCGATGGCGCTGGAGTTGCCGGAGCGGGATTCCGAATTTCGTCTTCCATTTTTGCAATCCTTTCGAGAGTATCTTTGTGCTCCACACGAGGGAAAATCGATTCCGGTTTCGTAACCCGAGTTCCAGGCTGCAATCCGCCCGACTTTACCGCGTCGATCCGCGCGTCCTCGATTTTTCCCGACTGCCCGAGAGCTTGCCAGATCGCTTGCGCCGCCTGCGGCACGACCGGCGCCGCAAGTATCGCCGTCACTCGCAACGATTCAGCCGCAGCGTAGAGCACCTCAGACAACCGTTCGCGCTGCGCGGCGTCCTCGGACAATTTCCACGGCTTCTCGTTCACCAGATACGCATCGACGCGGCTGATGAGCTGCCAGATCTGTTGTAGCGCGCCCGAGAATTGCAGGGTCTCGTATTGCTGGCGCGCTCCCGCGATCGCTTCCTTGGCCGTCGAAAGTAGAGTCTCCGCGCCGGCGCCGCCACCTTTCGTGGCCGGCACGCTGCCGTCGAAATATTGCTGAATCATCGCGAGGACGCGGCTCGCAAGATTGCCGAGACCGTTCGCGAGATCGGCATTGTAACGCGTCAGCATCGCCTCGCGGCTGAAATTGCCGTCCTGCCCGAAGACCACCTCGCGCAAGAGGTAATAGCGCAGCGCGTCGTTTCCGAGAACTCTCACGATCGGTTCCGGATACGCCACGTTGCCCTTCGACTTGCTCATTTTCTCCTGTTCGAAGAGCAACCATCCATGTGCAAAAACCTGCTTGGGCAGCGGTAGACCTGCGGCCATAAGGAACGCGGGCCAGTAGACGGCGTGGAAACGAATGATTTCCTTGCCGATCATATGAAGATCCGCGGGCCAGAATTTCTGAAATTCGGCGCTTCCGTTCTCCCCTTCGCCGAATCCGATCGCGGTCATATAGCTGGTAAGCGCGTCGTACCAAACGTAGAAGACGTGCTCGGGATCATCGGGCCACGGAATTCCCCACGTGATCGATTTGCGGCTGATGGAGATATCTCTGAGACCGGCCTCGACGAAGCTCATCACTTCGTTCCGCCGGAAATCCGGCTGCACGAATTCCGGATGCTCGCTGTAATGCGCCAGCAGGCGCTCCTGAAACGCGGATAGGCGAAAGAAATAATTTTCTTCGGAGATCAGCTCCGCATGGCGGCCGCACGTCGGGCAATCCGCGGGCTCGGGCGAATCGCTGACGTACAGATTGTCGTAGATGCAATAACGTCCTTCGTAGCGGCGCTTGAAGATGGCATCTGGCGTGGTGCGCTGGGTTCGGCGGATCAACTGCTGCACGGCGCGCGCGTGCGCCGTCGCAGTGGTGCGAATGAAATGCGTGTAGCGGATATCGAGCAGCTTCCACAGCTCGAGAAAAATCTTTTGATTGCGGTCCACAAGCTCGGCCGGATTGATGCCCAGCTTCTCGGCGGCGCGCTCGATGTTGACGCCGTGCTCGTCCGTGCCCGTGGTGTACGCCACGTCGAAACCGCACATGCGCTTGTACCGCGCCACGACGTCGCACACGATCGTCGTGTACGCGGAGCCCACGTGCGGCCGCGAATTCGCGTAATAAATAGGCGTGGTCAGATAGAATTTGGGTTTGGCCATGAACTATTTTTGCGTTTCCCGCAATTTTTGGTAGTGGAAATTCGCCGTGGCGATCACTTGCTTCAGCGGAATCCCCTTCTCCGCCGCGATTTTCCGGCAATCCTCGTATTCTGGTGCCGCGTTCAGCATCGTGCCATTCTGGCGCGACACCTTCATGCGCACGGCGCCAAACGGCGTCTCCACCGGAACAACTTCGCGCTTGAGGGTGCGGCGGCGAACCTCATACGTGCGCACACCGATCGTGGTCGTCTCCTGAAAGAGCACATCGACCAACGAATTGACCGCGGCATCTTCGCACAGCAGCGTAACCAGCAAGCCCGGCCGATTCTTTTTCATTTGCACGGCCGACGAAAAAACATCCAAGGCGCCCGCCGCGAGCGCCCGCTCGACAAAATAGCCATAAATTTGCGGGCTCATGTCGTCGAGATTTGCTTCGATCACGCTGATCGGCGCATCCCATTGCTCGCCCTCTTTCACGCCGGCCGCATCGCCTACGAGCAGCCGGAACACATTCGGCCGTTCGGCCAGATCGGTCGAGCCAGCGCCGTAGCCGATCGACTTGAGATGCATCGGCGGAATCTCCGCGAAGCGTGTCGCGAGCGTGGTCGCGATCGCGGCGCCTGTCGGCGTCACCAATTCCTTTTCAATGCCGCTCGAATACACGGGCGCGTCGCGCAAAAGTTCGGCGGTCGCGGGCGCAGGCACGGGCAGAATTCCGTGCGCCGTTTTTACGCGCCCCGCACCGACATCAAGCGAGGAACAGGCGAATTCGTCGATCCCGAGCAACTCGAATCCCACCGCCGCGCCCACAATGTCGATGATCGCGTCGACCGCGCCCACTTCGTGAAAATGCACCTTCTCGATGTCAACCTGATGGATCTTTGCTTCCGCCTCGCCAAGCCGCCGAAAAATCCTCGATGCTCGTTCCTTCACGCGTGGCGTGAGTTCGGCGCGCTCGATCATTCGCATAATTTCCGACAGGCTACGATGGTGATGTTGCTCTCGCGCATCGACAGTCACCTGTGTGGCGAAGAGCGCGCCACGCTTTACCTTCGCCGCCGAAATTTTCCAATCGTGCAAATCCAGCCGCCGCAGTTCCGCCTCCAGCGCAGCGATCTCGACGCCGCTATCCACCAGCGCGCCGAGAACCATGTCTCCGCTGATCCCGGAAAAGCAATCGAAGTAAGCGATCTTCATTTTTGCGTCGCGCACACCCATCCCAGCACAAATTTGCGGAAATATGGATACTAGTCTGGCGCGGAAACCCTGTCAAATCAGCGGGAGAAGGAAGCCCTTCCGCGCTGGCGCTTTGACGCTTCTTGGCCGATTCCCTATAATCTCCTGATTCCATTAACACTAGGGGACACGTGTATCAGCCCATCGTAAACCGCATCCGCGAGGCCATCGCCGCGCACATCCTGAAAGCCTATGGCCTCGACGTGAAAATTTCCACCGAACTCCCGCCGCGACTCGAAATGGGCGAGGCTGCCACGCCTGTCTGCTTTGAGCTCGCCAAGAAGTTAAAGAAAGCTCCGCGCGCGCTGGCGCAGGAAATTGTCGCGAGCATCGGCCCGATCGCGGGCGTTTCGCGGATTGAAGTGGCGGGTGGTGGATATTTGAACGTGTTCCTCGATCGGGGAGCATTCGTAGCCGGAGTCTCGCAACACGCTGGACGTGAGCATCGATCCGCGGCGGCGGGTTCACCGAAGACGATTGTCGAGCACACGTCGATCAATCCCAATAAGGCCGCGCATATCGGGCATCTGCGCAACGCGGTTCTGGGAGACACGTTTGTTCGAATCCTGCGCTACGCGGGTCAGCGCGTCGAGGTGCAGAACTATATCGACAACACGGGGGTGCAGGTCGCCGACGTCGTCCTGGGATTCCTGCATCTCGAGCGCAAGTCACTCGACGACGTCCGCGCTCTTGCCGCGCAACCGAAATTCGATTACCTCTGCTGGGATCTATACACGCGTGTCACACACTTTCTCGCCGAAGACAAGAAGCATCTCGAGCTGCGCGGCGAAACGCTGAAGAAGATCGAGGAAGGCGAAAGCATTGAAGCCGAGATGGGCGAGTCGATCGCGACGGCGATTGTCCGCTGCCATCTCCACACGATGGATCGCCTTGGCATCGATTACGATTTGCTTCCGCGCGAGAGCGAAATCCTGCACCTGAAATTCTGGGATGCCGCGTTCGTCATGTTGAAAGATCGCGGCGCGATCCGCTACGTCACTTCCGGGAAGAACGCCGGCTGCTGGGTGATGCCGCTGGCGCAGGGCGATGGCGCGAAACCACCCGTGCCAGCCTCCGATGCAGCGGCGGACGCGGAGGAGCCGGAAGATCCCGATGCGGACTCGAAAATCATCGTTCGCTCGAATGGAACGGTGACGTACGTTGCCAAGGATATCGCGTATCACCTCTGGAAGTTCGGCCTTCTCGGCCGCGACTTTCACTATCGCCCTTTCTATCGCCATCCCGATGGCCACGAAGTCTGGATGACATCCATGACCGCTGACGTGATCGCCGCGCCGGAATTCGGCAAAGCCTCGCGCGTCTTTAACGTCATCGACACGCGCCAGGCCTATCCCCAGCAGGTCGTCGCCATGGGCCTGCGCGCGGCAGGCTACGCGATTCAAGCGGACAATCTGGCGCATCTCGCGTACGACGTTGTCGCTTTAACGCCGCGATGCGCGGAGCAACTCGGCTACGAAATCGCCCCCGAAGACGCGAAGAAACCGTACGTCGACATCAGCGGCAGAAAAGGACAGGGCGTCAAGGCGGACGATCTGCTCGACAAGCTCATCGCCGCGACGCGCGCGGAAGTGAATCAGCGCCATCCGGAGACATCCGGGCCGCAGCGGGAAGAAAACGCGCGGCGCGTCGCCATCGGCGCGCTGCGCTATTTTCTGCTGAAGTACACGCGCACAACGATTATCGCCTTCGATTTTCGGGACGCGTTGAGTTTCGAGGGTGACACGGGACCGTATTGCCTCTACGCGATTGTTCGCGCGCGCAGCATTTGGAAAAAAGAAGCGGAGATATCAGCCGACTGGAAGGTTCTCGCAGGCGATGCGGCGAAGCTGATGGAGTTCAGCGGCGGCGACGCTGCGAAATTTCTCGCCGCGCCCGATGGGAACGATCTTTGGGATGTGGTGCTGAAGGCGGGCTCGCTCGGCACCGCGGTCGAGGCTTCCATCAACGCGCAGGAGCCGGCATTTCTCGCCAAGTACGCGTTCCAGCTCGCGCAGGCGTTCAACCTCTTCTATCACAAGCACCATATTCTTTCGGAAGAAGACCCGCGCAAGAAAGCGTTTCTGCTGCTCCTCACTTTGCTTGTCGAAAGGCAGTTAGTCGAAGCCCTGCGGCTCCTAGGGATCGAAGCTCCGGAGGAAATGTAAGCAGAAATACAGGAGACGCCGCGAGCGTCCCCGGCCTGGCAGCCGCACGCCGGGGAGCAGCCGCGCGTTTCCGCGTGGAATGAAGGCTTTCGGCTCGCGGCTTACGACAACTTCATCGCGAAATCGACGAGCGTGCGAACGGCGACGCCCGTTGGCCCTTTCGCCGACCACGGTTTATTGTCGTCGAGCCATGCGGTTCCCGCTATGTCGAGGTGAATCCACGGCGTGTCTTCCGCGAATTCCTTGATAAACCATGCCGCGGTTATCGCACCGCCGCCTTTTCCACTGCCCGTGTTGCGAATATCTGCGATGTTGCTCTTGATCATTTCCTCGTAGTCGTCGTCGATCGGCATCGGCCACATTTTTTCACCCGCGGCCTGCGCGCTCTCGAGGAACCGGTCGAGATATGCGCGCGGCGTACCGAATGCGCCGACGTGCACCCCCGCCAGCGCGACGACAATCGCGCCTGTCAGTGTCGCGGCATCGACCAAATGCGTCGCGCCGAGTTTCTTCGCGTATGCGATCCCGTCGGCCAGTATCAACCGTCCCTCCGCGTCGGTGTTGATGATCTCGATCGTCTTCCCCGACATGGCTACCTGCACGTCGCCGGGCTTCTGCGCCCGTCCGCCCGGCATGTTTTCTGTGGCGGGCACGACGGCGATGACTTTAATGGCCGGCTTGAGTTTGGCGAGCGCGCGCATCACGCCGATCATCGTGGCGCCGCCGCCCATGTCGTATTTCATTTTTTCCATGCCGTCAGCCGGCTTGATGGAAATGCCGCCCGTGTCGAACGTAACGGCTTTGCCCACGAGCGCGAGTACGGGCGCGCCCGCCACCAAAGACGGAGGCGTATAGGTGATGACGATCACGCGCGGCGGCTCGACGCTTCCCTGTGCGACGCCCAGCAGCGCACCCATTTTCAGCTCCGAGATTTTCCTCTCTTCGAGTATCTCGACGCCCAGCCCCGCTTCCCGGGCCATCGCTTCGGCGCGTTCGGCCAGGATCCGCGGCGTCAGCTTGTTCGAGGGCTCATTGATCAGCGCGCGCGAAAAATTCTGCGATTCGCCAAGGAGCGTGCCTTTCTCGAGAGCGCTTTCAAGTTCGTTTGACGCACCCCCAAATCCTGCGAGGCCCACCGTTTCGATGTTCTTATTATTGTCTTTCTTGCTGCGGTACGTATCCGACTCGAAATCCGCGATGAGCAATCCTTCCGCAACCGCTTGCAAGGCCGCCGGGCCGTTCTCTTTTTCTCGCGCGAGAAACACGAATTTCTTCACGCCGCGCGATTTCAGATAGCGCAGCGCCGCGCCTGCCAGTCTCCTCAAATCGGCAAGCGAGAATTTGTCGGGCTTTCCCGCTCCGATGAGGAGCAGCTTCTGCGCCGCAACGCCCGGCGGATAATGGAGCAGCACCATCTCGAACGCCTTGCCCGTCAGTTCCCCGCTTTTCGCGAGGGGCGCGATCTTGCCGTCCGTGGCCCGATCGATCTCGGCAACCGTGCCGTCGATGCGATCGTCCTGATCGAATACGTAGGTGGCAATCGCCTCGGTGGAAATCGATGCAAACGGCTGTGACTCAATTTGAATGTCCATAGCTCCCTTTCATCGCCGGCGAGAGCGAGCAATCGCTTCGCGGGCTTCTCGTTCGTCTTCCTGTTCTCGCTCCGCCTGTCGGCGGTCGTGAAACTTCTTGCCTTGCGCGAGGGCGAGCTCGCATTTCGCGCGCCCATCGCGGAAATAAATCTTGAGGGGCACCAGCGTCAGCCCCTTCTGATGAATCCTCACTGCCAATCGTTCCATTTCCCGGCGGTGCAGCAATAGCTTCCGCGGCCGAATCGGATCGTGATTCCACGGACCGCCCGGCCGGTATTCGGGAATATGTACGTTGACGAGCCAGAATTCGCCGCGTTTGAATTCGGCGTAAGCATCGCGGAGCGTCGCTTTCCCCTCCCGCAGCGTCTTCACCTCCGTGCCCACCAACACGATGCCCGCTTCGCATTTGTCCAGCAGGATGTAGTTGTAGGAGGCCGCGCGATTCTGCGCGACAACCTTGACCCCCGGTGCATCCTTCTTTCCCTCGTTTTTCACAGTCGGCTATCATAGCCGCCGCCCATGACACCCCGCAAGCCGGGTGCCAGTGCCGATTGCCATACAGTGTTCCAGCACGAAACACTGAATTTAGGCTCAACATCGCCCTGGTGGCTCAATTGCTCCTTCGAAATCGCTCCCTTCATGCGCTATTCCTGGAAACCTTTGGGCAACTCTCGGCAACAGCAGGCTTCCTTGCCGCATCCTACCGTGAATGTTAGACTCGGAGGCGTTTTGCTGACGGACTTTCCGCGGAGGTATTCGTTGCGTCGTCTCTTGTACATGTCTGCGCTGGGCTGCGTGTCCGTCCTCTTAGTGGGGTGCCCCAAAAGCAACGGCAATTCAGACTTCCACGCCGGGAAAAAGGCCGAGCAAATCCAAGACTACGACACCGCCCTGGTAGACTTCCAGCGCGCCCTTCGCTCCGATCCAACGAACATCGAGTACAAAGTCAACGTCGTCCACCTTAAATTTTTGGACGGACAGTCCCATTTTGACCAGGGCCAAAAAGCCCTGACGAAGGGTGATCTCCAGGCAGCCCTTGGAGAATTCCAGAAGGCCGCCGCGATCGATCCCTCCAACGAGGCGGCGCAGCAGGAAATCCAGAGGACGATGGAAATGTTGGCGGCGAAGTCCGAGGCTGAAGCGCCCAAGGTACTGCCTTCGCCCGAAGATTCCGAAGTGATCGATGGCCCGCCGGAGTTGAAGCCGCTCTCGCGCGAACCGATCAATTTGAAGATGACCAATGACTCCAAGATCGTCTTCGAAACCATCGGCAAGTTGGCCGGCTTGAGCGTTATTTTCGACCCAGACTTCAGTGCGCGCCGCATCACCATTGACCTGCCGAATGTCACGTTGGAACAAGCGCTGGACGCCGTTTCGCTCGAGAGCAAGGCATTCTGGAAGCCGATGACCAGCAATATCATTTTCATCGCTCCCGACCAGCCGCAAAAGCGCAAGGACTACGAAGACGAAGTCGTCAAAACGTTTTACCTCAGCAACACGCTCCAGCCGCAGGACATCACCGAAATCGTAACCGGCCTCCGCCAATTGCTCGATTTTAAGCGCATCCAGCAAGTGAACGCGCAAAACGCCATCGTCGTTCGGGATACGCCTGACAAGATCCTGCTGGCCAGCAAAATTATCCGCGACATTGACAAGGCCAAGCCGGAAGTCCTGCTGCATGTCCAGGTGGTCGAAGCACAGCTCGAGCGCATCCGCGATCTCGGAATTTTGCCTGGGCAGAGCGCCGTCGCCGCATTCACTCCGCGCTCGTCATTTCAGCCCAGCAGCAGCACCAGCTCGACTACGTCGTCAACCACAAGCACGACGACGTCAGCGTCCACCAGCACGACGCAGGTCACTCTCAACAATCTAAAGCATCTCGGTACAGCCGATTACAGCATCACGCTTCCCGGCGCTGCCGTGAACGCGATTCTCACCGACACGGCGACGCGCACGATTCAGGATCCCGAGGTGCGCATCACCGACGGCGAACAGGCTAAGCTGCGAATTGGCGAACGCGTCCCAATCGCCACCGGCAGCTTTCAGGCCGGCGTCGGCGTGGCCACGACGGCCGTGAGTCCTCTGGTGAATACCCAGTTTCAATACCTCGACGTCGGTGTAAATCTCGACATCACACCGCGCGTCCACCCCGACGGCGACATCAGCCTGAAGATGACCGTGGACGTCTCCCAGGTGATCGGCACGGACAACATCGGCGGAATTTCGCAGCCCGTCATCGGACAGCGCAAGATCGAACATGAAGTTCGGTTGAAGGACGGAGAAGCGAACATCCTCGGCGGCTTGATACAGCGGAACGAATCGAAAACGCTGAACGGGTGGCCGGGTGTCGCGAAGATTCCCTTCCTCAAATACTTTTTCTCCGACAATCGCACCGACATCACCGACGACGAAGTTCTGATTATTCTGACGCCGCACATTATCCGGCTGCCCTCAATCGACGCTGACAACCTCAAGGCATTCGCCGCCGGAACGGATACGAACGTGCGCGTCTATCGCGATGCATTGAGCTCGGTTGCGCCGGAGAAGGCCGCGGCCCCAGCGGCTGCCGCGCCAGCGGCGTCCACGCCGGGCCAGGCGGCCGCGTCGCAGTTGAAGTTTGAGCCCTCGACGCTGGCCTTGAAAGCGGGTGATACGATGACCGTCGGACTTTCTGTAATCGGCGCCCAGGATCTTTTCTCCATTCCGCTGATGCTCCAGTACAACCCCGCGGTCATCCAGGTGGAAGAAGTCCGCGACGGCGGATTCCTCTCTGGCGGCACGCAAGGTATTGCCATCGTCCAGCGCGTGGATCAGGAGCATGGTCAGGTGATTGTTTCCGCAACGCGACAGCCGAATACACCGGGCGTGAACGGCACCGGAACGCTTCTCGGTTTCGTGATCCGCGCGGTCGCCGCGGGCAGTTCCCCGCTTCAAATTGTTCAGGTCAACGCGAAGAATTCGCAGCAGCAGGTGATACCGATGGTTTCAAGCGAAGCGGTCGTACAGGTGCATTAGGAAATGGACGGAGCGTCACATTCCGAGACTCAAATAATCTCGTCGCGGCGGGATCGCCGAGTTCATTCGACGGCGTCGGGCATGACGTTGATGGAGCTGGTCGTCTCTTGCGCGATCCTGGTGATTCTTTCGACCGCGGCGATGCCCGTGACGCGCTTTATCTACCAGCGTCAGCGAGAAGCTGAGCTGCGTTACGACCTCCGTACAATGCGCGACGCCATCGATCGTTACAAGGATTACGCGGACAAGCAGATGATCCAAGTTAAGGCCGGCACCGAAGGTTATCCGCCTGATCTCGATACGCTCGTCAAAGGCGTCCAGCTTGCCGGTGCGCCCGACAAGCGCATCCGATTTCTGAGGAAGGTTCCTATCGATCCGTTCACCGGAAAGCAGGATTGGGGCATGCGCTCGGTGCAAGACGAGGCGGATTCCAATAGTTTTGGCGGTCAGGACGTGTTCGACGTGTACTCGAAATCGAGTGGCACGGCTCTGGACGGCACGAAGTATTCGGATTGGTAGTCCGGTAAACATGCTAAGCGGATTCCATCGGCGTCTTCACGGCCAGCGCTCGGAGAGCGGCGAGCGCGGCTTCACCATCATTGAATTGATGATCGTCATTACCATCATCATGATATTGATGGCCATCGCTGCGGGAAGATATCAGGCATCGATCGTCCGCGCTCGCGAAGCGGCTCTGCATCAGGATCTCTTCATCATGCGCCAGGCCATTCAGCAGTACACCCTCGACAAAGATCAGGCGCCCAGCAGTTTGCAAGACCTGATCGACGCGAAGTATCTCGGCGCGATTCCCGTCGACCCGATCACCCGCGCGCCCGATTGGAGCACCGATCCGACCGACGCTCTCCTCAGCCCCGATCAACTCGCCGGGGGGATTGGCGATGTGCATTCGCGTTCAGGCGAAGTTTCTCCGTTCGAACAAACTCCTTATAGCACGTGGTGAGCGCGACCGTTCCGGTTGGCCGGGCAGCCTCTTTCAATGTACACCCCCGCCGCAATTCACACGCTTCCAGGACACCGATCCGAACCCAGCAAGTACGCAATACGGTGATTTATCGTTAACGACCTCCTCGGCAACATACTTGGAGGTCTTCTTCGGCGAACTGGCGCGCGCGCCTGGGTAACAAATCCGCGCCGCCTATCCCGCGGACGTTATCAGAGCCATCCCTAGACTCCCACGAACGCACTGAAGAGCAAACCTCTCCCAAGGACGAGCAACGTAGGAAAAGCAAATCGCATGCCCTGTCCGCGTCCTGAGTAATTTCTTTACAAAATTTTCTTCCTATGTTAAATCCAACGGCAATAAGGACTTGTTGTCGAGTCCTAATTATAACGACTTGAGAATCTGGCAACAGATCGAGTCGTGGGGCTGGGGGAAAATATGACATCCGTCCGAAAGCTATTGGGCTTGGGTGTTTTCTTTGCCGTTTTCTTTTCATTGTTCACTGCTCTGGCGTTCGCCCAAGGCGGCGCGACAGGAGCCATCAGCGGCACAGTCCAAGACGCAACCGGAGGTGTGATTGCCAATGCGCACGTCAAAATCATTAACGAGGCCACTAAGGACACAGTTCGCGAACTGACCAGCGATTCCTCCGGCCTGTTCACGGCCTCTCTCCTTCCCGTAGGTTCCTACACGGTCGAGGTCAGCGCGCCCGGTTTTGCTGCAACCAGGTTCGGCGGCGTCGAGGTCCGCGTGACTGAGACGACTCGCATGACGGCCGCGATGAAGGTCACCACAGTCCAACAGGAAGTCGAAGTCACCGCGCAAGTTGCCACGCTCGACACCTCCGCTCCGACAACTGGCGAATCCCTCGGCAGCCAAACGATTTCGGACCTGCCGATGGCTACGCGGAATTTTCAAACCTTGCTGACACTCTCGGCCGGAGCCGTATCAAACTTGAACAGCGCCACAGGTTTGGGACGGGGCCAGGTGTTCATGAACGTCAACGGCGGCCGCGAAGACAACAACAATTACCTCATTGAAGGCATCACCGCGTCGGACCCGACACTCGGCGAATTGACGAACACGCCCCTGCCGAGCCCCGACGCCATTCAGGAATTCAAAGTCAGCACCAGCCTCTACGACGCCACCCAGGGCCGCAACGGCGGCGGCAACATCAATGCAATCTTGAAGAGCGGAACAAGCCGCTATCACTTCGACACCTGGGAATATTTTCGCAATACAGTTTTGGACGCCAACGACTTCTTCATCAACGCCGCCGGCGACCAACGGCCGGCTGAAAAGCAGAATATCTTCGGCGCAGACCTGGGCGGGCCGGTTGACCCCAAAGCCAAATTTGGATTCTTCTACGTGAACTATCAAGGCACCCGGCAGCGCAGTGGCGATTCGCCGGGGACTTTCATCAATGCCGAAATCCCCGTTCTTCCGACCGCGCGCGACGCGACCACGCTCCAAAATACGTTCTTCACCAACGCCCCCGCGGGCTGTCAATTGCCGGGTGGAGTTGCGGGCCTCGACCCCGTCGCCCTTGCGATTCTACAAGCGAAAAGCAATCAGTTCGGCGGAGGAGGCGGCGGCTGGCTGTTTCCGACGGTTCCCGGAACGCCCGGAGTCACTTTCAACGCCGCAAGCGGAACGTGCTCCTATAACACGGGACCCCTCATCCTGAATCAAACCGGAAAGTTTACGGACGATCAATTCACGACGAACTGGGACCGCGAGTTTCGCGGCGGCAAGGACCGCGTCTCTTTTCGCTTCTTCTGGTCCGATTCGGACATCTATCAGCCGTTCGGAGCGGACAACCTGCAGATTCAAACCGGCGGCGTCGCCGGCACCAACAATCTGAACTTCCCGCTCGACACTCCTTTGCATGGGCGTTTTGGAAGCATCACGGAAACACATATCTTCACCAACGACCTGGTCAACGAGTTTCGCTTCGGGGCCAACATCATCGGCACCGTCTTCAACCAAACTCCGACGCTCACTCCTGCGGACGTCGGCATCAACAATCCATCGGGGGCCGCCGACATTTACCGATTTCAGTTCGAGAATTTCCAGTTTGGCTCCTATCCGACTCAACCGCAGACTGATCTATCCGACTCGTTCGCCTTTATCGACACGGTGAGTTGGACTCACGGCTCTCACACCTTCCGCTTCGGCGGAGAAGCCGACCGTACGACGCTGCGACGGGACCTGCCGGTGCTTGACAACGGCCTGCTGTATTTCGTTCCCGGCACATACGGTAACCTCGCGGACTTTCAAAATTTCCTGTTGGGCGCGCCTCTGATTGCCGAGGGCGGCGGCGGAGCGGCAAATCACGATTACCGGATTCCGGCCTACTCGCTTTTTGCCCAAGACGACTGGCGCGTTACGAAAACACTCACCCTGAATCTCGGCTATCGCGAAGAGCTTAACGGCGCTCCATTCGACACCCTCTGCCACATCGGAAACACGAACCCCGAGCTTGCGAGCCAGACGGGCGTCGGGTTTATCTATCCATCTTGCGTGAGCAAATTCAACATTCCCGGATTCAGCGGAACTCTGCAGAAAACCGGACTCGACAACAACTTCGCGTCCGTTTGGGAGCCACGCATCGGCTTCGCTTATGATCTCTTCGGGCACCACACAACGTCGATTCGTGGCGGCTATGGAATCTACAG
The DNA here is from genome assembly GCA_963771905.1 of uncultured Acidobacteriota bacterium. GTDB lineage: Bacteria > Acidobacteriota > Terriglobia > Acidiferrales > UBA7541 > Palsa-147. The sequence goes on from CAVYVI010000015.1 coordinate 301,118, forward strand.
CGTCCGGGAAGACTTGGGCGCGGTTGACAACCTGTCGTTCTCGATACCGTTCTACCCCGTATCTGTGGGCTTCGGAGTTCCCGCAGGCGGCCTCGCGAATTTGTTTACCGGCTCGGTTCCCGGAGTTGCTGGAGTTCCTCCGCTGGGAACGCTCAGCAGCGCTTTTGTGCCCACTCCCTCGATCCTTCAGGGATTTGTGCTAAACGGGACGAACATACCGACGACGGACACAACACAAACCCCCGTGTTCTCCGGAAATGCGATCAACTTCATCGGCCTCGAGGTCCCATTACACTGGATCTCTCCGACCACGCAGCAATGGAACTTGACGGTGCAGCGCGAACTCGGATCGAATTGGTTCGTCGAAGCCGCTTACGTCGGGACGAAAGGCACGCACCTCCGTGTTACGTACGATCCCGAACAGGCGCAACTCCTGGGGCAGCCCGGTTTTCCGAGCAGCCTCACCGTGACGGCTCAGAACGGAACCCAGTACGTGATCACGCAGAACACCGCCGCGAACAACGAAGCGCGAGCCATGAACCCGGGCCTAGATCCGGCGGCGTTCGAAGCGTTCTCGCCGATTTCGGACTCTCATTTCAATGCTCTGGAACTAACTGTCGCCCATCACTTTGCCAAGGGCCTCTATTTCCAGAGCGCCTACACGTATTCCGATTCGATTGACGACGTCTCGACGGCCAGCGTGGCGTTCCTGACTCGCGTCAACAATCAAAATGACCCGCGCGATTCTCGCGGCCTCTCCGATTTCGACCACCGCCACCGTTCCGTCACCAGCTTCGTTTACAACTTGCCGTTCTATGCACATGCCAGCGGGTTTGCCGGCGCGGCGTTGGGTGGCTGGGAAGTGAGCGGCGTCCTGACGCTGCAATCTGGTGCGCCCTTCACGGTTTACGATGGCTCAGGCGGAACAGCCGCGAACCTAGCCAGCAGTCCAGCGGTCACGGCCGATTTTGCGCCCGGGTTCAGTTGCGCAAACTCGGCGACACACGGCAGCACGAATCAGCGCCTTACCAATTGGCTAAATCCTGCTGCGTTTACGCCCGCACCTGTTGTGGGCCCCGACGGCTCGACAGGATACGGAGACACGCCTCGCAACTGCTTCATCGGCCCGTATCAGGGGAATATGGACTTCACCATCGGCAAATCATTCGCCCTTGGCGAACACCAGAGTCTTCGATTCCGGACCGACTTTTTCAATTTGACGAATCATCCATCTTTCGCGATTACTTCGCAGAACAACGTTGAGAGCTCATCGTTCACCCAGATCACTTCGACGGTCGGCAATCCGCGCGTAATTCAGTTCTCGTTGAAGTATTCGTTCTGACGAGGATAAGCCCGCAGAGCGGGCGCTCGACCCATGAGCGCCCGCCCGGCAAAATCTCTCACAGCAGCCGGTACATCACGTAAGCGTCCACGAAGCCTCGCGCCGGGTGCTGAAATGCGTCCGGCACGCGCCCCACGATCCCAAACCCGCAGCTTTGCCACAGCCGAACCGCGCGCTCGTTGGCGCTCACGACAAAATTGAATTGCATTGCGCGAAAGCCGCGTGCTTTCGCCTGCGCGAGCGAATGCAGGCACATCGCCCGGCCAACGCCGCGGCCATACGCGGCCGGCGCAGTCATGTAGCCGCAATTCGCAACATGCGCGCCTCCTCCCTGCTCATTCGCCCTCATGTAATAGCTGCCCGCGACGTTGCCGTTTTCTTCCGCGACGAACACGTCGTGACCGGGCGCGAACCACTCCGCCAGCGCATCTTCGCGCTTCATGTCGCGGGGCAAGGGATACGTCTCGCCGGCGCGAATCGTCGGCTCCAGAATTTGCCAAATGGCGTCGGCATCGGCGCCAATGGCCGGACGGATCACCATTCCTCCACCTCCGCGAGAACGAAACGCAGCGCTCTCAATTCCGATGCTCAAATCATCTCGTTAGTTTCTCATTTCCCTGTATGCCGCTGTCGAGTACGATTGCACGTCTCATGCAAGCTGCATCTTCCGCATGATATGCACTCTTCACCATGAGGTCTGTCATGACTGTGGAACGCCTTCGACACGTGGTTGCCATCGGAGTCGACGAAGCTGGACGCATTGCAGACAGCGCCGCAACCGACCTCTTGCGCCTTGAAAATATGGACACCGATTTGCGCCCTCCTCAATCCGCGCTCGCGGTTTCGCGGCAGGAAGTCGATTCGGATGCCGCGAACAGCTACCTGCCTTTTTTTGGCTCGAATGAAATGCGCGCGGCCGCCGCACAGCTCGTTTCCGCTCGCAGCGGCGTAAATTATGACTGGCAGCGTCAATGCCTCATCACCGCGGGTGGCTGCAACGGAATTCTAAACACTCTTCTGGCCGTCCTGAATCCCGGCGATGAAGTCATCATGACCGATCCCATTTACGTCGGCCTCATCAATCGCGTGCGCATCGCGGGCGGCGTCCCGGTCTTCGTTCCCTTGCATCCCACATCCTCGGGCTGGCGCCTCGATCTCGATGCTCTCAGAAAATCCGTCACCCCGCGCACCCGAGCCTTTCTGATCGTAAGCCCGTCGATGCCCTCCGGCGCGGTCCTGAACCGCGCCGAGTGGACCGCCGTGGCGGAGGCCTGCATCGCCGCGAAAGCCTGGCTGATCAACGACGCGGCCATGGAAACAATCCTTTTTGACAGCGCCGAATACATTCATCCCGCGTCTCTGCATGGAATGGCAGAGCGTACTATCACGGTCGGCACCGCATCGAAAGAGCAGCGCATGATCGGCTGGCGCGTCGGCTGGGTCGTTGGCCCGCCGGAAATCGTGCACGACATCGGCCTCGTCACAATTTCAAATGTGGTGTGCCACGTCGGAATTGCTCAGCGCGCGGCGGCCGTGGCGCTCCGCGATGATGACAATTCCCTGCCCGCCGCGATCGCTACCTGGCAGTCGCGCCGCGATTGCATTCGCGAGGAACTTGCCTCGATGCCGCTCCTCCCCTGCGCCGGCGGATGGTCGATTCTCCTCGATGTCCACGATTGGGGATTGCGCAGCCAGGAAGCCAGCACGCGCCTGATGACCATCGGCCAGATCGCCGCCACGCCGATGAACAATTGGGGCACCGTCCGCAGCGATCGCTACGTCCGCTTCGTCTTCGCAAACGAGCCGGTCGAGCGCCTGCGCGGCCTCCGCCGCCGCGTCGAACAAGCGCTAGCGAGCCGTTGATCCTTGAATTGAAATCCGCCGCACCAGACAAACTCAAGGTCTCGCCGCCACTTCTTCTGCCGACCGCCGCCGGCCGCGAAGTGCTCGCCGAACTCGGCGATTTCCGGGAGTTTCTCTCGCGGGCCGACGCCGACCGTCTGAATCGCGAGAACAAGCCCGGCCTGACGCCGCAGACTCTCGAAGTCTACAGCGCCTATGCGTTGGCTCTCGAAGTCGAACGCACGTGGGGAGAAGAATTCACGGAGGGACTCATCGAACTTCTCCAGTACGAGCAGGCTTACGACCGCTGGCTACTCGGTTCGCCTGACGCCAGCCGTGGTCAAATCGAATTGAAGATCGATCCCAGGAAATGAGCCTCGCTTAATTCGCGCCCGGAGTAAATTCACAGCCTCCGTCGAAGCTTTTCCGGTTGCCTTGTTCTCGAACCTCATCCGATGCCCCGCTTCACTTTTTTCACGAACGAGATTCGGCGCAATCAAAAGTCGACGCGGGACTCCTTAAATCAGATCACTGCAGCTTCGCGTACTCGGCCTTGGCTTCCTTTAGGATGGGAATGTCGGGATCGGCGTCTTTCCAGAGCGTGAGGAAATCTTTGTAGGCGGCGAGTGCCCGGACGCGGGCGGCATCGGCGTCCGCCCCCTGCGACGTTCTCGATTGCAAGGCGTTGGCGCGAGCCACTCCCAGATGCGCCAACGCTCCCGTCCAGCAGTTCCAGACGATGCCATTGTGGTCCAATATCTTCTGAAACTCGGCAGCGGCAGCACTGCCTTGTCCGGCGGCCAAGTAAGCGTCTCCGCGTACATACGTCGGATAGAGGCAGGAGACATTGATGACATACGTAATGGACGCCAACTCGATCGGAGAAGCACCTTGCTGGGCATTCACGGCAGAGACAGGGCTCTTTCTATCCAGCGCCAATTGCGCCTGAATCGCGGGCAGCCAAAGCGACTGCATCTGGGTGTCCAGCGGAAAGCGTTTTCCTAAGTCTTGGGCCAAGGATTCGGCCCGCGCCGTATCGCCAGCCATCGCAAACGCAAGCGCGGCTTCGCTCTCGACACCCTGACTCGCGGGAGCAAGCTTCAAAGCCTCTGCCGCTGACTGCCGGGATTCTGTGGCGTTGCCATAGGCGGCTTTTTGCAGAGCAGCATTCGCCAGATACATTGCTCCACCTTCCTTGTCGTCCACCTGGATGGCCGAGTCCACCGCCCGCTTGGTAAGTTCCTGCGCCTTTCTCAGATGGCCTCCATAGGCTTCGGTGTCGGAGGCGAGCGCCAGTCCCCAGTTCTCGTAATCGGGCTTGCTCGCAAGCCACTGCTGCTGTTCCGCCATCGCCGTGGAGTCCTCTCCAAGAAAAGCAAGAGCGTAGAGAGCATTGTGGAATATCGCATTATCCTGTTTTCGTGCCTGCGCCTCGTGAATGACCTGCCGCACCTCGTCGAAGCGCTGCAAGGCGAGAGCCCAGTTGGCGACATTGGCATAAAAATACACCTGATCCGGTGCAAGGCGCAGGCCTTGCCTCGTGATCTCTAAAGCTTTCTCATATTGCCCCTGTGTGGAGAACACCAGACCCAACCTGTTGTAAGCTAACGATTCTCGCGGGTAACTCTCAATCTCCTCCTCATATGTCTGAGCCGCTTTGTCCAGTTCCCCGGTCACGTTCCGGTAGTAGTCAGCAGTGATCAGCAGCTTTTCGCGCTCGCTGGCATGTTCCCGTAACTGGAAGGCCTTGGCGAAGTACTCGCTGGCTCGGCCTCGCTCGGCGAGACTGGCGTAGTCGGTGCCGACTGCGCTGTAACCCATGGCAAAATTCGGATCCAGCTCGATGGCACGTTGATCGTGAAGCAGGGCTGCGGCGGAGCCTTTCTCGCTATACGCCTTTCGGCCAAGGCTGTACGCTTTCAAAGCTTCGAGCGAGGACGTGGTCGCCTGTGCCAACGGAACATCTAATTTCTGCACCGTAGCCAGCGACTCGCCCAGTTCGCCGCGCAGCTTCGATGCCGCCTCGCCCAGCGCATCCAGCACCTTCTCCTTGGACGCCGCCGTCACCTGTTCCTCGGCCAGCGTGTCCCCGCTCCGGCAATTCACCGCCTTCAATGCCAGCACGTATTCGTTGCCCAGACTGTCAATCGAACCGGCGATGTAAGCCTTGCTGCCCGCCCGCTGGCAAAGTTCGCGGGCTGCCTCGGGCGTGAGTTTCGTGCTGGCCGGACGCGTCATCTGCTGCAAGGTCTTCGCCACTTCGCTGTCGGAGAGCACATTCAGGAAAGGCGATTGCCGCAGAGAGACGTTGAGCGCTGTCTTCAGCGTGTCATCGAATACCGCGTCGCCCGTCTTGTTGTCGAAATCAGCGAGCACGATGGTGTCCTGTTCGGTCAGCGTCGCTGCTCGCCGCGAACGGAAATAATGAACTCCAGCGAGAACCGCGGCAGCCACAATCACAACCACAGCCGCGGGAATGAGAATCTTCCAGAGGTTTTTCCTGCCGGCGGCACGGAACTTCCGCAACTTTCACCGCAGACGATGAACCGGCAGCCGCAACAGAACCCGATGACGGAGTGGGTTGCGGGACGGCACGTTGACTTCCCGTATCCTGTGCCGCTGTCACCGCTGCCATTGTCCCCGAACTCGCCGATGCGCCGTGCCGCGATTCCGTTTCCCGCTTCAGCCGCTTCAGATCGGCCCGCATGTCGGCCGCGTGCTGATAGCGCGTCTCGCGATCTTTCTCGAGAGCCTTATTGATGATGTCTTCCAGCTTGGGAGAAATATCCGGATTCAGACGTATCGCGGGAACCGGATCGCCATCCAGAATTTCGCGGAAGATGACGCCCGAGCTTTCTCCACGAAACGGCAACGTCCCCGTCGCCATCTCGTAGAGAACTGCACCGAAAGAAAACAAATCTGTCCGTGAATCCAGCTCCCTCGCTCGCACCTGCTCCGGAGACATGTAGGCGACGGTCCCGACGGTAGCTTCCCGGACTCGTCAGGTGCTCAGGGCTGACCCCCTCTCCCGCATTCGTCGCCGCGGTCAGGTTCGAGATCATCGCCTCGCTCTTCGCCGCCAGCTTCGCCAATCCAAAATCCAAAATCTTCGCGTGGTCGCGCTCGGTCACAAAGATGTTGGCGGGCTTGATATCGCGGTGAACGATTCCTTTCGAGTGTGCCGCATCCAACGCATCCGCAATCTCGATCGCCAAACCGAGCAGCACGTCCGTGTCCATCGGCTTCCCACCGATGCGATGTTTCAGCGTCGAGCCTTCCAGAAACTCCATGGCGATGAACGCCTGGCCCGGCTGATCGTCAATTTCGTAGATCGTGCAGATGTTGGGATGGTTCAGCGCGGACGCGGCCTGCGCTTCACGCTGAAATCGCGCGAGCGACTGGGAATCGCCTGCAACTTCAACCGGCAAAAACTTCAGGGCCACAAAGCGGTGGAGTTTTATATCCTCCGCTTTATAAACCACGCCCATTCCGCCACCGCCAAGTTTCTCGACGATGCGGTAATGCGAAATAGTTCGGCCGATCAGCGGGTCGTTAGCTGTCACGTGCCGCACATCTTAGGTCGCACCAACGATCAAGTCAACGCCGTCAAACTTCTCGCAATTTTATTCCTGAAGTACGCACGAGCGGCACCGCCGCCAGTTTTCGGTTGCCCATCCCGGCATACGATGGATTTTTCATCTACGAGATCTGTTCGAATCAACATACAACGCGGGATTCCGGAAGTCAGCTCACTGCAGCTTCGCGAACTCGGTTTTGGCTTGCTGAAGGATGGGAATATCGGGGTCGGCGTCTTTCCAGAGCGTGAGGAAATCTTTGTAGGCGGCGAGTGCCCGGACGCGGGCAGCGTCGGCATCCGTTCCTTGCGAAGTTCTCGCCTGCAATGCGTTCGCACGTGCCACGCCCAAATGCGCCAACGCTCCCGTCCAGCAATTCCAGACGATGCCGCTGTGGTCGAGAATCTTCTGAAACTCGGCGGCAGCAGCAGTGCCCTGTCCAGCGGCCAAGTATGCCTCCCCGCGTACATACACGTGATAGAGGCAGGAGAGATTGTTGAGGAAACTAATTTGCCCCAACTCGATGGCTGAAGCAGCTTGTAGGGTATTCAGAGCGGAAGCCGAGTTCTTTTTGTCCAGCGCCAATTGCGCCTGAATCGCGGGCAGCCAAAGCGACTGCATCTGCGTGTCCAGCGGGTACCTTTTCCCTAAGTCTTGCGCCAAGGATTCGGCTCGCGCCGTATCGCCCACCATAGCAAACGCAAGCGCAGCTTCGACCCCGACGCCCTGACTCGTGGGAGCAAGCTTCAAAGCCTCCGTCGCCGACTGCCGGGCTTCCGCAGCATATCCGTAAGCCGCTTGTTGCTGAGCAGCAATCGCCAGATAGATCGCCCCACTTTCTTTGTTGTCCGCTCGCAGTGCGGAATCAACAGCCCGCTTGGTCATTTCCCGTGCCTTGCCAAGATGACCAGCGTATGCCTCAGTGTCGGATGCGAGCGCCAGTCCATCGTTCTCGTAATCGGGCTTGCCCGCAAACCACTTTTGCTGTTCGGCCATCGCGGCGGAGTCCGAGCCGACAAAGGTAAGAGCATAAAGAGCATTATGCAATAGATAATCATCCATTTTTCGCGCCTGCGCTTCGTTAATGATCTGTCTAGTTTCGTCGAAGCGCTGCAAGGCGAGGGCGTAGTTGGCAAGATTCTCGTATGTAATTACATGATCCGGTGCAAGGCGCAGGCTCTGCCTTGCGAACTCAGTGGCTTTCTCATACTGCCCCAGATCGCCGAATTCGTAGTCCAAATTGCCATACGCTCGGTATTCCCGTGGGTAGCTCTCAATCTCCTCCTGAAAGGTCTGGGCCGCTTTAACCAGTTCTCCAGTTACATTCGAATAGTAGTCGGCTGTGATCTCCAGCTTTTCCCGCTCGCTGGTATGCTCCCGCAACTGGAATGCTTCGGTGTAGTACTCGCTGGCCCGCTCCGGCTCGCCGAGAATGAAGTAGTCATCGCCCACTGCCCCGTAGCCCATGGCAAAATTCGGATCGAGTTGCACGGCACGTTGATGGTAAGGCAGGGCTGCGGCGGAGCCTTTCTCGCTGAAAGCCTTAACGCCAAGGCTGTATGCTTTCAGTGCTTCGAGCGAAGACGTGGTGGCCTCTGCCAGCGGAACATCAAACTTCTGCACCGTAGCCAGCGATTCGCCCAGTTCGCCGCGCAGCTTGGACGCTGCCTCGCCTAGCGCGTCCAGCACTTTCTCCTTGGATGCCGCCGTCACCTGCTCCTCGGCCAGCGTGTCTCCGGTCTGGCAATTCACCGCCTTCAATCCCAGCACGTATTCGCTGCCCAGACTGCCAATCGTTCCGGCAAGGTAAGCCTTGCTGCCCGCCCGCTGGCAAAGATCGTGGGCTACCTCCGGCGTGATTTTCGTGCTGGCGGGGCGGGTCATCTGTTGCAAGGTCTTCGCCACTTCGCTGTCAGAGAGCACGTTCAGGAAAGGGGATTGCCGCAGGGAAACGTTGAGCGCCGTCTTCAGCGTGTCGTCGAAGATGGCATCGCCCGTGCTGTTGGTGAAGTCGCCGAGAACAATGGTGTCTTTTTCAGTGAGCGCATGAGCCTTGCGAGCAAAATAAAGCCACCCGCCCACGCCCAGCGCGACGGCCACCGCAACGCCTGCCAATATCGGCCACCTCGCAGCACGTGCCTTTGTCGTGGCAGTTGAAACTGCGGCGGCCTTTCCGGTAAGCGGCGTCGGTGCGGGAGAAACTTCGGCTGCGGAACTTGCGGACACCGGCTCTGCCGTCGTCGTCACCGCTGCCGTGCGTCCCGATTCGGTGTCGCGCTTCAACCGCTGCAAATCTGTGCGCATGTCCGCAGCCGACTGGTAGCGGAGCTTCTTGTCCTTCTCCAGCGCCTTGCTGATGATGTCTTCCATTTTGGGCGGAATTTCTGGATTCAGCCGCACAGGTGCGACCGGGGTGCGATTCAGAATGGCATCAAAAATTTCCGCCGAACTGCTTCCCGAGAACGTTTGCTTTCCGGTCGCCATTTCATAGAGCACCAAACCAAAAGAGAAAATATCCGTGCGCCCATCCAGTTCTTTCCCCCGTGCCTGCTCGGGCGACATGTACGCCAGCGTGCCCATGGCCGCGCCCGGGATGCTCAATTGCATCGCCTCTTGTGTCAGCGTCGCATCGGCATCCGTTCCTGCCTTTGCTTGCAGCTTCGCCAGACCGAAGTCCAGAATCTTGGCGTGGCCTCGCTTCGTGACGAAAATGTTGGCGGGCTTGATGTCGCGATGGACGATGCCTTCGGCGTGCGCTGCGTCGAGCGCGTCGGCGATTTCGATAGCGAGCGACAGAATCAAATCGGTTTCCATCGGTCGGCCAGCGATCTGATGCTTCAGAGTCAGGCCATCCAGAAATTCCATGGCGATGAACGCATCGCCATGCTGGTCATCAATTTCGTAGATGGTGCAGATGTTCGGGTGGTTCAGGGCGGATGCGGCTTTTGCTTCACGCTGGAATCGGCTGAGAGCCTGCGGGTCTTTGGCTACGTCGTCGGGGAGGAACTTGAGAGCAACGAACCGGCCGAGCTTCACATCCTCGGCCTTGTAGACAACTCCCATTCCGCCACCGCCAAGTTTCTCCACAATGCGGTAATGCGAAATGGTTCGGCCGATGAGCGGGTCGTTAGCTGTCACGTGCCGCACATCTTAGGTCGCACCAACAATCAAGTCAACGCCGCCAGACTTCTCGCACGCTAAGCCCTGACCAACGCACGAAGCGAAAAGCAACCGATTGCCAACATGCTTCTCACGCGATGCGACTTTTGCACTGACGTCCGCGCCGCTCCGCCGCGTAACAAATCCCGAAAGCATCTTCGAGAGATTCTTAGGCGCCCCAAGTCCCCACATTCCACAGCGTTTCCAGCCACCTTTACAGCGTGTGGATTTGCGGGTTTCCCCCATTTGATGCTAGCGTGGTTCGAGGCTATTTTTCGCCCCCGCCTTTGGGGCGATCCCGCCTCCGCCGGATGCTCCCGCCGTTAGGGGGCGATCCGGTCTCGCGGGACGCTCACGCCTTAGCGGGACGTTACCGCCGGGCGGGACGACACCCAAGCGCATGCTCACGCACACGACAACTCGAATCTCCAGCCGCCGGGCCGATGACGACGCCCGCCCTGAATCCGCCCTGGCGCGTCATGGACGGCGAGCCCGCCCGGATACCCGCCCGGAGGCGGTGAAGCAGCGATTCGCAGCACAGAGCTTCACCCCGCAGCCGCCGCAAAGACCACCGACCTCCAGCCACTCGCCACGAACCACTCGCCAGTCCCTTTCTAATCGGGACACCCAACGATTAGAATTCGCTGCAAGCCGATCAAAACAAACGCCGCCGCCCATTTCTAATCGGAACAAAAACACTACCTTCGCGTCCAACATCCTTCTAGCTCGGTCGTTCAACCCGGGACGCTCTTTCGCCCACAGCTCTGTAGGTTGGGCATTCAGCCCCGACGAGCTTTGGCTTTCTAATCGGGACGCGCAACGATTAGAATTCGCCGCAATCCCATCAAAACAAACACCGCCGCCCATTTCTAATCGGAACAAAATGCATAGCCTTCGCATACCGCCACTAACGAGTAGCGCGATCGCCCGTCTCAACAACGGACAGTCGGCGGTCGCCGCGCCAGCCGCACGGCGTATAATGCGCCGATTCGTACGTATTCGACGCAACGCTCGACCCGAGCCAATCCAAATCCGAGAAAGGAGTCAACGATGAGTAAGGTGCGAGTTCTGGTGGGTACGCGAAAGGGCGCGTTCATCCTGGCATCGGACGGCAAGCGCGAAAACTGGGATGTCAGCGGCCCCCATTTCGCAGGCTGGGAGATGTACCACATCAAGGGCTCGCCCGTTGATCCGGATCGTCTGTACGCGTCGCAGTCCACCGGTTGGTTCGGACAATTGATCCAGCGCTCGAACGACGCCGGAAAAACGTGGGAGCCGGTCGGTAATAAATTCGTGTACGACGGCGTACCGGGCACTCATCAATGGTACGACGGCACTCCGCATCCCTGGGAATTCAAACGCGTCTGGCATCTCGAACCATCATTGACCGATCCGGACACCGTCTACGCCGGAATCGAGGATGCCGCTTTGTTCCGCTCGACCGACGGCGGAATGACGTGGCAGGAGCTCAGCGGACTCCGCGGCCACGGCTCGGGGCCGCGATGGCAGCCGGGCGCCGGCGGACTGTGCCTGCACTCAATCATTCTGGATCCGAGCGATCCCGCGCGAATCTTCATCGCGATCTCGGCTGCGGGCGCCTTCCGCACCGACGACGCCGCGAAAACATGGCGCCCGATCAATCGCGGACTGAGGTCCGCGCAAATTCCCGATCCGACTGCCGAAGTCGGCCATTGCGTTCATCACATCGCGATGCACCGCTCACGCCCGGGCGTGCTTTTTATGCAGAAGCACTGGGACGTGATGCGCAGCGACGACGCCGGCGACTCGTGGACGGAAGTCAGCGGAAATTTGCCGACCGATTTCGGATTCGCGATCGACATTCACGCCCACGAGCCCGAAACAATTTATGTTGTGCCGATCAAAAGCGATTCGGAGCACTTCCCTCTCGATGGAAAATTGCGCGTATATCGCAGCCGCACGGGCGGAAACGAGTGGGAGCCGCTCACGAAAGGCCTGCCGCAAAGCGACTGCTACGTGAACGTTTTGCGCGACGCGATGGCCGTGGACTCTCTCGATTCGTGCGGAATATATTTCGGCACGACCGGCGGGCAAGTGTACGCATCGGCCGACGCCGGAGACAACTGGGCTCCCATTGTCCGAGATCTTCCGGCCGTTCTTTCCGTCGAGGTCCAAACGATTCCATGATCCGAGTCGTGCTTCCGGCGCATCTGCGAACGCTGGCGCATGTTGCCGGAGACGTTGAGCTCGAGATCGAGGGACCGGCCACGCAGCGTTCCGTCCTCGACGCGCTCGAGGCCCGCTTTCCGATGCTGTGCGGGACGATTCGCGACCAGGTCACGCGGCAGCGCCGGCCGTTCCTGCGCTTTTTCGCGTGCGAAGAAGATCTCTCGCATGAATCGCCGGACGCCCCGCTCCCCGACGCGATCGCTTCGGGCAAGGAGCCGTTTTTCATTATCGGCGCGATCGCCGGAGGTCAGTGGCTCGCGCCGCTGCGCATTTTTTCGCCTGACACGACAGAAGTAAAAATGCAAGACCAATGAATATCTGCGAGACCTATTGAGGAGAATTCATGCCATCGGCCAGTGAATCCGCTCGCGAATCGAAAGCAATGATCTGGACCGGGAGAATCATCAGCGCCGTGACCGTTTTGCTATTGCTGTTTAGCGGCACGCTGAAGCTGCTGAGGCCGCCTTCTGTCGTCGAGGGATTCGCGCGGTTCGGATATCCCGAAAATCTGATTCCCGTCATCGGAACACTCGAAGTTTTCTGCAGCCTCATCTATGCGATTCCGCGCACGTCGGTTCTGGGCGCGATCTTGCTGGCCGGCTATCTTGGCGGCGCGACAGCCACGAACTTGCGCATAGGCAACCGCGCATTTGTTGTCACGGCCACTCTCGGCGTGCTCGCGTGGTTGGGACTCTTCCTGCGCGAGCGGCGTCTGCGCGCGCTGCTTCCTCTGCGAAGTTAGCAAGCGCGAAATGAAGTGCGCATTTTCACACACAGGAATTTTTTCGTCATTCATCGATCGATGACGCGCGTCTCGCGATCATGCGGGCGGGCGATTCTGATTGCGTGATACGAAAGTCGCGGATCAGTCGTGGAGGACGACGCTGAGAAGAGAATTGTTGATCTGAAGGCCGCCGTTGTATTTGATGAATCCCAATTTCTTGAATTTGTTCATGAAAAAATTCACACGGGAGCGCGTTGTTCCAACCATTTCGGCCAGCATCTCCTGCGAAATTTTGGGGAGCACTCTTTGCGGTTTATCTTCCTTGCCGTAGCGCGCGAGAAGCAACAGAGTGCGAGCCAGGCGCTTCTCGCTGGAGTTAAAGAGCTGATCGACTAAGTCTTCCTCGATGCGGATATTCCTCGTGAGCATGAAAGAGATAAAGCGGTCGGAAAATTCGTGCTCCACGTGGAGAACGCGAATCATCTCGGTCTTTTCAATAACGAGCGCTGTGGTCGGCGCGATCGCAGTCGCCGTCCCGATCCGAAGCGGCTGACCGGCGAGGCATCCTTCACCAAAAAAATCGCCGGGTCCCAAGACCGCGACGACGGCTTGTTTGCCGGTTTCATTGACCACCGAAAGCCTCACCCCGCCTTTTTGAACATAGAGAACAGTCTTGCCGGGATCGCCCTGCGAGAAAACCGTTTCATTTTTCTTAAACTCCGCAACTTTGCGGGCCACACCTGCGGAATCAAGAAAATGCTGGGCGTTGAATCCGCTCTTGCCATTGGCTTTAAGCGGGCTGGAAGGTCTGGTCTGCATGATTTCCTGGCTGATATGTTAGCACGAAGCCGCAAATCCGCAAGATGGACGCCAATGTGTGCATAACTGAACAGTCAAACTTCGCGAATGTGCCTACTGTTGAGTTGCGCGAGGGAGTCAGGGAGCCGCTTCGCAAGTCAGCGCACCGGCCTCAGCCTGATAGCAGCTGTCGATTTCCTCGCCTGACCTGGGGATCCTAGCTCATGGACGAACGCTCTCGCGTAGCAAGCCTGGGCCGGTTCGCGTGAGCTGACCACAATCGGCACGAGTACGTCGTACCTTATTCTTAGGAGAAAATGGAAATGAAAATTGTAAAGACCCTTCTAGTAGTGGCGGCAATTTCGATGCTCGGGGCCATGTTCTCGCCTGGCGCACGAGCTGATGAATGGAACAAAAAGACCGTGATGACATTCAGTCAGCCGGTCGAAATCCCCGGGCAAGTCCTGCCCGCCGGGACATACACCTTCAAATTGCTCGATTCGCCTTCTGATCGGCACATCGTGCAAATATTCGACGCCGATGGTACGCATCTCATCACCACGATCCTGACAATTAACGATTATCGCCTCCAGCCGAGAGGTCACACCGTGGTGACGTTCACAGAGCGGCCGGGCGACAACCCCGAAGCGCTGAAGGCCTGGTTTTATCCGGGCGATAACTTCGGCCAGCAATTCGTCTATCCGCGGCCCCGGGCGCTTGAACTCGCTGCTGCAGAGAAGGAGCCTGTTCTAGCACTCCCAGCGGACACGACCGACCTGCGTACGGCGACGATCGTGGCAATCACTCCGGAGCAGAACGAGGAGCCCGTAGCGGAAGCAGTCCAGACCACTCCGCCGGTTGCAGCGGACACAACTCCTGCGCCAGCGGCGGCGACACCAGCGGTGGAGACAGCGGAGTTGCCGAAGACGGCCAGCACGGTTCCCCTGATCGGGCTGCTGGGCTTGATGTCGCTCGGACTCGCGCTTGTTGTGAAGCGAATCGCATAAGAAGTTTGATAAACGCAGCAAACTCCAGTGCGCCGCGGGCCCGAATGCAAATTCATACCCCGCGGCGCGAGGAGCTTCTTGAGTGACTCTCATCATCCGATCGCTAAAGCCCAAAGGAATTCGTAACTGGTGTCTCGCCACGGCGGGACTGCTTTTTTGCGGGCTCGCCGGCTTCGCGCAATCTCAGTCCTCGCCGCCCGCACCAACCAGCACATCTGTTCCGTCCGGGATCTCGGTGGAGACGGAACTGGTTGTGCTGCCGGTCAGCGTGACGGACGCGAAGGGAGACGTTGTTTTGGGGCTCGGCCAGCAAGACTTCCGCGTGTATGACGATGGGCGCCTGCAAAAAGTCACGATGTTCCAGCAGCGAGACACTCCCGTGACCGTCGGTCTGATCGTCGACCACAGCCGGAGTATGGGAGCGGAGCTCCCCGAAGTGGCCGCCGCGGTTTCCTCGTTCGCGCAATCAAGCAATCCCAGCGATGAGATGTTCGTCGTCGATTTCAATGATGACGTCTCAGTGGAACTCATGGACGGAAAACCATTTTCGAATGACCCAAAAGAGCTCGCGAAAGCAGTCTCCGCCGTGCGCGCACGCGGACGAACCGCGTTGTATGACGCCGTAGCTGAAGGAGTTCTGCATTTGCAGCTCGGCCATTCCGACAGGAAAGCGCTCATCATAGTCAGCGACGGCGGAGACAATGCCAGCCAGCAAAAATTCTCTCAGGTTCTGGCACTTGCTCAGCGATCTCACGTGCTCATCTATTGCATCGGACTGATCGGGGAAACCGGAGAGACAGATCCCGGCGTGCTACGGCGCTTTTCCAAGGCCACGGGGGGCATCGCGTACTTCCCGGACAAGACGAATACGGTTACGAAAATTTCGACACAGATCGCGCGAGATCTCCGCGAGCAGTACACACTGGGATTCACGCCGGAGAAATCGAATGCGGGAACCGGTTTTCGAAAGATCGAAGTCAAAGTCACAGCTTCCGGCCACGGCAAGATTCACGTACGAACCCGGTCCGGTTATTTCGCCGGCGAAGAGAAGCCTTCATCCGCCCAGTTGGCGAAGGGAGCGAAGTGAACGCGCGCGGCTCGATCGCAAGATGGCGCCGGAATTCGAGGGCGCCGTTCCTTCGTGCGGCGTATTACTTTTTCCTGACGGGCGGTATTTTGGGACTCGGCTACGCGACCTACGTCGTCGTGGATGCAGAGGCGTATCAAACGGTCGAGGAACTCAGACTTCCCCACATGCGCCCGCCGCCAGGGCCTCACGTCCTGGCGGAAGGTGACGTGATCGGTGAGATGGAGATTCCCCGGCTCGATCTCAAGGCGATTGTCGTGCAAGGAGATTCGCCGAAAATATTGCGGCGCGCGGTTGGCCACCTTCACGAGACGCCTTTGCCGGGAGAATCCGGCAACGTCGCACTGGCCGGACATCGCGATGGTTTCTTTCGACCGTTGCGCAACATTCAACCGGGCGACGCAATTACGATCAAGACTCTCGACGGAGAGTTTGAATATCGCGTGGAATCGACCGAGGTGGTAATGCCCAGCGACGTTCAAGTCCTGCAGTCGTCCGGCGAGAATACGCTGACCCTCGTCACTTGCTTTCCGTTCTACTATATCGGCGCAGCACCGAAGCGATTCATCGTCCGCGCCCGCCAAATTACGACTCCCAGTGCGACGCTCCTCCGCTAAGTCGCCTCCCTACTTTCAATCTAAATTGAAGCGGCCCAAACGAAAGAGCGGGATGTGTGCACAAGTGAACAGATACACGTGGTTGTTTCTTCTACGATGCTCGCTACAGGTGAAGCAAGAGGACCAAGGCGACAATTGGTCCAAAAGGTTCCGCCTGAACAATACTGGAAGTCGCAGGCTCCTTCCCACTTCAGCCGACACAAAAAGTTCGAGGGTGAATACAGAAGTGGGCGCAATGCCTCGGGAGCGGCCGGAGTGTCTGCCTGCGAAGAGAATGGAGATATCGAAATGCCTTTACTTCAGCTTGTAATGGTTTTGATCGTGGTAGGCGTGCTGCTGTGGCTGGTCAATCGCTTCATACCGATGGAGGGAACGATCAAGTCCATCTTGAATGCGGTGGTGGTCATAGCAGTCGTGTTGTGGCTACTCAACATTTTCGGACTATTCCACTCGTTCTCTCGAATCCACATCGGGGCATAAGCAAACCCGGATGAACGACCGGGGGATGAGCTGTGTGTAATTGAAAAGCGCTTGCAACAGATTAGTTTCGGCGATCAACGCCGGACGAAAGAATTCGCGGTAATGGAGGCAACACTCATGAAAGTACTTGGAGTCATCAGCACAGCAGCGCTGCTCCTGCTGCTCGGAGCCGCTGTTCCTGCCTACGCGCAGGAAGAGCACCACGAAGAAGCGGCCAAACCCGAAAAACAGGCGCAGGCCAAGCCCGAGAAACAGGAACAGGCAAAGCCAGCGAAGCAAGAAGCGCAGGCGAAGCCGGAAAAGCAGGAAAAGGAAGCGAAGCCGGCCAAGCAAGAGGCGCAGGCCAAGCCGGAAAAGGAAGCGAAGCCAGCCGAGCATGAAGCGCAGGCCAAGCCGGAAAAGGAAGCGAAGCCAGCCAAGCATGAAGCGCAGGCCAAGCCCGAAAAGCAGGAAAAGGAAGCGAAGCCAGCCAAGCAAGAGGCGCGGGCGAAGACTGAAAAGCAGGCAAAGCCGGCCAAGCAAGAAGCACAGGCCAAGCCCGAGAAGCAGGAAAAGGAAGCGAAGCCAGCCAAGCAAGAAGCGCGGGCGAGGACTGAAAAGCAGGCGCCGCAGGCCAAAGAGGCAAAACAGGAAGAGCGCGGTAACACTTCGGGGCAGGGGCACATACAGCGAACTGCGGCTGCTGAGCAGAAACAGCGCTCAGCACCGGCACTTCGGCTCAGTTCCGCAGGCAGTGGCCGCATACCTGACGCACGCTTCCGGGCCAATTTCGGCGAAGGGCACAGATTCCGTATCGGCAGTCCCCACATGGTTGACGGATATTCTCGCTTCCATTACGGCGGCTATTGGTTCGGATTTCTTCAGCCGTGGCCGGAAGGTTGGTACTACACCGACGACGTTTACGTTGTTTTCATCGACGGCGGGTATTACTTGTGCAACCCGTATTATCCCGACGCGCGCGTTGGCATCAGCGTCGTACTCTAACCAGTTCTTCAATTTGGCTTCAGGGGTGACAGAGGCGCACGTGGGCCGAGTCGCCCCTGAACTGCGGAGAGAGTGATTCGGTTGGGTTCTTCGATCAGTTGAAGAGAGAAGGAGAGGAAACGATGCTCGGAATTATTTTAATCGCGGTCCTGGTGCTGGCGCTTCTCGGCGTGTTGCCGCGGTGGCCGCACAGCCAGGATTGGGGCTATGTGCCGACCGGCGGAGTGGGGCTAATCCTGCTCATCGTCGTCATTCTCGCGTTCATGGGCCGCATCTAGGACGCGTGGGAGTGAAATGTTGCCGACGGAGTTCTTGCGTTCGCGTAATGGCGCTCGAGCGGCCACATCAAATCAACGGGGTTCGGCGAGGGGTCGGGCCTCATTCCTTTCGAGCTTTGGCGTTACCGGCAGTCCGAGGTGAAAAATGGATGAATCAAAGCGACACGCAGTTCAGTTTCTAGAAAAGGAAATCAAGACGTACATAGCTCTGGCCTTGTTCTTGTCAAAAGAAGGAATCAAAGAACGCGTGGAATTGGAAGAGAAAGAAGTCCTCATCGGCCCCTTGTACTACAAGGAAAGAATGAGAGAGGCCAGGAAACTCGTCAATGAACTCAGAAAGCCGAGCTGAGGCAAAGTCATCGCTAACCGGTACTTGGGGCGATTGGCGCTTTTTGTGCATCCGTGTGTTGGCACTCCTTCTTGTCGTGCTGACCTCGGGCGGCGTCTCCTTTGCCTATTCGGTTCTTACCCACGAGGAAATCGTAGACCTTCTTTGGACCGGTGAGATTCGGCCCCTCCTGCTGAAACGATTCCCGGAGCTGTCGGAAGACCAGCTCAAGGAAGCGCATGCCTACGCCTACGGAGGCGCGGTGATCCAGGACCTGGGCTACTACCCGTTCGGCAGCGCGGAATTCAGCGACCTGGTGCATTACGTTCGCAGCGGAGATCTGGTCAGCGAATTACTGGCGGAGAGCCAGAACGCCGACGAGTACGCCTTCGCACTCGGCGCGCTGGCACATTACGTGTCCGATGCGGACGGTCACCCCGCAGTCAACGAGGCCGTCGCTCTCCATTATCCGAAGCTGCGGGCGAAGTACGGCAAATCCGTGCGATACGCGGACAACCATACCGCGCACCTGAAGACGGAGTTCGGATTCGACATGGTGCAAGTGGCGAAGAATCGCTATGCGTCGCAGCAGTATCACGACTTCATCGGATTCCAGGTGTCAAAGCCGTTGCTCGAAAGGGTTTTCCCGGTCGTATATGGCGTGGAGTTGAAGGATGTGCTGCCTCACGAGGATCTGGCGATCGGGTCGTATCGATTTTCGGTGAGCCGGCTGATTCCAGAGATGACTCAGGTGGCGCTTCAGACGCATAAGAAGGACCTGATGCGTGAGACGCCGAATTTCGCGAAGGAAAAGTTTCTTTACCGTCTTTCGCGATCCGACTATGAGAAGGAGTGGGGAAAGGACTACACGAAACCGGGATTCGGCACGCGAATGTTGTCGACGCTCTTGCGCTACATGCCGAGAATTGGGCCCTTCAGGGCGCTGGCATTTAACAATCCCACGGCGAAAACAGAGGACCTGTATTTCAAGAGCATCAACACGACGGTGGATCAATACCGGGCATTGCTCGAGGAAGTTCGCGCCGGTACTCTCGAGCTTCCCAATCGCGATCTGGATAGCGGGAACCTGACTCAGGCCGCGGAATACCCGCTGACGGACGAAACGTACGCGAAGTTATTGCGGAGGCTATCGGTGCGGAAGTTCGATCTGACCACGCCGGACCTTCGCGACAATATTCTGGACTTTTACTCCGATCTCTCCGTCCCCATCGAGACCAAGAAAGACGCGGCGCAATGGCAAAGTGCGCTGGCGTCGCTCGATGAGCTGAGGTTGACGACTCCTCTTCCCTTTCCCGTGGCCAGCGCCGGAAAATAGCCGTAAAGCGCCGGGTTCAAATGTGTGCACAAGTGAACAGAAAAACAGCGGGAACCCGTCTAGTATTCAGTTGTGTAGGGGAGCAAGAGCGCAGTTTCGCAAATCGTTCCACCCGCTTCAGCGTGACCGCCTCGGCTTCAAGCCTGCGCTAACGAAGAGAAATAAGAGGACAAGATGCTCTGGACAATTTGTGTGATCTTGCTGGTGTTATGGCTCTTGGGAGTGGTCACGTCTTACACCTTGGGCGGGTTCATTCACATTCTGTTGTTCCTGGCTGTGGTCACGCTTTTGATAAGGCTCATCCAAGGCCGAAGGTTAGCTTCTTGATCGCGGAGCCAACTCTATGAAATCAGCTTCACTCGCCGGGATTTCATTGGTGGTTTTGGGTGCGCTGGCCCTCGTGTATCAAGGCATCAATTACACCCATCGAGAGACGGTCTTTGACGTGGGGCCGATCCATGCCACGGCAGACAGGCAGAAACGAATACCACTCCCTCCGATCATCGGAGGCCTCGCGATTCTGGCGGGAGTTGGTCTGCTCGTGGCTGGTGCAAGGCAAAAGGCTTAACGGAAGTTTTCGGTCGGGGGATAGTTGGCGGATGATTTTCAAGCGACGGCTTCCCCCGACTCATGGCGTGGTTTGAAGCGCCTCACAAAGGTTCCGGAGAGAACAAACTTCCGCAGCCGCAATTCTGATCATGGAGGTCAGCGATGATACGTAAATCAATTCTCATTCTGTGTGCAGGACTGGTGGCAACAGCACCGCTCTTTGCAGCCAACAAAGAACAAAAGCGGCTCGAAAATTCCGGGGCGGTGATGCAAGAAATCGTAAACATACCCGAGAACATTCCGCGCTCAGTGATGGACAAGGCCGAATGCGTCATCGTGTTTCCTTCGGTTCTCAAGGGAGCGTTCGTGGTCGGGGCAAGCTACGGCCGCGGAGCGATGGTTTGCCGGACCGGAAAAGATTTTCGAGGAGCGTGGGGCGCGCCAGCCATGTACGCGCTGGAAGGCGGCAGCTTTGGATTTCAAATCGGCGGACAAGCGACCGATCTCGTTTTGCTGATCATGAACGACAGAGGCGTGAAATCAATTCTTGATAGCAAGGTTAAGCTGGGCGGAGATGCGTCGATCGCAGCGGGTCCAGTGGGCCGCGACGCTGCCGCAAACACGGATGCGTACATGCGGGCGGAGATACTCAGCTACTCGCGGACGCGAGGTCTCTTTGCCGGCATTTCTTTGGAAGGTTCCACGCTACGACCGGATGACGACGCGACTGCGGACGTCTATGGCCGCGCGCTTACGGCAAAAGAAATCATATTAGGCGGAAACGTCCGGGTTCCTCCGTCCGGGCGCCATCTGGTTTCCGTGTTGGAGAGAAATTCACCGCGCGATGATTCGAAGCAATCCGCAACCGATTAGGCATCCAGGCAATTCAGCGCCGAGACCTGCCGCTCTTCCTGGATCGAAGCAGAACGCGGGCTTCGGGAAGAGCGGCGCTCGGTTTTTGTAGTCCGCGCACGCCGGGCAAAGACAGCGCGCGGACAGAAGCCTGAAGGACGATCATGCGCAAGAGACAATTCACGCTGCGATATTCTGATCCACGAAGACGCCCATGCTCGAAGGAGAATTCTGGATGAAGAGGATACGAAACATTGCGATCGGCGTTGCCGCGAGCCTGCTTTTCGTTCCGCTGGCTTACGGACAGGATCTGTCCAAGTACCGAGACTTTTCGCTCGGAACAAGTTTGACCGCAGTTTCAAAACAAGTGAACGAAGATCCGGCGACTGCCACCGTAATCTATCAGAGTCCGGCGTTAATTCAGGAGCTGACGTGGTGGCCCGTGCAATCCTACCAAGCCACGGCACCCTCGGAGCCGATTCAGGAAGTTCTATTCTCTTTTTACAACGGCGAACTCTACAAGATCGTCGTGACGTATGAAAGTTCCGCAACCGAGGGGATGACTTCCGCAGACATGGTGCGAGCCATTTCGGCAAAATACGGAACAGCAACGGCGCCGGTCGCCGTAACACAGACTCCAACGCTTGAGAATTATGGCAACGCGGGAGCAGCAATCGCGTGCTGGCAGGACGCTCAATACTCGCTGACGCTTTCGCGCTCCGCACTTTCGAATACGTATCAGCTGGTGATGTTTTCAAAACAGATGAACAGCGAAGCCGAAGCGGCGATCGCCGAATCAGCCAAGCAAGAGCGCGACGACGCTCCCCAGAGGGAAATCGCACGCGTGAAAAAAGCAGCCGACGAGCTGGCAATCGAGCGACAAGCTAATGTGAAGGCATTTCAGCCTTGATCTCGGCGCGATACAGGATGTTCACGATTTTGGACAATCGGACAGGTGGGTCATAAAGAAAGGAACAATAGGAAAAGAATGCTGATTCCAAAGAAAAACCATCCGGTCCGGAGCCCGGGTTTTCTCGACGTCCCAGACAATGACGACGAGGTAAACGCCCCGAGTTCCAGCAAAGTGATCACGCTTCCTTCGCTGGTTGCGGAAGAAAAATCTGGATCCCCCAATCCGACGCATCCACGGCCAATGCTGCCAAGCCGGGTGGCCATCATCGGGAACTATCTTCCGCGGAAATGTGGAATCGCTACGTTTACGACGGATTTGTGTGACGCGATTCACGCTGAATACGCCGCCACAGAGCTGTTGGCGTTGCCGGTCAATGACACGCAGGAAGGTTACAGCTACCCCGCGCGGATTCGCTTCGAGCTCTCGCAAGATGATTTAGCTTCCTATCACCAGGCCGCGGATTTCCTCAATTTCAGCAATATTGATTTGGTTTGCGTGCAACACGAATATGGAATTTTCGGCGGGCCGGCCGGCGCTCATATCCTGGAACTCTTGCGCCGCCTTCAGATGCCCATTGTGACCACTTTGCATACAGTGCTCCGTGAGCCAAATTCCGATCAGCGCATCGTCATGGAAGAAATTGCAGCTTTGTCGGATCGCTTGATTGTCATGAGCCGGCAATCTTCGGAGATTCTGCAGGAAGTCTTCCACGTCCCGATTTCCAAAATTGATTTGATTCCGCATGGCATTCCAGATTTGCCTTTCACCGATCCCAATTTCTACAAGGATGGCTTCGGAACGGAAGGCAAAGATGTATTGCTCACGTTCGGTCTGCTCTCGCCGAACAAGGGCATAGAAAATGTGATTCAAGCTCTGCCGAGTATCCTTGCGCGCCACAGCAATGTGGTTTACATGATTTCGGGTGTCACCCATCCGCATGTGCTCCGGAACGAGGGCGAGAAATACAGGCTGTACTTGCAGAAACTGGCGAGAGATCTTGGAGTTGAGGCCAACGTAATCTTTCGAAACCGTTTCGTGAGTCCGAAGGAGCTGGTTGAATTGATCGGCGCGGCGGACATTTACATCACGCCTTACAAACACAAGGGACAAGTGGTCTCGGGCACGCTCGCATATGCCTTGAGCGCGGGAAAAGCGATCATCTCGACACCTTATTTGCACGCAATCGAATTGTTAGACGAAGAACGCGGCGTGCTCGTCCCGTTCGATGATCCGGAAGCGATTGCCGCGAAAGCGATCGAACTGTTGGACAACGGCACCGCGCGCCATGCCATGAGGAAGCGTGCTTACCTGTACACAAGAGACATGGTTTGGGACCGTGTGGCGCAGCAATACATGGGAAGCTTCGAACGCGTGTACAACCAACGATTGAGAGAGCCGCGTGCGACATTTTCGGCCCAGAACACGGAGAAGGCGCTCGACCGGCTTCCGGTGGTAAAACTCGACCACTTGCATCGGATGACGGACCAGACGGGAATCGTGGAACACGCGGTCTTTACCGTCCCGAACTATCCGGAAGGTTACTCCACCGATGACAACGCCCGGGCGCTCATTGTCGCGATTCTCCTCGAAGAGCTTGGGAGCAGCACACCGACCGGCGCGCTTGACCTCGCGTCACGCTACTTGGCTTTTCTGTGGCTGGCTTTCGATCCCAGCACCAAGAGATTTAGAAATTGTCTAACCTATGATCACCAGTGGCAGGACCCTGAAGGCACGGAAGACAGCCACGGGCGAGCGCTGTGGGGCTTGGGCACCGTACTTGGCAGATCCAAGGACGCGGGCCTTCGTGGAGCCGCAGGGCGTTTGTTTGAGTTGGCTGTTCCCGCGGCCGTCGACTTTCGGAGTCCTCGCGCCTCCGCTTTCGCCTTGCTGGGACTGCACGAATATCTAGAATCATTCCCTGGTGATCGCGCCGCTGTAAATGCGGCGGATACGCTGGCCGATCGCTTGCTCGATTCATACCGTGCCAATCGCTCGGATGACTGGAAATGGTTTGAAAACGTGCTTGCGTACTCAAATGCTCGATTGCCGCAGGCGCTGATCCGGGCGGGAACGCGCAGCGCAAACGATGCAATGGTCTCGGCCGGACTCGAAGCACTGGATTGGCTCGTAACGGTTCAGCGTTGCGACGTAAGACGCCATTTCCTCCCGATCGGCTCGCATGGCTTCTACTCGAAGGAAACGGAAAAAGCTCGCTTCGACCAGCAACCCATCGAAGCCTGTGCCGCCGTTTCTGCGTGCTTGCAAGCCTACCGCGCGACGGGAAAGGTTCGCTGGCGCACGGAGGCCTGGACCGCCTTCAATTGGTTCCTTGGCGATAACGACTTGCAGATTGCGCTCTACGATCCCACCACGGGCGGATGCCGAGACGGCTTGCATCCCGACCGCGCGAATGAGAACCAAGGAGCCGAATCGACGCTGTCGTTCCTCATGGCATTGCTGGAAATGAGAAAGCTGGAAGAATCAGACGCAACAGACAGCAAATCCTAACCAGCGATCAATTGTTCTCTTGGCTTGGTGAGCTGCGCGAGAGCTCGCGGTTTCCTGGCATCAAATATTTCTTGAGAGAGATGATGATTCTAAACGACCCTTTGTTCATCCGGCACCCTGCGAATCCGCTCCTGAGCGCGAAAGATTGGCCTTATTCGATTAACAGCGTGTTTAACGCGGGTGCCACGTTGCTGCCCGACGGATCGACTCTTCTGCTATGCCGAGTGGAAGATCGCCGCGGTTTATCTCATTTGTGTGCGGCACGCTCGGTAAACGGCGTCGATAACTGGCAGATCGATCGCGAACCGACACTCGCGCCTGACCCCGACCGATACCCTGAGGAATTGTGGGGCATCGAAGATCCACGCATTACCTACGTGCCCGAGCTCAAGCAATACGCGGTGGCCTACACATCGTATTCGCGCGGGGGCCCTGGCGTGTCTCTGGCCCTTACGAAGGACTTCCGCACGTTTGAGAGACTCGGCGTCATCATGTCGCCAGACGACAAGGATGCAGCCCTCCTGCCAAGAAGAATCGACGGACGATGGGCTTTGATTCATCGGCCGATGACAAATCTTGGAGCTCATATCTGGATTTCGTACTCGCCCGACTTGCGGCATTGGGGCACTCACAAGCTCATGCTGGAAGCTCGACGGGGCGCGTGGTGGGACGCAAACAAGATCGGAATGTCACCGCCGCCGATCGAAACGCCGAGAGGATGGCTCATGATTTATCACGGCGTCCGAACGACACCGTCGAGCTCCATCTACCGCCTTGGTCTGGCCCTCTTTGATCTTGAACAACCGGAGAAATGCCTGAATCGAGGGGATTCCTGGATGTTTGCGCCCGAAGCGGACTACGAGCGTCATGGCGATGTGCAAGACGTCGTGTTCCCTTGCGGCTATACGGTGGCAGCGGACGGAGACATCATCAATCTCTACTACGGTGCTGCGGATTCGAGCATAGCGTTGGCGCACGGCAGCATTCGCCGTCTCTTGGTCTGGCTCGACGCGAATGGCCATTCCGAACAAGCTCAAGACCGGCGGCTCCGGCAAAGTTAGTTCCCCTCCCTCGATGTCGTCTCGTGATTTGACGCAAAACCACCGCGACCCAGAATTTTCGATGGAGCCGACGTGCGTCGCAGAGGATTGAGCGTTGGGATCGACCATGGCGCTCCAGGCGATGAATCCGCTCTTGACGATCATCTCGGGCTTGTCGCCGAAAAATGCGGGCTTCCAGAGGACGAGGCCGGCAAGTTTTCCCGGCTCGATCGAGCCGATCTCCGCGGCCAATCCATGCGTGATGGCGGGATTGATCGTGTATTTCGCGACGCAGCGCTTAGCGCGGAAATTGTCGTTGCGGCTGCAATCTTCGGTGAGCGGCCTGCGCTTCGCTTTTTCGGCTATTGAAGGCATTATCTCAGGCGGCGAATCACTGATCCCATGACAGCGAAACCTGACTACGCCGCGATGCTCGCAATTGCGCTCGCCGAGGCCCGCCAGGGTCTCGCGCAGGGCGGAATTCCCACAGGAGCTGCAATTTTCGACGCCAGCGGGAGTCTCGTCAGCGCAGGACACAACCGGCGCGTGCAAGATGGCGATCCGTCGATGCATGCCGAGACGGACGCGTTTCGACGAGCGGGGCGACAGCGCAGCTATCGAGATCAGATCATGGTCACGACGCTTGCGCCCTGCTGGTACTGCAGCGGGCTGGTCCGCCAGTTCGGCTTCGGCACGCTCGTAGTCGGCGAAAGCCGCACGTTCCAAGGCGGTCTTGACTGGCTCCGCTCGCTTGGCGTGCACGTGATTGACCTTGATTCCGGCGAGTGTGCGGCGCTTCTTACCACGTACATCAAATTTCACCCGGAAATCTGGAATGAAGACATCGGTCAAGGCTAGACGCGCGCGTCAATCCCGCAAAACAGCATTCAGAAGAGCAGGCGCAGCGACATCTGAATCTGCCGCGGTCCTCCGATCGTTTTGTTCGTGATGCCCAAACCGCTGAGAGTTGGGCTAGCGTAGAGGTCGGAGCCGTAGACAGGAAACCCGTTAAAGTCCAAATTTTGCGTCACGTCGTTGACCGGGACGTCGAAGCTCGGGGTGTTCGTCAAGTTGAAAATGTCCAGACTGTATTTCACGGATGTTCGCTCCGTGATTTGCGTCACTTTCATAATGGAGACGTCCGCGCGCTTCTGCCACGTTTGCCGGAAGATGTTGCGCTGGCCTTGTTGGATGAAGTTTGTTTCATAGGTGTCCCCCGGCGGAACTCCTCCGTTCAAATCGCCGGGAGAGAGCAGCGGCAGGGTGAAGCAAGAGGCGTTGAGTGCCGGAGTGCTTCCCGCGCCGGACGCGCCGGTGCGCGCACTGCCGGCCGTGCAGCCCGGAGCGAGAGGCACGACCGGGTTCGTAATGCCGTCCGAAACGCCGTAGAAAATGCTGCCGACTGCGCCGCTGTAATCAATGACACTGTATGGCTGGCCGCTTTGAAGCACGGTCAAACCCGAAATGCCCCAGCCGTCGGCGATCCTGCCCTTAAACGAACTCAGCGAGAAGAAATTCGGCAGTTGGTAAAGATATGTGAAGTTGATCACGTTCGTACGGTCGAAGTCCGAGAGGCCGTAAGCGGAGTGTAGATTAAGCGGGTTGTTGCCGTTGTAGAAGAGCCCCATCGCGCTTTGCTCATCTGTCGAACGAGAGTAGGTGTACGAAAAACCGACTTGGAGGCCATGACTCATTCGTTTTTCGACGTGGGCCTGCAGCGCGTTGTAAAGTGAAACTCCCGCCGCTGAATACGACTCCGACTCGGATGAATAACCGATGTAAGGAACGCGCAGATCGACGTTTCCGCCTTCAAACGTGGAGATCATCGACGTTCCATCCGGAAGTCCCATGTACGAGCGGCCGGAGGTCACCGTCGTGCTGCACGTAGGGGTGTAAGTACAGGCTCCCGGATTCAAAGTGGGATTGCAGCCGGGAGGCGCTTGGACGACGTAGCCATAGGTGTAGCTCTGCCCGTGAATGGGGTTCGAGGGCGTTGCGATGCCGGCCTGATTAAACGGAATGGGAACGATCTCGTGGCGGCCGAGGTTGCCGACGTAGCCGATGTCGAAGGCCAGGTCGCGACGCGGTTGCCACTGAAGATCAAATGTTTGGTTCATGGTGTAAGGAAGCTTATTGTTGCGGTTGTAGTCGGCGAAAGAGAAAAGCTGAGCGCCGGTCTCGATCGCCGCCGCATTCGACAGAACAAGTTTGGATGGATCGCCGGTCGGAGGAGCTTGAAGCACAGCTCCCCACGGGCTCGATAATGATCCGCCTGTGGGAGAGGTTGGATCGCACGTCGGAATGAAGCCTTCATAGTAGCTGCCGATCGAGGTGCAGACCTGGGAATTCACCCACGGCGGAGACTGATTCACGCCAAACGGGCCGCCCGCGATGAGGCCCGCCGCGAAACCCGGAGAGAGATACGCGAAGAGCTCGCCACGATCGTAGTACATGCCCCAGCCGGCGCGAACGACGACCTTGTCGTTGAACATCTTGGGACTCCACGCCACTCCGATGCGCGGAGCCAAACCCCACTGCCGCCCGGTGAGCGTCGAATCACTGACGCCTTTGGACGGAAAATCCTTGTTGTTTGCAGCGACGATGAAACCGTTCGAAACGATCGTATCCGACGATGCATCGTAGTCGTACTGAGCAGGATCGAAGTTGTAAAGGCGCCCGTACTTCTCTTTGAAACCTCCGTGATAGTCGAATCGAAGACCCGCGCTTACGCTGAGGTTCGGACGGATCTGAAACTTGTCCTGGATGTATTCGCCCGTCTCGTTGGTGCGATAGTAGCGGTTGGCGTCGCCCTGCAGATACGATGTCGCGATGAAGCCATTCGCCGAGTAGGGTGTGGGCAGTCCCTGAAGGAACTGTGAGAAATCCGCGAACCCGACTATGCCTTTGTTCGTCCGTTCATCGCGGGCGTTGAGTTGAGTGTAAGAGAAACTTCCGCCGAAGGTGACGGTGTGTTTGCCGTGGGTCCAGACGGCTTGGGCCGAGGGCATGAAGCGGTTCTGAAAAACTCCGGTGAAGGCGCCTTGCGAAGCCGCGCCCATCCCGATGCTCATGGCCGCATTGAAGACCTCATTCACATTCTGCGGAGAGAAGTTCCCGAGGTCATCCACGATGGTGATGCCCGGAAATAGTTGGAACCGAACGCGTTGATACCCAAATCCGCGGGAGTGAACGGCTGGGAGATGGTGCTGTAAACTTTTTCTCGAATGAATCCGAAGACTTCCACCACAGTGAGATTGGGCGTCAGCGTTTGACTGTTGGTGATTGACGCGACCTGGCTGCCTGCGTCCAAGTGCTGCGCGAAACCCTGGACGAAGGAGTATGCGAAAGGCGCGGTCGTAGGGTCGTGCTGGTAGTAATACTTCAGCGAGAGCGTGTCGTTCGCGGTCGCCAGGAAATCGAGATTTGCGACGGCCTGATCGGATACGAAATAGGCGGGCTGCGTGGTGAAGAAGTTTTCCGGAAAGTTGATCGTCGGGGCGAAATTGGGGTTAGCCGAAGGGAACATGTATTGGCCATCCGGCAGCTTGTAGTTCAACAGGGCGTAGGCCACGGGACTGATGTCATTCGCGGCCGTTCCAACAACGGGATTTACCGACGAGCCGAAATTCGCGTTCGAGACCGCAGCGAGCATCGCGGGGCTGCGATCGCCGGTAAGTCCGAAAGGCACACTCCCCCGCACGGCACCGATTTCCAAATCCGAAGCGTGAACGTGCTGATAGGACAAAAAGCCAAAAAGTTTGTTCTTGATGATGGGGCCGCCGAGAGTTCCGCCGGCGGTGTAGCGATGGAGTTCGGGAACTTTGTCGCTCGAGGGAATGTTGGCATCCGCGTTATAGAAATAAGGAGCGGCATTGAGCCAGTCCGTGCCACGGTGTCCATACAAGCTGCCGTGAAATTTGTTGGTGCCGGAGGCCGTGCTCATGTCGATGTGCGCGCCGCTCGTGGACCCCTGGCCCGCGTCGTACATGGACGTGTTCACGCGAAACTCTTGAACGGTTTCGGGTGCGGGCGTCGGCAAGGCCTGGCCGACGGCCAAATATGGAGCGGCGGTGCTCTGGACAATTTCCGCCGAAGTGTTGGAAGCGTTGGCAACGCCCGTGTTGTTGACAAGCCGGCCCGACGGGACTTGGCTCGTGCTCTTGCCATTGAAAAGATTGCTGGCGTCAACGCCGTTGAGCAGAAACGTATTGCTGGTATCGCGCTGGCCATTGGCCCAAATCGGCTGATTGCCCAAACCGGCATTCACGCCAGTGCCCGTTGCCAGTTCCGCGCTGACGCCCGGCGAGAGAATCGCCACGCCCGTAAAGCTTCCCGTCGGCAGCGGTATGGCTTCGAACTGCTGTTTGTCGAGCACGTAGCCGTTCGTCGTATCCACGGCATTCACGAGAGGGGTTACCTCAACGGTGACGGTCGTGTTGACCTCGCCGACTTTCAGTCCGGCGTTCACCGTCATGGTGCGGTTCGCTTGCACAGCGATGGAGGGAATGTCCTGCGACTGAAATCCATCGTGAGTGAACTTGAGCGTGTAGGTCCCGATGGGCAAGTCAACGAACAGATAGGAGCCGTTGTCGTTGGTCTCGACCGTTCGCGTCAATTGCGTCTGGTCTCCGACCAGCGTCACCGTGGTATGAGGAAGGACGCCGCCGGTGTTATCCGTGACCGTTCCGGTAATGCCGCCGAGGGTTTGCTGCGCGTGAGTGGAGAACGTAAAAGCCAGGAGAGCCGCGAGAAGTGGAGCTGCGGCGAATACACAACGTCGGATTTTTTTCATTTTGCGGTGCGGCTCCTAAAATGCGCAATTGTCCCGAATTTCAGAACGAAAGAAAGTTGCGTCAGGCTATTTCGAGTTATTCAGGAACCGAAACGGATTATTTGGATGGGCAGAATCTATTTTTTAAATCATTCACTGGCAAGCAAATTCATGAGAGTTTTCCACAGCCCCCGCGCATCGAGGTAATCGTCTAGGTCCGGGAGTCCGGGGTTTCAGCGGGTGAATTCCTTTTTCTGTGAGCGTTCCATGCGAACCAAAGCATGCCTGCGCTCAAATACGCGAGGTAGATATACGGCAACCGGCCGTAAGGCCCCTCTGGCACGGGATAGAGATTGCCGACGAGCGCGAGCAGCATCGCCAGGCACGCCAACCCAGAGAGGATTCGAATCCCCGGCCGCACATGGCCGTGGCCGCTCAAATAGCGCGGCAGAGCAATCGAGACCAGTGCGTACGCGACGATGAAGCCGTAGGTAGCGAGCGATCCCAACCAGCCGTACACATCCAATCCGCTTGCGCCTCGCGCGGCCAGCACAACCACGGGCAGTACCGCAGCCAGTCCCGTCACGATGATCGCGCGGCTGGGCGTTTCATTGTGTGCGTGGGTCGTCCGCAATGATTCGTGCGCGAGGCCGCCATGCGCCATCAGCAGTAGCACTCGCGCGGCTGCGGTGATACAGGCCAGAGTTCCCGCGAACAAGCTGACGAGCGCCCCGATGTCGATCAGCAAACCGAGCCATGGCACCCCTCCGACATCGGACAAAACGCGCATCGGGGCGGGGCTTGTTCCCAAATCCTGGCCGGCCACCCGAAAGCCAAGCACTTCGACATACGCACAGAGCGTAAAGACGGCACCCGCGAGAACGGCGCTCAGGATGACTGCCCGCGGAATCGTCTTCAACGGATTGCGCGCTTCGCTTCCGAGCGTCGTCGCGCTCTCAAATCCGACAAAGCTGAAGAGCGCGAGGACGAGACCCAGCCGCACGCCGCTGCCCGTGACTCCTTTCAGCCGCAGTTGATTCCAGTCCCAGTGCTGGCCGTGTCGCAGAAGCACAAGCGCAATGACCGTAAGGATGCCCGCAACCGATATCGCTTCGATCCACAGCATCAGCCGCGCCGAGATCTTCACGTCGCGCCAGGCGATCCACATGGAAACGGCGGTAACAAACACCGCAAGCGCGATCGCCGAAGCGATAGGCGCATGAGAATTCTGAAGCAGGACGTTGGCGTAGTGGTAGAACCCGCCGATGACGCTCGATCCCGTCGCAATGTATGCGAGCAGCAGGCTCCATGCGGCAACGGCGCCGAGCCACGGCGGCAGGATCAATGAAGCGTAGCTATAGAGCGAGCCCGGGGATGCGGAATAGCGCGCGAAGCGGCTGATGCACAGCGCGACGAGCAACACCGCGACCGTCGCCAGCACGTATGCGAGCCACGTTCCGTTTCCGGCAAGCGCGCACACAAGAGGGATCGTCGCCACCGGCGTGGTGGTCGGCGCCATCGTGGAGACCGACTGCGCCAGAGTCTCCATCGGCGAAAGGATTCCGCGCCGCAGGCCATATCCGTCCTTTTGCGAATGCACCTGCGGCGCTTGCTCCACTCGGAAGTGCTCCCTTCTTTCTGACCGCGTTTATGCGCGATAGGAGCAGGCAACAATACAGGCGTCGTAATTCGGGCGCAAGCGCTGCGGGCGGAGGAAATTCACAGAGCTGGAATGGCGATGAAAATTGCCCGGCGCGACAGTCGACGCGGATCCCCGCTTGACCCGTTGAGCGACAAATTGGTTGTGGACAAGAGATTCCAAACGCCCTATCAAGCGTCTAAGCTGACGAGGACTCGTGTGCCGCCTGGTTCGGAGAAGTGAAAGGTGGGCACTTGACATGACGCCGTGAGTGGGTATATTTAACCTGTAGGTTAATCACGATATGACTTCCGAACAGCTCAGCTCGACCTTCGCGGCCCTCGCCGATCCCACCCGGCGCGCCATCCTAGCTCGCCTTATTTCCGGCGAAGCCTCGGTCACCGAACTGGCCGAGCCATTCGAGATGAGCATGCCCGCCATCTCCAAGCACCTGAAGGTGCTCGAGCGCGCGGGGCTGATCGCGCGTGGACGCGAGGCGCAATGGAGACCCTGCAAGCTGGAGGCGGGTCCGCTTAAGGACGTCGCCGATTGGGTGGCGCACTACCGGCGATTTTGGACCGAGAGCTTCGATCGTCTGGATGATTATTTGCGCGACGTTCAAAAAAAGCAGAAGAGGCACGGCGGAAAGCATGGCAGAAGCTAGCGGCGCTACGAACATCTTGGACCGGATGATCCTCGCGCAGGAACGGCTCGCCATCGCTGCGTGGCAACAGATTTGAAGGAGCAATCATCATGAGCGAAGGCCACTCGCAATTTTCGCAATTTCCCGAGGGGATGACGATCTTCTTGCGCGACATCAAATTCGCGCTCCGTTCCCTGGCCCGCGCGAAGGGCCTCGCTATCACCGTGGTGCTCACTCTGGCCCTAGGCATCGGCGCCAACGCTGCCATTTTCAGCGTCGTGCGCGGCGTTCTCCTCCGGCCGCTCGTCAACCGCGACGAGGACCGCCTGATCTACATCCGCCAGAGCGCCCCCGGCCTCGACGACGACAACACGACCTTTTCTGTTCCCGAGATTCAGGATCTGCAGGCGCGCGTGAAGACCATCAGCGCCTTCGGCGACTTCTCCACCATCGGCTTCACCATGATCGGGCTCGGCGAACCGCGCGAAGTCCGCGCCGGCGTCGTCGACGGCTCGTATTTCGAGGTGATGGGCTTGCACCCGGTTCTCGGCCGTCTGCTCGATGCGCACGACGATGGGCCGAACGCCGCCGGCGCCGCGGTTCTCACGTATCGCTTTTGGACAACCGTGTTTAAGAGCGATCCCACGGTCATCGGCAAAACGGTCCGCCTCGGCACGCGCGTCGCCACCATCGTCGGGGTCCTCGAACCGTCCGTTCCCTATCCCGCCGAAACCGAAATCATCGCCAACGTCGTCACGAGTCCGCATCACCTCTCGGCAACCATGATCACCGGGCGCGTCCATCGCATGACCGAACTCTTCGGCCGCCTCGCCCCCGGCGCGACTCTCGAATCCGCCCGCGCCGAGCTGCGCGCTGTCTACGGCGCGATGATTAACGCGCATCCCGAATCCTATTCCAAACGAGCGGACTTCCAGATCAGCGCCGTGCGCCTGCGCGACCAGATCACTTCCGGCGCCAGAACCATCCTGCTCGTCCTCCTTGTTGCTTCGGGCCTCGTCTTCATTATCGCGTGCTCGAACGCCGCCAATCTCATTCTCGCGCGCACGATTCGCCGCGAAGGCGAACTCTCGATCCGTGCAGCGCTCGGCGCCAGCACCGCTGCCCTGCGCCGGACTCTCCTTGCCGATAGCCTTATTCTCTGCGGCGCCGGCGCAACGCTCGGCGTGCTCAGCGCGCGGCCGATGGTGGCCATCCTCGCTCGCTACGCTTCCCGCTTTTCCGTGCGCGCGCTCGATCTCACGGTCGATTCCAGCATGCTCTGGGTCGGAGCCTTGCTCGCCATCGTCGCCGCGGTGCTTTTGGCGTTCGTCCCGCGCCTCCCATCGGCGGATTCGTCGAGTGGAATGAGTCTCTCGAGCGGCGGCGTGCGCATCACGGGCGGCTCGAGCCGCCGCTTGCGTGTTTTCGCGGTGATCCAGATCGCCGCGTCCTTCATGCTCCTCGCCGGCGCGGGCATGCTTCTCAAGACGCTCCTCGCGTTGCAAGAGGCGCGCACCGGCTTCGACACGCGCAACGTTCTGGCCTTGAACGTACCCGCGATCACGTACGGACGGACTCCCGATCAGATCGTCGGTTTCTACAAGGAATCGATACGGCAAATCGAAGCGCTGCCGGACGTGGATAGCGTGGCCTTGGGTACCGTCGTTCCGTGGCGCGACGCCGGCAGCTTCGGTCCGGGATTCCAGTTCTCGGCGGACGGCCACGTCAGCGCGGCCGGCGAAGAAGATCCGCGCGCGCAGTTGCGGACGATTTCGCCCGGATTTTTCGCCGCGCTCGGCGTCCCAATTCTCGCCGGTCGCGACTTCAACGATTCCGATGCTCACGACGGCGAGCAAGTCGTTATCGTGAGCCAAAGCCTGGCGCAACGGATGTTCCCGAACGGGGACGCGGTCAATCACCACATGATGTGGACCGACCCGGTGATGAAGTTCATCGACATCAGCGCCGCGCCTCGGCGAATCATCGGCGTGACGGCCGATATCGACGACGAGCATGTTGTGCCCGGTCCGGCCCTGACCGTTTATCACTCCTTTCAGCAGATGGAAATCTGGGGAGGACGTCTGTTCGTTCACACTCGTTCGGATCCCTACGCGCTTGTGACGCCCGTGACCCAAATCATCCGCAATCTTGCCCCGGACCAGCCCGTCGAGCACGCCGCCACGCTCGCAGATGTCCGCGCGGAAGTGCTCACGCCCGATCGATTGAACGCGCTTGTGTTCGGCGGCTTCGCGGCCGTCGCTCTGGCGATTGCTGTCATCGGCGTCGCAGGCGTTCTGGCGTTCTCGGTCAGCGGACGGACGCGCGAGTTCGGAATCCGCCTCGCTCTCGGCGCCCAGCCGCGCAACCTCCTGACCGCCGTGATCGCGGAAGGGGCGGTGATGGCGGCTTTCGGTGTCATCGCAGGCGCGGCATTCGGCTACGCGCTCGCGCGTCTGGCCGGAAGCTATATCGTGGATATGAAGATGCCGGATGCCGTGCCGGTCATCGCGTCGGCGCTCGTTTTGCTTGCCGCTGCCGTCGTTGCGTCAGTCGTGCCTGC
Organism: uncultured Acidobacteriota bacterium; assembly: GCA_963771905.1. Classification (GTDB taxonomy): domain Bacteria; phylum Acidobacteriota; class Terriglobia; order Acidiferrales; family UBA7541; genus Palsa-147. The sequence goes on from CAVYVI010000015.1 coordinate 336,358, forward strand.
GGCGCGCGCCGCTCGCGTCGACGTGATGGACGCGCTCCGCTCGGAATAATCTCGAATCGCGCCCGCGAAGTTTCACTCGAGCCGCACGCTGCTAATTCACCGGCGTCCGGTTGACCGGGCTGTCGAAACTCGCTGCCGGTATTCACATGGGGTCATTTAGTCCTTCGGCTCTGTAGACTCCCGCAATTGCCGCGTTATGAGAACTCGATCGGGCCATCGCTGGTGATCGTAAGTTCACTGATTCCTAAAATCGCTCGATGCAAAACGTGTGGCTGGGCGGCTGTGATCGCCGCACCGTCTGATCGCATGTCAAAGCGGACCGCTGCTAATCTTTGATTGCATCGAACCTCCAGAAAAACATTGGGCAAATTCTGTGGTTTATGCGGTTATCAGTAGCCGCCAACATATCCGGCATTACAAAGGCTTTTCTTGAGAGAAACCGCGCAGATCCCGGCAGCGGCTGGGGCCGTGTGAAAAGAATGAGTCTTAGAGTTCAGAAGGAGTATCTAAGGAGGAGGCAAGACGGCACTGAAATTTACCGCAAGGACTGGGACGCGAGAGAGCCGGTAGTTTTTCAGTCATCTATGGCCCACAGTGCCGTTCTTTGGGTGGTCGAGATGACTCGCGCGGGGAAACCTGATATATCGATTTGGAGTAAAGGCAAGCCGCTGGGGGAGAAAATGAAAACGCTTTGGAAATATAAATTCTGGATAGGCGGAGCGTTTTGTTTGGTAGTGATCGGTTTGATTATTGGAGCGATACGTCCGAAGCACGTATCGGGAGCGCAGCCGGGCGCTTCGGCGGACGTTGAGGTGGTGCAAGTCGAGCAGAAAGATGTTCCGATTTATAGCGAGTGGATCGGCACGCTCGACGGATTCACGAACGCCGACGTCAGGGCACAGGTCACGGGCTACCTAATGCGGCAGGGCTACCAGGAAGGCGCATTCGTCAAGAAGGGGCAGCTGCTCTTTGAGATCGATCCGCGCCCCTTTCAGGCGGCGCTCGACCAAACGCAGGGACAGCTGGCACAAGCGACTGCCCAACTCGCCAATGCCCAGGCGGTTGAACACAGAACCGAGCTTGACGTCAACCGCTACACCCCACTGGCAAAAGAGCAAGCCGCCAGCCAACAAGATCTGGACAACGCCATTCAAAATGACCTGGCGGCCAAGGCTACGGTGGCAACGGCCGAGGCTCAAATCAAGACGGCTGAGGCGGCCGTTGAAACGGCCAACATTAACCTGGATTTCACGCGACTCGTCGCGCCGATCGACGGCATCGCCGGACAGGCTCAACTCCAAGTAGGCGACCTGGTCAATCCAAGCAGCGGGCCCGTGACCTCCGTGTCCACCGTCGACCCAATCAAGGTCTATTTCACCGTCGGCGAGCCCCAGTATCTCGCCTGGAGAAAACGGTTCCCGACAGAGACTACTCGGGAAGCGGCCGACAAGAATCTGCGCCTCGAACTGATTTTGGCCGACGGGTCAATCTATCCACATGAGGGAACATTCTACTTTGCGGACCGCCAAGTAAACGAGAGTACGGGGGCAATTCGGATCGCGGGGCTATTTACCAATCCTGGAAATATTCTGCGTCCCGGGGGCTACGGCAAAATTCGCGCGGTCGTCCGAGTGCAGCAGGACGCGTTGCTTGTACCTCAGCGAGCAGTCTCGGAGCTGCAAGGCGGCTACCAAGTAGCGGTGGTGGATGAGGAGAAAAAAGTGAGCATCCGAACGGTCAGCGTGGGCGAACGTGTCGGCTCGGAGTGGATTATTGCGGACGAACTGAAGCGAGGCGAAAGCGTGGTTGCCGAGGGCGTGCAGAAGGTGCGTCCGGGCATGCTGGTGAACCCCAAGCCGTTTACCGTGGAAACTGCGGGAAGGTGATCCGATGTCAAAGTTCTTTATCAACCGCCCCATCGTCGCGATGGTGATTTCCATCGTCCTGGTGATTGTTGGCTCCCTCACCATCCTGAGTTTGCCTATCGCCCAGTTCCCCAGCATCGCTCCGCCCGAGATTCAAATTATAGCGACCTACATCGGGGCGGACGCCCAGACCCTGGAACAGTCGGTTGCCACTCCCATCGAGCAGCAGATGAACGGCGTGGACAACATGAACTACATGTACTCGCTGAATGCCACCGGCAACTCGACCACCAGCCTGATCGTGGACTTCGACCCGAAGACCGATCCGAACACTGATTACATCCTCGCGCAAAGCCGTGAAACGCTGGCTGCTTCTCAGCTTCCCGTGGACGTCACCAATTATGGAGTCACCGTTCGAAAGTCGGTAACCGCTCCTCTCATGTTAATCGCGGTGTACTCGCCGCATGGAACGTACGATGCCAAGTTTTTGGCGAACTATGCGTACATCAATCTTGCGGATCCCATCCTGCGTTCGCCAGGCATCGGCAACGTTCAGGTATTCGGTGCGGGCCAATACGCGATGCGGCTGTGGGTAAAACCCGACACGCTGGCGAAGCTGGGAATCACAGTCCCGGAAATCGTCAGCGCCATTCAAGCGCAGAACACCGTTAACCCGGCCGGAAAGGCGGGGGGCGAACCGGCACCCAAGGGCCAGGAGTTTACTTACTCGGTTCTGGCGCAAGGCCGCCTTACGTCCCCGGAGGAATTCGGGCAGATCGTCGTCCGCGAGACACCCGACGGAGGAACCGTTCGGGTCCGCGATGTCGCGCGAATCGAGCTGGGTTCCCAGGACTATAGCGTCGCGGGACGTTTTAACGGAAAGCCGAGCGCGGTCATTGCCACCTACCAACTGCCGGGGTCGAACGCAGTCGATGCAGCCGCCGCCGTGAAGAAGCTCATGACGCAGATGAAGCAGCGCTTCCCGGAAGACCTGGATTTCGACATCGCTCTGGATACGACGCGCTCAGTCACGGAAGGAATAAAGGAAATCGTCGTAACGCTTCTGATCGCTCTCGCGCTCGTAATTCTGGTGGTCTACATCTTCTTGCAGAGCTGGCGCGCCACGCTGATTCCGCTCCTTGCCGTGCCGGTCTCGCTTATAGGCACGTTCATACTTTTCCCAGTGTTCGGTTTTTCCATCAACACGCTTTCTCTCTTTGGTCTGGTGCTGGCGATCGGCCTTGTGGTGGACGACGCCATCGTCGTGGTCGAAGGTGTGCAACGCCACATCGAAGAGGGTATGACGCCGAAGGCCGCGGCGTTGAAAGCAATGGAAGAGCTTTCCGGCCCGGTTGTTGGCATCGCTTTGGTTCTCTCCGCCGTCTTTGTGCCGACAGCCTTCATTCCCGGCATCACCGGCAAGCTCTACCAGCAATTCGCCGTAACGATTGCAATTTCCGTTCTGCTCTCAGCGTTCAATGCGCTCACGCTCAGTCCCGCGCTTGCCGCACTTCTGCTCAAGCCTCGGACACCGAGCCGCGGATTGCTGGAACGATTTTTCGATTGGTTTAACCGCGTCTTTGAGCGAGCCACCGAGGGGTATGTGCGATGGAGCGCAGTATTGGTCCGAAAAACCGTCGTGGTGCTCGTGTTGCTTGCGGGCTTTTGCGTAGCGGCTGGCTTCTTTGCCAGCCGAATCCCGTCGAGCTTCCTTCCAGACGAAGACCAAGGTTATGCCTACGTCAATGTGCAGCTGCCGAACGGGGCTTCGCTGGAACGCACCACGGCCGTGACAGCTGATGTGGAAAAAATCCTGATGAATACGCCGGGGGTCCAACACGTTACTTGTTTCGTCGGCTTCAGTTTGCTCAGTTTTGTTCGCACCAGTTACAACTCGACCTTTTTTGTGACCTTCAAGCCTTGGAATGAGCGCACGACAAGAGCCGAGCAATTTCAATCGCTGAAGGCACATCTAAACCAGCAGTTGAGCAGGTTGCCCGCAGCGGTTGCCTTCGGTTTTTCCCCGCCTGCCATTCCAGGTGTCGGCACTGCGGGCGGGTTTACGTTTATCCTCGAAGACCGCTCGGGCAGCGATCTTCAGTTCCTCGCCAAGAACTTGAACACTTTTCTTGAAGCTGCCCGAAAGCGGCCGGAAATCGCCAGCCTCAGCACCACTTTTTTAGCGAGCGTCCCGCAAGAGTTTGTCCACGTAGATCGCGACAAAGTGCTGAAACAAGGCGTGGCCCTCAGCGATGTCTACCGCACGATTCAAGCCTTCATGGGGGGATATTTCATCAACTATTTCAATCGCTTTGGCCGCCAGTGGCAAGTCTATATCGAAGCGGAAGGCGAGGACCGCACCAAGGCGGAAAACGTCGGGCAGTTCTATGTCCGCAACAACAAGGGAGAGAATGTCCCCCTTTCCACACTTACGACGATAGAGTCGCGCCTCGGCCCGGAATTCACCTTGCGCTTCAACGAATATCGCTCCGCGCAAATCAACGGCAGCGCCGCGCCGGGCTATAGCGCGGACCAGGCCACAGCCGCCCTCGAGGATGTTTTCAAGCGGACCATGCCGCGAGAGATGGGCTTTGACTATTCGGGCATGTCGTTTCAAGAACAAAAAGCGCGGGAGGGAGTGCCCGCGTCTGCGATCTTCGGACTTTCTCTGCTATTCGTTTTCCTAATTCTGGCGGCGCTATATGAAAGCTGGACGCTGCCCTTCAGCGTGCTCTTGAGCACGCCCGTGGCGATCTTTGGAGCCTTCGGAATCCTTTGGCTGCGCCGCGCGCTGCTCGGCATTTTCCTGCCGCCATACATGGTCCAGATCGAGATCGATATCTACTCGCAAATCGGGCTGGTCATGCTCATCGGCTTAGCGGCCAAGAACGCGATTTTGATCGTCGAGTTCGCCAAGGAGGAGTACGAGAACGGAAAACCTCTGGCGGATGCCGCGCTCGAAGGAGCCAGGCTTCGTCTGCGGCCCATTCTAATGACGTCTTTCGCGTTCATTCTCGGCTGCGTGCCGCTGTGGACGGCGACTGGTGCCGGGTCGGTGGCCCGCCAAATCATGGGCACTACGGTGATCGGCGGAATGATGGCTGCCAGCGTGATCGGAATCTTCTTCGTGCCTGGAATCTTCTATATGGTGGAGAAATGGTCAGGCGCCGAGAAGGAGCATGTTCCGGGAGCGTTGCCGGCCACGCCCTCTCCAGCGGAGGGAGACTGAGATGGACCGTTGCGGGAGCGGCGCGAAAGGAGAACGGCGGAGCAACTCATGAAGAAACTAACGAAATACATTGTCGCCATGATGACCTCGGTTTTAGTCGCTGGATGCGCGGTCGGTCCGAACTACCATCGACCCGATGTTCAAACCCCGACAGCGTTCCGTGATCTGAGCGAAAACCCGCAGGCCCAGGCTCAGGCGGCGTCCTATGCTGATCTTCCTTGGTGGCAGGTCTTCCAGGACCCGCAATTACAAGAACTCATCCGCACTGCGCTAAAGCAAAACTACGACCTGCAAATTGCGACGGAGCGCATCAATGCCGGGCGCGCGCAGCTTGCCATAGCGCGTTCGAGTCTATTCCCGCAGATCCAAGGAAACGGCAATTTCATCGGTGGAAAAGAAAATAACTTCCAGACCAACTACAACTTTCTGACCCTGACGGCCGACGCAGCATTCCAGTTGGACTTCTTCGGTAAGCTGCGTCGCGCGACCGAGGCGTCGCGTGCGCAACTCCTTGCAACAGAGGATGCGCGGCAGACGGTCATATTGACGCTCGTGAGCGATGTGGCGAGCGACTATTTCGCGCTCCTGCAACTTGACCTTCGACTCCAAATTACGCGCGAGACCGTCAACACGCAGCAAGACTCCGTGAAGCTCACCAATCTTCGCCTTGAGCACGGCGTGGCCACAAAGCTCGACGTCTTGCAGTCTCAGCAAGTTCTCGATTCGGCGAATGCTCAAATCCCCGACTTAGAGCGGCAGATCGCGCAGGAAGAAAATGCCATCAGCATTCTTCTTGGCAATTACCCGGAGGCCGTGCCACGCGGACGGCCGCTGGTGGAGCAGGCGCTTCCTCCCGAAGTGCCTCCGGGTCTGCCTTCATCGCTCATCGAGCGACGGCCGGATATTCGCGAGGCCGAGCAGGCCTTGGTCGCCGCGAATGCCGAAATCGGTGTCGCCAAGGCCCAGTTCTTTCCGCAAATCTCGCTGACGGGCTCCGGCGGCGGCTCCTTCGGGCGGAGCAGCGCGTTCTCCGGCCTGATGAGCTCGCAACTCGGAATCTGGTCTTACGGCGCCCAAGTGAGCCAGCCCATTTTCACGGGGGAGCTCTTCACGGAAATCTGAAGCTAGCGGAGTCGCAGCATCAACAGGCTCTGATCGCTTACCGGCAATCAATTCAGAGCGCGTTCGGGGACGTATCCGACGCGCTAATCGGCTATCAGAAATTCCATCAGGTTCGGGTTCGCCAAGAGGAAACTGTCGCGGACCTGCGGGAGTCTGTCCGGCTGTCCAATCTGCGCTACACGGGAGGCACCACCACGTATCTCGAAGTCTTGGACGGCCAAAGGTCGCTCTTTTCCGCGGAACTCACTTTGGCGGACGCGCGCGGCACCGAGTACCAGAGTCTCGTGCAACTTTACAGAGCGCTCGGCGGAGGCTGGCAGCAATAGTCAATGAACATTGCTCGCCCAGGGAAAGCCGGCGCAAAAGAACGCGACGGTGGCCTCAAAGAGAACTGTTTCTGGATAATACAGACGGAGGTTCACAGGAGGACGTGATTCCACCTTTGTTTCACTGCGTCTTTCGGAGTGTGCGTCTCGCGCGTGGGACTTGTCTGGCCTAGTTGCGTCAACGAGAAACAGTCCGCGGTCGCTCTATGATAAGTAGAGTTCCGACTGCGGACTGGCAATTTAAAACGATGCGCCATATTTCTGGCGAATATTGAATTGCTGATAGAGAAAAGATTTGGCCGGTGGAATCAAGGGGTTGCAAGACCGTCGCAGAGCAGGTTTTTGGGCAAGTGGCGACGGCAGAATTGGATCGTGTTTGCGGAGTCCTTAGAGCGTCTAACGGAATCTGCGATTTTCACTTCTCTGTCGAAAAGACCTCGTTAGAGCCGAGCGAACACTTTGAGTTTGGAGTAATTCCGGAAGCCTGATCCGAAGGACGATCTCGCGTCGTTTAACTCAAGGCATCGTCACGACCGGCAATTCGACGAAGCTGTTTTGATCCGGCGCGTGATAGATGCGCTGGATGGCTCTGCGGAAATCCGCCGGCTTGGCCCAGAAAATATTGGGAACGAAAGATTGTGGGTTACGGTCATAGAGTGGGAACCAGCTTGATTGGATTTGCACCATGATGCGGTGACCGGGCAGAAAAACGTGATTTGCCGTGGGCATGGTGAAGCGGTAAAGGAGCGGCTTGTCCGCTGCGATTGCCTTCGGCGTTTCGAAGCTTTCGCGATAGCGGCCTCGGAATATATCGGCCGAGATCATCAGTTGATAGCCGCCCATGGCGGCCTGACCGGCCACTTCGTCGGGATAGACGTCGATCACCTTAACGACCCAATCGGAATCCGTGCCGCTGGTCGAGGCAATCAGATTGGCGATCGGTTGGCCGCTGATTTTGACCGGGGCGGTCAAGACGTCGGATTCGTAGGCCAGGACGTCGGGGCGTCCGGACGCTTCGCGCTGGTCGTCCACGAGCCAAAGAGACCATGTCATGCCGTCGCCATAGCCCATGGGTTGAATGGGACGCGCGCGGTAAGGCACGGGCTTGGCGGGATCGGAGACGTACTCATCGAACGTGGCGTCGCCGGGTTTCGGCGCCGTAAAGCTGGTCTTCAGGCCGGCCGCAAGATAGAGCGGAGTTGGCTGAATTTTGCAGCCGCTGTCGCAGCCAGCGGGCCAGGATTGGAGATGGCGCCAAGTGTTCGTGCCGGTCTCGAATGCGGTTACGGGAGACACACCGGACTTGGGCGCGTCATCCTTGAGATAGTGATCGAGGAACGGACGGAGAATTTCCCGGCGGAATTGGAGGCCGGTGTCGGCGTTGAATCGTACGGGGCCGAGCGAGCTGGCGTCTTCGATTTCCTGGCCATGGTGCCAGGGGCCGATGACGAGGAACACCTTGTCGTTATCGGTGTCCTTCGGCTTGATAGCTTTGTAAACGGCGATAGCACCGTAGATGTCTTCTTGGTCCCAGAGGCTGTCCACTAGCATCACTGGAACTTTGAGTGGCTGGTCCGCAAGGATGCGATCCACGGCCTGGTCGCGCCAGAAGGCATCGTAACTCGGATGCTCGAGGACTTTGCGCCAGAAGCCCACCTGCTCGAGACCGTGGAGCCGCCCGAGTTCTCCGGCTGAGACTGCTTCCAAGTAAGTGTCGTAATCGTCGAAGTGACTCGTCCACCATTTGGCCCGATTGTCGCGCGTTGCTTCCTGTTCATAGATGTAGCCCATATTTTGCTGGCGGAACGCGCCGTTGTGAAACCAGTCGTCGCCCATCCAGCCGTCGACCATTGGGTTCATCGGAACGGACACTTTCAGGGCGGGGTGAGGATTGACGAGCGCCATCAGAGGTAGGAATCCATCGTAGGAAATGCCGAGGATCCCGACTTTGCCGTTGGTCTCAGGAATATTTTTTACAAGCCAATCGATGGTGTCGTAGGTGTCCGTGGCGTGATCGACCGGCGTGGGATTCTGAGGGCCGTGCAGGGGGCGATTCATGACGTAATCGCCTTCGGAGCCGTACTTGCCGCGGACGTCTTGAACGACGCGGATGTAGCCGCCTTCCACGATCACGTCCGTGGCGTTGTCGTAGCCGTTTAGGATGGGGCCGAGATGGGAACTCTGGGCGTGGGAAGTGAGTGCGTTGGCATCGTAGGGCGTGCGGGTGAGGAGGATGGGAGCGTTCTTGGCGCCTTTGGGGACGAGGATTACCGTGTGCAGCTTCACACCATCGCGCATCGCGATCATGACTTCACGCCGGATATAGTCGAAGCTATCCGTAACCGGAACGATTTTTTCTGGCGTTTCACTCGCATAGCCGGGGTATTTTGGCGGCGGAGCGTTTTGCGCCCGTGATGGCTGAGCGCAGAGCAGAGTTCCCAGCACAGCAGCGAGGAAAGTTGACGCACCAAAACGCTTAATTGAAATCATCTGGCCCTCTTGAGTGTGAAAATCGTCAGGTGCAATCGTGTGGGTTTCAAAGCGGCGGCCCGGTGGGCAGCGCACTCGTCTGCGGGATCGCCGGGATGCGTATATTCTAGTCTCATCGAGCTGCGCGATTATATCCGCCCGAACGTCCAAATTCACCTACGGAGCGTGAATCGTACGCTTCTCCCGCCGTCGACACAACGAATTCGCCACCAGAGCACGCTCTAGCAAGATTCCGGGGCTCGAGCGGCATGGCATTGGTCGCCGCCAAGCCGTTATAGCACACGACTTGAGCGTCACAAGCAGAAGCCAGCTCGGAGAAGTTCTTTTGCAGGTTTTGCATGAGCTTCAGGTCAGCATCAACTGCGTCCACAAGCTCAGCTACTGCGATGAGTTTGTATCCTGCGTCCAACGCTTGCTTTACTTCTGAGATGGGAATAACGCCCAACGTTCCGTCAGAGCCTTTCAGAAATGCGAGGACTTCACCTGTCGCCAAGGCGAACAAGACTGCGTTGTTTCGTGGAGCAGATTGCTCTACATGAACGCGCGGAGCCTGCTATGGCGCTGGCAGAACGCTATGCTGTAACGAATTTTGTTCGGGCTGAGGCGCGGAATATTGCGCTTCTGCCAATCAAGCTAACAGCATCTCTACTACGACACCGGCGGTTCTAATTGAGTCCTCCGGTTGCCGTTATTCTCATCTCGCCAGTCTCCCGAGCAATCCCTAGCTTGCGTTCCTGGCAGGATCGTGGATAAATTCGGCAACTTCGCTCGAAAATGAATTGATGGATGCGAGCTGCGCGTGCCGATGAAGGTTCGCCAGCTTCGTTTGGGGCACAGTGATCCGCGATTGACCATGATCCTTACACTCACGTGGCAAGCGCAGACGACGAGCGAATCGTTGGACAGCTGGGTCAGATTTTGGACGTAGTTGGGCAAGAACAAGGAAATGAACACGCAAAAGAAAAAGGGCCTACCGTTCGGCAGGCCCTTCTCAAACGAATAAGAGGGCATGGTTGCGGGGGTTGGATTTGAACCAACGACCTCCGGGTTATGAGCCCGACGAGCTACCAGGCTGCTCCA